>CADEEZ010000007.1:52364-88626 GCA_902826485.1 uncultured Gammaproteobacteria bacterium
TTTCAGAAGAGTCTGATGGTGAACCAGAATTTAAGCGCGCTCGTAAAAGCTAATTTTTCTATTCCTGTGGAGCTTCAAGTCCACAGCAATATTTTGACATCGTCATCACTAAATCTAAAGTCATAGCCTTGGGAGCCTCACTGGTCAGTGGTTTTCCCGTCTTTCATGGCCTCATAAAATTTTGCAAAAAACCATACAAACCACACTCACGACTGCAGGCATTCGTGCCAATCAAATTGAACGCCAAGGTTATCCAATACCCCTAATTCGTATGCTCCATTAAAATATAATGCTGAATTTTGAGAAAACTTATTTTTGTATAAATCAAATAGCTTAGAATTGGAATCAAAATTAAAAGCGTTGTTTTCCTTCAAATTAATCTGATCTAGTTTTTTAATCCTTGCTCGCTTTAATTAAAAGTAAGTATTATATTAAGAGAAGTACTTGATGCTAGCCTTCTCCCTACGCTAAAGCTTCGGAGGACAGGTCGCTGGCCTGACAAATTTTTAAGTTATTCAACCTGAGTTTGGACTAACAAGTGAATCATACACCTATTCTCAATTGGGCAACCGATTTTCTGGCATCTAAAGGCTATGTTCTATCACATTCACCTGAAATCGTGCTTGAAACCCCTTGGTCTAACGTCATTCGCTTTAAAACTGCTAAAGAAAATTTTTACTTAAAGCAAACGCCGCCGTCTTTGTTCTTAGAAGCTAAGATTACACAACTCTTAGCAGATCAATTTCATGTCAGCGTGCCTACTGTAATAGCTACCAATGAGGCACATCATTGTTTTCTCATGAAAGACGCGGGCCAATCTTTACGCAGTTATCTAAAAACAAACTTTCAGCCCGATTTATTGTGCCAAGTCATTAACGAATTTACCACCATTCAACGATTGACAGAGAACCGTATAGAACCTTTTCTTACGCTAGGTGCACCAGATTGGCGATTAGATAAAATACCCAAACTCTATGACGAACTTATCAATCAAAAAGCTTTATTAAAAGCAGATGGCATGACGGATCAAGAACTACAAAGCTTGCACGATATAAAACCCAAACTCTCTGAACACTGCGAAGCATTATCTCAATATCAGATCCCAGAAACTTTAGTTCAATACGATTTTCACACGAACAATATCTTAATTGATCCCAATAATAAAAAAATGACCTACATTGATTTGGGGGAGATGATTATTACCCATCCTTATTTTTCTTTACATAATTTTCTTGGGCAGGCTGTTACCCATCATGGCATAAGAAAAGGCGACCCAATTTATAATCAACTTCAATATGCTTGTTTTGAAAATTGGCTAGGCATCGCCACTCAAAAGCAGTTGTTAGAAGTTTTTGGGTTAATCAACACTTTATTCCCGATTTATTCTGCATTGGCTTATTATCGCATAATGAACTGCGTAGGAGTAGAAGCCATTAAATCTTTTTATGCCCAAAAGAAGCCTAATCAACTGGCAACCGATCTGAGAGCATATTTACAAATCTCTAAAAAAATAAAAATTTAATTTAACAAGCAATCTTGTATAAATTTCTGGGACTTTTCTCAATTTTTTTAGGGATAGTATCGGGGATTTCTTTTGGCGTTTCTTGCGGAAGTTCTTTTGGCGGTTGTGGCGGTACTTCTTTTGGATCGTTTTGTGGTAATTCATCAGGTACTTTAGGAGGCAATTCTTCTGGGATTTTTGGCGGCATTTCGGGTGGTATGTCTGATAACAGTATATTATTTTTCATTAAGAAACTTTCCTATATTTATTTTTATTTGCATTCGATGAATAATTTTATGATTTCTGCATTAAAAGCAGGCAAATCATCTGGTTTGCGACTGGTGATTAATTTTTCGTGTCTAACCACTTCTTTGTCTACCCAATTTGCGCCCGCATTTTTTAAATCAAGCTGCAAGGAAGGCCATGAAGTCATTGTTTTGCCTTTTACATAATCAGCGTCAATTAATGGCCACGGGCCATGGCAAATGGCAGCAATTGGTTTATCTGCTTGAATAAATGCTTTGATAAAATTAATGGCTTGGGGGTTCATTCTGAGTTGATCAGGATTCATAACACCACCCGGTAGCACTAATCCCAAAAAATCGTTTGCATTTGCATCTTCTAATACCATGTCTACTTTAAACTCATCGCCCCAATCTTTGTCCTTCCAGCCCTTTACCTTGGATTTTTCTGGCGAAATTAACACCACTTTTGCGCCAGCCTCTTCTAAAGCTTTTTTGGGTTTTTCCATTTCAGATTGTTCAAAACCATTGGAAACCAACATAGCGATTTTAAAATTTTTTAAGTCATCGTTCATCAGAAAATACCTCAAATTTTAACGACTTGACATAGAATGAAACAGTACCTTAACGGTCAGTTTATTACTTAAAAGCTAGCATAGTTATGTAACGTTGACAGTACAAATGGAGATTTTTTAAAATTAAAAACAGTCAATTCTAGCCATAATTGAAAATTTAGTAGCTGTTCTTCTTATAGGTGTTTTTATAAAGTTTCTTAAAGCGGCTCTTTGACATTTCTAAATCACACTGATATTATCGGCGTTTTTTAATAGGAATAATTTAATGAAGCTTTTAGATGTACTTCAAATAGGTTCTGTTAGTGGTGGAATTAGCGTAAAGTCAGGCGACATACATAATGACCATTCATTTGATTTACACGGCAACTGCAATATATCCATATCAGGGGCTCCCTCTACAATTTTGTGGGATGCTTCTAATATGACGATGGGTGTTCAGTCCCTAGTAGACGTTACCCGGAAACTTGATAACCAGACTGTGTTTGTAACATACATTGTAAAAAAACATGCTGATGGCTGTGACTTTTATCCTATGTTGATAAAGAAAGTCTCTAGTTAACCAAAGCTTAGTTTTATTTTTCAGCTCCCTGCCATTTCTCATAAAAAATAGCTGCGCTGATGCTTTATTCCTTCACCCGTGCCTTTCTCTAAAGGCGCGGATATTTTAGGAGCATATTTTCTTCCACCCCGATAATTAACATAGCGTCTGCTACGTGTGTAACCCATTTGAAGATATTTTCTGACCATATCAGCTCCTTTCCAAGGCTAATTTTTAGCATGAACTGTAAGATAGCGAGGCTTTGGCATTTAATTCTCATCCATAAGATTATTGTTAGTTTGCTTTACAAGTGTAATATTTTTGAACGCTTCTAAACGTTTAATTATTTAATATTAAATAATTATAACTTTAATGCTATAAATGCGTGCACATACCTCATTTCACCTTTACATATTAATGATGTGCTGCATATAATGCGAGCCCTGGAGGTCACATGAGTCAAACAGAAACATTAAATGTCTTCTCTACTATCGTTCAACCTTTTTTTAATGTTATTTTCACTATGCTGGGCAGTGAATTTTTTTGGGTTTGTATCATCGTTTTAATGGGAATTGGTAGGTGGCTCTTATTACGTGAAACTTTACTTTTTGCTGGAAAAAAAGATATTAATCTAACATTACTTGAAAAGAGAAAAAGAAGACGAATGTTATTTTTTGGCAGAGGGTTACTTTGTGTTGGCTTGCCATTTATAATGATTTTTATTATGCTTTCACTTCTAGCTGCAATAATCTAAAAAATAAAAAAATATTATGTCAAAAGAATTAACCTCCGACGTTGAGTTTAACGATGCCTTTGATAAAGATCAAACATGGTTCATAACACAATTTAAATATTTGTTAAATATCTATAAAAATCTTGAAGTTTGGACACAATTGAGTGTTGCAACAACAGGATTAGAACTTGCATTTTCAAAAGTACCTCTTATTTCTATTCCTAATTCAATTTTAGATGTTGGTGGTGGCCTTGGGAATTTATTCGAAAAAATTAATTCCAAAGATGTCATGCCCAGTGACGTTGCTGGATTAGCAAACTCCTTTATGACTTTTGTTGGGGCATTTTCCATTAGCGCTTCTTTAGGGATAGAAACGACTCTAATTGGAGCAAAGTTGATCAGAATCGCTACTCTTACAACCCCTGTAAGTATAGGCTTATTTGCCCTAGGATATATTTTAGATCATCATAAAGAAATAAAAGAATATATGAGTAATGAAGCCTATGAATTACTAAAAGAGCAATATGCAATTGCTGTAAATAAATTCGAAGAAACCAAAGATGCTTTAAAAACGCATATGGGTGAGCCTTTATTTGATGCTGTAAATGATATAAATCAAGCTAATATTGATAAAATATTAATAACTGAAAAAAATGAAAACTTAGCATATAATTTTGATTATTTAGATCCGGTAGGGTCATTAAATTTAAAAGATAAATTAGAAGTATCTCCTTCAGATTTATATAAGGACTTGAATAAACTTAATACTAAAGCAAATACCGAAGTAGTATTAAAATCTGA
This sequence comes from uncultured Gammaproteobacteria bacterium, assembly GCA_902826485.1. Classification (GTDB taxonomy): domain Bacteria; phylum Pseudomonadota; class Gammaproteobacteria; order Berkiellales; family Berkiellaceae; genus CADEEZ01. Next base: position 56,755 of record CADEEZ010000007.1, read on the forward strand.
ACAAAATTTTGAACTCAATAATATTAATCCTTCAGCTAACCCCTTTTTAGGTGAAACTGAAATAAAACAGTTCGAACCTGAAATACCCCCTCAGGATTTGTTTTTGTCATTAGATATGAGTAGTACTAATCTCGAATTAATACATTTAACAAAAGATGATTTAAAAAACTCCCACCTATATACTGTTAAAAGTTCACAAGGCATGACATCTTATTCTAATAAGGATTTACCTTGGCTTCACGAGAATATTTACATACTTGAAGTTAACGGTAAATTCTTCTTATATAATCATTACGGTATAAATAAAGGTTTGGCCTTTCCTCTTTTCTTTGATAAAACAACTAAACTTCCAATAGGTTTACCATTAGATATTAATGGAGACTTCACGGAAATGGACGCACTGAAAGTTCTTGAACATTCACCCCATTTATTTAATGAACCTGGGCATATTTTTAATAATATGGCTTTAGCTGTTTATGAGATGCAACATATCGCCGCACAAACTGCTTTTATGCATTCTAATATTGGCATGAATGCTGTTCAAGATCGCCTAGCCACTTTTAAAAAAATTAATATAAATGAAATAATAAAGCTTAAAAATGATGCTCTCGAAACTTTTAATAAAAATTTAAGTGATCATGAAAAAATTTTAAATGAAAATAAAGCTACTCTTTCAACGTCGTCTGGGAATTGGCGAGAGGGAAAATATTGTTTTGGCTACAATGGTATCAATACCTCGCCAGTGGAAGAATATCTCGGAGATGAAAGTAAAATTATAGTTGAAATGTGTTTTGATAAAAATCCCTATTCCTTGGGTGAGTGATCAATTTAAGAACAACGCTCAGCGCTGGGAGCTGGAAGCGCGATATAGATGCCCTCTACCACTTGTGGGGGAGGGTGTGCCTTTGATATTATCGGCTTTTTTATTGAGGGTAATTTAATGAAACTTTTAAGTCTGCTCGAAATAGGTTCTGCTTGTGGAGGGATTAGTGTAAAGCCAGGTGGCAAACACCATGGCCCTTCATTTGATTTACACGGTAATTGTAATATTTCCATGTCTGGATATCCCTATACAACTGCCTGGGATGCTTCTAATATGACGATGGACGTTCCCTACCAAGTAGACGTCACACGCGATCTTGAATACGAGACTTTATATATAACCTACAATGTAACAAAACATGCTCATGGCTGTGAGTTTTATCTTATGAAGATAAATATGTTCTAGGTTACTTCAACTTTAGCAATGCCATTCTCTCCCACATCAAAATTTATTCGTTTAGTTACACGAATAGTCTACTATAAACCATCTACAATTAATTATAAGAATAACAATTAAATAAATTTTACTAAATAAATTAACAGTGATTTGTGTGGGTTCGTGAAGCTGAGACACATTTTTTAACCCGAGGTCTGTTGCTGTCAGTAGCGGTGGACAAAGTAGGAGTATTTAATGCCTCATCTTAATAATGCAAATCTCGATTCTCTTGAGCAACCCGTTTCAAGTTTAAAATACATTAAAGATAACACAACAAATGAAATAATTAATATTTTATATAGCCATTTACCCCTTAGTGTTATTACTTCTTTTGCTCTTTCATCAGTGATATTTTTTACTTTATATCACCCCGTTTCTATTTTTAAAATGAGTTGGTATATTGCGGTAATTTCTGTTTCAATTTTCAGATTTTCTCTTATTCCAATACGTAAGCTTACTCCCGAACAACCCAACCTACATCTTATACTTTTTATTATAGGTACTGCAATTTCCGCAAGTTGTTGGGGTATTATCGACTCCTTTCTTATGCCAGAACATGATCTCTTGCAACAAATGATAATCATTATTATCATTGCAGGGGTTTCAGCCGGCGCCATGCAAACATTGCAAGCAAATTGGATTTCCGCCGTAATATTTTTAATTTTAACCATAGTACCGTTATGCGTTTGGCTTTTTTCACAAGGAATTTTTGAGTATTATGTTTTGGGTGTAGCCATGTCAGCATATTTAATTTTTTGTAGTTTATCCGCATTTAGAGGAAATCGTCTTATCAATGAGGTTTTAACATTAAACTTTAAAAACTTAAATTTAGCGTCCCGTCTATTCACATCAAATGATGAGCTTACCAATAAAAATAGCCAACTAGAGCGTCATGAACAGGATATGAATATTATTCATCACATGAACGAAAAATTACAACTATGTAAGAATTCAATTGAGGCCCATTTGGTTATAAAAACATCTGCAGAAGAATTATTTGTTGATTTTCTCGGTGGGTTAACAATAACAGATACCTTAGGAAATCAAGATTTAGTTGCACAATGGGGTGATAAGCAAACATTACGTATTAAATTTTCTTCAGAGGTATGTTGGGGGCTTCGAAGTGGCAAAAAATATGTAGTTAAAGAAGATCAGATGGATTTATTCTGTAATCATTACACCGTTCCACCTGAAGGAAGTTACTGTATACCCTTGATTGTAGATAACAAATTACTGGGTATGATAAATTTTAATTTTTCTAAGCAAATCGCTCTCACGAACTATATCATGCAGGTTATGACTGTTTTTGGTGATGTCGTCAAATTAGCTTTAGCAAATATTAAATTACGAGAAAAATTACAATCGGAAGCAACTCATGATCCTTTAACTAACCTTTATAACCGTCGATATTTAAATGAAGCACTCTCACGAGAATTTCACCGTATCACTCGAGAAAAAAATAACTTGTGTTTTGTTATGTTAGATTTAGATCATTTTAAAAAGTTTAATGATACTTATGGTCATGACGCCGCCGATGAAATTCTTAAATATATCGGTACTTTATTAATCAATAATGTCAGAGGAACGGATATTGCTTGTCGATTTGGCGGTGAAGAATTTGTTTTGGTTTTCATTAATACCACCATCGAAAAAATCATGCCACTTTTAGAGTTTATTCGGCAAGAAGTTGAAAATGCAAAAATATATTTTAATAAAGAAGTTTTACCCCAAATCACTACCTCTATAGGGGTTGCACAAGCGCCAGAACATGGCACAACCGTTAACGATATCATCCACGCAGCAGATATGGCTTTGTATGCTGCCAAAAACGCCGGTCGAAATAGAGTGATGACAGCTCAATCTGCTGTTCTTCCAAAAAAACCCCTATAATCCAGAAATTTAAGAAAGTGTATTTACACATAAAATTAAAAGATTTAGGTGATCCACGTGGTGCTAGAGAATTAACAGATACACGTGGCGGCACAGGAATAGAAAAGACTGAGAAAGGCGATATACATGGTACTACTAGTAGCAATAAGAAAAAAGTAAATAAGAGATAATGTACTGATTTTCAGGATATTTTTTTAAGCAAGGGCAATTTTTGCTTTATTTCAAAAAATCCTTCCCAAGGATCCCCCTCTAAAGCTGCTAATCTCTTTGGCAGTGTTTTTAAAGTAAACTGGGTAGATGTAATTTTGGGGCTAAGCTCTTCCCAATAGAGAAGAGTGGCTATGGGGGCATTTTCTCTAGCACGTATAGAATACGGCGCAATAGCCGTGGCACCTTGATGATTACGTAAATAATCAATAAATATTTTTCCTCCCCTCTTTTGCTTTGACATGACACTAATGTAGTCTTTAGGATATTTACTGGCCATAAATTCAGCAAAGAGCTTTGAAAAATGATTGACTTGCTCCCAGGTGTAGAGCCGCTGAAAGGGTATCGTTACATGCAAGCCTTTCCCTCCGGTTGTTTTTACAAAAGAAGTTAACCCAATTTTTTCTAACTCTTCTTTTACTCTAAATGCAGCTTCTATTACTTTTTTCCAAGGCACATCTGGTGCGGGATCTAAATCGAAAATCATAAAATCTGGTTTTTCAGGTTTGTCTGCTTTTGCACCCCATGGGTGTATTTCTAACACATTCATTTGAACTAATTTTAATAAACCTTCAATATTTTTAATATAAATAAAGGTTTCATTTTTATTATTTGGTTTAGCTTCAAATAAAGCATCATCTGAATGATCGTTTGTATTTAGATGTTTCTGGAAAAAACATTGGCCTTCACGTCCATCAGGACAACGCACCAAAGATAATGGTCGATTAATGATATAAGGCAATATCCATTTGCTGATCGAATTATAAAATTTAGCCATGTCAAGTTTTGTAATTTTACTTTCTGGGAATAGGATTTTATCTGGATGAGTTAATTTAAAGTGAGGTTCTTTTTTGGAGGATGATTTCTTAGTTTCACGTTTAATTTCTTTGACAGGCTTATCTTGTCTTATCCCTTTAAAACTAGGGTGCCTTAATATACCGTCTTCTGTCCATTCTGTAAATTCAACTTCTATCACCACACTAGGTTTCACCCAAGCAGCAACATTGCTTATAAGCGGAACACTTTCAAATGGCATAGTTGGGATTTTATTTTTCATAAACATAGCATAAAGCATTTTCAAGGTGCTTGAATCAAAACCTGTGCCCACATGTCCACAATAAATAAATTTATCGCCCTTGTACACACCCAGTAACAAAGATCCAATATATTGTCTGGAACTTTGGGGCTTGGTAAATCCACCAATCACAAATTCTTGACGATTGGAACATTTGATTTTAAGCCAATTTTTGGTTCGTTTTTGACAATAAGGACTATGTATTTCTTTAGAAATAATCCCCTCTAAGGATAATTGACTTGCTTTTTGAAATAGGGCTTCGCCATTACCTACAACATGATCACTAAAACGAATAATATCAGAAGTGTTGTTAGAAAGACTATTTTTCAATAATGCTTTTCTTTTTAAAATATCTAATCCTGTCAGATCATACCCTTCATAATACAAAAGATCAAAAACGTAATATACCATAAATGCATCTGGAGATGCTTCTGAAAGTGCATGTTGCAATAACTGAAAACTTGAATGCCCCTTATCATTCAGAACAACCACTTCCCCATCTAAAATCGTATTTTTTAAATTTAAATTTTCAAGTGCTTCTTTCACCGTGGGAAACTTACTTGTCCAGTCTTTTTGTCCACGCGTTAATAACTTAACTTTCTTTTCAAGATGCGCGATAAGTCTATACCCATCAAATTTAATTTCATGTATCCAATTATCATTAGGAGGTACTTTATCTACTAACGTGGCTAATTGAGGGAAAACTTCAACAGGCAATTTTTTTTTATTCAGATTGAGATCCATTTTTATTTTTTTAATATCTATTATTTCTTTTTTAGCACTGGTTTTTTGGGTAGGCGTTGTATCGGATTTCCATATTTTTTTTGAACCCTCTTTAATTTCATCCATGGATTTTTTAGATACTATGCTTAAAGGCTTTTCTTCTGTTATATCAAAATCAGAAAGGGCTTTGGCCTGTTTGTCATCACTTTTAATTAATAACCAATTTTTAGGATCACTTTTTATTTGAACCAGTTCCCATTTTCCTTTTAATTTTTTACCCTTTAAAATAAAACTTAAATTCCCTTTATTTATTCCTTTTTTGGGCTCTTTAATTTCTTCCCATGTGCCATTGTCCCATAACATGACGGCTCCGCCACCATATTGCCCCTTTGGAATCAAGCCCTCAAATGAGCCATAAGGCAAAGGATGATCTTCTACTTGCACGGCTAATCTTTTAACCTTAGGATCAAGACACGGTCCTTTAGGAATGGCCCAACTTTTTAATACCCCATTCATTTCGAGTCTAAAATCATAATGTAAATGTGAAGCGGCGTGTTTTTGAATAACATATCTACGTGGGTTGGATTTTAATGGCTTTTCTTTTTTTCCAAGGGGTTCTGAGGTTTTGTCAAAATCTCTTTTTGTATTATATTTTTTTAACGACATGTCACGATCCTATTTCTTGCTTTTCTTTTTATCCATAGGTTTTTTTGTTGATTGCGCTTTAGTTTTAGAAGCAGGTGTTTTCTTTTTTTGTTTAATACTTTTTTGTAATAATTCCATGAAGTCGATAATCTTTGTTTGTTTAACATCCGATGTTTTGCTTTTCTTTGAAGGCGTTTTCCTGCCCTTTGCTTTTTCTTCAATTAATTTTAGTAAGGTATTATAATATTCATCTTTATACTGCTCTGGCTTCCAAGCGCTAGTCATGGACTCCACTAATTGTTGGGCAATGTCCATTTCTTTCTTGGTGATTTTATACTCAGCAGTGTCTTTGCTTGGTAACTCAAACTCAGTGGGCTTTTTGAGTTCATGGGCATATCGAATAATATTCAGAATAATGGCATCGCCATAAGGAATAATAGCCGCTAAGTGTTGACGGGAACGAATCATGACTCTACCAATCGCAATTTTTTTTGTTCGAGTTAATGTTTCTCGTAAAAGCACATATCCTTTTTCCCCTTTTTTATCCGGCAGTAAATAATAAGGGGTTTCAAAAAAAACAAAGTTAATGGCTTCTTTTGGTATGAAATCTTCGATTTCAACTATTTTTAAATTTTTACCGGCTGCACTTTTAAAATCATCATCGGTTACAATAACATATTGTCCTTCTTCGTACTCATAGCCTTTTACAATACTATCCCATGGCACTGTTTTCCCTGTTTGTTCACTTATTCTGTCATACTTAATTTTACTGTGATTTTTTCTGTCTAATAAATTAAAATGCAATTCATTGGATTTTTCTGCCGAAAATAAGGATACTGGTATATTAACCAACCCAAATGAAAGATGACCTTTCCAAATTGCATGAGACATATTAATCACCTTTTATACTTATAATTCTTAGAGCCTTATTTAATAAATAGTCTATTTCTGTTTCTTTATGTAAAAATTAGGAGCAGATGCACGTGAAATTATCGCTTAAGCTTAGCTACTTTCTAGGTGAAACGGTATTGCTACGCGTGACGTCATTTTCTGCATTAATGCTTATATTTTGGTCTTTTTTGGCATTAGAAACATATGAAAATGTTACGGGGACAACATTTGATTTTCTAGCCTCAAGAACAGAATCTGCAATATCAGGTTTCTTGTTTTCATTTAATTTTTCAAATAAATCAGGGTTCAGCTTTTCTGCTCTAGCATCTTTAATCAATATGCTTGCAAATTCAATTTGTTGATTTTTTTCTGCATATTCTAATAAATTCTTTAGTTCATTATCATCCAAGTCAGATAGCTTTAAATCCTGCTTAGCAACATCTAGGGCTATAGCAAACTCCTTGGATTGAAGTGCAACATACATTAATTCAATTTTTTGACCATTTGGTAAGTCTTTAAGGCTGGCACCCTTTTTTGCCAGATACAGAGCGAGTTCAGCGTGTCCATTTTCAATGGCCCCGGTTAAAGCCGTTATCCCAGATTTACTTTTTATATTTAAATCAGCGCCTCTATCAACCAACTCTGCAACGATTTCAACATTATTTGCACATGCTGCATACAATATAGGCGTTTCTAAAGCAGCATTTGAAGCATTCACATCATTAAATTTGTCTATTAACTTAATCACAAGCCCAACATCACCAACAGCTGCGGCCCCCATTAACACGGGAAGGCAATTTTCTTTTTTTAAAGCATTTAAATTTTGGTCAAGATTAATTACTTTTGAAGCTAATTCAAGGTAATCTTCCAGATTATCTTGTTTAGAAATGTATTTCATAGCAAGGTTAATATCTGCGCCGTTTTCTACTAACATATCTACAACTTTCATTTTATCTGATTCTACTGCATACAATAAAGCAGTTTTTCCCTCTATATCTTGCGCATTAACATCAGCATTATTTTTTATTAATAATTCAGCACATTTTTTTTGCCCCTCTTCTGAGGCAAACATTAATGGCGTTTTATCGAAATTATTTTTAGCATTAATTTCGGCACCTTTTTCTATCAAGGTTATCATATTATTTTTAAGGCCTGATTCAGCTGCTAACATCAACGGTGTATTACCCACATTATTTTTATTATTTATATTCGGAGCCAATGCAATAAGCTTTTCAATCTCCTCTTTATACTCTTCTTCATCATCATCTGATTGAAGTGCGCTCATTAAAGGCGTATCTCCATCTTTATTAATTATGCTAGAAAGTAAGGTTTTGTCTTCTATTTTTTCTACCAGTTCTGAAACATCTAAATCGTCTTTTATAAAGGCCTTAATACTTTTTACTGTTTGTTTGAATTCATCCCCGCGATTATTCTCTTTGGCAAGTTCTTTGGCTTTGTCTAATAAATCATTATTTTTTTCTATTAGAGCCCAGTTTAACAATTTACCTAAAAAGGGAGACGATAATAAGCTTCCTTCAACACGCATTGCTTCCCCTAAGGATTGCTCTGTTTTGGCAGTGGAATCTTGATCTTTTCCAAACAAATAAAAGGGATTATTTTTATCTTGCAATACTCTCTGAACGTACCTTGCACCATCGGGATGCCTTTGTGAATCATTATGTCCATTATAATCTTTGAAGTTTTCTTCATCAAAAATTGAATTCACGCCAATTGATAAACCCTGTGTTATACCGCAGGCAACCTTATCCGTGTGTTTATCTTCAACAAGTTTTTTTGCTAAATTTTCAAATAGATTCATTACTACTTTTTTTTCTTCACGTGTTGCGTCTTTGCCAGGCTCTATCGAGTCAAATACTATTGCATCGTTTTTGCTACGCCAAGTCCAAGATTGACCTAATAGGTGATCTTCAATTTTTGGATTTTCTATGTCTCCTTTACAAGCGACATAAAAGCCTCCATTAGGGCTTGTCAAACCATGAACAACACAAGGCTCTCCCTTATCTGAAAAAGTTTGGCAACAATCTGTCAATTTACCTAAACAAACGGCTTTAGCCGCCTGCATTTTATCCTCTTGCATGATATCTAATTTCATTAAATAATAACCAGGATGACCCAGCTCTTTTCCATCAATTTTGATGTTGGGTATTTGAATAGGATCATCTTGCAAGTTAAGCTTTTCAAACTTTCTAAAATCTTTTTTTGTTAACCCATTTGATCTAAAATATCTCAAAATAGGTGAATTTTCTAAGTCGCTGACTGTTTTTAATGCCACCAGCGTTCCGACACTTAAATCTGGGTTAAGGCTAACACCCAGCTCCACTAGTTCTGCACTTTTGGCATCCACTTTGTCTTCTGCTTCTTGACACTTTTCTGCTAATTCTCTTTTCGCGTCACCAGAAGTCTTTGCTGCCACCCCTCGAGTCGCATTTAACTTCTTGAACTCTGCATTGGCCGTTTTAATTTCAGTTGTTATTTCAGATATTTTTTTAATTTTGTCTAATCTTTCTTTATTGTTTTTTGTCTTTTTTTCATTACTGTTAATATAAGCTTCTAGTGTATCGGCATTGGGTAAAATCTTTCCGCAAAAGTCTTCATCTTTTATCTGCTTAACACAGAGTTTTTTCCACACATCTAAATTTATTTTTTCTTGATCGAATTTACATGTTTCAGACATCATACTCTGAGTTTTTGGGTTGTTTTTTTTATAATTACTCAAATATTGTAAAGCTTTGTTTTCATCATCAAACAATAGACTGAGTTTATACGCGTGTTCAATTGAGGTGCCTTTTTTTTCAAATTCAGACATCAATTGGGCATAAGGAAGTATGGCTTGATAAACTTTTAGGTTACTTTGATCCAAATTAGCGGTGGGAAATGCCAGTTTAAGATCTGCTTTAAGCATATTTGCATCAACACTTTTTTTATCTACGAAAGTTGAAGAAAAGGCTTTAAGTTGAGCATCTACAAGTTCAGGATCAATGCCTGCGTTAGTAAGCTTTGTATTTAAGGCAGTTAATTTATCTGTAATTTCCTCCGTAGCGGCTTTTTTTGTGATAGCAGCTCGAATTTGCTCTAGCTCTATAAATAATTCATTTGAATTCATTTTTTCACCATGCCATTGCATAACACATAATGCGCATATACATCGGTAGACCTGGTGAATGAATTTTTAGTTCAATTTAAGCGCGCGAATAAACTGTAGATAAGCCCTATCTACGTAATAAATATCATCGCCTAAAGAATTGGGCTCAAACTGGGAATCAAGTGTCACAAAGCTCTCTAAGGGGTGTTTCTTTTAAAGGTTGTCACCTCAGAGATAACTAAGTTATCCTCCCATAAAATGTTTTCTAACTTAAATTGTGAGTATATACATGAAAAACTTCTTTAATTTATTAAATCCCTTGATTATTTCCTTATTTATTGTTCTGGGATTTATTCTTTTAGGAATACCCCTCGTACCGATTAATGGCGAACAACTTTATACTTTAATCGGTTTATTTTTGTACTCTCTATTTGCATTACCTTTTGCCATTTATGAGGCAATTGTGAATTTTAGTTTAAGCAAATTATCTATGTTAATGTTTTTTATATTAGCACTCACCCCCTTCATCTTTATTATCCGATATGGCATTAAAACCCGAAGTAGTTTTGTAGGAAAATCTATCATTAGTGGAGGCTTGTTTCTTTACATACTAATAAGCCTGATAGGGGTATTTTGTGTAGGTTATAGTTAGTTCTGAGAGGTATAGTTACAGCCGAGACAGCTTACTCTTTGCAGCGGCAGCTGCAAAATTTGATAGCCCCACCCGCAGTATGCGAGCTTGCGAGCAGACGTAGCGTGGGGATAAAAAATATGACAACCTCAAGCAACAACCCTCACCCGTCTGGGCTTCGCCCAGCCACCTTATAGCCCTCTTACCCGCCAATAGAGAGAACAGAATTTTTTGCCCCTTGACAGGGGGCACGAAAATTTGTGTTGTCTGAGCGTTAGCAAAATCTGCTATTTCACCAAGCCCCTTCTTTAGTCTATTTTTATTACTTGGAGAGCTTATATCTTCCCTCTTCATCCATTTCACATTTGTTATGATATTCTTCTTTTTTTAGATTCTCTGTAAGTTTAGAAAAAATTAAAGCCATTGATTTTGTTTCTGTCTTTTCTAATTGACTACTCGCAAAATTATTACGGGCTTCTTGCGTCATAAAGGATAAAATTTTTTCAGCCGTGTTTACATGTTCATATTTAATTGCAAGCATGAGCGATTTTATAGTAGAGCCTTCAACCTCTAAAGCGCCCTTCAAAATTAGCAAGTTGACGCAATCTGTTTGACCATGTCGTGCAGCTATGTCTAACGCAGTTTCACCATTTTCTTTAGCTATTTTTACCTCTGCGCCTTTTGAAATTAACAATGTGGCCATATCTATGTAATTATGTCTAACACAAAGCATGAGTGCCGTTTCGCCCGAATCATTAACCTCATTTATTTGTACGCTTCTTTTTTCAAAGAACAGCTCTGCAAACTCTATATAGTTATATTGGGCCGCAAACATAAGTGCCGTATTGCCCATTGTTCCTTTGGTGTTTACGTCTGCACCATTTTCAATTAAATAATGCACATCGTCTGCGTTATTATATCGAGTACTTTCTACTAATGTTTTATTTAATTGTTCAGGGGTTAAATAGCGAGCGTAAGAAGTAAGAATATATTGATTGTCCATACAAGGCTCCTGAGTTTCGCTTTAAGAAAGAAATGAGATTAGATTAGGTGTTAAAAAAGTTAGATTGAAGAAAAATTTGAGAAAAATTGGTGCCCGGGGCCGGAATCGAACCGGCACGGTGTTACCACCGAGGGATTTTAAGTCCCTTGCGTCTACCTGTTCCGCCACCCGGGCAGGCACCATTTGTAACTCTTCTAAAAATCCAGATTTGAATCTGGAGGCTGAGGCCGGAATCGAACCGGCATTCGCGGCTTTGCAGGCCGCTGCATCACCATTCTGCCACCCAGCCGATTGATTGGCTTATGCCTAAAATTTGGAGCGGGAAACGAGACTCGAACTCGCGACCCCAACCTTGGCAAGGTTGTGCTCTACCAACTGAGCTATTCCCGCAATGCTTGTGCATTTTAATCAGTTCTAGGCTGGTGTCAACCCTAAGTTGAGACTTCTAAAACCGCAGCCCGAATATAACCAAACATAGACCACAAAGTGAAGACAACCGCCACGTATAATAATCCAAAACCTGCCCAAACTAAAGGCAAATCGAAATTGGCGGGTTGAGATAGCAATATAACGATTGCTATCATCTGTAACGCTGTTTTGAGCTTGCCGATATACCCAACTGCCACTCGCTTGCGTTTGCCCACATCGGCCATCCACTCACGTAATGCCGATATCGCAATTTCTCGGCCGATGATAATAGCTGCTGGAATAACTAAATAGAGAGAGGCATACTCTCCAACTAACATAACTAAAGCTGTGGTTACTAATAATTTATCCGCTACCGGATCTAAGAAAGCCCCAAAAGGTGTTATTTGGTTTAGCTTTCTGGCCAAATATCCATCTAACCAATCTGTGATGCAAGCCAAACAAAAAATAAGGGCCGAAGCAATATTTGCCCACTTGCTCGGAAAGTAAAAACTTGCCACAAATAAGGGAATTAAAATAATTCTTGCCCAGGTAAGCGCATTAGGAATGGATATCGCCATAACAGATCCAAAACAGGCTAAATAATTTGAAGGCTAGCATGAGCAGAAAGTTACCGCAATTTTTATTTTGAGTGCAACGATTCGTAGAGCATTTTGGCCAACGTTTGGCTAATACCAGGCACACGCGCTATCGCATCTTGACTTGCCCCCATCAACTCCTGTAAACCACCAAAATGCGTTAAAATTGCCGCCCTTTTTTTAGGGCCAATACCGGGTATGGCTTCTAACGTAGACTGCTGACGTTTTTTGCCCAAGGTTTTGCGCTGACGTTGAATCGCAAAACGATGTGCCTCATCTCGAATCTGTTGAATTAAATGTAGCGCAGGAGAATGCGGCGGCAAGTGGGCTTCTTTTACTTCTGCTCGGTCTTCTGTTTCATCAAAAATGTATAAAGTTTCTAAGCCTGGCTTACGCCCTGCCCCTTTGGCAATGCCAATTAATTTGATGCCGACGATTTGTAAAGATTCTAAGACTTCTATGCCGACATTTAATTGCCCTTTACCGCCATCAATAAATAATATATCTGAATAGGGATTTCCAACGGTATCTGACTGAGTGAGTTTTAATTTTTCAAAACGCCTGGTTAAAGCCTGTCTGAGCGCACCATAATCGTCTCGATTGCCGCCTTCGATGTTATATAATCGATAGTGCGATTTTAAGGGCCCCTGCTTATCAAACACCACACAAGAGACCACTGTCGCCTCTCCCCCATGATGACTCACATCGACACATTCAAATTGATTAATATTATCGAGCTTTAATACTTCAGTGAGCATTTGGAGCCGTTTTTGGTACAAGCTGGCCGCACTAAGTCTTTTGGTTAGCGCTTCTTCGGCATTGGTTTTGGCCATATTTAACCAATTATTTTTTAGGCCGCGCACCTTAGAAATAATATTGACTTTTTTACCGCACTTTTCTGCTAACAACTCTTGAATCAAATCATGATCTTCTATGGGATCGGAAATAATAATGTCGCTTATGCTGCCCTGCTTAATTTCAGATTCGATATAATGTTGAAAAATAAATTGCTGCATAATTTGACCGGATGTGAGCTCAATTTGATTTTTGCCTAAGCTTACAAAATAGCTTTTGGTGTCTAACACGGTGCCGGCTCTAATAAACAATACTTGTACACAGGCTTGATGTTGTTTAATTAATAAAGCAAGCACATCCACACTATGGTGCCCAACATAAATATGTTGTTTTTCTTGGATTTGACGAACGTGGCTTATTTTGTCCCGCAGATTGGCAGCCAATTCAAAATCTTGCGTTTCAGCCGCTTGATTCATTTGAAAGACAAGATCTTTGACAATATCCGATTGGTCGCCAAGCAGAAAGTTTTTAGCCCCCTGTACATCTTTATCATACTGTTCTTGGTTGATATAACCAACACAAGGCGCCGTACAACGCTTAATTTGATATTGTAAACAAGGCCGCACCCGCGTACTAAAAAAAGTATCGCTACATTGCCTGAGTTTAAATATTTTTTGAATTAAATCTAACACAACTTTAACAGACAAAGCCGAGGGATAAGGCCCAAAATATCGGCCTTTTATGTTTTTGGCTCCGCGATGATATATTAACCGAGGGAAATCAGATTGCGATAATAATAAATACGGATAAAACTTATCGTCTTTGAAAATAATATTATATTTAGGGGCAAAAGACTTAATTAAGGCATTTTCAAGCAACAAGGCTTCTTTTTCAGACGCGGTGATGGTGACATCGATATGCGCAATATTCACCACCAAATGGCTTAGGCGATTATCTAATTGTTTGTTGAAATAGCTGGTGAGGCGTTTTTTTAAATTTTTTGCTTTGCCCACATACAAAACAACGCCTGCGCTATTGCGCATGCAATAAACACCAGGCCTTTCAGTGGTATGTTTTAAAAAAGTATTACTATCAAACAAGGGCGTTTTAAGCTAATTGCTGTTCCGTATCTAAAATACCATGACGCAAAGCCAAATGCGTAAGCTCCACATCGCTATTCACCCCAAGTTTTTCAAACAGCCTATATCGATAGCTATTGACGGTTTTGGGGCTTAAACATAATTTATCGGAAATCTCTTGCACTTTGGATCCACTGGTGATCATCAACATCACCTGAAGCTCCCGTTCAGATAAGGCATCGAATGGAGACGCTTTTTCATCAGATAAATGTTTTAGGGCTAATTGATGCGCCACTTCTGGGCTAATATAGCGTTTGCCAGAGTGCACCGCATGAATGGCCTGCACCATTTCTTCTAGGCCTGAGCCTTTGGTTAAATAACCCGCTGCACCCGCTTGTAATAATTTAGAAGGAAAGGGCTCTTCACCGCAGACGGTTAAAGCAATGACTTTGGCGTCTGGATTGGTTCTGAGAAGTTTGGTTGTTGCGCCTAACCCACCGATGCCGGGCATGCGAACATCCATTAAAACGACATTGGGTTGTTTTTCTCTGGCTAGCTTAACGGCTTCTTCGCCAGTCGCTGCTTCAGCAATGACTTTAATACCACTTACGTCAGCAAGCAAGCTTTTTATACCCGCGCGAACCAACTCATGATCATCAACTAATAAGACAGTTATCACAATAGCAATCCTTTACTTGTCTCTGAAACTGAATTCTGCATACACAGCTTATCCCAAATTGATATATTTCACCAAGAGGAATTACGGAGAGACAGGGATTCGAACCCTGGGAGGGGGATTAGCCCTCGACGGTTTTCAAGACCGTTGCTTTAAACCACTCAGCCATCTCTCCGATAGAGATCGGGCAGAATATACCTTGTCTGCCATACCATTGGCAAGTTGTTTATAATCAGCAAGCACACTCACCTAATGATCAAACTCATATAACTTTAAGCTGCCCAATGCCCCTTGTTATTATTGGGTAAATTATTTTTGACTTACTTAATATATTTTGTTCAACTAGACTTTGCAGAATAGTGCTGAATTAATCAAGCAAAAATGTTAGTTTTCAAGTTTACTTGTGTCAGAAACTACTGCTTAATAAAAACTAAAATATGAATACACGAATACAAGGAGTGTCTGATATGCGCACATTAACTTCTCTCGAATTAAATCAAGCTAACGGTGGTCTAGCTCTTGATCAAACTTATCTTAAAGAAACTTTTTTAAAACCCTTTGCAGGCGGTGCCGCTGCGGGTTTGGCAATTGCAACAGTAGTTGGACAAGCTAATCTAGGAAGATATGCTTTAGCCTATGGTGCTGGTGCAGTAGCTTATAAGTTCTGTATGTCGCTTATGAATGAAGTTGTTTAATTATTTATTTTAATATTTATAAAAAAAAGGAGATTTTAAGATGCGCAATTTAACAACAGGCGAATTAGCTCAAACGAATGGTGGTTTTTCAATGTGTGGTCTGTATGACACTGTTTTTGGCGGATGCCCTGTAGGCCCACACATTGTTTCTTCTGCTATTGGCGCAGCAGTTGGCGCGACCATCAGCCATTCTTTTATGAAAAATGCTAAAATTGTTCAATTTGCCTTAGGCGGTGCTGCACTTGGCGTTGCTATGGTAATGGGTGGAAACTTTGTTATGGGAAATAATTCTACTGCTGCTTAAGTTTTAGTAAGCTTAGAATTCATCTCCTACAACCAGTCTAATCTACTATTTTAGTTTTTTAGCTTAGATTGGTTGTATCTACTCTTGAATATCCCCCTATCCTGCCCCATATACCCCTGTATATAATATGAAGCTTGAATTCTTATGATATAATAACGTTAGTTAAACAAATGGAGGCTTAGAGTCATATGGCCAATCAATTTAATCAATACAGTTCTTCAGCGGTTGTGCGAACCCAGGAATCGGTTCTGGCTACCAATACCGTTGTTCGTAACACTTACATTTTACTGTCATTAACTTTACTGTTTAGTGCCGTTACCGCTGGTATCGCTATGGTCACTAATGCACCCAATTTAGGTTTATTTACCTTAATTGGTTATTTTGGGTTGTTATTTGCGACGCAAGCTACGCGCAATTCTGGTTTAGGTATATTCTTTGTATTTGCACTAACTGGTTTTATGGGATACACCCTAGGGCCATTGTTAAATGCCTTTATGCAAATGCAAAATGGCACACAACTCATCATGACTGCTTTAGGTGGAACGGGCATTATCTTTTTGGCTCTGTCTGCTTACGCTTTAACTACGCGTAAAGACTTCAGCTATATGACCGGATTCATGATGGCGGCTTCGTTAGTTTTATTAGTGGGCATTGTTGCTAACATTTTCTTAAAAATAGCGATGTTACAGCTTCTTATTGCTGGCGGCTTTATGATATTTTCTTCTGCTATGATTTTATATGAAACCAGCAACATTATTCATGGTGGCGAACGTAATTATATTATGGCAACAGTATCTTTATACTTAGCTATTTATAACTTATTTATCTCATTGTTACAGATTTTATCTTTCTTCAGTAACAGAGATTAATAAACCCCCTGTTTCATAATTGGGACGGCCGCATAGGTCGTCCCTAAATCCCCCCGCTCGCCCTTTGGGCTCACGACCCCCTTTTTCAAAGTGGGTAAATTCGTGCAGAAAAAGAGGGTCGACAGCTTAAGCCGTTAGGCGAAAGCTGGCGGGGATTTTCTAAAAGCATCGTTCTATTTAAAACAACTTTTTTCTAGCTGAACCCTTTTCTTGAGAAGTTTCTTTTTCTAAATTATTTTTTTCTATACTTTTTGTATTATCCTTTTTGGGCGAAATGTTTGGCGAAATGTTTGGCTGAATGTTCTCAAGACCCACTTCTCTATTAAGGCTATATTTTAAAAACAAGTCACTAACCTCAACATTATTAAAATTCCCTACTAAATCAGTAACAGAATGATGTGCTTTGTTTTTAACATGCAGATCAGCGCCTTTTTTAAGTAATTGTTCAATGACGACAATATGCTCTTTGCTTAAAACAGAATTATTCAAAAGAATTAAGTGCAAAGGTGTGTTTCCGCTTGTTGTTTGCACATTTACATTAATATTTTCTCGTTTTTGTAAAATTTCTAAAAGAATTTCATAATGATGATTAAAAATAAGAAAATGAATCGGGGCAATCTTAAAACTATTTTGATGATCAATATCCTCTGTAGCTAAAATTAATTTTAATAAAATAGCACGCTCATTTGAATTTAAATTTCTTTTATTTAAATAATAAAAAATCATGCCGTCTTTATTTTTGATTTTTATTTTCGACAAGGTGCGCAAATAAAAAGGTTCTTCTATCATTTCTACAATAATAGACGACTTATCATTTAAAACAGCCAACTCAAATGGCGTACATTTATTGGCATCTTTTAAATTAAACGTCATATTTTTGTTGCTTAAAATCGTTTTAATGTTAGGCATACTGCCCACCAAAACGCTAATATGTAGGGGGTTGAATTTATTGGGAGAATGATTTACATATTCAGATAATTCACCCCTTTCAGTAGGCAATTCAGCTTCTTTAAAAAATTTAAATGATTTTTCTAAAAGATTTCTGGGTTGATAAACAATGATTTGCAATTCCATTTTTTCATCATATTTTTTTTGCAAAACATATTTCATGTCTTTTATAAATTTAGCTAAAACCTCAGGCGATGCCATAGGAGGCATCTCATAGTCTTGATTGGGTTCATAATAAGCCAAATGATGCTCATCAAACACAAATAAGCTTGTCGCATGCTCCCCACGCGTAAATTCAACTTTAGCATTGGGTATTCTTGATATGATTTTTAAATATTCTGATAATTGCTCTGTTGTTTTTTTATTCTTTGAATTAAACATAATTTTATGCACCGCTTGATTATCGGTTAATTGCATCAAGCGATATTGTTCGATTCTGGACAATTGTGTAGGAATAACTAACTTCATCTTTTCATCTAAATTAGACTGCTGAAGTAAAATAATGTGATCGGCATAATAACGAAACAACTGAGATAAAGAATCAAAATCTCCAATTATCCCTTGCACAAGTTTATCCTCTTCGAGAGATTCATAATCCCCTTCCCATGTTGACATGAGTCTTAAAATTTTAAAAAAATCAGCTCTTTTACCTTTATCTGTTAACGTTAAGGCAATTGACTCTAAGCCATTACAATGCCCCCCATCTGGCATAGAATTGGGATCTTGATTAGTGAGTCTTAAATAATATTTTAAATGAGATAAAATATAACCCTGACTAATATAAACTTTTTCATTTTTTTCTCTTTTTTTTATGAGTATATCTGAATTATCTTCTAAATATTTTATAAAGGTATCATTGCTTTGATTAATAGCAACTTGCAAAGGGTCTTCATCGTATAAGTTTTTAGTTTGAAGATAAGGCTTAGATAAATCACTTTCTAATATTAATTTAATTGTCTCTACATTATTTATTGCAGCAGCATAATGAACCAGTGTTGAACCATAAGTATCTTTAAGGGTATATTCAATTTTTTGAGATAGCATAAAATCAATTAATTCACTATTTTTGCTCAAAATGGCTAAAATTAATCCACTTCTGCCTTTAATATCAACCTCATCTAATCGAGCGCCATGGCCCAATAAATATTTTACCATTTCAAAATCACCTAGAATCAACGCTAATTGCATGGGAGATTGATCGGTTTCTTTTATACGAATGTGAATGTCTGCTTGTTTATCAATAAGATATTTTGCAAAATCACTATTGCCTGAAAGGATAGCATAATGTAATGGGGCATATCCTGCTGCATCCAATTCATTTTTGTTTTCAAGCCAATTTATTTTTTTGTATGGATCTAGTTTTTTTATTTTTGAAAAATCATCAAAAGAGATTAAAGCCGCTTGATGCAAAAGTGTGAAAAGTTGTTCTACTGTTTTTACTTTTTTTTCAGGCACATCCTCAAGCGATTTATTCAGCATATCTAAAGAGATACCTTGAGCAATACTTTTAGCTTCTGACTCTTTTAGCAAAAAAGCTAGATTAACTAAAGAAATCTCTGATTTATTTAGTTTTAAAAATTTAATGAGGTTGAGATTGCCCGATTTAATGGCAAGTCTAAGTGCATTTTTAGACACAGCATCATTATTTACAAGTTTTTTTACTTCCTCAACATCTGATGCAATAATGGCGTAATCAAGTAATGTATTTCCATTAATATCTGGAAAATTGATATCAGTGGGTTCTAAAATTTTTTCGCCTTTATCTAGCCAAGTTTGTTCAAATTTTTTTCGTTGCGCATGTAAAGTTTCAAGCTTGAGCTTGTTTTCAGCTGCTTTTTGAATTTCTGCAGGCGTAAATGGCATGACACACCTAAAATTAAATCTTAACTTTTAATTAAGACTTATTAATAAGTAAAAAGTTTCAGTTAAATGGGAAGGGTTTTTGACCTAGGAGCAAACAAATGAGTTATATCAAATAGCGAGATCTTAGGCAGATCCCCCATCTCTCTTTGCAAAAAGCAACGCCGGACGGGGGAAATTTAGTAGTTTCCGTGCACACAACTTTATCGGAGAAAATCTGTACCAGAAAACTTTTGGTACTACCTAAACTTAGAAAATAATTCATCTACTCTTTTCTTGTCATCAGGTGACAATTTAGCTGCTTCTTTCTTCCGTGCACTTTCTAAGCCCAGTTGCAAACACGAAAAATATGTCGTTAGACCTTCTCTTTGTTGAACAAGTCCTAATTCCTCTTTTTCTTTTTCATTTAAATGTTCATAGCTGTCTGCAGTGCTACTGTCATGCAATCTATTTGTGAGCTCCATTGATACTGCTGATATCACAATAATATCTTCTTGAACTTCCTGAAGGGCCTTTTCAATCACTTTAATGTTGGTACTATGATTATCTGCCATTTTTCTTACCTTTATACTCATAAATTATTAAAATAGCGAGTCTAACATAAGGCAATAGCTTTCTAAAAAAAAACCCGATGAATGGTAGCATAAACCGATGAATGGTAGCATAATTACCTAAAAGGGCGTAGGTGTAAATACACTTTGAATAGCTGGTTTGTTGGTCTTACTTAAGATAATAAGCGGATCCTCAATATTGCCGGATTTTTTATTTGGCGGCACATACTGCACTAAACGAACAGGTTGATTCAGCATAGAAACAACATAAGTTTGATCAAGCGGATCATAAGGATCTTCTTCTTTAAGAAGATTTGCACAGCATGAAAAAAAACCACAAAATATTTTATCTAACTCATGACTCATATTATCATTACATAAATAATCTTGATCTGAATCCATTTTTAATATCCTACTTAATTTATTTACCAACTTTGATCATATCAAGATTATTTAAATAAGGTTTTAATACTTCTGGAATCTGAATATTACCGTCTTTGTCTTGGTAATTTTCTAAAATGGCCACCAAGGTTCTGCCAACAGCTAATCCTGAGCCATTTAAAGTATGCAGCAATTCTGTTTTATTGGTTTGTTTAGATCTAAAACGTGCTTGCATTCTTCTGGCTTGAAAATTTTCAACATTAGAACATGATGAAATTTCACGATATTTATTTTGTGAGGGTAGCCATACTTCTAGATCGTAAGTTTTAGCCGCACAAAAACCAATGTCACCACTACATAAGGCCATAACACGATAGGGTAATTTTAATTTTTGTAAAATGGTTTCGGCATGCCCACATAAAGCTTCCAGGGCTTCGTATGATTTATCAGGATGGACGATTTGAACTAATTCTACTTTATCAAACTGGTGCTGCCTAATCATGCCTCGGGTATCTTTACCGTAGGAGCCCGCTTCACCTCTAAAACAAGGCGTATGCGCGACTAATTTAATGGGCAAATCGGATTCTTCGACAATGACGTCTTGAACAAAACTGGTTAAGGGCACTTCAGCAGTTGGAATCAACGTTAATTGTCTTGCTGATCCCTCTCCCTTTTCTTCAGATAAACTTTTGATGTGAAAGGCATCTTCATACATGTTTGGAAATTGCCCAGTGCCATACATAACCTTGGCTTCGACTAAATAAGGCACATACGCTTCTTCGTAGCCATGCTGTTGCGTATGGGTATCTAGCATAAATTGGCTTAGTGCTCTATGTAGGCGCGCTACGGCACCCCGCATGACGGTAAATCGCGCACCCGATAATTTAACGCCCATATTAAAATCTAGGCCACCTAAATTCTCCCCTAATTCAACATGATCTTTAGGCGTAAAATCAAAAGTGGGCACTTGGCCCCATTTTCTGATTTCGACATTGGCATTTTCGTCATTCCCAACCGGCACCGAATCATGCAAGGTATTGGGCAAACGATAAAAAAATTCTTGTTCTTTTTTTAAAATTATCTCGAGCTTAGCCTCACCTTCGGCCAATTTATCGCCTAATAAACCCACTTGGGCCATGATATCTGAAACATCTTCGCCTTTAGATTTTTTTTGGCCAATTTGTTTAGATAAAGCATTGCGTTCAGATTGTAATTTTTGGGTTTCAATTTGAACCGCTTTTCGTTCTACATCAATGGCTTTTACGGCTTCTATATCAAGTTTAAAGCCCCTTTTGGCCAAGTTTTGGGCGATGGCTTCTGGATCTTGTCTTAATAATTTGGTATCTAACATACTACACTCATTTATATTTAGTATTAATTATTGATTTGATTTAATCACATCGGCATTTTTAGGTGGCGTAAACATAAAGGTATTTTTGTCTATCGCCCCATTTAAAGTCACCGCATTGTATTGAGTCCAAATAATTTGACCTAAAGGATCGGTCATTTCCATGGCAATTAATTTTTTATTTTTAAACGCAATTTTGATTTCGTTAAATAAAGGATCTTGTTCTGTTGAGGTTAATAAAATACACGTATCATTGTCTATTTTACAACTTTTTGATTCTGCATATTGTGCTTTAAAATTATGTTTTAAAGCATCAGTAGAACCTGCTAATAAAGCGGCAGGCGAATTGGCTAAGGCTTTGTTCAAATCTTTTTTAGTAACTTGGTCTAATTCCATATCATAATGCCAAAGTACTTTGCCATCTGCCACCACTAACACGGGTTCGGGCTCTTCAATTTTCCAATAAAACTTACCTGGGCGAGATATTTTCACTTTGCCAGAAGACTCGGATACCATAGCGCCTTTTTTGTCTTTAATTCTTTGTTCAAAATCTGCCGAAAACGTATGGGTATCTTGCAATAAAATGGTTAATTCATCTATGGCTTCTTTAGATTTTGCCATGCTCAAAGCAGGGATGCATAATAAACATATTAGCGTGATTTTTTTAAGTAATTTACTTTTTAGCATGATAATCTTTCCTATTTATTTGAATCTATTAATGATTATTCACCGGCGGTGGCGCAAGCACTTCGCGCGAACCATTTGATTGCATCTCACTTACAATCCCTTCTTTTTCCATTTGTTCTATCAGCCTGGCAGCGCGATTATACCCAATTTTTAATCGCCGCTGGACATTAGAAATAGACGCTTTACGACATTCTGTGACGATTTTAACCGCCATATCATAAAATTCGTCATATTCCTGCTCTTCTTCTTCACCGCCGAAGCCACCACCTAGCAACATATTGCCCGATTCAGTCACCAAATTTTCGATATAATCCGGTGGGCCGAAAGACCGTAAACATTCATTAACACGATGCACTTCATCATCGGCCACAAAAGCCCCATGCACGCGAACAGGTATTCCTGCCCCTGGGGGTAAATATAACATATCCCCATGCCCTAGCAATTGCTCAGCCCCTGACTGGTCTAAAATGGTTCTGGAATCGATTCGAGAAGAAACCTGAAAGCCAATACGCGTTGGTACGTTGGCTTTAATTAACCCCGTTATCACATCCACCGAAGGCCGCTGAGTGGCCAATATTAAGTGTATGCCTGCAGCACGTGCTTTTTGTGCAATACGGGTAATCAATTCTTCAACCTTTTTGCCTACCACCATAATCATATCTGCAAATTCGTCTACTAATACGACAATATAAGGTAGCTTGCTTAAATAGGCGTCTTTGTCTTCTTCTTTGGGATTTTCTGGGTCAATATCTTCTTCTTTTAAGGTATTCGAACGCGGTTTGAGCGGATTACGAATGGGCTTACCCGCAGCAATCGCGGCTTCAATTTTTTCATTATAACCCCCAAGGTTTCTTACCCCCATGGCTGCCATTAATTTGTAACGGCGTTCCATTTCGGCCACACACCAGCGAAGGGCGTTAGCTGCATCCTTCATATCGGTTACAACGGGGGTTAATAAATGGGGGATGCCATCGTATACGGATAATTCGAGCATTTTAGGATCGATTAAAATCATTTTGACATCTTCAGGGCTGGCTTTAAATAAAATGCTTAATAACATCGCATTCAACCCAACCGATTTACCTGAACCGGTGGTACCTGCCACTAATAAATGCGGCATTTTGCCTAAATCAACCACCATAGGCCTGCCGGCAATGTCTTTACCCAACGCCATGGTTAAGGGCGATTTAGCATCTTGATAAACGCTTGAACTTAATATTTCTCTTAACCGAACAATTTCTCTGTCGGTGTTGGGTATTTCTAAGCCCACATAAGATTTACCGGGTATCACTTCGACTACACGCACACTGATAACAGACAAGGCACGGGCTAAATCTTTCACCAAACCACTTAAACGGCTTACTTTAACCCCCGCAGCAAGTTGTAATTCAAAACGCGTAATCACCGGGCCAGGGTAAACGCCCATCACTTGAATTTTTATGCCAAACTCGAGTAAACGCTCTTCTAACTGCAGTGACATGTCTTTGATTTGTTGACCGCTCATGCCCACTTTTTGTTTATTTAAATTTTCTTCTAGCAAATTAAGCGAAAGGGCTTTCATTTTTAAGGGCTTTTTAAATATTTTTGTGAGTGAAGTTTTAGGACTTTTATTACCCTGTTTTAAATCAGATTCGGTTTTAGAAATGATTTTATGCGTAAATAATTTTTCTGGAGAAATCGGCAATTCATTTTGAATATCCATCGGTTTTTGCAAACTAAAAGATTCTTCTTCGGGGGCTTCTGTTTTCTGTGGTTTGGCTTCGTCTTCTAAACGATGAATCATGAGCGGCTTGGCAGTTTTTTGAGGTGATTTGCTCGTTTCTGCTTCAAAAAGGGTTTCTGTGTCATCAGACTCGACGTAGTCTGTTGTATTATCTTTTGATACATTTGATAAAGACAGCCATTTGCTGACATTCATTTTGCTTTGAATGATTTTTAATGCCCCCAAAGCCACATAACCAAACTGCCCTGTTCGCGTAAATAAGCTCACCCAAGATAAGCCTGTAAACAAAGTTAAGCCTACGCTCCAAAGCGCAACAAACAAAACACACGAGCCCAGTAAATTAAAATGGGCAACCATTTGATAACTGGCCCAATCTCCTACTACACCCCCTGCATGCATAGGCAAACTGGTTTTTTGACCCCACTTCATGGCGCACAAACCACAACTGGCGATAAGTAAACAACTTAAACCAATGCTTCGAATAGACCACAAAAAAGGCTTAAATAATTTATGGTTTTTGGGGGCATCTGTTTTCACTTTATGTTGAAACAACATAACCGCTAAAAATAAAATAGCCATAGGAAATAAGTGTGATACATAGCCAAATAAAGAATAGGCTACATCCGCAATCCAGGCGCCTGTTTTGCCGGCGGCATTAAATACCGTGGGCCCCATTCCGGTGTGAGACCAACCCGGATCTTCAGGTTGATATGTCAGCAACGAAATAAATAAATAAGCGGCCAGTGCTGTGAGTAATATGCTGAGGCCTTCTTGAAGGCGTCTTTGTAATATACCAAGCTCAAATACCTGACTTGCTTTACTATTTTTGCCAGATTGACGACCAGTAGAGGTGTTTTTTTTTCTTTTAAGGGTTGCTTGCTTCTTCATGCGACAGAAATCCTTGTATACTGTTACCGCTATTTTAGCACGAGCAGACGGAGGGAAGTATGCATTCAACTCAAGCCACCACCAGACACACTAAACTCATTATTTTGGGCTCAGGCCCCGCAGGCTATAGTGCCGCGGTGTATGCCGCTCGCGCTAACCTGAAACCGGTGCTCATCACTGGCATGCAAAAAGGCGGTCAGTTAACAACCACAACTGATGTAGACAACTGGCCAGGAGATGTAGAAGGCCTACAAGGCCCTGCACTAATGGATAGGATGGAGCAGCACGCCCTAAGATTTAATACCGAGATTATCTTCGACGAAATTCGTGAAGTAAACTTAAAACAAACCCCCTTTTTATTGGTGGGTGATACAGGACAATATACCTGTGATGCCTTAATTATTTGCACTGGCGCTTCTGCTAAATATTTAGGCTTAGCTTCTGAACAAAAATTTATGGGCCGCGGCATCTCCGCTTGCGCCACTTGCGACGGCTTTTTCTATAAGGGTAAGCCCGTTGCTGTGATTGGCGGCGGGAACACGGCTTTAGAAGAGGCACTTTATTTATCTAATATAGCGAGTCACGTTACCCTGGTGCATCGCCGCGATAAATTCAGAGGCGAAAAAATTCTGCAAGACAAATTATTCGAAAAAGTAAAACAAGGCAAAATAGATATTCTCTTCGATCATGCTTTGGATGAAGTTTTAGGAGATGCCTCAGGCGTCACCGGCGCCAAATTAAAACATACGCAAACCGGCGTAGAAAAAAATCTCACCATCGACGGTATTTTTATTGCAATTGGGCACTCTCCCAACACGGCCATATTTGAGGGTCAATTAGAGATGGCTCAAGGCTATATTCAAGTAAAATCAGGCACCAAAGGAAAAGCTACTGCCACTTCTATTCCTGGGGTGTTTGCAGCCGGGGATGTGGCTGATTCTATTTATCGCCAGGCGATCACCTCGGCAGGTTCAGGGTGTATGGCGGCATTGGATGCGGAAAAATATTTAGATGATGTTTAAATTTAAATAAAAACGTAGACTCTGGCCGGCACAGAGGCCGGCCACTACAAGTTTTTTTGCCAAATCGGTGCGGTGATTTGTAGTGGCCGGCCTTCGTGCCGGCCAAGATTTTAGTGATTGATAAAACCATTAAACATACATATTAGGTAATAAATTGTTTGAATTTCCCGACCCTGAGTCAGCCTTAACTGAGCCGAATGGCTTGTTGGCAATTGGGGGGGATTTATCTGCCGAAACCTTATTATCTGCTTATAAGCAAGGCATTTTCCCCTGGTATAGTACGGGTGAGCCCATTATGTGGTGGAGCCCCGATCCCAGATTAATTTTAAATTTTGCTGATTTTAAAATTTCTAAAAGCCTTCAAAAAACCTTAAATAAAAAAAACTTTAGTGTTAGCTGTGACTTTGCTTTTGAACAAGTGATTAATCATTGCGCTCACCTTCCTTCTCGTGAAAATAAAACCTGGATTACCGACGATATGATCCAAGCGTATGTAAATTTACATCAGCTGGGCATCGCTCACAGTATCGAAGTTTGGCAAGGTAAACCTAATCAAAGTGAATTAATAGGGGGCTTATATGGCTTATCAATTGGTCAGGCATTTTTTGGAGAATCGATGTTTAGCACTCAAACAGATGCCTCCAAAATAGCCTTGTATTATTTAATCCGGTTTTTATCAAAATATCATTTCACTTGGGTAGACTGCCAAGTGCCTTCAGAGCATTTAATGTCGTTAGGCGCAAAAACGATGCCTCGTATCGAATTTTTAAGTTTACTCAAACAAACACTTGCACTGCCTCCTGAAAAGGTAGTTTGGAAGAACATCATAACTTAATGTTTATATAACCCCTTGTTTACCTCTTGCATGAACATTTGCATTCGAATGTCGTGAACAATAGCATGATTAAGCGGTATGTCACGAACCATACATAATAAAAGTGCCCTAAAATCTGACAAACGGTAGGAATTAAAGGAGGAAAATGGTATTAGTTACATAACCCTCTGGGGTAAAATAGCTTCTTAACTGAAATTAATTTTACCGTCAATACAGTGTAGCGAGAAGTTAGCATGGCTGATATCAATAACCCTGCCGATAATAACCTGAGTGCTTTTCTACCCACAGAAATAATCGCTTATATTGAAAGCCTTTTAACTTTACCTGAGCTTGCTGGGTTTAAACAAACCTGTAAATTACTTAATAATATTGCTTCAGATGTACAATTTTTACAGCCCATGTATAACAGACTCTATGCTATAGACCCTAGCTTACCTGCTTTATTAACACCAGCCACTGCGGTAATAGATTTTAATGCGGCTCTTTTAAAAATACGAAAAACTCAAAATGCCGAAGTTGAAAGTTTAAAACAACGTTATTCTGATCTCTTTACAATGGAAGGGCAAGAGGTTTTATCCTGTTATGCGCCAGAAACCATCGAAGCATTAGAACGAAAAGAGGCTTGGCTAGATATTTTCAATGCAAACATGATTGAAAGAGTCATTGAAAAGAATCCATTAAGTATAACTTTAAGTTTATCTGGTATGGGGATAACACGTATCCCAATAGCAATGATAAAGATAGAAGCTAATCCTTACTATTGGGAAAGATTGCAAAATTTAGATTGTTCTAACAACAAAATCATGGCTCTAAATAATTTATCAGATTTAAAAGCGCTTCAGATTTTAGATTGCCAAGATAACAATTTAACAGCGCTAAACTTGTGCAACTTTCCGAATTTAACAACTTTAAACTGCGATAAAAATAATATCGTTTTTCTAAGAATGCATAAATTACCCTCTTTTATAAATTTATCCTGCAATAAAAATAAAATTAGTGATCTAAACCTAACCACTTTGAGTACACTTCAATTTTTACAATGCAAAGAGAACAACATAACCAGCCTAAATTTAGAAAACTTAAGTATGCTTAACTCTGCAGATTTGGGGGATACTTGCTCATTTTTGCATCTTAATTTAAGCAATGCATCCAATGAAGTAAAAGAGAGATGGGGCCCTCTTGAAAAACGTTTGCTTTTTAATCAACTAGCCACTGCTACTCCGGCAGAAGCTGAATTACTAATAAAAAGACTCGGCCACCGATATGATTATTTAAACTGTTTAGAACACCTAGGGGCAGATTATGCTAAAACCTCTTTTCAAGTTGATAGAAAAAAATCAGATGACGATTTTGATTTTTTAGAGGAGTTCAAAGATCTTTCCATTTCCACCCCATATGTGCCCTCTTTTACTGGACAGACAAATATTGAAGTGCTAGTAAATTTAAATATACTTCATTCAGAGAATCAAAATGATGACGATGATTTATATTTCAGAATTTAATTAAAACTTCCAATAATTTTTTTGGAAAGAGATTGATGTAAAAACACTAAAATCCTGACAGAGAGTAGCTATTGATTTTTCAGTACAGTAATATCATTTTTATTTACTGAAAAGTGGGAGATTTAAATGACTGACCTGAATAATGATATCAATATAGAAATGCTTATCACTCAATTATCGTATAACCGCCTTTGTGCTATAGATCCTAGTTTATCTACTTTATTGTTATACCCGGCAACAGCAGATACCGACTTTAAAGAAACACTTCAAAAAATTTATGATCACCAAAAAATAGAATATGCACATTTACATAAATTTCATAGCCATTTATTTACGCCATCTGTAATGAAAGTTTTATCATTCGATACCGATCATTTACACACTGTCGAATCTTTAGAAAAAATAGATGCGGTGCTCAATACTCTAAATGCAACGATTATTCAGGGTGAAATTAACAAAAACCAAATGAGCGGAAGTTTAAATTTATCTGCTAAGGGTATTACGCGGATCCCATTCAACCTATTAGAACAAAAAAATAACCCCCTTTATTGGGATACTTTAAGAAGCTTAGACTGCAGCAATAATTTTATAAGCAATTTAACTTTACCAAAGTTATCAGCACTTAACATTTTAATTTGCAACAATAATGTAATACAAATCATAAGAGGTTTAGAAGACTTACCATCGCTTCAATCATTCTCTTGCCAATATAACAAAATAACAAATCTCAATCTGAATCCTTTAATTCAGCTTACAGAGCTAGATTGCTCTTACAATCTAATGTACATTTTAGAGTTAAAAGGCTTAACTTCGCTTAAAAATTTGCATTGCTACTCTCATGCAAAAATGCCTATGCGCTTTTTAAGTTTAAAAGGCTTAACCGCCCTTCATGATTTTCATTGTGATGCTCAGTGGTTATTTGATTTGGATTTAGAAAATGTACCTCCTAAAATTAAAAATCGATATGAAAATTTTATCAGGGAAGTACAGGCAGCTGAAGCACCTGAACCTTCTATGACTTTACAAGCACCTTCCGAATTATTCTTGCCGTGTTTTGATTCACCAAAGAAATCAAATCTTCTAACCATCGAAGATAAAGTTCTTAAGCCTATCCCTAAAAAGCCCTGCTTGTAAGCCTTTATTGACAAAACAGGCAGAAAACGAGTAGAGTTCTGCCTGTCCCCTTATAGGGGATTGAAGGATTCAAAAAATAATAACAAGGAGGCTCACCATGGTTAATCTATTAACATCCCAACAAACTCAACTTATTTCGGGCGGCGAAATTGCCATCGATTTAGACGATCGTAATTTTATTATGATACCCACTGATGGCATCCCTAAACCTTGCGCTCGGTCACTTGAATATGGCTTTAATGGCCTCATGGCTAAAGAACTTACCACCCCAGATGTGATTGCGGTAACCATGGTTTATGGTAAATGTACCCTAAGCGACTACCAGGTATTTATTAAAAATATTGAGTCTATTTTAGGCAAATCTTAGTTTAGTATTCAACAAAGCCCAACAAAGTTTGATATTGGGCTTTTATTCTCTCGCTAAATTCGATAGCATGCGCATGTTAGAATAATTTTGGCTTGGAGAAAGTGATTTAAATGGCTGCTAAAGAAGACCAGATTGAAATGGAAGGAACGGTAATCGATTCATTACCGAATACAACATTCAAAGTTGAGCTAGATAACAAACATGTTGTTAATGCCCACATCTCAGGCAAAATGCGTAAAAATTATATTCGAATTTTGACTGGCGACAGAGTGACTGTTCAAATGACGCCCTATGACTTAACCAAGGGTAGAATTATCTTTAGAAACCGCGATAAAGACAGCGGCCCTAGAAAAGCGGCGCCTGAAGAAAGTAGCAGCGAATAGATCCCGATAAGGGACGACACGGAGGTCGTCCCCTACAAATTAGATTGTGCAAAAAAACAAGATTTTAAATAAAGGATTTACGTAGGGGACGGCCTCTGTGCCGTCCCTAGTTAGCAGCCTTCCCCCATTTTTTTAAGACTAATTCAAACTCAAATTTAAAAAAGCAGTCTGAAGATTATTCAAGTCGATATTACTATTTTGATCAGGGTTATCTTTGCACAAGATACTAGTGCTTATTTTTGTTTTTTTAGAGAGAAAAGCCGGCGTGATTGCTGGTGCTGCAGCTGGCATAAAATAGGTGACAGGCTTTGTTTTTTTCTCTGTAAAAATAAAATTAAAAGCAAGATTAATGTCTCTATCTACCCGATGCTGATACCAATCAGAAAAGCCTTGAAGCCTGGCTTCTAGCACTTTAATGTACTTAATGAGTTCTAACGGCAACAGGCCAAAATGACACTCGCGAGTAGGGTCGACATTGAGCTTAAAAGGAGGCATAATCGCAGAATATATCTTCTCTTTATTTTGTAAAAGCTCAACCACAAACTCATCAACAAGATTGCGTTTCTCAGGGTCATCTGTTTCAAATAGATCTCGTTTTTCACACACTATCTCACACAATAATCTATAAGCTGAAGATTTGTGATTATTTTTGATAGCATGATCAATCGCAGTATAACCATCGGCATCTATTGCCTTTACATCTGCTCCTCTTTCAAGTAATAATTCAAGAATAGTCATTTGACCGATTCTAGCCGCGTACATCAGTACAGTTTTGTTAGCAAAACCAATTGCATTTACATTTGCGCCATGTAGAATTAATAATTTAGCCACTTTCACATGACTACCTCTTATCGAAAAAATAAGCGCATCCTTTCCTTCCAAATCCTGAGCTTCTATATCCGCACCCTCCTGAATTAATAATTCAACTGCTTCGGTGTGACCATGTTCAGCCGCACAGATGAGGGCGGTCATACTATCTTTGTCAATTGCCTCTTTATTCGCACCGTTATCAAGCAATACTTTAATAATCGATGTATCACCTCTACTAGCAGCAATAATAAGCATTGTTGCTTCCGTCTCAATTGTAACCTCTACACTCGCTCCATATTTAATTAATAATTCAACCATGACTTTTTTAGCATTATACACACCATAAACAAGCGCTGTGTGACCATTGCTATCTATTAAATCTACTTCCATTCCGATTTTAAGTAACAGCTCAACAATATCTGTATTCCCCTTACTAACCAGCTTCATAAACACATTAATATTGTGATCATTCATTTCTTTATTAATACTATTATTAATTAATAACTCAGCAATATCTTTACCACCATTAACAACAAAATGTATAAATTTTTCCACATCATGAATGTCAATCTTTTCAATTTTTTC
>CADEEZ010000007.1:88726-136861 GCA_902826485.1 uncultured Gammaproteobacteria bacterium
ATTGCTTTCATTGCTTTCATTGCTTTCATTGCTTTCATTGCTTTCATTGCTTTCATTGCTTTCAAGCAATAATTTAACCATATCCTTGTTCCAATGTGAAGCGGCGTGACTTAGCGCACTGTAACCCTTTACGTCAGTAACCTCTAAAAGTTTTTTATTTTTTTTAATTAGCATTTCAACAATAACGATGGAATCATTAATAACAAAATGCATGAACTCAATTACTTCATTAATACTAACTTCTTCTTTTTTTATTTTATTTTCAATTAATATTTGAGCAGTAGTTATGTTGCCATATTTAGGCGCATGCATAAGTGCTGTTTTGCCATGCATGTCAATAACTTCTAATAATTTTTTGTTTTTTTGAACTAATAATTTAACAATACCTGCATAACCATTCTCAACAAGGTGCATAAATGCACGTATGTCATTAGAATCAATCTCTTTTATATTCATACCATTTTTAAGTAACAATTGAGCAAACCCTCGAGGGCCATCTGTAACGAGATACATAAATTTGTCTATGTCTTGAATCTCAATTTCGTCTATTTTTGTACCACTTTCGAGTAATAATTTAACCATGTCTTTATGATCATGCAGAATAGCAAGCTCAAGTGCGCTTTGGCCATCGCTGTCCATTACTTTCAGCAAGTGTGGTTTTTCGTGAATTAATAATTCAACAATGTCTGTATAGCCGTTTTTGGCTGCATCCATAAGTTCGCTTATATCCTCGTCAATGGGATCAGCACTAAACTTCTTTGATAGAGTATCCATTAAAAATTCCTACATTTACTACAATAGTTTTTAATTCAATCTCAGATTTAAGACAGAAGCTTGAAGATTATTTAATTCAACCTCTATATCTTGGGCAGACTTATTCTTTTTAGCGTCATAAGCTGGTGTCATTAAAGCTTGTGCTTTCAAAGCAAAGGCTAGATTAATATCACTTTCTACCCGATGCTGATACCACTCAGGGAAACATTGCAATTTTGCCTCTAAAAGCTTAATAAAATTGATTATTTCTAACGGGAAAAAAGAAAAATGACATTCATTTTCAGGATTAACTTTCAATTTATAAGGTGTACGAATTATGAGATAAATTTTTTCTTGATATTTATAAAGCTCTTTATCAAAATCATCTACAAGATTAAGATTTTCTCGTCCGTCTAATGCAAATTCACCTCTCTCTTTAAGCGAATATGAACATAATAATCGATAGGCTGTTGATATATGTTTATTGTTAGCAGCATGGTCGAGCGCAGTCAAATCATCTGAATCTCTTGCCCCTATATTAGCACCTGCTTGAATTAATACATCAACAACTTCTGTTTTACCTGCTCTGGCAGCATACATTGTGACAGTTTTTTTTCGAATGTTACTCGCTTTTTGTACATTTGCATTACATTGAATTAGCATTTTGACTATACCTACTTGGCCACAGCTCGCTGCAAATATTAATGCTGTTTTGCCATCTAAACCAATAGCTTCTATCTTGGCACCGTATCTCATTAATAATTCAACCATTTTTGTATAGCCAGATTCAGCAGCATGCATCAATGCAGTTATATTGTTGTCGTCAGTTTCTTCAGTGTTTGCGCCATTTTTGAGTAATAATTCAGCAATTTTTATGCAATCATTACTAGAAGTCAGTATAAGCAGCGTACAACCTTCTTTAATTTTAGCCTCTAGGTTTGCGCCAAATTTTATTAATAACTCAACCATCTCAGGATTATCTGCAGCAATAGCATACAAAATCGCTGTATCCCCCGCTCTATTGGTTAAATTTGGATTCACTCCATTTTCAAGTAATAACTGAACGGCTTTTGTTTGATTATCCTCAATTAAATTCATAAATGTCACAACGTCATTGTCATTCATTTCTTTATTTTTGACATTTTTAATCAGAGTATCCATTTTTTTAATTTAATCTCATATGTGAAAGTGCATAAACAAGATCATTCAAATCAATGTTTATATCTTGGTTATTTTGACTATCTTTTTTTACATTATCACCAGATTTTTTAATTTTCCTGTCATACAACAAAGTAAGAGAAGATGAAATTTGTGTTGATATGTTCTCTATTTCTTCGGTAACATCTGTAATGTAAGGAGCATCAATATCAGGTCGTATATTTTGATAAACAACTGTTTCAGGCATGCTAGACATATATCTACAAAGAGGAAATTGATACCAATCAGAAAAATCTTGAAGCCAAAGTTGCAGTTCTAGTTTTTTTATATAGCTAACAACTTCTAATGGTAATAGGCAAAAATGAAATTTACCTTCGGGATCAGGTTCAGCATGTAATTTAAAAGAAGATTTAATGACTTTATATTTTTTATCACAGTTAGTTTGTAATGCTTGATTAAAGTTAAAAACCAAAATTTCGTTTGTTAGTTTATAACCTTCAAAAGATGCGCTATTTCTATAAAATAACGCATACAACAATCTGTAAGCTGTGGGTATGTGATTATTTTGACGAGCGTGATCAAGTGCAGTATATTCATTTGCATCTGTCACTACTATATCTGCACCTGCTTCAAGCAGTAAATCAACTATATCAATATGGCCTTTTCGGGCTGCATGCATGAGAGCAGTCCCCGCCTCAAGATCTACCAAATCAATACTAGCACCTTCTTTAAGTAGGAAGTTAACTATTGCTGTTCTCCCTCTACGAGCTGCATAAAAAAGTGCAACATTTACGTTTAAATCTGTTGCATTGAGTAATGCTTTATTTTTTTTTATTAAAATAACAACAATATTCAAATGATTATTAATCGTTGCTTCCATGAGAGCATCAACGCTATTTTCGAAAATTTCCTCTTCATTTTTACCTTTTTCAATAAATACTTGTACCATGAACATATTACCTTGAATGGCAGCATGCATAAGTGCAGTACAACCTTCAGCATCAATTATTTCTACACTTGCACCATAATTTATTAATAAAGAAACCATCTCTATATGGTTATTCAATGTGGCATATATAAGTGCAGTCTTTCCCTGATTATCTGCTGCATCTCTGTTTGCATTATTTTTAAGCAAGAATTCGACAATCTGTTTATTGTCGGTTTTAGAAGCATGTATAAGAGCAGTCTCATTATCAAAAATCATTGCTTCTATGTTTGCACCATGGCTCAATAGTAATTCGGCTATCAATATTCTGCCTATACTACAAGCCAATATAAACGGTGTTCCACCGCTAGGAATTTTAACATCTACCATGGCGCCATATTTTATGAATAATTCAACCATCTCTATACTAGAAAAATTAACTGCATACATAAGCCCTGTCTGCTGTTTACTATCTGTTATATTTACATTTATTCCCGTTTTAAGTAATAACTTAATAATATCTACTTGACCATTGATAACAAGTCGCATAAAATTATCGACATCATTATCATTCAGTTGCATATTCAGCGCATTTTTAATCCATAATTGGGAAATATTGGCAGTCTCTTTTTTTACAAAATCCATAAATAAAGTGACATCATCGATGCTCAGGGCTTCTGTAGCTTTATTGCTTTCAAGTATTAATTTAACAACACCTGTGTGACTATTATCGACAGCATAATTCAGTGCCGTTTTTCCTGAATTAGCTATCGCCTTAACATTTGCGCCATATTTAAGTAATAACGCAACACTTTCATCCCAACCCTGCTGAGCAGCATACATAAGTGCAGTAGAACCATGAGGGCTAACTGCATTTACATTTGCATCATATTTAATAAATAATTCAACAATATCGATGTAACCGTGTTGAGCAGCACACAGAAGTATGGTTTTGCCAGAAGGTAAAATCAGTTCTTTGTTGGCGCCTTTTTTAAGAAAAACTTCCATTTCGTCTAAATCATCGGCCCGAAACGCTTCTAATAATGCATTATCTAGAAATTGTTGTTGATATGGTTCTTGAATAAAATCTAATTTATCATTAGGGAGCGTATCCATTAAAAATTCCTACATTTACTACATTTTTTAATTCAATTTTAAATTTGAGATGGCATGATTAAGAGCATTCAAATAACTATCTATGTTTTGATCAGGTTGTTTATCTTGTTTTATAGTATCACTAGACTTGTTCTTTTTAGGCTCATATATGAATGTAACAGTTGGCGGTGTAACATCTGTGACTGGTTTTATTTCTTGGTAAAAAATAGGTTTTGAAGGCAATCTTGAAATATATTTTTTAGCATAAGATTGATACCAATCAGGTAAGTTTTTAGACTGAAGTCGCAATTCAAATGCTTTCATAGAACAAATAAAACTCTTTGGATGATCGGGACAAGCTTGATGCCAATCAGTTAATTTTTGAAATTGAAGCTGCACTTCTATTGTTTTAATATAGCAAAGCAATTCCACTGGCAATGTAGAAAAAATACACTCCCGCTCAGAATCATATCTAAAAAATGGCACAAGGATTTTTTTCAGAAAAATGAAACTAAGGCGTGCCCGTATATAAAAGTCAGTAAGCAGCAATCTGTTTTCTTGGCTATGTTTTGTGAATAAAATTCGCTTTTCGTATGACATTTCCAATAATAATCGGTAAGCGATAAATTTATTTTTTCCTTTATTATTAACTAATGAATTGATTATTGGCGTATTTCCATTTATATCAACTGCATCTAAATCCATTCCTTTTTCAAGAAATATATCGACAATCTTCATATGATTACGTCTAATTGCAAGTACACCTGCGCTCATAAGGTCGCAATTCACCATCGTTGCATCTGCTCCCTTTTCAAGTAATACTTGAACTGTTTTTATATGCCCTTCTAAAGCAGCATGCAAAAGCGCAGGGGCATGATTCTTAGTGTGGCGCGCATTGATATTGACACCGTATTGAATTAATAATAAAACAACCTCTGTTCCCCCTTTTTCAGAAGCGGCTATCAGTGCGTTACTGCCTTCTAAATTTCTTGCTTCTATATTCGCACCATGTTGAATTAATACTTCAGCGATATTTGTCATCCCATTTTTTGCGGCCAACATGAGCAGTGTATTGCCATAATAATCATGTGTTTCTGTACTTGCATTTTTTTTAAGTAAGAATCTAACTGCTTCTACATTATTATTTTCGACAGCACATCTCAGTAAATTATTTCTTGTTTCTAAGTCCACCTCCTCATTAAAAAATAATTCAAGCATCTCGGCACTAGCATAATTAACCCCAGTGATTAGACAATTCCAGCCACATACCTTAACCATGCCTAATAATTTTTTGTTTATTTGAATTAATAATCTTACAGTAGCCACGGAACCAGCCTTAACAAGATTCATAAATTCAAAAAAATCTTCAGACTCCAGTTCTTTTACATTCATGGTAATTTTAAGAAAAAAAATGGATCTGCCAATATACGTACGCATGAATTCGCGTAGCGTATTTATGTCAATTTCTTTTATGCTCGTACTTTTTTTCAGCAATAAAACGACAACCTCAGGATGATTATTTTTAATGGCATGATAAAGTGCTGTACAATCATTGCTATCCATTGAATGTAAAAGTTTTGGGTTTTCTTCTAGATATACTTCAACTAACTTTACATGGCCATTCTTTACTGCATCGAAAAATTCTATCTCTTGCTCATAATTAAAATTTGTATGTTCATTAACTGGGTGTCTGGTTGGTAAAAAATCCATAAAAGTTCCAAATGATAAAGAGGTATATAGAAAGTTATGAATATTACTATTATCATTTTTAAATAACAAGAAATAACCGACGAATGACGTCTGGGGGAGATAAGTGTAAATACAAGTGAAAATACAAAATACTACTCAACACTGTCATGCCAGCCTTCCCCCTGCGCTAAAGCTTCGGAGGACAGGTCGCTCGTAAAACAACGCTAAAGTAGTTATGTTAAGTCTGGAGGATTAAATTAACTCATGTACTTTTAGGCAAATTTTACCGTCTTCTACCGTCACATGTACGCTACCGCCTTCGCTGAGTTTACCAAACAGTAATTCATCGGCAAGGGGCTTTTTGAGTTCTTCTTGAATAATGCGGGCCATCGGTCTTGCCCCCATTTTTTTATCATACCCATGCTGAGCAAGCCATTTTTTAGCTTCATCATCTATGGTCAATTCAACCGATTTTTCGGTTAAACGCGCTTGCAGATCGGCAATAAATTTATCGACGACTTTATCCACAACAGCTGGCGTAAGCGTTTCAAACTGAATAATCGTGTCTAAACGATTTCTGAATTCTGGGGTAAACATTTTTTTCAAGGTTTCCATGCCATCGGTGGCATGATCTTGTTCGGTGAATCCCATCGATGTACGGTTCATTTGCTGAGCACCCGCATTGGTGGTCATGACCAATATCACATGTCTAAAATCTGCTTTTCTGCCATTGGTATCGGTTAAGGTACCATGATCCATCACTTGTAATAATAAATTAAAGACATCTGGATGCGCTTTTTCGATTTCGTCTAATAAAACGATAGCATGAGGCGTTTTATTTACAGCTTCGGTTAATAAACCGCCATGATCGTACCCTACATATCCGGGAGGCGCACCAATTAATCTCGAAACAGTATGCGATTCCATGTATTCTGACATATCAAAACGAATTAGCTCAACGCCCATTGTTTTGGCCAATTGACGCGTAATTTCGGTTTTACCAACGCCCGTTGGGCCAGCAAACAAGAAACATCCTACTGGTTTTTCCGGATCACTCAAACCTGAACGTCCTGTTTTGACTGCAGCAACCAGCGCATGGATGGCTTTATCTTGACCATATACTTTAAGTAATAATTCTTTTTCTAAATTTTGTAATAACGTTTTATCTGAACTAGACACACTCTTAGACGGAATTCTGGCCATTTTTGCAATGATTTGTTCTACTTCTTTTACCCCAACGATTTTACGACGTTTATTGGGTGACAAAAGTCTTTGATATGCCCCGGCTTCGTCAACCACATCAATGGCTTTGTCTGGCAAAAATCTATCGGAGATATATCTTGAACTTAATTCAGCCGCCGCTTTTAAAGCAGAATGCGTATATTTAATATGATGATGGGACTCAAAATGAGGTTTTAGGCCTTCGAGTATTTTAACGGTTTCTGGAATACTGGGCTCCCGCACATCGATTTTTTGAAACCGTCTGGCCAATGCCCTATCTTTTTCAAAGATGCCACGATATTCTTGATAAGTAGTCGATCCAACGCATCTTAAATCACCCGATGCTAACATGGGTTTAATTAAATTAGAGGCATCCATCACGCCCCCAGAAGCTGCGCCTGCCCCAATGATAGTATGAATTTCATCGATAAATAAAATGGCGCCACTGTCTTTTTTCAAATGATGTAATAATGATTTGAGCCTTTTTTCGAAGTCGCCGCGATATTTAGTCCCTGCTAACAGCGAGCCTAAATCTAGGGCATATACTGTACAGTTTTCTAAGGCGTCTGGCACATTTCCTTCAACAATAAATTTAGCTAAGCCTTCAGCGATAGCGGTTTTACCCACACCGGCTTCACCGACGTATAGCGGGTTATTTTTACGGCGACGGCATAGCACTTGAATCGTACGTTCTATTTCTTGCTCACGGCCAACAAGCGGGTCGATCTTGCCCTTTTTAGCCATCATATTCAAATTCACCGCATAGGCCTCTAGAGGGCTTTTTGCGCTACCTTCCTGACCAGAGTCAGGATCAATTTGTTGTTCTACATCGGGATCGTCATTTTCGCGAGATTCTTCAATTTTAGAAATGCCATGAGACATGTAATTAACGACATCTAATCGGGTAATATTTTCTTGTTTTAAAAAGTAAACAGCTTGACTTTCTTGTTCACTAAAAATGGCTGCTAATACATTCGCCCCACTGACTTCTTCTTTGCCAGCAGATTGAACATGAAACACCGCGCGTTGTAATACGCGTTGAAAACCTAAGGTAGGTTGGGTTTCTCGATTGATATCATGACCAGGAATCACTGGGGTGGTTTCATCTACAAAAGTGCGAAGATCATGTTTTAATCTATCGACATCTGCCCCACAAGACCGTAATACTGAACTGGCGGCCGTATTATCTAACAAAGCCAACAACAGATGCTCGACTGTCATAAATTCATGACGTTTGTCTCGCGCCTCTTTGAAGGCTAAGTTGAGCGTCATTTCAAGTTCTTTGCTCAACATGGCTTTGTCCTCCTGACCACCAAAAAAATAATCTGATTACTTAACTAACATTATACCCGTTCAAATGTACAAAGTAACGGGTGTTCATGTTGTCTCGCAAAATCATTCACCTGTGCCACTTTGGTTTCAGCAATGTCTCTTGTGAACACACCGCAAACCGCTCTTCCCTGATAGTGCACTTTTAGCATAGTGGCCACAGCTTGTTCTGTCTGCATATTGAAAAACAACTTCAACACCACCACCACAAAATCCATTGGGGTAAAATCGTCATTTAAAATAACAACCTGATACCGAGAGGGCCGTTGCACCTTGGGCTTGGCTTGCTCAGTTTTATGGATTGTTACTCGTTCAACCTGCTTACCCATATATTAATCTTAGCCAACAAATGGCTCCCCCGCCCTATCTAATAATCCATGATATCCATAAGACATTTTCTCATAGAAAAATATGACTATAAAGTTAATCAGCTTCAAAATAGTCAAATGCCCCTTAAATAAAATATTTAGCACTTTTTAGACCCAAATAGCTTGACTAAAATCCGTTTATGTACAACAGTTATGCCCAATGCTGAATATATTTTTAGCAGAGTAAGTTAGTATTAAAATTATGACGTAAAAGGATTTCTTACTATGGCAACGGGGATAGTAAAGTGGTTTAACAGTGCGAAAGGTTATGGCTTTATTTGTCCAGACGGTGGCGGACAAGATGTATTTGCACATTTTTCTTCCATTGTCATGGATGGCTACAAAAGCCTTAAAGCCGGTCAAGGGGTGAATTTTGAAATTCAAGAAGGCCCCAAAGGGCTTCATGCGGTTGAAATTAGGGGACTAGAAGAAGCGGTATCCGTAGAACAAACTGTCACGCATACTGCAACAGCTGAAAATACAGCTGATCTTACCGAAACTGTTTAAGCTTTAGTTAAGAAAGGGCCCACACAAGGTGTGCCCTCTTCTCTTGTTTACATGCTTTTGATAATCGCGTCACCAAACTCACTGCAGGTTAATAATTTAGCACCTGGCATGAGTCTTTCAAAATCGTAAGTGACGGTTTTAGCCGCAATTGCGCCTTCTACGCCTTTGATAATGAAATCGGCTGCTTCTGTCCATCCCATATGTCTCAACATCATTTCAGCTGACAAAATAAGCGAACCTGGATTCACTTTATTTTGACCTGCATATTTTGGTGCCGTGCCATGTGTGGCTTCAAACAAAGCAACGGTTTCACCTATATTGGCGCCCGGTGCAATGCCTATTCCTCCCACTTGGGCGGCTAACGCATCAGACACATAATCGCCATTTAAGTTCAATGTCGCGATGACGCTGTATTCTTTAGGGCGCAATAAAATTTGCTGTAAAAACGCATCTGCTATCACATCTTTAATGACGATTTTTTGACCTGTATTAGGGTTGGTCATTTCTTGCCAGGGGCCACCATCGATATCCTTGCTACCAAATTCTGATTTAGCAAGTTGATAACCCCAGTCTTTAAATGATCCTTCGGTAAATTTCATGATGTTACCTTTGTGAACCAAGGTAACCGAATCTCGGTTGTTATCAATCGCATATTGAAAAGCGCGTCGAATTAATCTTTCTGAGCCCGCTTTGGATACGGGTTTAATGCCTATACCGCAGGTTTCAGGAAAGCGGATAGACGTCACATCTAATTCGTTTATCAAAAATTGAATGAGTTTTTTTGCCTTGGGGCTATCTGCTTGCCATTCAATGCCCGCATAAATATCTTCTGAATTTTCTCTGAATATGACCATATCGGTTTGTTCAGGATTTTTAACAGGGCTGGGCGAACCAGTAAAATATCTGACGGGACGTATGCAAACGTATAGGTCTAGTAACTGCCTAAGAGCAACATTTAATGACCGCATTCCGCCTCCAACCGGTGTGGTTAAAGGGCCTTTTATGGCAATAACATATTCTTTAAGTGCCGTTAGGGTTTCATCGGGTAACCATTGATCGTGGCCATACACTTGAGTGGATTTTTCTCCACAATACACTTCCATCCAAGAAATTTGCTTTTTGCCAGAGTAAGCTTGTTTGACAGCTGAATCGACAACTTTAATCATGACTGGCGTAATATCAACCCCTGTGCCATCGCCTTCTATGAACGGAATAATGGGATTATCAGGGATATTTAGCTGTCCATTTTTGTTTACCGTAATTTTTGCTCCTTGCGTTGGAACGACAATCTTTTGATACCCCATAAGGCTGCTCCTAAATATGTTGAATTACGCGCTTTTCCATTGCGCAGTTTAGCTTAAATTTGTGATAAAATCACCGCCATGACGACTAATTTACAAACTAAACCCATTTTATCTCCCCCTAAAAAGCCCAAGGTAATCGTTGGGCTATCTGGCGGCGTGGATTCAGCCGTGGCTGCCCTATTATTGATCCAATCGGGTGACTACGAAGTTGAAGCCCTTTTTATGAAAAATTGGGAAGAAGAAGAAAATGAATTAGGCTATTGTCCTGCTGAAGAAGATCTTAAAGTGGCTAAGCAAGTCGCTAAGCTGTTAAATATTCCTTTACACACCGCCAATTTTTCGCCTGAATATTGGCAACATGTTTTTCAAGATTTTTTGAGCGAATATAAAACAGGCCGCACCCCTAATCCCGATATTTTATGCAACAAAGAAATTAAATTTTCTGTTTTTCTCAATCATGCTCAAAAATTAGGCGCTGATTTTATTGCCACGGGCCATTATGCGCAAATTATTTATCATGTTGATCCGTTGCAAACACAATTACTGCAAGCCGTTGATCAAAACAAAGATCAAACCTATTTCTTACATCAAGTAAAAAGTGAACAACTCGCCAAAAGCATTTTTCCCATTGGCCATTTACTGAAAACAGACGTCAGAAAAATAGCCGAATCCGCCAATTTGCCCAATTATCAACGCAAAGACAGCACCGGCATTTGCTTTATTGGCGAGAGAAAATTTGCAAAATTTTTATCCGATTTTTTGGTCGCTAAACCAGGGATAATTGAAACCCCTGAAGGCGAAATATTAGGTCAACATGATGGCTTAATGTATTACACACTTGGCCAACGTGGTGGCATTCAAATAGGCGGCAAAAAAAATCATGCCGAGCTGCCTTGGTACGTAGTAGCAAAACACTTAGTCTCCAACAAATTAATCGTCGCTCAGGGCCAAGAACATCCTTGGCACTTTTCTCAGCAGCTAATGCTAGAGGCTATCCATTGGATTGCCTCAAACGGGCTTGAAAATTTATTATCAGCCCCCCCTATTTCGGCCAAAATTCGTTATAGGCAAACCAACCAAATTTGTCAGCTTGAAAACAACAACAATCCCCTAAACGTTACTTTTTCTGTGCCACAACGTGCCGCAACACCAGGACAATATCTGGTATTTTACAACGGGATAGGCGTGTGTTTGGGCGGGGGAAAAATAACCAGCACCGACTCATTAGGTGGCTTAAAAATTATTTAATATATAACATAAGAGTAAATAATATATGGAACACCAATTAAATGCCATTTCTCCGATTGACGGTCGTTATTTTGAAAAAACTGCCGCGTTACAACCTTATTTTAGCGAATATGCGCTGATAAAATATCGAGTCAAAGTTGAATTAAAATGGTTATTGGCATTAGGTAAAGAACCTAAAATCGCTGAGCTTTCTCCTTTTTCTCAGCCCCAAGAAGATATTTTTGAAAATTTAATTCAAAAATTTTCTCTAGAAGACGCCATGACCATTAAAAAATTAGAAGGCGTGACGAATCATGATGTAAAAGCGGTCGAATATTTCCTCAAAAAACACATCGCCAAATTTTTAGGCAATGATAGCCCCAAACTTGAATTCATCCATTTTGCCTGCACCTCAGAAGACATTAATAATTTAGCTTATAGTCTGATGCTCAAAGAAGGCACAGAAGCCGTTTTATTGCCTAAATTAAATCAAATTTTATTATTTATAAAAACCATGACCAAAGAATTTGCCACACTGCCAATGTTGGCCCGCACCCATGGCCAACCAGCTTCTCCCACGACACTTGGAAAAGAATTTGCCAATTTTTATGTTCGACTCAAAGACCAAGTAGAAATACTTAAAAACTTTAGCTTTTCTGGCAAAATTAACGGCGCAGTCGGTAATTATAATGCGCATCAAGTCAGTTATCCTGAAGTAGACTGGATTGAATTTAGCCAAAACTTCATTACTTCTTTAGGGTTAAAATCGCATTTGTATACCACGCAAATAGAGCCCAATGATAACCTAGCTATGTATTGCCATACGCTTTGCCGAATCAATACTATTTTACTCGATTTATCACAAGATTTATGGGGCTACAATTCCTTAGGGTATTTTAAACTCAAAGCCGTTGCCACAGAAACGGGTTCTTCCACTATGCCACACAAAGTGAACCCTATTGATTTTGAAAATGCAGAAGGTAACTTAGGTCTTGCAAATGCCATGTTAAATCATTTGGCCTCTAAATTACCGGTTTCTCGTTTTCAGCGCGATTTATCAGGCTCAACGGTTATTCGAAACATTGGGGTTGGTTTGG
This sequence comes from uncultured Gammaproteobacteria bacterium, assembly GCA_902826485.1. Classification (GTDB taxonomy): domain Bacteria; phylum Pseudomonadota; class Gammaproteobacteria; order Berkiellales; family Berkiellaceae; genus CADEEZ01. The sequence goes on from CADEEZ010000007.1 coordinate 101,400, forward strand.
CAAACAGTTATTTAGCCTATTTGTCTCTGATGAAAGGCCTTGAGAAACTGGATGTGAATCAAGACCTGATTAAAGATGATTTACAACAACATGTAGAAGTCATAACCGAAGGCATTCAAACCATCATGCGAAGATATGGTGTGCATGAACCCTATGAGAAACTAAAACAACTCTCACGCGGCAAAAAACTCGATCTAGCCATGTTAAAAGATTTTATTCTTGGGTTAGATTTGCCTCAAGATATTAAACAAAATATGCTAAATATTTTGCCCGAAAATTACATCGGCTTAGCAGCGAAGCTTGCTCAAGCTATTGAATAGGTTCAATTGTTGGATCAATTGGTACAACCGGCACAGGGAGATCGGGTTGAATACGTTCTACTGGAGGTTGGGCGTCTAAAGGTTTTGCTTTAGGTAATTCTTGAACTTGCTCAGGACGTCTCATCTCAGGTGGCGCTATTTGCCGAGGCGCTTCTATCTGTCTTTCAGGTTTTCTTTCTGGTCTAGATTCAGAGGGCCTTGGTTTAGGTACCTCTGGAATTCGTTCAACTTGAGGTCTAACACTTTCTTTGGGCAATTCCTGAGACTGTTCTGGAGCACTAGTCACAGGTGGTGCTATTTGCCGAGGTGCTTCTATTCGTCTTTCAGGTTTTCTTTCTGGTCTAGATTCAGAGGGCCTTGGTTTAGGGACGTCTGGAATTCGTTCAAGTTGAGGTCTAACATTTTCTTTGGGCAATTCCTGAGGCTCTTCTGGAACGCTAGTCACAGGTGGCTCAACCTGACGAGGTGCTTCTATTCGTCTTTCAGGTTTTCTTTCTGGTCTAGATTCAGAAGGACTTGCCGTCGGACTTTCTTTGCTAAAATCATCCGGTCTTGTTTTGGATGGTTCTTGAATTTGCTCTGCAGGTAATTCAACTGGAGCAGGTTTAGAGTTTTTAGGTACTTCTAACACAGGTCTGGCTTCTGGCCCACGTTCTGGTTTTTTACTCTCAGTATTCACCTCAGAATTTATCGCGGGCTCTGTTTTAAGCTCTGATTTGCCACGATTTTCGGGTAAATCAAACTCGCTCTCTTGACCTGGATTTTTTTCTTTTAACTTTTCACTTGGTTCTGAAATGACTGGCTTACCTTGATCTAGGGTACTTTCTGGTAAATTTTGAGATGCTTTAGAGCCATCAGCACGAACAAACTCTTTCTCCTGATCTGGATTTTTTTCGGTTAAACTTTCAGTTTCTTCTGTGGTTAGAGGCTTACCGGGATCTTGAGCAAGCTTTTCTTGTTTTTTAGAAAAAGGAATTGCCTCGTCTGGTGTTTTGGATTTCACCACAACACGCCGATTTTGAACTTCTTTTGATGGCTTTTGTTCTGCGCTGGTTCCCGCGCCTTCGATACTTTTTTGCTCAGGCACCACAGCAGCTTGAGACATAACTTGGCTTGATTCTAAGTCTTTTTTACTCACCGCTAATTTATTTTGTTCAACCGATTGTGAATTGACAAATGTTTCGACCGGCACGGCTGTAAGCGCATTTTCTACCGCCTGATTTTGATAAGTAAGATTATTAATAAAAACAGGATTATTATAAATGTTATTTATCGTCACGTTATTAACAGTGGTATTACCTCGATTAATCGAATAGAAATAATCACGGCTATATTGATAAGGCGGCAGATAGATATCACCTGGTCCTAACGGGAACCAAGCTAAACTTCGTGTGCCCCGAACTGAAAAGCCCGTGCTCACATTTCGATTACCCAAAAAGAATACCAATGCAGGCGCGTATATTGCCCTTGTTCGGGTGGGTGCTGGAATCCAATACCACCTTCTATCATAATGAGTCCATCTGCCATAATGGTAAGGGGCAAAGCCCCAAGGTTCTTGATCAATCCATGTCCAACCCCATGGTTCTATCCATGACCAATGACCATTACGATAGGGAGCCCAATTTGAAGCCACACGACTAGGAGACCATACTCTGCCATATTGAGGAATTTCACGCCAAGTGCCATATCTATCTAAATCTTGATATCCAATAACACTGCGAGAGATATATTTTCTCGATGTCACTCTTTTAGAATCTTCTACTCTATTCAAGCTCCATTTATCAAATGCATCATAACGCGTTAATAAAGTTTCAAACTCTTTTAAGTCTGTACCATAAAAACGATAGGTTTTATTTGCCTGAATTCGATAAGCCGATTCAACTCCATAAACATCTGCACGACCTTTTTGGATGCTCACCTTAGTAAAATCTTGATTTTGGTCAACGTGCACAAGATAAAAGCCTGGCCGATCGATGGATATGGCGACATTAGGGGTATCTATTTCATAAATTTGTTTAGGTTCTAAGGAATCAATATAAAGATTAAATCTGCCTTGAGACACTTTAAATTGAACTATGTTGTCATCCAGGTTAAGGATAGAAATATTGGTGTTACTGCCTAACCATGCTGTGGCACCATCTAATTGTAATTCAGCTCGCGCGTCTTCAGGCGTCCATAGCTGATCCCCTGTAATTAAGGGCCTGTTTGTAACGGCATTTAGCCATGTTTCTTCACCCGCAGGAGAAAAACTCACCGCACCATTGGTATAACTTAAACGTGCCACACGCGAGGGGGGATCTGCATATAAGGCACTACTGATTAAACAAGCAAATAATCCCACAACTACCCTAAACATAAATCTCGTAGAATCATTATGCTGCATGATATTATACCTGTTTGATAAGTTAATAACCCAATGTATAAGTTTAAACAAATATATTGTTTTATTCAGAGAATCTGAAAATATAGATTATATTACCAGTGCATTTTTGTTTCTTTTGCACTCTATACTGTAAGTAATCATGAAGATATATCCCAAAATATATATAGGATACAGTATGGTACGCTGGGTATTTAAACAACCTATTTATTCGCTTTTTATGTTGATGGTTTACCTTATATTGAATGGCTATCCAGCTCATGCAGAAACAGAGGTAATAACTTTACAGCATCGCATGCCCCAAGAGCTTGTGCCCATATTAACGCCTTTTCTAAATAAAGATGGCGTGATCAAATCTTTTGAACATCAGCTTATTATCCAAACGGACACAGAAAATCTAGCCAATTTAAAAAAAATGGCATTAGATTTAGATAAGCCCCCTAAAAGATTACTGCTATCTGTTTCTCAATCTAAAGACGCACCCAATGAACAATTTAGTGTAGACGCAAATGGTAAAGTGGTATTTGGCGGAGATAATTTTCAATTAAGTAGTCAAATCAGCACAACACACAGTACCTCTAGAGAAGAAAATCAATCATTCAATCAGATTCAAGTTATCTCAGGCACACCTGCTATGATTACCTCAGGCAAGACCGTCGCGCTCGTTGCCAGTCGCGGAGCTTTTCAAGATACGGGATCCGCTTCTCTTAATAAAATACAGCAAGAACAATCTCAACAATATTCTGTACCCACGGATAACCCCGATACAGTGATTCAAAATACCACTACCCCAAGTACAAATCAAAATCGACTGACCATTACTAATACGCCAACGGATCCCAACTTACCCACCTCCGATGTGGTACTTAGCCCAGTAGCCGGAGGCAATGTTACCCTTGAGAATTCAAATAAAAATAAAGTCACGAGCGGCAATGCGCAATACAATGCGGGTGCCTTTCAAGAACAATATTTATACGATAACTTAGAATCGGGTGCCATTATCACGCCCACCTTGATGGGCAATCAAGTCCGATTAGACATTCTTTTACAAACCGAAGTGCCGGTGAATCACGCCGACAGTAATATTAAAACCAATACCGTTACGACAGCAATGCAAAAAACCAAAACTGTGATGGAAGTGCCTTTAGGCGAATGGATTTATGTGGGTGGAAATCAAGCAGATGCCGTGCAAAATTCAACTAGCACCCAGCGTCGAACAAGAAATCGGGATGAATCTAAAATGAGCATTTGGGTAAGAGTCGATAAAATCGGAGGAGAATAAAATGAATAAATTAGTGCTAGCACTTACATTGGGACTCAGCGCATTATTATGGATATCCTGCACAATGGCCAATCCTCATGGAAATAGGGGCATGAATAAACCTATGATCCAGAAAGGAAAAGTTGAAAGACAAGAAGGCAAACAAAACATTTATTATGCCGATGAAATGCGTGACTTAGGCCAACAACAAATTAAAGAAGGCAAAGAATTAATTAAAGCAGGATACAAAGAAGAAGGCAAAGCCATGATTCAGCAAGGCACTGATACGATTCATCGTGCCAACAACCTACACAGAGAAGGCGTGCATGACGTGCATACAGGCAACCAAGATATATACGAAGGCAGAAAAAATATTCGTGACAGAGATCACAATTAATTTTCTGCTAAATATAACCACGTTTTAAGAACAGAATCGGGATTAAGCGAAACGGTTTCAATCCCTTGCTCCATTAACCATTTGGCCAAATCTGGATGGTCAGAAGGTCCTTGTCCACAAATGCCAATGTATTTTCCCATTTTCTTACAGGCTTGTATCGCACGACTCAATAAATATTTTACAGCCTCATTTCGCTCATCAAATTGCTCAGCCACCAGGCTTGAATCTCTGTCTAAACCTAATGTTAATTGTGTTAAATCATTCGAACCGATAGAAAAACCATCAAAATAGTCTAAAAATTGTTCTGCTAAAATTGCATTTGAAGGCACCTCACACATCATCATGATTTTCAGTTCGTCTTGACCTCGAATTAAGCCATGTTTTTTTAATAATTCAGAAGCAGCTTTAGCTTCTTGTAGGGTACGAACAAAGGGAACCATTACCCAAATATTTTTAAGCCCCATATCATTGCGAACTTTTTTGATGGCTTGTATTTCTAATTCAAAACAGGCTTGAAATTTCGGTGAAACATATCTCGATGCCCCTCTAAAACCTAACATGGGATTTTCTTCATGAGGCTCGTATGCGCGGCCCCCTAATAAATTGGCATATTCATTTGATTTAAAATCAGAAAAACGAATAATCACCGGTTTAGGATAAAACGCCGCTCCTAACGTCGCTATGCCCTCAGCTAATTTATCAATATAAAAATCTTTGGGGGAATCATAACCAGCAGACTTTTCTGATATTTCTTGTTTTAAATCGGCTTTTAATTCATCAAATTTTAAACAGGCTTCAGGATGAATGCCAATCATTTGGCTAATAATAAATTCTACTCTGGCTAGTCCAATGCCAAAATTGGGTAATTTTTGAAAATCAAAGGCTCTGTCCGGATTGGCGACATTCATCATAATTTTAAAGGGCAAATCTGGCATAGTACTCACTTGATGCCGTTTGACAGAAAAATCAACCAACCCTTTGTATACAAAACCCGTATCCCCTTCTGCACATGAAACAGTGATTTCTTCACCTGATTTTATGGTAGAAGTGGCATCATTGCACCCGACAATAGCAGGTATACCTAATTCTCTAGCAATAATCGCCGCATGACAGGTTCTGCCGCCCCGATTGGTCACAATGGCTTTGGCTTTTTTCATGACCGGTTCCCAATCCGGATCGGTCATATCCGTTACCAAGACATCGTTTTCAGTAATTAAGCTCATATCAGCGGTGGATCGTATAATTTTAGCCGTTCCCCGACCAATTTTAGTTCCGATGGCCCTGCCTTCGCTCAGAATCTCTTCTTTGCCTGTTTTATTAATTTCATATCGTTCCATAACTTGATTGCCTTGTTGGGACACGACAGTTTCAGGTCTGGCTTGTAAGATATAAAGCTGATTATCAATACCGTCTTTGGCCCATTCAATGTCCATGGGTCTGCCATAATGCTGTTCGATTAATAAACTTAATTTGGCTAATTGTTCCGTGTCAGCGTTTGTAAGAGAGAATTTTTTTTGTTCGCTTATATCAACAGGAATCTTAACCACACGATCTGCTTGATTCGGTTCCGCATAGATCATTTTAAATTGTTTTTTTCCTAGGGTTTTACGAATCACTGCCGCATGATTAGATTTTAAACTTGTTTTAAATACATAAAACTCATCGGGGTTAACTTCCCCTTGAACAATTAATTCCCCTAAACCATAACTGCTGGTAATAAAAACCACTTGATCAAAACCTGACTCGGTATCGAGTGTAAACATCACGCCACTTGAGGCCAAATCACTTCGCACCATTCGCTGAATCCCCACGGATAAGGCAACGTCTTCGTGAGAAAAATCTTGATGGGCACGATAAGATATTGCCCTATCGGTAAATAAAGAAGCATACACTTGTTTAATGGCCACCAAAATGTTTTCTTCGCCACTAATATTCAGTAAAGTTTCCTGTTGGCCCGCAAATGAAGCCGTCGGCAAATCTTCTGCTGTCGCAGAAGAACGCACGGCCACTGCAAGATCATTTTGCCCAGCCTCTTGACATAAATCTCTATAAGATTGAATAACGGCTTTTTCAAAATCTGGATTAAATTTGCCAGTTAAGATTTCTTCTCTAATTTTACCGGCAACCGATTTAAGTTGAAGTAAATTGTCTACATCCAAATCATTTAACATGGGATAAATAATTTTATCCAGCTTGTTTACTTTGATAAAATCTCTGAAGGCGTCTGCCGTGGTGGCAAAACCATTGGGTACTTGCACACCGAGTTTGCTAAGATGCTGAATCATTTCTCCGAGGGAGGCATTTTTTCCGCCCACTTGACCAATATTATTTATACCAACTGAAATAAAGGGGAGAACATGTTGCACCATAACCCATATCCTTGATTTATTTATGTAATCATCATCTAATGATTCATCCTAACATGAAGAGAACGTCATGCAAAAAAGAATGGTTTATTTTGTTTCCGATAGAACCGGTATTACGGCTGAAACATTAGGGCATAGTTTGCTTTCTCAGTTTTCTACCATTTCTTTCCAATTTCATACTTTTTCTTTTATTGATTCTATAGAAAAATCAGAGGAATTTATTCAGCTAATTAGCACATCAGCCCAGTCTGAAAAACATAGACCCATTATTATTGCCAGTATGGTGAATAGTGAAATTCGAAATAAAATTAAACAAACCTCTTCTTTTTTTATCGATATTTTTGAAACCTTTTTAGGATCGTTAGAACAAGAACTGAACACGCCTTCTGAAAAAACAGTAGGACAGGCTCACGGTATTTTAAATACGAAAGAATATAACGACCGAATTGAAGCCGTCAATTTTGCATTGGCTTTTGATGATGGGTCAAAAGCTGAACATTATGAGCAAGCTGATCTTATTCTCGTGGGCGTTTCACGTTCGGGTAAAACCCCTACGTGTTTATATCTTGCCCTACAATATGGCATCAGCGCGGCAAACTACCCTTTTACTCCCGAAGATCTGGATAGCGTTACTTTGCCCAACCCCTTAAAAAAATTCAAAAATAAATTAATTGGGCTTACCATTCAACCAGAACGTTTGCACCAACTCAGACAGGCCCGAAAACCCAATTCAACTTATGCTGAATTACATCAATGCCAAAAAGAAATCAAAACCCTGGAAGCAATATATCAAACACTGCATATTCCTTATTTAAATTCCACCTCATTATCCATAGAAGAATTATCCTCTAAAATTATAATGTTGTCTGGAGTGCATCGGAAGAATTGGTAGTTAAATTATAATTTAAAAGGGCGCACACAAGATGCGCCCTTTCTATCCCACTAATAAATAGCCTTCAACTAAATCGTGAAGTTACACTTATTATTAATAATATAAATACCATTCTGCTTTCCCTTTTCAATAAGTATTTGTACCATGATACAATTTGCAACATGATTAAAATAGAGGCATTAAGATGGACAACATTAATAATCCCCCATGGTTACGCGCATCGATTAAGCCCTCTCCCTACAGAGAACAATCTTATACAACAAGTCACGAAACCGATCGAACCGGCAACATGCCATACACGCCGTTTGCGAATTCTGCATCAAAGAACTTGAAAAACTGGCCCTCAGAAAAGTTATTTGAAGAAATTGATGATATTTTGGCTAACCCGATCGATGTACGAGAAGAATACGATTTTGTGAAGCTGCCTTGGCCAGTTGAACTAGAAAGATTAAACTTATCACTTAAAATAGCTGTGGAGAATGATAATTCAAGTTTGATTATAGAAGTTATTGACTTCGGAGCCAATCCGAATTGCATTTACAGTGATGGTAGTACTCCCTTATTTTTATGTGCTGCTCATGACAACTTAGCCTGTTTTAATGCACTTATTTCCAAAGGAGCGTGCCCTGAAATGAGAAATGCTAGGGGACTATCAGCATTGCATTTGGCAATCAGTCAAGAAAATTTACAGATGATGCAAGCACTGATTAAACTAAAACCCGAGATATTCAACCTTTTAAATACTAAAGGAGTATCAACTAGAAAGACTTTCAATCCTCTCTATATTGCCATTTTTTTTGATTCAGCCACAATATTAAGATATTTTTTCACTGAAACACACCCTGCTCTCTTAGAAAATATCATCTCTCAATGCTTCCCTCTACACGTTGCTACCGCCTTCGCTCGACTTAAAAGCGTTGAAGTATTATTAGAATTTATTAACGTGAATCACAAAAATAAAGTGGGGGACACTCCATTAACGTTGATAGCTAAAATATTTTTGAGAAATAAAGACAAAAAAATTGGCCTTCGCTTCAAGTATATAGAAAAACAATTGATTCAGCATTCGAGGCCAACTCCTTTTTTCACAAGTGTTCAAACTGTGCAAAAGCAGTCTTTTGAAAGTAAAACAGTACATTCAGCCAATCTGCTACTGCCTGATTCTGTCATAGAGAATATTAATGTTAAAGTTACGCCCACTCCGGTATCATCCCGGAGGATCCGTAACAGTTATGGTGCATAGACGTCAAGTTTAAATTAAGAGGTATTAATATGGACTACTCCGATAATTATTTTTCATTATCTACTTCCTCTAAAGAAGATAATTTTCTATATACGCCCTTCGCAGATACGACAAAAAAAGGTCGGAATAGCCCTGTTCAAGAAAAAACAATGTCTGATGATCTAAGTATTTTTACAGAAGAAAATCGTGATCAGTTTTGGCCTTCGGAAAATTTATGTGACGACTTTGATCTTATTAGAATACTTCGAGACTCTCCGGAAGAACCATTCGAATTAGAAGAAGCTGAACAAAATGCTCCTCTTACTTTAAATGAAAAAAAAATATTAAACCAGGCCCTTAAAGGGGCTGTAAGAAATAGAAGTCCTAATTTAATAAAAGGATTGCTTGATCTGGGGGCAGATCCAAATTTTATGAATGGTGCAAATGACTTGGCACCATTATTTTTATGTGCCATGCATCCCGACTTAAAATGCTTTAATGCACTTATTTCCAAAGGAGCGTGCCCCGAAACCAGAAACGGTGAAGGGATTACAGCATTACATATGGCTATCACAAAAGCACATTTATCCATGATAAAAGCATTAATTGAACTAAAACCTGAGATATTCAATTTTTTAGATAATCAAAACATATCACTTAACAAGACTTTTAATCCGCTTTATATTGCCATTTTTTATGAATCGGCACCGGTATTGAGGTATTTTTTCACTACAATGCCTCCTGCCCTCCTACTAAAAATGCTCGATCAATGCTACCCTCTACACGTTGCTGCTTCCTCCGCTAAACTTAGAAGCTTTAAAGCATTATTAGAATTTATTCCCTTTAATCATAAAAATGAAAAAGGCGAGACACCGTTAATGTTATTAACTAATGGAAATAATAATAACCCTAAAATTGTAGCTAAAATAGTACAATTATTGAAAGAGTGTGAGAATAATGAGCGTGAGCAGCGTGAAGCTAAGATGAAATTTACGCCATTATCAAAAAAAGGTGAAACAGGTTTTGCAATAAAACTTTTTACTAGCCGAGTTTTAATTACACCGTACTGGGTAATTAGATCGAATGAAGTCGACCCCGCTAATTTACTGTTGCCTGATTCCAACATGAAAAATTTTAACGTTACAGTTACGCCCACTCCCGTATCATCTCGAAAGAACCGCAGCAAGTAAAAACCGCTGAGTTGAGGCTATCTCCTACGTGTAGTACTTGTGTCCGCGGCATCTTTTAGATTGCTCGATACCGCGGGCCGGCACGTAGAGTATTGTAGTCAGCTCGTAGAGGGTAAACAGCTTTGTGCCCTGTTTCATCTTTATTATTTCTGAAACAAAATAAGAAAATCACTCACCGTCATTTCTTCAAATTTTTTCAGATCGTTGAAAGTGGTTTTAATTTTTTCGGCCTGTTCTTCTGAATAAATACTTAACAAATTATGATGAAATTTGTTTAATAACAGCGGTATGCCTTCTTCGCGCCGGCGAGGATGGCCAATAGGATATTCTACTCGCTCTGTAAAACTTCCCCCATGGGCTAATTTTACCGTAACTTCATTGGCGATGGAACGCTTGTTAGGATCGAGATAATCTTGAGAAAATTCAGCATTTTCTTCCACGATCATTTTTTTACGTAGTTTATCAATGCGCGCATCTTGCGCCGTGTCATCTAAATAGGAATCTGAGGTTAACTCACCCGTTAATAATCCAATGGCTATCATATATTGTAAACAATGATCTCTGTCTGCATAATTTCTTAACACACCCGTTTTATTAATTATACGCATAGCAGGTTTTTGTGTTTCAATTAAAATTGCTTGAATATTATCAATATCATCTAAATGAGGTTTTATCTGATGATGTAATTTAATGGCACACTCAACCGCCGTTTGGCCATGAAATTCGGCAGGATAGGCTATTTTGAATAATACATTTTCCATTACGTAGCTTTTTAATGGCTGCGCCAATTCAATTTCTTGATGTTGAAAAAGCACATCAGAAAAACCCCATTTTGGTGCTGTTAGCGCACTGGGGTACCCCTCTTCACCTTGTAAAGTTAAAAAAGCCAAACGAACAGCTCGGCTGGTTGCATCCCCCGCAGCCCAAGATTTTCTACTACCCGTATTCGGTGCATGTCTATACGTTCTTAAGCTTTGCCCATCTACCCAAGCTTGAGAAAGCGAATCAATAATGTGTTGTTGGCTTCCACCTAATAATTTGGTTGCCAATGCAACCGAAGCAATTTTGACTAAAATAACATGATCTAAGCCCACTTGATTAAAGCTATTTTGTAAAGCCAATATACCCTGAATTTCGTGTGCTTTAATCATCGCTTCGAGAATATCGCGCATGATAATAGGAGGCTCATGCAACTGCGCTAATTTTTTATTAGCATAATCAGCACACGCCAATATTGCCCCTAAATTATCAGATGGGTGTCCCCATTCAGCTGCCAACCAAGTGTCATTAAAATCTAACCACCGGATGCAAGTGGTGATATCAAATGCCGCCTTAATGGGGTCTAATTTATAGGCGGTACCTGGCACAGGCACCCCTCCGTCAGTATGGTTATTCGGCACCCATGGGCCGAGTAATTTGGTACATTCAGGATAATTTAAGGCTAATAGCCCACACCCTAAACTGTCCATTAAACAATACTTGGCTGTTTCATAAGCCAATTCACTCGTGACCGAATAATTTAATACATAATCGGCTATCTCTAGAATAATTTTGTCATAGTCTGCTCGAGTGTTATCAAACATGTTTATTTTCTCTTTGAGATTTTTTCAAATTCTCTAGGGCTTGGGCCAATATATTCTGCTGTCGGTCGAATTAATTTATTGTCTTGCCTTTGCTCAATAATATGAGCCGCCCATCCTGTCATTCTCGCAATGACAAATAATGCGGTAAAAAAGTGTGTGGGAATACCCATGTAATAATAAGCACTCGCTGAATAAAAATCGAGATTCGGGAACAGATTTTTTTCTTTTCTCATTATTGCTTCGATTTTTTCAGAGATATGATATATATTTTCATCTCCATATTCTAAAGCCAATATTTTAGATTTATTTTTAATAATATCAGAACGCGGATCGGATACAGTATAAACTCTGTGCCCAAACCCCATGATTAATTGTTTATTTCTTAATCTCTCTAATAACCCTTTTTCAGCTGTTTCAGGATTTTCATAACTTTGAATTAATCGCATTGCTTCTTCATTGGCACCTCCGTGTAAAGGGCCACGTAAAGTGCCAATGGCAGCCGTAATCGCTGAATAAAAATCAGATAAAGTTGCACTGCATACCCTTGCCGCAAAGGTAGAGGCATTAAATTCATGCTCGGCATACAAAATTAAAGAAGTATCTAATGCTTGTACATTGACTTCAGGTTGAGCAGGCTCTAAGTGCAATAAACTTAAAAAATACTCGGCCGTACTAAGGGCCTCAAAATCGGTCGATATTCTGCTGCCCGACTGATGATAATGATGCCAATATAATAGCGCCCCTGGAAATAGTGCGATTAATCTATCTGCTATATCTTTGGCTTGGCGCGTACTGTCTTCTGGTTCTAACACACCCAGCATTGAACACGTCGTGCGAAAAACATCCATGGGATTGGCATTAGCCGGAATAGACTCAAGAAGCGATTGAATTTCAGGAGGAAGGCCTCTTAAGGAAATTAATTTATGTTGATATTTTTTTAATTCAGATTCGGTCGGTAATTTGCCATAAATTAATAAATAAGCCACTTCTTCAAAAGAACTGTGTTGTGTTAAATCTTGAATACTGTAACCGCGATAATGTAAACCAGTGCCTTCATGCCCTACGGTGCATATAGCAGTTTTGCCAGCCGTTACGCCTGCCAATCCACCCGTCTTTACACTTCCTGTGTTATTTAAACTCATTTATTTTGCTCCTGTTCAATCTGAGTGTAAAACGCTTCTAGGGCTTCTTCTTGTCGATGATAATCAATGAGTTCGTACAATTCTTCACGCGTTTGCATTTTGCTGAGTAGATTTTTCTGAGAACCTGTTTTTAAAATTTCTTGGTAACTTTCAAGCGCAATTTTGTTTATTATTCTAAATATCGATAAAGGATATAATACAGCGCCTACCCCTGCTTTTTTTAATTCAGTAAAGTCAAACAAAGGCGTTTTTCCAAATTCTGTGCTATTAGCTAAAACGGGGATAGTTAAATTTTGAGTAAAATAATGATAATGATTTAATTGAGTTGCAGCTTCTAAAAACAACACATCCGCACCCGCCGCTTGATAGGCTAAAGCCCGTTCAAGCGTTTGTTCTTGGCTTTCCATGCCCAGAGCATCTGTTCGGGCCACAATGGTTATCTGCCTCGAATTGAGTACTTCTCTTATGCCCTTAATGCGACCCGTCATTTCTGTGATTGACACTAATTTTTTACCTTCTAAATGACCACACCGTTTGGCAAAAGGTTGATCTTCAATTTGTAACCCTGCAGCACCTGCTTTATATAATTCCAGTGCCGTTTTTTTAACATTTAATACACTGCCAAATCCAGTATCGATATCGACTAATAAGGGTAATCGACTGACGGTTTTAATTCGAGTCACTTCTTCAACCAAATCTTTCAATCCTGTTAAGGCCAAATCGGGTAATCCAAAACACGCATTAGCCATACCCGCACCTGATAAATAAATTGCTTTGGCTCCCGCTTTTTCTGCTAACAAAGCCCCTAGCGCATTAATCACTCCCAAAATTTGAACAGGATTATTTTTTAATATCAGGTTTTTTAAATGAGTAAAATCGGTCATAACTTATATTTCACCCACTTTAGGAGGCACTTGATAGAAATAACCTGAGTAACTATTACCCCCTTTACGTTTTCCATCATAAAGCCGCTCATCGGCGAGATTAATAAAGTTTTCCATGGTAAAGTTATCTGGCATTTGATCGGGATAAATCGTCACAATACCAATACTGATGGTCACTCTATCACTATTGGGCGCGGCCGCATGTTTAATGTCTTCTACTTGTAATGCAGCGATAATGCTTTTGGCGACAACTAAGGCATCTTCTATTTTAGTGTTAGGGAGAATAAGAGCGAATTCTTCCCCCCCAAAACGGGCCGCCAGATCGCCTACTCTTCTGGCATGATCTTTAATAATTAAGGCAATTTTCTTTAAACACTCATCCCCATAAATATGACCATAATAATCATTGAATTTTTTAAATGCATCAATATCTATCATAAACAAAGTAATGGGTAAATTTAATCGCTTGCATCGACTCCATTCATTGCTCAACCCTTTATCAAAACTTCTGCGATTTGCAATTTGGGTAAGACCATCAATGCTCGCATACGTTTCTAATTGTAAATTTGCCTGGTTTAATTTAAAGCTGTGAGATTCGAGTAATTGATAGTGAATATAATCTCTTCGAATTGAAAATTCGATAAAATAACAGGCTAATAAACTTAGGCTACTGCCAGAAAGATAGAAAAAATTTAACAATAATAATTGATTTTGTGGTAATACATAAATCGTCCCATAATAAATATTATAAAATACAAATAAAAACGAAACGCAAAAAATGGCGTGCCAAAATTGCATTCTCGCTGAAGTAAAACACAACATTTCAAGAATGAGTAAGCCCATAAAATAATAATCATTCACGTCATCGGGCGTTCTACTCACCAATAAAATTAACCCAATGCCAGTGACCAGCATCATCAACGCTAGAAATAACTGCTGATGTTGTCTAGATTTAGAAAAAAAGCTTAATCGGCCCACAGATAATAGTAAACGCGGACGCCGACAATAATGAGGCATGGTTTTTACATAAGACAGACTGATTAAACTGGGAGTCTGTGACTGATAATACCAGTCTAAATAACCAAAACTAGCAAAAACCAACAGCCCCATAAATAAAGATAAACGGGCTTGAAAAGAATAATTACTAATATAATATTGCTTAAATTTTTGTTCTACTTCATAGGGAAATTTCAGCCATCGAAACCCCTTTTTTTCAACATTAACTAATGACTGTTCTTCAAGTAATTGATCTGCTGGTTTAATGCCCATCCTTGGCCTTTCCTTACGCTGTTATGTTTTCCAAGTGTAGGTTCGGTGCATCCACCAACCCGGTATAGAAAGTACGATAATCCCTATGATTAAATAACTTTCAAAAATCCAAAAACTGCTCTGGTTATGCAAAAATTTATCTGGTAAAACAAAGCCTAAGATAAAACAACCAAAACAAGTTAAAGCACCCATGCCTGCTAAACCAAATAACCCCAGTTTTCCACCAGGTATCTTATAGGGTCTTTCCACTTCGGCATGATTAAACCTGAGTTTAATGGCCGCTAAAAATATCAATCCATACATGATCATCGCAAATTGTGTTGTGATAGCCGTTACCAGCCAAAAAGCCATTTCCACAGAGGGCATCAAGTAAAAAGCCGCCGCTAAAATTGTGCCCAAAGTAGCCTGAGCAACTAAAATAGCAACCGGTTGCCCCGCTTTATTTTTATGGCTTAGCCATTTTGGGCAATGCCCTGTTTCAAGCGCATGGTGCAACCCTTTAGCAGGACCAATTATCCAGGTGTTATTGCCGGCAAATGATCCTAAAATGGCTAGTAGAGCAATCCCTTTTACGGCCCAAGGCATATTAAACTCGTTAAAGAAAATGCTAAAACATTGCATAATTCCTTCAACCAAAGAAATTTTGGGCACCACAATAGCCAAGGCAAGAGAACCGACAATCGAAATCAGTAAGATTAATAAAGTCGAGAGTAAAATGGCTTTGGGATAAACTTTTTTAGGGTTTTCTGTCTCATTGGCATAAAAAGCCGACATTTCCATGCCCGCTAATCCTAAAACGACCCCACCAAAAAAAACGATATTACCTAAATTTAAGTCGGGGATAAAATTACCATCCAATGCTAATTGAATTGGCTTGTCCATCCATACCCATAAAAAACCAAAGAGAATAATCAGCGCACCGGGTATCACGGTTCCAAATAAAGCCCCTATGGTTGATAACCAAGCCGATGCTTTCATCCCAAAAAAATTAATAAAAGTTAATAGCCAAAAAATGCCTACTATCGAAAAAAACATATAATCAGCATTTTGGGCCAAACTAGGGTCAATTAAATAAGCAATCGTTGCCGCTAAAAAAGTTAACACGGTGGGAAAGGAGGCGATGGAAAACATCCAATTCATCCACTGAGCAAAAAAACCAACCCGCATACCAAAAGCACGGGTTACCCATCCATACACACCAATTGCCTCAGGCCAGGCTGTTGCCAATTCGGCACAGACTAAAGCAGTGGGAATAAAAAATAATACTGCTGCAGCAATATAAAATAAAATGCCAGAAAGACCATATTCAACTGTAAAGGACAAATTTCGCAAACTAACAATCGCAGCAACATTGATTAATGCTAAAGAAAAGACCCCTAAAAATTTTTTTGACTGCTGCATATCTTTACCACATAAATTTAAATGCTAAGTTGGATTGTTTTGCCACTTAAACAGAGTAATACCCACTAAGAAAAAAAGAAAGGTGCTACCTGCTAAAAAAGTAATGTTAAGCATCACATCGGAGAGGTCGGCCCCATAGAGCGCGATTTGACGAAGGGCCTCGATAAAATGTGTCGAAGGCAATGTATAAGCAAATTTTTGTAGCCATGGATGAGTCCCCTCTAAAGAAAACCAAGCACCTGAACATATTAACATAGGCCAGGAAACTAATTCAATTAAACCTCTACTTAATTCTTCGCTGGTTACTCTAGAACATAATAACAAGCCCAAGCTAATAAAACTTAATGTGCCTAACAGGCAAACCGCACTCAAGCTAACCCAATCTAGAGATGAAGCTAGCTGGGGTTTTAATAAAAAATAACATCCAAGTACAACAACTAAGCTCGAGACCAATACAATCCCTAGTCTTGAAACCACTTGTGCAATCAGAAATTGTGTCACTGAAATAGGCGTGACTTGTAACCGTTTTAGATGTCCGTTTTTCCTATATCGCACAATGACATAGCCAATGCCATACAAACACCCATACATAATATTTATCACTAAAATACCCATCCATACCCAATCGGCGTACCGGACTGGGGTACTTTCTAAATGAATACGGGTATAAAGCAGATTGCCAGCCAAGCTTTTTTGAATGAGTTTATCTAAAAAATAACCTTCTTTTGAACGTTCATTAAACCAATACGTTTTATGAAGGGGATCTATTAACATATCGATACCAAATTGATTTAAGCTTTTTAATCCTTTTTTTTCATTTGGTATGTCGACATAGTTAATATAATCTAAATCAGAAATTGGCAAGGCAATTAACTCTTGTTTCAATTCTGAAGCTTGGCCTATTACCCCAACTTTAAAACTATAGTTCGATAAATCATTAAACCCAAAATACACACCTGCGATTAATAATAAAGGAAACAATATATTCCAACTGAGTGCTGCCTTATCTCTAAAAAATTCAAGATTTCGAGCATGAATGATTGCACCAACTTGTTTAAACCATTGTTTAGTTAATTGCATGGTTTACCTTAAAGTTTCGTTGCTGGTTAACTTTAAAAAAACATCGTTTAAGTTTTTGCGTAAAATGGACACATTTTTCAAACTGATTTGATGTTCAAGCAATAACAGAATGATTTTTTCAGGATTTTCGTCATATATAATATAGTAATTATCTTGTTCTTCCCATTGTATTAAGCCAAGTTTACTAGGTACTACCATCTCATCGACCGGTAGAGAAACCCCCACTTTGCCAAAATGTTGCTTCACCAAAGCTTCTGGGCTACCTAAAGCAATAATCTCACCTTGGCTCATTATCGCAATCTCATCACATAAATATTCAGCTTCTTCTAAATAATGTGTTGTGAGCACAACGGTTTTGTGCTGGTTTTTAATATTTTGAATGGTCTGCCAAAAATCTCTTCTGGCATGAGGATCTAATCCTAAAGAGGGTTCATCTAAAAAAATAATCTCAGGATCATTAATTAATGCCAGCGCCAAATAGAGTCTTTGACGTTGTCCACCTGACAAGCTATTTGTGTCTTGTAGATAAAAGTTTTTTAACTGACAAATTTCAATAATTTCTTCTATCTTTTTTGTTTTAGGGTACAGCGCTTGATAAAAAGCCAAATTGTCTTTTACCGTCAGAAAATCTTGCAATTTAGTGAACTGAAATTGTATTCCCGCTAAATATTTAAACCGATGATCAATGGGTTTGTTTTCATATAATACTTGTCCCTCATCAGGATGGATAATACCTTCAATCATTTCTACTAAGGTTGTTTTACCCGCGCCATTTGGGCCCAATAAGCCAAAGCACTTCCCTTTTAAAATCGTTAAATTAACCTTTTTGACAGCCTGAACCTTGCCAAAAGATTTGGATAAATTAATCACCTGAATGCTGTTATTTTCTGTCATAAACTAATTTAATTAACTGTTTAATAAGTGAGAATCTTATGCTTTAATTAAAGTTTAAGATCATGATTCTGTACAAACTTTAAAATATATATATTGAGTTTACTATAACATGACAACTTTGGGTGCGTCAGACGTATTAAAAGCTATCTCTGGACAAGATTTACTTAATCAAATTCAAGCACTTCGTACTACTTTACCTCGCCCTCCTACTTTGCCCACGCCTTATCAAGCCGCCGTTATTATTTTACTCTCGGAAGCAGACAACGACATCATTTTAATCAAACGGACAACGAATATGCCTGTGCATCCCGGGCAAATCAGTTTCCCAGGTGGCCGATTTGATGACACCGATATCACCTTAGAACAAACTGCCTTACGAGAGACATTTGAAGAAATTGGCATTCCAGAAAAAGCCATTCAGCTCATTGCACATATGGGAGAGTGGCCAACAGTATCAGGCTATTTGGTCACGCCTTATATTGGCGTAATCAAAAAATATGATGCGACACGACATGTTATCAACCCTGCAGAAGTTGAATACCTCATTCGTTTGCCCATTAGCCATTTACTTAATCTTGAAAATCATTACATAAAATTAATTGAAACGCCCTACGGGCCACACGAAGTGTATGGCATACTCTATCAGGAACACGATATTTGGGGATTAACGGGGTTATTATTAGGCGTTTTAGCGAGATTAACGATCACTTCTTGAAAGTATGGTGTGTTACAGGGAGATCATTTGACTTGTTTTCTTTGTTAGTTTTGTTTTCATTTTCAGTATATTCCGCGAGTTGTTGCTTTAATAATTCTCCTCCTTTGCGACCCACTGCTTTGTAAATATCTCTTTTTTCTGTATTTTCTGATTTTGCACTTGGGGCTCCACCTGTTTCAACTTTGGGGTGATTGGGGGTCACGTGAAGGCTGCTAAAAGGGTACGGAGGCCCAACATTGTTATTTATTGCTGCAAGCCCTACTAACGACGCCTCTGCATTCGATTCTTTTCTTTGAAGAACAGGCTCTGGCTCTACCGGCAAAGCGGGTAACACTTTCGTTCCCATCACACTCGAATATCGGCTTAGTAAATCATTTTCATCTTTTTTTGGCCTTTTTCGTGACTGAGCAAGCGGTTTTGCGCCTGGCTGAGTTTCTATTATAGACTTTACTTCTGCCGGTATTTCTACTTTTTTATCTAAAATCGGATTGGGTTGTACAATCGGATCCGGTGGACTCAGTATTTTATTTTCGCCAATATTAGCACTTACATTCAGATTCTCATTAACGACTTTACTTTTTCCTAATAAACGTCGAACTGCCGTTGTTCTTCTTAGCTTAACGGGCTCTTCTTTTTGTTCAGTTTTTTCAGAAGAGGGTAAAACACTGTCTCTTCGAGTCACAGTACTTTGCTTTCGTTTCATCGATACCGATAATGATTTTTCACTTGCTAAACTTTTCCCTGCTTCAATCTTTGCATTCATTTTCTCTTCATTTTTATCTTTTTGATCTTTTGGTCTTCCTAAATAACCATTTTTAGTAACAATAGATTTGGCTCCTACCACATTAACTAAATTTTTATCCCAAGTGTGTTTTACATCCAGGAGCGCATCCATATTTCGATATTGTGCAATTTTTAAAGCGGCAATCGGCATTTGTACAGCCTCTTTAGGGGGTTGTTCACCTTGATTCAGTTCAACTTTAGCCCATAGTTTTTGCTTTGTGTCATAGACGACATAAATTTGCGTACTGAAATCTTTCAAGGTTAAATCTTGAATTTTATCTTTATATTCGTTATAGGATTTAAAGGCCCTATCATTGATCATGACAATGCCTTCTGCATTAAAACTGTCTACTTTTGTGCATTTCACCCATTGATCATTAGCGTCTTTTTTAACAAAGATTAAATCATTTGTAATTTCATAATAATTAGGCGTTACACCATGCTTTTCACATATTTTTTTATATTTCTCTCTCATTTCATTGGATTTAATCAGGCCAAATTTAAATACGCCCGGATTGTAATTTTTTGATTCTACCCCAATTTTTCTATTATTAGGCTTTAATAATTGAGCCTGCGTCATTTGCATCGCATTAGGGGGTAACGCCAATCTAAAGGCCCTTCTCAAGCCCATTCTTTTGACAGTTTCTCTGAATTGCTTTAAGCCATTAAAATTATCATTGCTCGGAACGCCCCGTACTTGTGCAAATATTTGCCTTGTGCCCTTTTGTTCGGCAAATTTATTCATCATTTTTTCCATTTTGCTACCAGGAGAAGTAAAGGTAGCTGGCACAACCATGTTTAATTTTCCATCTTCTAAAACTGCTTTTTGAACAAACGATTTGGTCTTTATGTTTTTGCTGTAATCTTCTAAATCGCTTATGCCAGAATATCCTTGTGCTAAAGCAAGTTGCAAAACCATTTGTCGCATCTGAGACATTTCTCGTTCCTTGCCCCCATCAATGCTCACCACATGGTTTTGTTCAGCGTAATTAGGATCGTCTTTGGGTACACGATCTAGTCGTGATATAGAATTAGTATCATTCAATTGATTAATTAACCCTTCAGTACCAAAACTTTTACCTGATGCGGAAGGCCCCCCCACCCATACCACTAATCTTTCAGCCCATTTTGGACCATCGTAACTTTGGGTAGAAGACAAAAATACGGCGTTTCTAAATGCCCGTGAACCATTTTCTTCGGCACAGGCAGCTTGATATAATTTCAACCCTTCTTTGCCTAATAATTCTTCCATTGTAGTAGGTTTGTTCTGAAAGGGTTGTTGCGTTTTAGGTACATGAGCATTTTCACTGACGTGTTTTATGAAGGCAAGTCTAACATTAGAGTCTTCTGTTGCCGGAATAATATCATGCGCAATACCTTCTTTCTTTTGAATTTTTCGAACTTCTTTTGCTCTTGCTTTTTTTTCTTTTATATCTTGTTTATCTACACCTATCACGGCTTTTGAGGATTTTTGATATAACGCTTGCTTAGCTGGGGTATCCCCTTCCCCTAATAACTCATTCATCCTTTGTTCTTCGGTTTTACCTTCCGAGCCCATTTCGTATCTTCCGAGGCTCATCACCCAAGCCTGAGTCCAAGGGACATCGTCCCCTTTAGCTAAAACAGTACTCACAGCCCATTTATTTAAATCTGAATCAGACATACCGACTACCTGATAAAAACTACCTGTAATGAGTAGGTTAGCATACTAATATATTGACTTAAACCTGTATAAAGGTCTTAGAAGGCAAAAAGAGAAGGATAATGTGTAGATACACTTTAATTTTGTTTAGCAATCTCATTTAAAACGCCAAAAGGCACATGCCCAGAAGTAATATGAGGCGAAGCAATACCACATTCAAATGGCTTATCATCAAAGAAAATATCTGCACCAAAAACTTTTAAAAACTCGACTTTTTCTAACCCGCCCAAAAACAAAGCTTCATCGAGCCGAATATCCCAAGATCGCAGGGTATTTATCACCCGTTCATGGGCAGGAGCAGAACGTGCTGTCACCAAGGCAGTGCGAAGAGGAATGGCCAAGTCCTGCTTTTGCAGCTCGTGTAATACAGTCAAAAAGCCTTTAAAAGGGCCAGGAGGCAAAGGCAAATTAGCATGTTCAGTTTCTGATTGGTTAAATTTTTCCAGTCCTTCGCCTTGAAATACTTTTTCGGCCACATCTGAAAACAAAACGGCATCCCCGTCAAAAGCGAATCTGAGCTCATCTGAAACGTATTCATTATCATTCGCATCAAATAACACAGCTGCAGCCATGCCATCTTGTATGGCCAACCTAACATCATTCGGATTTAAAGATAAATACAAATGCGCACCAAACGCTTTAGCATATCGATAGGGGCTTGTGCCGCCTGAAAACACAGCACGGGTAATATTTAAACCATAATGTTGAATAGAGTTAAAAATGCGTAAACCCGTATCAGGGGTATTTCGAGACAATAACAATACTTCGACTAAAGGGTCTAAAGCGGGTCTTTTTTGATTAATTAATAAGAATTTTTTGACTAAATTAAACGCAGCCCCGGGGGCTAAGATCACCCGTTCATTGTCACATTGATATTGGCGATAGGCTTGAAATCCTTCTTCTTCGAATACGCGATGCCCCTCATCGAGGTCAAATAAAGCCCGTGAAGAAATAGCAACGGTTAATCTATTTAAACTACGCACAAATACTCTCCTGCTCCCACCAATACGACTGATAAGGATAATATAGCCCGAAGCGCAGCGGTTTGCCGCCCAAAATACCCAAGTTATTGATTAATTTAGCATATTCTGCAAGTTGCGCAAAGTGTTCAGAGGGGTTGGGTGTCTCTAAAGTCAGTTTAAAGTCAATAATCCATGCAAGTGAATTATTTTTATCGATAAAAAATTTATCTAAAATTCTCGTCTGCAATTTGTTGTTTCGAATAAAATTTAAAGCAAATTCATTTTGAATAGCCTGATGTGCCGAATCCATAATCCAGTTAAATTGATTATCTTGCTTGCATTGTTGAATCATTTTGGTGATAAGCGTCGAAGCATAATTCACATCTGTTTGAAATAAACCCATGGCTAATAAATTATGTTGATGGGCTTCAAGATTAAGTAAATCAACGCTCTGCCATGAAGCAAACAAGCGATGCAAGTAGGAACCCATAATAGATAATTTTTCATAGGGTTGAAAAAGGGGTCTATTTAAAGGATTATCTTCAGTAAGATCAGGATTCATCACAAACTTTTCTTCTACCGCTTGCCAAGGCAATGCGGTTTGAGTGCTCACCCGGATTTGCATAGGAGAATAATTATCCGCATTTAAGTCATTCTTATCAGATTTGTCAGTGTTATCAGGTTTATCAGATTCTGGTGAAAGACTAATCGGATCTAAAAATGGGTCTAACATGGCCAAAAAACTGTCTTTAGGAGCATTCACTTTTTCAACTGGTTTATAATAAGACCAAATCAGTTGCTTCTTTGCTCGTGTCGCTGCAACGTACAATAAACGTTGGGTTTCATACACGGCTTTTTGTTGTAACTGACTATGAATATAGTCATACAGTCTAGAACGCTTAGAAGCTGTATATTTTGGCGCAATCAACCAATCAACATGGAAGCGATAAGGAATTTCATGATAAATCACCAAAGGCTGATCTTCTTTTATGGTCGCATGCTGTAATCCAGGAATAAAAACATAATCAAACTCTAAGCCTTTGGCTTTATGTATCGTCATTATTTGCACAGCTGAATCCGTCGTTGAGCCACTTGATGCTTGATAAAGTGAATTGATCTTTTCTTCTAGTACCTCAAAATCACCAAATTGATTCCCCTCTTCCCATTTTAGTAACAACTCGAAATACGCACTCGCGTTTATTTCATCTTCATAAAATAAATCAAACCCTAAACTCATCCATAAATGCCGAATCGCTTGATGTAGGGGTAAACGATATTGATTATTTTGCCAATAGGATAATATTTGAATGATTTTACTCGCCCTTACCTGACCTTCAGGGCTCAACAAAGATAGGTCAAAATTAACAGGCAAAATAGCTTCATCGGTGTTTTGGGTTAACAACCATAAATCAGATAAACTTAAACCACATATGGGAGAACGAAATAAACTAAACCACGCTAACCGCGAATCTGCCAACATAACTACTCGTGTCAACATTAATAAATCGGTAATTAATTGACTGTGATTCAAAGAAACCATATCAATGGCTTGATAATGAATATTCTGAGCCTTAAGTTCATGAAAAATGGCTTGAGCATGATCTCTGGCGCGCACTAATATTGCAATACTGATGTCAGGCTTAGACTCAGAAAGTTTAATCTCTTGAATTTTTTTAATAATAAACTGCGCTTCAAGTTGGACTGATAGAAAAGCATAACAATATACCCCATTTGGGGTAAGCGATTGCGTGGCAGACGAAGCACTATAGGCAATTTTGCCTAACACCATATCATTTTCTTTAGAAAAGATAGGGCTAAATGATTGATTCACCCAATCCACAATAGATTTATCTGAA
The DNA here is from genome assembly GCA_902826485.1 of uncultured Gammaproteobacteria bacterium. Classification (GTDB taxonomy): domain Bacteria; phylum Pseudomonadota; class Gammaproteobacteria; order Berkiellales; family Berkiellaceae; genus CADEEZ01. The sequence goes on from CADEEZ010000007.1 coordinate 125,699, forward strand.
CGAAAATTACTGGTTAAGGTAAGATTAATCGGTAAAACATGCCCAAAACCATGTTGTTGTAATTTTAAATATAATCCAACCTCAGCCCCTCTAAATCGATAAATCGATTGCATCGGATCACCAACAACGAAAAGCGTTCGCCCATCGTTAGCTTGCCACCCACTAACTATTTTTTCAAACAATTGATATTGTATAGAAGACGTATCTTGAAATTCATCGACCAACAAATGTTTAATTTGATAATCTAATATTAAAGCTAAATCAGTTGGATTATCTTCTTCACCTAACGCTTCTAATGCTTTTAAATTAACTTCTGTAAAATCAACTTTATTATATTGTTTAAACATCAACTGCAAATGTGCTACTAATATTGGTAAACTTTCCCATAAAGCCGCAAGTAATTTCCATTCAGCCGGGTCTAATTCAATTGCAGGCAAATGGGGAATGATTTTAAGCTGTTCTACCAGGCTTTGATCGTTTTCTATTTCTGAAATAAATTCAGAAAATAATTTCTTCATTTCAGGTATCGTTGAAGGAAATCCTGAATTTTTATCGATTTTTTTTCTAATCGTTTGAGTTGAAGTAAAAACAAGCGATAATAAGCCAGAAAATATTGCTAGATTTTCATAGGTATTATCTGGAAAATCCGTCATATTCAAACAAGATATTAATTCATGCGATTTCTTTTCAGCAAACAATTGGCTTGCCCCAAAACTGGCTAATTGCATCCATTTTTGTTTAAGTTCTTCAGATAATAATCTATTCAAATGAGCGAAAGCTTCTTCATGAATGCTCAGCAAACTATCTTGAATCACCGCTTTAAATTTTTCCGGGTTTCTTCTGCCGTTCATCACTAATTGCAGCCATTGATCACGTCTGGCCAACATGGCCATAAACAATTTTTCAATCACTTCATAACGATTATGAAAATGTTGCAAAATAAGACAAAGCCCTTCTACCCATTCTCCTTCTTGTTCAATAGAACTTAAATAATTCTCTACCGCTTTTTTATATAAATAACCTGGATTTTCTTCTATATCGGGCATGCCCCCCATACCAGAGGTCACCGGTAAACTTTTAGCCAATTGGCTACAAAATGAATCAATAGTATAAATTCTCAATCGATGTGGATTTTCAATAAGATGCCATTCATTTTTTTGACTTAGGTCAAGGGCTTCATAGGCTAAAGGGCTTACGTCTTCTCTCAACTTAGCTTTATTTAAGGCTTGGATAATTCGAGAACGCATTTCAAAGGCGGCTTTTTTGGTAAAAGTAAGCGCGACGATTTGTTCAGGGTTTTCAACACTGGTGAGCAATTTTAAAAATCGTTGGGTCAACAACTCCGTTTTACCTGACCCAGCTGGCGCTTGAACAATAAAAGACTCGGAGCAAGATAGGGCACGAATGCGTTGAAGACTGTCTGTTAACATACTTATTTAATTTGTTTTACTTAGATTTATTGGGGTAAATGGGTAAATATAAACTAAATTGGGTTATTTTGTAAGGGATTAAGCTTGAACAGACGCTTTAGGGGCTTCCCAATGGAGTGGATAAACACCTTGTTCTATTCTGAGATGTAACTCAACCAACGGTAGCGGTTTACTAAAGTAATATCCCTGGATATAGTCTGCTTCCATTTCTTTTAATATGCTATATTGTTCAAGCTGCTCTACGCCTTCTACAACCACTTTCATGTCTAATGTTTTGGCCATTAAAATAATACTTTTGATCATACTTTTGAGTTTAGGCTGAGTTACTACATTCGTAATAAAACTTCTATCTATTTTTAAAAAGCTAAAAGGAAAGTGATGCAAAGTACTTAAACTAGAATACCCTGTGCCAAAATCATCAATGGCAATCTGAATCCCTTTTTTTCTTAATTCTTCTAATATATATAATTCTGAATCAGAGTTTTTAAGTAATATAGATTCTGTTACTTCTACTTTTAAATTTTGATAACTCAAGAAATTATCTTTAATAGCGCGTTCTATTTCAAAAATAATATCATTATTTTCTAGTTGTTTTGCAGAGACATTAATACACACATACCAATTTCTTTCTGGGTTATATTTTTCAATTAACGTGGCCAAAGTTTCACATGATTTTTGAATAACAAAATTGCCTAATTCAACAATCATATCACTTTCTTCTGCAATGGGAATAAACTGATCGGGGGGCACAAAGCCTAAATCAGGATGATTCCATCTTAATAAAGATTCGAAACCCGCGATTTGACCATCTTGCGTCAAAACAATGGGTTGATAAAAAACACTAAATTGATTTTTATTTAAGGCTGATTTTAAATTATTTGAAATGCGAAATTTCTTTTGTGCTTCTTCTCTTAATTCATTATCATAGAACACAAATCGGCTTTTTCCTGATTTTTTAGCATGATAGAGTGCAATGTCTGCATCTCTAAAAATTTCATCTGAAGAAGTGTAAGGAGACGTTTTATTACACCACACAATCCCCATGCTCACTGAAGGATTAATTAAATACTCATCAATTTTAATAGGTGAAGTCAGCACACTCGCCATCCGTGTCACCATCATATTAAATGAATGTTTGTCCACAGGTTTTTGAATAATAACCGCAAATTCATCTCCTCCCAACCTTGAAACCGTGTCTGTATTTCTTACAATACTGGCTAACGATTTACCCACATGAATCAATAGTTTATCTCCAACAGGATGGCCCATAGAATCATTAATATATTTAAAATTATCTAAATCGAATAACACCAAAGCAAAATCTTCAGAAACAGCCCTTTTAAAACGAAGTAATACTTGTTGCAATCTATCATTCAGTAAATTTCGATTGGGTAACTTTGTTAAAAAATCATGCATGGCATCATGCACCAACTGCTCTTCAATCTTTTTATTTTTTTCTATGTCACTTTGTGCCCCCACCATTCTAATAGCGTGTCCAGCGTTATCGAATAAGGTAATCCATTTAGACACCACCCAAAAATAATTACCATTTTTATGTAATAATCTGTATTCACATTGATAGTTTTTTTCAAGACTGCTTTTTAATGACTCTTCAATATGATATAAAAGTTTTTCACAATCTTCAGGGTGAACTCTTTGCAGCCATATTTCTTTCCCTTCCACTAATTCGGTTTCTTCAAACCCAATCATTTCATTCCATCGTTTTGAGTAAAATATTTTACCTGAAAGTATGTCCCAATCCCACAAGCCGTCATTTGACCCTTTTGCGGCCAAAGCGTATCTTTCTTCCCGCATCACGACATCTTCAGACACTTGTTTTAAAACCCGTTCATGTTCTTCAAATTGCTTATCAATTAACGCTTGAGATAGTTTGGCGGTAGCCGAAATTTTTGCTTCATACTGTTCAATTAAACTGCCTGTGGAATTTTTAGCCATTAAATAGGGTCTGATAATAAAAAAAATAATCAAAGGGGTTGTAATCAAAATTAAAGCAAGCGGATCTAAATAGGGCTCCCATGAAGGGTTAAAATAGATAGAAACATAAGGCATCCCCCAAGTCAAAACGCCTTCCACTAGACATTCAATCAGGGCTATTTTTAATACTATGGTTACAATTTCTTTATGTGAAAAAATCATGAGTAGACTCCCTATCAATGTCTTTATCGATACAGAGCAAATAAACTTAAGGAAAAGATCTGGATCTTTTTTAAGTGGCTATTTTTTCATGAATTCTACATAAAGGGGTCAAATGACAGGTTCGACAACTTTGCAAACCATTTTTGGGAGAAACCAAAGCAACCCCTGTCATAAAATCTTTAGCCAGATTGGCAAGATTATCTTTCCAATACTGTATTAAGGCTTGCCAACACGTATCTTGTTCAAGTTTATCTTGGTACAGGATGCCAAATTTGGCCAAAAGACTTTTTTGTTTTTCAATTGAATGAACACCAGGTAATACATTTTCGTTGTATGTAATCCCAATAAAATCACATTCACCCGTTGGCTTTACCACGCCAAATGCCACCCCTAATGGAGCAAGATCTTTTTCTAATAAACAATAAATAGGCAACTGTGGCTCATTTAGTCTTTCTCCAAAACAAGACGCTAAACTGACTTCACCCGTTTTATAGTCTGTGATAATGGCCTCGTTGGATTCTGTTAAATCTATTCTGTCTACCCGAATATTTAACGTCAAACCTTCGAGTTGAATTTTCTGCCATGACTCTCGTAATAGCACTTTAAAAGGCATTCTTTCTTTTTCAAGATTCAACCAATGGTGTATGACTTTATTTAAATTCACTTGTTCATTTTGCCAAAATTTGTTCCCTAATCGATTTCTGTCTTTTTCTCTAAACCCTTCGATGGCATTTTTAATTTTTTCTTGAATAAGAAATTCCAGATCTTTTTGAGGTAGAGTACATAATCTTTGATGATCTTTAAGTTCTGCCCAGAGCGTATCTAAAATATCATGGATAAGGATGCCCCGCTCCATGGCATTGATGCCTAAAATCGTGCCTTGATTATGCTGTACTTTTAGTTTTAATCTCACTTCAGAAAAAGCTTTAAAGGGACACATCGCTTGAGCTTTTAATATGCTTGTTCCACCTGAAATTTTTTCGTTATGCTCAATGAAGGGTGCTTGATTGTCTTCTATTTTTTCTAAAGCCAACGCCGTTTTATTTTCAAATCTTTTACTGAGTTCAATTAAGTCTAAAGATAAAACAGGAAGTGATTGGATGAATTCACTCGGCAAACACGCTTTATCTTCTTCATATTGACTATAAGAAAAAATGACTTCAGAGGCAGAGTGTTTAAGTCGTTCACTGATTTTTACGGAAAGGACATATTCTCGCTCTGCAGACGCATGAGGCATGTCATTTTCGCGCTGTAGTGCATAAGAGAGAAAGGGGTTGGGATCAGGGCTTCCAGGCCAGTTTTGATTATTCATGCCCATCACCCATAAATGCGAAAAAAGTTGTCCCGATCCTTCCAACACGCCCATAATATTAACAGGCACCTCGCCACTTTCTGCTTGAAACGGAATAAAATTTAAATACGTTTCAAATTCAACGAGCATCTCACTGTATTTTTTATCTGAGACAATCAAAGATAACGTTGAAAATGATTCTATTGCACGATAAAATCTATCGATTGTTTGATGTTCTAAACTCGACAATACCCGTTCACCTGGAAAATCAAAAATCTGCAAACATTGCCTGAGTCTTAAAACAAAAGATATCACACTGATCGGCACCGTAATTTCTGCATAACTCAAGCTTATCTGTTTCAAATTATTAGCTAAAGTTAAAAGATGTTGAGATTCGGAGTGTTGCGCAAACCAATTTTTTAATCGTTGAATAGGCCAAACCGTACAATCTGTTTTTTTTATCAAGCGAAGAATACGTAGATTGTCACATAGCTCAGATACGTTTTTTCCAATATAACCCTGTCGTAAAATAAAATCGATGTCTAATAACGTATAGTGTGGTTGAATCATAGAAAATAATCTTAAAGCCGTTTTCACTAAGCACTGGCTACCTAAAGGTGTCCCTGTTGAAACGGTAAACGCATCGCTGACTATTTTTTGAGCACAATATATGTGCTCGGGGTGAAATACGCTTAAAAACGCCTCTTCAATTTTATTACGGTGCATCGCTAATTCTGGGTGTACAATACCAATATTTTTTTCCCCTTTGATTAACAAGGCTTTTGCCCAACGAGCCGCGGTTTCAAATTCATCTGAAGATCGCTTAAAATTTATTTGATGGCTTGTGGCACTTGAATAATGTAGATCGACTTGAGGAAGCGCATATTTGGTTATTAATTCTTGATACACTGGCGGAAAATCGTCAAACCCAACTAAAACCCAAGATTGGTTCTCGATTAAGTGTGTTAATATTTTAGGTTGATTAAAAAAATAACCTACTCTTTCACATCCCGTAATAAAATGATTGATTTTCAATTCTGTTTTGAATTTTTTAGCCCAATGATTAAATTTTTTTGCGTCATCCGTTCCTTGAAAATAACCTTGATCTTGATCAAGATAATCTGGCATTGCCCATAAATGTATATTGCGCCAAGCTTGCATGGCCAAACTGGCTATTTTTGAGAGTTGAATGAAACCTTCCGGATAATCTACTTGAATTATCTTTGTCCACAATGCACGTTCTTGTTCTTTAGAAATTAAAATAGGGGTTTTCACGCTATTTAATTCGTACGCTTGCCATATATCTGTCAGCTTTTCTTCCAACGTAAAAATTTGAGGTTTTACCCACGCTTTTTTGAATCGCGTTTTTTGCTCATTTTCTGCATATTGCCAAACCAATTTATCTCGCAATCTGCCATTGACGGTAACCAGGGTTTTGCCTTCTGAAAGAAATTGGAGAACATCATCGTAAGAAAGCTGGCTCATTGCTTTATATACCCATTTTAAATTATTTCGTTTTCTCTATGTTTTGCGAACCTGGGTGCCACAGACAAGCTGCGGCACGTAGGGAATAAGATCTTCAGCCCCTACAAATCTAGCCTCAACAAACGGACAGCTATTACTATATTTAATAAATCGCTATAATATAATTTCAAGGATCTCAATAATGGATGATACGCTTACTGCCCTGCCCGTTGTACTATTTTTATTCGAAAGCCAAGGTAAAAACTTAAAATTGAATATGACAAATAACACACCCCACTCTTTTCCCGCTTCTCCTATTGCTCATTTAATTGGCCACAGAGGGTTACCAAGCTTAGCACCTGAAAATAGCCTAGAAAGTTTCAAACTTGCCGCAAAAGCGGGGTTAAATTGGGTAGAGTTTGATGTGCAAGTTACCCATGATGACCAATTAGTTATTATGCATGATGATACAATAGATAGGACCACAAACGGCACTGGGTTAGTTTATTCACTCACCTTAGATGAACTTCGTGAATATAGCCTACATAATACGCATCATCCTATTCTAGATAAAATTAGCTTGGCCATTCCCACTTTGGCAGAAACCATGCATTTATTGGACGATCTTAATGTTCAAGCCAATATAGAACTCAAACTGCCTGAAAATTTAACTGAAAAAGAAGTTGCCCCAATAAGAACCAAATTACTTACCGCATTTATTGCCTATCTAAAATCAAATTGGCCCAAAAACAAACCTTGGCCTTTTGTCTCTTCATTCGATCATCCCATTTTGATAGAAGTAAGAAAACTTTACCCTGATATACCATTGGGTTTTTTGGTAGAAGAGCCCAACCCTGAGCATTTAGCTTTAGCAAAACGATATACGCCTGCCAGCGTTAATGCCAAGGCCTCAGCCTTAACAGAAGAATTTATGGAGTTGGCTAATCAACAAAATACACCTATTTTTAGCTATACCGTAAATCAACTTGAGCAGGCTCAACAATTATTGAATTGGGGTGTGTATGGTTTATTCACCGATATTGGGGACAAGCTTAAACCTTTGCTTGAAAAAAATAATACTTCATTAAAAACCTCCTCAAAACAAGTTAAATAACTATTTAAATATAAACTCACTTTATGTTAAGATTCTGCCATGAACCGAGAAATTATTACGATTAGAAATTTATCTAAGTACTATGGCTTTGGCACCGATCGTATTGAGGCGCTCAAAAATATTAATTTAGATATCAAAATAGGTGAAGTTTTCGGCATAATTGGCCGCAGTGGTGCGGGTAAAAGCACCTTAATTCGCTGTGTGAATATGCTTGAAACCCCCTCTGAAGGTAGTGTATTTGTCAATAAACTGAACTTAACGGTAATGACTGATATTGAGCTCCGAAGGGCGCGTAAACAAATAGGCATGATTTTTCAGCATTTTAATTTATTAGAATCCAGAACGGTTTTTGAAAATATCAGCCTACCCTTAGAGCTTATTGGAGCCACAAAAACTGAGATAAAATCTCGGGTAAACGAACTTTTGGCCTTAACCGAATTAAAACGACATCAAAAACAATACCCGAATCAACTCAGCGGTGGTCAAAAACAACGCGTGGCGATTGCCAGAGCCTTAGCGACTTCACCGAAAGTGCTCCTGTGCGATGAAGCGACTTCTGCACTGGATCCCCGTTCTACTCAAACTATTTTAGACTTATTAAAATCAATTAACAAAGAATTAAACATCACGGTTATGCTCATCACCCATGAAATGGATGTGGTGAAAGAAATTTGTCAGAGCGTCGCCGTGCTACACGATGGCGAAATTATTGAGCAAGGTGCGGTTTTAGATATTTTTACCAATCCACAAACGCAAGTGGCCAAAGATTTTATCAAAACGTCTACCAGAATGGATATTCCTAAATCTTTACGCAGAATGCTCAAACCTAAACCCGAAGATAATGACAGTCGCTTAATCCGAATCTCTTATCGAGGCAGTGCGACTTCACAACCGATTATAGGGTATTTAATTTCTCATTTTAAGCTTACCATTAATATTATTCAGGCTAACATTGAAACCATTCAAGATGAAACCGTCGGTGTGCTTGTCGTAGAAGTGTCCGGAACAGAAGACAATTTTCAGCAAGGCTTAATTTTCTTAAATCGCAATCAACTAAATGTCGAGATAATAGGATATGTACACAGAGCTGCTACAGGCTTTGCTTGAAACCCTTTTAATGGTTTTTGCCTCCGGTTTTATCGCCTGCTTATTGGGGTTACCCCTTGGCGTGCTTTTGTCTATTACCCGTAAAAATCAAATTTGGGAAAATCCCCCTTTTCATTACCTACTCGCAGGGATAGTCAATGCGACGCGTTCAGTGCCTTTTATTATTTTAATGATTGCCATTACGCCCCTTACTCGGCTCATCATGGGCACATCTATTGGCGTATTTGCCACGTTAGTCCCCTTAAGCCTTGCTGCGATTCCTTTTTTTGCTCGAACAGTAGAAACGGCTATAGAAGATGTACCCGATAGACTCATCGAAACAGGATTATCAATGGGCGCAACGCAAATGCAAATTATTCGTAAAGTTTTGATCCCAGAAGCCAGTGCGGGTATTTTAAGTGGGGTTACCCTCACCCTGGTCAGTTTAGTCGGCTATTCTGCTATGGCGGGCGCGATTGGTGGCGGCGGGTTAGGCACCCTAGCCTTTCATCATGGCTATCAACGTTTTAATACGGGTATCATGATTTCAACGGTGATTATTTTAATTTTTGTGGTTCAACTTATACAAATGGCAGGCGATTATGCGGTTTCTAAATTCCAACACTAAAACATTAGCAAATCAAATTGTTAAACTGATTACTGTCATAACGACAGTCGGTTTAATTACCTCTGTTTTGTATTCCTGTGGGCAAAAACAACGTGGCCCCAACGAAATCTATATTGGTACCATTGCAGGGCCCGAAAGTGAGCTACTCAAAACCGCCCAGGAAATAGCCAAACAGAAATACGATCTCACGATTAAAGTAATCGATTTTGAAGACTACAACACCCCTAACACGGCTTTGGCAGAAGGCTCTATCGATGCCAATATGTTTCAGCACCAGAAATATTTAGATTTTGTGATTGCCAACAAAAAATTTGAGATTCAAAGTATTGGCAAAACTTTTATTTACCCGATGGGTGGGTATTCTAAAAAATATAGTACCATCGGCCAACTGCCTGAAAAAGCGATCATTGCGATTCCCAATGATCCGAGTAACGGCGAGCGTGCCTTAAGATTGCTTGCTGAAGCCAATTTAATTTCATTAAGTTCCCCTCAAGATCAACACCCCATTGGTCTTAAAAACATTACCACCAATCCGAAACAATTTGTGTTTAAAGAGCTTGATGCAGCACAATTACCCAGAGCGTTAGAAGATGTGGATTTGGCGATAATTAATACCAATTATGCTATCCCTGCTGGCTTAAAACCCAAACGAGATGCCCTCATTATCGAATCCAATAGATCTGCTTATGCGAATATTGTTGCCGTGCGAACAAAAGAAGTTGATGAACTAAAATACCAACAGCTCATGAATGCTTTAAATTCGCCAGAAGTGCTAGATAAAGCCAATACGTTATTTGATGGTCAAGTACTACCTGCCTGGAAGTAGACAAAATTTATGCCTAAACTAGATATAGTATCAAAATTAGCTCCTCGGATTTTGTTGGCCGTATTATTATGCCTGATTTTTACTGGGACAAGTAATGGATTAAATAACATGAAAGAACCCCCTGCTCCTTTATTGGTCACTGATGCAAAAGCCGATCAACTTTTACCTAATAAATTTAGAATTTTGCCCAATTACCATGGCTTAGCAGGTATCGTTGGTTCTGCCCAATTTAATCAAGCGGGTCTTGAAGCCATTGTTGCTAAAATTCAAAGCCACCACCCTAAGAAAAAAGTTTGGCTGGTAGATTTAAGACAAGAAACACATTTTTTTGCCAATGGGCAACCTTTAAGTTTTTATGGTAGCCATAATAGCGCCAACTTTCATAAAACCCCTGCTCAAATTCATCAAGAAGAATCTGACCTCATTTCCAGTTTGCAGAAAAAAAATGAACCCACTACGGTCAATATTGTGCTTGAAAAAGCGAATGGTGAAATTGCCAAAACACGACCAGAGCAAATGAACTTACAAGCCAGCCGATCGGAAGAAAGTTTAGCAACAGAATTGGGTTTAAATTACAAAAGATTTTATATCACCGATCATCAAGCCCCCACGCCTGAAAATGCTAAAAAATTGACCGACTTTATCAAGCAGCTCGATTCCGATGATTGGGTGATTGTTCATTGCCGCGGTGGAAAAGGCCGCACAACGACGTTCATGTTGCTCACTGCTTTAATCAAAGATAATAAAAAATCAAATAACATAGAAGACTATATTCAAGAACAAATCACCATAGGTGGCAGTAATTTATTTAATACCGACGATGGGGATGATCCCGCTTGGCAGCAAGAACATAAGAAAAACCGCGCTAAATTTATACATCAGTTTTATCAAAATTTGCCTTAAAATTTTAATCTCGCTTATACCCATCTTCCGTAGCTAAAGCAACTCCAGACGGAGCTAGCAAAGCTTGCAGCTACCGCTGCAAAGAATTTGCATGTAGTTTTTAATTATTTTTTTCTTTATTTCAAAATATCTATAATTTATACTCATTTAAATCTTAATAATTTATTCCAAAATTTCTTGCCACAATGTCACCCGTGAAGGGTTATTCGCCGCTGGGCTGGTTCTTATTTCATCGTTTTCCACATCACTTTCGACATAACTGAA
>CADEEZ010000008.1 GCA_902826485.1 uncultured Gammaproteobacteria bacterium
AATGTACAATAGCCTTGATGGCCATTTGGGTGGTACTGAAGTCGTAAATGCCATTCTCAACAATATTTAATTTTTCAGCTAAATTTTTAAATACGGCCAATTCTGCTTGTTCATAACTGGCTTTTTGGTTTTCATCTGTTTTAAAAAAAGGCTGACAGCCATTTTTGAAAAGCCTGTTCATCACCGCATGGCTAGATTCATGAATAAAAGCTGGAGCAAAAATAGCGTTAGGCGTATCAGAGAGTTCACCTTTAAAAGTCACTACATTAAATTCAGGGCAATAATACCCCCTTTTATTGGGAGCTAGCGTTTCTTTATCTTCCGAATGTTGTGTCATTTCTTCCGTATTTTGGCAATGAACAATTTTTAAGGGCTCTGCTCGATGAACAGCGTAGGAAGCCCCTTTTAAAGAATAATGATTATCTGAAGGGACGGCAGAATAGGCGTCTCCCCCAGCAATACTGACAGATAAGGCATTAATCATATCGCGGGTATAACTAAACTGCGCGTACGTGCTCATCGCTTGATTTAGTTTAACTTCAGTTTCTTCTGGATACGCACTATAAGTTCGACTTAAAATAATATCGCTAATCGAAGCAGTGGTATCTGAAAGTAAATTTTTGCAAGGTTTCCCTGATATAAAAGGATATTGTTCAAATAATTTATTACCAAAATAAGCTAAAATCTCAGGAGACAAATTTTTATCAGCATCTAATAGTTTTTCAAAAAGGTCACCTGCTTCAGAAAAGGTTAGATCTGGTTTTTTGGGGTTATATAAAAAAGTTGCTTCATGAATAAGAAGCGTATCAACGTCATTAGTTTTTTGTGATTTTACACTTGAGCTAGAGCTTACGATGTATTTATTTTTTATATGATTTAATGTTAGTGGGGGAATTTCTGGCAATAAAGTTGGGGCATAAAGACTGATCACGTCTGTTAAGTTAATAGCTGATGAAGTACAGAGCGCAGTTGTAGACGGATCTTGATCGATGTCTTTTAAAAAAATGTTAGTAAAGGTTGCATTAATATTAGCTACTTTTACACTTAATCTATCATTTTCGATTTTATTTTGAGAGACAAATTGGGCATCTAAGTTTTGTACTAATAGTGCAAAATCAGAATCTTTTGAATCGAAAGAAGTGATATTGCTGGTCAGCCCAGAAACTTCAATAATAGGGGGTAAATCATTATTGGCTTGATATGGGGTGATAAAATTATTAAAATAATAAGAAAAATTTTCAGAGACATATCCAATGGCATGGGATACGTTTGATAAGATACCGTCAACGCTTTCTCTTATCAATGCACCTATGATATAAGCAGGTTGAGATTCTAAGTTTCTTTGTGGAGAATAGGAGGAGTATGGACTCAAGTTATATGATGATATTTGAGGTATGCTGGATTGTGGTTGGCTAAAATTAAAGTGATCCATAAAATCTCTCTTGGGGTTATTCATGATAGGGTGCTAATGATGGCATTATAACCTATAAAATTTAATCAAAGTGCTATTTTGTCTGCTTTTTGAGCCAATTCATCTGGCATTTTTAAAATAAGATAATATCGTGTAATTGCTTGAACTTAAACCATGAAAGGTTAAGAACTAAGTTAATTTAAAATTTGATTTTCAGTGGAGAGGGATGATTGTCGAGATATTTTTTTAAATTGGCTAAGATGATATCAGCATCCCATTCAAAGTTTTTTACCACTTAGAATGGGTCTGACTGTTATTACACGCTTTAGGGTTAAACTATTCAAGTTGATTGATTTTGGCAGCACAAATAAAATCATTTTTAGTCAAACCATTAATAGCATGCGTGGTAAATTTAACTATACAATAGTTATAACCTATTTCCATATCAGGATGATGGTTTTCTTGGTTCGCAATCCAGGCAATGGCATTCACAAAAGCCATGGTTTTGTAAAAGCCTTTAAACTGAAATCGGCGACTGATAACGGTGTGATCTGTATTCACTTGCCACGCCGAAACTTCTGGCATCAACTGGCTGATTTCTTTGGTAGTTAAAGCTGGAATGCCGCCTTCACAACCCACGCAACGAATGGTGTGTAATTCAGTGCTCATCTAATTTTCTCCCAGTACTTGATGAATGATTTTCATTAAATCCACGTTCATTAATTCAATAAAAATATCAAAATTTTCGATAATAAAATAAATGGGCTGAATATGATTAATGCGATAAGGGGTGCGCAATACAGCCATGACATCAAAAGGGTGTCTTTGGGGTTCTGTGCTCTCTATACAATATTTGGTTTCGCTGTACGAAGAAAGAATACCACCACCATAAGCACGTAAGCCTTTTTGGGTGTTCATTAAGCCAAATTCAATGGTAAACCAATATAGCTTGGCTAATAAGGCTTGTTCTTTAGGTGAGGCATTTTCACCTAATTTACCATACGCATGCGTAAAGTCTGCAATAATGGGATTCATGAGCATGGGAGCATGCCCAAAAATCTCATGAAAAATATCAGGCTCTTCTAAGTAATCCAGTTGTTCTCTTAGGCGAATAAACGTCGCAGCAGGAAATTGTTTATTGGCAAGTAAATGAAAAAATTGTTTAAAAGGGATCAATGCCGGCACAGGTGCTAATGACCAACCGGTTGCTTCTTTTAAGACAGCAGACACCGTCGCACACTGGGGGATATGATCCTTTGGCAAATTAAGGGCATGTAACCCTTGAATAAATTCGTCACAAGCATATCCCGTCAGAGCAGGTAATTGCCTCATATATAAGTCATGCCAAATTTGATGTTCATCTTTCGTGTAATTTACATGTCCATTCGCATCAACAGGTTTTGCAACATACGAGGTTTTTTTGTTCATTTGTTATGGCCTTTAATGGCAAATACCACGAGCATACCGCCCAACAAAGCCGTTATCGGAATAATCAATAACCCTGTTGAGTAGGCCTGAATATCATAAATAGGTTGGCCAGCAGCATCTAATTGTCCATTCCAAAAGAAATCGATTAAATACCCGATTGCAGGATGAAAAAACGAACCCCCAAACATATTGATGCAATTTAAAGTTGCAATGGCGATATTACTCAAATATTTTGGCACCAATCTCTCGCCAACCACAAAGACCAATACCTGATAGGTTGATAACATACCAACGGTGAATAAAACAATCTTGACCATGAGCGGGTTAAAATAAGGGAAAAATAAAATTAAACTGCCCATTAATGCGGCCATAATCAATCCACATAATCCGGTCATGGTGACATGCGAATGCGTTTTATCGGCAAGATAGCTTAATAGGGGCGCGCCCAATATCATGCCCCTAAAAATATAAGAAGTTAAATCCGACGCATCGGCTTTGGCGATCCCCATAGTCATGACTAAATAATTGGTGCCCCAGACATCTGCAAAGCCTTCTAAGCTACCGACCATGAGAAAATTAGAGATCGCTAAAATGATTAATGATTTATTCGAAAAAAGGGTAATCAAATCTTGTTTGAGTGAATTTTTTTGAATTTCGGTATTCTTAGAAATATGTTTTTTAGGGATTTTGACAAATAAAATGGCCAGAATCGCAATCACCCCAGCCGTTAAGCCTAATAACATCAACACTTCTTGCCAATTGGTTTGTTGTACCATAAGGGTAATGGGCTTACCGCCATAAACGGCGCCGATTAAGCCAAAACTAAAAGAAAAGCCGATCATTTTGGCATGATGTTCTGGGGCAAACCAATCGCTGATGATTTTAGTGGTGCCTAAAAATCCTACCACAGAACCCACACCAATTAAAAATCGGCTAAAAATGGCTAAGGGCCAACTGTCTGCCCAAATCATCAGCCAACAGGCTATTGCACATAGTAGAGCACTGCCTGCAATCATATACTTTGGGCCAAATTTTTCGACCATAATGGCAATGGGGATTTGCATACCGGCATACCCCATATAATAAGCTGCAGCAAAAATCCCAAAAGCGGTTGCGTCAACTTGAAAATGTTCCATTAATTCACTTTGAACGTTGCCAGGAAACAATCTTAAAATGAATTGAAAACCAAAAAATAAGACTGGGGTTAACCAAACTAACCAAGGCAACAGTCGACGCGTCATTGTATACTCCTAATTTTTTTTCTTCACGCAAAGTAACATTAATCCGCCCAGCAAAGCCATAATGGGGATCACCGCCAGCCCCACGCTGTATGTCGTGATATCGTATAAGGCTGCGCCTGAAGCATCCACTTGGCCACGTGAATAAAAATCCATCACATTCCCAATGGTTTTATGGAAAAATGCCCCGCCGAACATATTGATGCAGTTTAAGGTCGCAATGGCAATATTACCTAAATGCTTGGGTACTAAGCCTTCTCCAATCACAAACACCAGTGCTTGGTAACCCGATAATATGCCAACAAATAACATCAGGCTTTTTAAGCCTAATACCGAAAACCATTCGGGCTTTAATAATAAAACACTTAAGCACACCGCCATTAAGACACCACATAAACTGGTTAGCTTAAAGTGAGCTTGGGTTTTATCTGCAATTAAGCTCAATATGGGTGTGCCAATCAACATCCCTAAAAAGATGAAAGAGGTTAACAAAGAGGCATCTGATTTAGGAATGCCGGCAGTAAGGGCAAGGTAATTCACGCCCCATACATCGGCAAAGCCTTCTAGACAGCCGACCATTAAGAAATTGGCCAGGGCTAAGATAATGAACGTTTTGCTTTTCAGCAGCGGGATCATTTGAATAAACCACGAAACAGGCTTATCTGAATCCAATTTTTTAGGCTCGGATATCGTATTTTTTGGGCTGCGAATTAAGATAAAACCTAATAATCCAATCACGGCTGCTGCAATCCCTAAGCCAGATAGCACGGCATGCCAATCAGATTGGGCAACCAAAAGATTAATCGGCTTGCCACCGTAAAGCGCGCCTAATAACCCAATACTCATCGAGATACCAATCATTTTGGTATGATGTTCATGGGGGAACCAATCGACAATCACTTTAGTGGTACCCAAAAACCCCACCACAGAACCTACCCCAATTAGGAATCGGCTTAATATGGCGATTTCCCACATTTGCGTATTAACCATCAACCAACAGCCCAGGGCACAAAGCAACGCACTAAGGGTAATGATGATTCTAGGGCCATATTTTTCCATTAAAATGGCCATGGGGATTTGTAAACCTGCGTAGCCAAAGTAGTAAGCAGCAGCAAACGTACCAAAAGCAGTAGCGTCAACATGATATTCGGACATCAGTTCAGTTTGTACGTTCCCGGGGAATAATCTTAAGACAAACTGAAATGCGCAAAAGCTCATTGGAATAAGCCAAACTACCCAAGGGGTGATGCGATTGGTTGACATGTGCTCCTCCTCCAAATATAGGTACCCATAAAAAAAAACCCCCGGACCGGTTAAGGTGCGGGGGTTTTTAGAATTCACTTAGTTATGTTTTTAACAAGCAAACGCTCCCCGCGGGCCTAAAATAATAAATTCGGCCAAACAGAGAAAAGTTGTTAATCATGCTTATTAATTTCATAGTTTTTCAAACTAACATACCCGATATTCAAATTCAAGCCGTTATTGAATTAAGTATAGTGGCTAAATTCTAAACGGCATCAAAATGAAGATGGGGTGTTATTGAGGTATGGAGGGGAAAGGATCTTGGGAGGTAAGTATCAAGTAGAGGTCATTTTGGGTGAAGATTCACAAGAAAGGACAAGCCGCGGAACGTAGATACAGCCCTCAATTTAAGCAAGTCGTAGAAAGAGCAAAAATTGAGGGGGTTACCAAAAATAGCTAAAGATCTAATTTACTATCGACGAGCTCGCTTAAACTCTGGCTCATGACCAGCATCTTCTTCTGATTCATCTAGATCTATATTCATGCCATGCTCATCGCGAGTTCTTTTTCTGAGATGATTATTATCTCCTTCCAAAGAAGGCAAAAACGTGATGGTTTGAGAGGGCAGTGGATTCATTACCTCATCAGAGTCAGCTTGAATTAAGTGCAGCGATGATAGGCTTTTTTCCAGCGCTGCGTACTTATTTTTTATAGAGTCACGAGTCCCCGTTAAATTTAAAGTTATTAAGGGATTATTGTTGCAATTGAACAACGAAAGATCTAACCCTTGCAGGTTCAGTGCAGTGATTTGATTATTTTGGCAGTCTAAAATCATAAGCGCCATTAGCTCTTGCAGATTTAACTTAGTGATTTGGTTGTTTTGGCAGTATAAACTTGCGAGCGCCAACAGCCGTTGCAGATTCAACTCAGTGATTTGGTTGCTGCGGCAGTCCAAATATTGGAGCGCTGTTAGTCCTTGTAGGGTTAAGACCTTAAGTTGGTTTTTGCAGCAATCTAAGTATTTAAGCGCCATCAGCCCTTGCAGATTCAATGAGGTAAGTTTATTGTCGCTGCAATCTAACGTAACAAGCGACATTAGCTCTTGTAGGTTCAGCACAGTAACTTGGTTATTGCTACAATCTAAATAGGTTAACTTCCTCCAAAATTCAACATAACCCTCTTCTTGAAAAAGAGTAACAGGAAGGCGAGTGATGCCGGCTTTGTTTAAAAATAAATTAATGCTCTTGAGATCAATTCTTGTTTTAATAATTTCGCAATTAATCTCATCTAAAATCTGCTCTCTCTTTTCAAATGATTCTAGCGATTCTTTTGAGCTCTCCAGAAAAGCCTTCGCATATTCTGGTTTTGCCATCAAATTGGGATGATGTTCTGTTAAATAATCAATTTCTTTTTGTTGCTCAGCCCAAGGTAAAGGAATGTAACTGACTATAACCCTCCTAAGATCATTGAAAACTTGAAAGAGCGTGGAAGTTTGAAGAGGGTTCTTGATCTCGTTAACAGTGGAAGTATAGTCGGTCATTAAAAGTACTCCTAAAAAATGGCTTAAAATTAAAGCCATAATTCTAACCTTTTCAGTCATAGAGCGGTACTATTATACGACCAGTGGTATGTAAGAGGAGATAAAACAAGGTGGATTACCAAGCGGTTTTTCAAGAAAAGCTTTCCATGACCTACCTCTATTGCTACCATTATTCAAGAAAACTTTACTTTTAATTATTTGCTTTAAATAGGGCATGATCCGTGTATTTCATCTCAACAGGCCTTAAGTCTGATAAAAAGCCTGTTTAATCAGAAAACACCTTGTAAAGGAGTGCTTAATTGGTAAACTACGCGCTGTTGTTTTACTGTTTTTTTGAGGGTATTGTTGTGGATTCTATAGATTCAGATTCGAGTGATTTTGATTTCAATAACTTTAGCCAGGAAGATTTTGTTAATCATTTCAAGAAATTTTCGCAAAAGCAAAATGAGCAAGAATTGTTGGATGTATTGAATGCGGCTATTGAAGGTTTTCAGTCGTTAGCCTGCTGCAGCAAAGCGGTTCGTGCTTTAATTCAGTTAGGGGTTAATTTAGATTGTAAAACCATTGTTGGTAACACCCCACTGATAGTGGCTGCCAAAAACAATCAGACAGAGTTGATGCGCATATTGATTGAAGCAGGTCCTAATCTTGATGCCGCAGATGAGTATAAAGGCTGCACCGCGCTGATGTGGACCATTATAAATGATAATTTCGAAGGGGCACAGATATTAATTGAAGCAGGTGCTAGTTTGTGGGCAGTAAACAGTAAGCATTCCTCTGCTTTAAGTTGTGCTATTAAAGGGATTTGTCAATTTATTTCGGAATTGCAAGTTCGTCAGATTTTTTGTATTTTGGAAAAAAAACTTCGTAAACCCAATCCTGTCATTGTTAAAGCAAAATTTACTATTAAAACAGAAATGATGAACTTGTTGTTTAGTTTAATGACGGAAGAACAGTTACAAAATGAAATGAAACTTCATCCAGATCTGCCTATACAAGAATATTTTGATAGTTTCAAAAAAATTGTTATTGAACATCGTATGAATGTGTTTAAAACATTAGGACCACTAGCATTAGATATAAATGAAAAAAATATTTTTTGCGCGTTACCTAGAGATTTAATAGGATTAATTGCTTCCTTTTATTCTGCAATAGAAATAAATCCTGATCTGACTAAAAAATGCATGCCAGCAAAAGAAACTTGGAAGTTATATCAAGCGTGGCGAGATGCTTATAAAATTTGTGATGCAATAGTCAAAAATGGGCCTTTAACTTTTATCTCTCCTACTTTTAATAGCAATAAAAGAAAGGCAGAAGATGCGTTAGATGCAGAAAACCCTAAAAAGAAGGTTTTAAACTTTAATTAATAATGCGCGGTATCCAGTATTCATATAGGTGGTATACTCTCTGGATGCCGCGAACAACTCGTGGCACGTAGGGGTGAGTAGTTATCTTTTTCTTAAATCCTATTTTTGTAATGCTAGCTTTTTAACTTGCAAGTAAAAGACAATTACTTTTTATATTGCCCCTCTAATTATTCCCTAAAGTCATAAAGGTGATATCTAGAGGGTCAAATGAATGTATCGCGTAAATATTCCACGAATTCATCATTTGATTCATAAAATAGGCTTCTTCCTCTTCTTGAGTGGCTGGTTTTAAGTTTTTAATGGCATAATAGCCTGCAATTAGAGTAAAGGCTGAGAGTGTTCCATAGGTGCTTGCAGTAAGCAAGCTTAAGCCCCCTGAGATAAAATAAACTTCTGATTTTTCTATTTTTTTCATTTATATTTTTATTCTACTATATTTATTATTTTAATAAGGGTGCTAAAAATTGACCCGTATAAGAATCAGCATGCGCTGCAACGGTTTCAGGGGTTCCTGCAACAAGACACTTACCACCTTTGTGGCCGCCTTCCGGCCCTAAATCAATTACCCAATCGGCGGTTTTAATTACATCGAGATTATGTTCAATCACGATAATCGTATTTCCGCGCTCTTTTAGATGATGCAAGACATCGAGTAATTGTTTTACATCATGAAAATGTAATCCAGTAGTAGGTTCGTCTAATATATATAAAGTTTGACCAGTATCACGCCTAGAGAGCTCTTTAGATAATTTAATCCGTTGGGCTTCACCCCCTGATAACGTTGTCGCACTTTGGCCAATTTGCAAATAACCTAATCCCACATCTAATAATGTTTTCAGTTTTCGCGCAATGGGCGGAATAGCTGAGAAAAACGGGGTGGCTTCTTCAACGGTCATCGATAAGATTTCGTGAATATTTTTGCCTTTATAATGTACTTGCAGGGTTTCGTCATTATAACGTTTGCCTTTGCAGACATCACAAGTGACATACACATCAGCCAGAAAATGCATTTCGACTTTAATTAAACCGTCACCTTGGCAAGCTTCGCATCTACCGCCTTTAACATTAAAGCTAAAGCGACCGACTTTATAGCCACGTGTTCGCGCTTCTGTAGTAGCAGAAAATATATCGCGTATATGACTAAACAATCCTGTATAAGTCGCTGCATTAGAGCGAGGCGTGCGGCCGATGGGGCTCTGGTCGATGCCCACGACTTTATCTAACTGATCTAAGCCCTTAATATCTTTATGAGGATAAGGCCTAAGAATTTCAGCTCGATTCAGTTCAATGGCCGCAATAGGGTAGAGCGTATCATTAATTAAAGTTGATTTACCCGAACCCGATACGCCAGTGATGCACGTAAATAAACCAATAGGGAAATCAATGGTGAGGTTTTTTAAATTATTGCCAGTGGCGCCCATTAATTTAATGACTTTTTTAGGGTCAACAGGCGTACGGTTTTTAGGGATTTCAATGCGTAGTTTTTGAGATAAATATTTACCGGTGAGCGATTTGGGGTGGTCCAAAATTTGCTGAGGTGTGCCTTCTGCAATAATTTGTCCGCCATGCGCGCCTGCACCTGGCCCAATATCTACGACATGATCGGCTTGCATAATCGCATCTTCATCGTGTTCTACCACAATCACCGTGTTACCAATGTCGCGCAAATGTTTTAAGGTTTTTAACAAACGTTCATTATCGCGCTGATGCAAACCTATTGAAGGCTCATCTAAAATATACATCACGCCAACTAAGCCTGCGCCGATTTGGCTGGCCAAACGAATACGTTGGGCTTCACCGCCTGATAAGGTTTCGGCAGTTCTATCAAGGCTTAAATAATCGAGGCCTACGTCCATTAAAAATTGTAAACGTTGGCAAATTTCTTTGAGAATTTTTTCGGCAATTTGCGCTTTGACGCCTTTTAAATTTAGTTTTTGGAAAAAGCCCAGGATATCACTGATGGCATATTGGCATAATTCAGGGAGCGTTTTTTTGCCAATAAAAACAAATCGCGCTTCTTTTCTTAAACGAGATCCTTCACAAGCAGGGCAGGGGAGATGGGCGAGATACTTAGCGAGTTCCACCCTGATAAAATCCGATTCGGTTTCAAGATAGCGTCTTTCTAAATTGTTCACCACGCCTTCAAAAACATCTTTTTTGGTGCGCGTCTCACCCTTGTCATTGGTATATTTAAAAGTGATCACGTCTTCACTGCCGTATAAAATGACTTGTTGTATTGTTTTGGGCAGTGTTTTAAATTCAGCGTCTATATTAAATTTGTAATGTTTGGCCAGAGAAGTAAGCATGCTGTAATAATAAAAATTACGCCGGTCCCATCCTCTGATGGCGCCATGAGAAATACTTAAATTTTTGTCAACAATTCGGTCTACCGAAAACACTTGTTTAGACCCTAGGCCATCGCATTCGGGGCAAGCGCCTGCCGGGTTATTAAAAGAAAAGATTTTAGGTTCAAGTTCGGTTAAGTTATAGCCACATTCTGTGCACGCAAATTTTGCGGAAAACATCAGTTCTTTGACTTTGGCTTTTTTGTCGTCAGACACAGGAACAATTAAAACTAAGCCATCGCTTAATTTGGTTGCGGTTTCTAAGGAATCGGCTAATCGGCCACGGATATCTTGTCGAATCACTATTCTATCGACCACCACTTCAATGGTATGTTTGCGTTTAGCATCTAATTTTGGGGTGTTATCGAGTTCATATAATTCACCATCTATTCTGACGCGCACATACCCTTGGTTGCGCAGGGTTTCTAATAAACCCAATTGCTCGCCTTTGCGGTCTCGAATCACGGGGGCTAATAATAATATTTTGCTGCCTTCACCCAGAGAAAAAATATGCTCAATCATTTGAGAAATAGTTTGGGCTTCTAAGGGCATATCATGGGTAGGGCATCTAGGCTCACCGGCTCTGGCAAATAATAATCGTAAGTAATCATATAGCTCAGTTACTGTGCCCACGGTAGAGCGCGGATTATGCGAAGTGGTTTTTTGCTCAATGGAAATAGCAGGGGATAGCCCTTCGATGTGATCCACATCGGGTTTTTCCATTAAAGACAAAAATTGACGCGCATACGATGAAAGTGATTCTACATATCGGCGCTGTCCCTCGGCGTACAAAGTATCGAAAGCCAGAGAGGATTTTCCCGAACCAGATAAGCCAGTGATCACAATTAGCTTATTTCTAGGTAAGATTAGGCTGATATTTTTAAGGTTATGTGTACGTGCACCCCGAATATCGATTTTGTCCATAATGAGTTTATCTTGCCTGTAATATATGTATAGTGATGAGTTTTGTTGTAAGAACTTAAACTTGTTAATATACGTGAAATAGATCAGTAATGAAATCCAGTAAGCTTAGTGATTCGTAAAAATGAATTCAATTGAACGTAAAATGGCCTTTAGCATTGCCCTGGTTTTTGGGTTAAGGATGCTCGGGTTATTTATGATTTTGCCTATTATCGGCTTTTATACCGAAACCATACCGGGTGCCACGCCTGCTTTAATAGGGTGGGCTGTGGGTATTTATGGTTTGGCTCAGGCGTTTTGCCAAACATTATTTGGTTGGCTTTCTGATAAATTTGGCCGAAAAACCTTAATTTTAATTGGCTTGGCTTTATTTACCCTAGGCAGTTTGATGGCGGCCTTCTCCACCACCATTTGGGGATTAATCTTGGCTCGAGCCGTTCAAGGCACTGGCGCAATCGGCGCGGTGTTGCTCGCCTGGTTATCGGATACCACGCGCGATGAAGTCAGAACGCAAGCCATGGCCATAGTGGGGATGACCATAGGGGCGTCATTTGGCTTAGCCTTTATTTTAGGCCCGGTACTAGATGCTTATATTGGGTTAAGTGGCCTATTTTTACTCACGACAGGGTTAGGCTTCCTAGCTTTTGGTTGGGTGAAAAAATTAGAAGAACCTAAAGAGAGTGAACAGTACACCCGAATTAAATCGCTGAATCATTTATTAAAATCTTCAGCTTCAACCTGGGGTATGTTAAAAAGTATATCGGGCTTTGCTTTCGGGGTATTTGCCTTACATATGTTATTTACTGCAAGCTTTTTGTTCATACCCGAATGTGTTGTGACCACGGCAGGTATTACAGCGAGTCAAACCTGGTACGTATATTTGCCTGCATTTGCGGTGTCGTTTTTGGTGGTGTTTCCCTTAGCCCGAAAAACCGGCAAGCAGAATCTGGCTTTAACCAAACGATTGATGCAAATAGCGATTGGCACCTTAAGTATTGCACTGGCCTATTTACTGTTGCCTTTAGGATTATACGAACATAGTGTCGTTGGCCTATTTATTGGCATGATTTTATTTTTTTCGGCGTTTAATTTTTTAGAAGCTTTTATGCCGTCTTATTTATCTCGATTTGTGCCCCTTAATCAAAAAGGGATGGCGTTAGGGGTGTATTCCACTTCACAATTTTTAGGTATATTTTTTGGGGGTGCGGTTGGCGGCATCTTTAAGCAACATTTCACAGAAATGAGTATGGTATTTTTTGTGTTAGGATTAGGCAGCATTTGGCTGCTTATCACGGTTTTTTCATTTTATCAAAAAAGGAGCACGTTATGGCTAGAGGGGTAAACAAGGTAATTATCGTTGGGAATTTGGGTAATGATCCCGAAGTACGTTATTTACCAAGTGGGGGCGCAGTGGCCAATATTTCGGTGGCAACATCAGAATCTTGGAAAGATAAACAAACGGGTCAAACGCAAGAGCGCACCGAATGGCATCGCATTGTTTTATTTAATCGCTTAGGTGAAATTGCAGGTCAATATTTACGTAAAGGCGCAAAAGTGTATCTTGAAGGCAGTTTGCGTACGCGCAAATGGCAAGATGCCAATGGTCAAGACAAATACACCACTGAAATTGTGGCAAACGAATTACAAATGCTCGATAGCAAAGGCACGGGGGCTCCTGGTTCTTCTGCTGGAAACTTCCCACCAGTTGAAAGCTATTCGCAAGAATATAGCAGCAGTGCACCGAGCAACAACAGTCGCCCGATGCAATCCCCTGCTCAAGCCGCAACCATGACGCCAGATTTTGCGACGCAAATGGATGATGAGATTCCGTTCTAGTACTATCTTGTTGCATACCAACCTCTAAAGCCCGTGTCACGACGGGCTTTTTATTTTCAAAGTAAAAACGTTGAATACCCCGTATTCCATAGGGGGCGATTAAGACAATTGAAAGTATGATACATTGTACTATACTTTGTTATAGCTTAGCGGAACCATGGAATTGAGAATATTCAAAATAAAGGTTTTTAATCGGTGGGCAGCAAAAGTACAGCTAAAAAAAGGATTGCAAGTTCGACTAAAGGAAAAAGCGGAGGATTCCGAACGCTACTCGCACAATAAAGCTATTCAGCATGCGATTAAAGTTGGCATATTATTTGAGGTGCAATAATGCGTAAGCGTATTTTAGAAAATATTCATGAAACAGCAAAAGATTTTTACGAAGCTGGCCTTATGGATGAAACGACTATGCGTAAATTCGATGCGCATTGCTTAGAGCCTACCAAGGAAATGTCAAAAGATGATGTTAAGAGAATACGAGCAAAAACTCACGTAAGCCAGCCTGTATTTGCTTCATACTTAAATGTAACTGCTGCGGCTGTTAAGCAATGGGAAAAAGGCGAAAGAAAACCAGGGGGAGCCTCCGCTCGCTTACTTCAACTTATCGATCATAAGGGGCTAGATGTCTTTGAACCAATACAAGTGACAGTTTCAAGAAAGGTGGCAGCACGTGTGCCAGCAAAAGTGCTAGCAACAAGAAAATCCCACAAAGGGTCAGATGCTCAAGAAAGAAGGCGATAATATTCATAGTAAAAGTTAAATTTAAAAGTGTTTAAATTTTTAGTTTAATAATATATTATGATTAATAATATGTTTTGGCTAGGAACAAAAAACATGAAAAAATTTTTATTACTACTGGGTTTTCTTATGAGCTTTAATTGCAATGCAGAACAAAAAATTGTATTGATAGCCGATCCTGCTGTGCTGGCTATTCCGATTCATGAAAATAATGAGTCATTGATAGATTTGGCTAATCAAAAAGAAATAGCGTATGGGCCAGCGCCGCTGGTTCCAGATAATAAAGATTATACTAAAATGCGCAAAACAGTTTATGAAAAATTGCTTAAAGCGCAATCAACTTTACCCGATGGTCTTAAATTTTGTTTGTATGAAGGCGCGCGCAGCCTTGAATTACAGCAAAATATTTTTCAAGAGCGTTATGATATTTTACGTAAAGCCGACCCCAAAAAGACCCACGAAGAAATATTCACAGAATCCACAAAGTTTGTTTCTCCCGTGATAAATATAGATGGCTCTAAAAATGTTCCGCCTCATTCAACGGGCGCGGCCATTGATGTTTATCTTATCGATAAAACCGGAAAAATGGTCGATATGGGTATTCATTTAGATGATACGTATAAAGATATTACCGGCGAATATTGTCAAACAAATTCTACGGTGATTTCTGAGCAAGCAAAAAATTATCGTAAAATGATGGGTAAAGCATTACAAGACGTTGGTTTTGTAAATTACCCTACAGAATATTGGCATTGGTCCTATGGCGATCGGTATTGGGCTTATCAAACAAAGCAAAAATTTGCTGTTTATGGCGCGGCATTGAAATAAAATAAACGTTACGCCGTTACCACGGCTTGTTCTGTTATTTGATGCTCCCCCCGTTCCGTCGCTACGCGACTCCATAGGGGCTATTGACTGTTCTCGCTACCGTGAGAATGAGAGAAATTATAATACAGATTATTGAGACACCGATTTAAAAAACCCTTTAAAAACAATAGGTTATAATTTGACCGTCAAAAAAACCTTGGATTTATACAAGATGAACGATAAATTCCAATGGTATTTTTACATTCTTGGTGTTATATTATGGGTATAGTTAGATAACATATAATGACAAATAGGCCCTGAAGGTTAGCATGAAGCGTGATAGGCTCAATGATTTAAAAAACTGGCGTCATGATCCTTATCGTAAACCTTTAATTTTGAGAGGGTGTCGACAAGTCGGTAAATCTTGGTTGGTAGAGGAGTTTGGTAAAGAATTCGATAAATATGTTGTGATTAATTTTGAAAAAAATAAATTAATACATCAATATTTTTCGGGTGATTTAAATATAAACACTATTTTAGATAAATTATCTATTCAAGCAAATACTAAAATTGAACCTGGTAATACACTCCTTTTTTTTGATGAAATTCAATTTTGCGAAGGCGCAATACAATCATTACGGTATTTTAAAGAAGAGCTTCCCGAATTGCACATTATTGCGGCAGGATCTTTACTTGATTTTGTCTTGAATAAATTAGGCATCCCTGTCGGGCGCGTGCAATTTATGCAGCTTTACCCCTTGTCATTTTCTGAATATCTTACGGCTTTAGGCTATCAAACTCTGCGTGATTTTATCATGACAAAAGAAAATGATCCGGTGATTCATGAGCAGGTGCTCGATCATTTAAAAAACTACATGTGGTTGGGGGGTATGCCAGCAGTGATTGATGCCTGGATAAATGACAGGGATCCGGTTATTTGCCAAAAAATACAAGATGAAATCATTCAATCGTATCAAATTGATTTTCATCGATATACTAAAGCACATGAAATACCACATGTCACTAAAGTGTTTGAAAAAATCCCTTTTATGTGTGGAAACAAATTTGTTTATTCTAATGTCGATAGTGATAGTCGATCTGAAGTGATTAAGAATGCTTTATTATTATTAGAAGTCGCGGGTATTGCGAAGCGTTGTTTTCATACTTCAGCACAGCATCCTCCTTTAGGAGCTGAGTATAACGATAAAAAATTTAAAGTATTTTATTTTGATATTGGGCTTGCTCAACGAATATTGGGGTTAGATATCAGGCAGTGGTTGTTAAACCCTCTGCAATTATCAAATAAAGGTGAAATTGCCGAGCAATTAGTGGCACAAGAATTAATAGCCTACTCAGATTTTCATAAAGAGTATGAATTATATTATTGGCATCGTGAAGCAAAAAACAGTAATGCAGAAATAGATTTTGTTGTGATGAAAGAGGGTGAAATCGTGCCTGTTGAAGTAAAATCTTCGCAAAAGGGTAGTATGAAAAGCTTAAAAATTTTTTTAGATAGCCATCCAAATTCAAAATATGGTTTAAAAATATCAGAAGGCTCATTTTTAAAACAAGATAAGCTAGTCGAAATTCCGTTATATGCATTAGAAAGTTGGTTTGTGAATAAAAAATGATAAAAAAATCGGGTAAAATAAATCATATTGGCTTGTTAATTTCAGATTTAGATAAAGCCAGAGTATTTTATGGAAATGTATTGGATTTAGAAGAAATTGAACGGCCTGTTTTTGAGATACAAGGTATTTGGTATCAGCTGGGAGAGCACGAATTACATCTTATGCTCATGCCAAATATGCCCAGGCCACCGTTTCATCCAAAAAATAAAACCGTTCAAGCGCATTTTTCTATCAATGTGCATATGTCAGAATATCGTGAAATGGTAGATAAATTATCTTTATCGAAATTTGAAGTCATTGAAGAACAGTCTTTTCGTGACAATATTGAAATATGGCAAGCTTTTTTTTATGACCCTGATGGTAATATGATTGAAATTCTTGCTTCTAAAATGCCAGGGAGGTAAATTATCATACAGATTGAAACACCCCGGCTATTATTTCGCCGCCCGACTGAAACAGATGTTTTGATTATAAGTAATCTCTGGAAAGATGAATTGGTGCGTGCATTTTTAGGAGGCATTGTCTTTGATAATGCTATCAATGAAAAAATCACGGCAATACAACAACATTGGGACGAGTATCAATTTGGTTTTTTTGCGGTGATAGAAAAAAATAATAAAGAAATAATCGGTATTTGTGGCCCTCATCATTCTGAGGAAGAAGATATTGAAATATCGTATATGTTTTTTCCTCAATTTTGGGGAAAAGGCTTTGCTCAAGAGTCTGTCATTACTACTATCGATTACTGTTTTAAAATGCTTAACTTAGAAACAGTGATTGCTATCACGCAAGAGGCTAATTTAAGATCGTGCCTACTGCTAGAAAAAATCGGTATGAAACATACAAATAGCTTTGAACGATATGATGCCATTCAGCGAAAATATAAAATATTAAAAAATGAATGGCAGGCATGATGCTTTGCATATCGATTACAAGGAGTAAATGGCCCCCTGTAGAGGTCGCGTAGCGAGGGAACGGGGGTATAGCGGATAAGCGGTAGCGGCGAAAAGTAATTACGGAGTGTGGGCTCAGATCAGGGCCTTGATTTAGGCTTCACTTTATTTTTTGTTTGTATTTCTGGTGATGCTGGAGTACTTGCCGGTTGGTGAAAGATAAAAAGTGTTTCAGGATGTACCATCTTTAATTCAATTGCTTTTTGTAAAACAGCTTCTTGGGTTAGATAGGCATCGGGCATTTTATATCCGCGTCTTTTTTGAGCTTCCTTAAGCGCCACCTCAAATTTACCCTTATCCTGTGTTTTAATTTGCTTATAGGAATCAGGAGCAGGTGTATAATTCATACCTAAACTTTTAGAGGAAGAGCAAATTTCATGGAAAGTGTGATCCCCTGCATCAATCATCCATCCCAAGCAAGCCAAACGACAAGTTTCCATGTTTTGTGTTTTTTTAGCCTTATCATCAAAAAAACCTAAGCAATACGCCAATGTCAAAACTTGATCTGTGGTACCTGAAATGCCGGCTATTAAGGGTTCTCTGGTTGCTGCGGCACTTATTGCGACAGGATCTGCGGGATTTTTACCCATCTCAAACCACGATTTTCCTGACTCCCATTTAACCTGCGACTCCGAACGGTTAATATCAGTATTTTTAGCATAGGCAAATTTCTCCCTGTTACTAAGCGGTACTCTTAAAGCCTCATCGTTTATTTTAGGATTTGATTTAATAAACGCAGCTCTTGACTCTTTTGATAAAGTTTCACGCATGCCTCGATTAGATGCATAAGCGCCATACTGAAGTAATTGTCGCTTTTTTGCTGGGTTTGCGGGATCGGGTTGGGGCAACTTTGCAAGTTCTTCTTTAATATTGTTTATAACTTCTTCACTTAATCTCCAATCAATCTTTTTTTCTTCTAATTTTGTATTTATTGTTTTTACATATTCTGGATTATCTAAAAAATCACTAAAAAAGCCAAAAGCTGTTTTATACGGAATTAACATTGCTTCTCGAATATTACCTTCTTGAGCCGAGTGTCTTAATGACATGGGACTTAACCCAACAAATCCAGCCGCACTCACATTTCCTTCTTCAATACCTTCTTTTTTTTTCCCAAGTTTTTCATTTACTATTTTTGTTAACAATTCATTTTTTTTCAAAGAGGTATAAAAATCAGGGGGTAAAATAGTGGGTTCGAACCCTAATATGGTCTTTAGCTTATGGGGATCGGGGGGGATAGCATTTACGCCATTCACTTCAATGCCTTGTTCAATGCAAATATCCATCACAGTAATAATGCGTTTCGCCAACGCATTGGCAAACGCCAATACTTCTTTATCTTTTACTGCTACATCTGCAATAGATTGTTCCATTGTTATTTTAGATTGTGCATAATCCGTCAAACAGCTGCGTTCGAGCTGAAGAAGTTGTTCAGGCGTAAGCTGCTGTTTTAAATGATTTGGGATATCAACTTGTACTGGTGTAAAAGTGCCTATATCATGTTGGATATACTCTTTTACTTTTTTAGGCATAAAAAACCTCATCTACAATTGTAATACACATATTAACGTTTGCTTTTTGGATATTTAATATCTTGCGGTAATTGCTGTGTAACAAATTCTTTTTTAGTCTTATCATCTGGTTCATGATTGGGATCTGAATTTTCCAAGTTAGAGAAAATTAGGCTCGATGATTTTTCCACAGATTCGTTTTTCAATTCAGTTTCATTCAAGTTCTTATCCTGGGACACGTTTTTTTGACCCTGAAATTCAGGTGTTAAACCCGATATGGTTCTAACGGATTTTGCTAGAAAATAAGTTATTCCCTCTTCTTCATAGGAACCCAAATATTGGATTTGAGTGGGGAGGATTAATATTTCTTTCTCTTTAGGATAACAAGAAATTAGACTAATATTTTGACCTAGAATGCCACCTGTGAAAATTAAGGCGGAAGACTTAATCCAGTCTTCCATGGCGGTTCCAAAAGAGGTGCTTGTAAATCCTTTTTCATAATAAAGTTCACCAGTGATGGCTAATCTTTTCTTCTCTTCTAGACTTGCTCCTGTGCTTGATGAGCCTCTATAGGTTGTATGATAGTTTTCAACAGGCGTTTTATTTAAACCCGCGGCACAAAATAGAGAGCTTAGAACGACTTCTTTTAATTTCTCAATATTACCAAACTGCATTTTACCCTCTAAAAAATCGTTCATTTCTTCAGAATATGTGGTATAGATATTTATTCCCGCTATTTCTGCATCACTCAGGTGGGACAATTTCGTATTATCAGGGTCTAATTTTCTAAAGTACTCAGGATTAGCCTTCTGATCACCTCTAATAAGCTCAGAATCAGGATGAATGTGGTTAAGTCCTTCTCGATAAGCAAAATCCACAAATTTTTTGTGTAAGTCAGCATCAGAAAAACTAACATGAGATAAATTGGCATTTGCGATGCATTCAGATAAATCAAATGTCTCGCCATTTTTATAATATAAAATATATTTATCATTTTCTATTTTGACGTCTGAAATTTGATCGTTTAATAAATCGGCCGCCACTTTCATCAGGTTTTGAGTATCTTGAGAAATATTTAAAGGCGCTTGTATTAATGCGGTCGCATTGTTTTGGGGGATTCTTCTTTTGATTTCAAACAGGATTTGTTCTTCGGTGAAGTTGTTTCTCAATTTTTCGTCAGATACTAACTCCAACATGGATATTTTTTGTAAAGCGAATAGATTCGAATAATTGCGTAATGCTTGACGTAACGCATCTTCTAGTTCAATACTATTTACCAGACTGTGTTCTTGAGTCCCATTACCATGGGCCAAAAAATCTGAATAGTCGCCATTATTTTTAGCTTTTGAATAAGCATCATAAATATCGACATATTTTTTAAATGTATCATTCGACAACGCTTCTTGAGGCAGGATATCCGAACCATTTTTTATTAACAAAGACCAAACTGAATTATCCTGAACAGCTTTTTTCCATTCATTTTCAATACTCATAACTACACCTTAAATTAAGTCCTACTAATAATGGACTAAAGCATGTAAGATAAAGTTCAAATTTCCTGGCCAAGCACCAAACAAATGTAGCGAATTACCTAATTATGGTCTCGCAAAAGGTATTTGATACCTACCCCTGTGGAGTTGCAAAGTAGCGAAACGGGAGCTAAAAAAGAATAAAAAAAACAAGGCACCTAACTTCTGTGGCTTTATTAATACCCGTCTATATGTTATATTTTCCAGTCGGGCAACTTCAGCTCTTTCATTATATAGCGCTTAATAAAGGTGATCTTATGTTTAAATATATCTCTGTTTTGTTCGTTCTTTTAATAAGCACAGCGAGTATTACTTTTGCTGAAGGGGCGATAACCCCAGAAAAATTATTGCCTGCGGGCGTAGATTCGGGTGAAATAGTTAATCCTTACACGGGTGAGAAAGGGCAAGCGAGAAAAGGGACAGTAGGGGCAACCATTAATAATATTGTGGTGTTAAATAAATTACTACAAGAAAAGCCAACTGCTAGTACTGATAAGAAAATTGATGAGCATGCTCAGGCCATCATGAAATTAATTCCTTCTTTAAAAGTTATTGCGTTGTTTGATTTTTTTACGGTGGAAGAATGGTTAGGCAATCATGACAAACAACCCGGACGTGCATTGGTGGCAATATTTTATTTACAAAAATATCCAAATGAAATAACACCAGAAATTAAAACACAGTTAAAACAAGTAGAGAATGAAACAAATATTCAGAAACTTAAAGCAGAAATTAAAAAGCTGTCTTAGTCTTAGTATTTTCTACATGAAAAAGCTCGTGTGATAACGGGCTTTTTTATTATAATTGGGAAATAAAATTTTTCTAGTTAAAAATTGCTGTTTAAAGTGCAATACGTGGCTGCTTAAATTCCCAGTAGAAACTTTTACAAATATTCCGATATATTAATAGAACAAACCGATGTGCCAGACTTTACCCGGAGGAAACCTTGGAAAATCTATTCACTAAGATGATTTCATTTCTGGGAGAGGATCCAAACCGAGAAGGCTTGAGGGACACCCCCGCTCGAGCGGCAAAAGCAATGCAGTATTTGACTAGGGGCTATACTCAAAATCTTAATGATATTATTCATAATGCCATTTTTGAAAGTAAAAATGATGGTATCGTTATATTAAAAAATATTGAATTTTATTCTTTGTGTGAACATCATTTACTGCCATTTTTTGGGACAGCCCATATTGGCTATTTGCCCAAAGGAAAAGTAATAGGGATTTCAAAAATTGCGAGAATCGTCGATTTTTATTCACATAGAATGCAAATACAAGAAAATTTAACCAAACAAATAGCCGAGTGTATCAATGAAGTCATTGAGCCCGATGGCGTCGGTGTCATTATAGAAGCAAAACATATGTGTATGATGATGCGCGGAGTTCAAAAACAATCCAGTATCATGAGCACATCAGAAATGTTAGGTAAATTTCGTAGTAATTCAAAAACGCGCAATGAGTTTTTGATGTTGATGAAGAATAATTATGAAAAATGAGATATCGAGTTTGGCTGTTGTGGTGATAGACAGAGAAGATTTAAAGTTTTCAGCAGCGCATTTTACTATTTTTTCAGCCACACAACGTGAGCGTCTTCATGGACACAATTTTTATGTTTGCTTAGAATTAACGTCAAGCGTAAAAAATGATGGCATGAGTGTCAATTATACGATTTACCGAGAAAAAATAAAAAACTTGTGTTTGCAACTTAATGAATATACTTTAATGCCGCAGTTCTCCCCTTTTTTGAATATAAAAGATGAAGAGCCCTATTATTTAATAGAATTCAACAAAGAAAAAATGTATTTTTTAAAAAAAGATACATTGATTTTACCTTTAAGAAATATTTCTAACGAAGAATTGTGTCGTTGGTTTGTTGAGCAGATCATCGAAGATCATGATTTACCAGAACAAAAATTAATTACCGAAATTAAAGTAAAGGTTTCTTCTGCGGCAGGGCAAAAGCATGAAGTTACCCATAGGCTTTTAAATGAATAATAAGTTGCTAATTATTACGGGTGGTAGTCAAGGAATAGGGCTTTCAGCTGTGAGAAAGTTCGGACAAGAAGGTTGGCAAGTATTAAATCTCTCACGTCAGCATTGTCCAGAAGCATCTGCTGATCAGCTTTCTATCGATCTCAGTGATAAAAAAGCCGTAAAATTATTAGGAAAAATGCTTTCTCAAAAAATAGTCAAAAAAAATAGAATTTGTTTGGTGCATAATGCATTTATATATACATCAGACACAATCCAAGAACCCAATATTGATTATTTGCAGTCAGCTTTACAAATTGGGGTAGTCTCTCCTATGTTGTTAAATAAAATAATCATTCCCATGATGGCAGAGCAGTCATCCATTATCTATATTGGCTCGACATTAGCAACAAAAGCAGTAGCCAACTCAGCCACTTATACGACCATTAAACATGCGGTGGTTGGTGCAATGCGGGCAACCTGTCAAGATCTCACTTCATTGCCTATTCATACAGCTTGTGTTAACCCGGGCTTTACTGACACCCCTATGCTAAAAAAATATTCAAAAAATTTAGAAACCATTAAGATACTAAAATCTAAAGTTGGTGCGAATAGACTTATCCTTCCAGAAGAAATTGCAGAGGTAGTGTACTTTTGTGCGATGAATCCAGTGGTTAATGGCACTGTCATTCAGGCAAATTTAGGTCAAATTGAGAGTTAATTTTATCTGGATATCATTTCAAAAAATAGGCCTTTTTTATTCAATAATTCTTGATAAGTACCCGTTTCTTTAATTTGGTTATCATCAACAACATAAATTTTATCAACCGACATTAGACTATCTAATCGATGTGTAATGATAATACGCGTGATTTTTAATTTGGCTAATGTATCTAGAACTATTTTTTGTGTAATATTGTCTAGTGAACGAGAAGCTTCATCAAATATAATAATCTTGGGGTTTTTTGCAAGGGCTCTGGCTATTAATATTCTTTGTTTTTGTCCGCCAGACAATCCAAAATTTTCAATATTAATAAGGGTATCCATTTGCATGGGCATGTTCAAAATTTCATCTGCAATACCGGCTTGCGCTGCTGCCTTCCAAGCTTCTTCAAGGGTGAGAGAACTTATTCCGGCAATATTCTCAAAAATAGTACCCGGCAACAATTTATCATGCTGCAATACTATGCCCAATTGCCTTCTTAATAAATCTAAATCTAGGGTTCCTAAATCATTATTATCAAAATAGATACTGCCTTTTTGAGGTGTTTCAAAACCTAACAAGAGTCGTATTAAGGTAGATTTTCCGGCTCCAGATTTACCTGTAATCGCGATATATTCACCACTTTCAATATGTAAATTGATATCATCTAATACTAATAAATCTTGATCTTGATAGCTAAAAGAAACTTTGCTTAACTCAATTTCTCCTCGAAGTTCACCAGGATCAATGCTTCCGATTTTCAATTCTGGAATGGTTTCTGTAAATTCTTTTGTTTTCTTGTATAAGGGAAATACCCTTATCACTTTATCAAGAACTTCTGATAGATTAAAACCAGTCATGATAACTTGTGTTAAAGCGATATTAAAACCAATAAAGACTCCAGGGGTAAATTCATTTTTAATATTGTCAAAAATATTTAATCCGATATACATTATAGCGGTAATCACGAGAGGCATAATTTCGGAGATAGATTTGATTGATATCACAAGTTTAAGTGCTTTATTGTATATTTTCTGACGTTGGTAAAAGGCTCTTGACCAATTTAAAATAGCATGATGTTCAGCACCCGCAAGCCTGATTTTAGTGATACCTGAAATAAATTCAGCAATCATGCCAAAAACTTTTCCATTGTGCAAAATAATTTTTTCTTCGTATACTAATCTTTTTTTATTTAGAGCAAAAATCATTAGCATAAATAGGGCGATTCCACCTAAAGTAAAAATAGCCAAAGTTGGCTGAAAATAAAACATAATGATAATACTAAAAATAACAAAAAAAGAATCGATAATGAAACTAAAAGTGGTACCAGATAAATCAATTCGGATCTGGGTGAGACTGCTTATTTTATATACTAATTCTCCGGCAGTGTATTGTTTAAAAAAGGAAATGGGCAGCATAAATATTCTGGTCCAAAAAGTAGATTGAATTTGAGCATCTACTCGACTTTCCATGTTAAGTAAAATCACCCTTTTTGTTATTTCAAAGGTACTTATTGAAATGACAC
The DNA here is from genome assembly GCA_902826485.1 of uncultured Gammaproteobacteria bacterium. Lineage (GTDB taxonomy): Bacteria > Pseudomonadota > Gammaproteobacteria > Berkiellales > Berkiellaceae > CADEEZ01. The sequence continues at coordinate 24,702 of CADEEZ010000008.1, forward strand.
TGATAATCAAAACAAGTATGATCGTTAAAAGTTGATTTTTATCATTGTTTAAAATAACGTTGTCAAAAATATATTGAGACAAAAGGGGAACGGCTAATCCGAGTAGAGAAGTCATGAGACAACAAAAAATTATCATTTTTAAATCACGAGGTGATTTTTTCAAGCTTGATTTAATAATTTCTCTTAGTTTTAGTCTCGAGGATTCAAATCGTTCATATAAATAATAGGCGGTGTATTTAAACCTTTTTTCATGAGCGTGATCGACTATTGTGCGACCATGATACAATGTTTTTTGAAATTCATACTGATTTTTTTGATTTGGTAAAAGGGCAAGAGGACGGTTTGTGCTTTTTTCAAAAGCAAGTAAAGGGCCGTGGTTATATTCATGCCAATTGGGTGATAGGGCTACTTTTCTATAAAATATTTTAGAAAAGTTTAATTGTTCATTTAGATTTAACTTTGTGTTTATCAGGTAATTTTTATCTAATATATAAGCATTGGCGTTTTGATAGGCACTGATTTGCGTGCAAGCGATGGAAAGAGGTTCTTGCCTTATATTAGAATGTAAATAAGAAACATCTTGAAAAGAAGAACATTTTTTTAAAAGTGTTACCGATTCGTAGATCGCCAATCGATTATTAATCACTTTATCATAGATGATAATGCCTTCAAATAATTCTCTATTCTCAATATGGATCAGTTTGAGTTTGAATATGATAGAACAATATTTGTTGAGTTGTTTCCAAAGGAGATCGGCTCGTAATAAATCAATTGTAAATTTAATTATAATTGAGCTGTCTTCGTTGATTTCAAACCATGAGATAGGGGTAATCGGAAAATAATCTATACGAGGGGAAAAATATAATCCCTCATCTCCTATGAAATAGCTTTCACTCTTATCTAATAAACACCACTGAATTTTCTTTCGAGAAGAGATGATGGATTTTTTTTCTATATATAAAGTAACGTCTTTGGTGCATTCTTGATAAGATTTAGGAAAGGGGAGTTGAATGTTTGGTTTTGTTATCGCAATAATAAACTGATCGAGCAAATCACTTATTTCTTCTTGATTATTAAGATCAAGTGAAAGACATTGATTTTTAGAAAAACTAATCACTTCTGTTTTTGCACAAACTCGTCCCATGAGAAAAAAATCACATTCTCTCGGAAGGTTAATCCCAACGAAAATTTGCCCTTTATTTATACGTACAAAGTGATTTAAATTGCTCGTTACTTCATTTTGGCTTGCAAAAGACCCCATTAAGAAAAGATCAACCGCACCTTCCTTAACATACCAAATTTTCTCAAGATCATTAATATTAAATCGGCCACCAGGGGTTGATTGTTCTAAAGCGCCTATGCGGGATAATAATGCATCGAGTGTCATATTTATCCCATACTCATTAAGTTTGAATATTGTCCAGGTACGGATATAAGTGTATTGTGCGTACCCATTTGAGTAATCTTACCCTCTTCTAAAACAATAATTTTGTCGGCATTTCGAATGGCATTGAGTCTGTGTGCGATAAATATTGTTGTGCAGCCTAACATTCGAATATTATCAAAAATCTGACTTTCAACCTTGATGTCTAACTCACTGGTTGCTTCATCTAAAATTAAAATACTCGGATATGAAATCAGCGCTCTTGCAATTTCAATACGCTGTTTTTCTCCCCCACTAAAATTGATACCATTTTCAGACACCATTGTGTTATATCCATTTTTGCGCAAAGATATTTCTTCGTGTATAAACGCATCTTTAGCGCCTTTAACAATGGTTTCATATGAAACTGAATTTTCCCATAAAGTGAGATTATTTTTCAGAGAGTCATTAAATAAAATGCCTTCTTGCTGCACAACGGCGATAGAGTTTGCTAATATTAATCTGTTAATGGTATTGATATTATTTCCATCGATTAAAATACTGCCAGACCAAGCCAGATGTAAGTTTGATATCAATTTAAGTAAGGTTGTTTTCCCTGAGCCAGATGCCCCTACAATGGCAACATGTTCTCCTGGGTATATAACAATATTCATATTTTTAATTAAAGGAAAAGCGATAGGGTTGTATCCGAAACACAAATCAGAGATTTCTATATAGCCTGAAAGTTTGGCTTTGCTTTCAGGCAACAAGAAAGAAGATTGAGAAAAATGTGATAAATCTAATCTGCTGTCGATTTTTCGATCTAAAATATCATCTATTCTTGCTAGTGCACCAGTCATTTCGACTACTTGGTCAACAATATCTAATATATTTTTCAAAGGCAGCATTAAGCTTAATGCAATGCTTTGAATGGCAACCAAAGATCCAATGGTCATGCTGCCATCCATTATTTTTTGTGCACCAATTAGCAAAATTAAAATATAGGCCAACGAATTAATGGCCATAGGCAATATGCTGATTAATTGGGTATTTTCAGTCATTTTATGAAGCGTGTTGCTTATTCTTGTTTGTGCGCCTACAATTTTAGAAAATACCTCTTGTTCTCGTCCAGAGGCTTTTATCGTCTCTATGATTTTAAATATATTGTATGCTTCAGAATAATATTTGCTGATATTTACATTTAATAATAAACTATTTTCTTTTTTTTGTTTTGAAATTAAATAAAATATAGCCATGTTGATAGAAGCAGCGGTTAACACTATCAAAGCAATTGAAAAATCAAAATAGATCAAAACAGTAAAATAAATAATCACTAATATGGCATGTAATATGGATCGCGTAAATATACTGGCAATAAATTTAGATGTTTCGCGCACCAACTCAATTCGGTGTGTAATATCTCCGGAATATCGCTGTGAAAAAAATTCTAAAGGTAATCGCATAATATGCCAAAGCAATTTTTCTGAAGAGAGGATCGTTAATTTATTTTCAAACAACACCAAATAGTAATTTTCTAATAAACTAATAAAAAATCTTAATATAGCGGTTAAAATAATTCCAATTATTAATATGTTTAAAATAGGGGTAGTGTGTTCAATAAGATAATTATCTACAAATATTTTACTAAAAATAGGAGGGGCTAATGACAATAAAGTTAATCCTAAACCCGTAAAAAAAACAAATGAGAGGGGAGCGATATACTTAGAAAGTTGATGCGTCAATGGTTTTAAAACACGAGGCGGCATTCCCCCTTTTTGAAATATGGGCGTTAATTTAAATTCTAATAAGAGATTACTATATTCTTTAGAAAAGGCATGTTTAGAGATGATTCGATGTCCACACGCGGGATCGTTAAGATAGATAATGTTATCCTTTATTCCTGTAATAACCACAAAGTATTGTGATTGCCAAAAAGCAATAGCAGGAAAAGTTACCGCAGTGAATTCATTTATTTTTTTGATATTCAGTGTGGTTTCTAAACCATATCTATTTGCGGCATGCATAATGTCTTCAGGTTTACAGCCATCTCTTGAAATACCGCAGTCTGTTCTCAATGTGTCGACAGAAACAAATCGTTTATAATAAGCAAGTATAATCGATAGGCAAACGGCACCGCTTTCAATGGCATCCATTTGAAGTATTGTCGGTGTTTTGACATACATTATTCTATTCCTAACAATTCCTTTGTTTTTGGCATAATAAATGAGATGGGTCTTTTTGCTATACTGGTAATTTTGGCTTCACAGAGCATTCCACTACGAATTTTTATCGGCGCACCATTATCTGAAGTCCATTTATATTGACTGACAGTCGATGAATCAGGAGTTAAACTTACGTATAATTCCAGTTGTGGCCCTTTATTTAGAAGTTGATTCACTAATTCTTCGTTATTCAAAATTCGCATCATACTGTTTTTTGTCGATATATAAGATGAAACATAAGTAATGGTGCCTATTAATGAACCATATTCCTCTGGTTTGATGGAAAGAGGAACAATTGAAATTTTCATCCCTGGCTTTACATTTTCGCTCTCAGCTGCAGAGATATAAATTATCCCTTGTAATGTGTTTTTGGGTAAATGTGAGGATTCAATTCGCATTAGGGTGGTGCCTGGAAAAATATAATCACCCACTGCTTTGTCTAATTCAAATACCTTTCCGGCATGGAGTGAAGTAATAACCGAAGCTTGACCTGAGGCATTGACAGGGGGGTCGACATAGACAACAGGTTGGCCTTCTGTGATGAGATCACCCAATTTTGCGTCAAATTTAATAATCCTGCCCGATAGGGTTGCTGTAATGGATTGAATGCCTTCTATATTCAGCAGTATGCCGGTTCCGACGGTTCTTTGATAAATTTTACCGTATAACAGCCAAAAAAAACCTGAGAAAATTAAAAAAAATAAACCAACTAATATCATCCATCCTTTTGGATTAGTGACTCCAATTAATTCATCTAATCTTTCGAACGAAATATGCTCCTGGTTTTCTTCTGTCATATGTGCTCTTTCAAAATAACCCATAAAATTAGTCGTTTGCTTGATGTGAATATACACTCTTTTTGAAGGGCATATCTTTAAAAAGTATAGCAATAGACAGGATCTTTACAGTTAAATCACTAGGATTAAGCTATTTATCTCGAACTTATTGCCCTTCTTAGCGCTCTCATGCTTGTTAGCAAAATAGGAATAAAAGAAGGGGTGTATATGGGCTTATTAGCGGAATTTAAAGCTTTTGCTATGCGGGGTAATGTGGTGGATTTAGCAGTTGCTGTGGTGATTGGGACCGCTTTTGGTAAAATTATTGCATCACTTGTCGATGGTATTGTGATGCCTTTGCTGGGTATTATACTGGGTGGTATTGATATTTCAGGTAAAACGCTTATCATTGGTCATGCTGTGGTTAAATGGGGTGTATTTTTGCAAACCATTATTGATTTCACTTTAATTGCAGCGGCGATATTTTTAGTCGTAAAATTATTAATGTCCTTCCAGAAAAAACAAGAGGCTGAAGTTCCTCCTCCTTCACCCGAAGTGCAATTATTGACTGAAATTAGAGATGAGTTAAAAAACAAAAATAAGATATAAAAAATTAAATATGAATATGTACATAGATTTTTCTACCCTATTAGAAGGTTTTTTTCTAGGCATTAGCCTGATCATGGCTATTGGTGCACAAAATGCTTTTGTCTTAAAGCAAGGATTAAAACGTCAATATTTATTGATGACAGCATTAACTTGTTCTATTTCTGATGCCTTTTTAATTGTACTGGGCGTAACAGGAATTGGTGCCCTGATTACGGAATCACCTATATTTATGGATATAATGCGTTTTGGTGGGGCAGCTTTTTTAATTTATTATGGGTTACGTTCTTTTTGGAGTGTTTTTCATCCACATATTTTAGTTGAATCTCTTGAAAATCCCATTCAGCAAAGTAGAAGAGCGACTTTTTTAGCTTTACTCGGCTTCACTTTTTTAAATCCGCATACTTATATTGATACTTTTTTATTATTAGGAACGGTAGGGGCTGAATTTCCTGTTCCAGAAAGACTGTCTTTTATTCTGGGTACACTAATGGCTTCGGTTACCTGGTTTTTTAGTTTAACTTATGGCGCAAGTAAACTAACGCCTTTATTTAAAAACCCTCGCGCATGGCAAGTATTAGATAGCATTATGGGTTGTGTGATGATAGGGATAGCCATTAGGTTAATTATTAAGTAGCTGGTTGAATTTTAGCTGTAAGTACACCTAAATAATATTTTAATCATATACTATACTCTCTAAAAATTCTGAGAATTTATTATGTATATGCGCCAGCAAATCTATTTTTTACCCTTTTTAATTTCTGTCTTTTTTTGTGGCACCGTTTTTGCTGATATTAACGAGCCCAAGTTTACCTATCGGAAAGACACTGAAACTTATATTCCTGCCTCTCATGAACTTAAACATAAAGCGACGATTGATGCGCCTATTGGTGATAATGGTCTGTTAAGCCCAATCATTAAATTAAAAATTAATGGGCATGGTCCCTATAATTTTATGTTTGATACAGGGTTTTCTCAATCGATGATTTCTGCTGCGTTAGCTAAAAAATTAAATTTACCGCAAGCAGAAACTGAAAAAGTGAGATCCATCACGCCTAGTCAAGTGGTCGATACTTTTCAGCATATTTATTTAGTGGATAAAATTGAAGTAGGGGATGTCGTCATAAGACATTATGGCGTGTTTGCTTCAAGTGGCTTTGAAGATGAAGTGCAAGATTTAAAAAAATTGAAAGTAGATGGGGTATTAAGTGCAAATGCTTTTTATGGCTTGCTCTTAACGTTAGATTACAAAAATGAAAAAATATATCTAGAAAGAGGCAATTTACTGCATTCACCTCAAAACGAATTACTTCATTTGGAAAAACGAGATGTTCCTGTGATTAAGGCAAAAATAAAATTTAACAAATTAAACAAACTGGTAGAACAAAATTTTATTTTAGATACGGGCTTTGGTTCGTATTTTTATGTTAATTCGTGCAATATTCCTGAAATGTTAAAATTCAAGGGCAGGGAAAATTTATTATCTTATGATTATTTAGGGTTTGAAAATAAAAAATATTTTGCACAACTTTTTGGGGATGTGATTTTATCGAATAGTATTTTGATAAAATCACCGCATATTACTTTTGGCCCCGTGAATTGCGAGCTAGGTGATCCTTATGGGTTAATTGGCCGAACCTTCTTCGAAAAAAATAGAGTAACGTTCGATCAGGTTAATGGTCTCGTTAAAATTAATAGATATTAAACTAAATATTTTTCTTGCCATTGTAAATATAAATTTTGCACATGGTTACAAAAGGCTTCTTTAGTTTCAAATTTATCTGGGTAAATGGGTTCAAACACAAAATAATGTGCGGTAGGATTTTTGGCGCGGACGATCATCCAAAGTTTGTGCACCAAATGTTGATTTTGCCATTCAAAATCATCTTGTGCTTCATAATAGATAAATATCGGTAAAACAGGTGCGCCGCTATTTATGCTGATTTCAAAAGCCCCATATCTAAAGGGGGTAAATATTCGTCGACCTTTACAACCACCTTCGGGGTAAATTCCCACGCTATGGCCATCTGCTAAAGTTTTTAGCAAAGTATCTGCCGCTTCTTGTCTAGAGGATTTTTCTTCACGTTTTACATATAAAGTACCGGCGGCTTGACCAATTCTGCCTACTATCCACCAGTCTTTGACTTCAATTTTAGCTAAAAATTTAGCATTAAATAGGGCAGGCATGCAGACATCTTCGGCCGCAGAAGGGTGATTGCCAATGAGGATATATTTTTGAGGCAACTTACCAAGGTAATGTTGATGTACTTTTAAATCAATTCCCAATGCTCGGACGAATATTTTGCACCAATATTGAAAAAGTTGAGGGTACCAAGCACAAGTGTATTTTTTAGGTAAAAAGCTTAGTAGATAGAGTAAAGTCGAAAAAAACAGTAAATCAACCCAGGCGATGACAAAATAGCCAATTTTTAAAATAGACATAATCATATCGTACGGCACCCATTACTAAAGACTTAATCAGATTATAGCTTTGTCTTGTCTTATTTAATGATATTATTGACAGAATTCTAAGGCCCTAGCATTAAATAAAAAAGTTAACTAATATGCTTATTTTTTTACATCGCACCTATAGAGGCAGAACACACAAATGGTGGCTCCAAAGTGTGATGATTTTTATATTGGCGCTCTTTCTTGGTATGCTTACTTACTATTTTCTTGATTTATATAAACAATATCAATTACTCACAGCAGAAAATAAACGGCTCTCGCCCTATGTCCTTCTCTCTGAACAAAACTCTTTAAGTTATCGAGAGCCTATTATATCTCGTGTCAATTTTACCTATGACTATCTTCAATATTTAAATCAATTTGAACAATTTGAAAAAAAAGCCAAGTTGGCAAAATTAATGAGAGTCTATCATTCTAAGCAGGCCTTATATCGTCAAAAAAATGATTTAGAATTAGCTTTAAAGCGTGATCTGCTCGCTCCTGTGATGACATCACTAAGAAACGAATTATCAAATTATAGTCAAAAATGGGAAAAAGCTTCTCCAACAGAAAAAAATGCCATGCAATTGAAGTTTAAACAAAGCCTTTTAACTTATGAGATAGTTGCAAAACATAATGGATATAAAATATTGGCTTCAGATTGGATGCGTCAGATGATCATTCAAAATTGGTATGTGTTTATGTTGAATCAAATAAACGAACAGACATACACTGTTTCATTAGCTTTGCCCAGTTATGAAGCGCTTTATCCAAAGCTAGATAGTTTGGTTGAATTTTATTTTCAACTCCCCAATTTAGAAAATACCTGGATAAAATCAGATAGAGCGTTGCTTGAAAAAACTAAAAATCAGCTTAATTTAAGCAACGATACGGACACATTTGTTAGCTAGCATAAAATAAGAAAGAAACATGAAAAATATAGTGAGACTGATTTTATTATTTTGTTGTTTAGCGTTACCTGTTTATGCAAAAGTGGTGATTGAAAAAAGTCCCAATGATGCGCGTCTTTATGAATATCTACAGCTGCCCAACAAATTAAATGTTGTGGTTGTCTCAGATAAATCTGCTCAAAAATCAGCAGCAACCTTAGCCGTATTAGCTGGTTCCTTCGATGAGCCTACAGATAAGCCTGGACTCGCTCATTTTTTAGAACATATGATTATTATGGGCAGTACAAAATATCCGCATCCTGGTAGCTTCAATACCTTTGTTAGTGATCATGGTGGCGACAGAAATGCCATGACATCCAATGATAGAACCACTTTTTTCTATGATGTTAACCCGGTGTATTTTGAAGAAAGTTTAGCCAGATTTTCCGATCATTTTGTGCACCCCTTATTTGACATAAACTATATAGAAAAAGAAATAAAAGCAGTGGATTCTGAATTTCAATTGCATCAAGAGGATGATTTTTATCGAGGGTATTACGTTTTAAAAGACATTGTAAATCCTGCTCATCCTATGCATCGGTTTACAGCAGGAAATGTAGACAGCTTGTGGCCTAAAAATAAAGAAGGAAGCCCAGCTGAGCTGAGAAAACGCTTTATGACATTTTACGATGAATTTTACTCGGCAGATAAAATGGTTTTGGTTTTGGTTGGTCCGCAGTCGACGCAGATATTAAGTAATTGGGCAAAAAAATATTTTAGCGATATTCCGCTCATACAGAAAAAAGCACCTGTTTCCACTCCTCTAGAGTCACCCTCTTCTTCTTTGGCCTTCCGTGAGGGAATCGAAACACAAAAAAATATTGTGATTCATCCTCGTAAGCCTTTTTATTCTATTAATATGGCTTTTCCTATTCCAAACCAAAAGAAAAATTATCAAACACAGCCTTTAATGTATCTGGATGTGCTATTTGCCAATCAAGCAGAACATGGGCTTATCCATCAGTTAAAGGAAAAAGGGTGGATATTAGGCATGTCGCCTAATCGTTATGAAATTTCAAATACGGAAGAATTATATGCGCTAAATTTTAGTTTAACCGAAGCGGGGTTATCTCATGTGGATGACATTATTCAGGCTTGTTATGTTTATATTGAAGCGATAAAACAATCCCAATTGCCAGATTGGTTGTATGAAGAAATCAAAAAAATTGATCAAGTTAATTTTCAATTTGTCGAAAATTCTTCGCCCAGTAGTTTATCAAATTATTTAGCAAAAAATTTGCATGACTATCCGCCTGAAAAAATATTAAGTTATGCTTATCTTGACTCAAAAGTCGTGATGCCCAAACAAGCCATTCAATCATTACTAAATCATTTTACACCAGAAAAAATGGTATTGTTCGCCTTTATGCCTGGAGAAAAACAGAATAAAATAGAGCCTTATTACCAAGTGCCTTATTATGTTGAATCTTTTTCACCACACCAGGTGAATTTTTGGAAACAACCTGAAAGTGTCTTAACGAAACCGATTGTCTTATCAAAACCAAATCAATTTTTACCCAGTAATTTGACGATAAAACCCCTTCCCAAATACGCAAAACCTAAGCTGATCGATTCGGCGTATAATCATTATGTGTGGTATATGCCCGAAGCAGAATTTAATATGCCGAGAATAGAAACTCGGCTGGCACTGCATACGCCTTATATTTATGAAAATCCTCAAAATATATTATTAGCCAGATTGGCGGTCGGTTTGGTTTCGGAAGAAATCGCCAAAATAAGAGTAGAATTAGCCTTGGCGGGCGCAGGAATAAATTACGGGGTACTCGAAACGGGTTTGAGCATTGGTATTACCGGTTATAGCGATTTACCGATTTATGAAAAAATAATTGAAAAAAGTATTTTGGCATTAAAAAATTTAACGATAGACCCAAACCGTTTTGCCATTCAAAAAGAAGCATTATTAAAATTATATAAAGCGAAATTAATTGGTAGCCCTATCGAAAATTATAATCAGGAATTAGGGTACTTACTTTTGAAAAGAAAAGTTTCTACAGAAGACCAGATTGCTTATTTAGAAAAGATACAGCCAAAAGATTTGGAATATTTTCAAAAACAATTTTTTAAAAATATCACGCTCGAAATGTTAATGGCAGGTAATTTGACAAAAGTTGAAGCAAAAAATGCCTCTCACAAACTGATAAATTTATTTTCTATGCCCGAGCATTCAACCCTATTGCCAAAAAAATATGAATCCGTAACGCTTTCACCTATATTAGACTTACCCAAAAAAGGTCAATTGTTAGCTTTGTCACACCACCATCCAGATAATTTAGTCGCGATATATCTTCAAATGAATGACAAAAAAGTGAATACACTTGCCAAAACGTATTTAACAGATTACTTAATTAAAACGAAGTTTTTTGATGAATTGCGAACAGAATCACAATTTGGCTATATCGTCTTTTCACGTAGCATGGTGATGAGAGATTTACCGGGATTGATTTTTTTAATTCAATCTCCAAAATATGAACCTGGGGTTATTTATAAAAAAGTCGCTGAATTTTTTAAAGCCTATCAAAAAACCTTGAAAGAAATGCCTCCCATAGCTTTCAATCAAGCAAAGAAATCGTTAGTGGCTGATATTTTAGAAAAGCCCAAAAGCCTAGGAGAAAAGTCTGAACTATATTGGTCAGAGATAGTAGATAGAACCTATCGCTTTAATCGGGCAAAAGAAATGGCTGAAGCGATTAATAAGATTACCCAAGAGGAATTATCAGCTTTTTATCAAGATGAATTGCTTAATATTAATCGTAAAGAATTAACGGTATTTGGCACCAATAATCAAAAGCATCCCGTTGAGTTGACTGATGATAAGGCAAATAATTTAATAGCCATAAAAAATAAGAATTTATTTAAACAAACAAGTGAATATTATGAACGAGAATGATTAGGGCCTGTTTGTTTATTCTTTAATGAATGCACCAGAACAGGTTTAAAAACAGGAGACAGAAAAATAAGTTTCCCATCGATATCAAAGTGAAATCTAACATTGTCGGTAATTTCACCCAGGGGGCGATAACAAATGGCCATGAGGTCGGGTTGGGGAGGGTGTTTAACCCCGACGCCAATTTGATGCAAAGCCTGAGTCAGTTTTTGAATAATATACTGATTATCTACACGGGGATTCACGCGCACATGGTTTAGCTCGAAGAGGACTTTGCTGAGGGTTCTTTGAAAATTATCAACGGGGAAAACGATGCCTTCAGCTAACGATTCGACTCGGACGCATTCGATGGCTTCAAGATCTTGATTTAAGACAAATTCATAAATATCAGTAAAATCATTGGGAGAGACCAATGTTGCGTTAATGAGTATTTCGGCATAGGCTTCATGTTTCATACCTACCCTATCGGCGCGATTTTTTTCAACTTTAGAAATTAACTAGGAATATGTACACGTGTCAAAAAGCAATCAGTCCTCAAATTCAAAGTCGGCAACTAAGGTGCAGTACGTTTGTTCACAATGTGGGGCCAGTTCAGCAAAATGGGCGGGTCAATGCAGTGATTGTTTGGCTTGGAACAGCTTTACAGAAATGGCAATGTTCTCCACAGGGAAAGTTTCTGCCCGTTTAAAAGGCTATGCAGGTGCAGATACACCGACTATTATCGCTTTGCAAGATGTCACCACAAACCATGAAACACGCTGGACAACCGGCTTAGAAGAATTAGACAGAGTATTAGGGGGAGGCGTAGTTGAAGGCTCGGTGGTATTAATTGGTGGCGATCCGGGAATAGGTAAATCAACTCTATTACTACAAACTGCTGCTAATTTATCTAATGAATTTAATACTTTATATGTCACAGGTGAAGAGTCACTGAAACAAGTTTCGCTTAGGGCACAAAGATTAGGCGTTGAAAAATCCAAAATAAAATTATTGGCTGAAACCCAAGTAGAAAAAATATTAATGCTGGCAGAAGCGGATGGCCCTAAAATATTAATCATCGATTCTATTCAAACGCTTTACACAGAAGTCATTCAATCTGCACCAGGTTCGGTGAGCCAGGTGAGAGAATCGGCAGCCTATTTAGTCCGTTTTGCAAAACGAACAGGCACGTCAATCTTTATCGTCGGCCATGTGACTAAAGATGGTTCATTAGCAGGCCCACGGGTGTTAGAACATATGGTCGATGCCGTATTATATTTCGAAGGGGAAAAAGATTCTCGATTCAGAGTGGTGCGCGCCTTTAAAAACCGTTTTGGCGCGGTAAACGAATTAGGTTTGTTTGCCATGACCGATAAAGGCTTAAAAGCCGTAAATAATCCCTCTGCTATATTTTTATCACGCGATAAAGTCATCGTACCGGGCAGTAATGTATTAGTGTCTTGGGAAGGCAATCGACCTTTACTTATCGAAGTGCAAGCTTTAGTAGACGAAACGCCTTTAGCTAATCCAAGGCGGGTTACCGTTGGTTTTGAAAACAATCGCTTAGGGATGTTACTCGCCGTGTTGCATCGTCACGCAGGTATTTCTATTCACAGCTTAGATGTATTTATTAATGTCGTCGGTGGTGTGCGCATTACTGAAACGGGCATTGATTTGGCGGTATTATTTGCCATGGTTTCAAGTTTAAGAAACAAGCCTTTAAGCCAAGAATTAGTCGTGTTTGGCGAAATTGGATTAGGGGGAGAAATTCGGCCTGTTCAAGGAGGCCAAGAAAGAATTCGAGAAGCACAAAAACATGGTTTTAAAACAGCGATAGTACCTAAAGCCAATATGCCTAAAAAAGGCGCCATTCCGGATATAGAAGTAATAGGGGTAAATAGCTTACAAGAAGCTTTGACTTATCTTTAAAATGAAGAAAGTTTGATATATCCTGCCTGATACTTAAATAAATAATTTTAAAGGCAGTTGTATGAGGTATTTTTTATTTATTTTTAATATGATGATTGGGCTCGTTTTTTTATTTCCCACTTATTGTGATGCGCGCACACTTCTCCCAGTACATAAAATCATTATTCACAAAAAAGACAGAAAAATGCAGGTATATCATCAGAATAAATTAATTCAGGTATATAAAGTAGCATTAGGTTTTTCACCCAAAGGCCATAAATTTCAAGCAGGCGATGGCAAAACCCCTGAAGGCAAATATAACATCAGTGCTAAAAACCCCAACAGCCGTTATTTTCTTTCTTTAAAAATATCCTACCCTAATAATCAAGATAAAGTAAAAGCCTATCAAGGGGGCGTATCCCCTGGTGGTGATATCATGATTCATGGCATTGGTAAACAAAATGGCTGGCTAGGACAACTGCATACCAAAAGCGATTGGACACTAGGGTGTGTGGCCTTAACCAACGAAGAAATCACAGAGCTTTATCATGCGACGTCAGTGGGCACAGTTGTTGAAATATTGCCGTAATATATTTTAAAACTATTTTAGTAGGGCATCATTATGGACACGAATAATTTAAATACGAATCAATACAATGATTTATCTCAAATAGAAAAAGACAAAAAGCTGCTAGAGGCATCTCAATTAGGTAAAGTAGAAAAGGTAAAGGCGCTTTTAGATGCAGGTGCTAACATAAATGCCAGAGACACAAAATTTTATGTTGATCGTACGCCAATGATGAAAGCGACAGTAACTTGGCGTCTAGAGGTCATGAAGTTGTTGATTGAAAGAGGTGCTGATCTTGAGTTGACAGACCCGGAAGGCTTTACGGCATTGATATGGGCAGCTCGTGATGCTTATGGTAAAACAGATGCACTTAAAGTTTTAATTAATGCGGGCGCTAATATTCAGGCTAAAACAAACCGTAATGAAACGGCATTAATGTGGGCGGCCTTTGACTGTTTTCCGGATATGGTGGATTACCTTATTGAAAAGGGCGCCAGCGTATCTGAGGTGACCACCTATAATCTCACTGCACTCGGTTTGATTTCTTTTAAAAAGAAGCAAGTGATTGAAGAGGATTCTACAGATAAAGACATTATTCTTAAAAAATATGATCAAATCATGTATTCTTTATTAAGTGCCATGTCGATTGAGGAATATAAAAAAGAAATAGAACTTGATCCACATTATGCACCAACTATTCAATCTAATTATGAAGCTTTCAAAAAAACCGTAATAGACCATCGTATAAATTTATTTAAGTTATTTGGGACTTTGGCTTTAGATGACAATAAAAACAATATTTTTTCCATGTTAACGCCCGAAATAATCGGTATAATTTCAGCTAAATATGTCGAAATCGAATCTAAGCTTTCTGTTTCTTGTTCCCAGGAAGATTCAAAGCTTAATGACTCTGAAATTAAACCAGAAATCAAAAATACTCCCTCTTGGCATAAGCATCATGCACCCCTTGAAGGGGTTGCAATTTGTAAAGCATTAAACGCACTTACTTTTACGCCTTCATTCACTGGACAAGTTGAAAATAAGCTTAAAAGAAAGCAGGAAGAAAGTGAAAATAATAGTAATAACAACAACACTAGCATTGTTAATAATAAAAAAACAAAAAAATAGTAGTTTTGGCTTTGTTTTAAGAATTACTCAGAAACTGTCTCATGCCAGCGAAGCTGGCATCCAGTCCTGGCCACGGAGTGGCTAAATTTGCTAGCCCCGCGTGAAACGTGGGGGGGAAAAGACCTGGATGCCAGTTTTCACTGGCATGACAGATCAGTATATTTATACTTCTTCTAGCTTTTTATAACGAATACGCTTAGGTTGCGTTTCACCTGCACCACCGCGATGGTGTAAATCTTCTTCATATTCGGTATAGCTGCCTTCAAAGAAAGTGACTTTGCTGTCGCCTTCAAACGCCATGATGTGCGTCGCAATTCTATCTAAGAACCATCTATCATGCGAAATCACCATCACGCAACCTGGGAAGGCCAATAAGGCATTTTCCAGTGCACGTAATGTTTCAATGTCTAAGTCGTTGGTCGGTTCATCCAGGAGCAAGACGTTGCCACCACTTTTTAATAATTTAGCTAAGTGCAAACGATTGCGTTCACCACCGGATAAATTCCCAATGACTTTTTGCTGATCGCTGCCCTTAAAGTTAAATCTGCCGGCATACGCTCTAGAAGGAATGGTATATTGTCCTACGGTAATAATATCTAAGCCGTCAGACAATTCTTCCCATACGGTACGTTTGTCATTTAAGCCTTCACGTGATTGATCGATATAAGATAATTGTACGGTTTCCCCTATTTTAATTTCGCCAGAATCAGGGGTTTGTTGGCCATTCAGCATTTTAAAGAAAGTGGATTTACCCGCGCCATTCGGCCCAATAATGCCGATAATGGCACCGCGAGGAATTTTAGCAGAAAAATTTTCAAGTAAGATGCGCCCGTTGATGGACTTAGTGATTCCTTGAATATCCATCACATTTTCGCCTAAACGAGGTCCTGGCGGAATATATAATTCTTCAGTTTCGGTACGTTTTTGAAATTCACGTGAGCTTAATTCTTCAAAGTTGCTAACACGAGCTTTGTTTTTCTTACGTCGGCCTTTAGGATTGGTTTTGACCCATTCTAATTCTGTTTGTAAAGCACGTCTGTGTGCGGCTTCTTCTCTGGCTTCAAGGGCTAAGCGTTTTTCTTTTTGATCTAACCAGCTGCTGTAATTGCCTTCATAAGGAATACCGCGGCCTTTGTCTAATTCTAAAATCCAACCCGCGACATTATCTAAGAAATATCTATCATGCGTAACAGCAATCACAGTACCCGCAAAATCTTTTAAGAAGCATTCTAACCAAGCGACCGATTCAGCGTCTAAATGGTTCGTTGGCTCATCGAGTAATAACACATCTGGTTGAGATAAGAGTAATTTGCACAGAGCAACACGTCTTCTTTCACCACCCGATAGTTGAGTCACATCCGCATCCCAAGCTGGCAATCTTAAAGCATCGGCAGCGATTTCTAATTTGCGATCTAAGTCCCACGCGCCTGCCGCTTCAATAGCATCTTGCAGTTTACCTTGCTCTTCTAGAAGGGTTTGCATTTCTGCATCGCTCATTTCTTCGGCAAATTTAGCCGATAACTCATCAAAACGAGTGAGCATATCTTTTATGGGGCGCACGCCATCTTCAACATTCCCTTTCACATCTTTATTAGGATCAAGCCAAGGTTCTTGAGGGAGATAACCAAAGGTGAGGTTTTTTTGGTATGTTATTTCACCAACATAATCTTTGTCTTCGCCGGCAATAATGCGCAGTACGGTCGATTTTCCCGCTCCGTTTAGGCCTAATACGCCGATTTTTGCGCCATAAAAAAAGGAAAGGGAGATATCTTTGATGATTTCTTTTTTAGGGGGGACAATTTTGCCCACACCTTGCATGGAAAAAATGGTTTTATTCGACATAGTTGTACAATCCTAGCAGTAAGTCAGGGGGGTATTTTACCTGCTTTTAGATCAAAACCGTATCACATTCTTGTTTAGTGAGTTAAAATACGGGTTTTTCAATAGGGGGCACGGAATGTTTAGTCAAGATATGCAAATAGAAGGGTTTGATCCAGAATTAGCCAAAGCTATTCAGCTGGAACAAAAACGTCAAGAAGAACACATAGAATTGATTGCTTCTGAGAACTATGCGAGCCCCAGAGTATTGGCCGCTCAAGGTTCTGTGTTAACCAATAAATATGCGGAAGGGTACCCCCATAAACGTTATTATGGTGGCTGTGAATTCGTTGATATTGCCGAAGATTTAGCCATTGAACGCGCTAAAAAATTATTTGGCGCAGCTTATGTGAATGTGCAACCGCATTCAGGTTCTTCTGCGAATGCAGCGGTATTTATGGCATTAATTAAACCGGGCGATGTGATTTTAGGCATGGGCCTTAATGAAGGCGGGCATTTAACACACGGTTCTAAAGTCAATTTTTCAGGTCAGTTATACCAATCTTATTCTTATGGATTAGATTCTAAAACAGGCGAAATTGATTATGATCAAGTTCGTCAATTAGCGTTGACACACCGTCCCAAATTAATTATTGCAGGCTTCTCAGCGTATTCGCGCATTGTCGATTGGCAAATTTTTAGAAATATTGCCGATGAAGTGGGTGCCTATTTAGTGGCAGACATCGCACACGTTGCGGGCCTAATTGCCGCAGGATTATATCCTTCACCCGTGCAAATTGCCGATGTCACAACGTCTACTACGCATAAAACACTCAGAGGACCACGAGGCGGCATTATTTTAGCCAAAGCGAACCCTGATATTGAGAAAAAATTAAATTCGATGGTTTTCCCTGGCATTCAAGGTGGGCCACTCATGCACGTGATTGCAGCCAAAGCGGTTGCCTTTTTAGAAGCGTTGCAGCCAGAATTCAAAATGTATCAACAACAAGTGGTTACTAACGCCAAATGCTTTGCTACAGCACTCATGAATAAAGGATTTGATCTGATATCTAATGGCACAGACAATCATTTATTTTTGGTGGATCTTACTCGCAAAAATATCTCAGGCAAAGAAGCGGATGCGGCACTGGATTTAGCCAACATTACCGTCAATAAAAATTCTGTGCCGAATGACACCCGTTCTCCTTTTGTCACCAGTGGCATAAGATTGGGTACGCCTGCGGTGACCACACGAGGCTTTAAAGAACCACAAATGGAACAATTAGCGACTTGGATAGACGCGATTATCTCTCATCCAACCGATGAAGGGATTCGGTCAAAAACAAAACAGGCGGTGGTTGAATTATGTCAACAATTCCCCGTTTATGGACCGCCCTTAAAGTAAAAAAAACAGTAAATATAAATCATAAATAATAAAGAGCACGGATATGCGTTGTCCCTTTTGTACCACTCAAGATACCAAAGTGATTGATTCTCGGTTGACGGGTGAAGGCGATCAAGTGAGGCGACGTCGCGAATGTATTGATTGTGAAGAGCGCTTCACCACATACGAAACGGCTGAATTAATGTTGCCAAGAGTGATTAAGCGCGATGATACGCGGGAAACCTTTAACGAAGAAAAGCTAAGACAAGGGCTTCTAAAAGCCCTTGAGAAAAGGCCGGTGAGTATCGAAAAGGTAGAAGAAGCCTTATTGCGCATTAAACGTAAGTTGTTGGCTTCAGGTGAACGGGAAATCGTGAGTCAAATATTGGGGGAGTGGGTGATGGATGAATTAAAAATTCTCGATCATGTTGCTTATGTGAGATTTGCCTCGGTTTATCGTCGCTTTCAGGATGTCTACGCTTTTGAAGAGGAAATTGAAAAGTTGAAAATTCCTAAACTATTAACAGAGCAGTGAGTTAAGTGTTAGATCTTTTCGCTCAACATCAGACCTTCATGCATAAAGCCTTAGACTTAGCTTTAGAAGGCCAATATACCGCAAGACCCAATCCGATGGTCGGGTGCGTTTTGGTGCAGCCTGGTTTAGATAATGCGGAGCCCCAAGTGATTGGACAAGGTTTTCATGCTTATCCGGGTGGCCCGCATGCAGAGATAGTTGCACTTAATTCAGCTAAATCAGCGGGCTTATCTACAATAGGGGCAGTCGCTTATATTAATTTAGCGCCTTGTTGCCATGTGGGCAAAACCCCGCCTTGTATCGATGCGCTGATTGAAGCGAAAGTCAGCGAAGTGGTGTATGCCATTGATGATCCCAACCCGATTTCTTCGCCCAATTTGGCGGAAAAATTGCTTACTCAGGCAGGCATTAAAGTCACTAAAGGTATTTTAGCTGAACGAGCGAGTAAGTTAAATCAAGGCTTTATTTCTCGTATGCAGCGCAATCGTCCTTATGTGCGCGCTAAAGTGGCCTTAAGCTTAGATGGCAATATGGCCTTAAAAAATTATCAAAGCCAATGGATAACCAGTGAAGCCGCCAGAACACATAGTCAGCATTTTAGAGCGGTTTCTGGGGCGATTATGACTGGCATGGGCACAGTGGTATTTGACGACCCCAGATTAACCGTCAGACAAGATAGGTTTGTTAAATTAGAAAATTTTAAACAACCGGTTTCTGTGGTATTTGATCCTAATAAAGGGATCACCCCAGATAGAAAAATTTTCGATAAATCAGGGACTTTAGTTTTTGACCAACCTTTATCAGAGATCTTAAGTCTTCTGGCAACAGAGCATCAAATAAACGATGTGTTGCTAGAATCTGGGCCAGGATTATTAAATCAATTGATAGACCAAAATTTAATAGATGAACTGATTATTTATCTTGCGCCTAGATTATTGGGAAAAGACGCGATGAATATAAGCCAATTTGGCCCCCTTGATGAATTAAGCCAATCTAAAGATTGGGTGTTTCAAAAATGTGAGCAGGTCGGAGATGATATGGTCATCTTTGCCACGCCGAAATAAACCAGATAACCACCAGGAGAAACCATGAATACGATTCCAGAAATCATTGAAGACATCCGAATGGGGAAAATGGTTATTTTATGTGATGATGAATCCAGAGAAAATGAAGGGGATCTGGTGATGGCCGCAGAATGCGTCACCCCTGAAGCCATTAATTTTATGATAACGCATGCCAGAGGTTTGGTGTGCATGCCCATAGAAGAAACCCTATGCAAACAATTAGGGTTCCCGGTGATGGTGCCCAATAATAACGGCCCCATTGTGCCGCAATTTACTTTTTCGATTGAAGCCGCAAGCGGCGTGAGCACGGGTGTATCTGTGTTTGATAGAGCCCATACCATTAAAACCGCCACGATGCCCGATGCAAAACCAACTGATTTTGTGATGCCAGGACATGTTTTTCCGATTCAAGCACAAGCACAAGGTGTATTAGCGCGTGCTGGCCATACTGAAGCGGCGTGTGACTTAGCAAAATTAGCAGGCTTTAAGCCCATCGGCGTGATTTGTGAAGTATTAAATATGGATGGCAGCATGGCACGTCGCCCCGCTTTAGATGTATTCGCTAAATTACATGAGTTAAAAATAGCGACAATTAAAGATTTAATAACCTATAGATTAACCCAAGAGGAGCGCATATAACATGGCAACAATTGAAGGTCGTTTAAACCGTAATCATCCCCAAACTCGAGTGGCCATTATTGCGGCGAGATTTAATGGCGCGATTGTGGACAATCTGGTGAAAGGCGCTGTAGATATATTTTCTCGCTCAGGGGTAGAGGCTAAAAATATCGATATCATTCAAGTCCCTGGCGCATTCGAAATTCCTATTGCGGCACTGGCTGCAGCAAAAACAGGAAAATACAAAGGATTGGTGACGCTTGGCGCAGTCATAAGGGGTGCAACTGCACACTTTGATTATGTTGCAAGTGGCGCCACCAATGGTATTATGACGGCAATGCAGCAAACCGGAGTGCCTATCACTTTTGGGGTGCTGACCACCGAAAACCTTGAACAGGCCATACAAAGAGCAGGAAGCACAGTCGGAAATAAAGGCGCGGAAGCCGCAATGGCTTTACTTGAAATGATAGATGTATTGGAACAAATTCATGAATAAACCGCGTTCATTACGCTCAGAAGCCAGGGCATACGCTTTACAGGCGATATATTCTTGGCTCATGTCAGGCAATCCTATGGATAAAATCAAGAAAGAATGGCTGGCGAGCATTAATGTACAGGTTTTAGATCCCTTTTATGAAAAACCCGAATATTTGTTAATCGAAATAGATGAAAAACAAATTGATAGGGCTTATTTTGAGAAATTATTGTCAGGGGTGGCAAAGCACCACGAAGCCTTGAATGAAGCGCTTGCCCCTTGTTTGTCTCGTTCTTTGGAAGAATTAACGCCAATTGAACATGCTATTTTGTGGATTGGCGCATTTGAACTCACAGAACAACCTGACATTCCCTATAGAGTGGTCATTAACGAAAGCGTTGAATTGGCTAAATTATTTGGTGCGCAAGACAGTCATAAGTTTGTAAATGGCGTTTTAGATAAATTGGCTAAAATTCATCGTCCTAATGGATAAAAAATTTACGAACAATGCGCGAATTAACCCTTAATGAAATCGATACAATTGTAGGAGGCGCAACAGTGCTTTCTAATCTTATAGTGTCGATTTGTATATCAGCGGGTACCTTTGCGGGATTTGTTGGTACTATTAATGGGGTTGATAAGGGGCCTGTCGGATTAATCCAAGCTATTTTAGTTGCTCCTGCAGGTGCATTATGGGGATTTGTGCTCGGTGGATGGGGCGGACTGATTTTAACACTGCCTATTGAATTACTTTCTTCTCTTATGAATAAAAAAGAAGTGACAGTATCGTCAGAATTTCCGGCTTAAAAAAGCCAAAGTAACTATTTTTTAATTTTATTTCCATATTAATTTCATAATCAAAACGCTCACCGCCAGCACTAACGTCAACCCATTCGCAATAATAAGCGAAGGCGAATTAAGAAATAATCCATAGATTAACCATAACAGCACGCCGGTAGAAAAAATAAGATACATCCCGATAGAAATGCCATCGGTTACCCGAGTTTTATATATTTGAATGATTTGCGGCAAAAAAGAAAACGTTGTACAACATGCGGCAAGCAGACCAATTAATTCTATGTGCATTTAGCTCTCAAATAATTTTTTATTGATTTCATCAAAGTTATTAAAGTAGGGCACATTTTTTATCATTTGTTCAGGCAGTTGATCTTTTAATAAACCAAAAACGGGGATATGGGCACCTAGGGCCGCCGTAATGCCGGTGAAAGAATCTTCTATCACTAAGGCTTCGTGTGCTTGAACATTAGCCAATGCTAAGGCATGTTGATAGGGAAAAGGATCGGGCTTGGGCCTTATGCAATCTTCATGTCCAATCACAAAATTAAAGAAAGACGTAATTTTTTCAACTTTAAGTACTTGCTGAATAATTCGGGTTGAAGAGGCCGAGACAATGGCCGTGATATAAGAAGCAGAGATGCGCTTCAGAAAATTATTTCTACCTATAGCCGATTCAAAGCCTTGTTCACTCAGCATCAGAAAAATTTCTCTTTTTCGGGCAACCATCGATGCGACACTTTCATGTATGCCAAAATAGTCAATAAAATGAGTCGCTTCAACAATTTCAGGCATACCGACTAAACGCCGAAAATCAATAACTGAACTATCTACCCCTAAGTTTGTTAATAAGATTTGCCAGGCTTTTTTGTGCGCATGTTCGCTAAAAACCAGGGTATCATCTAAATCAAAAAATATGGCTTTTAGCTCAGAAAAATCAGGCATTAAATTACCTCGCCCGAACGGCTAAGCGCATAAGCAGAATGATTATGAATCGATTCAAAATTTTCAGAAGCAATTTCATAAGCCAACACAGCGTCCAATTTTTCTAATCTGATGGCAATATCGCGTACCACATCTTCGACAAATTTAGGATTGTTGTAGGCTTTTTCAGTTACCCATTTTTCATCAGCACGTTTTAAAATGCCAAATAGCTCACAGGTTGCTTGGCTTTCCACTAATTGAATTAAGGTATGAATGCTGAGTGTGCCGTTAGTCACAGCCTTTAGCGTAATTTCAGAACGTTGATTATGGGCGCCATATTCTGATATTTGTTTGGAGCAAGGACATAAACTGGTCACAGGGACAACGACGGTAATTTGATTAATTAATTTGCCCGCTTCTATTTTTCCAGATAGCGTGACTTGATAATCCATTAAGCTTTTAGCACCCGAAACAGGTGCGCATTTGGTAATAAAAAACGGGAAATGGGCTTCATAATAGGCATTATCGGCATGAAGTCGGTCTATTATTTTTTGTAGCATAAGGGGAGTATGTAATACGCCTATTTTGGTTTCGGTTTCATTCAAAATTTCAACAAAGCGAGACATGTGTGTGCCTCGAACCGTCGCGGCTAAGCTCACAAACATGCTAAATTTAGCCAAGGTATGTTGAGCCGGCAATTCTCCATCTTCGATAATAACAGGATGCAATAATTGTTTAATCCCGACTTTATCTAAAGCAATGTTTCTAGCGTCTTGGCTATTTTGAATATCCGCTATTGTGGGGGTAAAGGTGGTTGTTTTCATACAAATTACTGCTCTACTTTATTTATCTAATCTAATTTAATCTCAGTCGACATAATAGGCGCGATTTTTTGTCTTACCGCTTGTTCAATATTTTTTTCATCTAAACCACAAGCCTTTAACATATCTTGCTGAGTACCATGTTCTACAAAATAATCCGGAATGCCGAGTTGCAGAACCGGACAAGTGAGTTGGTGTAAATGAAGTGTTTCAAGTACCGCACTCCCTGCACCGCCTTGAATCACATTTTCTTCTAACGTGACAATTAAATCATATTGTTTGGCGATGGTGATGATCATTGTTTCATCTATCGGCTTAACAAAGCGCATATTCACCACAGTGGCATTCAAACGCTGCGCAATATTTAAAGCAGGATGAATCAGTGTGCCAAAACATAAAAATGCAATTTTAGAACGCGTACTTTCAGCCCCTTGTGTTGGGTTATATTCACGTGCAATCACGGCTTTACCAAGCGGAATTGTGTTAGGCGGCGTCTCGAATTCTGCTGGATTGTCTACACAATTATCTCTGGGATATCGCACAGCAGAAGGACAATTTAAGGCAATCCCAGTGGTGAGCATTTGACGGCATTCATTCCCAGTGGTGGGCGTCATGATGACCATATTGGGAATACATCTTAAAAAACTTAAGTCGAATGTGCCAAAATGAGTCGGGCCATCGGTGACCACACCCGCTCTATCAATCGCAAATAAAACAGGTAAATTTTGGATGGCCACATCATGAATGAGTTGATCATAAGCTCTTTGCAAAAAGCTTGAGTAAATCGCTACCACGGGTTTAATTTTATCGCAGGCTAGGCCTGCGGCCAGTGTCACGCTGTGTTGTTCTGCAATCCCGACATCAAAATAACGCTCAGGGAATTGTTTAGCAAAGTTAACAAGCCCCGAGCCTTCACGCATAGCAGGCGTGATGCCCACTATTCTAGAATCAGTTACAGCCGTTTCACATAGCCACTCGCCAAATATCGTAGAAAAGCTTTTTGGTGCAATGGCAGGGGGTACAACAGCGGGTTGCACAGCAGGAGCAAGATAATTTTTAGTGACAGCGTGAAATTTGATGGGATCAAGTTCGGCCGCAGGGTAGCCTTTGCCTTTTTTCGTGATCACATGTAAAAATTGTGGGCCTGGTAAATCCTTAATATTATTTAATGTCCGAATTAATTCGGGCAAATCATGGCCATCAATAGGCCCAACATAATTAAACCCCAGTTCTTCAAATAAAGTGCCAGGCATGACCATGCCTTTCAAATGTTCTTCGGTTCTTTTGGCCAGTTCTAAAATAGGCGGAATATGGGATAAGATTTTTTTACCCCCAGAACGCATGGTGGTATAGGCTTTGCCCGATAAAATTCTAGCCAAGTATTTAGATAAAGCGCCAACATTTTCAGAAATCGACATTTCATTGTCGTTTAAAATAACCAATAAATTCGCTTTGAGGTCGCCGGCATGATTGAGCGCTTCAAAACTTAAGCCTGCTGTCATGCCTCCATCTCCAATAATCGCAACGGAATGACGATTTTCATGGTTGAGTTGTGCTGCAATACTCATTCCCAGCGCAGCACTGATTGAGGTGCTAGAATGTCCCACACCAAAACTGTCATAGTCGCTTTCTTCTCTTCTGGGAAAAGGCGCCAGTCCGTCTTTTTGTCGAATCGAGGATAATTGATTTTTTCTGCCCGTGAGCATTTTATGGGGATAGGCTTGATGCCCTACATCCCAAATTAATCTGTCATAAGGTGTATTAAAAACGTAATGTAATGCAATCGTTAAATCGACAGACCCTAAATTAGCCGCGAAATGCCCACCCGATTGATTCAAACTCTCAATTAAAAATGCCCGCATTTCTTGAGCAAGCGCAGGTAATTGTCCTATTGATAAACGTTTTAAATCATCAGGTAAAAAGATATTATCTAAAAGCGGATAACCAGGTGACATTTACAATTCTCGCTTAATAATATAATGGGTTAAAGCGATGAGGGGTTCTGCGCGAGTGGGCGCAAATTTTTCAAGACACGCTAGCGCTCGCTCAATACACTGTTTGGCTTTTTGTTGCGCTGGCCCTAGGCCTAATAAATTGACAAAATTAGGTTTATTGTTCAGGCTATCTTTATTCGCTGTTTTGCCTAACGTTTCAGTGGTGGCCGTTGCATCTAATACATCATCTTGAATTTGGAAAGCAAGACCAATGTGCCGAGCATAATTTATCAGGTTACCTAAAGTATGAGGGTCTCGACAATCGCCTAAGCCTACTAAGGCTGCAGAATGTACGCAGGCTTCAATAAGGGCACCGGTTTTATGAATATGCATCGTTTCAAGTTCTTGCTCGGTAAGCGACTGATAAATGTTTTCTGTATCAATGGCTTGGCCTTTTACCATACCTGATATGCCGGCTGCTTTTGCGAGAATCTGGATTAAATTTAATTGTATTTCAGCAGAAAGGACAAAAGCTTCTTTGTCTGATAGCACCTGAAAAGCCAATGTTTGTAAACCATCGCCCACTAAAATGGCCGTGCTTTCGGAATAGGCTTTATGACAAGTTGCTCGACCTCTTCTGAGATCATCATTATCCATCGAAGGTAAATCATCATGAATTAAAGAATAAAGATGAATTAATTCAATGGCGATGGCGATAGGATCGAGTGTGTCATGGGGGGTTTCAAATAATTGACCTGTGGCATAAACAAGAAAAGGTCGAATGGCTTTACCGGGTTGTTGGCATACATAATGCAGCGCACGATTGAGTTGAATAGGCGATGATGTCTCAGGGGGAAGCAATAGAGGAATCTTTTGATAAACCCGTTGTTGAAAATAAATTAATGTTTTAGCTAGAGATGACATGCGTGATCATTCTGTAGGAGGCAAGGTATGAAATTCAATGTCTTGGTTTGCTTTTTCGATAAGCAGAGATACTTTTTGTTCGGCCTCCGTTAAAGTGCTTTGACATTGTTTGGCCAGAATGACCCCCGCTTCAAAATGTTTCAGGGCTTCATCTAGATTAAGTTGGTCACCTTCCATTTTTTCAATAATGGATTCAAGATCGCCCAGCGATTTTTCGAAATTCACCGATTTATTTGTTCGACTTGAGCGTGCCATAACCAACTGTCCTAGCTACTAATTTATGCAGAAAAACGACCATGCAAGAAGGTACCTCACTATCTTAGGCTGGTCAATCTTAGCACGTTTTAAACTAGTAAAAATCACAGTAGTTAATTAACTGTATATAATAATTTTGAATGAAGTTAATTGGTCAGCTAAAATAAATGTACTAGCACGATATTCTGTCGAGCTATGCAGGGTCATGAAGAAAATTAGGAGCCTAATGCTGTGGATATCGCCACTATATTTGGTTTAATTGGTAGTATAGCGGTGCTCGTATACCTCATGCTTGATGGGGGAGGGTTCAGCACATTTTATAATTTTCACCCCGTCGCGGTGGTGTTTATCGGCTCTTTTACGGTAACTTTTATCCGTTTTGGCTTTAAAGAGTTCTTTGGGGCCCTAAGAGCTGCAGGGGGCATTTTTAAGACGACGAAATTTAAACCCGATCAATTTATTCAACAAGCGGTGGAAATTGCCGATGCCGCTCGAAAAGGCGGATTACTCTCTTTAGAAGGAAAAGAGATTGAAAATGATTTTATGAAAAAAGGCGTGCAATTACTCATAGATGGACATGATCATGAAATAGTAAAAAGCATGCTATCTAAAGAAATGTTACTCACACTAGAAAGACACATGTGGGCTCAAAAAATGTTTCGGGCAGTTGCGGATGTGGCGCCTGCCATGGGGATGATTGGGACGTTGATAGGATTGGTTTTAATGATGGGAAACATGAGTGACCCTAAAAGTATTGGTCCGGCGATGTCTATTGCTTTGTTAGCGACGTTATATGGTGCTGTTTTAGCGAATATGGTGTGTTATCCCATTGCCGATAAACTTGAACTGCGTAGTAATCAAGAACGCTTAGCCAAATCTCTTGTGATCGATGCGTTGTCGGGCATACAAGCAGGTCAAAACCCTAGAGTGATTGAAGAAAATTTAAAAAGTTATTTGCCCTCGCGTGCTCGCGATAAAGCAGAAAAAGCGGCTTAGCAGATGTCTGGGGGCGGCCACGGAGGGGGTGGTGGAGAAGACGAAATTCCAGAACCAGCGGTCGTTCACTTACCGCATTGGTTCGTTTCTTTTGCCGACTTAATGTCATTGTTAATGTCTTTTTTCGTTTTATTACTTTCCTTTTCACAGCAAGATAGCGGAAAATTCCAGCAAGTGGCCGGTTCAATGGAAAAAGCTTTCGGGGTGCAAAGAGATATCCCGGTCATGGAAATTCCCAGAGGAACCAGTATTATTGCCAAAGAATTTAGTCCCGGAAAACCTGAACCCACGCCATTAAATGAAATAAAACAAAGCACCACGAATGAATATGAAAATACCTTAGAATTCGATAAAGGAAAAGATGGTGACAATAAAGATGGTGCCGGTCTCAAAGAAAATACGGCAGATAAGGTCAAAGGCTTAGGAGGAGAACAAGCTTCTGATCAGGCAAAAAATTTAGCCTTTCAAATGGCTAAAGCGATGTCAGAAGAAATTTTAAAGGGCAATATTGAGTTAGAGGTGGTGGGTTCACGCGTCATTATTCGCGTGATGGAGCAGGGATCATTTGAGTCAGGCGGCGCGGTGATACGACCCGAAAGCTTGGCAGTATTTCAAAAAATCAGGGGCTTTTTAGAAAAAACGCCCGGGCTCATTACCATTTCGGGGCATACAGATAATGTCCCCATTAACACCAATCAATATCGCTCAAATTGGGATTTGTCTGCAGCCAGAGCGGTTTCTGTGCTACATGAATTAACGTTGTATGAAGGGATTGCCCCTGAAAGGCTTGAAGTGGTTGCGTATGGTGAAACCCGTCCTTTGTTTCCAAATGATTCAGCTGATCATCGGCGTCATAATCGACGAATTGAAATTGAAATTGAACAAGGTGAGTCGCCAAAATACCAAAAACCGCCTGAGGATATTGGCTCAATACCTGATCAGCCTGAAGGGTTAGAAAATACAAAAAAATTATTACAAGATAACAACCCAGATAAAGTAATGAAACAAGGGATTTATCAAATTCCCGCGAAATCAGAGGAAAGTCGCCATGACTGAGCAACGCCGGCAATTTTTTAGAGTTCAAGATGAAGCCATTTTTCAGGTTGAACAATGTGATCCTGAAGCATTAGCTCAGATTAAAAAAGATATTTTTGAGCAAAACTTTGATCACAAGGACGTTTTTAAGCGTTTTTTTAAGTTTGAAAGTGATTTGCAAACCATTTTATTTAACAATAAAAGTCTGAATCCAGATTGGGTAAACATTGTCGATCTTTTAAATGTAAAAATAAATCAATTGGCTAGGTTGCTGGCAGCAGAGAATGAGACCATTTTTAACCATGCGCCACAACCGATTAATTTAAGTGCAAATGGCCTTGGTTTAGAGTTACCTTATGCCATCCCCGAAGGGTCGCATATTAAAGTAGAATTGATATTATTGCCCCAATATACGTATTTAACCCTGGTGGGCAGAGTGATGAATTGCGCGAAAAAAGAGAAACCTGAAGGCCAGGCCGCTTACACGGTGGGTGTTCAAATTGAAGTGATTCGCCCTCAAGACACCGATAGGCTCATTCAACACATTATGAAAAAAGAGGCCGAATGGCTCAAATATCGGCGCGAACAGTCTTTAGCTCAAACCAAACCACCTGCAACTAAATAACCCTTTTAAGCTGTTGCTTACAGCCATTAGTCGGTTAAATCACCCTATACCCTTGTGTTTTTTACCCATATTTTGGTATTATTGGGTAAATTTCTAACTGTTTAGCCAAACAGTCTTTATTGTTGGCTAAAAAAAAGATAAAACTAGTAAATCACATAAAAAAAACATAACTAAAGTTTATTAACTAGTTTAACATATTTACTCATTACTATTATCGGTTTGTTTGTTTGTTCTTTCTTTTAGGGAGGCCATTAAAGCGTTTATTTTTAATCCGAATGATTATTTTTTATAAATATAACAAGGCATATGTCATGGAAAAAACATTAGAAAAAGAGCAAAGTTTTAACGAATATTTATTTTTCTTAAGAGAAACGATTGATAATTTATCCGATTATTGGCACAAAGTTGGTCATTTTAATCCTTATATCAAAGACATTAAAAAAGCATTGCGTCACGCAGATCCTTTTGTGATGTACAAAGCCAGTATTGCCGCAACGGTGATGTTGTCTGAAAAATCACTGTATCATTAAATTATATAAAAAACGGAGTGTGCTATGCCTTCTAGGCAACATGAAAAGTTTACTAATTTCTACCAGGTTGAGCATCCCTTAATTTCAAGTAAATTAACGTTGTTGCGCGATAAAACCACCAATCAAAAATTATTTAGAGAATTGGTGCATGAAATTACTTTATTGCTCGCTTATGAAGCCACTCAATTATTACCGACCAAAGAAGTAGAAATTCAAACCCCGATGGAAAAAACCCTTTGCCATACTTTGGCGGGCTTAGATCCGGTCATTCTGCCCATTTTAAGGGCGGGTATTGGTATGGTAGATGCGTTGTCGTCTTTATTACCACAAGCAAAAGTAGGCCATATCGGGTTATTTCGAAATGAACAAACCTTACAGCCAGAAAATTATTATTTTAAAATCCCAGAAGACAGCGAAAAACGTCGATTTTTTGTGTGTGATCCTATGCTTGCAACGGGTCGTTCCGCTGTTCGCGCTATCGACACGCTAAAAGAACGTGGCGTAAAAGACATTACTTTTTTATGTGTGTTAGCGGTGCCAGAAGGTGTTGAAACCATGTTCAAACATCATCCCGATGTAAAAATTTATTCTGCTAGCATGGACAGACAACTAGATGAACATGCCTATATCCTCCCAGGATTAGGAGATGCGGGCGATAGGTTGTTTGGGACTCACTAGAGATCATCATTTGTGCTCTCTGCTTCGTCTTTGGACGAGGTAGACGACACAGGTTGATAGCTATTTTTTCACGCCTTAAAGCTCTTAAAAATAATAAACTCAAAAATAGTTAGATAATTACTTAAAATAAGTGGTAAAATACTTTTTTCAATTAATAAAACTATTCGGCTAACTTATATGAGCAAGTACCTCCATATTTTTAATCAACAAATCCAAAATAACCACACTTTTATTGACGCTATTGCAAAGACAATAGAACAGTATTCTGCAGATTTGCAAAAGTACCCTGACTTTAAAAAAGATGAGGTTTGTATTGCCTTAGAAAAATTTTATGCTCGCATTTTTGATGAATCCCTTGATCTGGGAAGTATTATTGTGGGCTATGATTTTAAAGTAGTTATGCCTCAAGATTTCATGCTTGTGATAGAAGCCGCACAAAAAGCAGAATGTGCAGCATTAATCAAAGAGAATGCCAAAAACTCGACTTCGCACTTGGTGAGCACATGTGAAAATAGAATTGCAGAAGAAAGCCATAGTTTAAATGAGATAGTGATTCAAACAGCAATATTGGTAAGTGCATTAAGAAATAAGCATAATTATAGTCAATCACATGTGACAGAAATGCAATCTAAAGTTGAAGAATGGCGTATGTTGCTACTTAAGAAAACAGGCGAAACTATTTTAAATTCTAAGAACATTGACGAGTTAAAATTTTTACTAAATAGAGACTTTAGTGATGTATTCATTAAAGGTTTGGAAACTTTAGAAAATTTTAAAGAAAAGGTAATGGGGCAGATTCAATATTTAGTGCAACAAGATTTTTTTAGTAAATATTATAATAACTCTAGTTTAGCTTCAAAATATGACTATGTTTCTCAATATCACCTAGAATCAAAAATAAGATCGGTTGCACCAGAGCTCATAGCCATACTTTCAGGGTTGTTGTCTAATATTGAGGAACAGGCTAATCGTCCTTTAGAAAACAAAAAATTTAAATTAATGGCTTCACGAACAGGAAGTATTAATGAAGTTTTTCACCATTTAAATAATTGGGCGCATAGACATTTTAAGCGTGATAATCAATCGGATTTATTTAAAGAATTGATGAATCGATTAAATCAAGAAAAAGAAACATTTAAGGTATGGGAAGAAGTCAGTCACCGATGTCAGTATGATACCCTTCCACGGCGTATGTATCAGCCACTCATGCAAGATTTGGTTCGAATGAAATATGTAGGTGATCCTGATCAAAATCCAAGAGTACAATTGGCCCAATTAAAACAGATGCCTCTTTCTCCAAACGAAAAGCACAGTGGCTTTAATCAAAAAATCTCTGTTTACAGAAGCCAGATAAAAATCTAAAATAAAAATGACCACCCAGATAATTGATCAGCTAAGCATATTTTATTTTTGAGCTAAAATTATAGGTATGTGAAATAATTTTTTAAAAGAGAAATAAAAACATGTACCCTTTTTTTAAATATCTTAATCCCCTAGTTGATTATTTTTATGAATATGTAAATTACTATAGAGATGTGTATAAATTAATTACGTTGAGAGATATTTTTGTTTTAGGGGAGCTCACCGATAGGGCTTTTGCCTCCCCTAATGGGTTTGTGAAACTTGATGTTAAAATAAATGATGCTTCCGCACGTGAACATTTTGCTAAAGTAGAAAAACTTATTGGCGTTCAATCCATTGTGAGCCAAACTAATTTAGCTGCACAAAAGGAACGTAAGCCATTCAAACAAGCCATCAATGCAGAAGATGTATTAAAATTTAGCGTACACGCGCTAAATGCAGCCTTTATAAATTGGGATCATAAACAAAGCCTGCATGAACAGCTGAGCTACGTGGCCATGCAAATGGTGGGTAAAATTTTTATTAATGTTCATGATATTCCTAAAACACTAGTTCCTTTGGTGCAACGTGCAGAAAATGCCTTTATTAATTTCGATCAAATGGCCACAAAAGAGCTTGAGCAAATTAACAAAGAGTTGCAAGGGTACAGTAAGATTTTAGTAGAAAAAAATCATCAAAAAATAATCCAAGATAATCCTTACGCGGTGCGATATTTAGGGTCTAGTGAAGCTGAAAAATTGATCGGACTCAACCCGGCTGCTGGCTTAATTGTGTCAGGAAATGTCACCACACTGTTAACGGGCGCGATTATAAAATTGGTTCAAAGAAAAGATATTTTTGATAAAATTAAAGAAGAAGCAGCCTCTTTGGATTTTTCTGATCATAATGAGATTGATCTGCGTCGATTAAAATCATTGCCCTATTTAAATTTATTTTATTTAGAATGCTTACGTTACTTTTCTCCCAACCCTCCGTTCCCCCGAACAGTTTCAAAAACAGGCATTTTAGCAGATATCCCTATCTACGCTCGCACGGAGCTTTTGGTCCCTGTCCGGGCTATTTTACATCACCCGAATTTGTGGGAAAATCCAGCACAATTTAATCCAGAAAGATTTTCGACGCATCAATATTCGCAAGGGTCTTTTCCTTTTATTCCCTTTTCGACGGGGCCTAGAATGTGCCCAGCGTCTACTGATTTTGTTCCAGTATTCATAAAAATGGCAGCCGTGTTATTAACCAAAAATTACGCGTGTTCAATTGATTTGCCGTGTGAAGAAATAAGCGTTAACACAAAACAGCCACGATTTAAGCAAAATTATTTTATGACGTTAAAACCGATTATTTCCCAAACACCAGAAGCTATTATATTTAGCGAGCATCAAAAACACGCATCAGACTTTGCTAATGTCGTTCAACTGCGAAAAAAACATGAGCCCGTTACGCAACAATTAAGCACCAAATTAGCCCTTAAGTGATTGTTAATCAGGGGGAATATTCATAATTTGTAGGGCAGCACCTACTACTTTTGCATAAATAGGTGCTGCCACTTCACCACCATAATACCGCGATTCTTTAGGCTCTTCGATGATCACCACGGCCGCAAATTTAGGTTTCTTCACGGGAGTGAATCCCGCAAATAAAGCAAAGTGTCGATTAGGATCGTAGCCATTGGGGCCGACAACTCGAATGGTGCCCGTTTTGCCAGCGGTTTCAAAGCCCGGGATATGGGCACGGCGACCCGTACCGCTCGCACTGGTGACTTCTTGCAGCATTTCAACGACGTTTTCAGCGAGTTGTTGATCTAAAACTCTTTTAGGAGGTTGGCTGATATTCATATCGCTATTTTTGGCTAATTTAATGGATTGATGGATACCACGATTTGCTAAAGTGGCATAGGCGCTAGCAAGTTGTGTGGCATTCACGGTTAGGCCATAGCCAAATGCATGCGTGGCGTAGACAAATTGATGAGTAGAAGGGCTAGGCAATCTGCCCGAGTTTTCTCCGGGGAAACTATAAACATCGGTCCCTAAACCAAAACGACTAAACAAATCGAGCATGGCAGGTTCGGGTATGCTAAATATTACTTTACTGATCCCCACGTTGCTTGAACGAGCCAATACTTGCTTAAGGGTAATTTCGCCATTGTTTCGCAAATCTTTGATGGTAAATTTACCCACATGGATTCTGCCGGGGTGAGTATCTATCATCGTATCGAGTTTAAATTGCCCCGATTCCAGCGCACTGGCCATGGTAAACGGCTTAATGGTAGAGCCGGGTTCTATTTGATTCATGAGTGCGCGTAATCGCGCGTTGGGGGTATTACGTTCGTGTAAATTATTAGGGTTATAACTGGGAGCAGAAACCATGGCGATGACTTCACCATTGGTGACATCTAGCATCACTAAAGTGGCTGCTTTTGCTTCATATTGTTCAAGCGCTTTTTCTAAGGCTTCTAAAGCAATGGCTTGAATGCGCAAATCGATGGTGAGGGCTAAATTTTCGCCGGATTTAGGCAAAGAAACTTCTTCTAAATCACTTATCCAATTGCCCATTCTATCTTCTAATACTCTTTTTTTACCAAAAACAGGAGAGAGCGCTTCGTCATATAAATATTCAATGCCTGCTTGGCCCATATCATCAATATTGGTATATCCCACTAATTGAGCGGTGTGTTTTCCTCCAGGATAATAGCGTTTGAATTCGCGCATCACTTGTACGCCAGGCAATTTTAAGGCAGTTATTTTTTTGCTTTCTTCTGGTGGCAAGCCACGTTTAAGATATAAAAAACTTTTCTTTTTATTTTTGGCTAATCGTTCAATTAAATTTTGTTTATTGGTGCCCAAAAGTTCGGCAAGCTTTTCAAGCTGTGTGCTCGTGAGGGTTAATTTTTTAGGGTCAACCCAGATAGATTCCATTGGGGTGCTGATGGCAAGGGGGGCGCCTTTTCTATCAGTTATCATTCCCCTGTATGTTGGAATACTGACAATTCTTACCGAGCGGGCTTTTCCTTGTTTGTCTAAAAAGTCATGATGTAAGACATGGAGTTGGGCTAAACGGCTGGCCAATAATATATTAGCAACCAGCATACATAAAATAACGGCTGCTAAGCGTCCATTTTGATCAGCCACTTGTCTAAAAGGTAAGACGAGTATCTTAACAAGGGAATGCCCTAAGGAAAGTTTTTTGGCTTTCAAGCTAATCTTTCACTCTTAATTAACAAGATGGTGTGGCAACGTGAGCAGATTATATTAAAATTTTGATAACTTATAAACTAAACTTGTCAGTAAAGTGATACTTATCAAAGGTTAATGATTCATGGAAAAACCCGAAGGCGTCCTAGTTATTCAAACAGTCGCTATGCCGAGTGATACGAACCCAAGTGGGGATATATTTGGCGGATGGCTGCTTTCCCAAATGGATTTAGGGGCAGGTATTATGTCTCATAAGGTGAGTAACCATCGAATGGTAACGGTTGCTGTCGACTCCATGACCTTTATTCGGCCAGTCTATGTGGGCGATACGATTTGTTGTTATGGAAGTATTTTCAAAAAAGGCCGCACGTCTGTGGGGATTAAAATGGAAGCATGGGTTGAACGATATAGAGAAAATCTCTTTGCAAAAGTCACCGAAGGCAAATTTACTATGGTTTCAATAGATGAGTTAGGTAGACCGATTCCTATTCAGTGGCCAAGCTAACGGAATTTACACCAATTCAGATAAAAGAGGGATGGAGGTTGCTGCTCCTTTACGGGTAATGCATAAAGCGGCTGCTCTACACGCCAATTCTAAACTTCGTTCAATGGTATCTCCTAAGTGCCAGCGAGCCAGAAAATAGCCCACAAATGTGTCTCCCCCAGCATTGGTATCAATGGCAGGAACGCGTTCAGCCGGGATCGTTAATCTTCGATGGTTATCCACAAATTTTACGCCTCTTTGTCCCATTGTGAGCACGAATGCCGCTTGCGGATATCTTCTTTGTAAGGCAGCCAAGATGGCATCAGGCTTTTCTTGTTGTGTTAGCAAGTTGCCCTGATATTGGTTTAAAACAAATACATCAACATATTCTAAAGGATAATAAGCCATGTTTTGGGTGACAGGCGCGAGGTTAAAAATTATTTTTCGGCCATGATTTTTAGCTTGTTCAATAATTCGAGGAACATCGTTTATTTGATTTTGAACCAACACAATGTCATCTGGCTCGCTGCTCGCTAAAGCCTTTTCTATGAGTTCGGGGGAGTATTTTTGATTGGTGCCCCCAAAAATTAAAATCGTATTGTCTCCATCCGAATTGACTTGAATCACTGCATGGCCGTTGGCTTGGTTTAAATATTCAACATGTTCAGTGCAAATGGTATTTTCTGCTAGTAGCGTTTTTAGGCCCAATCCATCGTGACCAACGATACCCACATGAGATACTTTGGCGCCAGCACGTGCAAGAGCAACAGACTGATTTAATCCTTTGCCGCCCAAGTTAGTAGCATGGTCTACGGCATTCATCGTTTCTCTTGCTTTAACGATTTCCTTCACATTATAAACATAATCAATATGCATTGAGCCAAAGTTAATAAATTTCATGGGCTTATCTTACTCTGATGTTAATCAGTTGCTGTGTTTTACTACTCGGGTTAGGATGAATCTTTTTCAGCCTGGCCGCAAGAGGAAAAAGTCCATTTCTACTTAGATCAACTCATAGCAACGATTCTAACTAGTGAAAAATATAAAGGAAATTAAGTATGGTGATCATGCCTGTCATATTAGCCGGTGGAGTAGGCAGTCGGCTTTGGCCTCTTTCTCGAGAAAGTATGCCAAAACAATTTATTCGTCTTTTTAATCATTCTCAAACGCTTTTTCAAGAAACCCTTTCACGCATCAGCGATACCACTTTGTTTCAAAAGCCCATTATTTTATGTCAAGAAGATCATCGTTTTATTGCCGCAGAACAATTGAGACAAATGAATAGACAGCCTCAAGCGATTATATTAGAACCGGCGGGCCGTTCAACCGCGCCTTGCGTTGCCTTAGCGGCTTTTTATGCCATGCAGCAAGATCCAGATGCGGTATTATTAATATTGTCAGCAGATCATCTTATTGAGTCAACGCCCGAATTTATTGAGACGATTCAAGCAGGATTGACTGCCATAAAATCGGGATATTTAGTTACACTTGGGGTAACGCCTACCTCACCTGAAACAGGCTATGGATATCTAAAAATCGGTAAAAAATTCAGTGAAAAAATCTCTCAAGTAGAACGGTTTGTTGAAAAACCCAACAGTCAATTAGCACAAACTTATGTCGACTCAGGTGAGTATCTTTGGAATGCCGGCATATTTTTATTTAAGGCAGCAGATTATTTAGATGAATTGTCTTGTCATGCCCCTAAAATATATGAACACTGCCAAAAAGCCTTAGCACTTTCACAAAAAGACATGGATTTTGTTCGACCAGATAAAACTTTATTCGAAAACTGTCCGAGTGATTCAATTGATTATGCGGTGATGGAAAAATCCGAAAAAGTCGCGATGGTTAAATTAACGACGGCATGGAACGATGTGGGTTCTTGGGAAGCGTTAGCCAATTGTTTTTCAAAAGATGAAAAGGGCAACACTTTACAAGGGGAAGGGATGATGACCGATACCACCAATTGTCATATCCATTCGACACATCGTTTGGTCACTTTGGTGGGCGTCGATAATTTGGTGGTGGTTGAAACAAAAGATGCTATCTTAGTTTCTTCTAAAGAAAAATCGCAAGAAGTTAAGACCATTGTTGCACGGTTAGCCAATGAAAATCGGTGCGAAATTAAACACGCAAGTTGTGTTGAGCGGCCTTGGGGGCAATTTGAATCAATCGATTGCGGCGAACGTTATCAGGTTAAACGTATTACCGTTGCGGTTGGGGCAAAATTGTCTTTACAACTACATCATCATCGTTCAGAGCATTGGGTAGTGGTAAAAGGCACTGCAAGAGTTACGCGAGATAACGATCAATTTTTGTTGGCTGAAAATCAATCCACGTATATTCCCACAGGTGCTGTGCATCGTCTCGAAAATGTGGGCAAGATCCCTTTAGAAATTATTGAAATTCAATCTGGCGCTTATTTAGGCGAAGATGACATTATCCGCTTAGAAGATCACTATGGTCGACACGAAGGGGTTCCTTTACCTACTGTCTAGTTAAAAAGTGGTCTGATTTTTTTAAATAAAAATCAGACTGTTTATTATATTTTTTTATATATTTTTTATATATTTTCTATAATTTAGTCTAACTTTAATCTTTGTATGTCGTTCAGATTATTTTATTAATTTTTATAGGGTGATTAAAATGGATAATGCATCAAAAAAAAATATCTTTTCAACTGGGTATTCATGGCTTAAAAACCAATTTTCCGCTGGCTCTCACCATGAAAATAAAACACCAGAACCTATTAACCCCATTCAAATTCCACTGACTGAATTTGAACTCCCTACTCAAACGATTCTAGATTCACTTCAATCTAATCTGCCAATCAAAAGCACACAATCTGAACACTCAATGGACCTTGAGTCGAATACACATTCGGTTGCAGAATCTGAGTCTAAACCCGCTGCCAAAACAAAAACAAGAGAAAAAAAACATCGTCGTTCACATACAGATAGGTATTTTAATTTAGAAGATGCCCAAAAAAATTCGGCAGTAAGCGACCTTCAGGAGCGTCATCAACATCATGATAAGGCAAAGAAAGTAAGGCATCATGTTAAACGAAAAACAGATCAGATAGGCGAAGTGACTGATGTTCAGCCAATACGCACTAAAGTATTGGAAACGGTGGCGGAATTATCCGAATCCACACCTGAATTAGATTTTGTGCCAGTGAATATTCTTTCTGAATCCCAAGTTCAGGTGGAACTCAAACCTGCAGTTCAAGTTGAAATGCAATCTGAAATTAAAACTGAAGTTCCAGTTCAGGTTGAACCAGAATCAGAGCCCGAAGCAAAACCAGAACCTGAAAGAGAAGACTTTACAACTGCCCTTCGTCATCAAGCTTTTCAAACACACAAACGAAATTCTCAGCGCTTATCAGGGCAGTGGCCGACTTATGATGAGCAAGCCTTTATACAAGGAACCAAAGAAGTCAATTTTATTCATGAATCAAATGGTAAGGGCACCTATTGGCCAAACCCCTCTAAACCGGGCTTAGTGGCGGGTGAGATAGATCGTGAAAAAATGGATTTATCTACTTATCAAAGATTAGGCTATCAGGCTGCACAGGGTGATGTGGCGGCTCGTGAGGAAATTGAAAATGCAAAGAAAAGGAACCGCATGTAATAGTAGGTTCAATAATTTATTAATGGCAAGGATGCCAACCCCGACAGATGTAAGTTTATTTGATAACCAATTAAAGGCATAAAAACAAACGGGATTATTTTTTGCTAAGCTATCTATACAGAGTTCATGCGATAGATTTGTAAAAATACTTTCCGAGGCCAACTTGCTAACAAAGCTAAAATGGATTATTTTTGCTTCGTCGCTCTTGTTGATGATGAGTGTTCAAGCTAAAGATTTTAATGAATCGGAAAAAATAGCCTTGTCTATTCCCGTTTCGGCTTTACTCTATTCTGCTTATATAAGAGATTACGAAGGAATGGCTCAACTGGGTTATACCTTTTTCTCTGTTTTGCAGGTTACTGAGCTGATTAAACACACAGCGGATAAACCTAGGCCAGACGATGAAGGCGGTTACTCTTTTCCTTCCGGCCACACGTCCACTGCTTTTTCAGGGGCCTCTTATTGGCAAATGCGCTACGGTTGGAAAATAGGGGTGCCCATGTATGTCGCCGCTGCGTTAGTAGGGTATAGCCGAGTGAATACCAAAGCACACCGTTGGGTAGAAGTATTTGCAGGGGCAGCTTTAGGTTACGTAGGGGGGTTAATTTTTACCCGCCCTTATGAACAGTCTGCCTCATTATCTTCTGTGAATAAAAAGAAAGGGCCTCAAATAAATTGGGCCCCTGCAGTTCAATTAGACGATAAAAAGTACCTGGGCGTAGATTTCCAGGTAGTATTTTAATGTAATCTATCGCTAGGCGGATAGTGCGTTATCTTTTTAGCCAATTCACGCTGTTCTTTTTCTTTCTTGAGTTTATCACTCACACTTTCTGTTTGAATTTCTCTATAAATGGCTTTGGGTTGAAGAGATACATTTGCTGGCGAAGGCAAAGGAATAAATTCAACAACGACTTCCATTTCGGATTTTTTTTCACCCTCTTGAGGGCTTGGTGCCGTTTTTTCAGATTTTTTCAAGGTGTCGATTAATTGTTTGAGGGTGTCATCTGCCGAGACCATTTTTTGACTTTGTTGTTCTAATAGGGCAAGGGCATCTTGAAGCTCATCAAGGGTAATTTCTACTTCAAATTCGGTATAATCTTTGTTGTTATTGGGTTCAGTTGTTTTTTGTGGCGTGCTGGTATCAAGATTTTCATCTATCAAAGCTAAATCATGTTCAATGGCAACAATAGAAGCATCGTTTATAGGATGATCGCTAGGTTTGTGAAAGTGGCGCATGACTTGTTTCCAAAGTTTGCGGGCCAAGTTTTGTTGTATGTGCGCTTTATCGATTGTGTTTTTGCTCATATAACTTTCCACCTATTACAACCAAATGAAAGTTCTTCGATAAGCCCATTACACCTGAGAACAAGAACCGAGTCAATTGGTCCAAAGGTCTTAGTGGATAAGTGAATACTGGTTGTAGAACGAGTACAAAATTAAAGGTATGTATATACAAATAAATCTGAAATAAATGCAACTTTTCTGGCCCCATCCAGTCTTATTTTCAGGATAGAAATAACGAAAAGTTGAGTTAAACCAATGTCAGATAATCCCACTTCTAATAAAAATTACCAAGAAAAAACCTTTCTTGATGAAACAACAGGGTTGATAACCATTAAACGCACCGTTGCAGAAAATGGTCATCCGATATTATCCCCTGAACTGGTTATTAAATATGCTCGAGCACGCTTAAACGCAGCCAAAGCCTTGAACAAAGAAAATAAAGATAAAAATGACACGCAAAAGGCAAAAGATGCTTGGGGCTTAAATGAATTAGAGAAAAATTTAGGCTCATATCTTAATGGGCCAGAAGACAAAGTAGCTGAGCAAGCTTTTCAAGAAGCCAAAGAAAAGTTAATTCTGGCCAAAGATGAAGCAAAAGTTTTATTAGATTATGCGCAAGGACTGCAACAATTAAATGGGGCGTCACCAGAAAAAATTCTTGCGCATGAAAAAGAAGCAAAGTTAGTGGTGCAATTGGCAGAAAAAGAATTTAATGCCGCCTTTGATGAATATTATGAATATAATCTGGATAAGTTAAAAAAAGTAAATAGATTGTTAGCTCATTATGTTGACCCGGATGTTAAAAACCCCGAAAAAGTCATAAAAAAAATCAATACCAAAGCGCATCATTTAAGGGCTAAAGAAGTACGGCCTGTTCAAGAAAATCACTACAAAGCCATCGGATTAAATATCACGAGTTCACATATCCCTGAAGGTGAATTAACTTCTTCACAAAAAACTTTATATCAAGAAATATACAATGAGTCAGCCCCCACCGATAGGCTTTATACCAATCCCAGTACTATTCGGGACAAATTTCAAGTAGGTCAAGCAAATGCTTTACGCACTGAAATAAAAGTGGGAGATAAAGTTGTTTTTAAGGGCCATCGTCATGGCTCCCCTTGCGTGCTCAAAATTGAAAATAAAGCTGAGCGTCAGTATCGTACCATGCAAAATCTTCGACAAACAATGGCCATAGCCGCTAAAGAAAAAATTGAAGAATTAAAAAAAGAAAAGGCAGGATTAGAACTAAAAGGGGGGGCAAATTTATTACCGTGGGAAGTATCTAGGTTAGAAGAGCTCAATGCGATTCTCGTGTCAAAAACAAAACCTTTACCTTTAGATATGGCGACGATGTGTCTGTTGTCTCCTGTTGCAGATGATAATCCCTTGATCACTAAAAAAATAGACGACCCAATGAAACAATATAGACAAGTGAATGATTCGAGATTAGCCTATTGGTCCCTTCAAGGGCGAGAAATAGCGCTCGATATTCCAGGTCAACAATCGGTACAAGTAAAGCTAAATTCTACTTTTATGAGTGTTGGGGTTAATTCGGTGCGCGGAGTGGGTACTTTAGAAGCACAAGCGTTGGTTCAAAGAGTGAATAACAGAGGCTTAAATAATTTAGTGGATGGTTTTCTTACGAGTTTAAAAACAAGGCCTAGTATGGACCCTACTAACAAAGTCACCCAGATGATAAGAGATGTAGAGTCAGATAAACATATTCAAAAACATCTTCAAAAAATAGAAAAATATGATAATAAAAAATTACAAAGGTCTTATGCGCGATTAGAGGAGGCCAATATAGCACTGCATCAATTAAATGTTGATCTGCAGCAGGCCAAACTACAGTCTAAAAATCCTGAACACAAAATACCTCAAGCCCGGGCTAAAGCACAGATCAAAACTTTAAGTTATGAAATAAAAAAACAAAAGCTTGAAAGAAATAAAGCGATGAAGGTCATTAATAAAGAAGAAAAAAAACTAGATGTTTATTATAGAAATTTGGCTGCGGCCAGAAAAAAGGCGTATATCAAAGCGTTGCCGGTGTTACAAACAGAATTAACGAATGTCGAAAACAATCCGCTTTCTGCTCAGCTTAATAAGGGGAAAACCGTCACAGAGTTTCAAAAAGCCAGGTTGTTTGTGGATACATTAGATACTTTTTACAATCAACCACAGCCTGGCATAAAACGGTTAATTAAACAAAAAAATGCCTCTAAAGAAAAAGGCAAATTATTAAAAAAACTCGACAAAGAAACAGACCCAGATAAAAAAATAGCCTTATCTGACAAGGTAAAAGAAATTCAAGAAAAAATTGACAATTTAAATTCAGGTAATTATCAATTTCAGGCACGTTTTGCTTTACTGGCTCAAAATATGAATAATTTTATTGAATGGTTTTGTAAGAGTGGTGAAGACAGAACAGGTTTATTAAATGAGCATATTGAAGCCTATTGTATTTTTATCGAAAAAAATGGCTATCCACCCAGATGGGGTAATGCGGAAGATGACAAAAAATTTCATGAAATTATGCCCTTGGTTCATAATGGCGCGCCTAATCGTGAAACCAACGGCGCGAATGATGATGCCCCTGCCTTAAAAGTATCTGATGAAGATTTTAAAGTGACTTCAGTGAGTTATTATACCGATAAAAGACTTGCGAATATGGCACCGCTTAGCAGTAAAATAAAAGAAGTAAAACCGGTTGCAGAGATTATTGCTGAAATAAAGAAAACCGCTGTCATCAAGTTGGAATCACAACCCGTGATTACGCCTACCTTTCAACAGCAACAAAAAGATAATAAAGCGGCAAGAAGGCACACAATTAGAGGAGAATCTGGTCATACTCCTACTCCACAAGATCAGGGTAAAAAACCTAAACGACATTCAGGGTCAGTTTAATTTACTAAAGCGCACCTACACATTTTTATCCTGGCGCTCATATGCTGCCGTTTATCTGTTAGTTATTTCTCCTCAAATCGTATGTGATACTATCCCTTATTCTTTAATTATTTTAAAAAATCAGGGTTTTCAATGGATGGGCAAATTCAAAATGACGTTAATCCGTATGCAGGTTTAAGCCAAGAAGCATTAGATAAGTTGTTATTCCAAGCTATTAAATATGGTGAAGGCAGCTTGGCAGTTGAGTTATTACTTAACAACGGTGCCAATAAAGATGCATGTGAAAATGGTCAAACAGCCCTCATGATCGCCATCCATTTTGATCAACTCGACATGGTTAATTTATTAATTAAAAAGGGTGTCAATATTGAGGCGATTGATGAAGATGGCTCTACCGCACTGATGTGTGCCATCTTTGCTGGCAATCTAAGGATGGTTGATTTATTAATTAAACAGGGGGCCGATGTCGAGGCGGTGGACAATGAAGGCTTGACCGCACTGAAGATTGCCGCTCCTAGAAGCAGATCTATCACCTTCCGACTATTATGTGACATGTCCCCTGAGCAACGTCAGGTATTTGTAATGAATAGCCCAGACAATCTAGAAAACTACCCATTTTGGTCCATGCCTCCTGGGCCGGGTCAGGTGTTTTCAATACCTATACGAGAAAACCACTACACACTTGTTGCTAAATTTAATCAAGCACTGAAAGACAATGCAAACAAACTCTATAATATTATTATGCCTACTTGGAATCTGTATGCTAGTAGTATGTTTAACGAATTTCCCGCAGAGGTTCTACAGTATATTCAAAATTTTGAAATAATACTTCAAAAATTTCCCGATTGGTATCAGCATCGCATAAAAGCTGATTTAGATCGCACGCTTGATTTTGTTAGTAAAAACAAGAAAGAACATCCGATTAATTATTTTGTCTCTCAGGCAGTTTTTATCCAAAAAGCATTAGATGAGCAATTATTAGTAGCCATCAATAATCAAGACTTCGAGACGGTCGAGCTGTCGATTAAAAAAGGTGCGAATGTAAATGCCACTCATAATGGTTTTACCATGCTCAGGGA
This sequence comes from uncultured Gammaproteobacteria bacterium, assembly GCA_902826485.1. Lineage (GTDB taxonomy): Bacteria > Pseudomonadota > Gammaproteobacteria > Berkiellales > Berkiellaceae > CADEEZ01. The sequence goes on from CADEEZ010000008.1 coordinate 68,903, forward strand.
TGCTATCTGTTATAATCGTCGCACTACTGTCAAGATGGTTGATCTTTTGATTAAAAAGGGGGCTAATATAAATGCAATTGATACGTTAGGGATGACTGCGCTCATGTATGCTATCAGTGCAGGCCTCACATCCACTGCTTTCCGACTATTAGATGAAATGACTTTCGAACAACATCAGTCATTTGCAATGTCGAGTCTAAAAAACAACAGGCTGCTTACTCAGTATTACAACGCGTTGTTTTCATGGAATAACCATGTTAATAATATGTTATGCCAATATCCAGCAGAGTTATTAATACAGTCGGTCCATACTTTTCCCGATTGGTATCAGCATCGTATACTCGCCATGTCTGATGTTAAGCCGCTTAATTACTTTTCTTCAGAAAATATTACTGCCGTTCCCGTCATTTTTTCTAAAAAAAGAAAACCAGACAGTGAATTAGAAGACAATCAAAGTAATAAAAAAGAAAAAATCGGTGTAAAAATAGCATAGCAAGGCCCCACCCTAACCCTCCTCTTGAAAAAGGGCGCACACAAGAGGTGCCCCTACGCTTATTGAGCAATATATATTTTAAATCACCCTTTTATACACTCGAGCCTTCTGGGTAACGATCTTATATAATATATATAGACCCCCCAATAATCTAAGGTATTATGCCAGTATTACATATTCAAACTCCCTTGCTTCATTCCTTTCCGCTTTCTCAAAAAGCCGAGCGGTCTATTTATTTGAAGTGTGAAAATTTACAGCCCTCAGGGTCTTTTAAGATTAGAGGCATTGGTAAATTATGTCAGCAGTGGAAAGCCTTAGGTAAATCGCGCTTAATTTCTTCTTCGGGCGGCAATGCGGGTTATTCTGTGGCCTATGCGGGTAAAAAATTGGGCATGCCCGTCACGGTATTTGTGCCTGAAACTACCCATCAAATCTTTATCGATTTTTTACATTCGCTCGACGCTGAAGTGAAAGTGGTGGGTAAAGCTTGGGATGAGGCTAACCGAGCTGCCCTTGAATTTAATGATAAAGTGGATGGGGGGTTTGTGCCGCCATTTGATCATCCGACCATTTGGGCAGGTCATACCAGCTTAGTTACTGAATTGCATAAACAAATGACAACGCAACCCGATTTAATTATTTTGGCTGTGGGCGGTGGCGGATTATTGTGCGGTGTTGCAGAAGGGTTACACCAAGTAGGCTGGCAATCCACGGCCATATTAGCTGTAGAACCCACAGGCGCGGCGTCTTTTCAAAAAAGTGTGGAAGCAGGAGAGTTGGTTGTCTTGGATAAAGTTACCACAGCGGCAACGAGCTTGGCGGCCAAGCGAGTGACTTATCGAGCGCTTGAATGGTCCAAAGAACATTATATACTGAATGCAGTATATGAAGATCCAGAAGCGTTTAAAGCCTGTTTGTCTTTTGCTGACGATCATCGTATGTTAGTGGAACCGGCGTGTGGTATGGCATTAGCCGCAGTATATGAATCTCACCCCTTATTGGCAGATTATCAAGAGATTGTCGTGATTGTGTGTGGGGGTATCGGTGTGTCTATAAAATTATTAGAAAACTGGCAGCGTTAAATGTTTTTTTTAAATTTTCCAGAATTAAAATTAGAAAATTGGGGTGAAACCAAAATTTTGCTGCATTTATTTTTGCAAATTTTAGGTAAAATCCGATTAGGCTATTCTCCTCCGCAGCAACATTTTTGGCATGCGCCTCTGATACTAATGGCCAATGGCGTCACAACAGGTCCTTTGGTTTATGCTAGTGGCTTGTTTGAACTGAAATTAGATTTGGTGAACCATAAGCTGATTGCTAGCCACTCTAATGGTGAAAATTATGGTTTTTCTATAGAAGGACTAACGGTTTCTGAGTTTTATAAAAAAGTATTGGTTGTTTGCAGTAAGATAGGGGTAGAGATAATCATTCTTGCTAAGCCTTTCGATCCTCCGCGCGTGAGATCTGAAATCCCTTTTATTGAGGATAAACAGCTTCGGCCCTACGATAAAGATTATATTGCGCGTTTTTGGTTTATTGTGGGTCAAGTTTATCCCATTTTGGAGCAGTTTAAAGGCAATTTTGTCGGAAAAGTGTCGCCCGTATTTTTATATTGGCAAACTTTTGATATCGCCTGCTCGATTTACACCGGTAATCAAATTTTGGGTGTCACGAGTGCTGTGCATGGTAAAGTATTTCAGCAAACCTATTCGCATGAAATGTTCACGCTCGGTTTTTGGGTGGGAGATGATTATTTACCCGAGCCCGTTTTTTATATACAACCTAATCCAGAATACCCCGATTTAGTTAAATATCCGCTTTTTCCGACAGGGGCAAGCTGGGTGGGTGATCAAGAATCGATGATGGGGGTTTTTACCTATCAACAATGTACGGAAAGTCTCGACCCTAAACAGGCTATTGTCGAATTTTTTCAAAGTGGTTATTTGGCCATCAGTAAAGCAGCCAATTGGTTTGTGGAAGAAATTAGTTAAGTTAAGGAACCAAGAAATATTGGCACAGTGACCAAGTGGCGCCAGACACTAAGCCGGCAGCCGGAATGGTCAAAATCCACGCCCAAACGATACGCTCAGCAACACCCCAACGAACCGCACTAAACTTAGTGAAAGCCCCCACACCCATAATTGCCCCTGTAATGGTATGAGTAGTTGAAACTGGGATACCTAAGGCCGTTGCCAAGAAGAGGGTTAAAGCGCCCCCTGTTTCTGCACAAAAGCCGCCAATGGGTTTGAGTTTAGTTATTTTCATGCCCATGGTGCGAACAATACGCCAGCCGCCGAATAAAGTGCCAAGTCCCATGGTAAATTGGCAGGAAAGTACAACCCAAAGAGGCACATAAAAATGCGAAATGTGACCCGTAGAAAATAGTAATACGGCGATGATCCCCATGGTTTTTTGTGCGTCGTTTACCCCATGCCCTAAACTGTAGAGCGAAGCAGAGACTAATTGAGCACGCCTTGCCCATCTATCGATCTTCATGGGCACCGCTCTGTATAAACAAAGCGAAATGGCCGTCATTAAAAGCAAAGCCAGAACAAATCCTAAAATAGGAGAGAGCACGATAGATAAGCCAATTTTAACGAAACCAGAAATTTTGAGAGAAACAAAGCCTGCTTTGGCAATACCTGCGCCGCCTAAGCCGCCAATTAAGGCATGAGAAGAGCTAGAAGGCAAACCAAAAAACCAAGTGACAATATTCCAAAAGATTGCTCCGAGTAGCGCAGAGAGCACCACAAGCGGATCGATAAAAACGGGATCGATAATACCGGTACCAATCGTGTTGGCCACGTGTAACCCAAAAAATAAGAAGGCGATACAATTAAAAAAGGCGGCCCATATCACTGCCCAATGGGGGCGCAATACGCGGGTTGAAACGATGGTGGCAATAGAATTAGCGGCGTCATGAAAGCCATTTAAAAAATCAAATAGCAGCGCCATGCCCACTATTGAAAAGATCAATACAACACTATATTCCATTGTTTAGAAAGCACCTTTAAGCATATTCGAGCAAGATGCCTTCTACAATGTTGGCGACATCTTCACATCTGTCCGTGACGGTCTCGAGTAGCTCAAAAATTTCTTTGAGCTTAATCAATTGTCGAATATCGGGCTCTTGCTTAAATAACTTAGCAATGGTTTGGCGAAGGATTTGATCGGCTTCGTTTTCTAAGCGATGGACTTCCACGCAAATTTTAACCATTTCATCAGGTTTTCTTAAATCGTTTAAATATCCCATGGCGTCTTTGATGGCATAAGTTGATTTTAGGCAGACTTCTGCCAGTGCTAACATTTCTGGTGGCACAGCAGTAATGTCGTATAAATATAAACGCTCGGCTGCGGCGTCAATAAAATCTAAAATATCATCGAGCTTGCCAATCAAGCGATAAATATCTTCCCTATCGAATGGAGTAATAAAGGTTTTGTGCAACAACTCAACCGTATGATGGGTGATCTCATCTGCTTGATGTTCAAGATCTTTGATACGTTGTGCGTGCTTTTTGGAATCGGGTAAATTATTTAATAGGATTTCTAGCTCGCGAGCGCCATCCACAGTTAGGCCTGCAACTTGCACAAAAAAGTCCACAAACTTTTCTTCTCTGGGTATCAGTCTTCCGAATACCATTGCACACTCTTTTATGATTGATGAATTAAGAGGTTGTTTTAATACCGCGACTATAAACTGCTATGCGGTGTAAATCTAGTAACTGAGTAATATTATTTAAAATAAGTTAAACGAATAACGTATTTTTGATTAAAATTACTCGCCTAAATTATAGGTCATTGTTCGCTTAATTCGAATCGGTATAAGCTTTGGCTACCTCACTTAGGTGAGTGGTATATCTGGGACTGCGTTGGTTGCTTTGCATTTGCCAGCTTTTATCAAACCCTTCGGATAATAAATGAATGCTGCCTTTGCCTATAGATTGGTTAATTTGGTCGATTGTTTGCATTAATATTTGGCTTTTGCTGTTATCAAAAGTGCTTTTGGGTGCGAATAAAGCATGCTGTTTTTGGGTGTTGGGCGTTATTTCGCTTAATGTAATCCCCGCTTTTTTGTAGGCCAAGCCCGGCTGATATATTTGTTCGAGGCCTTGTAACGCGCTTAGAGTTAATAATCGCGTGTCTTGGGTGGGTTCAATCAGCGTTAAAAAAACACCAGGGGCATGATAGGATGCTTGATTAAATCGATTGGTTTGAATATAAACATAAATGATTTTGGCCACAGAATTTTGTTGGCGTAATTTTTCAGCAGCGCGCGCCACATAACTGCTAATGGCTTCGCTTAAAGCTTGTTTGGTATAAACAGGGGCACCAAAAGATCGCGAAGCAATAATTTGTTTGTTGTTTGCTTTAATGTCGTTTAACCCTAAACAAGAAATATGATTCAGTTCGGCTTGTGTTTTTACTAAGATGATTGAAAAATTTTTTCTGAGCCAATTAGGGCAAGCCTGCATAAATTGCCATACGGTTTTGATGCCTTTTGTCGCTAATTTTTCGGTTATTTTAGCGCCAATACCCCAAATTTCATTGACCTGAGTTTGATTAAAAAAATAAGCTTGCAGTTGCGTGTCGATGCTTTCTAAATCACAAATGCCTTCTAATAAGGGGTGTTGTTTAGCAAAAAAGTTGGCTAATTTTGCTCGCGTTTTGGTTGAACCTATTCCAATACAGACGGGTAAACCGAGATTTTGTAAAATAGTTTGGCGAATCATTTTAGCATAGCTATCTAATGGCATAGCGAAATCAGATAAGTCTAAAAAACATTCATCTATAGAATACACCTCTTGTTTAGGGCTGTAGGTGCTAAGGGTTTTCATTACGCGGTTTGACATATCCGCATAGAGCGTATAATTGCTCGATAAAGGCAAAATGTGGTGTTTTTGTGCCAGAGGAGCAAGCTGAAACCAAGGTTGACCCATTTTTACGCCGAGTTTTTTGGCTTCTGCTGAACGAGAAACCACGCAGCCATCGTTATTAGATAAGACAACGATAGGGGTATGGGTGAGATCGGGTCGAAAAACACGCTCACAAGACACATAAAAATTATTACAGTCTATTAAGGCAATGCGAGGGGTATTGAGATTTTTTATACTTTGTGAAGGACCCATTTGACCACGCCCCAAATTTGCATGTCTTCAGTAAGAGAAAGTGCTTTGGTCTCAAGGCCACCCTGTAATACCCATTTTTTTGATTCTAATTTTAAGAGGTGTTTTACCGTAAGGTGGCCATTTAAATTAACGATCACTATATTTTGATGCGCAGGCTTAAGTGATTTATCCACCACTAAATAATCCCCATCAAAAATGCCTAAATGATTGAGGGTATTGCCCACCGATATTAAAATAAAAGACGCTTCAGGGTGCGAAATTAAATGTTCGCTTAAATTAATCCGCGTTTGTGCATATTCATCAGCAGGTGAGGCAAAGCCAGAGGCACCCGCAAGGGGTAATGAACAAGATGCTGGCCTAACAGCCATAAGCAGATACCTCTCATGTCTAATTGTATTTTCGAATTAACCCCACTACGATGCCAAATATTTCGAGTTTATCTTTAGGATAAATAATGGGGTAATCAGGGTTTGCAGGTAAAAGGGCAAATTGCCCATTTTCTTGAATCAACGTTTTAAGCGTAAATTCTCCATCGACAATGGCTACGACTAAATTACCGGGGCTAGCCGTTGAGCATCGTTCCACCACGGCAATATCGCCATCGTGTACGGCGTCGCGCATGGAATCGCCTTTAACAGGGATCAGTGTTGTCTGCGAGGGCTTATGCACCAAATACTGATCAATTAAAAACGATTCCGCGCTAACATCGTGCGCTGCGGCGGGTGAGCCTGCTGGTACCGCCACATTTGAAACAAAACGCTCAAAAAAATTATGTTCAGGTATCCACATATCGTCGGGTGTTCTGGTTAGATAGCCTTTTTTTTGTAAGCGTTCTAATACTTTTTTGACACCTGATTTGGCTACTAAGCCTAAAATTTCACCTAAACGCGCATAGCAGGGTAAGCTACGATGTTTGGCGTAATAATCTTGCAGTTTGGCTAAATAGAGCTTGTCTTTCGACGCCCTAGCCGTACCGATTCCCATTTTGCCCATAGATTTTTAACTTATTATTTTATTATCTAATTTAACTAAGTGAACATTTGTTCTCCGTATGTGTTAATCTTAGAGAACATTGGTTTTCTTGTCAAGCGCAGGTTTGGGGGGGGTTAATCTAAAGTTTGGCGATAATTTTTTAAGCCAATCAGCATGACAACAATGGTAAAGACGAGCAAGGGCCAAATATTAGGCCAAGAGTCTATAAACCCATTGCCTTTTAACATCACGCCTCGAACCAGGCGTTGAAAATAACTTAAGGGCAATAAATTACCAATAAACTGTGCCCACTCTGGCATGCCTCTAAAGGGGAACATAAATCCCGAAAGCAATAAAGACGGTAAGAAAAAGAAAATGGTCAATTGCATGGCCTGAGTTTGGGTGCGAGTCGCACTCGAAATGGTAATGCCAACGGTGAGATTGGCCACAATAAACAAAAAAATACAAAATAACAGAAAAAATAAACTGCCCTGAAAGGGCACCCCAAATACCCATTTAGCGGCCAGCAGAATTAAACTCACTTGAACATACCCAATCAGGATATAAGGCGTAATTTTGCCAATCATCACTTCAATAGGCAAAACGGGCGTTGCCAGCAAATTTTCCATGGTGCCCCGTTCAAATTCGCGGGTAATGCCCATGGCCGTGTACATGGTCATCGTCATGGTTAAAATCACGCCCATTAATCCGGGAATAATATTAAAAGCGGTAATCCCGTCAGGGTTGTAACGTTTATGAATAATCAACTCAAATTTAGGATCGGGGGGAATAGCGTGATTCAAAACGCCTTTTAATTCAGAGATGAGCGCTGTTTTCACTAATTGTTGCATGGCTGCCACGGCATTACCGATGGCAGTGGGATCGGTGGCATCGGCCTCGAGTAAAAGTTGAGTGGGAGAGCCGCGGGTTAAATTTTTAGAAAAATCACTCGGAATGGTGATGGCAAATTGAATTTTACCCTGTTGTAATAATTCATTGGCAATCGTTTCTGAAGAAAAGGTATCGATGATATCAAAATAATCGGAATTTTTAATGGCCGTAATTAAGGTTCGCGTAATATTTGAATTTTCATGGGCAATAATCACACTGGGCAAATGTTTAGGATCGTTATTAATGGCAAAACCAAATAAGGTGAGCTGAACAATAGGAATCACAATCATCATCGCAAAAGTAATTCGTTCACGTTTGGTTTGAACAAATTCTTTGATGATGATGGCCCATAGCCGACTATAAGAAATCATGCTGAAACCTCATTAGAATCAGGTTTCATTAAATAAATAAACACATCTTCTAATAAAGGCTTAACGGGCACGAGCGTATAGTCTGGGTTGTTTAAATAAGGCTCAAGGGTATGAGTTAATTGTTTCTCATTCGCACCAATAATATGAATTTCCGTACCAAAACGCGTGATCATTTCTACGCCAGGTTGTTCTTGTAATGCGAGCGCTAAATCATTTAATTTTTCACCAGACGCTTTCCAGGTATGAATAGTCGAATTTTCAATCAATTGTTTAGGTGTGCCAGTGGCGAGTAATTTGCCATAACAGATATACCCCAATTGATGGCAACGTTCTGCTTCGTCCATATAATGCGTTGAAACTAAAAAAGTGACGCCTTGGGCAGCTAACAGGTGAATTTCTTCCCAAAAATCTCGTCGTGCCTTAGGATCGACCCCCGCAGTGGGTTCATCGAGTAATAATAATTCGGGCTCATGTAACATACAGGCTGCTAAAGCAAGCCGTTGTTTCCAGCCGCCAGATAAACTGCTGGCCAATTGATTTTGTCGAGAGGATAAACCGAGTTGATCTAGCGTGTTTTTTACTCTAGAAGCTAAATCAGACATTTGATAAATTCGACCAATGAATAAAAGATTTTCTTTAATGGTCAGATCATCATATAGCCCAAAACGCTGGGTCATATAGCCAATTTTTTGTTTGATTAAGCGAGATTCTGTGACAATATCGTATCCCAATGCATGGCCTTCTCCGCTATCGGGGGTAAGCAGCCCGCAAAGCATTCGAATAGAAGTGGTTTTGCCACTGCCATTTGGCCCCAAAAAACCAAAAATTTCGCCTTTTTTTATTTTGAGTGATAATTTATCGACGGCGATTTTAGTCCCAAATTTTTTGGATAAATTGTTCACATCGATAGCATAAGATTCTGTCATGCCTTTTGCTCAACCGTTTCCCAATGAATTTGAACAGGTTGACCCGCTTTAAATTTAAGGGCATCTGAAGGAATTGGCGTGGCTTCGACCATGAACACTAACCGTTCCCGATTTTCTTGGCTAAAAATAACGGGTGGGGTAAATTCAGCCTGAGTTGAAATAAAACTGACCTTAGCTGAAAGTGGCTTAGAGCAGCCATCACACTGGATAATGATTTTTTGCCCTAATTGAATTTTAGAAAGTTGCGCTTCAGGAACGAAAAAACGCGCTTTAATCAATTCAGGTGTTTGTAATTTCATCACAGGGGTGCCTGCGGGAACCCATTCTCCTATTCTGAAGAAGATATCTTCGACACGGGCTTTGGTTGTGCCATCAAATTTGATGTTTTTTTGATCTAAGCGCCATTGTGCCTGAGCAAGTTGTGCTTGCGCCATGCTGGCTTCTTCTCGTGAAGCCTGTAATAAATCTTCGCGTATACCCAATGCGGCGAGTTTAATTTGAGATTCTGCTTCTGCCACTTGCGCCAAATTTTTGTCTCGTTGGGCAATTAATGTATCTAAATTCGATTTACTTGTATAACCAGATTTAATTAAATCAGCCTGACGCTTAACTTCTATTTCGCTAAGTTTTAAGCTGGCTTTGGCAGAGTCCAATTCAGCTTGAAGGGCAGCTTTTTCTTCAGGCCGTTTGCCTTTGAGATTATCTTCTATGAGAGAGAGCAGACGCTGGTATGTTGATTTGGCTTCTGCGACTTGAGCCAGTTCATTTTCTTGTTCTAGGGTAAATAACAGTTCTCCTGCTTTGGCCCACTCACCTTTGGATAGGGTTAAATGGGTTAAGTTGCCAGCTTGGCTAGAGGAAACTAAGGTAGGCTCAGCTTCGATATAGCCGTTTAACTCAACTATTTCGCTGTTTTTACAACCAGCTAAGCTTAGCAGGGCAAAGAGAAAAAGCGCGCTGTGTGGGGTGTATTTTATATATTTAGTCTGTTTCATCATATTAATATACACTTTTTTTATCTATTATATTATGTATCTAAGTTACCTATGTAAGTATAAGGGGAAAAATGCACATGAGTGGCATACATTTTTTTGCAGCCACCTGTTTTGGTTTAGCTATACTGCATAGTTTTTCGACTAAATTTTTTGAAACGGTCTCTAAAAAAGAACGCTTTTCAGTTTATTCTGGTTTGTTTCATTTACTCGGCGAAATAGAAATTGTGTTTGGCCTTTGGGCAATGATTTTTATTCTGGGGCATTTTATGCTGGCGGGTAAACAACCCACCATTGCTTATTTAGAAAGCAGAGTGTTTACCGAACCCATGTTTGTTTTTGTGATCATGATTATTGCAGGCAGTCGACCCATTTTATATTTTACGAATAAACTCGTTAATGTACTTGCTGAATTCATGCCGATTTCAAAGGCAGTCGGATTTTATTTTTTATCGCTGGCTTTTTTACCCCTGATGGGATCGTTTATCACCGAACCTGCCGCGATGACGCTTGCGGCCTTAATTTTAAGTGAACGCTATTTTGCCTTTGGCTTATCTGAAAAACTCAAATATTTAACGTTAGGTGTGTTATTTGTCAATGTTTCAATAGGGGGGGCAATGACAGCCTATGCCGCGCCACCTGTATTAATGGTGGCCACAAAGTGGAACTGGGATTTTGCTTACATGTTGCAACATTTTTCTTGGCGGGCTATATTGGCCGTGTCGATAAACGCAACTTTATTATGTTTAGTGTGTAAAAAAGAATTAATTGCCCTTGCGGTAAAAGATCAAAATCGTCAAATGCATGTGACAGAACAAGATAAAATTCACCCCAGTATCATTGGTATTTCTTTATTATTTTTGATAGGGGTGGTTGTTTTTTCACACCATACGACCCTATTCATGGGGCTGTTTTTATTTTTCTTAGGCTTTACTGAAGCTTTTCGTACAGACTTTGGCAAAAGATTAATTTTGCGCGAAGGGCTATTGGTTGCCTTTTTCTTAGCCGGATTGGTCGTATTAGGGGGGCAACAAGCCTGGTGGATTGAACCGATTTTAACTAATTTGTCATCAGAAAAAATATTTTATGTTGCAGTAGCATTGACTGCTTTTATAGATAATGCAGCCTTAACCTATTTAGCCTCGTTGGTGCCCAATTTATCAGAAAGCTTTAAATATGCGGTTGTAGCTGGCGCCTTAACAGGCGGTGGGTTGACGATTATCGCCAATGCACCTAATCCGGCTGGGTTTGCGATTTTGAAAAAATATTTTTCCTATGGCACAATTAATCCCATTCACTTAGTAGGGGCCGCATTGGTGCCGACCCTTATTGCTGTAATATGTTTTAAATTTTTATAATTTATTTTTGCAGCAGACTTCTCAGCATCCATGCTGTTTTTTCATGATATTGCATACGCTCGGTAACCAAATCAACGGTGACTTGGTCTTCGGCTTCATCAGCGATAGGTAATAATTTTCGTGCAATTTTATCGATTGTTTCGTGACTCGACACTAATGATTCAATCATTTTGTCAGCAAGTAAGTTGCCACCAGCTTCTTCTTTGATAGAAGTGAGTGCAAGAAATTCTTTGAAGGTAGCTGGGGTGGGGAAACCCAATGCGCGAATACGTTCTGCCAGTAAATCTACTGCATCAGCCAGCGCAATATATTCTTCTTCAAACATTTTATGCAGTTCATGAAAACGAGGTCCGGTGACGTTCCAATGAAAATTTTGCGTTTTCAAATATAATGTATAAGTATCAGCAAGCAGTTTAGATAAGCCTTCGACAATTTTTTTTCGTTTGACTTCAGTGATGCCAATATCTATTTTATGGAGAGTCATATTTTGTCTCCTAAGCTAATTTGGCGTTTAATGAAATCGGTACTTGCGCCAATGCTTTGGATACAGGACAATTATTTTTAGCATTTTGGGCACATTCTAAAAATTTTTCTTCGGTTATATTTGGTATAGTGGCCGTAAGATTTAATTGAATTTGTGTAATGGCAAAACCCGCTTCTAATTTTTGTACTTCGACTTCTGCGTCGGTGATCAGACTATCAGCTTTAAATCCTTCCTTTGCTAAGACAAAAGATAAAGCCATGGTAAAACAACCAGCATGGGCAGCAGCAATGAGCTCTTCAGGGTTAGTGCCTGCTTTGCCATCTTGGCTTTCAAACCGCGTATTAAAAGAATAGGGTTGTGCATTTAAGGCACCACTTTGAGTCGTAAGGTTACCTTTGCCCGTTGTGCCATCGCCTTGCCATTGTGCTTTTGCAGTTCTTTTCATGTTTTTGCTCACTTAAATAAAGTTTGTAAAATAAAAAGGATATACACCAATCTAGATACTAACATAGTTATCCGTCACATCAATCAATTAGTTAAGTATAGGATTTATTTTAATTATGTTTGATAGAGGGAACTAGTTTATACACCCACGACTCCAAGATCAGTACGTTCGCTCTTCAGGGAGAGGTGTAGGTATGCCATCTTTAAATGTTAACGATAAGGAATGGACAGAAGCTCAGGACTTTTTCCTCCATCCAGAAAACCAAGGTAAGGTTAAGTTTTCAAGAAAAGAAACCCAGGCAGGTAGCCAATGGGATAAAACCGGTGGACATGCCTTTATTTTGCTCAATGGGGAAGTGTGGGCATTAAATAATAGGCATTTGGGAGAGAGCGCGGTAGCGTTAGGTGAATTTGGGGAATCTAGAATAGGTGAAAATAGAGACGGAAAAAAGATATTTATACAAGTAGAAGCAATAGAGGATATAAAAGCGCAGAGGGATGTTAGAGTCGAGCAAATCATGAAAGAAAAAGGATATTTACTGGGTCGCATTGAAAGACCAGCAGCGCGCAATACAGCAGATCAAGTGGAAGAAATGAAGGTAATAAGAACCTCAATAGGAGAGAAAGAAACAGAACGTAAAGTCTTAACCGCTTATCAATATTTAGGGAATAGAAATTTATTTACAGAGCTTTCTGAACGATGGGATACCATTACAGAGGCAGAAAAGTTGAATATGGCCTTACGAGCGATGATGGCTGTTCAATCACTTCATCATTTAGGAATAGTGCACAGAGATTTAAAAGAAGAAAATTTTGTTTTAGATGGCGAAGGGCAAAATCTGAGGGTATCTGTAGCGGATTTTCAGCTTTCTGAAAAACTGCCGGAAGGTAAAGATCATGTGATAAAAAAACAGGATGATGGCAGGCCTTTTATCGAAGGGACACCCGCTTTTGATGATAAGGGTAAAGTAGTAGGGCCTGGCTATATTGCAAGAGAAATTTTAGACAAAGGAAAGTATTCTTACGCAACCGATGTGTATGCTTTAGGTAATATGCTAGAAGGAATGGATTTACCTCGGCCCCTATGGGAAAAAATGAAACTCAAAGAAGAAAGCAGGATTTCTTTACCCGAAGCCATGAAATTGCTTGCCACAGAAATGCGAAAATACCCCGAAGACAAGCAACTTCAAAACACGTTATCAGAATATTATGCCTTAAACCCTTCGATTCAATCACAAAATTTAAACAAAGACCAAGCAAAAGAAGCTATCACGGAGCTCATTTTAAATCATCAAAAACAAGGGGATAATCAATCGGTACAAGGTGTTACGCTTAAAATTCAAAAGTGGATGCAAGAACACGTAAAAGATGGGTCAGATTTTAAAGCCGCCTATCGAGCAGCCTCTTTATTATTGCATACGGATAAATTAGACAGTAATAGCACGTCCTTGGGGACTTATTTAAAGCAATTAGCAGCAAATGAAAATGAAGGAACAGAAGTTTTTTTTAAATCTTTGCCTGACACGTTTGATGGACTATCGGTGGAAAACCAATTACTTAAGATAGAAGATAAGCTTTTTGATTTTGAGACAGAGTTAAGCCAAATTGTGCATCGATCGCCATTGAATGAAAAGGATCTTCAATCCATAAAAAGAATAGAAAATGAGTTTAATAACCTCGTAGATCAGTACAATGACATTAGTCTCAAGTTAGACAAAGGTGCCTACACACCCGGGGTAAGTCATGTTGTCGAAGATTTTTTAATCAAGAATGAGGCTAGTTTAAAAGCCATTGATGAAGTGTTAACAAATGTGCATATCGGGGTGACGGAACAAAAAATCGACGCGTTTGAAAAAGTATTAGCAAGCGCAACTAAAAGTGAAATCACGAATGAAATTGAACTCAATGAAATGAGAGACCAATATTTGGCCATTGTGAATGATTATGATGCTATTGTGAAAGGGCCACATACAGACAAAGAAGTGGTGATCAACTTTTATGACAAGAATTTTCCTATTTTATCTAAAATGTTTGATAATCTTCAGGTTGTACGGGAGAATTTTTTAGCCATTCAACGTGAGAAACAGGGGTTAGAAACACGGATGTACAAAGTTAGCGACTCTATTAAGCTTCTTGACAAAGAAGTGAACGAAATCATAAGTTCGGGGGTGTTAGATCAGGATGTTTTTAAAAATATCGCAGATAAATTTGACGCGATCGCCGATGAGCATGATGCCATCCTCGACGGACAATCTCACTATCCCCGTGCATTTGATAAATTGCTTGTGGCTTTCAATCAAAATGTCAGCCCTATTTTAGATAACACCATGGCTAATATAAATTCTTACGGTGCGCGTGCAACACAGATGCAACAACAAAAAGTAAATGAAACCTCATTAGAGGGTCAATTGGGTTCTAAGCTTGAAAACGTAACGGGTATTACTAAGGCTGAAAAACTGGAATCGATTGCCCACGAGATATTTAATGAAAGAGGCGCGAAGCCGTTGGCGCTTAGTGCAGCTGCTAAAAAAGTGACAGCGCCCGAGTCAAGTCCGGGATTAAAGGGCGTTAATCCAGAACCTGTCGAGCAAAAAGAAAATAAAAAGCCTTTGAATTTTAATAACCCCTAATTCGTATCACTTAATTCTTCGTAGATGTGTTCAATCAAATCAAGCTCTTGTTTTTGGGGCGAAGGGGAAAGCATAGAGTACCGACTATAGGCATTGAACACATCGACAGGTTCTTTGGTTTTTTTGCCATACACTTGATTCCACAGAAAATCGATTTCTTGTTTGAGCAAAGTTTCGTCGGTTAAGTCTATCGCCCAGGCTTTGTATTTGGCGTGGCCATCCGCATGCCAACGATAGCCCCGTGCTTTGAGCAAATCTTTTTGTTCAAACGGACAACGGGTGGCCCAAAGTTTAAAAGAATTTTTGCGTGCATTGGTTAATAATTGGGTAAAGGCTAATTCTTTAGAAACCGGCAAAGTTTTGGTTAAAATATGAATGCCTGCTAAACAATCGCTAATAGCGCGATGCCCTTCATAGTAAAAGCCAAATTTATAGGCTAAATATTCTTGTTTGGCACTTTCTACTTCTTCACTTTTCCAATGAATATCTTTGAGCGAACAACCCCACGGTTTTAAAGGCAATGAGGGCAAAAAAGCTTCCACAAATTTTCTATCAAAATCGGCATTATGGGAAATAATGATATCGGCAGATTGAATGAGCTGTTTTACTTTTTCGATATTTATCGCTTGGCCTTGTACCATTTCATCGGTAATGCCGGTTAATTTAGTGATAAATTCTGGGATAGGCATGTGCGGATCTTGAAACTCGCAAAATTCTTCTACAATGCTAAAAATTCGACCATCAGGGGCGTATTCAAACACCGCCATGCCCAGTTCGATGATTTTGTCTTGTTTATAGTCGCCACCGGTGCTTTCAACATCTAAGAAAATACCGCGTTTTGGCGTAATGTTGTCCTGATTTTGGTGATAAAACTCGGGTTTGCGATATTTTTCTATTACGCGGTATTCCCCGTTTTGGGTGAGCAATTCAATGGCTTGTTGATATTCTGAGCGAAGGGGAGGGGTATTCATGTGATATTCCTGCAAAAAGTTAGATAACTAGTAATATTTTATAGCAAAACGTTGCCCAAACTTAGAATTTGAGTTACTATTCTCTCTCATATATAAATTTATATGTAAAAAGTATATCTGGTTAATTCTTTTCTAACACCACCCTACTTCTGAAAGTTATTTGCCAGCTCACTGATTTTTTTAATCAACTTTAAAAAAGGTATCGCACCGCATGGATTCTTTTCAACAAATGGGCCTGCCGCCCACTTTAGTCGCTTCTATTGAAAAAATGGAAATCACTATCCCTACTCCTATTCAGGCCCAAACCATTCCATTAGCTTTGACCAACAAAGATATATTGGGCTCGGCTCAAACTGGAACAGGTAAAACACTGGCTTTTGCTATTCCCTTAGTTTGCCACTTACTTAGCTTTCCTGAAAGTTCAGCGCTAGTACTTGTTCCTACGCGTGAATTAGCAGAACAAGTTTTAACCGCCATTAAGAAATTAATTGTTACTTATCCGGCGATTCGCATGGCTTTATTAATCGGTGGCACACCGTATTTTAAGCAAATGCAACAATTAAGAGCAAGACCCCGAATTATCGTGGGTACACCTGGTCGAATTATCGATCATATGCAACGCAACACGGTTGATTTTAGCCGAACTGGCTTTTTAGCACTCGATGAAGCCGATAGAATGTTTGATATGGGCTTTGGTATTCAAATCGAAGAAATTATCAAAAACTTGCCTAGAGAAAGACAAACGCTCATGTTTTCTGCGACTATGCCGCAAAACATTGAAAGATTGGCTGCTAAATATTTAAATAGCCCTGAAAGAATTTCAGTGGGCTCTACTACTCAGCCGTTAGAAAAAATTAAACAAGAAATGATTAAAGTATCGGAAGCCGATAAATTAGATCAATTGTTTGATCAAGTTCAAAAGCGTGAAGGCAGCATCATTATTTTTGTGAAAACAAAATATGGCGCAGATGATCTTACTCAGCAATTAATCAGACAAGATTATGATGCAGTTGCCATTCATGGTGATTTAAGACAAAGACAACGTGATTTTGCGATTCAAGATTTTAGACGCGGAAAATATCGCATCATGGTTGCCACAGATATCGCGGCACGTGGTTTAGATATTCCGCATATTGAACATGTGATTAACTATGACATGCCTCAGTGTGCCGATGATTATATCCATCGTATCGGTCGTACAGGTCGTGCGGGCAAAGAAGGCTCTGCCCTTGCTATGGTTACCCCACAAGACAGAAGAAAGTGGGATGCTATTCAGAAATTATTAGATCCAAGCTACAAATCACCCTACACAGGTGGTGGAGGTTATGGCGACAGGAATCGTGCGCC
Source organism: uncultured Gammaproteobacteria bacterium (assembly GCA_902826485.1). GTDB lineage: Bacteria > Pseudomonadota > Gammaproteobacteria > Berkiellales > Berkiellaceae > CADEEZ01. The sequence continues at coordinate 85,908 of CADEEZ010000008.1, forward strand.
TAAACGTGGTGGCGGCGGTGGAAGCTGGTTTAGTAAATCAGGCGATCAACGCAGAGAAGGCGGCGGCGGTGGCAGAAGTGGCGGCGGTGGCGGTCGAAGTGGCGGCGGCGGTGGTCGAAGCGGCGGCGGTGGTGGCTTTGGCGGTGGTCGAAGTGGCGGCGGCGGCGGTGGAAATCCAAGACGTTCGTCCAATTCTAACGAAGGCAGAAGAACACGCGAAGATTATAATTAATCCTCTCGCATAAATAATAAAAGGCTCATCAAATTGATGGGCCTTTTTTTTGTAAGAAAACAAAATAAAAAACGAAAACAAGCCGCTAGGAAAATTTATAGTATAATTAAAGATGCCGTTGTACAGGGATGGGTTAAATGAACAAAAAAATCTGGGCCACTTTTTCTTTGCTGATAAGCTGTGTTTGTTCAACACAAGCCGTTGCACACAACACCATTCACCATCATGATTTGCCTGAACCCGTTCAACGATTTATCGAAAAATTAGAAGCCGATGAACCTAATTTACAAGGCGGGGCAGTGGCGATTTTGCATTATGGGCAAGTGGTTTATAAAAATACCTTTGGGCATCGCCGTGGTCATGAAGGGCGAGTCACGTCAAAAACACTTTTTCCTTTAGCTTCTGTTTCTAAACCCGTTGCGGCAACGGCCTTGGCATTATTAGTTCAAGAGGGGGTGTTAAATCTTTCTGAAACCCATCAGTTACCTTATTTAAAATATCCTGTGAATTTAAAACATATTTTAAGCCATACAACTGGGTACAAGTTTTCAGGGAATGTTTTAATTGAACGGGGATTAAACCGTCAAAAATTATTGCAGCAATTAAAATACCATCAGCCTTCTTGTGAACCCGGCGGCTGTTATTTATATAGCAATACGACCTACAGCCTAGTAGAAGAAGTGCTAGAAACCAAACACTTAACTTTAAACGATGCCATTGTAAAATTACGCACGGCTTTGCATACAGACGGCATTCAAGTGGTTCCCCTCAATCCTGGCGCTGAAGTGGCCTATCCTCATTTTAAAGGAAAAGTGCAGGTGGGTAGAAAATTGGTCACGCATATTCCGCAAAAAGCCAAACAACATAACAAAAATTTAAAAAACAAAGAGAAGTTTGCCCCTGTTTATGCCCAAGGCACTAAAACTTTGCCTTTTCCACCTTATTATCCCAAAGCAGCCCCTGCTGCTGCTGGGGTGTTTGCTTCGTTAGATGGCATGATAGAATTATTTAAATTACAGTTTGGTTATAGGCCCGATCTGATTTCTAGTAAAACCTTAGAACAGTTTTATCAGCCTATTGTCGCGAATAACGATTTTAGAAAATGGAATGTTGAGTTGCCTCATACGCGTCAAATTCAAGGGTATTATGGCTTAGGGTGGCGTATTTTGCGTTCTCAAAGACATCCTGATAAAGACATTATTTTTCATGGGGGCGCTATCTCAGGCATTCGATCGTTTGTGGGCTATATTCCTTCAGAAAAAATTGGGGTAATTATCTTATTAAACCAAAATTCTGGTGGGGCGCTAAAACGCGGCCTGCAATTTTGGGGCAATTATATTTCTTAAGTCTTTTCTTATCGTTATTGATTATATTATAGTGTGGTCAGGTAATTGTTTAATGACTCACTAGGAATAAGTAAATGTCGGCCATATTAACCTCTTTTTTATTATTGGGTACCAGTTTATTCTCTTTTTGGTTAACCCGAATGATATGGGTGATAGGGGCTTTAATATTAGTTGGGGTAGGTCTTGCGACTTATTTGGGAAATATATCTATAGTTGGACTTAGTGCATTATTGGTATTAGGTTTATTTATATATTTAGAACACAAACAAATTAATCGGGCTATTACTCGTCTTTTTTCTTGCCTCATTGGGATCTTCGCTTTTGCTTTTTTCACGCACTTGATTCCAGGCTTTCATAATTATTTATGGTTAAGCCAAGTCAAATTATCGGCATTATCTGCTCCACTGAATGTTTATTTGAATTTCGATAAAACCATAGCAGCTTGTATTGTGGGGTTAGGATTATATTATGCTAAGCCTAAAATATTCAGCGGTTTATTTCAAAAAAATGTGTTTAAGCGAGTCATTACGACAAGTTTATTCATATCTGCATTATGTATCGCTTTGTTAATGGGCTTAGGCTTAGCATTACATTATGTGGTCGTAGACATTAAATTTTCTGCTTTATTTTGGTTATGGTTTGTTCATAATTTAGTTTTTGTTTGTATCGCAGAAGAACTGGTATTTAGAGGGTATATTCAAACCAAGCTGACAGGTTATTTTATTGCCAAACAACATTCTTGGATGTGGGGATTAATCATTGCTTCGGTGATATTTGGTCTGCTTCATTTTAGAGGGGGGCCACTGTATATTGGCTTAGCCGCCGTAGCAGGAATGTTTTATGGTTATGCCTATCATAAAACTAAGCGGATTGAAGCCAGCATATTGGTGCATTTATTATTAAATACGGTGCATTTTATCTTCTTTTCTTACCCGTATGCAGCGGGTTAGGAAAAGTGCCATCCACATAAAACCATTGGTCGTTTTCTAATACAAAATTGCTTAGTTCTTGTTGTTTATAAGCTCTTCCACCGATTTTATATTTTGCCATAAACTCGACGGTGCCTTTGTCGGACGAGTTTTGTTGCGCATTTAAAATGGTTAAGCCAAGCCATTTTCTGGGTTGCGTGAGATTTTCATGAATCAAATCAAGGCTTAAAGGTCTTGTGCTCGTATGCCAAGTCTTTAGCAGATAATCTTCGAGTAATAATACATAGGCGCTATAACGAGAGCGCATGAGTTTTTCTGGGGTAGGCGCAAAAACAGAGCCAATATGATAGAGACCACAACACTGATTGTAGGCTAAATCTGTTCCACAAGGACAAAGTAGGGTAGTGGTGTTAGAGTAAGGCATATTCTTCTTGTATGTTAGGTAAAACAGCGAGAGGTTGATAAAAAATAGATTCAGATAGACCAGGATTATTTTCTAAATGGTTTGTATTAGAAAACAGATCATTTTCAGATGCAAATATATCCTGGGGGTTAATTGAAAAATACATGATTTCTGTATTTTGAGCAGAGGTAGAGGCAAAAGACTGAAGCCCAAATCCTTCTGTTTCGGGCATATTTCTGCCATATTGTATTGTCAACACGTCCCCATTATCTTCCAAGCCTAACACTAAAGCAGTGTGTCCTGATTTGCCGCTAGAATACTGATGATCGGTGTTATCTTCAAATTTCCGTAGTACCCAAATGAGCCCTGGTTGAATATCTTGAGTGGGATCGGTGATGAATACAGGCGTAATGTAATCCATGATTTTAGCGCCATCACTGTTTAACCAGCTTTCATCAACATAGCCACGTTCTGCTTCGGGTTGGCCCATGCGAAAAGCGTAAAGCATATCAATGGTGCTAAATGAAATATCTGAATGCACTAATTTTGCCATCCAGGAAGAGCAATCTTCTGGTCCATAAAGTTTGCCGTTTTCGCCGTATCTGTTTTCGTCGCGTTGGCCGCCAAATGCGTAGCCGCTGTGTATAAATGCCAGGCCATGTTCAGTCTGATTATCTGAGTGATAATAACTAAAATTCTGAGCAAAAGAAGCATCAATATTTTGGACGATACGTTCAGGAATGGGCGTGATATGAGCAATGGCGGATTGATCTATCCACGAACTGGGTAAATGGCTCTGTTCCCCTAATAATTCTAAATGGACGGTTAACAAGGCTGCACTTAAATAGGTGAGTTGGCTATTGCCGAATAAACCGCTTGTATCGCTACAAGTCACAATATGAGAGGGTGCATTATCGTAACCTGTTGGAAAAGGATTTTGACCCGTTAACAGATCGTTTAGGTGATTGCCATCTAAAATAATTTCTTTTGCGCCGTTTAAAATAAGAGACATTTTATTGGTGGCCAATGACCAAGTCAGATCATATTCACCTGGTTTGCTACTGTAGTTGGATACCGCATCATTGAGGGTACTTAAATAATACAGATCTTGATCTATACGTTTGAGTGCTTTTGCTTGAAAGTGCGCTTGATTGAGATGAGATTCGTTTTGTTCCCACAATAATGCATTTTGGCTTAATAAATAGGATTGATCTTGAATAATTTTGTGTGTGTATGCTTGCATTTGATTAATCGCAAACTTACTAATAGGTGAAACGTCGTAGGCATGATTTATTAATATAGCGGTTTGATTATTCATGGACACACTCAACTTTGCTAGTTAACTTAAATTATTTTGTGCTAAGTGTCAAGAATATATCATAGGTTTGGCAAGTGATATACTGAAATAGCCTGTAAAGTATTTTATTAAATAGGGTATATAAAAAGGGATGAAGATGAGATTTTCGCTGGTAGGGGCATTGTTAATCATCTTGTGTTGGTCTGCATTTCGACCTTATGAGTGGATGACTTGGTTTCTAGAAGCGTTCCCGGTTTTTATTGCTTTAGGTTTATTAATTTTAACTTATCATCGATTTAAGTTTACAAACCTAATTTATATCTTGATATTTCTTCATTGCATTATTTTGTTGGTAGGGGCACATTATAGTTATGCAGAAGTGCCTTTATTTAATTATTTAAAAGATCAGTTTGACTTATCTCGAAATTATTACGATCGCGTTGGGCATTTTATGCAGGGCTTTGTTCCGGCGATGATTGGTCGGGAGTTGATTATTAGAACATCCCCTTTGCAATCGGGTAAATGGTTATTTACTTTGGTGCTACTTGGCTGTTTAGGCATAAGCAGTTTATATGAATTATTTGAATGGGGTGTTGCAGAAATACTGCATCAAAATGCCGAGGCATTTTTAGGCACCCAAGGCGATGTTTGGGATACACAAAAAGACATGTTTATGGCATTCATAGGGGCCTTAGCTTCTTTGTTATTGCTTTCAAAATATCAAGATAAATTAATTAAGTTTATTAATAAGGAGAATGTATGAGTACGTATCAAATCGGTGTAGTTGTGGGTAGTTTGCGCAAAGAATCGTTTAATCGTCAGATGGCGACAGCGATAGCTAAATTAGCGCCATCTGAGTTTAAATTTAAACACATCGATATTGGTGATTTGCCCTTATATAATCAAGATAATGATGGCAACCCACCCGAAGTGGTTAAAAAACTCAAAGCAGAAATCAGTGCATCACAAGGCATATTATTTTTAACGCCCGAATACAATCGTTCAATACCAGGGGTGCTCAAAAATGCACTCGATCATGCTTCACGTCCTTATGGTCAAAATATTTGGGCAGGTAAACCTACTGCGGTTATGGGGGTTTCTGTTGGGGCAACGGGCACAGGCTTGGCGCAGCAACATCTTCGTAATATTTTAGCTTATCTGGATATGCCAACCCTCAATCAACCAGAAGTATTTCTTCAAATGAAAGAAGGGTTATTTGACGGTGCAGGTAATATTGGCGAAAACAGTTTAAAATTTTTACAAGGTTTTATGGATAACTATGTTGCTTGGGTGAAAAAACACGCAAAATAAGATCTTAAATTCTTAACCGGCACATGAGTGCCGGTAATAAATGATAGGACACCCACAAAATCATTATCACTAGTCGGCAAGCTTAAATTCTTTGTAAGTCCCACATTCTTGGTAACCTAGCTTTTTGTATAAAGCATAACCTTCAGGTGAGGCTTGCAATACGGCAATGTGATAGCCAAGTTCTTGAGCTCGACTTAACCTAAATTCTTGCATTGCCGTACCATACCCTTTGTTTCTTTCTTCTGGACAAGTAGAAAGCCAATGTAAGCCCGCCACCTGCGCATAGTAGCAAGTTAAGCCTCGAACCACCGGCTTGTTATTTACATACCCCACATAAAACTCTATGGGATCTTCTTGACTAATTATTTGGGACACCCAAGAAAAGTAAGTTGAAAAAGCAGTTGGATCGTTTGATAAAACCAAAGCAAAGTCTCTTAATCCTTTTTCATCTTGCACACGAACAATTTTTAACTCTTTTGGCATAACAATATTGGTATGCCAATCGTCTAAATTGAGATACATGGCAATATTATTCTCAGTATTTACATACCCATTTTTTTGGAGGAGGTTACCTAAATTCTGAGGTCTATCCGCAGGACTTATCCACCAAGAAAAGGGGAGGTGACGAGAAGTAAAATAATCAGTAGCCTGTTTAATTTTTTGGTGCGCAGATTGTTCATCAAAGTCGGCGCGAATAATGTAATTAAAGGTATCATCCTTTAAGTTTGAATTAACTAGGGTGTAGTCTGGCATTCTGGTTAAATTAACGTCGTTTATGTATTGAGCAAAATGCGTCATGTGAACATTCAGATTGGCTTCCATACAAGTCATCATTTTTTCAAGAGACCATTCTGATGCTTTAGGGCCAGTATTGGGCTGAAGAAAATGATTTGTTTGGGTCGAAAACCAAAGTTTTGCTTTTCTGTCTATGGCTTGTACCAAGGCATCTTTCCCCAGTAGATAATCATGAATTCGATGATATTTTTCTTTTAGAGTAAGTTTGAGCTGTTGGTATTCTTGTGCTTTTTTAGGGTGTTCAATTAAATACTCTTTAAAGTTCACATGGCGATTGATTTGTGGGTCGCCTCGTTCATATAAATGTAGATGATAACCAATGTGATCTAATTTTTTGCTCGTGATAAAACTACGATGCGGAATAATCATTTTCCGTGCAGGAGCATAGCCTAACTTGATTAATTTCTGGTCAACCGCTTGAATCATATCAAGGTTATCAAAAACTAAGATCATATCGATGATTGGTTTTGCCGCTAAAGCAGGAATAGAAGTGCTGCCGATATGATAAATAGCCTGTAATTCAGATCCTAATGCTTCTTGCAATAATGTCTTTTCAGTAAGGAAAATTTTTGGCCATTCATGATTATAATTTTCAAGCTTAAATTCGGATTCGATGTGTTTTGTCATGTTCTTACCAAGTTACAGTTAAAGAGGGTAAATTGATTAAATCGTATTTGGTATATATATCAATGTATCGCTTGGCTTTTATTGTGCTTCAAGTTCAAAATTTTAGGACACCCAATTTAATAATTATATTCTAGGACACCCAATAAAACTATCTCATCATTAAATTCAGGAAAATTAATAGAAACAATATAAGTTGATTATCTAAAAACAGAGAATTAATCGCTTTTTGCAGAGTGAAAAAGTGATTGATATAAAAAAGATAAGTTAAGAAACGTTAAAATAACAAAAGTTAGGCTGATTGATAACATTGTCTAGCCATTTTCATTCCCATGGGGGATCTGATCCTATGTTTTTTTGCAAAGTTGGCAAATTTCAGATTATGACCTAATACATAACAAAAATTTGTTTCAAGGTTAGTCACAATATTGAGCCAACCTTTAGGGGTAAGGTTTAATCTGGTTAAGATAGGTTCAATATTTTCTAAAATTCTACCGGGCTTATCTTCTCTAAAAATTCTACCAGTAGTATCCACTAAGTCTAAATAGTCTTTAAAGGTAAATTCAATAGAAGGTAAATCATGGGAAATTGAGCTGATAAAGGGCATTAAATTATCAGGTTGTTTTACTTGATCTAAATTAGATAGTTCAGATTTGGCAGATTGTATGCGTTCAAAAATAGAGGTGAATTCAGAATGTTCAGGCGTATCAGCTTGTTTTGCTCGTATAGGATTTAAATCGACATAGGCCATTGCACTTAAAACAGCCCCTTCATCTAATAGCGCTTGCGATTTGAATCGACCTTGCCAAAATCGTCCATCGACTTCATCTTCCTGATTAGAACGCTTGGCGATGACTTCATTTAAACATCGCATGTACCAGCTTATGCTAGATAATCTATTTCTAAGTTCATCTAATCTATTTTGGACTAACTCAGGAGGGAGGGTCGCCATTTGTTTTGCTGTACTCGGACCAAATAGATTTGTCCAGCGTGCTAATATTTCATCATCAGACCAATTTATAGCCATTTGAGTATTCACAAATAAAACCAGATGGTAATGATTGCTCATCACGGCGTAAGCACATATATGAATAGAAAAAATATTAGCAAGTTGTTTCATTCTATCGATCAGCCATTGTTTTCGATGGCTATAATCTTTTCCACTTTCCGTATCTATGCCGCATAAATAGGAACGACGAACACAACGACTCATTAAATGATAATAAGGGGTGGATTGGTAATCTATTTGAGCAGCCCTTGCTGTGGTCATTCAACTTCCCTGATTGAATAAAGTTAATTTATAGAGACTATTCTTATCTTTGAGATTTAAAATGTCAACTTAATTTGGGTGTCCTATTGATTTTGGTTTGTTGGCTTGAAAAGAATGAGAGTACGAGTTGATTTTGTGAGGAGATTCATTCATCGTTATTATAGGATTAAATTCACAAAGGAATGTGGGGTGAGTATGATAAAAAGTAGGTTAGAAGCCTTTAGCGATGGTGTACTTGCCATTATTATCACCATTATGGTGCTTGAAATGAAAGTACCCCATGGCGAAAACGTTGCCGTATTAAAACCCTTACTGCCTATATTTTTGAGTTATATCTTAAGTTTTTCCTATATCGGCATTTACTGGAATAACCATCATCATATGCTTCATGCTACCAAAAAAATTAGTGGGGGAGTGTTATGGGCAAATCTTCATTTACTTTTTTGGCTGTCGTTGCTTCCCTTTGTAACAGGATGGATGGGGGAAAATCATTTTGCTGCGCTACCAACAGCACTTTATGGCTTGGTATTGTTCATGGCGGCAATTGCGTATTGGATTTTAGCCCATCGAATTATAGCAGTTGAGGGGCCAGAATCTTTGTTGGCCAAAGCCATAGGACCAGATTGGAAGGGGGGGATTTCAGTTATTTTGTACGCACTCGCCATACCCCTCGCTTTTTATAAACAATCCCTTTCGCAATTAATATATGTGAGCGTGGCGCTTATGTGGGTGATTCCTGATACACGCATAGAACGAACTTTGATTCAAAATGAACCCTAGTTATTTCAGAACAAAAAAAAGCCCCCAATAATGGGGGCTAAATAATTAATATTATAATTTTTTCATTTGAACGGTAGCGTTAGCAGGGTATTTATGCATACTGCCTGTTACAGCATCTACAATAAAACCTGGCCAGAATAAAACATTAATAAAGGTCACACCATTAATGTTTTGCGCAATACCTATATTTTGCTGAGCATAACCTGGTTTTTTGCAATCGACCCGTAACGTGCCTTTGCCCTTGTTGGCAATAATATTGCCAGGGTTGCTAGAAATTAAATATACCATGCCTTCGTTATCTGTCACGGAGCATTTAACATTATTGATTAATTCGTTGCTCTCTGCGTCGACTACTCGTATTTGAACATTACTGGTTGATCCAGTAAAAACCGTGGCACAGCCACTTACAGCAAAAATAGCTAAAAAAGCAACAAAACGCTTTAACACAAACCTCGGTACTTATGGTTAGACAATATTTAGAAAAATAACATATATTATGTTTGTTATTACGCACTTTATGAGCATGCAAGAAGAGTGTCAAGGCTAAAAAATCTTTGCTGATCAATATGATATAGGTGTATATACCTTTACTAAAATAAAGCACCCTCATGTTCGTTTATCCGGTTATCCGGAAATCACTTACCTTTGTCTGATAAGGTTTTTTTATTTTTTGTCAGATAGATAGAATACCTGCATTGTTAAATAATGTGTGTGGAAATAATTGTGACTGTACAAGAGATGTTGATTCACCTCACTAAGAATCTCCGCGAAATAGTGGGCCAATATGGTACGCCTGAAAAATTAAGTTCAGAAGAGCGTCAGGTGTTAAGTGCTCGCTTCAGAGCAGTATTGCAACATTATATGTGGAAAAACAATACTTCTAAACATCCTGAAGTCAAATATCTATATAAAAAACTTTGTTTATGTTTTCACCCAGACAAATATGATTTTTCTGTAAACGAAAATGAAGCAACTCTAATACAAAAAAAAGACGTACAAATAATTGCCTCGTATTTAAACGAAGATAATAATGTTACTCAAAGTAAAGAAGCTTTTTTTAAGTTAATTAATGATGCCTATACTGAAGACTATAATCGTGAGTTGCAAACTTTAGATCAAGCGCTTAAGAAACAAGCGCCTAAACCACCTATGGTTCAGAAAAAAACAACCGCAACAAGCACTGCAAGTACACAAGAGTATAAGCAATCATATCAGCAGCCAAGATATCAGCATCAAGCATATCAGAGTTATTATCAGTATCAGCAACCAAGATATCACTATCAAGCACATCAGAATTATTATCAGCAATATAGTTATAATCCACAATACGAATATAAACCTAGAGAATATACAGAAGAAGACATCTTTTTAATGTTAGAAACAGTCCTTTGCAAATCGATTGATTCTGACATCGATAATTATGTATTAAAACTAGGCTTGGAAAACATTTTAGAAAGATACCTGAAAAAAGAATATTATGAAGTTATTGATAAAATTTTGCGATGCGCAAAAGTAAAGTTAGATATTAATCTTCTTAATCAATATCTTGAACAAGCTTTAGTAAGCAAAAACATTGCAGCGGCCAAAATTTTTATTCGTCATGGTGCGAATAATGTAGGGCACGTCTATGCAAGTGCATTAAAAAGTTATGATGATGAGCTGTTGTATACACTTTTCGAAGCGCTGCCTGACAATCATAAATTAAAAAATGGGGATCTATTAAAAGAGGTAAGTAGCACATATGATTGTTATTATTTAAACAAGTTACGCACGAAAGGCATAATAAGCGCCTACGCATTTTCAAACTTATCGCTTATTCAAAAGCAAGTATTAAACAATGGTGAAATATATGAGTTACTTGAAAAGCGTAAAATATCATTAGAGCAAGCTTTAAATTTAACCCTTGATGAAGTGAATTTGATTCAATACCCTGGTTTTAATAAATATTTGAAAAGCGTGGGTAATTTTAATCAAGCGCTTATTAATATGAAGAAAAAACGCTCGATCTTAAATGAACCGGTTATACGTCAATTAGCTAATACGGGTGTTATAAATCGCGAGATCAGAAATAATTATTTTACCGATTATGAACCTATAGCCTTAGACTATTTACTGCGCCTGGGTGAAGGCCATATTCAAAATTTAAATGATAGCAATATATTTTATTTAATAGAGCGGGGCACACTCTTTATAGATGAAGTAATAGGTTTAGATAATAAAGCGAAAGAACGGTTAAAATCCAATTGGGTTCGTGAAGCCATTAGAGATGCCAGCTACAATGAAATGCAAGTTCGCCACGGGGTTTCAGCTTATCAGATGTTAAGCTATATTTATCATCTTGAGGCGAGTGAGTTTAATCATATATCAGAATGCATGAAACATTTTCCTTACTTGAGTTTTAATAGTTATAATAAACTTCCACCTGCACAAAAAAAAGCATTACTAGAATTTATGCCAATTATAGGTAACTATTCTCATGTTGAAGTTTTGGCTAATGGTTTTTCAATAGAAGGTTTAAGTTTAAATACAATATTAAACTTATCTTCAGAGATGATACAAAAATTGAGTTATTCGCTTTCGCCTGAATTATATTTTAAACAAGGGAAAATGGGGCAATACTTATTAAATCATTTTCCGGTTAGTTTTTTTGAAGAAAACAAAACGTTGGGGCTGGAAGCGCTCCTGGACCAAGCCCTGTTTTATGCAAGCTCGAATGACATGCCCGAGTTTATCGATTTATATGCTGCCAATCATAATAATCTAGAAGGGCATTTTTTTAAAGGGATATATGCAGGCTATAAAAATTGCTTACACTTATATACATTAACAAATCAGAAAAAACAAACGCTTGAAGATGTCGCTGTAGAAAATAAAGCGATGAAATCCGCCGATAGCCTTAAATATAATACTTATTATTTTGATACGGTGTATCAAGCGACATGTTGTGTAGCAGAAAGCCTAAAAGCAACTGCTACTAGCATGATGAAAGCAAGTTAAACGCTGAAGCGTTATTTAAAATTGGTTAGAGATTTTTCTCTTTTGTTCACCGGTTTTTTCAGCTGTGCTAACAGGAAAGGAGGGCTGTGAATTGGCTCTTTCTCTCTCTTTATTTATTATATTTGTGGGAGCCTGCTCGCTAAAACAAAGCAACCGAGATGTCTCATTTTTCTCCAATAGGGGCGAGCTAATTGTTATCTCAGGCGTATTGAACACCTCATGCTTAAAAACATGCCCCATTTCTTTTAAATAATTAAAACAAGGGCTACCATTTAAGTTAAAATTTGCCAAGGTCAGCATGACACCGGTTAACATGTAATCGTCATTATTTCTTTTTTGTAATTTTCTTAAATAATCTAATGAAAATAAAATATTAAATAAACACAGTTTTTCATTATCTTCTAATATATTAGTTTGAATGGCCGAGGTTGGGTTTAGTGTTTGTTGATTAAATATATCGTTAATCAATGCATATTGATTAGGCAAGATGCTAATAAAATGGTGTTGGTTCGTCCCAAAACCATCTGCAAATTCAATGTTAAATAATTTTAATAAAGTTTTTGTTTCTATATATTCTTTAGATAATTCTTTTCCAAGAGAATCAAAAAAGGGCAAAACAAAACGTAAATGAGGACCTTTGTGCCCGTCTTTATTTAAGGTTCGGTCACAATTTGTCGGTTGTATACCAGTTAAAATATAAAGCTGATAAATGGTTTCTAGATTATATTTTTGAATAAGGGTACTTTTAAGTTCAGCTATGCTTTCTTTGAAATTTTCTGAACCATTCAGGGGTAAAAGCGGAAATGATCCGGAATCTTGTGAAGCGTTGGTGTTCTTTTCATGCTCACAATCTGGCCAAAAAGCATTAAATATGTCTATTAATTCTACACTGTTTTGGGCGGCCACATGCAAGTTAAGCCCAGGCATGGATTTTTCAAGATATGGAGTTAAAAAGGGATAGAAATAAAGTATTTCTGCTGTTTGCGGTGCATTTAAATTTTTAACTGCCGTCATTAATTTATCATAAATTGCTTTATCTTTGGTATTGATATCACTCATGAAAACCCCCATCAAGGTAAGGACACTAACCATTCAATTTAACATTTTAATATAAGAACAAACAACTTACCGCAAAATAAGCAAGATGCCATACCAATTAAATTATCAGTATACAGAGAGTATGCTATCCTAGTTTAATATGATCTATTTGGAGAGCAAACATGAACAAACCCTATGTGCGCCTGGATAAAAACAATGCAGCAGTACTGTTGGTCGATCACCAGGCAGGTTTGTGTTCATTGGTGCGAGATATTGAGCCCGATAAATTTAAAAATAATGTATTAGCTTTGGCCGATTTAGCAAAATATTTTAAATTACCCACCATCTTAACCACGAGTTTTGAAAATGGGCCCAATGGCCCTTTGATGACAGAATTGAAACAAACTTTTCCGGATGCCCCCTATATTGCTCGCCCGGGTCAGATTAACGCATGGGATAATGAAGATTTCGTGAAAGCAGTTAAAGCAACGGGTAAAAAACAATTAATTATTGCCGGCATTGTCACCGAAGTGTGTGTTGCCTTTCCTGCATTATCTGCCATTGCAGAAGGGTATGAAGTATTTGTGGTCACAGATGCATCAGGCACGTTTGATGAAATTTCACGGCATTCAGCTTGGGATAGAATGTCGACAGCAGGAGCACAGTTAATCAATTGGTTTGGGGTGGCTTGCGAACTTCATCGTGATTGGCGTAACGATGTAGAAGGGCTTGGCACTTTGTTTGCTAATCATATTCCCGATTATCGGAATCTCATGAACAGCTATATGGCAATACAACCAAAAAAATAAGCATAATGTTTTAAACAACACTTAAATTTTAGCTCAGATTCGGTATAATCTTCCTATTTCACAATAAGGTATAGGGAGTATTACTATGACAGATTTTCACGCCTCTTTTATTAAAGCAATGGACAAGATTGAAGACGCGCAACTTGCAGGTCACGTTGTAGGGCCAGCTACTATTTTTGCAAAATATCGCCATCAAGCAGGGTATTTAAATAAATTAAAATTTGGCATAACCACGCATCCCCTGTTTGAGCAATGTTTATATTCACAACAAACTTATGCGCTTAAATGTAAAAAAAGTGCTTCACAGGCCATTGAAAGCCTTCTACAAGAAGGAGAAACGTTTATTGAGTGTGGTGTAGCAACCAATATAGCCTATTATTTAAATTTATTATGGGCGATGCAAGAAACGCATGGCAAAGAAAAAGGCAATGAAAGATTTGATGCGATTTTTGGCAGTGAAGCTGAAATCACGCCTGAAAATCGTCGACTAGTTATATCACCCTTTAGCATTGCGATGGGTACCATTCCACTGCCTATTATGAAACAACTTCCTGTACAACCCCTCTCATTTATTTTCTCTAAAAAATATGTTTCAACTAAAAATGAACTTGAGCAAGTGGCTGAAATAGGAGCACATGTATTATTTGCAGGAGATCAGAATTATCCCTATATTCATCCCTCAGAGCATCATGGTGCGTATTGTTGTTTAATTACCTCAATAAATCCCATTAAAATTCGCTCTTTTGATTTGGGCAAGCAAGAACTGATTGAAGAAGATTTATACCATTATCATATAAAAGCCTATGCAGAAAAACCTTCTATCGAATCTATGCAGCTATTAAATGATGCTTATCGAGGAAAAAAAGAGCTTTTCAATTTAATCCCTAAAAGCACTGCAAAAGAAAAAATTTCTGGTTTTGAGCTGAATTTATATTGTATAGATAAAGAAAAATATAAATTTTTATTAACAGGTGAAATTCAAGAGGTGGTTCAAACCTTAAATCAATATATCGTCGTTACACAGGAAAAGGTTCAGAAGCAATTTTTAATGATGGCGTCATCGAATTTAAAAATTTTAGCACAAAGCTTTGAAACATTAATCATCACGCCAGATAAAAATACATCGATTCTAGAAAAGAATAAAGATAGTTTTTTGCCAAGCTTTTCAACACCCAAAGATCAACCCAAGCTCAATGCAACCCCTAAAGTTGAAGTAAAGAAAACGAATAGTCAGATGAAAGTAACAAAATAAATCATTAAGTTAACTCAAGATTATAATTTGAACATTAGACTTTTTATAAAATATAGAATAGATTAAATGTTTAACATTATGTCGCGTGGAGCAAATAAGCTATGTCAAATGATAATCCGCAAGATCCTTCTGGTATGACATCTTGGGTGCCATTAGCACTGGGTGTGGGTACTGTTTTCGTTGGGTTATTATATGGGTTATATCAAAGCAAATATAAGACTCAAGAAAAAACGGTAAAAGAAGATGTAGCAAATGACATGACAGCAGGGTGGGTGGGCAAAAATCCTAAATCTCGGTATAAATAATTTTAAATTGCCAACGCATCAATAAATATAAAATCTAGTTCCTCATGTGGCACTGTCGGCAAAAGCGACGTGCCCATATGGAGAGCATTTTTTTCATCATCAAAAAAATTCCCCCTACCGTAATTATTGGGTCTTCTAATTATATGTTTATTTTTAGAGAATTATTATGGGTGTCCTATTAGTGTATGTGCATTAATATAGTTTGACGGCTAAGTTAGCCAATGTTAAAATCAGCGATATTTTTAAATCACAGATGTAATGTGCGGGTATTTAATGAAATTTGAAGAAATAGTGGGCAAATGGGAGCATAAAGTCACAGGCTCTTTATTAAATTTTTATATAGATGAACAAACTGGCAGCCCCATGTTGGCGAGATATCAATTTACCCCTATTAGTTTACTCGCAGAACAAGCTCCTTTTGTGGTGACACAAGAGACTTTAGATAGTTTTTCTCTGCAAGACGGTTGTTTAATGCTTGATACCCAAGTTTTAAGCAAAAGTTCCCGCGCTCTAGATATTAGCCCAGAAGGCAATAGTGCTTTAGAGACGTTTAATACTTTAGTGGAATTATTTAATCAGCATTATGCTTTTTTTGAATTAAGGAATGTGAACTGGCCCCAATTAGTTGAAAAATATCGTCCAGAAATTGAAAAACAAGATAACGATCTGTTTGATACCTTAAGCGCGATGCTGGCAGAAATTGGCGATAACCACGTCATGCTGGCTCAAAGTTTAAATGGCGAAGGCAAAGAATATTTTGGTTTTAAATTAAATGAAGTTTTTCAACAAAAAATTGAAAAAGCACAAGCGCTAGTAGAATTACACGCTGAAGAAAAAAGTGCTATTTCAGACTATATAGACTCGCTTAGCAAAAATGCGATAACTCAAATTAAAAACAACCTGCTTCATTCTGTCGAAGAAGCCGTTGAAGGGAAGTTAATATGGGGGTTGCTCAAAGATAAGCCCCAAACAGGATACCTTAATTTAGCTTCATCTGATGACATTGACATCGATGAATTAAATTTAGCATTAGATAAAGCCATAGCGCTTTTTAATGAACAAAAAATCACCAGCATGGTGATAGATGCTCGCTTTAATCAAGGTGGGGATGACGACATTAGTCTAGCAGTAGCCAATCGTTTTTCTCACGAAGCAAAATTAATCTCTTCTGTGCAAACCTATTATGAATCAGGATTTCTCACTCCTAAGCAATCCGTGTATTTTGATATTGAGTCGTCTGGCGAAAAAATTTGGAATCAAAATATATCAGTCACTTTGTTAACGAGCCCTGTCACCGCAAGCGCGGGGGAACAATTTGCGTTAGCGATTTCCGCTTTACCCCAGGTTAAAATTATTGGTGAAGCAACGATGGGCATATTGTCCGATCAATTTGCTCGCAAATTGCCCAATGGTTGGTGGGTAACGCTTTCTAATGAATTACGATTCGATCATCATGATAAGCTTATCGAAAAAGTAGGGGTTCAGCCTGATATCAAAGCAGATTTCCCTATTGCGGGATCGTCAGAATATATCGATCCCGGCATCTCAGCGGCATTACAAGATAATAGTTGTATGCTTTTGTTAGAAGATGTATTTAAAGACCATATTAAGCCTTTATTATTCGATGCTAAAATAACAGAGCCTGTTGCCTCTCTCAAAGAGGCCTATTGCTCGGTGAGACAATCTTCTTTTGATCATACTGAGGACCTTCAAGCGGTTCATCCGTATTTTGGTTAGGAATAAGTTTAGGTCTTATTTGTGCAAAAATATCCGGTAACGACTTATCAAACGGCGAACTAAAAAGGAGAGTAGGGTGCCGTTTATAGAAATTTCGCGGTTTATACTGATTAACCAGTGAATTAAACTCTTGCTGTAGTTCATAAGAGATTGTCTCGTCTCTTATTAATTTTTCGCATAAATGTACAATTAAATAATTTATTCCCACTCTTTTTCCTGCATAGGGATCCAACATACCAAAGAGGATTTTTTCTAAATCAGGTTCTATTTTGATATTTTGTTTTTTAATCCACTTAATAGGATCTAGCCATAAACCGGCTTCAAACAGTGTGCAGGCATCTTTAATGTATTGTTTATAATGTTGAGCAGGAATATTTTTATTAGTGATATCACATTGAAAAATGAGCATAATAGCCAGAGAATAGATGTCTGAAAAAACAGAGAAAATTTCCTTCGAAGCAGCTTCAGGGCTTAAATAACCGATTAGACCTGCCCAATCTAAAACAGTTGTTCTGGGTTTTTCTTTGTGTTCCAGAAAACGTGCAAACATAAAATTATTAAATTTAACGTCAATTTGATGGTCTTCTATGGTGGAAGAAAAATTTTCTTCCTTGATAACTTTATAAATAATATTTTCATCATGCAATTTTTGCATTAACAAACAAACACGCAGTGAATAAATCAATTTTTGAGTGGCCGACAAAGGTTGATTTCTATTTGCAAACTTATGCACCAGACTTTTCGAAGGGTGAGATACTATCGAATAAATACTAAAGCTTTCGGATAATTCTTTTTGATATTTTTCTTCTTTAATGTATATATTATCCAAGTTTTGAACAAAATTCTCAATGGAAATCTTCTTCTGAAGAAAACAGGTGTTAAAATTTACTAATAAATCTGCTTGATATTCTTTTGTGTCAATTTGTATGTTGTTAAAATCTTGCTGCAATTTATCAATAGCATGATCTACTTTTTTGATGATCACTTCTTTGCCTCGTTTAGTTAAGCCTTTTTTATAAATGGCGTCACCTTCTACGATGGGTCTAAAGCTTTCTTTATTAGATTGAGCATAGATGACATTATCAATGATAACAAAAGAATGTTTTCTTAATTGCAGCCATTTGATTTTATAGGGCGTAATCGGATCATACTCTTTGGGGTATTTGCTCAATTTAGTGCCGTGTGGCTTCCCTGTGAGAAATGCTTCGGCATCGGCCCAATCTTGCTCTGTTAGCTGAAATGTCATTATAATTCCTGAACTGCATAGAATAAATATTCTACTTTTTAAGCGTTGCGGTAGTTAAAGTCAACCAAAAGTAATGTTTAAATGCTATTTTTTCTAATAGAAGGCGTTCCTAAGTTAGCTGAAGCATCTGTAGTTGGATTTTTTTCTGTTGATAAGAGGGGTTTTTCTGAGCTATTAGTAGCAGAAAATTGGACTGTAGATGCGCGCTGTTCTAGTAAACTGGCGTGTACTTCTTCTTTCTTTGTTGCTTGTTGTGTAGTGGCTTCAGGACCATGCGGATTATGATGAAGGGTATCTAAAAAACCTTTGATCATCGACGTGTCAGCATTGTGTTTGGTTTTTAAGGTAGTGTTTAGTTCAACTACTTTACTTTTATGTTTTTCTACTGCATTACGTTTATTTAAATAGTCTTTAATTGTGCTAACAGCTGCAACAACCGCCACGGCCACCACAGCCACACCCAGTAAAGCTTGAGCAGGGGGAATACAAGCGGCAATAGCCAATCCTAATCCTGCCAACCCTAACACAATGTTTTTCTTTCTTTTATTTCGGGCTATCGCATTTAGTTCTTTTTTATGTTCCAGATCGGCCCGTTCTAAAATTTTGTCAGATTTATTTTCTAAGGCTTTTAATGCAGCCCCGTCGTTTTTTAATAACTCTGGTAAAAATAATTTAGTTTGTTTCATTTTTTCGTCTAATAGGGGGCGCTTATCTTTAAGTGAGTTGTCTATTTCTAAAAGTTTAGTTTGGATTTTATTTTTTAGGGTATCATTGGCATTGGGTTGTTCTGGCTTTGATGGTTCTTTTTCTAATTGCTCGAGTTTGGATTTAAGTTTTATTTGTTTTTGGGCCAAGTTATTTATTTCCGCTTGGCTGTCGGCTAGATCTTTCAGCAAATCCATGTTTCTACTGACTTCAACATCTGATTTTTTTAAATCAGCATCAAGATTTTTAATTTGATCTTTAATAACCCCATTGTTTTTTATTTCTGTCATTAAATCGAGTGAATTCCTCACTAAAGTAATAGAACTTAAAACAAGGGTAATAACAGGGGCAGCAATAACTGTGGCGCCAAAGGCAACAGCAGCAGCCATTCCCGAAAAAGTAATTTTAGCGACACTAGCGAGAATTCTTAATATATCTCTGGCTCTATCTGCATTGGAGTGTGTCTCATTCCACCCATCATACACATCTTTAATTTCAGTAAAGGCACTTAGGCCACCCAGCACATTAAAAACACCCCCCCCTGTTTTGGCAATGTCTTTCATTACTTCGATGGTGGCAGACGGATTTTTTTCAAGAATTTTGAGCCCTTGTGTAAAAGTATTTAACACTTCTTTTTTTGTTGAATCTATATCCATCAAGGCCTCACTCACAAAAGTAATTACACGTAATTACCTAAGATGTTCTATCTTTTAATTATATGCATTTGTTAATATATAAGTAAGCGTAATATTAGGAGAGGTTGGTAGTGGGTCAAATTATCGATGCTAAAAAGTTAATGAATGGGGTGTTCTCCTTTAAAAAATTGACCACTATTCAAGAATCACAAGAGATTCTGTTGGGGGTATGTTATTGGTTATATGGCCTATCCCTTTCTGTTGTTTTATTGGGTGTGTTCACAAAACAGTACAATATGATATTTGTGGACGCCGTATTTTTGATCTTATGCGGAAGTTTTCTGGTTAAATATCACAGCCGAACATTTGCTCTATTACTGTGTTTGTTGACTGTTTTGGAGTGTTATGTGGATCTTATTATTCTATTTGCGGGAAAATATACTTTATTTGGCGTAGATTTTGTCAATAAGCTTAATATGGCCACAGAAATCATCTCAATCATTTGGGTTATCAATCTTTTTATTTTGTTTTTAGCCTTAAAAGCGTTTCAAGCTGCTGCTTTCTATCATAAAAGCATAGGCTCTAAAGTTAAGTATTGGAATGTGCTTATAAAAACAGGCTTATCCATTTTGTATACCTTTTTAGCCTATCTCATTTTTATCATCATTCCTGTTGCAGGAATGGGGGAAGATTCTTTCTTAAAAATTAATCATTTTGCGTTGGGCTTTGTTGTTTTGTATGTTACTGCCATTGTGGTATGGCTATCTTTCAAAGGCGTGCTGCCTTTTACAAAAAATAGACCAGTCTGTATTCACAAATAACTAAATTAGCCTTACCCTATGCTAAATCACTCTTTAGGGTAATCATATGAAGTATCTCATCTTATTATTTAGCTATTGTTTGTTTATTAGCTCAAGCGTAGCACAGGTAGGCGACCAACCTGTAATCGAAACTCATTGGAATGGGGCAGCGTATTCAGAAAATGCGCAGTTGCAGTTAGGGTGGGCAGAGGAATTCTTCTTTAATCAATATCGATTCATAGGCAACGAGCGTGTATTAGATATTGGTTCGGGAGATGGTAAAATTTCAGCCAAAATAGCCAATGCGTTGCCTAAAGGGCGTATTGTGGGCATAGAAAAATCTAGCTCAATGCTAAAGCAAGCCAAAAAAAATCATCAAAACATTTCAAATTTGAGTTTTATTAAAGTCGATGCACAAAAACCTTCTTTTTATGCAGAGCATCGCAATCAATATGATTTAGTGGTTTCTTTTTCTACGTTACATTGGCTTAGAAATCAATCAGCTGCATTAAAAGGCGTGCATCAGGTTTTAAAACCACACGGACAGTTTTATTTTAAATTATGCTCAAAAGGTGGCGATCCCATTCAAGATATTGCCGATAAATTAATTCAAGATGAAAAATATGCGTTTTATTTCAAAAACTTTGTAGACCCCATCACGCGGTTTAATACTAAAGAATATCTAAGCTTATTATCCCAAGCTAATTTGCAAGTGCAAAGCATTAATGATCACCAAGAACAAGATCAAATTCACAGCGAAGCAAACTTAAATAAACAACTTAAAAGCTGGTTACCCCATTACCATTATTTAAAAGAACGTGATTCAGATATCGCAGAAGCATTTATCAATCAAGTAATTCAACGCTATCTAAAAAAATATCCGCCTGATAAAAATGGGGTAATCACATTGTATGATCATTATTTAGAAGTAGTGGGCCGTAATGGCGCGCACAGCCAAGACAAAGACGGTGGAAAGGGAGGCAACAGTTATTATGGAAGAGGGGATAACGGTGGCGATGCAGGTTAAATAAGTTGCATCATCGATCATGCGTGCTAAACTTTTATGTAAGCTTTCTTATTTAAAAATAGGCACGATACATGAGTGACGCTATTAAGGGTAATCCCTACCTATCTCTTTCACAAACACAAAAAAATCACCAGTTACTGATCCATAGCAATAAAGGTAACGCTTCTGAGGTAAATTTATTGCTGCAAGCAGGTGCTAATCCCAATACAGCAAACTTAAGAGGTGAAACTCCTTTGATAGAGGCAGCTTATCTTGGTTATACCGAGATAGCAAAAATCTTACTTAAATCTAAAAAAGTTGATTTAGAAGAGATAGATCTTGTTCAATATACGGCATTACATTGTGCTGTCACCGCAAATCATCTTGATATAGTCGCTTTATTGATACAAGCAGGGGCTAATTTCGAAACGAAAACAATTTTGGGTATCACGCCACTCGGTTCTGCAAGCATTCAAAATTATACTGCTGTTATTTATTTGTTAATGAGCCACATGTCTGAAAATCAGATAAACACCATATTTCGCTATCAAGATTCAATACAAACACATTATGAAAATTATAAAAAAGTAATAGCAACGCGTCATAAAGTATTAAGTGTTTTATGCTCTAATCTTAATGAAAAAAACCCTTTTTTGTATTTACCTATTGAATTAAGGGGATTAATCTTTTTAAAATATTACCTTACTTTGGATGACGCTTTATTGCACGCACAACAAGCACAGTTTCGCGCTAAGCAAAATTTTACTGAGGAACTCAATAATCTCTCCGATCAATTAGGCGCATTAACCATTCAGGAAACGGTTTATTTACCCACATTAAATAATCATATGAACAGAAACAGTGGATTAGTGACAGATAAAAAAGAAGAAACCAACACCTTTAAAACTTTTCATCAATACAAATAGGCACTCAAGTGGATTTAGGCAATAATTCAAGAATCGAAAAATATAAAACAATACTTAATGCGAATGAAAAAAATCTTCTACTAAAGGTTTATATTCAAAGTGGAAATCTTAAACTAGTGCACTTTTTTATACAAGCTGGCGCGAGTGTGGATGCAAGATATGAGCAAAGGAAAACGCCTTTGATTTTGGCAGCCAGTGCTAACTTTGTTTCTGTGGTATATGCTTTGGTGAAAGCAGGTGCAGATATGAGCGCCACATCAGATAACAATGAAACGGCATTAAGTTCTGCCATTGAAAAAAAACATATTGAAACAGCGTATGTATTAATCAGCTTAATGTCTCCAGAGCAATTGAATATTGAAATTAATTGCCATTCAGAAATTCAAACGCATCTTGATAATTATCAAAAAACACGTAATGATTTTATAAATATAATTAAAATATTTACGCTCGTATTTTCAGATAGCAACCCTAAGAATCCTTTTGCATCTTTGCCTTGGGAATTAAAAAACATTATTTTGTTAAAACATTGTATTGTTAAAGAAGAACCTTTTTTTTCAAACACAATTTCGAGCCTTATTTTTCCACAAGATAAAGGAATAGAAGCGCTCTCAATTCAAGGCCCAGGGTATTTTCCTGCTTTAAATGGCCGCATGGAAAAATTGGCCGATAACAAAAATATAGCAAACACCATAACTAGCACAAGAAAGCTGAATTATTAAATAGTACTTATTTCATTTGGCGTAAATTTTTAGTAGACTAATTACAGCGTATTGTATTACTTTAATAAGGAAATTATTATGGATAATTTTGACATGAAAAGTAGCTATGTAGGAGAGCAATTTGAAGCATCTTATAAATTATCTGAAGCGGCTGACAAAGGGGATTTTGAGCAAGCAAGATTAGCCATTAAAGCCGGTGCTGTATTAGAATACAAACGTGAAATAATTAGAAAAAAACTCAAGATAGATAAAAAATTACGCACGCCGCTTTTATTGGCGGTCAATCGTGGTTACATAGACATCGTCAAGTTGTTAATTGAAGCAGGGGCAAGTGTAGAGGCCATAGATGCAGAAGGCAACACTGCCCTAAGTTTAGCTATCGATAAAGATTATACCGACATTGAAAAAATGTTATTCAATGTCATGTCTGAAAAACAGATAAATAACGAAATAGTTTTGCATGCTAATACGATAGATATTCAGTTTTGTTATGATAAATTCACACAAGCTGTTCACTCAGATAAGCAAAAATCAGAGCACTGTTTTGAACTTGCTACGACTTTTGAGTCAATTTATGTGCCTTATTTAAGTCATTATGCTCAATACACTAAAACAGAAGAGGATTGTACTGAAAAGTTACTCGAAGCAAAAAGTGAAAGCAATACAAATTCTCCAAGAAAAAATCTCAAATACGGATAACATTATTTTTTGCTTTTTATTTTTAAAGATTTCAGCATGTTGCAGAACTTTGTTTCTATAAAGTTATGACTGATTTTATTGTCTTTCTTATTCGGAGCCGAAGCTGAAAAGGTAAGTGGGCCATTTTTGGCAATCGCCATACATGCTTTGTGAGCATCTAACCCAGAACGATGTATTTGCCAAGATTCGTTATTGGTAAGTTTAAAATAATTAGAAATGATTAATCCCATTACCTCTATGGGTAAATTTAAGAAGGGGTTTTTTTCATTTATATCTAAAGCCAAAGGGCCTACTTTTTTAAATATAGTCATCCGATGATCTTTTACCGTTTGAGAAAATTCATCAAATAGGCTTTGTAGCTTAGGTTGTAAGCTGATTTCTTTATGAAGTTGCTGTACAGACATCACACTAAACAAACAACGAATGAGTGCGGTATTATTTCTTGCAAATGCACAGGCAAGAGCAGTTTGATTAAAGACATTTTCTATATCGAGCTTTGCTTTTGCTTCAATCAATATATTTGCTATCACAAGATTATCTTTTAATATGGCTAACATCAACGCGGTATTACCAAAAAGATAATCTGCCACATCAGGATTAGCCCCCGCTTTAAGTAAGAGTGAAACAGCAATAACATTATCACTATAAGCGGCAGCCATTAACGGGGTATCCCCAGAAGCAGGATCAATGGCTTCTATATTGGCACCCGCATTAATTAAATCTCTAACCATCGCAGTGTAGCCATGTTTCACTGCTTGTAACAAGTTACGGTCTTTTTCAGCTTGAGTAAGATTTTGAAAGTTATTTTTATTAAAAATACTGCTATCCATGAGTTACCACGACAAAGTTTGAGGAAATACTGGGTTAGTAGTTTAGCAGCAAACTAGGGTGGATTAAATTGGCGAAATCTAAAATACGAAAAATTAATTAGTTAACTGCATCTTTTTTTTATCTAGAAAATATGGCTTAAAACCCAGTAAAATAGGCGTTTATTTTTAAAAAAGGATATTTTTTTATGTTATTGAATAGACTTTCGACCTTTTCGCTTATCATTTTAGCTACTTTTATTTTCATGATTCAATCAGTTTATGCTTTTGAACAAAAAGTGATACAAAACAAAGGATTATATTTTTGGACAGAGTCTTTTGGTAACAAACAAGATCCGGCTTTGGTTTTAATTATGGGTTCAGGCGGGCAAGGCATACTGTGGCCTCAAGCATTTTGTGAGCGCTTGGCTGAAAAAGGGTTTTATGTGATTCGTTACGATCACAGAGATGTGGGCTTATCTTCGGCCATTGATTACAAAAAAGCGCCCTATACTCTAGCAGACATGGCCAAAGATGTGAGTGTGATTCTAGATGGTTATGCGCTTCAAAAAGCCCATATCGTGGGTGGCTCAATGGGCGGGCAAGTAGGCATGTTATTTGCGGCAAACTACCCCGAAAAAACACAAAGTTTGACTCTATTAATGACCAGCCCCGATATGAGAGCCACTTTTGATGCTTTAGAAGGTAAAAAAACACAAAGTAAACTTTCTGGGCCTTCACTGGCATTATTGGCCAGTGTGAAAAAAGCCATACACCCTGTGCAAACCATGGATCAAAAAATAGAGGCTTTGGTTGAAAATACCCGAATCACAACGGGCCCTAAAATCAACATTGATGAAGCATTAACGCATGAATTAGCGTTAGAATCGATTGTTCGCAGTCAGCATAATCCATTAGGGGTTAATAACCATTTTTTTGCGGCTAGAGCAACGTTTGATCTTATGCCCAAAGCATTACCTAAAATTAAAGCGCCCACCCGGATTATACATGGCGATCAAGATCCGATTTTTGGTGTGGATCATGCTAAGGCATTAAATCAAGCCATCCCGCAATCTAAATTGGTGATTCTCACTGATTTTGGTCATGCGCTACCAGCACAATTTTATGACCCTATTATTGATAATATTGTTGAAGTAAGCAAAAGTTAAAAAGTTACTCCAACTCCGAAACTTGTCATGCCAGCCTTCGCGGCATGACAGTTTTTTTGTAAAAGATATGGCTTATTTTTGATAAATATAAACCCAGGCTTTTCCCCAGCTGCAGTTATGCATACCAGAATAGATCTGAGAAAATAAAGGGTCGTCTAATTTTCTAACCACAGAAATAACATAAGTGCCTTGTTTTAAATTTTTAAATTTTTCACTCAGTTCGTCCCACGTTGTTTTTTTCAATGCAGCCGCATTTAAATAGATAATATTGGCATCAGAAAAATCTTTTTTCAAAAAACTATCTTCAATAAAATCTAACGAACAATTATTTTTGGATATGGCCACTAATTTAGATAAGGCAATAGTGGCAGCAACGTTTTGTAATGTGCTAACGGTTTCAACTCCTATCGCTTTTATACCTTTAAAAAATAAAACAGCGCTTAATAAAAGTTTGCCATCCCCAGACCCCAAATCATAAATTTTGCAAGGCATTTTTTTTGGGATAAGTGATAAGAGGTATAAAAAATCAAGAACAGATAATTCACCATAAATTAAATCGGGATCATCTGATTTTTGCGCTTCTCGATATTGCTTAGACAGGGAATAAGTCGGAATTTTTTGGTATGTTTTATTCACGCTGAACAAAACATAAATTAAACTAAAAAATTTTAAAAAATAAACAATAAAATAAGTTTTAGCTTTTTGTAAGGGGGAAATCATCATATATCAGTTCCTTCTGAACTATAATTTATATTTTTTATCATCAATATTAGGCTTGTACGAATACATGCCGTACGCGGTCAGCGCGAGAACAGCCTGTAAAAAAGAGCGTTCATATAAATTAGC
Source organism: uncultured Gammaproteobacteria bacterium (assembly GCA_902826485.1). GTDB lineage: Bacteria > Pseudomonadota > Gammaproteobacteria > Berkiellales > Berkiellaceae > CADEEZ01. The sequence goes on from CADEEZ010000008.1 coordinate 112,593, forward strand.
CGCTAAATAGGCTGTGCCGGCCATTTTTGCAAAAGTGGGAAAATATCCATTTGATTTTTGTCCATACCAATAAGAAGGAGTTGGATTGGGATCTTTGATCGTTAAAGCACACCCTTTTAAATTATCTAAGGAGGTATTTATTTGTGATAATTTATGTAATAAATTAAGGTAAGGTTTATTTTCTTTTGAATTAATTTGATTATAAAAATGCATCCACCTTGTTTTTCTTTCAATGCGCGTATTCTCAAATTCTAATAGGGGAATAATATTGGCAGTGGGGTTTAAAAGACCTTCGTATTCAAATTTTGCAAAATTAAACTTTGTGCCACATGTTTTTAAAAAATTCGTGACATAATACATGGCAATAATACTATAATTTGTGTGGCTTTTTAGTGTGTTGTTTTCCAGAGTATATCTTTGCACATTATTGTGACACCCTGGTATCACATCCACAATCATTTTAGCTTGGGATGGGGCAATGGGTAAAATAGGGGCACAAAAGCCAATGTCTTGCATGGGTTCATTCGTAAATAAAATAAGCATTTTATTAATATTGATGCAGGCGCTTAAATCGGCAATTTGCCCTGATAACGTTGTTTTAAACCCAGAAATATTATCAAGATAAGAGACTCTAACAAAATTACCTGGTACAGGATCGAGTGCACATATATTTATTTCTAAATCATGCGGGCTAAACTCTTTCAGTTTTTCACATACCCAAAAGGCGCCTGCCCCTCCCCGACCAAAGCCCATTATATTTAATATGATTTTTGCTGTTTTGTTTTTTAAACGTTCTTTTATCTGTGTTACGAGAAAGTCAAGTTGAGTCTCTAAGTTAAACGTAAAAATGCCTCCACAATCCCTCCTATCCGAATTATTTACCGCATGCCCTGGCAGACAATAGGAAGACTGATCTATTGTCAGTTCATGAAGCACATTTGGCAAAGTTACCCAATGTCCTTCTAAGCCATTAGGCTCGGTTGTTCCATTTATATAAACATTTATAATTTTACTCATGAGATAATCACTCCCCTAAAAAGGCTTGTTTGCTTGACTATATCACCCTAAACTTACTCAGATCTACTTCAAAATAGTCGTTTTCTTTTTTGAATCAATGTGATACAAATTTAATTCAAACAAAAAAATAAGGCGGTATTATGGATTCTGCTCATATAAACACCACACACTTTAAGCATCTTACTCAACACGAAAAAGACAATGAATTAATACATGCTGCCAGCGAAGGTGAAGCTCGTATGGTCAGTTTATTGCTTCAAGTAAAAGCTGACGTACATGCAACGAGTGTACATGGTGAGACGGCTCTTATTTTAGCGTCGAGTAATAATCACATAAGTACAGTTGAATTATTGATTCGGTCAGGAGCAGATCTTTGTAAAATAGATATGTATCGTGGCAGTGCTTTAAATTATGCTGTTGTACATAATCATTTTCCAGTAATGTACTGTTTATTTAGTGCCATGTCGAAGGGGCAAGTCGAGCAAGAAGCGGTTCGAAATCCAAATGTCACAAAATACTATGGAAATTTTATAGAAGCGATAACAGGTCATCGATTTTATGTTTTATATAAAGTATTTTTTCCTTTAATTCAAGATAAAAGTATACAAAACATATTTTCATTTTTACCTTCAGAAGTAACTTTGGGTATATTAAAATTTTATTGTCAAAGTGAAATAGAAGCACTCTGGTATGCTTCTCGGCCTTTATTTGAGCCCATATACCTCATGAATAAATTATTGGAAAAAAACACCCCTCCGGTAATACCCACAAATACCGAGGAAGAAACCATTGAAATTTGCACTCAGTTGTCTATGCTTTCGATTCAGCCTTCAGGGTATTTGCCTTCATTTAACAATACTTCTAAAAAAGTAGAAGAAAAAGCACCCATTGAAAATATCGTAGAAGGTACAAATATTAAAAAGCATACATTTAGTAAAACCTTTTAATATTTTAAGCCCTTTCAAGAAAATTTAAATTCGATCCAAAAGTTTCTTTTAAGGTACTAATGGCAATAAAGGCCAACATAATGCTCACAAGCGCTATCATCCCTAAACTGGGCAAAATACCCAATTGGGGTTTTAATATGCCCAATAAGGCCATAAAGGGAATGCCCATGCCCCGAACAAAATTAGGCAAAGAAGTGGTCACGGTGGCGCGCATGTTTGTGCCAAATTGTTCTGTGGCCACCATCAGAAAAACCGCCCACGAACCAGAACCAATTCCTAATATTGCACAAAAAGCATAAAATAAAGTTGAAGTGGGTTCTTCTAGTGTTAAAAAAGCAATCACCGACACAAAGGTGATAGCTAAATAAAGCTGTATAGCCTTTTTGCGAGATCCTAAAACCTGACTAACAATACTGCTCGATAAATCGCCTATCCCCAGCCCAATATTAAAATAAAGTATGGCTAAAGCAGCAGTGATAGGGCCAGTCACCTGAAGGGCGTTGCCCACTTCGGGGGCAAGCGCCATAAATAACCCAATGAACACCCAAAAGGGGAGGCCAACCAAAAGGCATTTAATGTATTTTGTCAGTAAGGCAGGAGAGCGTAATAACAACAACAAACTGCCTTTTGCGATATGCTGCTGATTTTTAATATGCGTAAAAAGCGTTGATTCTCTCACACCCATTCTCAAAAATAACAATAAAAAACCGCCGATGCCACCCAAGATATAAGCCGTTTGCCAATGTAAGAAATTACCCGCTAATCCTCCTGCGATGCCACCAAAAATGCCCGATGTCGCGATAACCATGGTGGCATAACCGCGTTTTTCTTTGGAGATAAGCTCATTCACCAGTGTAACACCCGCACCCATTTCTCCTGCCAAACCAAAACCGGCGATAAAACGTAATACCCCATACATTTCAACACTGCTCACAAAAGCATTGGCCAGCGTTGCACTAGAATAAAGAAAGATAGAACCAAATAAGATAGATAATCGACCGCGTTTATCGCCCAACATCCCCCAAGCGATACCGCCTAATAGCATGCCGACTAATTGAAGGGTAATTAAAGAAAGGCCTACGTTGGTGAGTTGTTCACCGGCTAAGCCTAATGCCTGCAGGCTAGGCACACGCACCGCATTAAACAAGATAATATCGTATACATCGACAAAATAGCCCAAAGCCGATACTAATATAGCAAAGGTGAGTTTTTTGTTATCCATAAATCTTCCTTGATTATCTCGTTAGGATTAAAATATGCTGCGTGTCAGTAGTAATAAATTCTTTAAAACCCATTTTATAAAACGCCGAAAGAGCGTTAATATTATTTTTAGCCGGGTCAACTAAAATAGTGTTAAATTTGGGGGGGATTATATTAGCAATAAAATGCAGAATCAACTTTTTGCCATAGCCTCTGCCTAGATAATTAATATCTGCTATGAAGACATCTAAACCTGCTATTTCTTCTGGAGGATGTATTTTAAACAACGGATGAGAAAAATCGGTTAATCCTTCAGGATAATAGGGTGCATCTAAGTGATAAAATTGAATATACCCAATGGGTTTATCATCAAGTAATATTATATAGCTTGGAATTTTGTCAGAGGCTTTAATGCGCGGCAAATACTTTTCTTTAATCATCTCAAGGCTGTACGTTTCTCCTCTTGCATACCATTTCTTGATATGGTCAATTTGAAACCATTGATGCAAGAGGGGAAGGTAGCTTTCGGTAAGCGGCTTAAAGGTAATCTTCTCTTCTTGCAACTCAATCATTTACTATCCCTTTTAATATTTAATCGAAAAAGACGATCTTTTTGATTGATCAGAAGGTGTTTCTGTTTGGTTATTTGTATTATTTGTGTTGTTAGTAAGAGAGAGTTGTTCAAAACTAAAACAAAGCGGTTCTTTTTTTTCTTTGATTCGCACTCTTGGATTTTCTTCATTAATCACATTAATCATTACTTCTGGCTTGAGTGGGCTACAATGTTCAAACGTATGGCCTTTTTCTACTAAATAGTTAAATGCAAGGATATTATGCATGCTAAATTTTACAAATTGTAGCATAATGCCCTCTAATGAAAATTCGTGATTGTACCTTTCTAATTCACTTCGGTATTTGGGATTATTATTTCTATCTTTTAATCGTCTGAGATTATCAGGTGATAAAAGCATATTACTCAAAATAAGTTTTTCTTCATTTGTTAAAGCGTTAAAATCGATTGTTTTTTGTTGGATCTCGCCTTGAGGTTGTGGATTAAAATATTGATTAATCAAGGGATATTGATCAGGCGCAATGGTAATATAATATTCTTTTTTTGAAGGTATACTCAGGCCATCACAATAGTCTATATTAAATAATTTTAATGCCATTCGGACGTAGTTAAATTTTTCTTTATCGTTTTTCCCTTCATCTAAAAATACAAAGCGCAGATGAGGGCCCCTTTCTTTTATCATGTTAATGGTTCTGTCGCAATTGATGGGGGGGTAACCCGTTAAAATAAACAATTGGTGAATGATGTCTAGATTATATTTTTTTATGATCTCATTTTTAAATTGAATGGGATCTTTTTCAAGGATGTTTGCAAACTCTTTTGAAGAAATATCAACGGTGAGTAATGTACCTGAAGAGGAGAATGGCTGAGCGCCAAAAGCAAGGAGCACATTGCCTAATGCATTGGCATTTTTACTATCTGCGTACATAAACGGCGTTAATTCGTCGGTATCTGGTATTTCTTTTTCAAGATGGTCACAGATAAAAGGATAAACATAAAGAAGCACGGCCACTTGTGCTGCATTCAACTCTTTTACTGTATCTAAGAATATAGTGTAAAAAATTTTTTGGCTGCTGGTCATATCGCTCATAACACACCTTACTTAAGTTGAATAACTATTGTTTTTATATCACCTAATTTAATCGTATAAAGCGATTTTTTTCAACGGTATCATGATGTGCACATACTCTGAATCATACTGAATAAATTTACAAAGGACACGATATATTGAACTTTTTCTCAGCCAAATAGTCGTTAATAAATAAAAGCAACTAAGCTTTTTGACTTCAAACTGAAATTGTTAAAGAAGCAGGCATGCTGATTAAATTAGCCTCACTGCATCCCGATAAAAAATTAGCACAACTGGCCACTGAATGTGGCAATGCCCTTAAAACATCACCTGCAGATTATGATAAAATTTATATTTCTAGTATACAGCTTGCCGAACAATTGAATCATAAATCACAACAAATGAGTGATAAATATCTTATTGCCCTTGAACTGGCGAAAAAAGAACATCATAAAACAGATGAAAAAATTTCTAAACTAGAACACAAACTAGACAAATTACAAAAAGAAAAAGGTCAATTGTGGCAAATTATGAGCAAGCTCATTCCAGCTATTGGTCGTCATTTAAATGAAAAAAAACACCACAAACGTGAGTCACTCATTGATAAAATTGATTCATTAAAAGAAATGAAGCAATCTTCTGTAGAAAAGAAACTTCATACACAAAAATCAATAACCAAACCACTCATGTTTCGTGAACATAAAGAAAAATTATCTAAAATGGTCTCTCACGAACCCAGAAAGTCGGTAAAGATTGCGCCTAAAAAATGATCTTTATCTTTATGATTTATTTGTATTAAAAAGCAATATATAATCATCATTATTTACCTATCGGAAATAATCATGAAATTATATTATACCCCTAGCGTGTGTTCGCTTGCCGTGAGAATCATCTTACATGAATTGAACATATCTTGCGAATTTGAGGCAGTTAACCTAAAAACAAAACAAACCCAAAACGGTGAGGATTATTTAAAAATTAATCCTAAAGGCGCTGTTCCTGCTTTAGTACTTGATAACAATGAAATCCTTACTGAAAACGCCGTTATTTTACAGTATCTTGCTGATACCCATAAAGCAACTTCGTTGTTACCCCCTGTTGAAGATTTTAAAAGATTTCGTACCCTGGAATGGCTTAATTTTGTGAGCATGGATTTACATCGTTATTGCTCACCGTTATTTTGGTCGAAAGTGCCCGAAGAAATTAAACAAGAACTTTATTGGCCTATTTTTACCAAAAAATTATTAGTGATTGAACAGCATTTAACACACAATCAATTTTTTATGGGTAATAACTTTACCTTGCCTGATAGTTACTTGTTTGTAATTATCACCTGGCTCGCAAAACTAAAAGTCGAGATGAACAACTGGCCAAATTTACTTCGTTTTTATGAAACCATGAAACAAAGAGTATCGGTGCAGTCGGCACTTAAAGAAGAAGGAATAACGAAGGCGGAGGGGATTTAAAAATAGTTAGTTAGTCTTTAAAAATTAGGTTTTAAACCAAAGCTGCCATTAAAAAAAACGATTGCACTCTAGCAAGAGACTAGGTATTCTCTCAATGCAGCGTTCGTACAAGGCGTCTCACCGCCTTGTACGAACTAACCATAAATTAACCGCTTAGGAGATCAACTCATGGCTACAGCCATTCTAATCCATTTTTCCCCCTAATAAAAGTTGTCAAATACACCGAACTAATTGATTTTTATATCTTTTATTTTGTTATTTAACATTAGGGATAAAATAATGATGCCTTCTCATCCTTCGACTGCTTTGCAGCGTAAAAATTCATGTCTCAAAAACGGCGTTCGCTTTTGTTGTGATTCACTTCGTATTGGATTATTTGTATCTGGCGTTTTAATAGATACAGTCACAGATTCACTACAAGGGATAAACGACGCCACGCACAGTGTGCTTACCTATGCCGTATTGGGTGTCAGCATACTTATCGCAGACATGTTAAAACAGTCGAGTATTTTATGAAAAAATTATTGATAGCAAGTTTATTGATTGCCAGCTCAAATGCCTATGCGCATGATACAGACCCCGAGATAATTGAATTAGATGATTTTCAAGACATGAATCGATCATCCTATCAATATCCCAATTATGAAACGTATCATGGTCCAGAAGAAAACATAGAAGAAGTACTTAGAAAACATTGGGAGGAAAATACCTATACTATCAATTAGGGGGCTGTTGGAAGGTAATCTGTTGGGCGTGACAAATTCGCTCAACAGCTTCCATAATGCGCAACGCCAGCTTCTTTTTTATATAAATCAAATTGTAGTGTAGCAAAAGTATGATGGCCAAATTGAATACGCCTGTTTTTATACCCTATAGGGTATATTCTTGACTTTATACCCCATAGGGTATATTCTTATATTTATACCCTGTAGGGTATGAAATAAGAGGACTTAAATGATTATAAGATCTCCCAAAGAACTGGCAATTATAGTTACTGAGCAACGCAAAAAACTTGGTCTTTCACAATCTGAAGTAGCTGAATTGGTCGGATTAAAACAAAAAACTATTTCTGCGTTTGAAAATAACCCGGAGAGTGTAATGCTATCAACGGCTTTTTTAATACTATCAGCATTACATTTGGATATAAAAACGATTCCAAAAAATGCCGGAGATGAACCCCATCGTTGGAATCAAGAGTGGTAATAATGAAAAATCGTTTTTTGAATATTTTTATGAATGGTCTCCATGTTGGAGTTTTAGAAAAAAGCTCACAAGGTGCTTTGCAATTTACGTATGTTCAATCTTGGCTAAACACACCAGGGGCTCGTCCTATATCCTTGTCTCTACCTCTGGCAAGCAAACTTTATATAGGAGATATTGTATTTAATTTCTTTGATAATTTATTGCCTGATAATGCACGAATCAGATCAAGAATACAATCAAAATTTCAAGTATCAAGTAATCACCCTTTTGATTTATTAGCTAATATTGGTGCAGATTGTGTAGGTGCTATTCAAGTAACAGAAGATGAAAACCCTAATTCCTTAATAAAAAAAATCAAATATGAAGAATTGAATGAAGAAAAAATTGCTAGCATCTTGAGGGGATACCAGGATAATCCTTTAGGAATGACGGATGATTTTAAAGAGTTTAGAATATCGATTGCAGGAGCACAAGAGAAAACAGCTCTTTTATATTATAAAAAAAAATGGCATATTCCATTAGGCGCTACACCCACAAGTCATATTTTTAAATTACCAATTGGTGTTATTCCTCACCAACAGTTAGATCTAAGTGATAGTTGTGAAAATGAATGGCTGTGTTCTAAGATAGCCAAAGCATTTGGTTTTGATGTGGCAAATTGTTATGTTGAACATTTTGAAGACATTAAAGCATTAGTAATTGAAAGATTTGATAGACGCTTATCTTCAGATAAATCTTGGATTATGCGCCTGCCTCAAGAAGACATGTGTCAAGTACTTGGTATTTCATCTAATTTAAAATATCAATCTGATGGCGGTCCTGGTATCAAGGCAATAATGAACTTATTAATTGGATCTGAAAATCCAACGTTATACCGAGAAACTTTTTTTAGATCACAAATTTTATTTTGGTTGCTATGTGCAATAGACGGTCATGCAAAAAATTTCAGTATATTTATCGAGCAAGACGGTAGATACAAATTAACGCCATTATATGACATCATGTCAGCTTTTCCATTAATAGCTAACAAGCAGCTTCAGGAAAGAAAAGTAAAAATGGCAATGGCTCTCATAGGTAAAAATACACACTATAAATGGTTTGAAGGTAAGCGATCACACTTTATTGATACAGCCAAGGATAGTGGATATTCCCCAAAAATAGCTGAGAAACTACTTGATGAAATGCTAGAGCAAGTTGATGGAGTGATTGAAAAGGTGAGTAATATTTTGCCACTAAATTTCCCCACAAAAATAGCCACGCCAATATTTGAGGGGATGAGAAAAATGAAAAAACGTTTATTACCCTGATACTCATAGCCCTCATAGAGAGGGCAAAAATCTATATAAATTAAACGTTAAAGTTTAAGCTTTTTCTTAACTTCATGATGTTTGTAAAAATAAGTACCAACAGCTGCTAAGGCAAGCACACCACGCAAAGGAGTATAATACAATGCTGATCCGATACCAATCGTACCTGCTGCTTTAGCAAGAGTAGGAAAATATGTGTTTGATTTTTGTCCATTCTCATAACTGGCTTGTGGATTAGGATTTTTGACACTTAAAGCACAGCCACTCGAATCATTTGGTTTTTGATTTGTGATTAATTCTTTGTGCAATAAATTAAGATAAGGTTGTTCTTCTTTTGAATTAATTTCATTATAAAAATGCATGGATCGCGTCTGCTTTTTAATGGCTTTATTTTGCCTATCAAAAATTGAAATTAAATATTCATTTGGTATTATATATTCTGAGGTAAAAACATCCAACTTAAATTTTGTACCACATGAAATTAAAAATTTAGTTACATAATGATACATCATAATACTATAATCATTCATAGAATCTAGATCTTTTCTTTTTTTATTATAGTAGTAATATTGGGCATTTATGTGACAACCCGGTATAACATCGATGGTCATCTCTGCGTTGACGGGTTTAATGGGCAGAATAGGCGCATGAAAAGCAATATCTCGCATGGCTTGATTGGTAAATAACACAAGCATTTTTGTCACATTTTTACAATCACTCAGGTCGGCAATTTGCCCTGTAAGCGTTGTTTTAAGCCCAGAAATATTATCTAGGTAAGAAGCACTAATAAAATTGCCAGGCACGGGTTCAAGTGCACATACGTTTATTTCTACTTTATTAGCGGGGATATCTTTCAATTTTTGGCATAGCCAAAATGCCCCTGCACCCCCGCGCCCAAATCCTACTATGTTTAAAATTATTTTTTCGATTTCAAAACTTAATTTATTTCTGATGTCATCCACGACACAATCGAGCTGAGATTCTAAGTTAAATGTAAACATTCCCTCAATATCTCTGGGATCAGGGGTATTCACAGCACACCCTTCTAGGCAATAGGAAGCGTGGTTTTCGGTCTGTTGAGTAATATTATGCAGCAGATTTACCAAAGCGATGGGGCCACTATGATCTGAAATGCCAGTGATACGTTCATTTGTTCCATTTATATAGACAGTAATTATTTTTGCCATATTAAATCCTTTTATTTATATTTGTAAGATGATTTCTACACAGCCTGTAATTTTTGAATAGTTTGTTTGGCCCAATCGAGTTTTGCTTGAATGATGATTTTAGCGTAATCATAAGTTAAATCTAGATAGGGTTTATCCGGGCGTTTGCTGTGCTGAGTTTGAATGTGATTCACCATATTATTGAGTAACCGATTTTTTTCTTCCAGTTGAATCATATAATCATTTAAATGGGCCAATAATTTTTCTTTAGGCAGATGCTCACCCAGCGCCACTTTTAACACTAATTCTTCCCGATATTGAGGTTGTTCTACTGGTTGCAATAACCAATTCTTCAGTGCTTCAATGCCTAAATCGGTGATTTGATAAATTCGTTTTTGTCGCGCACCACTGCTTAAATCGATATGAGAGCTAACCTTGCCTTCTTTTTCTAGCTGCTTAAGCATAGGGTAAAGTTGAGCATTACTTTCTGCCCAATGGAAATGCGCTATCTTGTTTATTTTTTCTTTCATTTCATAACCAGAATAAGACTGTTTGCTGAGCAGACCTAATATAGCATACTGACTTTTGTTTTCTTTTTTCATAACACACTCTTATATCCGTTGACTGATACATTATTTAAGCATTTATAACCCGTGTTGACAACAGGTATAAAATACCTATACTATGACGATTATTAACTAGAGAGAAACTTATGAATAGGGCAGTAAGCATGAATATAAATATAAGAGAATGGTCTCTTGATGAATCAGATTTACAACGCGTTTTGAATAAAGCAAAAAATAATATGCATCCCCTGAGGGAAGTTAATTATCAAGATGTTGAACAGCTTGTTTTAACTAATAAAGCCATTTTGAGCCGCGATCATTGGGCACAATCTTGGATCACGCTTGCTAAAAAGTATCAAGCCGTAGGCGCAGAAAAATTAGCAAAAGGCTTGAAAAGTGAAGCCATAGAAGCGCTTCAAATGGCCATTCGGTATTATTATCTGGGTCGTTGGCCCTTGGCGAATAGCGTATTAAAAAAAGAAGCGTATGCATTATTACGAGAAGTTTTTGTGACTTTAAGTCGCATACAAGAATCACATTTTTTTGAAGTACTACATATACCGTATCAAAATCAACTGATTAAAGCCTATTTAAAACGGCCGATGAAAGATCAACCTGCTCCCGTGGTTTTGCATTGGGGTGGTATAGATACATGGAAAGAAGATTTAAATCATTTAGCAAACGCTTATTTATCTCAGGGTTGGGCCAGTATCGTGATGGATATGCCAGGCACCGGAGAGAGTGGAGAATTAGCAAGCCCAACGGCAGAGACTATTTTTTCGGCAGTGCTAGATTTTATTGAAACGAGAAAAGACTTAAATAACGAAAAAGTTGTGGTACAAGGATCGAGCTGGGGAGGCTATTGGGCAACAAAATTGGCTCTTACGGAAAGCACGAGATTAAAAGGGGCGGTCAATTGGGGTGGTCCTGTGCATGATTTTTTCTCAGAAGAATGGCAAGAAAAAGCTTTGAATTCAAGTGAGTATTTATTTGATATAAAAGAAGCGGTGATGGGCTTATATGGCGTTGCAGATTTTTCTGATTACCTCAGAAAAAATAAAGACATGTCCTTGCTGACACAAGGCCTATTATCAAACAAAGCCGCGCCTATGTTATACATTAATGGCCAGAAAGACAGTTTGGTGCCTTTTAGTGACACAGAAATTGTCTCTCAGCACGTGGCTAATGCGAATATTTGGCACAATCCCGTGGGTATTCATATGGGCATAGGGGGTGAGATTAATCACCAATATATTATAGGGAAGGTGATTCTTCCCTGGATTAAAACACTTTTTGAGGAAAAATAGTCATGATAAAACAACGAAGGGAACAACTGTTATTTGCTTTTATGATGTCTGGGTGTATGTCTTTTTTCATGTCAGGCATGCTTTCTTTTGTTCATATGGGCTTTAACAAAGATTTTTTAATTAAATGGGCAAATAGTTTCCCTCTGGCATATCTGCTGGCTTTCCCGTTAGTGTTAATCTTTGCGCCTTTAATACGAAAAATGGTTGTTAGGCTAGTCTAACAACCATTTTTAACTGGGGAACTGCTCAATATGCATTTCACCTTTTTGTCCAAAATAGGTTACATGACGGCCCGTAATCCAAACGATGTAGCCTATGCAGCCCGCTTGTTTAGATAATTTCTTAAATTCAGGATATTTTATTTTATCTTGCTGAGCGCTACGGATGGCAGCCTTAATTGCTTCAGCATCAAAAGCCTCAGTGCTAGCCACATTAGGTATTTCCAAAGAAAGGCTCACTGTTTTATCGTTAGGCAAGTAATAAGTCGTTTCTTGTTTGCGATAATCAGCAAAATACGATTCAACTCCTGCTTGCATCAGAAGTTGAATTACTTGCCCAAAATGCAGTTTGCCTTCATTTGAGCCCTTAGCCGCTTCCTGTATCAATTCTTTTGTCGTAGGGTTCATTTATTTATCCTGTTTTAGGTTACGGGTATTTCTTTAAGCTGATGATGTGATACTAAACGGGCAAATGTTTGGATCAGTGCCTCATATTCCGATTTGGCTAAGTGCCCAAAAAAATGCACTTCGTTTTGATCTGCTTCTGCTGCGAGCACAGGAATCAGTGAAATGCCTGCGGGCGTTAACGACAATATTTGTTCTCTAGTGGTATTTTTTTGGTGGCTACGTTTTATTAATTTTTTTTCTACTAAGCGGCTCACCACTTTAGATACTGCCCCTTTGGTCATACCTAAAGCAGCAATAAGCTCGGCATGCGTCGTTTCTGGTTTTTCAAAAAGTGTACGCAGTGCAACCCATTCAGTTACTGAGGTGCCTTTTGCCGCTAAAAGCTTTTCAAAGCGTTCTGATACATGATTCGATACATATCGAAGCCAAAAGCCCAGATGCGCTTCAAGTTTACTCGGGGGTATTTTTTTGTTCATTTGGGCATGATAGTTTCCATGGAAACTAAAGTCAAGAGGGCTGCTAAGGGCTGTAATGACCAATAAAATATAAGTTTAACAAATAACTTAATTTGTAAAGTATTTTTCCTAAACTAATAGCTGATGAGTTGCATTTTTTATAGTTGGAAAGTAAACTACCAAGAGCGATATCTTCCTCAGTTAAACGCCCTCCAGATACCAAAAGTAATGTTAATGCAGCGTTTAACTTTTAAATAGGCACTTAAATTAGGCTGGTTAAAAATATGGTATATATAGTTCATCGATGTGAGGGGGCAAAAAAAGCGGTTAGTGCTAAAAGGACATACGTTGATTCTAAAAACTCTACAGCACAACTTGGCAGTTGTTTTGCGCACCTTAACGAGGGAAAAATTATTACCCAGCCAAAACCTTCTGACGATAAAATTGTCATTGGCTATACGGAACAAGGGTTACCTTTTCAAATTGTCGTAGACGGCTTTTATGGTAATGGCATGGCAGAACATATTCATTGGTTTATAGATGAATATGTTGTGACATTAATAGATGAATATGCGATTAATCTAGCAGCTGGTAGTGAAAAAACAAATGATGAAAAAACCAAAGAAATAATTAAACAGATTTATGCATTAAGAAAAAAACATGCTCGTAACGCTGAATTTACTATGTCTATAGCAGTGACTTATGAAATGGGCGGAAAGAAATGGAGTTCGGGCTTTGGCATAGGGGATACGGGTATTGTCATTAAGCGTAAAAAAAATGGAAACATTGAACAACTTGTTGCTAATACCGTGGTTAATATAAAAACTGAACAATTGGAAAAGGATATTGTTGCTGTAAATCGAGATGTGTACAAAGATGCTTTCGATCGTTTTTGCAGTGAACAAGATTTAATTGATTTGATTATTTCTAGAAATAGTATTTTTACCACAGAAGTAGACATAGGGGATGAGTTGGTAGGCTATACCTATGTACATGAAGGGTTAGAAAAAATCGCTAAGCAATTTGATACAGCTGGATATAAAAAAAATCAAAAAGGCGAAATAGAGCATTTCATTATTAACACCGCATTAATCGAAGCTAATTCAGAAGCCAGTTTGTATGATAATCTCATTGAATCAAATAAAAAAGAAAGTAAAAGATTGATAGAAGAAGCGAATGCACATTCTTCTTCAATAAAAATGGGAGATGATGAGGCTTTTGGGCAAATGATTATTCCCGATCCTCTTTTACAAAATAAATTAAAAAAAGAAAATTTAGTATCGCACTTGTATCATTCTTATTTGCGCGATTTAGAAGAAGCGGCTAATGTCATTATAGACAGTGATATTCATCAAGCGATTAGAACGGTAATTGCACAAATTGAAGATCTTCAACGTAATGGTGCTTCATGTGATTCTCTAATCGATGTATTAGTTAGCACCAATAATTTATTGCATGTAAAGTTTCATGAAAGAAAATCTGAATTAAAGAGGTATCAGACTATTATAGATAAAGTACAAGAACATTTATCTTTGCGCCATCAAGCACTAAGCCTTGCTATGTTAAAACTGGGAGGGCTTATGGCAATGGCAACTGGCGTTGTTCTAACCTTAGGAACAAATCTCTTGATGTTTGGTGGTGCCACTGCAGGTGGTCTACTACTGTATGCTTACGGTAGGCAACAAAGTTTATTATCATCAATAGAAAATTTATCACCAATTGCTACAGATAAAAAAAATGGCTTAGCACCCCAACAGATAAATCAAAATAGAGCTGAAAAACCCTAAATCGTGACATGTCAGTGGCATCGAGACAATAATATTTAGGTGCCACTTACTTGGGCATTCCACAGCTTATAATAATACCCGCCTTTGAGCATTAATTCCTCATGATTGCCCACTTCAACTACCTTGCCATTCTCTAACACAATAATATTGTCAGCATATTTAATGGTCGATAACCTATGGGCGATAATAATGGTTGTGATGCCTATAGAGATCTCCTGTAAATTAGCCTGGATCTCTTTTTCAGTTTGCATATCTAAAGCACTGGTTGCTTCATCAAACACAAGAATACTGGGTAGTTTAAGCAACATTCTAGCAATAGCAACTCTTTGTTTTTCACCGCCTGATAATTTTAATCCGCGCTCACCCACCCTAGTTTGAAGACCATCCGGTAATTTTTTTATAAACGTTTCAATTTGCGCTTTTTTAATCACATCCCACAATTCAGAATCACTGCAATCTGGCTTGCCATATACGATATTATTGTAAAGGGTATCATTGAATAAGAGGGTATCTTGCGGCACAATACCTATGCTATTTCTAAGTGAATTTTTAGTGACAGATTTTACGCTTTGACCATCGATCAGAATATCACCCTTTTTAAGATCGTATAGCCTAAACAGTAACCGCGATAAGGTCGATTTGCCAGAGCCACTCGTACCCACTATGGCTGTGGTTTTCCCCGGATTCACAATGAAATTAACATGATTCAGTATTAGTCTATCTTCAGTGTACCCAAAGCTTATGTCTTTAAACTCAATTCTACCAGAAGTGACCTGAATAGGTTTAGCGCCTGGTCGATCTTGAATTTCAATCACTTCCGAAAATAATTCTATCGCATTTTCAACTATCGTAAAATTATCTCTTGTTTGTCTAATATGGTAGCCTAGCTGTTGCAATGGAAAGGTAAACATTAAAACATAGCCATTGACCAGGACAAAATCTTCTACTTGCATATCCCCTTGTAGCACTTTATATCCAGCGTAAAACGTCATAATAAACAACGTTAACCCGACAATGGTGTGCTGCAATAAAGACGCTTTTGCATCGGCTATTAAGCTTTGTTGATCGGCGACTTCTTTTTGTAATAATTTATCTTTAGCGATATTTTCTTCATATAGGGCTGCATCAAAGTACTTGACTGTTTCAGCGTTTAATAGGCTGTCTACTATATAGGCATTGGCAGAAGAATCTGTTTGATTTTGAATTTTTCTGCATTTTGCCGTCCAGCCAGAAACGTAATAACTTAAGATAACATACAGAATGAGCATGTTAAGCAAAATTAGGCCAAAGCTAACATCATATAAATAGATTAATATCCCTACTGCAATTAAAATCTCAATAACAACCGGCACTAACAAAAGGGTAGAGTGGCCAATGAGATCGATAAAAGCCATTTTACTTCTATCAATGATGTTTAAAATACTGCCTGTTTTACGATCTTTATGAAAACGTATTGAAAGTTGGTGCAGATGACTGAGCAAATCTAAGCAAAAATGTTGAGCTGCGATAATGGCAACAGGGAAGGAGGCCGCTGCTCTTAATCTGTCAATTAATCTGGCTAACCCCCAAAATAGGGCATAACATAAAACGACACCAATAGGAGCGAGACCTAATAGGGTAGATGAATCTGGTTTTTTGAGTACTAACACTACTTGTTTTAATAAAAAAGGGACGCTCACATTTAAAAAAATAGTGACAACTATTAACAGCATAGACAATGAAAATTGAAATTTTCTATAGGGCGTTTGTTTGGTCCAAACATAAGGCCACATAAATTTAATGACGTTTACGCCGCTTCTAACAGAAATATTTTTTTCGTTTTGCTTATTCGTCATGTTCTTTTAACTGGCTGTTCCACAGGGTATAGTATAATCCACGATTGCTTAATAATTGCTGATGTTTTCCTGATTCTACAATAGTGCCATTGTTAAGAACCAAAATATTATCTGCTTGAACAATGGTACTTAATCGATGTGCGATGATTATCGTCGTAATATTCTTAGACAGTTCTTCAATATTTTCTTGTATCTCTTTTTCGGTTACAGTATCTAGAGAAGATGTCGCCTCATCAAATAACAAAATTTTAGGATTTTTAATTAAGGCTCTTGCTATGCCTATGCGTTGCCTTTCTCCACCAGATAATTTTAATCCACGTTCACCAACGGTAGTGTCTAATTTTTGAGGCAGTTTATCTATTAAACTGTCTAGATAAGCCATTTTTATCGCACGGTTAATATCTTCTTCTGTGGCATCAAAAGTGCCATAGATTAAATTGTATCGTAGGGTATCATTAAATAGCACAATATCTTGTGGCACAACGCCAATGCTACGCCTTAATGAAGATTTGGTTATTCGGCTAATGTCTTGATTGTCAATGGTAATCGTTCCAGAGGTAACATCAAAAAATCTGAGTAATAAACGGGCAATGGTAGATTTTCCTGAGCCAGAAGGCCCTACTATGGCAAGAGAGGTATTTTCAGGGATGGTAAAAGAGATATTATTTAATATCGTATTATTTTTATCATAAGAAAAGGTAACGTGATTAAAACGAATATCAGGTTTTTGTATAATAATATCGGGTGCATTTTGTATTTCGGTTATACGGGATTCATTTTTTAATAATTTAGCTGACGCTTCTATTTTACTTACAAACTCTCTGGTATTGTGTAAAAGTTCGCCAAAATTGCTTAAGGGGAATAAAAATTGAATTAAGTAGGCATTAATCAAGATAAAATCACCCACTTGCAGTTTATTCGCTAATACATCCTGTCCTGCCTTGTAGGTAATTATCATTAAACCTGCGCTTACCACAATGGTTTGGATAACAAAAGCAATATTTTTTACTAAAAACATTTTAACCAAGGCGTCGCTGCTACTCGTTAAAAGTGTATTGGCTTGTTTTAGTTCAAAGGCTTGGTTATTAAATAATTTTACCGTATCAACATTCAATAAACTATCTACTATCCTAGTGCTAACGCTCATGTCGATGTTATTAAAAGCCTGTTGGTATTTTGCAGCATAGTTTGAAGTAATGAGGGTAATGAGAAGAAATAAGCCAAGTACCGATAGCACCCATAATCCATAACTTAAACTATATAGATACCACAAAATAAAAAAGGCCAATAATACCTCTAGTAGATCGGGTATGATATTCAGTATCACATTGTTAACAACCATGGCTATGGCCAGCTGTGCTCGATGTATTGAGCTTGTTACTGCGCCAGTGTCTCTTTGCAGATGAAATTTTAAACTTAAAGAATGCAAATGCTTCAATACATGAAGGCTATATTCCGTCATCGTACGAGCTAATGGCTTATATAGGAGCATTTGACGTATTTTTTCTGAATATCGCCCAAGCGTCCAAAACACACCATAACTGGCAATAACCAGAAGAACCATGTTTTTATTTAGTTGGCCAGCATCAGATAAAAGATTAACCGCGTACTTAAAAATAATCGGCACGCCTAAGTTCAAAACCATGGTAACTGCAACTAGAAATATAGAAAATGACAGCCTACATTTGATACTAAAACTTTTAGTGCTCCACACAAATGGAAAAAAGGTAGAAAATATTTCTAAAGTGGTTAGATTTTCTGGGGTTTGGTTAGTATTATTTTTAGACATACTATTGATTATATTAGGTTTAGTTTACTTGAGCAAAAGGGCCAATACTCATTTTACCTGGTTATATATACAGCGTTGGTGGTGCTCAAGAGAAGAATTATGGAACTTTAATATGCTTAGAATTGCCCAAGGTTTATTCGTTATTGATATTGATGGCCTTAAGGAATAAATGATGACTGAGCAAAAAATGATAAAAAATAGCAAAGTAAAAGCTCGCATATTCTCTTTTAAAAAACCTCAAACAATAGAGGAATCAAAGGCACTGGTTCATAAATTGACTATTTTTATAATGATATGTATTTATCCTGCTATAAGAATGGCAAACACGGGATCTTATGAGGCATGGGGTGCTGTTGTGCTTTACGGCACTTTGATAATATTTTTAGTACATTATTTAAGTAGAACACTAGCAATAATATTTATGCTACTTTTATTGTTGAACCTATTAAATGATATTCAATTGTTGTATGCCTGGAATTTATCCGCTGCTGATCCAGAACATCAACTTATTATTAATATAATTTCTATTGTGTTGGGGCTACTCTATTATCCATTTGTATTCTTTATTATCTGGAGAACCCTTCAAGGTACTTTTGCCTACCATCAGATTATAGGGTCTAAAGTTCAATATAAGAATGTCATTAAAAAAACATTATTATCAATCCTCTATTCTGTTAGTGCAGTGTTTATTCTTGCTTCTGTTCATGCAATTGCCTTTCTCGATGATTTTAATGAAGAAAAATATGCTGTTTTAGTCAGTCTGGTTTATTTATTCACTTTTCTATGTGTTTTTGCTTTAGCATTTAGAGGCTGGCTTCCTTTTACAAAAAACAAACCGATATGTATTAGTTCAAAAGAAAGCACGCCACAAGATACAATTAAAGATATTAGCTCTTAGAACATATCTGTACGAAATTAGGATCTTGTACCCCCTTGGATGGCAGGCTCTAAATCCCCGCTACCACTCAGCTACGCTTCGTTGCGGTAGGGATAAAGCCATATCGACCTACGCATTCTCGATATAATTAACCCAGCCCAATCTTACGAAAGGTTTTCTGATCACCTTCAAGAACAGAATTTCTCCGCTTTTCATTTGTTTCATTTGTTGTTTTAGCTTGTTGCTCTCGCATAGGGAGAAAATTTTTGCTAGGCTTAACTTCTTCTGTTTCCAGTGAAGCAATTTTTTTCTTTTCATATTCTTCAAGTACGGTAGGAATCTCATAAGGATCGATTTTTTTACCCGAAAAAGACCATAAACCATGCGTATCTTGAGTTTTTTCAATATATTTGATGACTTCAACCATTTTGTCTATGGCGTCATTAACAGGCATTGCACCTTCTATATCAGCTCCCATGCCAATATTCACGAGACCAGGGCTTAATGCAAATAACAACGGCCGCAAAGCGATATCCAAATTATTTTCAATCCACTTTTTGATAACATGTATATCATAATCTCTAAGGCACTGATTACCTGCCAATTTAGTCATTCTATAAGTGTGGTAATTGCCACTACGATTGTCTCGAATGCTGCTTACGCCTGTACTCATGTAAATAATTTTACATTGAGGTTGTTTTAATATTAGAGGCAAAAAGGCACGTATTACCGCGTTTAATCCTTTGCAGTTAACTTTATAAGCCAAGTCTAATTCTTCATCGGTATTTTCATCGGGCGTGCTAAATTTTTTAGTATAGCCTTTAGTTCCGGCATTATAAATTATCGTACCAAAAGACTCTACTAAATTTGCCAGTGAATTAATATGGTTTTTATTCGTAACATCGCACTCAATAATAGCTAAGTTTGGGTCTTTTATTTCAAATAATTCTTTTGATTTAGATATGTCGTGGTAAGTTGCAGTAACCTTCTTACCTTGCTTTAAATAATACTTAGCCCATTCAAGGCCTAATCCATGATTCCCACCAATCACTAACACATCAGTCATAACTTTCTTCCTTTAGTTGATAAACTTTTAGCAGTATTGATATTACTGGAAAGGGGGGTATTTTCCAAGTCTAAGATAAGTCCCCCCGCTCGCAAGAGCTCGCGACCCCCTCGTATCTTTTTCAAAGCATACCTTTATACACAAGTCTGGGAATGTTTGTGATGGTTCTAAAAAAATAACTCGATATGGCTTTATCCCTTCTACCGTAACGAAGCGTAGCTGAGTGGTAGCGGGAGAAGGTGGCCTGAAAGGCCGGATGAGGGGAAAAAATATGATTTAAAAATCCC
>CADEEZ010000009.1:0-43395 GCA_902826485.1 uncultured Gammaproteobacteria bacterium
ATTCCCTACGTGCCGCGGCTTGTCCGCGGCATCCAGGTTCACAAATTTTTAATGAAAATATAAATCGCTGGATACCGCGGACAAGCCGCGGTAAGTAGAGAAGAGAGTGAATAACTTTACGCTTAACGTCTATGCACACAAGCTCTGCCCTGTAAGCTTAAAGATATCATTCCCTACGTGCCGCGGCTTGTCCGCGGCATCCAGGTTCACAAATTTTTAATGAAAATATAAATCGCTGGATACCGCGGACAAACCGCGGTAAGTAGAGAAGAGAGTGAATAGCTTTACGCTTAAGATCTATGCACACCAGCTCTGCCTTGAAAATTAAAATTAGTCTTATACTAAATAAATCTAAATAATTTTACTCCCATTAAAAAAAAGGATTTTATATGCAAATAATTAAACAAAATGATCTTAATAAAATTAGCGGTGGTGAACGCATCAATGCTGGAATGGGCGCTGCTGTAGGAATGACTATTTACATTTGCTTTACAGACAGTTTAGGAATAGAACCCACATTTTTTGGAGCAGTAGCCAGTACACTTATTGGCGGTATTGCTGGTTTTATTATTTCCATAACCTAATACGATGATCTACTCGAGATTGAAGGGAGCAAATCTTGCTCCCCTTTGCATGATTAACCCTACACAAAGCCAAATGTTCTTTTAGTTTTTAGTTCAGGTTCGATTAAAGATTGCTTAAAGTTTTCTTTTGCTTCCTCTACACAAGAATCATGGTTCATTGCATAATGAATAAATTTTCTTTCGTAAGCACGTAAACTTTTTGCCAAGCCGGTTAACTCATGGCTTTGCCCAAAATCAGTCTCGCAAAATTGAAGAAAATCATAAGCATGGTTTGTTTTACATAAATCTATAGCCGAGGAGTCAAAATAAATGCGTGCGTGTGTTTCATTATATTTCGCATCGGATATAATCCTTTTAATTTTATGAAATGTCTCATATATTCCAATTCGTGCTAATAATTTTTCTTTTAACGATTTTTCGGCAAAACTCATTTCAATCGAATTTTTGCAAAGTTGCACTAATTTATCATCAGTAAAGTTAAGTTTTTCTTTTAGCAAAGTATATTCTTTGCCTAATGAAGTAGAAAAATAAGTGGGATCATCTGAATTAATTGAAATTTTAACCCCGGCTTTCATTAATTGTCGAACAGGATGAGTCTCAATCGATTCAAATAAGCCTAAAGCCAAATTACTGCTGGGGCAAATTTCTAAACCAATATTATTTTGCTTAAGAAATTCGATTATTTCAGGATCTTGAATCGACGTTACCCCATGCCCTACTCGATTTAATTGAAGCTTTTCAACTGCTTCTTTAATAAAATGAGCTGGAGCATGTTCTCCTGCATGCGCAGTTCTAAGCAATCCTAATTTGGCTGCCTTCTCATAAGATCCTGCAAATAAATCAGGACCAAACTGCACCTCATCTCCGGCAAGATTAATGCCTTTAATGTAAGGATGAAGGTAGCTTTCGATTTCATTCATCGTATTCATACAATGCTGAGGGCCATTATGCCGGAGCAAAATCATCAAAATACGTGCTTCAATGCCAAAATCTGTTTTCGCTCTATCAATTGCCCTTACTAAGGCATCCACAAATTGTGGGTAAGTCATTCCTGAAGTGCCAGATACAGATTGATCTTTTACTAAAATATCATGGGCACCATACCCTACTCGATTTTGCTTAACATGATCAGCAGAGCAGCTTAGTTCAATGTATATAGCCCCTTCTTCAGCACATCGCTTTAAGTAATCATATATAACTGCTTCAATATCCGATTCAGTAATTATCACTTTGGTTGCCAAATCGTAAACCCGTAAAAAATCTATAAAGTTTTTGGGTTCAAAATGAATATTGCCCTCAGAAGTAAAAATCAAATCGGGTGATAATTGAATATTATTTTTTTTTGCCAATTGCTCAATCATAGATTGTGTTAATGTACCCCCTTCAGCATGCACATGAAGCTCACTAATGGGGAGTAGTGATAAATCCATCTTTTGCATAACATCCCTGTTTTTATTGCCCGAATCTCTCAGAGTATTGTAATGGGGTAGTACAACCGTTGATAAATTATCGTAATCCATTCTCGTTCCTTATTTAGGCTTTTTAGTTTGAACTCTTTCATTAATGCTTATTTTAATATTGAAAGGCAAACTAATGTAGATCAGGATATATATAAAAGCAATTCTAACTTAGTAGGCATGGTGTCAAAAAATCACTAGCTTAAATTTTTAGGGGGGGGTGCTACTGCTTCTTCTGTTATTTAAAGATCGCGGTAGATGTCCTCTGCTCTTTTTCTATGTCTTTTTCTATGTCTTTTTCTATGTCTTTTTCTATGTCTTTTTCTATGTCTTTTTCTTTAGTTTTGCTGGCGCTATGCATAAATATTATCTTCTTTTCAAAGGCATCCGAATGAATCTCTTCTGGATCTGTGCTCTCTGCCTGAAGGATATCCTTTAAATGCGTCAGAGACACCTTAATGTCCCAACATTGAGATTTGTATATATCGCTACCATCTTCTGGATTTCTTAAAGTTAAATCTTCTATCCTTTCTGCATGAGCATTCCCATTCCTAGTAACAATATCTTCACGTGTAAATGAACATTTAACCTTAGGATACAAAATTTTTACATATTTTGCTGCTTCTAAAATTGGCGATGAAACACACTCTTCGTTAAGAATGAATGGGGTTTGTGGGAAACTATGCCCTACCATAAAATTACCGAATGGTAAACAACCATGCTCATCAAAATCATATTTTACCCAATTATCATCAGTATGTATGTCAAACATTTTGGTATTTATGATAGTGGTGTTACAAATTGTACCAAGAATGATATTAAATAATTCCCTTTTTTGGAAATATATCATTTCACTTAGTCTGACTAAACATAAATCTCTTAGTTTTCCGTGATCAGAATTTTTGAACTGAAATTGTTCAAATGGATTCGTTTTGAGATTTACCAAGTTTAAAATTGAAATAACACGAGACAAGTGAACATTAATAAAAATTTTGACCGCTTTAATCATTTGTGGGTGATAAATCATTTGGATAAATTGATTTTCCAAACCATTGTGCAGAATGCCTATTGCATTAAGGTTTTCCATTATCATTGGCGCGAATAATTGTTCTTTCGTCAGTCTGGCATTTCTATCAACATATTTATCACCAATACATAAATCAGAAAATATAGCAGCCTCTTTTAAATCCACTTCTATTGAATTAATGCAAATGATAAGCTTCATTAAATCGATGCGAAAATATATTGGTATATAGTCTGAAAAAACATCAGGGTTAAGCTTAACTATTTCAATGTTTCTAATATCACGCAAGATTATATTGTAAGATTCATCTTTTTCTTTTATTTTATTTAATACAAGCTGTGTGGCACAAATTGCTTCCTGTGTAACAAATTTACTATCATACCAAATAATCACTTCAGCAGTGAGATTCAATTCTTTCCATTTTTTTGCTTTATCTAAAAAGTTTTCAATCAGTTCATCTTCAGTTTTACTATTATTGATATATTTACTGGATATGTCTAAAGCTCTATTTAACCACATTAAATTAATTGAATAGTCACTTGGCATATTTTTCAGTGCATTTTCTTTCAAATATCTGTTAAATAGAGGCAGTGATTCATATAGAATATCTTCTTCTAGCGATATTTTTTTTCTAGGAGGGCCACCAAGGTCTGACGAAGCTTTATGTTTCATTTGTTATCTCATTTAATAAAGGTATATTTTTGTTATCTTATATATAACTAATCAAGAAAGTAATATTTTATAGAGAGGTGGTAAAAATTCGCAGATAAGCGGTAATATAGAAGTAATGAATGCAACGCTGGAGGATTAGAAAAAAAATTAAGTCTATTATTTTATGCTTAAAAAGCATTGCTATTTTTAGTGTATTTACACTAATTTAAAATAGGATAGAGTAATAATATGATACAACCTTTTCCATGTTTGGGGTCATGGGTGAGGGTAATTCATTCACACCGGGCTCCGCTCGCATGCTCGCTCTACCTAAATACTGTTTAGGTATAATTTCTCAAAAGCCGAATGAGCTCTGATAAGGTTTTGTTTGACGCATCCTCTCGTCGCTCTTTCAAATACTTTTCAAGAGCCACTTCAAGATAATCATTTAAAAGTTAACACATCAAGAACAAATACGAAGGGCTTAAGCCAAGTAAATATTCCTTGTTTTTTATATTTGACTTCTATAGCAAGTAATTTTCCTTCTGCATCGTAAGTTTTTAGGGTCAGAAGAAAGGCAAACCAATGTAGATCAGGCTATTTATAAAAGCAATTTTAGCGGTCTTCGTCTAACTCCTCTTGAGCTTTTTGTAGGGCTAGTATTGAACTCTTTGCCATTTATCCTGCTTTTCACCCCTTTTGTCGAGATTTAATAGGAGGTTAGTCGATCAACTTATACAATGTATTCATTTAATTATTATTGGATGAATACTTCATGGATACTATTGATACTGTTGATACTATTATTATCGATTTATTTCATTTTGCTCCGGAAAAAATTGGACCGGAATCAGCAGAGCACGATATTGTTGGCACCTCAGAAAGCGGCATTAACTTTGTGCTTGGTTATGGCAAAAAACACCGTTTTTATTACTGTGATGATATTGACCATGAAGAAAGTATTCATCAATGGCATTTTCGTGATCTTTCTGCGATAAAACATGAGATTAAGCTGATTGATGTGCAATCGATAGTTGAACCTTTAAATGATTTAGCTTCAGAAAATAAAGCTGTTCGTCTTATTTTAAATGGCCAGGGTGCGCTTCAACAAAATGGCTTTGAAGAAGACGCGATCGCTGGATACAATATTCACGAAATTTTGGGCTTAATTGATAATTTTATTATCAAATTTAATTTAAATACTGAAGCTAAAAAACTCTCAGAATTGATTATTTTCTCATGCTGTATGGCTCAATCAGATGAGTTTATTTCTGCATTATTAGAAAAATTTAGTCAAACAAAATATCCTATCAAAATTATTTTATTTTCAGAAATGGTCTTTTTTTCAAAACAGGGTCACTTTATTTCATTTTTTAAAAATAGCTCTTCCGTAGAACAAACATTAGAAAACTTAACTAATAAGACAGCAACTATCCTTAGATTTATGCCGGCATTTAAGATAAAAGCCCCTGAAACAACTGTTCCGCTTACATTTTTTCCGCAGTTTGAGCATAACCGCGGCCAAAAACGTAAATTTGATGACGCCTCAAAAGAAAATCAAGATCCTGAAGACAATATTAAAAAAAATAAATTAATAAAAAAAACTAGTATAGAGGATCCAACATAGGGATATAGGTGCTTAAAGAGGGTATTATTTTTAGCTTTTTAGTTTGGAATGGAGGGAATCTTTCATCGCTTCCCTCCGAGTTCCCGCAACGAATTATTAGATATCAATAAACTGCTTTTCTATGTTGATACATGATTCTTTCCCTCAAATTTTTTTAGAACTTCTTCGATGTTTTCGATGTCGCTTTCTTCTGGCGGCTCAGGACGATAATAATCGTTATAACCCGGATATTGACTACAAGATTGATTCATGTCTTGAAAATCATCTAATTCGATTAGATCCCTATCGAAGTCGCGACTATAAGCATTAGAGGTAGCGAGTAATAACCCTGTTAACAGTATTTTTTTCATATATGTTCCTTTATATTAAAAAGTGCCCAAAGTATCTTTAGGCACGAACAGAATCTGAACCTATTCAGATTTTTTAATTTTTAGATAACCTGATTCATTATTTCAACGGTAAACATACCTGCGCTACCAAAGAATCAGTGAAAACATCTACTAACACACCAAACATAAATAATCCGATGCGCATGGCATCAAAAAAATATCCAAAGATATTTTTTAGACAAGTGTCTTTAAACTGTGAATCAGTCAATGAATGTGAACGCTGCATTATTTTATCCCTAAGATTAAATAAAAAAATAAAAGATATAAAAATCAATTACTTCAGTTTATTTGACAACTTTTATTAGGGGGAAAAATAGATTAGAATAGGCGAAGCCATGAGTTGATCTCCTTAGTTGATTAATTTATGGTCAGTTCGTGCAAGGTGTATCAGGACCTTGCATGAACGCTGCATTTCGGAGAATACCTTTTCTTCTTATTCTGTGCAATCCTTTTTTTTAACCGCAACTTTGGTTTGAAAACAAGTTTTTTAAAAGTAACTAGCTGTTTGTTCCGCCGGCACCCCGGTGGAAAATGGTGAGAGTGATTCACTCCGGATTCCGCTCGCTCCTCCTACGCTAAAGCTTCGGAGGACAAGATGCTCGCTCTGCCCCATACTTTTATACATATAAGTTGGCAGGATCTAAAATCCCCTCTACCGAAGCGAGCAAAGCGAAGCGCGTGGGAGAGGGTGGCGAGGCATAGCGATAGCGCCGAGACGGGTGAGGGTTTTTTAAATCCTGTTTTTTCCCTCATCCGGCCTTTCAGGCCACCTTCTCCCGCTACCACTCAGCTACGCTTCATTGTGGTAGAAGGGATGAAACCATATCGAGCCATTTTTTTAGTATCATCAAAAATATTCTCAGACTTGAAAGACGAAAAAGACGAAGACGGAGCCAGGCTTGTATTATAGTATTTCTAGTGTCACTTTTAATTTTTTATCTAATATTTCTTGAGAGAAGTGCTCACATCTCTTCATTGTAGTATCTTTCTTGCTTGTTAAATCCCCCCGGCGCATTCTGCGCCGGCCCCCTTTGGCATCAAAGGGGGCGAACCCGCACATTTCAATATCGCAAAAAATCTTTAAGCTTATAAATTTTAAACTTAGCATTCTTTTAAAAATAAAATTTGGCACATTACATAAACGAGGAAGGATTGCCCCCTTTGATGCCAAAGGGGGCCGACAGCCGCAGGCTGGCGGGGGGATTTATAAGTGCGATGTCATTATAAAGATTCTCTAAAATTCATTTATCTTACCTATAATTAATATAACAGCGTTATTAAAAAATACTGACATGATAATATTATATTTTTAAAGCCAATAGGGAGAAATATAACAATGAAAGAATTAGCTAAAGAAACATTAACTCAAGTGAGCGGCGGATCTTTTTTTGGCATTCCAACGAATGCATTTTGGGGTGCTGCAGTGTATGTTGTTGGAAAATATCTTTTTGATACTCAGCCTCCAACAGAAGAAGGACTGATGACAAGTGCTTTTCTGGGAATAATATTACTAGATGAAACTTTTATGTAACCCTTTAAACAACCTGACCGGCTGCCCAACCAGATGACCAAGCCCACTGGAAGTTATAGCCCCCTAACCAGCCGGTCACATCCATTACTTCACCAATAAAATACAACCCTTTTTGTTTACGCGATTCAAAAGTTTTAGACGATAGCTCATTGGTGTCTACGCCTCCTATCGTCACTTCAGCCGTACGATACCCTTCTGTGCCATTAGGCTTAATTTGAAAGGCCTGAAATAGCTCACCCAGTTTATCGAATTCGCGATGTGAAATGCTTTGTAGCGTATGATCCGCTAAAGGATAATTTTCTAATAAGATCATCGCCAATCTTTTGGGCAATAAACGCCCTATCACGTCTTTTAAAATATGATTGGGTTTTTCTTTTTGAGTTTGTTTTAATAAATCAGGTAATGAACAATCAGGTAATAAATTGATGTTTAAAAAATCACCTGGTAACCAATAATTTGAAATTTGTAACATAGATGGGCCACTTAACCCTCTGTGCGTAAACAAGAGGTTTTCTCTAAATTGGGTTCCATTGGCTTCAACCACACTGTCGCACGCCACGCCAGAAAGCACTTCAAATTTAGTTTTGTCTTCTGAATGCAAGGTAAAGGGCACAAGGCCAGCTCGCACAGGCAATACTTTTAACCCAAATTGTTCCGCAATTTTATACCCAAATGGCGTCGCCCCCATACTCGGAATAGATAACCCTCCCGTCGCAACAACTAAAGACTGACAAGCATAGGTAGCGTGATTGGTTTTAATTTCAAACCCTGTTGTAGCTATTTGATGCTTTACTTCGGTAATAGACTCTTCTAAGTGAATTCTCACGCCCGCTTTTTGGCATTCTGTTAATAACATCTCCAGAATGTCTTTGGCTTTATTGTCACAAAATAACTGACCTAATTTTTTTTCGTGAAAAGGAATTTTATATTTGTTAACCAACTTGATAAAATCCCATTGGGTGTATCGACTCAGAGCTGATTTACAAAAATGGGGATTCTGGGATAAATATTTATCAGGGTGAATCTCGTGATTGGTAAAATTACACCGCCCCCCTCCCGACATGAGGATTTTTTTACCCGGCTTATTCGCATGATCTAATATAATGACTTGGCGACCACGCTTACCCGCTTCAATGGCACACATCAGGCCCGCGGCACCCGCACCAATAATCATGACGTCTGTATTCATATATTTAATGTGTTAATCTTCAAACAAATTTTAAACTTTACCCATGATATCTTAGTCTTATTCACACTAAAAGTGAGAAATTTTAAATAGTGATTTATTTACAGTTGACGGCTGCCGTATTGAGCTATCCACTAAGTTGTGCACAGGTGGTTTAGATAATAAGCTTAAGTTCTTAACTCTACTAATTGAAAGGCCTTAAAAACAAATGTAAATTTTAAGTGATTGATTTTTATGAAATTTTTTTTTGATTCTTATTAGACTTGCTAAAATAGGGTAGTTAGTAATTCACTATTAATTCGAATAAAAAAATATTTATCCACAAAGTTATCCACAGATTTTTTTAAATAGTGCGGGTTGACTTATGGCCATAAAATGTGGATTATCCAAATCTTTTTTAGTATTGTAACTAATTAATTTGCCAGAAAAATCCCTTATTTCTCCACCCGATTCCGCTAAAATGATTTGTCCCGCTGCGGTATCCCACTCTGATGTTGCACCCAATCGAGGATACAAATCGGCCTTCCCTTCGGCAATTTTACATAATTTCCAACTGCTACCGAGATAATCAATTTCATAGCCATCTAACTTAGATAAGACGCTATTGAGTTCCACTACGCCATGACGTCGGCTTGAAATCACTCGGGTGGGTTGATTATTCAACGTGGGGGATAATTTTAATTGTTTGGGCGAAAGTTGAGCCGTTTTTAAAAATGCCCCTTTACCCAACTCTGCGTAATACAATAAATCGTAGTAAGGAACGTATATCACGCCCAATAAGGGCTGATGTTCATGAATCAAAGCAATGTTCACCGTAAACTCATGCGTGCCTGCTATAAACTCTTTGGTGCCATCTAAGGGATCGACTAACCATATGGTGCTGGTATTTAATCGTTTATCTTGTTGATGGGTTTCTTCGTCTTCTTCCGAAACGATGTAGGCATTAAGCTGATATTGCGTATTTAATTTGTTTAACCCCATCACAATAATATCATGCGCTAATTTATCGGCTTGGGTGACGGGTGATTGATCGGATTTAATTTCTATTTGCGCCAAATCGAGATAATTCGGCTGTTGATAAATACTTAATATCGCTTCACCGGCTGTGCGCGCCAGAGCGGATATATCTGTGATGAGATCAGCGGGTAATTGCATAGTGTTATTTTAGCACTGTTGTGAGCCCTTCAACAAACATCCTGTCAAAAGGCTCACAAAAATAGGCAGATTAACTGGAAAAAAATAACCTAATGAAAGCTGTTTTTATTCCCAATTTTTTCCTGTTCAGGGTGATCAGACTGCGTCTGTGTCTTTGTGGGCGCTAGCTTTGTACCAGCACTAAATATAACGGGATCAGGCGACTTAGCATTCTCTTCAATATCAGAGTCAGAGGAGTGTGCACTCTCTTGGCTACTGTGGCGTTCTAATATTTCTAAAAAGTTTGGGTTTCTGTAAAGATCCTCGTCGGATATGTCATCCATCGAATGAGTCACGTTTGGCGCTTCCGGTTCAGCAAAGGTTGAATCATTAGTATGAAACTGTACTGATTGTGGCCCTTTGTTAGCAGAATCGGCCGACTCGGTTGATTGAGCTTTGTCATCATGATGCACATGATGATGCCCATGACCACCATGGCTATATTTGGCCAATTTTTGTTCTAAAGTGTCCACATTACAATATTTGTAATCAGTACCAGGATCTTTAGGCAATTGCATTTCAGGTGCTTCACCATTATGGTTATCTTTATAAGATTTAAGGAAAGCCTTAATTTCTTCTTTACGATGCCCCATACGCGGTGCATTTGAAAACAGCTCTTTAATAAAATACGCCGTACGCATCACCAAGTCATCGATAACCTGCAACACAGAAAAACCGGATTCATCTTCGCCAGGAAAACTATCGGCACGTAGTGCATCGGAAATATTTTGGCCCATTTTCTTAAACCAAACAAAACGACCTGTTGGCTCAGGGCGAACAGCTTTCACACGATGCGTATTCACACGCGCAATGTTATTGGGTTGATTTAAGATATCAATGGCTTTGATTAAGTCTTCGCCATAACCACATTCTGCGACCATTCTATCTGCACGATAATAAGCGTTAGTGCGAGACATTGCATTAATCAATAATTGACCAAAAGGTGCTGCAAGATGCCCTAACATTTTCAAAGGTAAAAATTCTTGCTTTTTAAAGTCTTTGAGCAATTGACCAAAGTCCATCGCCACGCCAACCATCATGCCCGAAAAAGTCGCACGGAGTTTGACTTGGGCTAAAGCTTGTAGCATCAACGCATTAAATTCACGTGTTTTGCCTTTAAAAGTATGAAACACCCCAGGGTTAGCAATGGCTATCATCGCTTTGCCAGGATTACGACCGGTTACCACTAATTTGTAATGATGCTCAGCAAAAGTACCTAATCGGATAGGAGGAAGGGGCGCATCGTTAGGATATTTGGCATTAATCACGCCGCGTAAATGATCTATTGCTTTAGCAAGGTTATATTCTGCTTTGTTACCGTTTTGCTTTTTTAACCCAATGTCGTAAGTCCAATCTTGTTCGAGTTCTACGCCATCGTCATTTTTCACATAAGCCGATGTCGGCGTTAGACCCAACATGGCCGTTTGGATTTCGCGTGAGAAAAAGTAATTAACGAAGGCTAAGCCTACCGTGATGCCCATTGCCGGCAAAATACTGCTGGCCGTTGACAACAATAAAGTCGTCCCCGCTATTGCGCCGCTGACAATTGCTAACGAAAGTAAGGTGGTAAATTTAGGAAGAATGCCATAAACATAAGAATCTAAACCCGCAGTCAAGCTAACGAGTTTTCGAATTAAGTTCGTAATAGGTCTTGCCATAGAACCCCCAAAGATAGGTAAATTAGTTAGTTTTATAGAACTTGCCTCTATCCTTGATAGCGCGATAACCTTAATAGACAGGGGTAGATGTGTCAACAACGAGCGAGTAAGATTAAAAAGAAATTTTTTCACTTGGAGCTTCTCTATATGCCTGTAGGCCTCCAAAAACCTTTAGTCTTAAAACTTGCACTAGGTTTGCCGCTACCCTTGTTCGATTATCTACCCCCACTTGGTATTGAGATAGATGACATAGAAATTGGCATGCGCGTCTATGTCCCTATTGGAAAAAAACAAGCCATGGGAATTGTCATAGATAAAAGCGTATCTGATTTTAAAGTTTCTCAACTAAAGCATGCTTTGAGCATACCTGATAAGTTCAGCCTCTTTTCTAAAGACATGATTCATTGGTTTAAACAGGCTGCAGATTATTATCACAGCCCACTGGGCGAAGTGATATTTACGGGCTTACCCGTTTTACTTAAAAAAAATCTCCCGCTGAATGAGTTATTAAGCACTAAAAAAAATAAATTACTTAAAACAGACCCAAGCACACCCGAGCAATCCCTGGTGTTAACCGATGAGCAACACGTTGCCATCGGTGAAATCACCTCAAATCTTAACCAATTTTCTTGTTATTTATTAAAAGGGATCACAGGTTCTGGTAAAACAGAAGTTTACTTACAAGCCATTGAACAATGCTTACCTAAACAAGTTTTAATTTTAATTCCTGAAATTGCGCTTGCGCCTCAAACTTGCCAGCGCGTCATCGACAGATTTGGCGAAAAAGCGACCATTTATCATTCCCAACTGACACCTTCACAAAAATTAACGGCTTGGCATGATGCTTTTTCTGGCAAAAAACAGATTGTCGTTGGCACGCGTTCAGCCCTGTTCTTGCCTTTTCAAGAGTTGGGTATGATCATCGTGGATGAAGAACACGATCAATCGTTTAAGCAACAAGAAGGCTTTTTGTTTTCGGCTCGAGATATGGCCATTTTGCGAGCAAAATTGTTAAATATTCCGATTGTGTTGGGTTCAGCTACCCCTAGTCTCGAAAGCTTATATAATTGCCAACTCAACCGCTTTAAGCCCTTAATTTTATCCAAACGCCCCAATAGCGCGATACTGCCTACGGTGCAAATTATTGATACCAACGTAGAAAAATTAACCCAAGGTCTAAGCGAAAGATTGGTGAGCGCCATCATCCAAACACTGGGCGTAAATCAACAGGTGTTATTATTTATTAATCGCCGTGGATTTGCCCCGACGGTGATGTGTGTACAATGCTTTTGGCAAGCCAGATGCCCACGATGTGAAGGCAGATTAACCTATCATTTACAATATAATCGATTAAGTTGCCATGTTTGTGAGGTGCGTCAACCTTTTCCTGCACAATGCCCTGGCTGCCAAAGCACCCAAATAAAACCCATTGGGTTAGGCACTGAAAGAATTGAAGCTGAACTAGAAAGCTTATTTCCTTACGCCAATATTGCTCGCATCGATAGTGACACCATAACCACCTCTAAAAAATTAAAAAATGCTTTAGCCAAAATCAATAGCGGCGAATCTCAAATTTTAATTGGCACCCAATTATTAGCCAAAGGCCATCATTTTCCCAATGTTACCCTCGTGGGCATTATTCATATCGATTCTGGCTTATACAGCGCCGATTTTAGGGCGACTGAGCGTACTGCCCAGTTAATCACCCAAGTGTCAGGTCGGGCGGGTAGAGCCAATCAACCCGGAGCGGTATATTTGCAAACCGCCTTGCCTACGCATCCTTTATTACAGGCTATTTTATCGGGAGGATATGACGCTTTTGCAGATTTTATTCTCACTGAACGTCAACAAAGCCATTTGCCGCCTTTTAGCCATTTGGCGATTATTCGAGCAAAAGGCAAATCCAAAGACAAAGTCTTGTCGACCTTAAGCATGATGAAATCTCACTTAACCTATCAACAGGATATTAAGTTGTTTGGCCCAATCACACCGGGCTCTGAACGCCATAAAGACCTTTATCAAGCCCAACTCTGGGTGCTTGCCGATAAACGCAGCCAGTTGCAACTCGCTTTAATGCAACTTTCAGATTATAAATCGGATTATTCTGTAAAATGGGCCATCGACGTGGATCCCCTTTCCACCTATTAACCCAAAAATTCGTTATACTTTATGTTAAGATCACTTATTATATTAACCAGTTAAGTTAGAAAAACATCTCTATGAGAGATTACGCACATAAACAGGGCTTTAACGATAAAAGACCCTCATCGAAAAAAACAGCTCGTCAAGAAATGGCGCCCGCTTGGGGTTGGACCGTTTTGGGTATTGCCTTAGGCTTAGGCATCGCCGTATTGGTTGCCATTAAGCTTTTTCCTAAATTAGTGGGCATTGACCGGAGTTTGGCAACACCTGAGGAACTAGAGCAAGACGATACTCTGGCATCGAGCCAATCGCTTGCAGGAAAACAACTCAAAACCGCTGAGACTAAGAGCCCGCCTAAACCAAAATTTGATTTTTATACTTTATTGCCCAATATGGAAGAAGTGGATATTAAAGAAGCCAAAATAGCAGAAGAAGAAAAAACGGCTCGCTTAGCGAGTTTGGCCCCCCCTCCTGTGGCCACGCCGGTATCTTTAACACACGTTGAAACCCCTCATCAAGCGCTTCCTGTCGATCAAAAACCCGATACGTTTATTTTACAAGCGGCTGTTTTTCAATCTAAACAACCGGCTGAGAGTTTAAAGGCACAGCTCACTTTACAAGGGTTTGAGGTGAAAATTGAGGCCTATCAAAAAAATAGTTCACCCGATACCTGGTATCGCGTTTATTTAGGCCCTTATCCTCAAGAGTCTCAAGCGAAGCTCGCGCAAGTCTCTCTTCAACAAACCGCACAAATAGACTCTTTTGTTATTAAAAGTAAGGCGTAGTATGAAACAGTTTTGCGGCACCACGATTGTGGCCATTCGAAAAAATAATCAAGTGGCTATCGGTGGGGATGGTCAGGTCTCTTTAGGGAATACCATTTTAAAAGGCAATGCAAAAAAAATCAGACGTTTATTCAATGGCAAAATTTTAGCCGGCTTTGCGGGCGGCACAGCGGATGCCTTTACTTTATTTGAACGTTTTGAAGCGAAGCTTGAAAAACACCATGGCCAAATGCTAAGAGCGGCCGTCGAGTTAGCCAAAGACTGGCGCACCGATAAAATGCTTCGGCGCTTAGAAGCCCTACTTGCCGTAGCAAATCACGAAACGTCTCTTATTTTAACCGGTAATGGCGATGTGATTGAGCCAGAAAATGGCTTAATTGCCATTGGCTCAGGTGGCCCTTTTGCCCAAGCTGCTGCAAGTGCTTTAATTACCCACACCGATTTAAGTGCCAAAGAAATTGTAGAAGAATCCCTCAAAATTGCCGCTTCTATCTGCGTATACACCAACAATCATTTTACAATTGAAGAACTTTAGAAAGAAAAAATAGTCTTTTAGTAGGTATAATAATGTCTATGATGACCCCCCGCGAAATTGTCCTAGAATTGGACAAACATATTATCGGTCAAAATGCTGCCAAAAAAGCCGTTGCGATTGCTCTTCGAAATCGTTATCGCCGCATGCAATTGCCAGATGAATTAAGAAACGAAGTGACCCCCAAAAATATTTTAATGATAGGGCCAACCGGGGTGGGTAAAACAGAAATTGCCCGAAGATTAGCCAAATTAGCAAATGCACCTTTTATTAAAGTTGAGGCCACTAAATTTACTGAAGTGGGGTATGTTGGGCGAGACGTCGAGTCAATCATTCGCGATCTAGCTGATACAGCCATAAAACTAGAACGTGAAGCTGCCATTCAACAAGTGAAAGAAGATGCGTTAAACAACGCGCATAATCGTATTTTAGATGTGCTGGTGCCTAAAGCAAAAGTGGGTTTTTCATTAGACCATGCACCAGAAGATTCTGAAGCCCGTGTGGCATTAAGAGCAGAACTGGCGGCAGGTGTTCTTGATGAAACCGAAATCGAAATAGAATTGGCCGTGCAAAGTGTGGGCGTAGAAATTATGGCGCCTCCTGGCATGGAAGACATGACCAATCAATTACAAGGCATGTTTCAAAATCTATATGGCAATAAAACGAAAACCCGTAAATTAAAAGTCAAAGAAGCCTTAAAGTTACTCAAAGAAGAAGAAGCCCAAAAATTAATTAACGACGAAGACTTAAAAGCCAAAGCCCTAAATAACGTCGAACAAAATGGCATTGTCTTTCTAGATGAAATAGACAAAATTACGCAACGTTCCGAATATAGCGGCGGCGGGGATGTTTCTCGAGAAGGGGTTCAGCGAGATTTATTGCCGCTCGTAGAAGGGTCTACCGTTTCGACCAAACATGGCTTTGTTAAAACCGATCATATTTTATTTATTGCATCGGGCGCCTTCCACTTATCTAAGCCTTCTGATCTGATCCCTGAATTACAAGGGCGGTTGCCGATTCGCGTGGAACTAGAAGCCTTGAAAGCCGATGACTTTGCTCGCATCTTAACCGAGCCCGATGCCAGCTTAACAAAACAATATCGCGCTTTACTTGAAACAGAAAACGTGACCTTGACGTTTACCCCCGATGGCATTAGTCGCATTGCCGAAATTGCTTTCGATATTAATGAACGTTCAGAAAACATAGGCGCCAGAAGGCTACACACGGTTATTGAAAAATTGCTTGAAAATATTTCATTTGAAGCAACGGAAAAACCGGGCGAAAAATTATTGATTAACGAAGAATATGTTAACAGCCAACTGGGCGAATTAATCAAAGATCAAGATCTCAGCAAATTTATTCTATGACACTAAATATATGACCGAACAAAAAACTCACTTTGGCTTTCAAGAAGTCCCCCTTTCTGAAAAAACAGAAAAAGTATCCGCCGTATTTCGCTCGGTTTCCAGTCGATACGATATCATGAATGACTTTATGTCATTTGGGCTACATCGGTTATGGAAACAAATCGCGCTGCAATATACAGAAATACGCGCTGGCGATGTGGTGCTAGACTTGGCGGGCGGCACGGGAGACATCACCGCTTTACTCGCAGAAAAAACCGGTTCACTGGGGCGAGTGATGTTAGCCGATTTAACTTACCCAATGATAGAAGTGGGTAGACAAAAACTGCTGGATAAAGGGCTTTTAAATATTGATTATATTCAAGCCAATGCCGAAACCTTGCCGTTTAAATCCAACACCTTCGATAAAATCACCATGGGATTTGGATTAAGGAACGTTGCCCAAAAAGACAAAGCCTTGGCAGACATGGCGCGTGTGTTAAAACCCGGCGGCAAGATCGTGATTTTAGAATTTTCTAAACCCACCAACACTTTGCCTTTTTCAGGGCTATTTAATAAAGCGTATGATTTGTATTCGTTTCATATTTTACCCAAAATGGGTGAACTGATTGCCCAAGATCGTGACAGCTATCAATATTTGGCTGAATCCATTCGAATGCATCCCGGTCAAGCTGAATTATTAACCATGATGAACGATGCCGGATTTGCACAAACAGGCTATCAAAATTTATTAGGCGGCGTTGTGGCGATACATTATGGGACCAAATAAAATTGTTTCTTTTTTCTTAAAAACAGCCATCGCCCAAATTAAAAAGCTAGATGGCGATGTTTTTACTCCGCTGAATACCCATATTGGCAAGCTGATACAGCTCAATATTACTTCACTTTTTTCTGGTGAAAAACAATATTATTTGCTAATCGAAAAAGACCATGTTGCGGTATTAGACTATAGCCCTCCTGCTTCACCTAATTTAGTATTGACAGGAAAAGTAGCTGATTTAAGTCGGTTGGCACTTGAACTTATGGCACCTATTGCCTCACATCACTCAGAATGGACGAGTTTATTACACCGACATCAGATTCAGTGTTATGGTGATACAGCACTTTTGCAAGCCTTTCAACAGGTTATCAAGGCCGTCGATTTAGATTGGAGTGCTTTATGGGCTTCTGTCGTGGGAGATAAATTTGCATTTCCTATTACACAATTTTTCAAAAAAAATAAACAATTTGTAGCGACCGCTTCTCAAAGTACGGCGCATGCCATAAAAGAATATTTATTATATGAAAAAAATTGCATTGTTTCTGGCATAGAAATAGAGCAATGGATTGAGGATATTATGATTTTAAAAAATGATACCAACAGATTAGAAAAAAATGTGCATTTTCTTAAAGCCCGCATTGAGAAACTTGCATGAAGACCTTAAAAAGAATTAATCGTCTTCGTTTGATCGTTAAAAATTTATTAAAATATCGTTTTGATATTATCTTAGACGAAGTGGGCATAGACAATCATTTGGGCTGGTTTAAATTATTCTATCCAAGCCTTTGGTTTAGGCCCATCCCCCTTAATCTAGAAAGAGGGCGTGCTATTCGGTGTTGCTTAGAATCATTAGGCCCCATCTTTGTTAAATTTGGTCAATTGCTTTCAACGCGTCGAGATATTGTGCCGGAAGACATTGCTGATGAATTGGCCATGCTTCAAGACCAAGTTACGCCATTTGATAGTAAAATTGCTAAAAAAATTATTGAAACCCGATTTAAAAAACCCATTTCTGAAATTTTTGCGACTTTTGAAGAGCATCCCTTTGCTTCTGCCTCTATTGCTCAAGTGCATGGGGCAGTTTTAAAAGAGGGCCATGAGGCCATTGTTAAAATTTTACGCCCCAACATTCAAAAACAAATAGAATTAGACATAGAATGGATGACTTGGTTAGCAAAATGGACACATCGTGCTTTCCCTAAATTAAGACGCTTTCGCCCGATTGAAGTGGTTCAAGAATTTGAAATGACGTTATTCGACGAATTAGATTTGATGCGTGAAGCGGGAAATGCATCACAATTAAAACGTAATTTTAAAAATGCGTCTATTATTTATGTACCCACCATCTATTGGGATTATACACATCATGATGTGTTAGTGATGGAACGCATTAATGGCGTTAATATTTCAGATATGGCCACCTTAAAAGCCCGAGGCACGAATTTAAAATTATTAGCCGAAAGAGGGGTTGAAATCTTTTTTACCCAAGTTTTTCGCGATTCATTTTTTCATGCAGATATGCATCCGGGTAATATTTTTGTGGATATCACCGATCCCCAAAATCCCAAATACGTTGCTGTTGATTTTGGGATTATGGGATCTTTAACTCCTGATGATCAACAATATTTGGCTTTGAATTTTTTGGCGTTTTTCAAACGCGATTACCGTCAGGTCGCCGAATTACATGTTCAATCGGGCTGGGTACCAAAAGACACTCGCCTTGATGCCTTTGAAGCGGCCATTAGAACTGTTTGTGAACCCATATTCGAACGCCCTTTAAAAGACATTTCGTTTGCCCAAACTTTAATCAGGTTATTTCAAACCGCACAGCGCTTTAATATGCCTGTTCAGCCCCAGCTTATCTTATTGCAAAAAACCTTGTTAAGTATCGAAGGCTTGGGCAGACAACTTTATCCCGATTTAGATCTCTGGGCTACGGCTAAACCCTATCTCGAAAACTGGATGAAACAGCGATTTAGCTTACGTTCGTTCATTAAAGAAATTCGCCAACAATTACCCAGATGGATGCAGTTGCTACCTCATTTACCCGATAGAGTATTAAAACCAAAAAATTAGTGTGGTAAAGTAATAAGAACATAAAATGGATAGAATATAGGAAGTTATATGTCTGATTGTATCTTTTGCAAAATAGCAACAGGTGCTATTCCTGCAGAAAAAATTTTTGAAAATGATCAATTTTTTGTCATTAAAGATATTCGGCCTAAAGCGCCCGTACATTTATTAATCATTCCACACCAACATATTACCAGCCTATTAGAAACCAATGCCGATCATGGCACCTTACTGGCCGACATGATGCTTGCCCTAAATAACCTGGCCAAAAAATATGACCTTTCAGGCTTTAGAACCATTATTAATTCAGGTGCCAGCGCAGGCCAAGAAGTATTTCATTTACATTTTCACTTGTTAGAAAATTCTGGCACGATACAACAAAGGTTACCGGGTTTTTAAATTTAACTTATTAATTTTAAGGTGACAGATTATGGGATTGGGTGGCATTAGTTTTGGGCAATTGCTCATTGTATTTTTAATCATTGCCGTATTATTTGGCACCAAAAAATTACGCTCGGTGGGCGAAGATTTAGGCCATGCCGTGCATGGCTTTAAAAAAGGGCTCAAAGAAGGTTCTAACGTCTCACCACCTGTTACCACTGAGCAGGTAGATAACCGACCGCCCGTTCAAATTCAACCTCCTTTTGATCAAAAATAAATCATGCTCAATGTCAGTGTGGGAGAAATATTTGTTATAATTTAAGTTGCTTTTTTTGTTTTTAAAAAAGAAGAGCTGCCTATGTTGGAAAAAAAAGTAGGAAGTTTTATCGCCAAAGGACGGAATAAATTAAACGAAATAAAAAATCTGTTTTTAAAAAACCATGAATAATTTCAAATGGCTTACTGAGCATCTTGTTCCCTTAAAAAAAATGTTGCTGCTTTTTGGTTTGGGTTATTTATTGATAGCCTGTCCTATCATTTATTATGCTAAAGAATGGTTTGAATTTTGTGCTTCTTTCACGTTGCCAGAAACTAACATTCAACTCATCGCCACTGATATCACATCGGCTTTTATGATCCCTTTAAAATGGGCCTTATTAACAGGATTTTTAATTGCACTGCCCGTGTTATTTTTTCAGATTTGGCGATTTATTGCACCCGGATTATATGCTCATG
This sequence comes from uncultured Gammaproteobacteria bacterium, assembly GCA_902826485.1. Classification (GTDB taxonomy): domain Bacteria; phylum Pseudomonadota; class Gammaproteobacteria; order Berkiellales; family Berkiellaceae; genus CADEEZ01. The sequence goes on from CADEEZ010000009.1 coordinate 20,074, forward strand.
AAAAAAAATGGGTAAAACCGGTTTTAATATTAGGCTTACTATTATTTTATTGTGGGGCAGGCTTTGCGGTGAGCATTGTTTGCCCAATGGCCATTCAATTTTTTACAAGCGTTGCACCCAGTAATTTAACCATGATGACCGATATTCATCATTATTATGATTTTGTAATAAATTTAATGCTGGCCTTTGGGGTAAGTTTTGAAATACCCATTGTGGTATTTATGTTAATTCATTTGGGTATTATCTCTTCTGAAACCCTAAGTAAAAAACGCCCTTATATTATTACGGGAGCATTTATTATTGGCATGTTGTTGACCCCGCCTGATGTGATTTCTCAAATTATGCTGGCTGTTCCCTTGTGGTTGTTATTTGAAAGTGGATTGTGGGCGGCTAAGTTGAATACCAAATAATAAGCATACTCCGAAGCAAAATATATTCAAAGTGAGAAACCTATGATTAAAACCTCAGCAGAAAAAATCGTTGAAAATTTTTATGATTATTTTAATTCTTCGCAATTAGAAAAATTGTATACGCTCATTTCTGACGATATTACGCACGAAATCAATTATGGTGGCATAGAAAAGGGCAAAGCAAAATTCATAGAACATATAGTTTTAACTAAAAAACATTTTGATGAAAAACTGTATGACTTTATCTTCATGACCAGCAAGGATGATAAATCTGTGACAACCAGATTTAAAGTCAAAGGTAAATATATTTATACCGATCCTGCTTTTGTGCCAGCCAAAGGCCAAACGTATGAGTTAACCGTCATGAATTATTTCGAAATTGAACACGGAAAAATTATTGCCGGTAGATGCTGGTTTGATGAAAGCGAATTTGAACAACAGATTAAAAATCAGGAACAAGTGGCTTAGCCATGCGCTGATTTTTAACCAAACTCTACTGCATACCGATTCGTTGCATCCACCAATGCATCGGTAATGCAAGGCTCTTTAGCAGAGTGACCTGCATCGCGAATCACATGTAATTCACTCTCTGGCCAAGCTTGATGCAATTTAAAAGCATTTTCTAAAGGACAAATCACATCGTATCGACCATGAACAATAATGCTCGGAATATGATGAATTTTAGGCATATCTTGAATAATTTGATTTGGCTTGATAAAAATATTATGGTGAAAATAATGGGTTTCGATGCGCGCTAAACTCATGGCCGTGTGGGGATGAGAAAATCTATCGATAATATCTTTGCAAGGATTGAGCGTTGCACATTTTGCTTCCCATTCTGACCAATGTTTTGCGCAATTCATTCTTAAGACTTCGTCATTACCTGTTAAACGTTGATAATACGCTTGAATGAAATTACCACGTTCTGCTTCAGGAATAGGTTTAATAAACTCTTCCCAATAATCTGGGAAAATAAAATTAGCTCCCTCTAAATAAAACCAATCTAAATCTCTTTTGTTACAAAGAAAAATGCCTCGCAATATCATCGAAATCACTCGTTGTGGATGCGCTTGAGCATACAGCAACCCGAGTGTTGAGCCCCATGATCCACCAAACACTATCCATTTATCGATGACCAAAAATTGACGAATTCTTTCTATGTCTTGAATGAGATGGTCTGTGGTATTATTTTCTAAGTCAGCAAATGGAGTAGAACGACCACATCCTCTTTGATCGAATAAAATGATGTGGTATTTTTCGGGATCAAAAAATCGACGATCATCTTCAGAGCAACCAGCCCCTGGGCCACCATGAATAAACAAAACAGGCAAGCCATGAGGGCTTCCCACTTCTTCAATATATAACTCATGCCCATCTGTCATTTTGACGGTATGTTGAGCAAAGGGTTTAATGGCAGGATATAAGGTTTTCATTGAAGACAATCCCTTGTTTTAATTATACTCATCTTTCCTAGTGTAATGCTTTGCGCCTTCATGGCCAAGATCTGAGCAAAAAATAGTTAATTTCCTACAAAACATAAGGCCTTTACTTGCTGCTTTTGTTTTTTAACTTGGCCATAATATAAAAATCGAAACAAAATTCGGATTGGCCCGGGACCCCTCTCGGGCATTTTTTTGCCCAAAATTCCGCCCCTACCTAGAATGTGAAGAATTTAGTTAAAGCTATAAATAACATGCCGCTTGGTGTACCTAGATAGGGACACCAAGCGTATTAAAACAGGACAATTAGTCCGATCTTTTTCTTTCGTGTTCTTTAAGATATTTCTTACGAATACGAATGTTTTTAGGTGTCATCTCAACTAACTCATCATTTTCAATAAAATCGAGCGCTTGCTCTAATGAAAAGTTAATGGGTGGCGTGAGCGTTACGGCTTCATCACTACCAGAAGCACGCATATTGGTTAATTGCTTACCTTTGATAGCGTTTACGACTAAATCGTTATCTCGAGTATGAATACCAATGACCATGCCTTCATATAGATCAGTTTGAGGCTGAATAATCATTCTGCCACGGGCTTGCAGGTTCCAAAGGGCATAAGCCGCTGCTTTTCCATTTTGATTAGAAATTAACACGCCGTTTTTACGCTTGGCCATTTCACCGCCTTTTTGCGGACCGTAATGATCAAACACGTGAGCGATTAACCCTGTACCTGAAGTCAGCGTCATAAAATCGGTATGAAAACCAATCAGGCCTCTTGCCGGAATAACATAATCTAATCTAACGCGACCCTTGCTATCTGGGAGCATGTCTTTTAATTCGCCTTTACGTAGGCCTAATTCTTCCATCACGGAGCCCTGATGGCCCTGCTCGACTTCTACCGTCAGCATTTCAAAAGGCTCTTGTGTTTCGCCATCGATTTCTTTCATAATCACTTCAGGTTTAGAAACCGCTAACTCATACCCTTCACGGCGCATGGTTTCGATTAAAATCGCTAAATGCAATTCGCCTCGACCACTGACTCGGAATTTATCTGCGTCACCTGTATCTTCTACTCTTAAAGCCACATTATGAATTAGTTCTTTGTGCAGTCTGTCGCGAATTTGTCTACTGGTGACAAATTTACCTTCTTTACCGGCAAAAGGAGAGGTGTTCACCTGGAAAGTCATGCTCACAGTAGGTTCGTCTACTTTTAAAGGCGGTAACGCTTCTGGAATATTTTTATCGCAAACGGTATCTGAAATACTTAAATCTGCTATCCCCGTTATGGCAATAATATCGCCGGCAAACGCTTCTTGTTCTTCAACGCGCTCTAAACCAACGTGTGCTAACACTTGCAGCACTTTACCGGCTCTTTGCTTGCCTTCTCTATCGATAATCACAACCGGTGTATTCGGCGTAATTTTACCACGTGAGATACGACCAATTCCGATGGTGCCCACATAAGAAGAATAATCTAATGAAGTGATTTGCATTTGAAAGCCACCCTCAGACTCACAAGGAGGAGGTGAAACTTTATCAATAATCATTTCAAATAAAGGACTCAAATCCGTACCTGGTTTATCTGGATCCAGCGTCGCCATACCTTGTATTGCAGAAGCATAGACCACAGGGAAATCGAGTTGTTCTTCGGTTGCGCCTAAATGATCGAATAATTCAAATACTTGATCCACCACCCAGCTAGGACGAGCGCTTGGTCTGTCAATTTTATTCACAACCACAATTGGCTTTAAGCCTTTAGCAAATGCTTTTTGTGTCACAAAGCGCGTTTGTGGCATAGGGCCATCACAGGCATCAACTAAAAGTAATACTGAATCTACCATAGATAAAACGCGTTCAACTTCTCCACCAAAGTCCGCATGCCCGGGTGTATCTACAATATTGATTCGAAAATCTTTCCAAACCACTGAAGTATTTTTGGCAAGAATGGTAATGCCTCGTTCTTGCTCAAGGGCATTAGAATCTAATTTGATACCTAATTTTTCTTGCTTACGATTGATAGTCCCGGACTGTTCCATCATCTTCTCAACAAGGGTGGTCTTACCATGATCAACGTGAGCAATGATGGCGATGTTACGAATCTTATCTAGCTGGGTCACTTAATTTGTCTCCAAAATGAATAGCCCTAATTCTAGCTTAATTTGGCTTTCAACAAAACCGAGCACATACACTTTTGTTATTCTAAAGACAAACAGGTCTATAATTAAGTTATATGGCACTATTACTTCAGCCTTCTACTTTAAGCCAATGGCAGGCTTTGTTAAGCGAAGCTCAGATTGCCGCGGCAATTACCCTCCAAGAAGATCTTGAGAGCTATCTCGCCTTTATGTTAATGCGTTTTTGCCAACAGCCTGAGATGGCTAAAAGTGCCGTAGGGTTAGAGTTTTTAATCGCACTTGATAGTCTATCCAGTCTCCAAGATCATAAACTCCAAGAAGTCGGCGATAAATGTTTAATATATTCAGGCCTATTCCCTGAAAATGCCCGCAAACGTCGCGTTAGCATGAATTATTATATTGAATTAGGCCAAACAGCTTACGGTATGTTATCTGATAAAAATCACTGCCCTGAAAAACAACGCACCTTTGAACTTTATACGGCTTTGTGTAACGGTTTTGTGGGCATGCGGGATGTGCTAGATGCCATGCGTGATGGGGATATAAATAGAACCCATGATTTATTAGCCTATTTTGATTTATGGGAAAAATTTAAAAGTGGTTATGCACTAAAAAAATTGCAGGGTGGGCATATTATTACGATTCCGATTAATCCTACTAAGAAGTTGCAGTAAATACAAAATTCTGCTGCCTTAACCCTTCGTATAACCCAATCGCAACCGTATTACTTAAATTCAAACTTCTGCCATGCGTTAACTGAGGCAAAAAAACTTTGGCCTGAATGTAATCAGCATTTAATACCGCTGCAGGTAACCCTCTGGTTTCAGGGCCAAATAAAAACACATCGTTAGCTTGATATTCAGGTTGCGTGTATTGCACATCACCTTTAGAGGTAAAAGCATATACTTGTGGCTGCCCCGATAATGTTAATACTTCAAGACAAGCATCTATGTTTTCATGAACTTGAACAGTTGCCCATTCGTGATAATCCAAGCCGGCACGTTTCAATTTCGTGTCATCTATTTCAAAGCCGAGCGGCTTAATTAAATGTAGTTTGGCACCGGTGTTGGCGCATAGCCGAATAATATTACCGGTATTCGGAGGGATTTCAGGTTCATAGAGCACGATATTAAACATAGTTTGTCACTTATATCTCATTTATTTTGCGGTTATATTAATCAAATAATATAAAAATGCAAGTTGCCTTACCTTTGTAAATCATTAGATGATCAATTGTATTATTTAATATAGAGCGTAAATTTTATGGACCATCATTCACCAGAAGATTTTTGGGGTAGAACACAGCTTGCTAGATTAGCCTTTATGGGCCAAGACGTTGAAGCCGCTAAAAAAATCATTAACAATGCTCCCGGCTGCATTAATCAAAAAGGCAGTGCTTATGGTGAAACACCTTTATTAATCGCGCTTTCTGGTGGCAGAGCCAGCATCGCGTTTTTAAATTTATTAGTCGAAAATGGCGCGGATATTACTGTCACCTACGCTGGCGGAAAAAATATTTTACATTGCGTGGCAAACACCACAAATTTAGATCATTTAAACTATATACTCACATTGAAAAATTGCCCAGATATCAATTCACAAACTGACAATGGCTGTACGCCTTTACATGCCGTCTGCATGCAGGGCATTTCAACGGCAACAATCGATAGTAGAAAAAAGATGGCGGCTAAGCTTTTAGATGCGGGCGCAAATTTAACGATATCGAATAACGCTTGGTGTAATCCCTCAGATGAAGCCATGGCGCAAGGCTTAGATGAGATAGCAGAATATATTAATACTTATACCCCACTCAAAAAATATCCCTCTTTCACGCCCATTCAAACCAACTTACAAAATCAGCCAAGTTTAGTTGCGTCTAAAAGTGAAAATATGGATGAGATGAACCTTGATAAAAAAAATCGCAGTCAGAATAGGAATCAACATACGCTCTTTTAACTTGCTTGTTTAAATTTTTACTAAATAAGTTAATTAACGAAGGAGAAGATGGGTAAAAAAAAAAGGCCAATCATCTGATTGGCCCTTGCTTTAAAAACTTAATTTATTCTACCAAAGGGTTCAGGATAACCAACGTTTCTGTTTTTTAGCTGTTCAACAACATCCCAACGAACACTGACTTTTTCATTATTATGCCGGTTCATCACTTCTTGTAATTGTTGTTGAATACTAAACGTTTCTTGATACACCATCGTGTCTACCGGCACATGTGCTTCTAAATACAAATCTTCACCAAATTTCCCTACTTTTACGGCTTGATGAATAATCCTAACTGGGGTATTTATTGCCACCATTTGATAAAGCTCAGTCACATCGGCATTATTCATTCTGATGCATCCATGGCTGCTTCTTAAACCAACTGCTTTGGGCCAAGGTGTGCCGTGAATCACAATATTTTCAAAACCCGTTGTGATGGCGTAAGGACCCAATGGATTATTTGGTCCTGCAGGCACAATTGAAGGTAAATCTCTGCCGTTATCTTCATAATTTGCTCTGATAGAATCTGGCGGCGTCCAGGTGGGGTCTTTGCGTTTACGAATAACTCTATTCGTGCCAGTGGGCGTATCCCATCCATCTTGGCCAATACCAATGGGGTATGCACTGACTGTTTTACCATCTAGGTGAAAGTAATAAATTTTCATTTCAGCCAAATTGATCACGATGCCTTTTCGTGGACCAGGAGGTAAAATAGTACGAATAGGCACCAAAATTTTACCTGCTCTATCAGGATGGTAGAAATCCACATTCGGATTGGCTTCTTTCATCTCATAAGTGCCCAAGCCGAAACGTCTGCCTACATCCCCTAAATCTTCGCCTGGTGAGGCTTGTGTGTATTGATTTTCTCCCACGACATCGCTGCCGGGTGTTATCTCATATGTCAGTGCAAACACATTGCTTTGAACACATAATCCCAATCCCACTGAACTTATTGCCAGCATCCACTGCTTGAGTTTTGATTTGGCAAACTGCATATACTCACCATTACTACTGTTTTGACTTCTATCCTTACTTATCGTCAATAAATTGACTTCTATAAGAGATCGTTTTTACAGTGCCAAAACTTGACTATCTCAAGTATTTAGTCGGGTGAGTCATTCCTGTCTATACTTACTATTAGATAGTATTTATAGGAATTTCTTATGAGCACGCCAACGAAACGGTTATCTTGGATTGAGTGGTTTGTTGTGGCAATTGCCTTGGTGGCGATTTGTGCCATTGCCTATCCTAAATGGGCTGAGAGAAATAATCCGCAATATGCGATGTCGCAGCAAACGGGTAAAGCCCTTAGCTCAGCGTTAAATGCCGCTCATGCCAAATGGGAAATCATGGCAGACAATAAAGAATTTATTGATTTAACGGGTCAAGGAACGGGCGACACGGCTTTTAATGATTTAGGTTGGCCCACAGGTATTTCTGCTGATGGCAAAACGACGTTGTCTGCTATTAGTAACAAAGGCGCAATTGGGCATGATGCGTGTGGTCAAATATTTCATAAATTAATGGGTCAAAAGAATTATTCTGTGATTGCAGCGGATGATAAAGGCGAATGCCATAATGGCGATATTTGTGCCAAAGCGCTTTCCGATCACGAATGCCAATTCAAGGTCAGAAAAACGAATGAATCGATTTACTATAACTCTAAAACAGGTCAAGTAAACGTTCAAAAATCAGAGCAAAGTAAACCCTTTGTTAATTAGGATTTACTTTTTAATAATATTGCGCTGTTGATGAAAAGTCACCGGCGCAGAAGTCACTAATATTTTATTCTGATCATCTATGACGACCCCCTTTACCACATGGGCACCTCTTTCTAAATCTCTTAATACAAAAGCGTTTGAACTCTGTGCTTCACCATAAGGATGATTATCCAAAAGTAATCCTATTTTTTGTGTGGGGTCAAGTTGGGGTTTGACATCAAACACAACGGGAACTTCAGTAATAACCGCAATAAAAACTTGTTGATCGATTGGTGTCGTAATACGAATACTCAGCTGTTCTTGATTGTCTTTTTTTGGAGACGCTTCTAGAAGTGCTGGCGCGTTCGTTTGAGATTCTGGAAGGGGTGGGTTCACTTGTATTTGAGGCAATATCATTTCAGTGCTTTCTTGGCTGGGCTGGTCGGAATATTCTATTTGACCATTCGGAGCAACTTGTTTGTAGACATTGGTTTTAGCAAAGGCTTGTTCTTGAGCAAAAAAAATACTCAGCATACACCCGAGGGTTAACTTAAAAAATAAAGCCCGACCACTAGGCTTCTTCTGTTTTACTTGGCCTAAGCAATAATGCATTAACTGCCTCCCTAGGTGGAAGTTGATTGAATAAGACATCGTACATAATCTGACAAATGGGCATATCTACTTCATGAAGCCTTGCCAGCATACAAACCAAATCGGCATTTTGTTTGCCTTCGATAACCTGACCAATTTCTTGTTCGATGCTCGCAATCGCTTGACCTTGCCCTAATTTTAACCCCATGCGTCGATTGCGAGATTGATCATCTGTGCAAGTTAAAACCAAATCGCCTAAGCCGGACAACCCCATTAAGGTTTCCGATTTTGCCCCGAGTTTAGTCCCAAGACGCATCATTTCAACCAGGCCACGTGTGATGAGCGCTGCTCTTGCATTAGCGCCATAGCCCAATCCATCTGACATGCCTACTGCCAGCGCCAATACGTTTTTTACGGCGCCCCCAAACTGAACACCAATTAAATCGTAAGCGGTATACACTCGAAACGATGTGCCATGAAACCGCGCCTGCATTTCATCTAGAAAAACTTGATTTGTGGAAGCAATGGTCACCGCGGTTGGCAACCCCATGGCCACTTCTTTGGCAAAACTGGGCCCTGAAATCGCCCCAATGGGGACATCTGGGCCGAATGTTTTTTCGGCGGCTTCGCTTAAAAATGCTGCCGTATCGGGGATAAATCCTTTGGTTGCCCAAAGGATGCGCAGATTTTTTTTATCCCATAACGTATTAATTTTGGTTATTAAACTCAAAAACGCATGACTGGGAACAACCACCAATAAATCTTGAATATCGATTAATTTACTTAACTCTGATTCAAAAGCAATAGACTCAGGCAAAGTGATATTCGGTAAATAACGTTGATTAACGTGATGCTGTCGCATCGATTCGATATTCGATACATCCTGATCCCAAAGGACAACAGGATTATTATTTTTAGCGAGATGAATGGCGAGCGCAGTGCCCCAAGACCCTGCGCCCAATACCCCGATAGGGGTTAATTTGTCAGACTTCACTTAGACTTTGTCTTATCCTGTTCTTGTTTTTGATGCTGAACATAAAGCGCATCAAAATTAACAGGCGCCAACAATAATTGAGGGAAGCCACCACGGGTGACCAAATCAGAAATGGTTTCACGCGCATAAGGATATAAAATCGTTGGGCACATTGCACCCAATGCTTGATTGGTTTGATCTTGTGGAAAACCTTTAATGGTAAAGATACCGGCTTGTTGTGTCTCGACCAAGAAAGCCGTTTTTTCGCCCATTTTAACTGTCACGGTTAAGTGCAATACCACTTCATGGATGCCTTCTTCTAAGCTATTTGTTTTAGTTTGTAAATCAACATTAACTTCAGGCTTCCATTCTTCTTTAAAAATTTGAGGCGCATGAGGTGCTTCAAAAGAAGCATCTTTAACGTAAATACGCTGAATCACAAAATTCATTTCAGGGGTTTTATCAGTCATGAGCCTTTCCTTTTATTGAGTATTTAATAACAATAGTTTATCTAAATTGCCCGCTCGTTCCAGGGCTTCTAAATCATCACATCCACCAATGTGCTGACCATTAATAAAAATCTGTGGCACCGTTCTGCGCCCCCCCGATTTTGCAAGCATCTCTTCTTTTTTAAGGGGATCTTGTTCAATATCGATTTCAGTTACCTGCATGCCCTTACGTTCTACTAGTAATCTTTTAGCGCGAACGCAATAAGGACACCAAGTGGTACGGTAAATTAAAATCTCGGGTTGTTTTGCCCCCATGATAACTAACCTCGCTCTACTGGTAAGCCTTCTTTTTTCCAGGCTTGAATACCGCCTTCCAGCGTCGCCACATCCTGGTAGCCGAGTTTGAGCAGTTTTGTGCCCATTTTAGGGCTATCTGTGCCCTGATGACAAACAATAATTATGGGCTTGCTCTTAAACTTAGTAAGTATAGACTGACTCTCTTCCAACTTAAGACTGGGTATATTCACAGCGCCCAAAATATGCCCCGCCTGAAAAGCCGCGGGTTCTCTGCAGTCGATTAACTTGGCGTGCTCGTGGTTCATTTTATTCACCACCTCTTGAGGGGAATAGGCTTTAAAGGCACTAAAATGACGCACTTCATTAATGATTAAAGCGACAATTAGGCCTGCCAAACCGGCCGACAACATCCAATGCTTAGTAAGAAAAATAATAATGTCATTCATTGCTGACTTTAACCTCTTTTGTTAGCAAAGAGCACTAATTATACACAGACCCTATGCTGAACACTATTTCCCCAAGCAGGGTTAGATAAAAAACTTATGGATCAGCGATAATTTTAAGTTTTTAAGATCAGAAACTGCTGGTAACATGTTAGGTATCTTAAACCTGAGTAAAAATATGAACCATTCACATCCAAAACCTGTTTGTTTATTTATATTGGATGGCTGGGGGGCCGAAAACACCTCCGAGAATCTAGAATTTGATGCCATTAAACAAGCAAATAAACCCAATTGGACAAAATTGTGGCAGGAATACCCACATACTTTGTTAGATGCCTCAGGAAGAATAGTAGGATTACCAGAAGGACAAATGGGTAACTCTGAAGTTGGCCACTTAACCTTAGGTTCAGGCCGCATCATTCGCCAAGAGCTCACGAGAATTACCGATGATTTGGCTACGGGCGACTTTGCCGAACAACCGGTTGTAAAACAAACTTTTAGCTCGCTTGCTCATAATAAACAAGCCTTGCATATTTTTGGTTTACTCTCCCCCGGTGGCGTACATTCTCATGAAGATCATCTCTTCTCTACTATCAAACTTGCTCATAAAAATAATATAAAAAATATCTATTTACATGCTTTTTTAGATGGCCGAGATACCCCGCCCAAAAGCGCTCTGGCTTCAATCGAAAAAGCCGAAGCACTGTTTCAAACATTAGGCACAGGACAAATTGCAAGTATTAGTGGTCGTTACTTTGGCATGGACAGAGACAGTCGGTGGGAACGCGTTGAAAAAGCGTATCGCGCCATTCAAGATGGTCAGGCTCAATATGAATATAAAACAGCAAAAGAGGCCTTACTGGCGGCTTATGATAGAAATGAAACCGATGAATTTGTGACCCCAACTTGTATTTTAAAGGCTAATCACCCGATCAAAATTCACCCTCAAGATACTATTTTGTATCTGAATTTTAGAGCGGATAGAGCCCGGGCTTTAACCACCGTTTTTACGGCACCTGACTTTAGTTTTTTCACGCGCAGTCTTGCGCCTCAAGATATTCATTTTGTGACCTTAACCGAATATCAAAAAAACAGCCCCACTCAGACTATCTACCCCCCTCAAAGCCACACGGCTTTATTCGGTCAAATACTGCAAGATAATAAATTAACGCAACTTCGCATCGCTGAAACTGAAAAATATGCGCATGTGACTTTCTTTTTTAACGGCGGCGTTGAAAAACCCTTTGAGGGAGAATCTCGGATCATGGTGCCTTCACCCAAGGTTGCCACTTACGATCTCAAACCTGAAATGAGTGCACATGAAGTCACCGAACAAGTGGTAAAACATATACTCGCTCAAACCTATGATGTGATTATTTGTAACTTTGCCAATGCAGACATGGTGGGACATACCGGAAATTTACCTGCTGCAATAAAAGCCGTAGAAGTATTAGATGACTGCTTGGGTAAAATTGTTTCTGCCCTAAAAAAAGTGGATGGGTACGCTCTGGTGACAGCCGATCACGGTAATGCAGAATGCATGGAAGACCCTATTACCCATCAGCCACATACAGCGCACACTTTATCTTTGGTACCTTGTTTATATATTGGTTCACGAGCTGCCCACTTAGACACACCAGGGCACTTAGGCACGCTTGCTGATATTGCGCCAACGTTATTAACCATTTTAGGTTTACCTATACCTAAAGAAATGACGGGAAAGAATTTAATTACATGGATATAATAAACCTAGATGTAACTACTCCCCCTACGTGCCGCGACTTGTTCGCGGCATCCAGAGAGTATGTCACCTACACCTAGATAATAATTGAGGATACGATGAAAAAAATAGCCTGGGGTACTTTCATGCTCTTTGCGTGTCTGATGGCCTTTCCCTTATCTGGAGTAGCAAAACCTACCGAGATCGACGATCCCCAAAAAGTAAATGAGTCTATTAAAAAATTAAAATCGTCTATTAACCAATTAGAAAATAAGCTTACGACCCAACAAGCAAATGCGTCAAAACATATTAAAACCGTCTCAAAAATTGAAACGGATATCGGAAAAAATGCCGAACAACTTAGACAATTAAAGCAAAAATTGCACGATAAAAATCACCATATCGTTTTACTTTCTCAAAATATTGATTCGCTCCGAACCAATCATCGCAGTCAACAAGTGCTTTTAAAAGAACAATTATTTAACAAATTTAAAACGTATAAAACTGAACGGTGGAAATTGATATTTAATCAACCGCCTCGAGACGAGCATAGTCGCTTAACCAAATATTATGATTATTTTGATAAAGCCAGAGTAGAATACATTCATGATTTATTAAATAAATTACAATTTTTGTTTGCGCAAGAAAGACTGTTAAGCAAAGAATCCACTTTACTAGAACGGCTCAAAATCAATCATGATCAAAAAGCCAACATACTCAAATCAGAATATTCTGAACGCGCGCGCGAGTTAGACAAGCTCCAACTTGAAATGAGTAAAAACAAAAACCAATTAGGGGCCTTAAAACAACAAGAAAAAGATTTAGAAAGTCTTTTTAAACAACTTCAAAAACGCATTCAATCGGCAGGAAAATTTGCGTCTCCTAAAGACAGTAAATTTCCAAAAATGTTAGGAAAACTACACTCTCCGCTTAAACTATCGGGGTTAAATTTTGCCCCCGGTAAACATTTATTTTTAGCGGCAAGAGAAGGCACCGAAGTGTTTTCGGTTTTCCCTGGCCGCGTGGTCTTTTCGCAATGGCTAAAAGGCTTAGGATTATTATTAATCGTTGATCATGGATCGGGTTATATGAGCCTATATGGCAACAATCAACTGCTATATAAATCTGCAGGAGATTGGGTAGATGCCGGAGAAATGATTTCTCGCGTCGGAATCACCGGCGGAAGGAAAGATCCCGGGTTATACTTTGAAATTAGGAAGGACGGGAAACCGTTGGACGCTCATCGCTGGTTTTTGCAAGGATAGCCTATATATGTACTACAAAACTCAAAAAAGATTACCTAGTTTAATTTTAGGCTTTCTTTTATTCAGTGCCCCTATTGTGGCCATTGAAAAAAGTAAAAAAGACTCGCTGCCTCTAGAAGACTTACAGCGCTTCTCTGCGGTTATTGAAAGCATTCGTAATTATTATGTGAATCCCATCGACGATAAGCAATTATTTGAAAGCGCTATTCATGGCATGCTATCGGGCCTAGACCCCCATTCTGCGTTTTTGGATCCAGAGGATTTTAAAGATCTCAAAGTGAGCACCAGTGGAAAATTTGGTGGCTTGGGTATTGAAGTGACCATGGAAGATGGCTTTATTCGCGTTATCAGCCCCATTGATGATACCCCTGCTAAAAAAGCAGGTATACAAGCGGGTGATATGATTATCCGATTAGATGAAACCCCCATTAAGGGCTTAACACTCAGAAAAGCGGTAGAATTAATGCGGGGCGCGCCTGGCAGCAAAATTATTTTAACCATATTAAGAAAACATGAAAGCAAACCTTTAAAAATAACGGTTGCCAGAGACATTATTCGCGTTAAAAGCGTTAAAACAAAACTGCTGGATGATTATTACGGATACGTCCGATTGTCGCAATTTCAAAGTTCTACAGGCGAAGACATGGTAGAAAATTTGAAAAAATTACGCCAAGAAGCCAAAGACAAAAACCTAAAAGGGCTTGTTTTAGATATGCGAAACAATCCTGGCGGCATTTTAGAGTCTTCCATTAAAGTCGCTGACGCGTTTTTAGACCGTAAAAAATTAAAATATGACGGCCTTATAGTTTATACACAAGGGCGTTTACCTAAATCTGAACTTAAAGAACGTGCCCATGATGGAGACATGCTTGATGGCGCTCCTATTGTGGTGCTCATCAATGGCGGATCTGCCTCTGCATCAGAAATTGTGGCCGGGGCTTTACAAGACCATGGTAGAGCCGTGGTAATGGGCACCCAATCATTTGGCAAGGGGTCAGTCCAAACCGTTTTACCCTTAAAAGATAACTATGGCTTAAAGCTCACAACAGCACTTTACTATACGCCCAGCGGTCGTTCCATCCAAGCTGAAGGCATTACCCCAGACATCTTGGTTGAAGATTTAAAAATGCCTGATAGAAAAGAAGATGATTTATCTCAACTCATGGGCTTAAAAGAAAAAGACCTCAAGGGCCATTTGGGTAATAAAAAACAAACTAAGGGTTCAAGTGAGACCGTGCCTGCCGAAATCAACACGCCGGTCGAGCCCGCGCCAAATGGCGATGAACCTATTAAAGAAGATAAAGAAGACAAAGACAGCAACCCTGAGGCTAAGCTGAAAAAAGAAGAATCTATCGAAAATGACTATCAAGTAAATGAAGCATTGAATTTATTGAAAGCGCTTTCAATCGTTAAAGTGGCACGATAGCCTAAACAGCTTCTATTATCGCGCCTTTGAGTTTTTTTAAGGCAGCTTGCTCAAGCTGCCTAACCCTTTCGATAGAGATATCATATTTATCGGCAAGTTCTTTGAGTGTGGCGATTTGTTCAGGTTGAGCTAGAAAACGCAACTCAATAATATCCCTTGCTCTGTCATCTAAAACAGACAACGCCCGTAACACGCCCACTGAAGCTTGTTTTTCTTCGGCTTTTTGTTCGAGTTGTGTTAGAGGGTCTTTGTCGACGATTGAACTATTTGCCACAAGGTAGTCTTGTGGTGCAAAGGCAGAGTGATCGCTACCCTGATTTTCGCTTGAGGTAGGCGCATCAAAATGGGCATCATGCGCATACAAACGCATTTCCATTTCATTGACATCTTTCAAGCCTACACCCAATTTTGTTGCGATGTCCATCGCTTCTTCTTGAGATAGCCACGCTAAATTCGGTTTGTGTTTTCTTAAATTGAAAAAAAGCTTACGTTGCGCTTTGGTGGTGGCTACTCGCACAATTTTCCAGTTACGAATAATAAAATCATGCATTTCTGATTTTACCCAATGAACCGCAAAAGTCACTAAGCGCACACCCACGCTGGGGTCAAAGCGCTTAACCGCTTTCATGAGACCAATGTTCCCTTCTTGGATTAAATCGGATAACGCCAAGCCATAACCTGAATATTGTTTAGCGATTTTGGCAACATAACGTAGATGTGATAATACCAGTTGATGCGCGGCAGATAAATCTTGGGTTTCTTGATAACGCTGGGCTAAAGAAAGTTCTTCTTCTTGTGTAAGAACAGGTATACGATAAATTTGTTGAAAATAGGCATCTAAGCTGCTTTCGGTGAGAACCGGCAACGGTTGATTTAATAACCCTTTTTTTGAAACAACAATCGTATTACTCATATCTTATTGACCGTAATTTTTAAATAATTGCATATACGCGCTAAGTACTAAGACCTCATATATAAGAGTTTAGTACTTCACGAAATATATTAGCACTCTTTTTAAGAGAGTGCTAACTCTAGGTCAAATATATTTTTATATACAAATCAATAGGTTAGAGGCTAAGCCCACTTCGCAATGGCGCGCTTAATGAGATTTTTAACCGAAAATCGAGAAGAAAGGTGAATTTCAAGGTGCGCCTGAACCGCTCTACGTAACCCTTCGGCCCAAGTAGGATAAGCATGTATGGTCTCAAGGATAGCGTTAATAGAATGATTCTTTTGAACCAATAGCCCCACTTCGGCCAACATTTCACCGGCACGCTCACAAACAACGGTCGCCCCAATTATTTTTTGATTCACTAACAGTAATTTAATAAACCCTTCTGTTTTACTGTTGATAGCAGCTCTATCTAAGTCTTTAAACTCCCAATATAATACTTCATATTTACGTTTTTGTGCTTTCGCTTCTTGTTCCGTTAGGCCGATAGAAGCCATTTCTGGATCGGTAAAAATCACCCCTGGCACCCATTTTAAATTCGCTTTGGGCGCAAAGTTTTTTAAATAAAGATGACGATACACCACTTCTGCGCCATATTCTGCCATATGCGTATATCGATGCGGCCAGGCAACCACATCACCTATCGCATAAATATGCTTTAAATTCGTTCTAAAATACTCATCGGCAACAATACCTTGTTTGGTACACTGTATGCCTATATTTTCTAGGCCCAGATTTTCAATATTGGGTAGTCTGCCTGTTGCCATAAAAACAAGATCGGCTTCCAAGGTAAACGTCTCTTCTTGATGTTGAATCACTAAATCTAATTTCTGATTGTCTTTTTTAATCGCTTGTTGAATGACCGCGTGGGTATAAATATCCATACCCTCCCTTTTTAAGACGGTAGACAACACCGTGCTACCTTGAATATCCAAGGTTCTTAAAATACGTTCAGAGTGGACCAATACCGTGACTTTTACGCCTAACCGTTGAAACGCTTGCGCAAACTCCATGCCCGTTACCCCAGCGCCCACAATAACCATGGATTGGGGCAAAGTAGACAATTGATAAATGTTTTCATTGGTATAAATTTCAACAGCAGACAACCCCGGAATAGGCAGCATCATGGGTCTTGAGCCGGTGGCAATCACAAATTTTTTAGCTGTCCATCTACGGTCATGCCCTGCTATCGTCAGCGTGTTTGGATAGACAAAAGTTGGGGCACCAATCAAGACTTCACATCCCAGTTTTTCAAATTTTTCTTGACTATAGCGCGGTTGAATATTGTCTCGAGTTTGAACTAAGTGGGCTTTTATTGCCTGCCAATCCACCTTCATTTCACCCGATAACCCCTGTTTAGCAGCTTGTCTATAATCTTGAGCACACTTGGCTACCGCTAATAATGTTTTGCTCGGCACGCACCCTAAATGTAAACAATCTCCCCCTAATTGTGCATATTTATCCACAATGCCCACTTTTAGACCCAAGCGAGCGGCTTTATAGGCCAAGGCTAAGCCCCCTGCTCCGCCCCCTATAATCACTAAATCTTTGTGTTCACTTTTCCCTGTCATAAAATGCTCTCTTCCGTGTTTAAGGCTATTTAATATGGGCAAACCGATTTTTAACTGCTTTATATTTTATAAATGGCAACGCTAATAACTTTAAAAGCGTTTGAAAAGCTGGCAGTCTGTATATTTCCAATCCGAAAACCAAGTGATGATCCCCTTGATGTGGCTGTGCTATATAACTGTTTAACATTCTGTCCCAGATTGAAAAACAAAAACCGAAATTTTTATTATGTTCAAAGGGAATATCAGAATGATGAATGCGATGCATGTTTGGCGTAACAAAAATGAATCTTAAGTAATATTCTACGATAGGAGAAAGCTGAATATTGCTGTGTGCAAATAAAAGAAAACTGATGAGCATCACTTCAAAAATAAACACCGCGAACACAGGAGGGCCTAGAAATAAAATGGCCACTAACTTTATGCCCATCATAAAAAAATATTCTATTGGGTGAAATCTCAGTCCCGTACTTACATCCAGCTCTGTATCCGAATGATGCACTTGGTGAACACGCCACAAAATTTTATAGCGATGCATCCAACGATGTTCCATGTACATCGCAAAATCCATCCCGATTAAACTCAACACCACTTTCAACCAAAAAGGTAAAAACGTTGTGGTATTCAATAAACCTAAGTGTTGGACCTCTGCAACGACCGCCATGGTTAAAGCCAATACAGGGAAAGACATTCTCACCAGAAAAGTAGAAAAACCGCCTAAAGCCATGTGGTTTGCCCAGCGCACACGCTGATTTAAAACGCCTTGCCGCCAAGTGGCCCGGCTTTCCCAATACGCTAATCCCATCAAAACAAATCCAAAACAAGCCATCCGAAGAATGAGTTCGTATTTAATTATCGCGTTATTTATTACCATCCAGTCCATGAAATCTCGCTAGCGTTTTTTACAGGGTGTTGCGCGAACGCAAATTTTAATTTATTTCTTTAATTGTAGGCATGTTATTACATTAAAAAGGATTTTGATGAATTTGCCTATTAATTTTCTTCCTAGGCCCCGCTAAACCTAGGAAAATGAAAAACTAAAACAATTATGTTCCAAGGAGTGGATCGTGAAATCTAACCAACTAGACATTTGCTTACAGCAAAAAAACCGACTTGTTCATACTTATGCTTTATTAGGCATGGGAATGGGGATTGCCCTGATGATTATTTTTAGCAGCATTGCCCTTTTTCCCATGACAGAACTCATGGAAATTGCCGGTATGATGGTTACCGTTTATTTATCCACGGGCATACTTATGTACACTTACTTGGAAGGCAAACTAAAAAAAGCAAAAGAAAATGCCTTACTTCTCGAAGTCTGTCAAAAAATGGTGCAAGATTTTCAACCCCATTTAACCGAAACTCAGCTTTTAACCCAATTAAAAAAAATGCTCTCAGGGCAGATAATCAGTCGCTATTCCCGCATTCAATTACTGAAAAATTACCTAGATAATCAAGAAGATTTAGAAAAATTAATGTTGAGTCTGACGCAAAATCAAGCCGAAGTGGAAATTTTGGTTAACTTAGGCCTTCGATGGGGTGCAATGAAAAAAGTCACTGCTTGGATTTAAGGCCCAAATTCTATAGACTCTCTCTAGTTTTATTTAAAGAGGGAGTCTCTCATGTCCACTACTTTTATGGGGCAATTCCCCTCTACGCGTTTAAGAAGACTCAGAAAAGCCCCTTTCTCTAGAAAATTAATGCAAGAACATACCCTCTCTGTTGAGCATTTAATTTACCCTTTATTTATTCAGGCAGGGCATAACACCCAAACCCCTATCCCTTCGATGCCAGGCATCTTCAGGCATACCCTGGATTTTGCTCTAAAAGAAGCTGAAAAGTCCTATGAATTAGGTATTTCCGCCATTATGCTCTTTCCCGCTATCGCCCCTGAAAAGAAATCCCTTGATGCTTTTGAAGCTTACCAAGACGAGGGATTAGTGCCTACCGTGATCAAAGCATTGAAACAACAGTTTCCCGACTTGGGCCTAATTGTCGATGTGGCGCTGGACCCTTACACCACTCATGGCCATGATGGCCTCATCGATGAACACGGTTATGTCATGAACGATGAGACCAATGAGATCTTAGTGAAACAAGCCCTAACCTTGGCCAAAGCAGGTGTGGACATGGTCTCGCCCTCTGACATGATGGACGGACGGGTGGGAGCAATCAGGCAAGCGTTGGATCAACACGGTTTTATTCACACCGGCATTTTGGCCTATTCCGCTAAATATGCTTCTGCTTATTATGGCCCTTTTAGAGAGGCGGTGAATTCAAAAGCTTTGTTAAAAGGCGATAAAAAAACCTATCAAATGGATCCTGCCAATATTGAAGAAGCGTTACGCGAAGTGGCATTAGACATTCAAGAAGGGGCTGACATGGTAATGGTCAAACCCGGCTTACCTTATCTCGATGTATTGGCCAAAGTAAAAGCCACCTTTTCTGTCCCTGTTTTAACCTATCAGGTGAGCGGAGAATACTCGATGATCAAAGCTGCCAGCCTTCAAAATTGGATTGATGAGCGGTCAGTTGTATTAGAATCTTTGTTGGCGTTTAGACGCGCAGGCGCCAGTGCCATTATTAGCTATTATGCATTAGAGGCTGCGGCATGGCTGAAAGCATAACCGCCAAGGCCCCATGACGAAGGGCCACGGGCAACATCGTTATTTTGTCGAGTTGTAAGTGGTTCATCAGCGCCAAAAATATCGCCACAATACCAGGCAAGAGCAATAATTGATGGTCTTTTAAGCCCAATATTTTAAACTGTCGGTAATCTTGAAGTGAAATTAAATCATCTCGAATCTGTCTTAAGGATGAACGCGACATCTCATTCCCTATCCCTAAACCAAAAAAGCGATTGACTTGTGCCAAAATATCGGCACTACCCGAACCCGCATAAATCCGTTGCCAACCAAAAGACACCAGGGTTTGTATCTGTCGCTCAGCCCCTCTTAGGTGTTCTAGAACAAGCTGATTTACCTCCGTAAAATTTTCTGCGGTAACCGTGTCTTTACCCAAAAAAAAGGTCTGCAATTCCACGCACCCTATCGGCAGGCTAAGTGACAATTTAGGCTCAGGGCCACACCCTATCACCAACTCTGTTGAGCCTCCACCGGCATCAATGCCCAATATCTGCTCTGGAATAACAGAATGACTTCCTAAATATTGAACAAATGCCTGATAAATTAATTCCGCTTCTTCTTCTCCTGAAATCACTTCGATGGGATAACCTAGCCTTTTGGTTGCATGACTTAAAAATAGCGCCCTATTTTTTGCCATTCTTAAGGCTGCAGTCCCAATTATGCGAACTTTGCCGTGATCGGGAGCGAATTTAGTCAATCTTGCTGCGAATGAGTCTAAACATGTTAAAGCACGGTTCATAGATTCCCAATTTAAGTCTCCCTGAGGGGTTAACCCCGCTCGGAGTTGCACAGCTTCATTGATTTGCTGCTCTATCTGCCACGTATTTGAAGGTGAAATCGAGCCCAGCAACAAATGAAAGCTGTTAGAACCCAAATCAACAATGGCAAACCTATTGTTTGATTTAGTTAACAAATTTATTTCTCCGTTAGGTGCCCTAATTATTCTAAAATGTTATCATACGAGCCATCTAAGAAATAAGAGGAGTACAGAAAATGTCAGAACTTATTATGCATATTAGCGATCAATCCTTTGAACAAGAAGTGATCCAATCTAGCCTGCCCGTTTTAGTCGATTTTTGGGCAGAGTGGTGCAACCCATGCCGTGCAATTGCACCTATCTTAGACGAAATTGCGGTTGAATACACTGGCAAAGTAAAAGTAGTTAAACTCAATGTTGACCAAAACAACCTTACCGCTCAAAAATTAGGGGTCCGAGGCATTCCTACCCTAATGTTATTTAAGGCTGGCGAATTGGAAGCCACTAAAGTTGGCGGCTTATCCAAATCTCAGTTAACTGCTTTTATTAATAGTCATCTATAATGTGCCGGGCATCAAAACTTGGCGCTTCTAAAATTATGTGTTATATAATGGGCTAGGTCTTGCTAAAAACAGGGCCTAAACTGTTTTCTACAAACATGTCTTCAACCTCTTCAAACTTAAACCATTAAATTATTTAAAAGTAACTAGTGAACTATGAATCTTTCAGAACTAAAAATTAAACCTGCTGCAGAACTCACCACCATGGCTCAAAGCATGGAAATTGAAAATATCTCCAGTAGAATGCGCAAACAAGATCTTATTTTTGCTATTTTGAAGCATCACGCTAAAGGCGGTGAAGATATTCACGGCGATGGCGTATTGGAACTCTTGCCTGATGGCTACGGTTTTTTACGCTCTGGTAGTGCCTCTTATTTACCAGGCCCAGACGATATTTATGTTTCTCCGAGCCAGATTCGTCGCTTTGGACTCAGAACAGGTGATACGGTTTCTGGAAAGATTCGTCCTCCTAAAGAAGGAGAGCGTTACTTTGCTTTATTGAAAGTGGATGAAATCAATTACGATTCTCCCGATGAAGCCCGCAATAAAATATTATTTGAAAACTTAACGCCACTCCATGCCGAAGAAAGACTCAAAATGAGTACCGGTGATGGCTCCACGGCAGATTTAACAGCACGGGTCATTGACTTGGTAGCCCCCATAGGTAAAGGCCAGCGCGGCTTAATTGTTTCTCCACCGAAAGCCGGTAAGACCATGATGTTGCAAAACATCGCGCACTCTATTGCGACCAATCATCCTGAATGTCGTCTCATGGTATTACTGATTGACGAGAGACCTGAAGAAGTGACCGAAATGGAACGTTCTGTTAAAGGTGAAGTGATTGCTTCTACTTTTGACGAACCCGCTACCCGTCACGTTCAAGTAGCCGAAATGGTGATTGAGAAAGCAAAACGCTTAGTTGAACACAAACAAGACGTGGTTATTTTGCTCGATTCGATCACACGATTGGCACGCGCTTATAACACCACGATTCCCCATTCAGGCAAAGTCTTAACGGGTGGTGTGGATGCTGCTGCCTTACAAAGACCTAAACGCTTTTTTGGCGCGGCAAGAAATATCGAAGAAGGCGGGAGCTTAACGATTATTGCCACTGCCTTAATCGACACCGGCTCCAAAATGGACGAAGTGATTTATGAAGAATTTAAAGGGACAGGTAACCTTGAACTTCATCTAGACAGACGCGTTGCAGAAAAACGTATTTATCCTGCGATTAACATTAATCGTTCGGGTACACGTCGTGAAGAGAAACTCACCTCTCAAGAAGAATTACAAAAAATGTGGATTCTACGCAAAATCCTTAATAACATGGATGAAATTGCGGCAATCGAATTCCTTCTTGAGCGTTTAAAAGGCTCTAAGACCAATGAAGAGTTTTTTGAATCAATGAAAAGAGCAGGGTAACCCCCTGCTCTCATGACAATGTATCAATACACGCTTTCCGATCTCAGTTATTTGACAGAGGATATTGTATTGCTACATTTTTCTCCCGAACCTAATTCCCCTCTGCTTACTTATCTCAGTGGACAATATATTGAAGTAATCACAGAAGGTGGCCCTTTTCCGCTTTCAATTGCCAACACGCCTGCTCAAGAGGGCGGTACTCATGTCATCACCGTTCACTTAAGAGTCGGGCCTCAACACCCTTTTGCTGATATTTTCTTAAACCAAATCAAACAAGATGGGTTAATAAAATTTACGGGCCCTAAAGGCCATTGCACGACAAAACAAGCTGATGCTTATTATTTTATTGCCGGGGGAACAGGTTTTTCTCCCATTCAGGCTTTGTTAACCGATTTATTACCTACAGGTAAACGGTGTGTCTTATATTGGGGGATTCGTGAACCCAAAGATATTTATCAACAAAAATTAATTGAAGATTGGCAAAAACGCTACCCGCATTTTGAATTTATCCCCGTGCTTTCACAAATAAATCCAACTTGGTCTGGTAAAACGGGATGGGTGCATGAAGTATTTTTTG
>CADEEZ010000009.1:43495-116681 GCA_902826485.1 uncultured Gammaproteobacteria bacterium
TCCCGTCACTTAAAATTAGAGAATTTATTGTCTGATATGTTGCCTTTAATCAAAATTTAACTATTCTTTAAACTAATATTTTATCAAATTAAAAAAATTAGATCTGATTTTTAAATTTTATAATCCATTTTTTTAAGCAAATCATAAATAATAAATTGATGACGTCCCTGTCACCTAAATTTTCATTAATCTATTATTTGACTAATCAACATCTCCGCCGTTGCCGCCATTACCTCCGTTACCATAATCACTATTTCCACCATTGCCGCCATTACCGCCGTTTCTACCATTTTGTCCGTTTTGTCCGTTTTGTCCATTTTGGCCATCCTTTCCATGGGCCCCATCCGCACCTTCAGCCGACATTAATGGAAAAATATAGGGTACATTTTCCACATAGCTGTAAGCTGAATTTGTATAGAATAAACCTAAAAATATTGCACATATAAACTTGCTATTCATTTTATTACCTTTTTATATTTTAGAACCATGCTTACCATTACTACCATGGCCGCCAGGTCCTTTGCCACCTAATCCTCCTTGGCCTCCACCAGCAGGACCACTCCCACCATGTCCACCATTTCCTCCTTTTCCAGTATGGCTATTGCCACCATTGCCTCCATTCCCACCTTTACCAGAATGACTATTACCGCCATGACCACCATGCCCGCCTTGACCTGTCATAGTGTTACCTCCGTTACCACCATTACCGCCGTGTCCTGCATATACAGATGGTGAAATAAAAAATGTAATTAATACTACAGCTATAGTGAAAAAGTTATAACAAGCTTTATTCACATTCAATTCTCCGTTAAGCTATATTTATTTACTATTTCCACCATGCCCCCCATTACCACCACTCGTGCCACCATGGCCACCATTTCCACCTGTACCGCCGTGACCTGAACCACTACTACCGCCGTTTCCACCATGGCCACCATTTCCTGCAGAATGCCCACCCGGACCGCCATTGCCTCCATTCTCAGCTTTTACAACTGGCGCGAGTGCAAGCATGCTTACAGCTGTTAATAATATAAATATTTTACGGATCATAATTATCTCCCTGATAATTTTTTCAAAAATTTGAGTTCAGCTAAAAACTTATAAACTTCATATGTTTTGAGGATGCATATTATATTTTTTAAAAAAAATAAGACAAGCTTTTAATGCTTAATAGCTAGGACAGCCATATTCATATGTCCATAAACCCATTCCACGCTAAACGTGCTATTAGCGTGCTATTAGGACACCCATAATAAAATCAGAATTAATGAATTACTTGTAATAACTCTACTTGAATATATTGCCACAAATGAACTTACAAAGAATATCTATGTAATAGTTAAAGAGGAATCATAAAATCCTAATGTGGATAATTCTTTTTGGATTGAATTAAAAAATATAGCGTAGCTAGGAAGCTTTTTTATAACACTGCATTGCCATTTTTCTACCCATCGGCGATCTAACTCGATGTTTTTTGGCAAAGTTTTCAAATTTGTTGCTGTGCCCAACTACATAACAAAATTCTTTTTCAAGATTTTTAACTATGTGCAGCCAACCTGCTGGCGTTAAATTTAATCGAGATAAAATAGGTTCATGATGATCTACTATTCTTCCTGGCTTATCATCTCGAAGTACTCTGCCTGTCGTATCAATTAACTCTAAATAATTTTTTAAGGTAAAATCAAGTTTAGGTAAGGAATGTAATACAACAGAGTTAAACGGCATTAACTCTTCAGGTTGTTTTGCCAATTCTAGATTATTTAGATCCGCTTTAGCGGATTCTATGCGCTCATATATAGAGGTAAATTCAGAATTTTCAGGTGTGTCTGCAATTTTTGCCCGAATGGGATTTAAATCAACATAAGCCATAGCGCTCAAAACAGCTCCATCATCTAATAAGGCCTGTGATTTAAATCTACCTTGCCAAAATCTGCCATCTACTTCATCCTCAAGATTCGAGCGCCTTGCAATTGGCTCATTTAAACAACGCATATACCAACTAAGGCTTGATAATCGTAGGCGTAATTCTTCACATTTTCTAAAAGCTAATTCCAGAGGAAGCGTTGCAACATGCTTGGCGGCACTGGGGCCAAACAACTGCGTCCAACGTGCTAGAATCTCTTCTTGTGACCAATTCTGAGCCATTTCAAGATTTACATATAGAACAAGATGATAATGATTGCTCATAACAGCATATGCGCAAATATGAACAGAAAAAATGTTAGCAAGTTGTTTCATTCTATCTACTAGCCATTGTTTTCGATGGCTGTAATCTTTGCCAGATTCTTGATCTACCCCACATAGATAGGAACGACGAACACAACGATTCATTAAATGATAATACTGTGTTGCTGAATAATCGATTTGAGCGGCTCTTGCCGTAGTCATGTCACTTCCTTGTTTTTAAAACTAATACTTCCTAGACTGACAAGCTTAATCTCGAGTATTAAAATGTCAACTTATTATGGGTGTCCTAGTATGTTCCAAATAAATCCAACTTGGTCTGGTAAAACGGGATGGGTGCATGAAGTATTTTTTGAGGATCAAAGCACTAAACTTAGCCAGCAGGCAAAGCTTAATCAAAATTATTATGTTTATGCCAGCGGCCCTTATCCTATGATCCATGCCCTTAAAAATGGCTTTATTTCCCGTCACTTAAAATTAGAGAATTTATTGTCTGATATGTTGCCTTTAATCAAAACTTAGACTTTGAATAGTCTGTTTTATTTGTCCCTTTGTAAAGGGACAAAAAAACACACCTTTTCATTAGCGTTAAACACCAAAAAAATCATTATAGGCATGCAAAGGCTGATTAAAAGCTTTCATATTTTGAGTAAGAAAATAATATTCTTCTTCCTCTTTTGTCGCTGCTTTTGTATTTTTGGCAAAATAAATTCCTGCCCCAACAACCAAGGCATACAGCGCACCCAAACAAAGAACTGTGTTTAAGCTCTGGCCACCAGAAATAAAATCAAGCTGATATTTTTCGACTTCTTTCATCTTATTTTTCTCGTCAAAAATTATTTCCAATAATTTTCTATGGTAATATGGCCCGCTTCTTTGCGCGTATGTTTTTTGAGGCCTTTTTCTTGTAACAAGGTCATACATTCTTTCACCATTTCTGGGTTACCACAAATCATCACTTGCGATTCTTCGGGTGAAAAGGTGAAACCGGTATGCTTTTCAAGCGACCCATTTTCGAGTGCCGTGGTAATTCTGCCCGAAAAAGCACCTGGCGTTTCTTCACGGCTCACAAAAGGCACAAATTGAAATTGGGTAGGATGCTCTTTTTTAAATTGCTCAATGAGTTCGTGGTGAGAAAGACTTTCGGCCTGACGTACGGCATGACACAAAACAATGTTTTCAAATCTTTCCCAAGGGGTGACGGTTTTTAATATGCTTAAAAACACGCCTAATGCCGTGCCACTGGCAAGCATCCATAATGTTTTACCCTGAGGCACCTCAGATAACACAAAAAAACCAACGGGGCGTGTTTGCACCCAAATGGTATCGCCTTCTTTGGTGGCCAATAATTTGGGGCTCAGTTCACCCTCGGGCACGGTGACCACATAAAATTCTAAATATTGCTCATGAGGGGCATTCACAAAAGAATAAGGTCGACCAACGCGTTTATCGTCTATATCTAAGGCTATTTTAGTAAATTGGCCTGCCTCAAATAGCGGCACACTTGCATGAATATGCAAAGAAAATAAATTGTCATTCCAGTGTTTTTTGGCAATAAGCTTGCCTTCGGTCCAAGCAGTCATGTGAGTTACTTACCTATTTTACTTACTTAAAATAAAGCTGAGTTGCCCACATGATACCGGATTTTAGTCTTGTAAGATATGCTCGGCCGGCTCCAATTTAGCCACCCCTGATGAAGTAATACCGCCTAATAGGGGTTCTTCATCGTCGAGATTCGTCAGCATGAGCAAACCATGTCTAAAATATTCTGCGGCTTCTTCTAGCTTGTTTAATTTCATTAACAATTTACCCAGCTCAGAAAATGTTTCAGGTAGAGGGCATAAGGTAATCGACGCCTCTAAATAACGCTGTGCTTTACCCCATAATTGGTGATGCAAACAAATTCGGCCAACGGTTAGCAAGAGTATCGCGCTTTTGGGTTGTTCTTTTAACCAATGCTCTGCAAAGGCTAATTGTTTTTGAGGAAGAGTAGACTTTACTTTGCCATAGAGTTTAATTAACACTTCACTCCATTGGCGTCTGATGGTTTGTCGTAATATCGATTCCGCTTCATCCTGTAAATGATATTGCATTAAGGCATTAGCATATAAATAAACCAAATGGTTATCCGAATGATATGCTTTAGGCATCTCTTTCCACAGTGCTTTCACTTCAGCTAAAGAAACCGATTCAGCTTTTAAGATCAATTCACAATAAGCGTGTTTTTGCGCATCAATCGCCTTTTCTTCTGATAAAATTTTGGCTTTAATTAAAGAAGGCACTAACTCAATTATTTTCATCCAATTTTTTTGATGCACTTGAATCTTATAAACCGTTCGTAATAACTGTGGATGAGTGCCATGCTTATCTAATAGTGGTTCGAGTAAGGCAAGTGCTTCAGTCCATTTATGTTGTTGACCTAATAATTGCCCTCTTTTCAGTGTATAAACCAAACTCTCTTTATTTTTTGTTAATTTTTCGGCTGTTTGCAAATACTGTTCTGCTTTTTCAAGCTGATCTAACTCTCCAGCGGCTTTAGCAGCAAAAATATAATTAATAAAAGGCAAATCGATACAGGCAGCGCCCTCTATTAAATTTTCTTCTGCGGTTTGCCAATCGCCTTCTAAAAAAGCCAACATCCCCTCGGTTGTTTTAATTTTGGCTTGTTTGAGGCGGCGCTCTGTTCTCAGCTGATGAAAAAAAGCTTTCAAGTTCATTAAAATATGAACCGCTTTAAACGCCGATACTATTAATACACTGGTGACAATTAAAGCAATAATGGCAAGCCAAATCGGTGCTTCAATGGTCCAACCTGCAAAGTTAATCCCCACATAACCATGGCTCGCTTGCATGGCCACACCAGCCCAAACCGCTAAGGCTAAAATCACACAAGAAACAAATATTCTAATCATGTTCTGCCCCTACTCTAACCGGCCAATAACTTTTGACGTTGTTGAATTAAATTATTAATGGCTGTCACGGTAGAAGACACATCGGGTACCGTCATTTGGATATTATTATTTTTGAGTTGTTCAAGTTGAGACAGCATCAGCTGACCTGTGGCATCTCGGCTAAAATACGTTTTTAACCATTTCTGTGCATTATCAATGCTGCCTTGATACAACCAGGCTTCTCTTTGAATTAAAGCCCAACGCGCTTGCTCAATAAATAATCTAAACCCACGTTTTAATCCGTCTTCATTTAATTCTGATAATGTTTTACCCGCAAAAATAGGCGTGCTGGCATTTTCTTGAGGCGAACGCACTTTCACCAAACTTTTCACTTCGAACCAAGATTGTTTTAAAGCCGCTTTCCAGCCGGTAGGATAAACTGTCGTTTCTTCTATGACTTTATTTTTGTCTGACCGAATCGGCACCAATTTATCTGACATTTCTGATAGGGTGCCTAGCTGTAACCACAATCCTTCAAAATCAGGTGCATTCACCGCTTTTAATTCCGTAATTTTATCGACCAATATTTTGCGAACGGGCATTAAGCTGGGGTCGGCCACTTGTCTTAATCTGTCATCTGCTGCCGTCAGTTGTCCGATGGCTGTTTTAACGTCTTGCGTTGTTTGTAAACGCTCCACTGCCAAACGACTCAAATATAAAGCTTCTGCTAATAACCAATTGTCTTCTTTGTGACCCGTGATTCTAGATAGCGTACTTTGAATTTCTTGCTGCTGAGATCCCATCTCTGCTAATTTTTTCTGTGTTAAGTCTACTTGCTGAGCAAGTTGTCTGTATGATTCGTCTAAAGCTTTATCTTGTTCTGAGATCCCCTGTAAGGCTTTTTGATTTGATTCAGCAAGAGATTTTTCGATGTTTTCAATTTGCGATGCAGTCTGATACCAAATGCCACCCAAAATAGCTAATGCTGCAATGCCCACAATCGGTAAAAATAAACTTCTTTTTTTAGGTGAAGAATTAAAAGATCCATCAGACGATGTTGGCGATTTAGGATTAGGAGGCTCAGAAGATTTAACATAAGCCTGCTCTTGTTTTAAAGTCGGCTCATCTGCTAATAAATCAATTTCTTTGTTTATATGATTATCCTCATCCGATTTTTTGGATGCTTGATTTACAATCGGTGAAACAATCGTAGGGCTAGACATAACGGGTGCAGTAACCGTGGTACCCGAATTATCAAGTTCATGCTCATCTACTGAATCTATTTCCAGTAATTCTTCTTCAGAGATAATGTCTATGTCCTGCTCATCCTTTGAGATCATTGCGTCATCCTCACTCACACTTTCTTGAAGCTACACGTTTATTCTACCCTAGGGTAACAAAGTTTTGGTGATTTTTGTATTCATGTTTGGTTTAGGTCAGTAAATAACAAACTTTTTTTCTAAAACTTTATTCAAAAGCTGAACTTCTTTATCCCTTAGCACTCTATTAAATTAAGCATGAAATCAATTTTAAATGTTTTTTTGTACATACAAAAAAAATAAGGGGAGTGTGATGGATTCTGGTAAAAACAAAAACAGTCAAGTAAATCAAATTGCTTTAGCGACAGACATAGAAGGCAAAATCACAAAAGGCTTGACTGATAATGAACCATGGCTTTTCTATCAAGCACAAATAGAATTAAATGACCTTATTAGGATGGTGAGCGAAGTTGGACTAACAACAACGACGACCAAACCCACTGGACCGCGAGTACCCAGAACCCCTGTTGGTCGAGGTGGCCCTACTCCTCCTCCACAACCACAAATACCACAAACATCTCAACGAGGCGGCCCCACTCCTCCTCCACGACCAGGTGGACGCGTACCTTCGAACAAAATAGGGGGCGGCGCTTCTCTTAACAGTATCCCGATTACAAATGCTAACACATTAGCAAAAGCTGATGACCTTAAACTTCAAGACGTGCTAACCGATATTATTGAACTAAAAAAATTTTTAGCAAGTTCAAAATCTGAAGAAGCCAAAAAATTACTGAGTGAAATAAAAATAAAACTGGATAGTGCTCTCCCAGATAAAACAGTAGCCGCGGCTTCCAATCCAAACGTGTTTAATTCAGAAATGGCTGCTTTTGAAATAGAGAGAACTTCTGTAAAAGCAGGGGAAGCTGTCACTCATATTCGTGACCAAGTCAAATCTACCGTAATCGATACGAGCGTTAGCCAATTGACGGGTGAAAATAATAAAGAGGTAGTCAAGGGTATTTTTACTAACATTGAAAAAGAGATTAAAGACAGGGTGGAACTCCCCTCAGCGAAAAAGCCCACTCCCCAAGTCGCTGAAAAAAACCTACATTTTCAAGTAAAACAAGTGATAAACTCTGTTACAAATCTAAAAGATGAGACTTCATTTTTAAGTAATTATGTTCACAATCCAGAATTCAGAAAAAAAGTAGACACCTCAAGTGCCTCTCCTATATTTAATAAAAAAATTACCGAAACGGTAGAAGGCCTTGCTAAAATTACTGATAAATACAATAAATTCACTGCAAATAGAGAAACAGAGGAAGTTGCCAATGACCCTAATTTTAAAAAACTGCATGATGAATTAAAAAACTTTCGTACTAACTATCCTGCTAATATTAATACTAACACGCCTCCATCATTATTTGATAAAAAACTATTTGAAATGAATGGGGCTTTAAACATTGAAGGCCTCAAAAAAGACTTTGAATCCGCATTTGAGGGGGATAATGACATTTTAGGCTTTATGTTTGAAGTAGAAGATGAACTAGGGGGTAATACACATCTAGATTATAAAAAAATAAAAAAAATATTCGACGATCAAAAAGCTTTATTTTTCGCTGACGAACAAATCAAAAAGATCCAGAAAGACACATCTCTCACATTAAGTGAACAACAAGTCCAGCTCCAAAGCATTACAAATAATCTGAAAACAAAAAATGTGGAAGATCTTGATACGACGATAAAAAGCTTATCTACAGACAGTGCTTCCCTTTTAGATACCCTTAAGGAGATTCTCTCTGCAAGAGAAGGGGTGTTGCAAGAACAATTAATTGTGCTTAATTCACTAGAAATGACAAGTCAAAATTTTTCAACCCTAGTTACAAATATACTTGATGGCAAAAATAAACTCAATCTGACTAAGCTATTTTCCTATAATGAGGGTATCACTGCCGTAAAAACGGCTTTAACGAATCAAGTTGATCAATTGATAAAAAAAATCGAACCCGCTTCAACCAAAAAAGCTGTTGTTGTACAAACTACCGGACCTCTAGATGCACTTAAGAGTGTTAAAGCGCTCCAAGCCGTAAAATTAAGTGTGCCTAAAAAGCTAGGTGAAAATGACTTTTTTGAACTTTATGAAGATAATTCAGGTCGAAATGTGCCTATTAAAAGACGGTTAGCCATGTTATTTACTCCAAAAGAAAATACAACTGTTAACGTGCGTTTTAATATTGAAAGCGACAAAACCAAACTTTCAGAATTACAAGAATCTAAGCTAGCCTCTGCTGTACCCAATATTGTTTTAATCGGCATTGCTACTGGTTTTGTGAGTTTGAAGAAAGACCAACGTTTAAATATGCTGG
The DNA here is from genome assembly GCA_902826485.1 of uncultured Gammaproteobacteria bacterium. GTDB lineage: Bacteria > Pseudomonadota > Gammaproteobacteria > Berkiellales > Berkiellaceae > CADEEZ01. The sequence continues at coordinate 52,196 of CADEEZ010000009.1, forward strand.
AAAGAAAAATAGATTTGACTACTGCTGAAGTCAAATTGGAAAATCAAAAGGCATTTGACGTAATGATTCTTGATGTCTATCAACAACTTGGTATACCTGAACCCAATCCTTTATCAGACGTCGCTAAAGAACTAGAGACTTTACTCAAAATTCCTAATTATCCAAAACTCGTAAATGAGCTTGATAAGAAGGAATTGCTAGAAGAGTTAAATCTGAGTAATATTAAAGAACTGGTATCTCCTAGTAAGTTCAATGCCGTGCCTACGCCTAAGAAAATCATTCCTCCAGTGCAAAATCCAAGTTCTACACAAAGCACACAACCCCCTATTATTCCAACAACACCCAATATTTCAAATACGCCCAATATTTCAAATACGCCCAATATTTCAAATACGCCAATAACTCAACCTTCTATAACGGCTGGGCAATTTACCAATCGCCCCATCATCATTCTGAGTAATGCACTTGGTCAACACGGAGGAATTACTAGTGTCGATGAAGATAAGAAAAAAGATAAGAAAAAACTTAAAGAATTAGAAGAGTCTATAAAGGAGGATAAGACTAATCTTCAGTTGACCCTTGCAAAAATTACTGAAATGAAATTGCTTAAACAATATGCAGTAAAGGAATTTGATAATAGAGGGGGTGACAGTGCACTCAATATTTTGATAAAAAAACACACTGAACTAGAAGCTTCTATTGCAAAAACAGATTCTGAAATAAAGAAAATGGTTGGCATTGTTGCGACAACTGAAATAGATGACTCTTCGATAAAAATTAATAATATGATATCGCAATTGGAAGGCGGTACTGTTGTAAATAAAAACGATCAGCTAGAGGTTTTAAGATCTGCTTCAAAGAGCATTAAGACGCTTAAAACTGAAACCGAGAGATTGGAAATCCTACAAAATTTGCCTAAAGAAATTTTTGATAATCGAACTAAAACCCCATTAGTCGATTTATTTAAAAATGCAGCAACCTCTTGTAACAATGAATCTGAATTTAAAAAGGTTTGTGCTGACATTTTAGGCGTAATTAAAACCAACTCTCAAAGAGGCTTGACTAAAGATATGATACCTTTGCAAGCATATGCAAAATCAGCAAAATATGATGACCATGCTCCAAAAACAACTATTAGTCTTGCAAAAAAATAGCTAAAATAGGCCAACATCATAATTCCAAAAATTATGTATATGTCCTGCTCATCCTTTGAGATCATTGCGTCATCCTCACTCACACTTTCTTGAAGCTACACGTTTATTCTACCCTAGGGTAACAAAGTTTTGGTGATTTTTGTATTCATGTTTGGTTTAGGTCAGTAAATAACAAACTTTTTTTCTAAAACTTTATTCAAAAGCTGAACTTCTTTATCCCTTCGCACTCTATTTTGTATTGAATTAATTATTAATGGCTTTGCATATACAAAGGTATGGGAGAGTTTATGGATTCTGATAAAAAAAATATCGATGATAAAAAAGTAAAGCAATCTGTTTTAACGATAGATATAGAAAACAAAATTGCAGAGGCTTTGAATTCTGATAAGCCATGGCTTTTTTATGAAGCGCAAATAGAATTAGACGATCTTATTAAAATGGTGAATACCGTTGTTGAACCAACCTCAGGACAGGGAGGGCCTGTAGTCCGAGGTGGCACCACACCCTCCCCACGCGGCGGCCCTCCTATAAACCGAGGTGGCGCCACACCTTCCCCACGCGGTGGCCCTCCTATAAACCGAGGTGGCGCCACACCTTCCCCACGCGGTGGCCCTCCTATTACAGGGAGAGGCCCCGTAAGTTCAAATGTTAAAAAAGAATATAAGCTCGGTTTACTGACAGATTTACTTGATGGAAAGTCTGAAAATGCAAAAGAGGGCATAGTATATTTAGGTGAAGACGGGAAATATGTTGTTCGCGCACCTTTTGGTGTAGTACATGTCGGCAATCTTGAGCTTGCCCTGAAAGATAAAAAAATGGATCTAAGCGATATTGAAACCAAGCTAGAAGATTCAACATTTAAAAATACCATTTTATCCATTACGAATCATTTAGGTCTTACAAAACAACCACACCCTGGGTATACATTAACATTAATGTCAACATTAAAAGACAGTAAACCTGAAAATGCCGAAATTGGAAAATTTTATTTAGATACTGATGGTAATTACATTGTCCGTGCGCCAAACCGAGAACTACGTAAATACACTTTGAAAAATGAAGCCAATATTGACCTGACAGATTTAGAAAACAAGCTAGATGACGAAGAATTTAAAAATAATATTTTATCCGTTACATCAAAACGCGGTGATACTCAGTTGATTGCCCCCGATAAACAAGAATTGAAATATATACATGATCAATTTAAACATCTCAAAATATTAATGGCTGATAATACCAAAGTTGAAGAAACTAAAAGTTTTTTAAATGATTTAAAAACTGAATTAAACAGTGCCTTACCAACGAAGGGTCTGGTTGTGTCACCTTTATTCAACCTTCAAATGGATATTTTTACTACAGGCTATTTGATTAAAAAAAACTTAGACAATGTACAAGAAGAAGTGGCTGAACTCACCGACCCAAATAAAAAAGTTAAGAACCAATCAGACGTGATAAAATCTATGAAAACAGTTCAATCTTTCATGGAAAAATCACCCGCTAACGCAGCTGAAAAAGAAAAAAGTTTTGAATTCAATCGTAACGAAATTATCGAAAAACTTACAAAAGACAAAGGCAACACCAAGTCTTTTTTATCCAACTATATCGAAATTGATGCTTTTAGAAATGAGGTAAATACCTTAAGTGACAAAAAAGGAGAAAAAGTATTTCAAGATGAGGATGTTTTAAAAGCTATCACATCTCTTGGGTTGCTTAAAGAAGCGTATACAAAACTAAAAGAAAATAAAGTCGCCGCGCTTGCAGATTGGGAATCAAAAAAACCAAATTTGGGAGTGGATGAACAAAATGCTAAAAAAGTTTTAGAAGAAGAGTACGAACAAGCAAAATCAATAAGCCAGCCGGATGCATTAGATGCATTGGAAGAAAAATATGAAGAAGATAAGGTAAGTATAACCAAAAAATACGAAGACAAGAAAAATGTTTTAGAAGCAGATCGTAAAAAATTAATTAGCCAACAAGATGCCCTCATACAAAATGATCCCAACCTTCTAGCATTTTTAGAAAATAGAACTAAATTAGAGAAGGCCATTAAACAAATTGACTTGGTTAACAAACTTCCGTTACTAAAGTTAGATTTTAAACTTGAAGCAGAAAAAGACACTATAACAAGTGCTATTTCAGACGAAAAAGATGCTTTAAATGAAATAAAAGGAGCCTTAGATTATATATCAAAAAAAGAGAACTTCAAAAATAAAGACGAGAAAGACGTTAAGGCCATTGAGAATCTGATTGATGTTCAACCACTTGTAATCAATATTTACAATGATTATTCAAAATTGGCTAGCCAAGCTATAAATGATATTAGTAAAGCTAAATCGAAAACCAATCCTCTTTTAAACACCAAAGCGATAGAGGCCCTCAATTCCAAAATCCTATCGAATGAAAAGTTTACCAATCAATCCATTAGTAGTATTAATTCTGCTACATATCCAGCTAAAAGTGACCTATCACTCCCTACGCAAGAAGAGCAAGATAATTTTGCATTGGATAATCAAAATAAAGTAAATGCTTTAAAACAAAAGTTTGAAGATTTTAAATCTACGCAAGAAAAAGAGATTGAGAAAACTAAAAAAGATTTTGATTCTTTAACCATTCAAACTGAACAAGACATAAAAAATATAAAAGATTCTCTCAATAACTTTTACAAACAAATCATGACTCAACTTGAAAGCGACATCTTAAATAACACAGAAGCCACCCCCAAAATATTAGGAAACACTATTTTACTCGAACAATTAAAAAAAATTAAGCCTGACATTCTTTTTCAAGAAGAAAATGCCTTAAATACTATCGATAATAATCTTAATGAATTTTTAAAAACTAACCTAGAAAACAGCATTAATGGCCTTTCTACAGAAAATGCTGAATTAATAAAAGATGAATTACGTGAATATCTTCCCATAAGAGCTGACGCACTCAACGCACAAATCGAATTTAACAATTTTACCGTAAGTCAAGCGAAACAGTGTGAAGCTGCTGTAACACAAATAGTTCAAAACGGCGAAATTCATTTACCGTCCATTTTTTCCACTAAAGATGTTCTTGAAAAGGTAAAAGAGCGTTTAATTTCAGACATTTTTGCAATCAATATTGTATATAAAGCGCCCAAAGTGGAAGTCTCAAGTGCTGCTTCAAATCTTGAGGTGGTTAAAACACTTCAAGAAGCAACCTTCATCCTTCCCACTACTGAAAAACCTACGGGAGATTTCTTTGAATTAAAATCTGATGGATCCAGTGGCACGAGATTAAATTTCAAGGCTGTATTCACTGAAGAAGCTGGAAAAGTTAAATGTACTGATGTGCATATGCTGAAACAATTAACCGAACTTACGAGTAAAGGAGCCCAGCTTCCTACCATTGTACTCATTGGATTAGCGTCTGGGTACCTCAAAGCTATAAACCCACCAGGGTTTAAAATTAACAGCAGAATAATCAAATATACAAATAACACGACACCAAAAGATAACATCAGAATTGATGTAAAAAAACTACCTGTCTTTGAAAAAATGATCTCTGATGTCTATGCCCAAATTAATGCCGAGAAACAAAATTATGAGATCTTTTTAAAATCAGATTTAAAAGAGAATGAATCTCCTAAGGAAAAGGCACTTTATTTAGAAAAACAAGGAGATAAATTAGCCTATGTTGGATTGAATCCCAAATTTGATTCTGATCAAGCTGAAGATCCTATGATAAACCCAAAAACCGTTGCAGGCCTTATTAATATTGATCTTCAAGCAGAGGAATTAACAGAAGATACCATAGCACACTTTAAAGCAGATATTTTGAACGAAACCGCTAAAGTTGGCCATACGCTTAATAAAATCTTACCTGAAAAACAAACAATGCAACAAGAACTAGAAACTTTAATTAGTACGGCAGATTGTAAAATTGAAGTATCAAAACTAGGTATTAAGGCTGAAGTTGAAGCTAAATCACCCACTGTTTTTAAAGTCGAATTTGAAAAAGCAGAGGCAATAAAAAGAGCCGAGCGAGAAAAAGCAAGGGAACCTGTGGTAGTAACTCCCGTACAGCAGCCTACTCCTAGAAAATCTGTGACTCCTGTGGCTAGAACAAGTCCTCCTATTAGTTCACCTGTCAGCGGCAATAATACTACTTCTAAACCTAGTAATAATACTACGCCTAAAGTTACGCCAACGACAGAAAAACCAACTGAAAAAAGCAATCCTCCTCTTCTTTTGAGTGAATCGCTCAATCATCCAGTAAAAACTATCAATACAAACGCTAAGCCAAGTAAATCCTTAAAAGAATTAAAATCTGAAATTAGGGAGCAGAAAGCAAAACGGGAAGTAATTAATACGAAAATATCTAACATGATATTTATAAAAACAGAAGCACCTGATGTATTTCATGGTAGCAAAATGGGGGGTGATATCGCTCTTGACAAATTAAAGAAAGAAAAATCTACTCTCGATGCCTCCATAAATGAACTCGATGCTCAGATAAAATTAGCAAGTGGGGTTGGGGAAAATGAAATTGATGACTCATCACTACAAATTACTAAAATGATATCGAATTTGGAGGGTGGCGCTATAGTAAAAAAAGAAGAACAGATAGAAGTCTTAAAATCTGCTTCAAAGAGCATTAAGACGCTTAAAACTGAAACCGAGAGATTGGAAATCCTACAAAATTTGCCTAAAGAAATTTTTGATAATCGAACTAAAACCCCATTAGTCGATTTATTTAAAAATGCAGCAACCTCTTGTAACAATGAATCTGAATTTAAAAAGGTTTGTGCTGACATTTTAGGCGTAATTAAAACCAACTCTCAAAGAGGCTTGACTAAAGATATGATACCTTTGCAAGTATATGCAAAATCAGCAAACTATAACGACCACGCTCCAACAATTAAATCCTCCTCAACTAAGGTTACGAAAAAATAAAGTTTTGTGTTTTCTAGACAATATAAATAATTTTTTATATTGTCTAGAAGTGAATCTATTTAATATTCTACCGCCAAGTATAAAATACGCCAACACCATAATTCCAAGAGTTATGCGGCCTTATTTTGATAGTTCCAGTTCTAATAGGATCTATAAAATCAAGAATAACTGAGTCACTATCGAGTTTGATTCTGGAAGTGCGATCATACCCTACAAACATTCTTCCGCCAAAATGGTGGTTAAACATTTGTTTAACGCCCAACACAACTTGAGCCATACTTGTACGCCTATGTAGCTGCTGGTATTCATAAAAAGTATTATCTGCCAGTAAACCAAATGCTCCCTGATCAGCTCTAAAACTTATTTCCGAGTCTAAGGCTAGCCTACCGTATGCAATTTTTGCAAAGATTTCTGTTGTATCTTTGCAAATGGGATAAAAACCCATCAACCCAAAATTCCAACCTCTAATTTGGGTAGTTGTATTTAAGTCCAATGTGAATGGTGCAGAAAGATCTAAAGGACCTCCTCCAAGAAATGCGGGACTGGTAGTATCATGAAAAAACCGCTCTTTAGTCCCCTTCTCACTCTGCTGATACCCAGCTTCTATCCCAAAAAATTTATGTAATCTGACGCCCACAAATGGCTGAAAGGTATCTAAGTGTTCTTGAAAAGGATGCGTGGGTTCATTTTTGTAACGCATGTTACGTACCATGGCATCGGCACCAATGTAGGGCTCTACTTGCCAATTCACTTCTGAGAGAAAACCATCATGAAAAAATTGATCGTGAGCATGAGCAGCGGAACTTAATACTGCCGCACCGATTACCGATGATAATACAGCTGCTGAGCTAAGTTTGAAAAATGATGCGATACGCATGGTTGTCTCCGCCTTGAGATAAAATAAACACAGATTAATCCATTAAGTTGTATTAACTATATGCCAAAGAGTTTATGTTAGACAACTGTTTTGTTGGGTATAGGGTGGGAGAGAAAAATCCCTCGGCTATCTGGTGGCGCTTCCGCTTCGATTTCTAAAATCGCTTAATTTATGATTATCTTACCAAAATAGGGGGGGTGTTTCAGTAGGCTACTTACCAAAATCAGAGGGGTATTTTGGTAAGTTAATTTGGATGAGATCTCAAATTATCTCATTAAAAAAGCCTGGGTATAGAAATGCGCTCGATACTGCTTGATGATCCCTGTTACTAGCACCTGAACTAAATAGACAAGAATCCCAATTTGCTCGAATTATTTTTGCCATGTTTTCTATGATAGAAAGCGCCTCTGGTTTTGTTAATAAAAATCTTCCATGACCACTTACCAAATTTATCGCATTGGCCATGCGACCATGTATGCCACAGATCATTGCTAAATTCCTATTATCGAGTGCCACGCTAGAGGTAGGTGTTAAATCATATGCTGGGCTTAACCGCCAATTTTTATTTATTGCCAGCAGAGCATGATTGCGTGGATGATCATCTAAATTGGAAATTAATGCATTAAAAGACATTCGACGAAAAAGTTCTTTTAAGTCTGATTTTGGGTCGGCACTTGTAAGGCGAAGCTGATCGGCCAAAAGCAGATAGGACCATTCATTTTTTGCGAATACATTTTCTTCTGATTGTAATAAAGTGAGTGCACTTACCATTCGATGGCGCTGATATCCTATTTTTGTAAATTCACGATCGAATCTTTTAACAAGTAATACATCCTTATTCGCGATAGTGACAATTTTGCTTTCTGCTACGTTTAGACCACATATATTAGCTAATTTTAAAAAGGCGTGTTCTATACAAGGATAATTCCAACGATCATGAGCACTTGAAAATTTAGCCACCCAAAGGCAATTTTTATCTTCTATCACGGCTTTAGGCCTTGCTCCCCCCATGGAGGTTCCCTCTAGGAGCAACTCTTGAACTTGATTTATCTCAAATTCTTCTTCAGTTTTTCTTCCCATGTTAGGCAAGTCATCGATTAATATTTTTTCTGAGATAGTTTGTAATTTTTCTAAATCAAGTGTTTTATTGAACTGTCTTCGCGGAGCAGGCGGAACAGGGTTTAAACCAAAACCAAGTGCGCCAGCACGATCATCTGGCCCATGTAATAAATAATCAAATTCATTTAAATACACTTTTCCAGCATTTCGTTCAATGACTCGCCGCCCCCAGTAATCGGGCATGCCATCACGAATAGCACCAAAAAATCCATTCATCCGCGCTGTTTCATATTTTTTGGCGTGTAACCTTAGCTCAATAGGATCGAATTCAACGGCATCAGGGTTATTTAAGTAATTTTTGCTATATATAAATTCACCGATTGATTCACCCTCTCGGTTTTGAGTGACTCGAAAACGCGCGGCTGTTATAAACTCTGTCTTGCCTGGTAAAACTATATAGACATAGCATTCCTGATTAGAAGTCATTATCTAACTCCTTTTTTCTTTTTGCTGCTGTTTTTGGTAATTTAGCATTTTCTAAAATTTTACCTTCAGCATCTTGTTCTGGATCAGCAAGCATTTTTATGCCATCTAATTGGTTTAAAGCCCACAACGCACCTATGTAAGATGCAATGGCAGTAGAAGGCTTGCCCTTCTCAATATCAGACATAACATAGCGTGAGATACCTACCCGCTGTGCAACATCTTCTAATCGTAATCCTCTACGTAATCGGGCTGTACGAAGGTTTTTACCTAACTCTCGTAATGCACTTTCAACTGCAGCTGGCTGCATTTTGATAATATTACTGAGTTTGGGCATTTTTAAGTTCCTTATAGTCAACATATAGGCTATATAAGTTGATTATATAGCACATTTTATGCAAAATCAATGAATGTTGTATAAAATAAACATAAAAGCTTTATAAGTTGATTCTATAGAACATATGTAGATTTAAGCTAAAAAGGTGTATATGCAAAAGTGTGTGCGGTTATTTTAAATAATGACGTAATACCTACTATTGCGACACTTTTTGGTTTAAACTGTCGTAAATAACCTAAAAAGTGACGTAATCATGACAAATAAACATAATTTATCTGATGAACTAGAATATATTAAGCAAATTTTAAAAGACTACCCTAATGGCGTCTTAATTGAACAGATTGAAAATCAAAGCCATTTAACGCTATCCCGACGGGCATTGCAGCGGCGCTTGCTCGAACTGCAAAATTTAGGTTTGATACGAGTTGAAGGCAAAACGAAAGGAACCAAATATTTTCTTTCTAGTAAACCATCCCCTGAGGCTCAAGATTTAATCCCTCTCTCAACCACCGGAAAAAGGGTTCTTGAAAAAGTAAATCAACCGCTTCAAAAACGCATTCCTGTTGGGTATAACCGAGATTTTTTGGACCAATATGAACCGAATGTCACTTATTACTTATCTTTAAAAGAAAGAGAAAAATTAGCTTCCGTTGGAAAAACAGCGATGCAAAATCAACCTGCTGGTACTTATGCAAAAGAAATTTTAAATCGATTATTAATTGATCTCGCATGGAACTCTAGTCGCCTTGAAGGCAATACTTATTCTTTACTAGATACGCAACGATTAATTAGATTTGGCGAAAGTGCTAATGATAAATCCGCTGCGGAATCTCAAATGATCTTAAATCACAAAGATGCCATTGAATTTCTGGTACAAAAATCAGAACATATCGGATTTAATAATTATACTATATTAAATTTACATGCGTTACTCTCAAATAACCTTTTGCCTGATCCAGAAGCCTCTGGACGCTTACGAATTTTTGCAGTGGGCATTCATGATTCTGTATATGAGCCCCTAGCTTTTCCCCCTCTCATTTCAGAATTGTTCGAAATTATTCTTAAGAAAGCACAAAATATTAACAACCCCTTTGAACAAGCTTTTTTCATTATGGTACATTTGCCCTATTTACAGCCATTCGATGATGTCAATAAACGTGTATCTCGCTTAGCTGCAAATATACCATTTTTTCGTGAAAATCTGGCACCACTCTCATTTGTTGATGTGCCTAATCATCTCTATATTCAAGGCATGCTTGGTATATATGAAATGAATCATATTGAATTATTTAAAGACGTTTATCTATGGGCATATGAACGATCCTCCTCTCGCTATGCTGTTTTACGCCAATCTCTAGGCGAGCCCGATCCCTTTCGCCTTAAATATCGTAATAACATATATTCATTAATCAAAGATATTATTTTAAATTCACCAAACCCTAAAATGGCTGCTTCACAAATCAAATTAAGCGCAAAAGAACTCCCCATTCAAGATCAAGAAAAATTTATAGAAACAGTAGAAACAGAACTCCTTTCTCTTCATGATGGAAATTTTGCCCGTTATCAAATTCACCCTTTTGAATTTAAACATTGGAAAGAAAAGTGGTCTCTATAGGCCTTCAAGATGGATTGCTTCGCTTATTTTGAGTAGCTAGAAGTATAAAGATACTCTTATGCTTATACACGCTTTGACGGCAACATAGTTGCCGATTATAATGATATTCGGCAACTATGTTGCTGATTACGTAAAAAGAGGCCTTACATGTATAAAAGAACCCTTAACCTCACCAATTTATTAAAAAACCGAAGTTATTTTCTTTTTGGGCCACGTGGGACGGGTAAAAGCACGCTTATAGAACAAACACTGCCAAATACTAAATGATACCTTGATTGGCTTTGCCATCCCCCCCTTTCTAGCTACCACAAAACGCAAAGCCATCACGCGTTCAAAATATTTTCTTTTTGATATTGGAGTTGTTAATTCTCTCGCTAAAAGAGGGCATGTTGAATTAAAATCTGAGCTTTTCGGTCGTCTTTTTGAACATTTTATTGCATTAGAATTGAGGGCTTTTTTATCTTATAACCGCATTCAAATGCCCTTACAATATTGGCGCTCTACTTCTCATTTTGAAGTGGATTTTATTATAGGAAACAAGGTTGCTATTGAAGTAAAAGGCACCGATTTAGTCACAGATAAACATCTCAAAGGGCTTCGAGCCCTCAAAGAAGAAGGGTTTATTGAAGAATATATTGTTGTGAGCCTGGATCCCAATATCCGTGTTACTTCAGATGATATCCATATTTTGCCTTGGGAACTATTGATAGATTTTTTAACATCAAAATTTATTTCTAAAAGCGCCTCCCGAAAGTAAAAAATGGGGATTTTTTGGAAGATTCATCTTCATGAGAGTATCATTTGATACTATCATGTCTCTTAAGTGCCATAATAATCGCTTCACTGCTCGCTGAATCTGCCAGCAAAATCTCACCCTGCCAACCTAATGCCTGCGCAACATACTGAATGCGCGGGCTAATCACTAATAGCGGAAAATTTTTAATGTTGTGTGAATGACCTTTAAAAATGGTTAAAAGATTTTTTAATATATCGACACTCGTGACCAAAATCACTTCGGGCGCCCGAAGCAATATATTATTTATTTGTTGTTGGCTATAAGTAGGCATCGCGCGTTTATAGGTATTGATGCGTTGACAAATCAACCCTTTTTTATTTAATTCAGGCTCAAGCACAGCACGACCGCCTTCGCCCGTTAATAAAATAATATGGCTCCCCACTGGTAAATCAGTAATAGGAGGCTGGTTTAAAATTTGTTCGCTCGCCGCACCCTGCGATGCCACCCAACAAGAATCAATATTTTGGGCTAGCAAGGCTTCTTGCGTGCCCGCCCCCATCGCATAAATCACTTTGCTTTGTTTTAGTAAAGTTACACTCGGTTGATCTAAATACGTTAAGACACTTGGGCTTTGAATTAAAATAACATCGGCTTGCTGAATACGGTTTTTTGATAATGGTATAAATTTTTGGGTTAGGTCAATGGGCTGAATTTCTACCGTGGGAAAGATAATAGGTTGCCAGCCCCGATTGCTCAGAACCTGCGCAAGTTTATCGGCCTGTGCTTTAGGCCGACAAATTAGGATTTTGCCTGTGAATAACATACTGAAATAATTTTATCTGCGCCCTGTGAAATCAACTCTTTAGCCACTTTTTTGCCTAACGCTATCGCTTGCTCAGGCTTAAAGCTATTCATCTCTCCCTGAATTTCTGCCATAGATTCTAAACACGTTTTGCCATCGGGTGTTAGGACACGGCCTGTCAAAGACAAACAAAAGTCTCTTTCCCCTCTACCGTTTACGGGAGAGGGTGCCCGAAGGGCGGGTGAGGGTTCTTGAGGGGCGGGTGAGGGTTCTTGAAGGGCGGGCCTGGGTTTCAAAATCGCAAATCCAGCAATCGGCACCTGACACCCTCCTTCTAACGTCTCATTCATACTGCGCTCTGCCAAACTGGTTAAACGCGTGGCTTGATGATTCAAGGGGCTTAATAATTTAATTAATTCGTGGTTGTCTTGATGGCATTCTATGGCTAAAACGCCTTGGCCCACTGCCGGCAAAAAAGGGGCTGTGTCTAAATATTCTCGAATCTGTTCTGCTCGCCCTAACCGTTTTACGCCTGCCGCGGCTAAAATAATCGCCTCGTATTGGCCCTCTACGCATTTTTGAATGCGCGTGGGCACATTCCCACGAAGTAACTCACATTTTAAATCGGGCCGGATTTTTAATAATTGTGCTTGTCTTCTCAAACTCGAGGTGCCCACTCTTGCTCCTGTGGGCAAGGCGGCTATATTGGCATAATTGGGGCTAATCAACGCATCACGCGGATCTTCTCGCTCACCAAAAGCCGCCAAAATTAGACCACTGGGCAGTTGATAAGGAACGTCTTTCAGAGAATGCACCGCTAAATCGGCGCCCTGATTTAATATCTGATCTTCAAGCTCTTTCACAAAGAGGCCTTTGCCCCCTACCTTAGATAGGCTGACATCTAAAATTTTATCGCCTTGGGTTTTTACGCCAATTAACTCAATTTTGATGTGGGGATGAAGAGAAAGAAGGGCTTGCTCAATAAAATGAGCCTGCCACATGGCCAGCTCACTGGTGCGGGTAACAATTCGGATGGTTTTCATGGAGGTTATAGTAAAAGGAATTAGGGGAATTTAAAAGCACTGTTAAATGACTAAGGCAGAAATTCTGGCCGGCACAGAGGCCGGCCACTACAAGATTGCAGTCTTTTCGATAAATTTTATTGAAGGCATTGATTTGTAGTGGTCGGCCTCTGTGCCGGCCAATGCTTATTATGCCCTTCTCTATCCTAAAAATTTATCTCAACATAGCCCTAACTTTCGCCAAATGTCGTCGACTGACCTCAAGTTTGTCGATAATATCGACAAACCTCAACATATGGGAACCTGCTGGGCCTTTTTCTAAGCCTCGAACACAATGCGTGGCAGCCAAGGCATTACGATGGACTCGCACCAGCCTTTCAGGAAATTCATCTTCCAGTTCTTTTAAGGGATCTTCGATTAGCACTTCCCCGCCTTTGTGTCGAACCGTCACATATTTATGCTCTGCCCTAAAAAAATAAACGTCTTCAAGGGGGATAAGGGTGATACCTAAACGGGTGCGCGCACTGATGTGCGTTCTCGCATGATCATTGCCGCCATCTTCTTTAGAGAATGAGGTTAATTGGGCTTTGTTGGGTCGATGCGCTTTCACTAAAGCTTGTTCAAGCTGCTCTGCTCGAACCGGTTTTAATAAATAATCGATGGCGTTTACGCGGAACGCATCCATCGCATGTTCATCATAGGCTGTTGAAAAAATGATCGCTGGAGGGGCATCCAGGTTCATTAAATGGCGAGCCACTTCTAACCCGTCCATTCCGGGCATACGAATGTCCAAAATCACCACTTCGGGGTTTAAACTCTGAATTTTTTCGAGCGCTTCTATGCCATTTTGGGCTTCACCCACAATTTCATGATCTTTGAGCTGTTCGTTAATAATACGAACCATTCTTTCTCTGGCTAGCTGCTCATCATCAACTATTAATATACGCATGCCTTGTCCTCACACAGCGATACACTCTACATCGGCCGTACTTGTTTTTAATTTACTGATTTTATATCTAGGGTTTCATGTACGGTATGGTAATAATGACATCAAATTGATTCGGTTGAGGGGTTAATTTTATGGTGGCCGCCTTCCCAAATATGAGCGCTAAGCGATGTTCAATATTTCCTAATGCCATTTGATTACCTTTGGTATGGGGCTTACTATGATTTGTAGGCATCGGATTAGAAATATGAATTTGAATGGTGTTTTCTATTAAGGTTGCTTCCACGGTAATTTCTCCCCCCTCTGGCAAAGGTTGAATGCCATGATAAATCGCATTTTCGATAAGCGGCTGCAAACTTAACATAGGAATCAGCGCATCTTTGGGCACACTTGAAAAATCACTGTTTACTTTTAATCTATTCCCTAACCGTAAGCCTTCTATATGTAAATAATGCTCACATAATCCCCACTCTTGGGATAAAGGGATAAGGCTTGAGGTTTCTTTTAAGGTTGCGCGAAACAACTCAGATAAATCTTCTACTGCCCGTTCTGCTTCTTTGGGCTGTGAATGGATTAAACTCGCAATAATATTCATGCTGTTAAATAAAAAATGAGGTCGAATTCTAGATTGTAATGCCTGAATTCTGGCCTCACTTTCTAGTTTTACTTGTTGTTTCCACTGTTGTAATACATATAAATAACGAAGCAAAACCAAAGAAATGATTGAGCTTATCAGCAAACAACGGAGTAAAAAATCTTCTCTTGCACTAGGAGAGGTACCCCACTGATATTCAAACATCACCATAAATAATTGGGCCAAATGGGCAAAAATACCAGTGACAAGTAAAATAGTAAGATAACTTAGCGCAGCAGACCAAATATCGGGGAGTTTACTCAAAGGGCGTCTGAGCAAACATAAACACAGGGCGCTAGACATCGCTACCCATTGTACAAAAAAAGACAACAAGCCCAGCTCATCCCACGATTCACTCAGATCATCGCCCGTTGCCAAAATAAGTACAAAAACCAAAAGTTGTGCGCCCACACTCAAAATAAAAATGGGTTTTACCCCACAAAAATTGGGTAACAAGCCTTCTTCATAAGGTTTTTTCACCGAGATTGTCATATTTGCGTTCTTTATCTTAACTGAGTATTTATCCAACTTCCTAGCGCATTGCTTTCTTCTAAATTGATAGTATGTTCTATAGCATAACTATGCCACTGCATTGTTGCGCCCATTGCTGACATGAGATAATTTTTAGCCGCCTCCCCCATAAAATATGGCACAGTTTGATCACGAATACCGTGTGCCATAAAAATTTGAGGCGTCTTTAAGGGCAAAGCTATCTTAAACTTCTCTAATGTCGGCAAATAACAAGATAATCCAAACGCGCCTGATAAAGCGAGCGGGTAGGTCAAAGCACTTAACAGCCCTATCACCCCGCCTTGAGAAAATCCGCCAACCAAAATATGCTCGGGCAAAATACCTTCGGCAATTTCAGCCTCAATCAACGCGTGTATTTGCTGTATAGATGCTTTCATCCCATCAAAATCAGGCTCGACCATAGCGGAGTTGAGATCCCATCCCCTAATATCATACCAAGCAGGCATCGACATATGATTATTAATGGTAATCGTTCTATTGGGGGCTTGAGGAAAAATAAGTTTAATTAAATGGTTTGTTTTTAGGCCTAAGTAAGGAATTAAATCTAAAAAATCGTGATTCGTGGCGCCTAACCCATGTAACCAAATAATGGCATATTTAGCCGCTTGGTCGGCTTGTTGATTGCCAGAATAATGCACAGCCGTTTTTAATAACATGATTTACTCTTTACTTACTTTATAAAATATTTTGTTGGATAAACTGTTCCAATTCCTGATGCTGTTTATCAAACCACCCCTTTTTCTCAGGATCCCACCTAAAATGAAACCCACCCGAAACGGTGGCAACCCAAATTTCTTTAACAGGGGATTGTCTTGATATGATAATCTTTTGAAAATTATTTTTAGTGAGCGTCAATACGCCGTCGCTCAACTGACTGTCTTCGATGTTGGGATGATCGCTATATAATTGATCAAATTTTAGTAATAATTGCTGGGCAACATCGTGAAAATCTTCGTAAGACATATAACAAACTCTCTATACTTGAATGGGGATAGTTTACATGAAAAAGCTTAAACCTGTCGTGAGATTACTGAGCACCCTCCTGTTATCAGGTATTTTATTGGGTTTAAGCAGTTGTGGCCAAAGTGGCCCGCTTTATATGCCCGATGACATACCTAAGAGTCAGCGAGTAAAAAAATAATGTTTTTTAGCTACCAAGATAAATTTTTATTTGCAGAAGGCATTTCTGTTCGAATGCTGGTTGAACTTTATGGTTCGCCCTTATATATTTATTCTCAACAAGCCATGTTGGATGCTTATGCGCAATTTAGCCAAGCGCTTTCTGGCCTCTCTCATCATATTCATTATGCGGTAAAGGCCAATTCAAACTTAAGTATCTTGTCTGCGTTTAACCAATTAGGGGCCGGTTTTGATATTGTTTCGGGAGGCGAATTAGCCCGAGTCCTAGAAATTGGCGCCTCGCCACAAAATATTATTTTTTCTGGGGTGGGTAAAAGCCAAGCCGAAATTGCCCAAGCCCTTTCTGAGCATATTGGTTGTTTTCAAGTGGAATCTTGGCCTGAACTTGAACGCATTCAGTCAGAAGCCGCTCGCTTAGATAAAACCGCCCCCATCGCTTTTAGGGTGAATCCTGATATCGCCATTGATTCTCACCCTTACATCTCTACCGGGCTTAAAGAAAATAAATTTGGTGTGCCCATTGAATCGGCCCTTGAGTTGTATCTGCAAGCCGCCAGCCTACCCAATATTTCGCCCATGGGCATTGCATGTCATATCGGCTCAAATATTGATGCCTTAGAACCTTTTGAGCAAGCATTAGATAAACTGCTTGATTTGTTTGCAGAATTAATTGAAGCCGGGTTATCTATTCAATATATTAATTTAGGCGGTGGCCTAGGATTAAAAACCTCTATTCAAAGTTACGGTGCCATGATTCAAGACAGGGTCCAAAAATTTAAACATCGTTATCCAGAAGAAAACTGGACCTTAATCATCGAGCCAGGCAGAGCCCTTATCGCAGAAGCTGGCATTTTAATTACCAAAATAGAATACCTAAAAACCATGGATGAAAAACATTTTTGCATTGTCGATGCCGGCATGAATGATTTAATTCGGCCCGCACTTTACGAAGCCTTCCATGACATTATCCCTGTCTATCAATCTGAACATTTTACGCAAACGTATGATGTTGTTGGCCCCATTTGTGAAACGGGCGATTTTTTAGGCAAGCAACGCACGCTATCGGTTTCGATGGGCGACTATTTAGCGATATTATCGACGGGCGCCTATGGCATGAGCATGGCAAGCCATTATAATTCTAGGCCTCTGGCAGCTGAAATATTAGTGCATGAAAATAAACACTGGGTGATTCGCTCAAAAGAATCGTATCGCGATCTTTTCGCTAAAGAACAGCTCATTAATCTACTAGGATAGACAAACAATGGCACACCTAATCAAATTTACCAAAATGCATGGCCTTGGCAATGATTTTGTCGTGCTAGATAAAATTACTCAAAATTTTGTGTTAAGTTCTAAACTCATTACGAGTATTGCCGACAGAAGACTTGGCATAGGATGCGATCAACTTTTAATCGCCGAACCCCCTACTGAGCCCGACATGGATTTTTTCTTAAGGATTTATAATCAAGATGGCACAGAAGCCAGTCAATGTGGTAACGGCGCGCGTTGCTTTGCTCGATTTATCCAAGATACGGGCTTAAGCCCGAATACCACGCTACAAGTGGGCACGCTCTCTGGTTTGCTCAAATTAACCTTACTGGCAGACAACCAAGTCTCCGTCACGATGGGTATCCCGCAATTTTCTCCCAAATCCATTCCCACTTTGCTTACGCCTAAACAAGATTTTGAATACGAACTTACCCTAGAGGGTATTGCTTTACCCAAACGCTGTCATATTTTATCGATGGGTAATCCGCATTGCGTGATGACGGTTGCAAATATTAATACCGCCGAAGTTGATCTCATCGGACGGCAACTCCAAAACCCGGCCCTCTTCCCTGAAGGCGTTAACGTGAGCTTTGTCCAACCCATGGCCAAAAATCATATTTTACTGAGAACCTTTGAAAGAGGCGTAGGCGAAACACCTTCTTGTGGTTCTGCTGCATGTGCCGCTGTGGTGGCGGGCATTTCTACTCACGCATTGAGCAAAGAAGTGAAAGTAAGCCTACCCCATGGTAGCTTGTCTGTGAAATGGCCTAGCCCTGAAGCGCCTGTTGAATTAATTGGTACGACCGAATCTGTTTATCAAGGCCACTTTGTCACAGTAAGAAACGAATATGAACCTTACTAAGTATTTACTATTGGGTTTGGTTTGCAGCTTAGGCTCAGTAGGGGCCGCTATTTTTTTGCAATTTTATTATCAGCTCACACCTTGCCCCTTATGTATCTTTAGCCGAATTATTTTAATGCTGATAGGGGCTTTTTATTTCGCCTACTTAATTCAGCACTTAATATTTAAAAGACGAGCTGATTTAATTTATTTTTCTTTAATTACCTTGGGCATAGGCGGCGGGTTGATGTTGTCAGGCTATCATAATTGGCTTATGCACTTGCCCCCTGAAAAATTGCCTTCTTGTGGCCCAGACCTCAGCTACTTGCTTGAAACGTTGCCCTTAAACGAGGCGGTGATAGAAGCATTTAAAGGATCCGGCAGCTGCACACAAGACACTTGGCGTGTTTTGGGGTTAAACGTCGCACAACTCGAGTTAGGGGTGTATTTAACTTTGACGGGATTACAGATATTTATTGGGAAGAAAATAAACTTCATGAGGAAAACAAGAGGCGTTTGAAGCCAACCGCCCCTTGTTGCGATCCCTGCTCTACAACCTGGCTACTACCCAGCCACATGAATTGATTACTAAGGCGCCTGTTCTCATCCTTGAAAACAAGTAGGCGATCCGTGCCTAAACCCTTCACCAACAGGCTCTTACCCTCGAGCCTTCATGCCATCCATGGCAACATGTGTTGGGATGATCCTCATCCCGCTGGACCCCACATCGCTATCCATGATGTGGGGATGAAGTTAATTTAACAAATTCCCACTAAACCTCAAGATACAAACCGAGTCACTCACTCACAATATTTTTTTTTAAGCTGTGCTGATAAGTTAATTTTTCTATATATAATAACCACTTAGAAGCTTTGTAGGATTTAGAGGCAATTAAATATGCGACATTACTCACGCCACGTATGGCGAATGTCTCACACTGATCGGGTGCAATTCTTACGTGAGAAAAAGTAGGTTAATTGAGTAGACAAAGCTTGACTTAGCCGACCAGCAAAAGGTCTAATAGTAATAGGCAACCGCACCAAGGAGGGCACGGATGTCACCTACATATACCACGTCTCAAGCGCCAAGGAAGGTACTGGGTCGACAAGGTAATCACTGGCTGCAATTACGTCAGGCTTTGTTAGTTCACTATAACCAAATTTGTATGAATTACTACGACAACCAGACTGAAGGTGCCGTAGCAGAGATGCAAAAGTGGTGTCGTGCGCTATCGCATTACCTCACGTTAATGCCACCAATAGAGCCAGACCACCCATCCCAACAAGGCATTCGGGAATGGCAAGGCGTTAAACGCTCTGCCGAAGCACTCAGATTAAGTTTGAGCCGCTTAGCAAATCCTGCATTCTGGAAAGCAAGCGAGTGGGTTTCGCTTATTTCCATTTTGGGGGAAGCTTATACCGAACACATGTTAAGAGAAGACAAATTGCTTGTCGCACTAGAAAACTAACAAAAATGTTAATCTTCTAGGTATGGCAACTTGTTAGGGTGATCCTTCCAGATCTCAGCATCTGGAAGGGCTGCTTTATGCTGCGTGAGCACGGGCCAAGCTTGTGCCTTTTCTGCATTGATTTGCTTAAAGGGTTGCATTGCTTCGGGCAGATCATCTTCAGAAAAAATAGCATTAGCCGGACATTCAGGTTCACATAAAGCGCAATCAATGCACTCTTCTGGATCAATGACCATGAAATTGGGCCCCTCATGAAAACAATCAACAGGGCACACTTCTACACAATCTGTAAATTTACAACGTATACAATTATCAGTTACAACGAAAGCCATAAAAGCCCGTCTCCTAGCTTTTTGAGTAAATATGTGATCATTATTGCTGCTCTGGCGTGAAAAATCTAGTCAAAAAAAAATTTTCTCGTGTATAATTTGCGGGTCTTAACTTAAATTATGTATTTATGAATAAACTGGAGTGTGCACATGGCGCGTACAAAAAAAGCCAAACCTGCTGTAAAAAAAACAGCAAAAACTACCACCACTAAAGCCGTAAAAAAACCGGTAAAAGCGGCAGTTTCCGCAGCAAAACCTGCTGTTAAAGCAAAAAAAGTGTCCGCTAAAAAAACCACCAAAGTGGTCAAAGCGACAAAAACAACTAAAGTAGCTAAAGCAAAAAAAGCGACTAAAACAACCAAAGCCCCAAAAATTACTAAAGCCGCCAAAGTAGCTAAGCCGACCAAAAAAGTCGCTAAAGCACCAAAAGCGAAAAAAAATGCCCCGATTTCTTTTGAAAAACAATTAAAAGAAAGCGCTCGTCAAATTAAAGCTTTTGAAAAAACTTTGAATAGCTTACATACACAAGTAACTAAAGGTTACAAACAACAAGCTACTTTACAAAGCAAGCTTGCTAATACAGAAAATAAAAAGCAAATTAAAAAGCTCGACTCTGAATTAATGAAATTAGGCAAAAACCTGGTTAAATTAATCAATGCATTTGAAGACACTAAAACCGATATCATTACGGCTAAATTAGATGCTGAACAGGCAGAAGCCCTTTTAGCGCATATGGATGCCTTTGAAAATACTTGGTTAGAAGAAATCGAAATGCGCATTAGTGCTATCGTTTCCAGCCTGCCTAACTTACCTGAACCCATTGAAGTTGAAGCATCTGCTAAAACGAAAGTGGTTTCAGATGATGATTTATTCGAAATCGAAGACAGCGCTGAAGAAGATGAAGACGCGTTAGAATTGGATTTTGAACAAGATTATCCTGCTGACATCACGTCTGACTTAGAAGCAGAAGAAATGGCAGATTAATTTCGCCTTTTGTTCTCTTGGTATTCGCTGGCTAAATTATGTTTCTAGCCAGCGAATCCATTCTCTTTCGCCTTTTCTCAACAAAGCAAAAAAACCTTCTACCATTAAATTTTCTTTCCGGTTACGATACGCTTTTTCTATGTATATCCCCTGAACACAGGCTAAACAAACCGCTAACATCCCAGTTAATAATCTATCGTCTACTAAAGCTAACTCGTTTTTTGGGCACTTAAAATGTTCAACTAATTGGTTTAATCCCTCTGGATAAGGTTTTTTAGCCACACCCGTTATCACCACAATATTCGGAAACCGTTTTTGAAAATACTGTAGCCTTTGTGCAAAGGGTTTATTACTCAGCAAAGCAAAATGCGATTCTGGGATGATTTTTGTTATATTATTAAGCCAAGCCTCTGCCTCTGCTAAAGGTTTTACCTCGCCATGATTTGCTAAAACGCCATCAAAATCTAAAACGATATATTTTATGCCTCGAGCGTTAAAATAGTCTGGCGTTAATTCGGTAACCGACGACGATCTTAAGGCTGGATTAACCAGATATTGGTATAAATTTTTTTTATGGCGTAAGGCGTTATAAATCGCGTAACGTATTCTTTGCATCATTTGAGTAGGATTTTATGCTTATATCTATATAATAAAAGAATTAATTTAACCTTCATCTTAAAAGAGATTGTCATAAAAGTCACTGACATTACCTGATTACTTGGGAGCCTTTTCATGTTTGACCCTAAAATCCTCAACGACCTCAGTAAACAATTCATCGAGCATCTTCCCCCTGCTTTTAAAAACATGCATCAAGAGCTCGATAAAACCTTTAGAACGGTTATGGGGTCAGTTTTTGCAAAAATGGATCTCGTGTCTCGGGAAGAATTTGATGCACAAGTGGCTTTACTCGCTGAAAATAAAGCCAAGCTTGAAAGTTTGCAGGCTGAATTAAGTGGACTCTCTCAAAAATTAGCTGAGGTTGAGCAGAAAAAATAAGCCTCACTTAAAACTAAATCCCCCCGCAGCCTTTAGCTGTCGGCCCCTTTTATACTTTAGGTACCAAGCTCATATTCTTTTCCCTACGTGCCGCGGCTTGTCCGCGGTACGTAGAGATAGAAGAAGACTAGATTAGCGCTCAGGGCATCGGTTTGTAGGGGCACATCTTGTGTGTTCCCTTTTTCAGGATAACTTAAGTAAATTAAAACAAAAAAGCGTTATACCTTGTTATAATAAGATCATTGGTATGGATTATTTAGTGGGCTAGTTGGTTATAGGGTGATATGGGCATATTTCAAGAATTAGTGATTGTTTTGGCAGTAGCCGTTGTACTGGTGGGTTTCTTAAGACGCTTGCATCTCCCGCCTATATTGGGTTATCTCATCGCTGGTACGGTGGTGGGTCCTTTTGGTTTAGGTTTATTCACTGACGTCGAAGATTTAGACTTTATTGCTGAGTTTGGGGTCGTTTTTCTACTTTTTGCGATTGGCCTTGAGTTATCCTTTCCCAAATTAATTGCCATGCGTCGTTCTTTATTAGGTCTGGGCGGATTACAAGTTTTAATTTGTACTGTTTTGGCGGCTGGTCTGGCAAAATACGCAGGGTTATCTTGGGGGGCTTCTTTAGCTGCAGCGGGGGCACTCACCCTTTCTTCTACTGCCGTTGTCACCAAATTAATGATTGAACAAGATGAATTACATCAAGAACATGGCAAAATGGCGTTAGGCATTTTATTATTTCAAGATCTTGCTGCCATTCCCTTTCTTATTTTAATTCCTGCTTTAGGCGTTTCTGCCAATGCTTCTGTCTCGATTCAAGCACAATTACTCGAAACCGTATTAACCGGCGGTGCTTTATTTATTGTGATGCTTGGGTTTGGTCACTGGTTATTACGGCCTATCTTGCATTTTGTTGCCGCGGCACGCTCTTCTGAATTATTGATGTTAACCGCATTATTGGTGGTATTAGGATCAGCTTTTCTTACCGAACATTTTCATTTATCTATGGCTCTGGGTGCCTTTTTAGCAGGGGTAATGATTGCTGAAACAGAATATGTGCATCAAATCGAATCCGATATTTTGCCTTTTAGAGATGTTTTATTAGGGTTATTTTTTATCACCGTTGGCATGTATGTGAATATTAATACCCTGCTCGACGATTTTGAGTGGGTAATCTCTATTACAGCTGGATTAATTTTTGTTAAGTTCGTGGTGATTTGGTTACTGGGCTACTTCACTAAAGCCAGCCCCATTGCCTCTATTCGAACTGGGTTAGTGCTGGCACAAGGCGGAGAATTTGGATTTGCGTTACTTTCTCTTGCGCAGGTGGGCAAAGTAATCGATGTGCGTAGTAATCAAATTTTGGTTTCTTCGATCTTTTTAAGCATTGCGATTTCGCCCTTTTTAATAAAATACAATGCAAGGTTTGCTTCTTGGCTAGGAAAGTTATTTAGCCCAAATTCTGAATTTGAGCCCATTGAAGCCATCGAATCTGAAAATTTAGACATCAAAGATCACGTGGTTATTTGCGGTTATGGTCGTGTCGGTCAAACCTTGGCCCGTTTTTTAGAGCATGAAGGCATACCCTTTATTGGTCTCGATTTAGATCCGGTTCGTTTAAAAGAAGCCAAAGCAGCTGGTGAGCCGGTTTATTATGGTGATGCCAGTGATTTATCGGTATTAGAATCTTGTCATATCGAAGAAGCGCGTTTGTTGTTAATTGCTTTTAAAGATCCGCTTCGCGCCGACAAAATTATTAAACGCGCCAAAAGCTTACGTCCGACTTTACCTATCTTAGTGAGAACAGAGGACGATAAACATTTAGAAAGCCTTCTGGAAGCGGGGGCCACAGAAGTGATCCCTGAAAAATTAGAATCAAGCCTCATGCTTGCTTCTCATATGTTGGTCTTACTGGGTGTACCCGGTAGTAAAGTGCAACAACAAATTTTTGAAGTAAAAGCCAGCCGTTACAAAATGCTACAAAGCTTTTATGTGGGCACAGAAGACGTTGAGACCATCGAAGATCAGGCTGAACAATCTCAATTACATGCCATCGAATTAACCGAAGGCGCTTATGCCATTGGGCGAACTTTGTCTGATTTACAACAAGAAACACCTTGTATTTCTATTAATACTTTTTCACGAAGCGGTTACAAATGTGAAACGCCTGCAGCCGATACCATTTTTCAAATAGGCGATATCATTGTATTGCAAGGCAGCCAAGACAAGATTCATACAGCAGAAGAAAAATTATTGAGCGGTTAACCCAATACCATGTTACCGCTTGAAATTAAACGTTCTGCTCGCTCGCGTTCCATCCGCCTTAAAATCCATGACGACAAAATTATCGTCAGTGGCCCGCCTTATGTTTCTGAAGAAAAATTACGCGCTTTTGCCGAAAGCAAAAAAAATTGGATCACCAAAAATTTAGCCCAAAAACAACAACGTGAAACACATTACCCACTCGCTTGGCCCGATACCTTAGTTTCAGGCGCCTATTTACCTTATCTAGGTAAACAAACGCTTTTTCAAGTTTTGCAGGCCTCTGAAAAACCCGCTGTTTTTTGGCACCCAGATAAAATTATCTTAAGTCACTTTAATGGTTTTAATGCGCAATGGGCACAACCGTATATGATTGAAGCTTATAAAAATAAAGCTTCTGAGCTGGCCAATGCGTGGTTTTTAAAATATTGTCCTTTATTGGGTTTGTGGCCAACCGGCTTAAAACTCAAATATCAAAAAAGTTTATATGGCAGCTTGGGCGCAAATAATACCGTACACCTTAATTGGTTGCTCGTCACCGCACCTGAGTATGTTTTTGAATACGTCGTTGTACATGAACTCAGTCATTTGAAATACCGTAGCCACGGGCCTCGATTTTGGGGACAAGTAGAAAAACTGATGCCAAATTATCAAGAAGCTGAAAGGTGGTTAAATAACTGGGGTAGATGCTTTAAATTACCAGATTGGCGCGCCCGAGAGGAGTCGAACCTCTGACCTTTGGCTTCGGAGGCCAACACTCTATCCAACTGAGCTACGGGCGCAAGGCTCGTGATCATACTTCACTCTTTTTCATCCGTCTACTCAATACCATCCAAGCTGTCTTTTCGATTAAACCCAGAGCCGGTATACTACACGCATTAAAATGTTTAAAAATGGATTGATGGGAGATGATAGTGAAGTGCTTAACTAAATTTTTTAAATTTGGGTTAGTGTCTATCCCACTGATAGCACTGATATTCGCTATAAGCTCTTCTGTCTGCTTAGCCAGTTGCAACCAAATTCAGTCTGATCTCTCTTCTAAAGCAGTTGAAAAACGCCTTCTGCCTGTCGGCCAAGTGACTATTGGCGCGGATTTACCCACTTCTCCTGCAGAATTAGGGCCAGATGCTGGTCAAAAACGATATGAATCCAACTGCGCACTTTGCCATGCAGGCGGATTAGCCGGCGCGCCTAAATTTGGAGACAAAGCAGCTTGGGTCCCTCACCTTGCCAAAGGGATGGATACGTTATTACAAAGCGTGATTAAAGGATTAAATGCCATGCCACCTCGGGGTGGTTGTACCACGTGCTCTGATGAAGAATTAAAGTTAACCATTAAATATATGACTGATAAAGTTAAATAAATCCTCCCGTCTCCTGTTCCCTACGTGCCGCGGCTTGTCCGCGGCATCCAGGTTCACAAAATTTTAATGGTAATGTAAAACCGCATAATTTTATTCCCTAAAGTTTTTCTCACCCTAACCTATAACCTCCCTAGAGATCCCTCAGCATTAAGGCTACCTACACGTGTTAGCATTTTTAATGAAAATTTGCCGATTCAATTTCGGCACCTTTGAAATAAAGGAATTCAAAAAATTTCTTTATATGGGCTGTATTTTCGGGTTAATTCTAGCGGTTTACTGGACCTTAAGACCCTTAAAAGATTCTATTTTTATTCAATTAGTTGATAAAATTTATTTGCCCTATGCCAAAACTATTTCGGTACTGGCTTTATTACCCCTTGTTATTTTTTATACTAAATTATTGGACCATACCTCTAGAGAAAAAATGCTGGTCATCTTGCCTGCCTTTTATGGCATAGCCGTATTGATATTTAGTGTATTAATGTATTTTGCTCAAGGCACCCCAGCTGAAATAGAAAGCCGTTCTTTTGTTTTATACTCTGGCACAATCGTATTAGCCTATATTTGGTACTTTTTTGTAGAAAGTTTTGGTTCTTTAGCGGTAGCTTTATTTTGGGCATTTTCTGCTGATACAACACATCCCACTTCGGCAAAACGCGGTTTCCCTTTGGTGGTGGCCATTGGTCAAATAGGGGGCATTATTTTCCCTTATAGTATTGCAAGTTTGCCACACTACCTCGGCTTAAAAACGGATACCTTATCCATGGTTCTATTGGGTATTTTAACTTTGTCGATTATTCCTGTTTTTAAACATTTTCTTAAAGTAACCCCACCAGAATTGTTGACCTCTTTTCATGGAAGCAATGAAAAAAAAGAAGAAAAAACGCACACTCATGGTTTTTTAGAAGGCCTTAAATTAATTTTACAACATAAATATCTCATTGGTATTTTTGCGGTAAATTTTATCTATGAAATCATTATCACCATTTTTGATTATAATTTTAAATTCGCTGCGGCCACAGAATATAGTGGCGTGGCGCTCACCCGTTTTTTAAGTTTATATGGCTCTAGTGTGAATGTGGTTTCGTTGCTGTGCTTGTTATTAGGTATCAGTAATATCACGCGATATTTAGGTATTCGTTTTGCCTTAACTGCTGTGCCAATTATTGTTGGCTTAGCCTTATTTGGCTTTATGGCCCTTGATAGCTTATCCTTTTTGTTTGCCTTAATGGTGGGATCTAAAGCCGTTAATTATGCGCTTAATGGCCCCGCGTTAAAACAACTTTATATTCCGACGACTACCGATGTAAGATTTAAAGCACAAGCCTGGATAGAAACTTTTGGGGCAAGGGCCTCTAAAGAAGTGGGCTCTGTGTTTAACATGGGATTAAAGCCTTTACAATCTGCTTTTGGAGAAATAGCGGGTAAAAGCTATTATCTTGGCTTAAGTGGCGCGATTGGATTTCCCTTATTAATTATCTGGTTTTTTACCGCAATTTATTTAAGTAATAAATATCAAAAAGCCATTGATGCTAAAAAAATGATATGTTAAATTCAAAAAAAAGCGCCAAGATAGGCGCTCTTTCAAAAATAATTTTTTTATTAATTATTTATAACCAAGCAACGACCAAATAGACGGGAAAGACCAGGTCGAATCTTGCTGTGGTTCTGGCGGTTGTGGGGCCATGTTTTGATCAGTGAGATGATCAAAGCCTGGTAAAAAAGCATTATTAGATTGCATTTCGGTATCAGGTTGCTCTTCAATAATTATATATTCTGCAATTAAAGATTTAATTTCATGCGACACGCCCCATTTTTTAGAATAAATTTCTGCTAGCATTTCAACGGGGATTTTATCTAACTCTAGAAAATATTTTAATACGCTTAATTTATTTTTTTCCACTGCGTGTTGAAATATGTCTTCTGCTATTTTCGGTGAACCCAGATACAAGATGATCCATATTTTTTCCATCAACGCGATTTTTTCACATTCAACAATGGGTTTTATTAATTTATCAAAATCAAGTGTTACACTGTATTCTTTCTCTGTCATTTCATTGAACAGATGATGCAGAATATTAAATTGTTGGTGTGAAGCGGCCAAATTGCACATCTCACTATACCACTTTTCAGCATCTTTTTTATTTTTTGGTGTGCATTCAACCGATTTCAGACGATCAAGATTTCCATTTCTTACGCATGCTTTAAATAATTCTATTTCAAAATCGACCCTACCAACTTTAGTGTAAATTTTGTTTAGATCAATTTTATTGTCTACATCATTTGCCACCGCAAGTGCATAAAGTTTCTTTTTCAACTCCTTTGGAATGCTCCTGGCGATCTCATCTCTGTATTGTTGGCTGTATTCATAATAATATTTTTGTTGAACTTTACCCCCCATATCGTCTAAATCTATTAGGGTTACATCCCCAGTTAGAGCAGAAATGATAAGATCTACATCTGGGGTATAAATTGTGGCCGGAATAATTTGAAGAGAAGGACGCCTAGGCTCTTCAACCTGTGTAATGGCTTTATTACCTTTTATTTCTTCTGATAAACAGGCAAAAGGATTTTCATCCAATTCAGTTTCTCTCATCTTTTTAAAAAATGGCATGGAGTTGGCAACATAGGCTTTCAATATATTCTGTGCACCTAAACGCCATAATTTATTGACGCCGCTAAGCGTATACAATGCTTTAATATTGTCTTTAAAAGAATCGAAAATATGACTTACCAATTCGATGGGTAACCATTGTATTTTTTCTATTTTTTTTCTAATGGTAACAACTTGACCTGTATCTGGATTATTGAATGTGCGCTGGCGTTTCATTTTGGCCTCTCATTAAAATAGGATTTTAAGCTTTGAAACATCATATGTTAGACGTTAGGCTTAATTCAACGAAAATCCGACGGGTGGTACAAAAGATAAGCTCAATATCAAACCACCATTATTGTAGATACACTGCGTGTACATAAATATTTATTTCAGAAGAAAGATGGGGTTAAACCTTTACAAAGTGCTTTTGGGGAAATAGCGGGTAAAAGCTATTATCTGGGTTTAAGTGGCGCCATTGGATTTCCGTTATGAATTTTATGGCTTTTCACGGCCATATACTTAAGCAATAAATATCAAAAAGCCATTGATGCTAAAAAAGGATATGTTAAAAATTCAGAAAAAATAAGCGTACCATGATCTTGTTTGCTTTATATGAAATAATGTGCTTTATAAAATTTCGGTTAAAAAATCTTGGTAATTCATTATCTCAATATTTTCATCGTAATCTCGTGTATTTCCAGTGTATACCAACCTGCAAAAATCAGTAGGCTGCATAAAAGTTAAGGCTGGCTTTAACATCTGAGATTTAAAAGTACTATTGTGCTTAATCTCTATCCATTTTTTATAACTGGTATAATCAATGACTAAATCGACTTCCACGCCATGTTCGGTTCTTAAAAAATATAGATCTGCATGAGAATTAGAATGACATATTTTTTTCTTCACTTCAGATATAATATAATTTTCAAACAAGGCGCCTGTCATAGGGCCATGATGAAATAATTCATCTGTGGTAATACGCGTCAAATATGCCACAAGTCCCGCATCATAAAAATATATTTTTGATCGTTTTGTAATTCTTTTACCATAATTATTATAAAAAGGTGGCAACAAAAATATAATATAAGATGTTTCTAATATCGTAATCCATCGTTTTATTGTTGTCACTGAAAGGCCTAAATCAGAAGCTAAACTGGTGAAATTAAGTTGCTGGCTTACCTGCGAGGCTAATAATTTAATTAAATTATTCAGATCTTTTATATTACCGATATTTAAAATTTGTCTCACATCTTTTTCTAAATAAGTAGTTAAATAAGATTTATACCAATCATCTGAATGTTTAAATTGTCTTTTAATTAATTCGGGATATCCCCCTTTATATAAAGATTGTGCTTGAGCTCGCTCAGGCATTTCAGAATATTGTAAGGGCAACAAAGTTAATAATCCGATTCGACCGGCTAAAGATTCTGTAATAGGCTTTAGCATGGTAAATTGACTAGAGCCTGTCAATATAAATTGTCCATACTCATCCCGATTTTTATCCACAATTAACTTAATGGCATCAAAAATCTCAGGGACTTTTTGCACTTCGTCGAAAATAATTTTATTCTTATAGCGCTTCATAAAACGACTGGGATCATCATAAAATTGGTCTACCATGTCACGATCATCAAAAGTGACATAAGTAAATTTATCACCCAGTTCTTGCGCAAGCATAGTAGATTTTCCAGCTTGCCTTGGGCCTGTTATGGCCACAACTGGAAATGCTTGTAGATACTCTCTTAGATGATCAGCTAAATCTCGATGATAGTATTCCATATACTTTCTGATATCTCTTTATGTTTTGCGTAAATCAACTATTTAATGTTAGTATTACGCAAAAAAGTGCTTTTAGCAAGCAAGAGGCCATAGATGCCGTGCTATTTACACGTCGCTGCAAAAACAGGATTTAAATAAAAGAAGGAAGAAATAAATATACTTGAATTTAGTAGAGCTCTAACTAACACTTCACATCCTTTCCGTGGATAAATGGCTTAGTCTACTCTAACAAAAAACAAGCAAGAATAGATAGCCTGAACACCTCTCGACTACTTTACATCGATCTGCCCATTTTTCTTTGAGGCTCATGAGTAGGTGTGCTGCCAATTTCCAAGTGTTTACACTTGTATATTGCACTGCCGTCTGCTGGCTTTCTAGCCACTAAATTTTCCATGTCTTCCGTATGGCTGTGCCCTACGCGTGTATCTAAATCATCTCGACCCATTTCAACACCGACAGAGTCTGAGAATTTTATAAATTTACTAAACGACGCTTGTCCCCAGCTCGTAGGCGGATTAAATCCATCTGTCACACAAACCACATTGCCGCGCTCTAGGTAAGCATTACCCAAGGGCAAACTACCATGTTTTTTAAGATCATAATCTATTAATTCATCAGGCGCATTTTTATCAAATAGCTTGGCATTCACTTTAATATTTTTGTTTATTGTTCCAGCAATAAGGGGAAAGAGCTGATTCATCATCGTACCATATACTGCATTTCCTACACCCGTTAACATCGCTACCTTAGTTTGTTCATTTGCAATTAAATTCAATGACGTGATGGCCCGTGACAGATTAGCATTAATAAACACCTTCAAGGCCTCTATGGTTTCGGGTTTATTTATCAGTTGTAAGAATTGATTTTCTAAATATCCGCTGTTTGATATTACCAGAAGACCTATTTCATTAAGTTTTTCCATGATGTCAGCGCTGAATAATTCTTCGGGCGTCATTCTTTCTGTTGTTTTGCCATTTGATTTGCGTAATTCACCCACTTCTAAATCGGCAAATATAGTGGCCTGTTTGGATTCTGAGACAATTGAATGAAGACTAATGATTAATTTCATTAGATCAACCCGATAATAAATAGGGATATTATCTGAAAAAGCATCGGGATTATTTTTGACGATATCAATGTCTTGAATATCTTTTAATTTTATATTAAATCCCTGTTTTTCTAAGACCATTCGGGTGTTAATAAGGGCTTGTGATGAGACAAATTTACTGTCAAACCAAATAGCCACCTCAGCATTGGGGTTTGTTTCTTTCCATTTGTTTGCTTTACTGAGGAAGTTTTTAACAAGATCTTCTTCGGTTGTGCTTGAATCAATAAAAGGTTTGGTTTCATCCAGCGTTCGATTTAGCCACATCAAATTGATCGCGTAGTCGTTTGGCAACTGGGGGGATTTAATTTTTAAGTGCTTTTCGTAAGCATTTAACATCACACTTACCTACTACTACGGCAACTCTACTAACCACACCCCTATTTTAATTAAGTTATTCTTCCATATCAACTAAAAATTAATTGTATATGCGCCTATCCCTGCCCCAACATCGCCTTTAAATCAGATAATTTGCTTCTTAAATGCGTTTTATCGACCGGGGTGTTCCCAATCGCTTTAAACGATTCTCTGGCCATTAATTCTTCAGGGATTTCATCTAAAAACCGGCTGGGTTCGCGCTCGACACGCTGCCCATGTTGGTTTCGAGAAATATTGTACGTTAAGGTTAATCGCTCAATGGCCCTTGTTAACCCCACATAAGCTAATCGGCGCTCTTCTTCGACTTTATTTTCAGCCAAGCTGGTTTTATGCGGCAACAGCCCTTCTTCCATCCCGATTAAATACACTTGATTAAATTCTAAGCCTTTAGCAGCATGTAATGTCATTAAATTTAAGGTTTCGGCATTGTTTTTTTGCTGATTATCTAAAATATCTAACAACATCATTTTGTTTAAAACATCTTTTAAGGTTACGTCATCTTGATTATCCGCTTGTTTTTTTAGAATCCTTGCCATCCAGTCTAAGAAAAATTGGACGTTTTCTAGTTTCTTTTTGGCATTTTCCGGTGTTTGTGCCGTTTCGTTTAGCCAATTTTCATAACCCAGTTCTTCTAAAAATGCTTTGATTTTAGTCATAATTTCAGCATCTGTTTGATCTGCTGCGTTGGCTTCTTGCTCAAACGTTTCGATTAAACTGGCAAACTGAAATAAACGCGCGACCATGTTAGGGGGCAAGATTTGATTTAAGCCCATCTCAAAACACGCATGCAATAAACTCATGCCGCGCTCTTTGGCATATCCACTTAATTTTTCTAAGGTTGCCGGGCCTACTTCTCGTTTGGGTACATTCACAATTCTGAAAAAAGCACTGTCGTCTTCAGGGTTAAACACTAATCTAAAATATGCAATCAGATCTTTTATTTCTGCTCTGGAAAAAAAACTCGTGCCGCCACTCACTTGATAGGGAATGCCACGTAGTCTTAAAGCCTGTTCAAAGCTACGCGATTGATGATTCATGCGATATAAAATCGCATAGTCGCCTAGTTTGGTTTGCAAGCTTGCCTGGTGATTTAATAAATCTTCTAATACAAATTGTACTTCATCTTGTTCAGAATCAATTTCAACGATCCTTATTTTTTCGCCACTGGCTTTATCTGACCATAAATTTTTATTAACCAAATGAGGATTATAGGCAATTAGCGCATTGGCCGCATTTAAGATATTACCCATCGAACGATAATTTTGTTCTAATTTGACAATATTTAAATTAGGATAATCGTCTTTTAGGGTTTGGATATTTTCCGCTTTTGCGCCTCGCCAAGCATAAATGGCTTGATCGTCATCGCCTACCACGGTAAAAGCTTGTCTGACACCCGACAATAATTTTAATAATTGATACTGATTTTCATTGGTGTCTTGATATTCATCGACTAAAATATATCGAAATTTATCTTGCCATTTGTCTTTGATATCGGGTCGTTCATTAAATAAATTAACGGGTAAGGAAATTAAATCATCAAAATCCACTGCATGGAATATTTTTAGCCTATTTTGATATTCTTGATAATATAAAGCAGCTATTTGTAAATCCGGTTCAGCAGATAATATAGCTGCTTCGGGCGCACATTGTACGCCTTTCCAAAGCGATATCTGACTTTTAACTTTCATTAACCCTTCTTGCGTAAGGGGAGTATGTTCATCTGCTATGGCACGAAGTTGCGTTAACCCATCTTCTTCGTCAAATAACGTAAAGTTTTGCTTTAAGCCTAAAGCTTCGTATTCTTTTTTTATGATAGTAAGACCTAACCGATGAAAAGTAGAAACATGTAAGCCCTTACTGTTTTGTACACGCTTAGCCATTTCTTTAGCCGCTTTATTGGTAAAAGTCAGGGCTAAAATTTTACTGGCAGGTATCTGTAGTTCATGAATAATATAATAAATTTTATTGGCGATCACCCGTGTTTTACCCGACCCTGCGCCAGCTAACACCAATAAAGGTCCATCAAAATATTCTACGGCTACCCGTTGAACGGGATTTAATAATTCTATATTCATACTACTTAACTACTTTTTTACTGCTAAATAAATTCATGTATGGTAACCGCTTCCCCTCTACGTGCCGCGCATGAAGCGCGGTACGTAGAGCGCTATGAATGACTCACATTTCTGTCGAGTCGTCTATATGACAAGGCCTCAAATAAATGGTTTTTTTCTATATTTTCTTTACCTTCTAAATCGCAGATCGTTCTGGCAACTTTTAAAACACGATGATACGCCCTTGCTGATAAGCCTAGTTTTTCAATGGCTGCTTGCAAAAAATCGCGTTCGGTTTGCTCAATGTGACAAAATTGTTTAATTTGGCGTGTGCCTAATTTCGCGTTAATTTGCTTTGCGCGTTTTAACTGACGCGCTCGGGCTAAAACAACCCGCTCACGGATCACTTCACTGCTTTCAGGCACTTCGGTTTGTTGGCTCAGCTCAGTAGACTTTAAACTGGGCACTTCAATGTGCATATCAATTCTGTCCATGAGTGGGCCTGACAATTTATTTCGATAACGATTAATTTGCTCAACTGTACATTGGCAACTGCGTTTAGGATCGGATAAATAACCACAAGGACAGGGATTCATCGCCGCAATCAGTTGAAATGCTGCGGGAAATTCTGTTTGGTGATTTGCTCTTGAAATCATCACTCGACCAGATTCAATGGGTTCACGCAACACTTCTAATACTTTTCTATCATATTCTGGTAACTCATCTAAAAATAACACGCCATTATGTGCCAAAGAAATTTCGCCCGGCCGAGGTGTTCTGCCGCCCCCAACTAAAGCAACTGCCGAAGCCGTATGATGCGGAGAACGAAAAGGTCTTTCTCGCCACTCAGACGCATCAAAGCCATTTAAAGAGAGCGATTTTATGGCAGCCACTTCAAGCGCATCATCTTCATCTAACTGAGGCAAAATAGTGGGTAAGCGCATTGCCATCATGGTTTTACCTGTGCCAGGAGGGCCTGCCATGAGCACACTATGGCCACCTGCAGCAGCCACTTCTAGGGCTCTTTTTGCGTGTTTTTGGCCAGCAACGTCTTTAAAATCTACCCTATCTTCATTCAAGGTCTCAAGATTTGCAGGCCTTACAACAGAGCACGCAATGGGATCATTGCCTGTTAGATGAACGCAAATTCGAAGCAAGTCAGAGGCCGGATACACTTTGAGTTTTTCTATCAGCGTTGCTTCAAGTATGTTACTTTCAGGAATGAATAAATGCCTGCCTGCTTTAGACGTTTCCAGTGCAAAGGGCAATACGCCTTTAATCGCACGAAGTTCACCACTTAATGCCAACTCTCCGGCAAATTCATATTCATGTAAAATTTCACTTGGGATCTGTTGTGAGGCGGCTAAAATACTTAAGGCTATCGGCAAATCAAATCGCCCCCCTTCTTTAGGCAAATCGGCCGGTGCCAAATTAATGGTGATTCGACAACTCGGAAAATTCAGCCCGGCATTAATAATGGCCGAACGCACACGTTCCCGACTTTCTTTGACTTCTTCTTCTGGCAGCCCCACAATGTTGATCTTTGGCAAACCCGGGGATAAGTGCGTTTCTACGGTCACTAATGGGGCATGAATACCCTGACTGGCACGACTATAAGCTATGGCAATTGACATAATGCGTTCTCCCTTCGCGGGCAGGGAATATAACTGGACTTATTCGAAATGACAACTAACTCTCCTACAGGTACTCGACCCTTTTTAAAATGGGCAGGGGGTAAATTTCGGTTGATGCCCTTAATTAGAACTTACTTTGAGCAACATGATAACGCTCTATTAGTAGAACCCTTTGTGGGCGCAGGCGCGGTTTTTCTTAATGCGCCCTATTCAAAATTTATTTTAAACGATTTAAACAAAGACATAATTAATTTACACACCATATTAAAAAAAAATAGCGCTGATTTTATCCTAGAAGCCCAAAAATTATTTCAGCCTAAATATAACCAAAAGAAAAGTTACCTCGCTCACCGGCAACAATTTAACCAAAGCACCTGTGCTTTTGAACGCAGTGTGCTATTTTTATATTTAAATCGACATGGCTACAATGGCTTATGTCGATATAACCAAGCTTTGCAATTTAATGTACCCTTTGGAGAATATCTTAACCCTTATTTTCCCGAAAAAGAATTGCACTATTTTGCTAAAAAAGCGAAAAAAGCCCACTTTTCTCATTTGGATTTTGGGCAATTTTTTAAGGGGCTTATCACCAAAATCAAAACAGGGAAATTACCCCCTAATCTGATGATCTATTGCGACCCGCCCTATGTGCCGCTTAATCAAACAGCGCGTTTTACGCAATATGCGGGTGAAATATTCAATGAGCACAAACAGCTTGAATTAGCCCACTTTGCACAACAGCTTTCAGGGTTAGGGGCAACGGTTATTATCAGTAATCACGATACCGATTTTACGCAAGATCTTTATAAACAAGCCCAGATTGTTTCTTTTGAGGTCAATCGCACCATCAGTTGTGACCCTAAGAACCGCGTGCCAGTGAAAGAATTGCTCGCGATTTTTACACCATGACACTAAATGGCAGCTTTCTGTTTTTTAATTAAAAAATTAAGCACTTCTAACAGCTGTCTTTCATCCCCTGCTAACCCTGTTTGGGTATAAAACGCTTCTTTAGGGCCAACGACCACAAAGGTGGGAATAGCAACGACTTTAAAACTGACCGCTAAATTATTCGCCCATCTTGTTTTACTGTCTACGGCAAAAGAATGATAGGCTTTACTGAAGGCAACTTTATCCACACCCAGTGTGCCCATAAAATCTAATATGGTTTCGTCTTTGGTATTGGCTAATTTATCGTCTTTCACCGCTTCAAACATAGGCTCATGGACTTTATCTAATATCTGCAGGCTTTCTGCTGCAAAATAAATTTTCGCTAAGGGACGCCAGCTGGGCTGAAAATTAACGGGGATCCGTTGAAAATGAACATACTCGGGTAATTTGCCCGACCAAGACAACACCTTGGGTTCAATTTGCTGACACCAATGACAAGCATAACTGTAAAATTCGAGCACTTTAACTTTATGAGGGTCTTGCTTCATCAGCTCTTCAACAATTGGCACTTCATAGACACTGGCCGCATATTTTTTATAATGCGTGCCTTCTTGAAAATCTTCTGTAATGGCGTTGATGCGTGCAGACCAAAGACAAGAGGCTGCAATCGCAAAAAAACCCGAAATAATGAGCCACGCTTTTGCTTTTGGATGTCGGTTCATGTGTTTACCCTTTTTAATTAAGCAAGACTAATGTAACCCTGACATATAACTACTCACTGCTTTGATTTCTTCATCTGTCATTTTAGCACTAATGGTGCGCATAATTTCATTGGTATCATTTGCGCGCTGCCCCGTTCTAAAGGTCTTAAGCTGAGTCTCAGCATATTCTGCATGTTGGCCACTCACCATTGGGAAATTTGCTAACTTGTTTCCAGTGCCATTAGGGCCATGACACCCTGCACAAGCGGGTACGCCTTTGGTGACAATGCCACCATGATAAATTTTGCGGCCTTTTTCTGCGAGACTTTTTTGGGCTTCACCTGAGGTTTGCTTTTGCAAGGCAAAATAGGCGGCCAAATCTTCTATGTCTTGATCCGTTAATTTCTCGACAAAGGGATACATAGCCGGATTAGGGCGCTTGCCCTGGTCCCCTTTACGAATTTCTTGAATCTGTTTAATCAGATAGGGTTCATGCTGTTGCGCTATTTTAGGCCACGCAGGGGCCGTACTGTTTCCATCTACATTATGACAGGCAACACAAACACCCGATTTTTGCTTCCCCGCCTCTGCATCGCCTTTGGCAATGGCAGTAACATAAGAAAAACTTAATAAAAGTGACGTAACTAAACTAGTAGTCAATAAGATTTTTTTGATAACATTTTGCATT
Source organism: uncultured Gammaproteobacteria bacterium (assembly GCA_902826485.1). Lineage (GTDB taxonomy): Bacteria > Pseudomonadota > Gammaproteobacteria > Berkiellales > Berkiellaceae > CADEEZ01. Next base: position 89,789 of record CADEEZ010000009.1, read on the forward strand.
TGGCTTTGCTTCCAGCGCTGCTAACTTGAAAAAAGAGTGCAAACTTATACCAATAACCCTTTAAGATGGTCAACCGGCGCAACCCTTTTTGAATCATTTTTGTACAGATAGTGTACAATGGAATCCAAAATTTACTAATCAAATTGATAACTGATATAGCATGCAAGTTGAACCCATTGATTTCAAGAAAGTTACATTTCTAAAAAGCGCCCCTACATTAGCCTTTAGCCCACCTGACACCGGAATCGAAATTGCCTTTGTTGGCCGTTCGAATGCGGGCAAGTCTTCGGCGCTAAATGCCATTGTTAGCCAAGGTCATCTAGCCAGAAAGAGCAAAACGCCTGGCCGTACCCAATTAATCAATTATTTTGAACTCGACCCTGAGCGCCGCTTAGTCGATTTACCGGGATATGGCTTTGCCAATGTTCCCGATCGCATTAAACAACAAATTCAAGAAATCTTAAACACCTATTTATCTGAACGGGCCTGTTTATATGGCGTGGTGTTGATGATGGATATTCGTCATCCTTTAACCAAAAACGATGTGACCTTGCTCGATTTTATTGCTTCTATAGAAAAACCTGTGCATATTTTGCTCACCAAGTGTGACAAAATATCTCGCAATCAAGCAAACCAAACGCTCATTCAGGTTCGCGATAAATTAAGCACCAATCAAGGTGTCATCACCATTCAAACTTTTTCTGCCTTAAAAAATATTGGCATTGAACAAGCCCAAGATATGTTAACCGAATGGTTTCAGTTTTAAATTAAAACTTTGTCAATCTCTTGATAATTTAATAACTTTGTTTTTTGTAAAATTGCGCCTGATTCCCCCGCGAAAATCAAATAACCTAAGTCTACTTTCTCTGGGGCTAATTTTTGAAAATATTGCAGGCCCTTTAGAAATTGCTTTTGAAACGTCTGAGATGATTTTATTTCGATGGGAACAAATTTACCTTCTTTTTTAAACAACACATCGACTTCATTTAGATTATTATCTCTAAAATAATATAATTCTGTACTTAAATTATTATTTAAAATCGTTTTATAGAGTTCCATCACAGCCAAATTTTCAAAAACTTGGCCGCGTAAAGGATCACGCGCCATTTGATCTGGCTCAGTAATCCCCAGCAAATAACTAGCTAATCCTACATCAGTAAAATATAACTTAGGAGATTTCATCACTCGTTTACCAAAGTTTTCAAAATAAGGCGATAAAAAATAAATAATATAAGATGCTTCTAATACTGAAAACCATTCTTTAATCGTATTGCTCGTCAAGCCTAATTCATTTGCAAGGCTATGGACATTTAACACCTGGCCTATTCTTCCCGCACAAAGTTTCAAAAATTGTTGAAAAATCCTTAAATCCTTTAAATTTATTAATTGTCGAACGTCTCTTTCAATATAGGTTTGAATATAAAATTTATAGACATCTTTCGGTTGTTGATTGCTCGTGTAAACTTTTGGGAAAAAACCTTTTATTAACAGTTCATCAGCAGAATAAGAAAAGGATTGTTTGGCCTGCTTTAATTCTTGAATCGAAAAAGGGAGTAAAGATAAAATCGCCGTTCTTCCGGCAAGAGATTGACTGACAGAATTAGCCAAAGCGAGCTGATTACTCCCTGTTATAATAAAATGTCCTGGTAACTGAACTTCATCCGCCAACACTTGTATATAAGAAAGTAATTCTGGCATTCGCTGCACTTCATCAAAAATAACGCCTGAAGCCTTATATTGAGACAACACGCCTTTAGGGTCTAACTGAATTTGAGCTAAATTATCCGGATCATCTAAATTAAAGTAAGGCTTGTTTGGAAATAAAGTTTTAGCCAGAGTTGTTTTGCCAGATTGTCTTGGGCCAACTAACGTTATAACTGGGAATTGAGCCGAAAGACTTATTAATTGCGCTTCAATGTTTCTGTTTATATACACGATACTTGCCTAAAATCTATACATTTTTATAGTTCAAGTATAAAACTGTATAGATTTTAAATCAAATATCCCTTAAATACTCAGTTACACAACCTACCAGCGAATTTTTTTCTCTGGAAAATATTGATTAATTAAGCTTTCGTAATAAGGTTTTACTTCAGCAATATTAATAGGCTTGGCTGATTTCGAATACAAATCATACTCATTAAATTTTTTCAGCCAGGCCAATTGTTTTTTATCTTGGTTATTGAGTAAATATTGATATTCGCCTTCTTTATGCAAGGCATAAAAAGAATGATATCGAATAATAAATTTAGCTTGTTCGGGTAAGGTCGATTGATCTTTAACCACTTGATAAAGATATTCGTCATGACCCCATGTCATCACAACTTTGTCTAACCCTATCCCTTCTTTTTTATAAATTCCCAATTTTTTTTGGTAAAGCGGATGATGAAAATCGGGGTTATCTTTAAAATAGTCTGCATGGACTATTTTATTTGAAAATTGGCACCCTAAAGGATAAGTATCCCCGACAACAGCCCATTGTGGTTCGCAAAAATAAGACAGCATTTTGCCTAAATCATGAATTAAACCTGTTAGTATCATCCAATCAGGTTGATTTGCCCGCCTCATGGCTTCTGCTGTTTGAAGGGCATGTTGAATTTGAGGCAAATCTAAATCCGGATCACTCTCATCTTTCAAGGTACTGAGCAATTCTAAGGTTTCCCAAATGCCATACGTGCCGTGATTTAATTGCTTATATTCTTGGAATTTGTTTTTTGAAAAAGCCAAAGTCTGGTTTGTGTGTTGTGCTTTATAAAATGCTTTTACATGCGCTGGTGCTTCTTCATAATTTCTAAAATCTGTTTTTTCGCTATGCTCATTAGCATAAACAGCACCACATAATAAATGAGACGCTAAAAAAATAACACCGCAAAATTTAAGCATAGATCCCTCGCTAGCAAACCATTTAAAAATTATATTCCATCCTAAAAAAATGGACACATACGATGCATAAAGGCCAAGATTAAATAATCAACGAATATACACTGGCCGGCACAGAGGCCGGCCACTACAAGACTGCAGTATCTTCGACATATATAATTAAAGGCACTGATTTTGTAGTGGCCGGCCTCTGTGCCGGCCAAAGTGCCAATCCTTGTGTGTGCCCTCTTAATCTAATGCCTTATAAACACTCTTTTCTTATTTTTTGCGCCAATTCTTTAGCATTATCCAGAGTTAATTCTTTTTGGTGTGTGCTTAATAACGGCAAAAGTGCTTGACTAAAACACGTGCCAGCCAGACTATTTAAATCTTCCCCATCAAATGCATTCAACGACATACTCATTATTTTTCCGTCTTGCTGATGAAGTAACCCAATGCAACATACCGCACAGTCTTTTAAGCCCAGTTTTTCAATGTCGTTTTCATTAAACCCTAATTGACGACCGAATTCCGCAGACGTTAAATTTTGAGCATATTTTAATTGCTCATTTTTATATTGAATATGGGTCACACCACCAAAACATCTGTCGCCAGAAGCAATGGTTTCTACTAATTTTAATTTATTTTGCTTTTTTTGAACCAAAATTAATTCTTTAAAATTACCCGTGCCCCCGCCGGACCATTGAAGTTCAACATAATACACAGGTAAAGTTTTAGGTTCTTTTTGACCAATTAAGCGATAATAAATATAGGGTTGAGACATGGTGGGGGTTTCATCAACCAAATGATACCCTAACAATCCATCAGGAATTTGTTTGGTATCAAATTCCGTTGTGGTATTTTGACAAACATGAGTACTTAAATCAATTTCTTTGGTGCGTTCTTCACCTACCAGCTGATAAAAACAAGCCGGTTCAATCGGCTGATTTTCATATAAAAACTCAGGCGGTAAAACAGGGAGTTTTTTCTTTTCGAAGGCCTGAATAGAAAATGAACATAATAATATTAAAAGTAAGCTCGCTTTTTGAATCCTATTCATCTTTTTACCCTCATGATTATATAAATCCCCCTCACCCTTCGGGCACCCTCTTAATGCGCCTCATCCCAATTGGGTCCTACCCCTATCGATACTTCAAGAGGCACTTCTAATGCTAAAGCATGGGTCATCTGTTCTCGAATCATTTCACTGGCTTCTAACGTAAAATCTTGTTTTACCTCAAAGACTAATTCATCGTGCACTTGTAAAACCATTTTGATTCTATCTGGCACCGTATCAATCCAGGTTTGCAAATGAATCATCGCCAGTTTAATTAAATCCGCCGCGGTGCCTTGCATCGGTGCATTAATTGCCGCTCTTTCTGAAGCCTGTTGGCGCATCCTGTTTTTTGAATTAATTTCAGGCAAATATAATCTTCGGCCAACCAAGGTTTCGACAAAACCATGCTGTTTGGCTTTGGCGCGAATCTCATCCATGTAAATTTTTACACCCGGATAACGTTGAAAATATTGATTAATATAACGTTGTGCTTCTTCTCTAGAAGCATGAATTTGTTTGGCCAGCCCAAAAGCAGACATGCCATATAATAAACCGAAATTAATGGCTTTGGCATGACGTCTTTGCAAATCGGTGACCTCAGCTCTTTCTACGCCAAATACTTCTGCCGCCGTGCAACGGTGAATGTCTTGATTATCTTTAAAAGCCTGAATCAGCCCTTTATCTTTGGATAAATGGGCCATAATCCGTAATTCTACTTGAGAATAATCTGCTGAAATTAAGGTCCAGCCTGGTTCAGCGACAAACGCTTGGCGAATTTTTCGCCCTTCTTCTGTTCGTATAGGGATATTTTGTAAATTCGGATCGGAAGAGGATAACCGGCCTGTTGCGGTGACCGCTTGCTGATAAGAAGTATGTATTCGACCTGTTTTTTCAAAAATCTGTTCTGGCAACCTATCGGTATAAGTCGATTTTAATTTGCTCAAACTGCGATATTCTAAAATTAATTTAGGAATAACGTGATAATCACTTAATTGTTGTAATACCGATTCTGAAGTCGAGGGCTGACCTGTTGGGGTTTTCTCTAAAGCAGGCAACCCTAGTTTATCGTATAATATTTCTTGCAATTGTTTAGGCGAGCCCAAATTAAACATTTGCCCACTTTCATGGTAAACCTGTTCCTCAAGGTGCTTAATTTTAAGGCCTAGCTCTTCGGATTGCTGATTGAGCTTTGCCACATCAATGGCCACCCCATGCCGCTCCATTTTGGTCAAAACAGACACTAAAGGCATTTCGATATGCTCAAATACCCATTGTTGCTTAACTGAGTGCCCTAAATTTTCAATAAACCCTTCGTATAACCGATACGTAATATCCCCATCTTCACAAGCATAAGGACCGGCAACTTCAAGCTCAACTTGATTAAACGTTTTTTGTTTTACGCCTTTGCCGGCAACGTCTTCAAAACTAATGGTGGTATAACCCAAGTATTTTTTTGCTAAAGTATCCATATCATGACGGGTACCTGAACTTTGTAATACGTAAGATGCCAACATAGTATCAAAAGTCTGAGATTTTATTTCAATATCACTATTGAATAAAACTTGCGCATCATATTTTAAATTTTGAGCGATCAATACATTTTCTGGATCAGAGACTAATTTTTTAATTTTAGAGAGCACGGTTGTTTTATCTAATTGAACTGGAGCGCCTTCATAGTCATGCGCCATGGGAATATAAGCCCCTTGTCCTGATTGATAGGATAAAGAGATGCCCACCAAATTAGCTTCTAACGCAAAAACGCTGTCTGTTTCGGTATCTAATACAAATTTTTTGCGCTTTTCACAAAGGGTAATTAAATTATCGAGTTCAGCCTGGGTATAAATAACGTGATAAATTTTTTCAATGGGATTTTGAATTATTTCAAGATTTTGAGCTGAATGGGCTAAACTACCCTCAATTTCTTTTAGCCACGATTTAAATTCTAACTGCGTAAATAATTCACGTAATTTATCAACGTCTTTTGGCTTTGTGAGCAAATCGTCCATGGTTAAAGATAAGGGCATATCGTGATGAATGGTCACTAATTTTTTTGCCAAAGGCAAATAATCAATTTTTTCTCTAAATTTTTCGCCAATTTTGCCCTTAATTTCATCAGCATGGATAATCAAATTATCTAGCGTATGGTACTGCTGTAACCATTTTACGGCAGTTTTAGGCCCCACCCCTGGCACACCCGGCACGTTATCTACGGTGTCACCCATTAAAGCCAAATAATCGATAATTTGATCGGGACGCACGCCAAATTTTTCTAATACACTTGCTTCGTCTAAACGAGAATTCGACATCGTATTAATTAAAGTAATACCTGGGGCAACCAGCTGGGCAAAATCTTTATCGCCCGTTGAAATAATCACCTGCCTGAGATCAGTGAGGGCATATTTTGCCAATGTGCCAATCACATCGTCTGCTTCAATGCCTTCAATGGCAATTAGAGGGATACCCATGGCTTTAATCAGTTCATGTAAAGGCGCTATTTGACTGGCCAATTCTTCCGGCATCTCAGGTCGATTGGCTTTATAGTCTGGATAGATTTCATTCCTAAAATTTTTAGATTTGGTATCAAAAACCACGGCAACATGGTGTGTGGGGTATTCTGCTAATAATTTTTTTAACATATTTGCCACGCCATAGACTGCACCGGTAGGCTGGCCTTTGGAATTCATGAGAGGCGGAAGAGCATGATAAGCTCTAAATAAATACGAGGAGCCATCTACTAATACAATCGGTTCTTTTTTCACTCAGCTAGCTCCAACCATTCTCTTAATTTACTACATCGGGCTAATTTTTCTTGGCCTTTTACCGCCATCGCAACGGCACGTTTTTCACCCACACAAATCACTAATTTTTTTCCTCTGGTGATGCCGGTATATAATAAATTTCTTTTTAGCATCATATAATGCTGCATCATAATCGGAATCACGACAACCGGATATTCACTGCCTTGCGATTTATGAATGGTTAAAGCATAAGCCAAAGAAATTTCGTCCAGTTCATCTAGATCATACTGTATTTCGCGGCCATCAAATTCAATGAGCACCTCTTTGGTTTCACTGTCAATCGATTTGATGATCCCGCCATCTCCATTGAACACATCTTTATCATAATTATTGGCTGTTTGGATGATTTTATCACCCACATAAAAGCGCGTGCCAAAACGTTCTACCCAATGCGAGGCTGTCACTATTCGAGGGTTCAGCGCTTGCTGCAATAATTGGTTTAAACTTTGAGCCCCCAAACTGCTTCGATTCATTGGGGTTAAAACTTGAATATCAGACAAAGGGTTAAATCCAAACTTTTGCGGTATTCTTTCTTTGACCATTTTTAATAATTTATGTTGGCATTCTTCAGGTGTTTTAGCCGACACAAAATAAAAATCAGTTTCTATGCCTGTTTTGTCTGCCAAATCGGGCATGTTGCCTTGATTAATCGCATGAGCGTTTGTAATAATATGGCTGGTTTTCGCCTGACGAAATATTTGCGTTAACCTGCAAACAGGCACTTTATCGGACTCAATTAAATCTTTTAAAACTTGGCCTGGCCCCACGGAAGGCAATTGATCGACATCGCCTACCAAAATCACACTCATGTTTTTAGACAAGGCAAGCAACACAGACCGTAACATGGGGACATCGACCATCGACACTTCATCAATAATTAATAAATCACCCTCTAAGGGATGGTCTTCATTCCGTTGAAACTGCCCGCCTTTGCCTTCTGTTTCTAATAGACGATGCAAGGTTTTAGACGGCAGGCCGGTTGCTTCTGTCATGCGCTTGGCGGCTCTGCCCGTAGGCGCAGCTAAAAGTATTCTCACCGATTCTTTTTTAAGAACTTGAATAATAGATTGTATGACAGAGGTTTTACCCACGCCCGGGCCACCGGTGATCACCATCAGCCTAGAATCGATTAATTTTCGAATAGCATCTTTTTGGCCCTCGGACAACGTTAATTTTAAATGGGTTTCTACCCATTCAATAGCCGGTTTGGTTTTTAAATTTTGCCATTTGGGTTTTTGACAAACCAAGGCAGTAATAATTTTGGCAATGGTTTTTTCATAGTGCCATAAATAATACAAAAAAATGACCGGGATATTATCTTTGGTGTCTTCGATTAAGCTTTTTTCTGATAACCCTACGGCAAGGCCTTCTTGTAGTACGCTTTCCGGAATAGTTAATAATTTTTCGGCTTCTAATAATAATTTTTCTTTGGGTAAGCCACAATGACCGTCACTTAAGCCTTGTAACAGCGTATATTGTAAACCCGCATGCGCACGAATCACCGAATCTTTAGGAATACCCAAACTTTGAGCCATGGTGTCAGCTGTTTTAAAGCCTATGCCATGAATGTCTTTGGCTAATTGATAGGGATTTTTTTCAATAACTTTAATGGCCTTTTGACCATAAGTTTTATATATTTTGTTGGCTTTGGATACGCCCATGCCATGGGTTTGTAAAAAAACCATGATTTCACGAATGGCTTTATGATTTTCCCACGAGGCCAAAATACTATCGTATCGTGCGCCACTTATTCCGGTGATTTCTTGCAGAAGATGCGGGGTTTGATCGATAACCTCAAAGACCTTTTGGCCAAATTTATCGATAATTTTTTTCGCATAACCTGGCCCAATGCCTTTGATTAATCCGCTAGATAAATATTTTTCTATGCCCAATAATTGTGTAGGCATACTGGTTTCGACAAATTGGGCTTTGAACTGCATACCATGGGTTTTATGATTTTCCCATTTGCCTTTAGCGGTAATGGGTTCGCCTTCGTAAATCTGCCCGGATTGAACGATGACGGAAACAGGATCATTTTTTTTAGCCAGCTTCACTTTTAAAACAGAAAAACCCGTGTCAGCTTGATAATAAGTGACGCGTGAGACGGTTCCTTTTATCTCTGTGTCTAAAACGAGATCTGACACTAGGGCTTTGCTTTTTTTATCCATGAAATTATAAAGTCGTACTCCGTGTGCCCATGATGCTTAAATTAGCGTAAGCAGACACCAGCCATTTGATGCCATGTTCTATAAAATTAATTTGAATGCGGGCCATTTCCCCATCGCCTTCTACTTGAATAATCACCCCTTCACCAAATTTAGGGTGGCTGACTCTACTGCCTAAAGCATACTGACTGTTTCCTGTTTTGGGACTAGCAAATAAACCTTTTGCTTGATTGTAGGGCTTATCGGCATACTTAGGATACGATACATTCGAGACCATGCTTTCGGTTTTGATTAAATGGCGCGGGATTTCTTGAATAAAACGCGAAGGCCGTTTTGACCCATTCATGCCGGCAAACGCTCTTTTTTCGGCATAGGTAATAAATATTTTTTGACGCGCGCGCGTAATGCCCACATAACACAATCGTCTTTCTTCTTCGAGCAATTCGCTTACATTGGCACAACGATGATGGGGAAATAAACCTTCTTCAAGGCCCGTTAAAAATACCAAATTAAATTCTAAGCCTTTCGCCGAATGCAGCGTCATTAAACTTACCATGGCTGTCGGTTTGCCATTCGCTTCTTTTTCGTTATTTTCATCCCCTGCATTCAGCGCAACTTCAGCCAGAAAAGAAGGCAACGCTTGAACGCTGTTTTCTTGTTCTAGTTGCGTACTAAATTGAGCAGATGCCGTCACCAACTCTTTTAAGTTTTCAATTCTAAATTGTTGACGTTCACCGGGTTGTTGTTGCAAATATTCAAATAATCCGGATAATTTAATCACTTGATCAATTAATTCAGACAAAGGCACATTAGCCAACAAGGCTTGTAAAGAAGCAATGATTGAGAAAAATCGATTGAGGCCATTTCTGATTTTACCCGAAGCGGTTTCGGCATATTCTGCTGAGGCTTCCCAAAGTGAAACGGTTTTTAAGGTGGCGATTTGTCGAATATTGTCTAAGGTTCTTTCGCCAATGCCTCTGGGGGGCATGTTCACAATCCTTTCAAAAGCTAAATCATCTTTAGGATGAATTAAGAGTTTAAGATAGGCTAAGGCATCTTTGATTTCAGCTCTATCAAAAAACCGCAAGCCACCATATATGCGATACGGAATATTAGCTTGTCTTAAGGCTTGCTCTAATACGCGAGACTGGGCGTTTGAGCGATATAACATCGCCACATCGCTAAAAGTGGATTCGGGATGAAGCGCCAACCATTTTTGTAGCCTATCGACCATAAATCTGGCTTCGTCTACTTCATTAAAGGCGCCATATAAAGTGATCTGTTCACCTGGATCACCTTTGGTCCATAAATTTTTACCCAAGCGAGCCTGATTATTTTCAATGAGCGCATTCGCTGCTTCTAATATAACACCAGAGGAACGATAATTTTGTTCTAATCGAATGGTGATTTCATCGGGGAAATCTTGCTTAAACCGTTGGATGTTTTCAACCTTTGCGCCTCTCCAGCCATCATTAGATTGATCGTCGTCACCCACCACTGTGCTGGCGTTTTCTGGTCCAATTAACAATCTTAACCAATCGTGTTGAAGAGGAATGGTTTACTGACATTCACCGACCAACACCTGTAAAAAACGAAACCGATATTCTGCTAAAATCTCGGGGTTATCTCGCCACAGTTCATATACTTTAAGTAATAATTCCGCAAAATCAACAATGCCATTTTGAACACAATGATTTTCGTAACGCTGATAAATGCTTTGAAATAATTCTGCATCTCGAGAAACCATTTGGGTGTGTTGCGCACGTCGACCTTCGTCTTTTTGACGGTTAATATACCCTTGAATACGTTTAGGCTCGTATAATTCTTCATCGAGTTCTTGGGCTCGAATAATGCGCGTAATTAAGCGTAGCTGATCATCTGAATCGATAATTTGAAAAGATTCGTCTAACCCTACTTGATGGGCATGCAAACGCAATACCCTATTGGCGATACCATGAAACGTGCCTACCCAAAGATGATGTCCTGTCGGACCAATCAAATCTTGGAGGCGCGCTTTCATTTCATTGGCAGCTTTATTGGTAAAAGTCACTGCCAAAATACGATTGGGTGGAACTTGTTTTTCCTTAAATAACCACGCCATGCGATAAACCAAAACCCGGGTTTTGCCCGACCCTGCTCCTGCAAGCAGTCTTAATGCTCTTGCCGGTGAAGTGGCGGCTTGCAACTGAATATCGTTTAAGGCGCTTTCCATTGATTCCATTTTGTTCTCATATCAAATTAAGGTTTATGCTTGCCAAAGCTTTCTCGAATTAGGGGGATCACAACAAAAGCGCTCACAGCATAAAACAGCGGCAAAATAATAAACACTTTATGATAATGTGCCGCCGTGTAATCTACCGCACCATCTCTAACCGAATCGAGTAAGGGGCCCAAAATTCGGGTGAGAATGGCACTCCCTAGCATAGACATAAAGTTAATAAACCCAACGGTTGCACCTACATACAACGGAAGGTTAATGTCTCTTGCCACCACAAAACATAATATATAGGAACCGAAGACCCCATAAAAGAAAAATAATATCGTGGCGGTAATTGCACTGATATACGGGTAGTAAATCAACCCACATAAAATCAACCCCGATAAGACTGCGCCTATTGCCATCGGAATACGACGGCTTCTGAGCATATCAGAAGACCAACCCATTAATGGACTACCAAAAACCATCCCTAAAAAAGTCATGGTGGCAGCCCAATTGGCATCAATATTATTTATCCCATGCACATCTCTTAAAAAGAGGGCACCCCAGGCACCACCAAAAGCGTCCGTCGGTGCGGTCGCTAAAAAAGCATAACCGCCCACCAACCAATTTTCAGGTCGCTTAACCACATGTAACATACAATCCCAAAAACCCAAACGACCATTCTCGTCTGATTTCTGACGGGTTAAATGCGGTTGTAAGGGATTATGGTCTCGAATCACTAGCCAAGAAATGACCCCAAGCACCAATCCTACCCACCCTATCCAGGTCATCAGTTGACGCCAGTCCATATAATCTAACATCAGGGCAATAGGCCCTCCGCCCACAACTGGCCCCGCTGAGCCAATGGCCAAAGTTAAGCCTGAGATAATGGGAAACCACTGGCTGGGAAACCAAACGGTGGCAATTTTTAAACAACTGATAAAAGCGAAAGCCGATCCTGCCCCAATTAAGAGTCGAGAAAAGCAAGCAATATTAAAATCGTGGGTTTGGGCAAATAATAAGGTAGAACCCGCACACAATAAAATAGCAAAGGTCAATAAACGCCTTGGACCAAACTTATCGGTAAAAGCCCCAATGGGCAATTGCAGCAAAGCATAAGAATAAAAATAAAAGGCGGCCAACTTACCATAATCAGCATAATCAATATTAAAATCTCTTTCTAATTGAGGCTGTAATGGCTGGGTCGCAACCCTGAGTAAAAACTCATAAAAATAAAAGAAAACAGCTACCGAGTACATCCCAATCGCTTTAATGAGATTATTAGATTTTTTTAGAGGTGACGATGAATTCATCTGGACATCCCTTATTATTTAGTGCTCACGCTAAAAACTAAAGGATCGGAGTCTATCCGAGTCATGAATGGTTATCAACGGATTGACAAATTTAATAAGTTAAAAAACAAGGAATATTCAGGAAACTTTCTTTTTTATTCAGATGTGAATCTATCAAGATGGACTGCTTCCGAACATGTCACGCGGCCCTATATCACTTTAAAATCAGTAAGGATACGCAAAGATCTCGATTTGTAGGGACACAAGTTGCCTGTGTTTTCTCTACGTACCGCGGCTTGTCCGCGGTACGTAGGGAATGCGATATTTAAGCTTGACGCCTACGCAGCTTACCTGTGCCCTTATAATGTCTAAATAGTTAGGTTAATCTAAAACCGTTTCTTTTAACGTTTTTAGGGCGATGACCTTCACATCATCTCTCGCAGGCTTAGCCGCGATTTCAACTTCATTACCGGTTAAAGGACTCACCATTTTTCTTTTCTTCGTGGCTTTACGACGAATCTTCCGAATCTTTACCCCAAGCTTAGGAATCATGATTTCACCAGAGCCAGATTTTCTTAAATGCGCCCTGATCAATTTAGCCATCTCAGTAAATACAGCTTCTACATCAACGCGTTTTAAATTGGTTTGATCGGCAATTTCTTGCAATATTTCAACTCGGGATTGTTTTTCTTTAATGGCCTTAACTTTTTCTAAGGTCTTTTTCATGCTTGTTTTGGTATCAATTTTTTTCGCTTTTTTTGTTGCTTTTTTTAAAGACATGATCTGCTCCCATTTACATCCAGCCGGCGATTATGCCAACGTGACCACATGAAGTAAAGCCCTAATCATTTTAAGATAGGGGGCGCAAACAATCTGCATGATCAAATTGCGGAGAATTTACCTGCATGGAAACGGGAAAGATGCCCATTTGTGTTTCTTGAGGAGATAAAACAGCGGAAATATCGGACACTTTAGTACGAGGGTTCAGCCAAGCAGAATATCCCGCAGGGGGCACGATTACTGGCATGCGCTCATGAATTTCTGCCATTTTGGTTTCAGGCTGAGTGGGTTGCGTCAAAATAGCACAAGTCGAAAATAAATCCGATGTGGCAGGCGATGACCAGATCCCCGCCATACCAAATAATAACGCCTGTTTTAAATAAATAAAAAAGGGTTGTTTTCTTTGTTGCACAAGTTGCCATTCATAAAAACCAGAAGCCGGAATAAGGCACCTTTTTTGTGCAAAAGCCTGCTTAAATGTGGGTTTTTCTGAAATGGTTTCTAATCGAGCATTAATATATCCGGGTCCGCTAGGCTCTTTTTGCCAACTGGGCACAAATCCCCAACGCATAAAAACCAGTTCTGGCTGATTGAATTTATCCAACACCACAACAGGAATCAGTTGCGTAGGCGCAATATTATATTTTTCTTTAAATACAAAACTATTGCGAATTAAAAAATGGGCGCGTAATTCTGCTTCGGTTGTTTTTAAAGCAAATCGACCGCACATAATTATTCTACAGTAACGGATTTGGCTAAATTTCTCGGTCTATCCACATCGGTGCCTTTAAGCAATGCAACATGATACGCCAATAACTGTAAGGGGATCGTATACACAATAGGCGCAATACACGCTGGCACATTGGGCAAATAGATAGGCGTTACTTTTTCATCCCACTCGGTACCTTCAGTGGTAAATACAAATACTTCGCCGCCTCGGGCTAATACTTCTTGAATACTCGATTTCATTTTAGAAAACAACTCGTTTTGAGGACACAGTGCCACCACGGGCATAAATCTATCGACTAGCGCTAAAGGCCCATGTTTTAATTCACCTGCAGGATAAGCCTCTGCATGAATATAAGAAATTTCTTTTAATTTTAAAGCGCCTTCTAAGGCCACGGGATAAAAATCGCCCCGCCCTAAAAATAACGCATGTTGTTTTTCACAAAAACGTTCTGCTAATTTGGCAATGTCTTTATCTAGTTTTAAAACCGATTCGATGTACACCGGTAATGATCTTAAACTGGATAACAACGTTTCGAGTTCTTGTTTTTTATTGGGTTTTAAACTGAGCAACGCCCCAACCAACAATAATAATCCGGTTAATTGTGCGGTAAACGCTTTGGTCGACGCCACCCCAACTTCAGGGCCCGCGTGTGTTAGTAATACTTGTTCACAGGCTCTCACCAAAGCGCTTTCAGGCACATTACAAATCGCTAAAGTAGAAAGATACTGCGGTGCAATCGCTTTTAATGCCGCTAGCGTGTCAGCTGTTTCACCCGACTGAGATATGTTCACCAATAAACTGTTTGGCAAAGGCACGATTTTTTTAAATCGAATTTCACTCGCAATATCCACATCGGCATGAATGCCCACGTAGGTTTCTAACCAAAATTTACCCAGCATCGCCGCATAATAACTCGTTCCACAGGCAATTAATTGCACCGATTGAAGTTGCTCAAATAGTGCCCCCGCAGTATGACCAAAAATGCTTGGAGAAATATCGGCTTGACCCAATCTTGATGCCAAAGTTTGACAAATCGCGACAGGTTGCTCAAAAATTTCTTTTTGCATAAAGTGGCGATATTCGCCACGCTCTGAATTTTCTTTGCTAAATTGGTAGTCACGAATGGCTCTGGTGACCGGTTTACCTAATTCATCATAAATTTGATAACGATCTTGATAAACATCAACAATATCGCCTTCTTCTAATATCACCATTTTTTGCGTAAAAGGCACTAAGGCTAACATGTCTGAGGCAATAAAATGTTCTTGTACACCAATCCCTAAAACCAAAGGTGCCCCTTTTCTGGCACACACGATTCTGCCGGGCTCCGCTTTGCTGATGAGCGCAATAGAATAAGCCCCTTTGAGGGTTTCAATGGTTTGAGAAACCGCTTGAATTAAATCATGCGACTGCTGATAATTTAACCCCACACATTGGACTATCACTTCTGAATCGGTTTCGGATACGCAATGAATGGATTTCGACAGCAACCATTGTTTTCGCTCTAAGTAATTTTCAATGATGCCATTGTGTACCAAAGCAAGGCTGTCTTGAAACATATGGGGATGGGCATTATTTTCGCTGGGTTCACCATGCGTGGCCCACCTTGTATGCGCAATCCCCGTAGTACCGATAAGGGGTGCGGTCAACAAGGTGCTGTTTAATTTTTCAACTCTGCCTGTGGTGCGAAGGCGTTGAATATTGCCTGCATTTAAAATAGCCAAACCAGCAGAATCATAACCCCGATATTCGAGCCTTGATAAACTCTCTACTAAAACAGGGGCAATTTCTCTTAATGAAACCGCGCCAACTATGCCGCACATATCAACCTCTTATTCTTTACTTTTTTTGCGTTCTGAAGAAATAGGACGAACCCAGTTTTCAATCACGCGCTGGTTTAGATCTTGCGTCAACGTCAGTTTACCGGCCTCTGTGTTTCGCGTAACCGTACTGCCTGCTGCAATGGTGGTGCCTTTTCGAATAATAACAGGGGCCACCAATTGCGTGTCTGAGCCAATGTGCACATCGTCTTCAATAATGGTTTGGTGTTTAAACAGGCCATCATAGTTACAGGTAATGGTGCCTGCGCCAATATTTACGGATGCGCCAATCACCGCATCACCCACATAACTTAAATGATTGATTTTAGATTCCGTGCCAATGTGGCTTTTTTTCACTTCAACAAAATTACCAATTTTAACGCTATCTGCTAATACGGTGTCTGGTCGAATACGGGCATAAGGACCAATTTGACAGTGTTTCCCTATTTTCACACCAGATAAAAAACTAAACGGTAATATTTCAACGTCTTCGCTAATATCGCAATTTATTAATATACAATGCGCTCCAATTTTAGTTCTAGCGCCTAAAGTATTATTCCCTTCAAATATCGTATTGATATCTATTAATACATCTGTACCACAATTTAACACACCGCGAATGTCTACTCGGTTTGGATCAAGCACACAAGCGCCCTTTTCCATGATTTCTTGCACTTGTTTTTGTTGATAAAAACGTTCCACTTCAGCTTGTTGATGACGCGTATTCACCCCCATTACTTCTGATGAAATGGGCGCAAGGGTGGTGGTAATGGAGATCCCCTGTGCAACCGCTAATTGAATCAAGTCTGTTAAATAATATTCTTTTTGAGCATTTTGGTTTGATAATTTGGGTAACAGCTTATTTAACAAAGCAGTAGATAAAGCTAAGATACCAGAATTAACTTCTGATATAGTCCGAATAGAATCAGTGGCATCTCGTTCTTCTACAATAGCAACCGCTTGATTTTGCTCATTGCGAATCACTCGCCCTAAACCGGTGGGATTATCTACATTTGTGCTAATAAACCCGATAGTATTCTGTGAATTTTTATTTTGATCTAAATCAGATAAAAAGCGGGTTAATAATTCAACCGAGACCAAAGGCGTATCGCCACATAAAATCAGCACATACTCGTCTTCTGCTTTTCTCGCGCTCAAGTGAGGGATGACGGCTTTTACGGCATCTGCTGTGCCTAATTGCTGAGCTTGGGTAACCCAGGTAATGCCTTTTTCTGAGCTAAAAAACTCAGATAAAACAGGGGAAAGCGCATTTTGTACGACATAGATATTCGTCGGCGAAAGCGCACGCGCTGTGCATAATAAATGAGCAAGCATGGGCTTGCCCCCAATGGGGTGCATTACTTTAGGCAAAGAAGAACACATTCTTTTGCCAAGGCCTGCAGCTAAAATAATTATACTGATTTTCATAGGGCTATTTTACACTGTAATAAAAAAGGCGGCAAAAGCCGCCTTGATTTAATTTAACTAGCTGGTTAAAATTTGACTAAAAATCTTACTTTTTATGCACATTTTTACGTAAAGCTTGTAAGGCACGTAACATACCAGCCGCTCTCACCAATTCAGCTTGCGCCATACCATAATCAAAATCAGATTTATGTTGGGCTATCACTTCTTGTGCTAGCTGTTTGGCTTTTAAAATTTCCGCTTCATTTAAGTCATTCGCCCGAACAACTGTATCGGCCAAAATCGTAATAATATCCGGTTGCACTTCTATGATCCCGCCACTGACAAAGACGATGATTTCTTCATCCGTTGGCGTCACAATTTTAACGGGGCCAGGTAAGAGCAAACTGAGTAACGGCGCATGTCCCGCAGTAATACCCAAATCACCCATCGTGCCTCTCGCCACAACCATTTGGGCTCTTCCCGAAAAAATGGCTTCTTCTGCGCTAACAATATCTACATGCATGTTCATTAACTTTGTCATACTCAACCTAATTTAGAATGTTATGCACTTTGTTGCATTGCCAAAGCTTTTTGCTTAACTTCTTCAATGTTGCCAACCATGTAAAAAGCTTGTTCAGGTAAATCGTCTAATTCGCCGTCTAAAATAGATTTAAAGCCCGTAATGGTGTCTTTTAATGACACATATTTACCAGGCGATCCGGTAAACACTTCTGCGACGAAGAAAGGCTGTGATAAAAAGCGTTGAATTTTACGCGCTCTAGTAACAGTACGCTTGTCATCTTCAGACAATTCGTCCATCCCCAAAATCGCAATAATGTCTTTTAATTCTTTGTAACGCTGCAAGGTCCCTTGTACACGTCTGGCTACATCGTAATGTTCTTGCCCAACGGTTAAAGGATCTAATTGACGTGAAGTAGAATCAAGCGGATCCACAGCAGGATAAATACCTAACTCTGCAATTTGTCTAGATAACACGACTGTCGCATCTAAATGCGAGAAGGTGGTCGCAGGTGACGGATCGGTTAAATCATCCGCTGGTACGTATACAGCCTGAATAGACGTAATCGACCCTGTTTTAGTAGAGGTAATCCGCTCTTGTAAACGCCCCATTTCTTCAGCCAATGTTGGCTGGTAACCTACGGCTGAAGGCATACGACCTAATAAAGCCGATACTTCGGTTCCCGCTAAGGTATAACGATAAATATTATCCACAAATAATAAAACGTCACGGCCTTCATCCCGGAAGCACTCTGCCATCGTTAACCCTGTTAGGGCGACGCGTAAACGGTTTCCTGGTGGCTCATTCATCTGGCCATACACCAAAGATACTTTGTCTAATACTTTAGAATCTTTCATTTCGTGATAGAAATCGTTACCCTCGCGAGTACGCTCGCCCACACCCGCAAACACAGAATACCCGCTGTGTTCAATCGCGATGTTACGAATTAATTCCATCATGTTAACGGTTTTACCCACACCCGCACCACCGAATAAACCGACTTTACCGCCTTTTGCAAACGGGCAAATCAAATCGATGACTTTAATACCGGTTTCTAATAATTCGGTGCTCGCTGCAAGCTCTTTAAAAACGGGGGGTTCGCGATGGATAGACCAACGTTGATCTTTGTCTTCGCCAATCGGGCCCATATTATCAATCGGGCGTCCTAAAACATCCATGATTCGGCCTAAGGTTTTATGGCCAACAGGCACTTGAATAGGTTCACCTGTGTTTTCTACTCTTAATCCCCGACGTAAACCGTCGGTTGTGCCCATCGCAATGGTTCGCACCACGCCATCACCCAACTGCTGTTGAACTTCCAGGGTAATTTCAGTGTTATCAACGGTTAAAGCATCATAAACTTTTGGTACAGCCCCACGATTAAACTCTACGTCTACAACCGCACCAATAATTTGAACAATTTTTCCGGTCGTTTCTAAGGCTGTTACCTTATTCGCCACATTCGCTTCAATGTTCATGCTCATGGTTATTTCTCTCTAGTTTGTCAATTTCGGTTATACGGCTTGTGCGCCGCTCACAATTTCTGATAATTCTTGTGTAATGGAGGCTTGCCTCGCTTTGTTATACACAAGTTGCAAGTCATCAATCAGTTCGCCTGCATTATCCGATGCGCTTTTCATGGCAACCATTCTTGCAGCCTGTTCACAAGCAAGGTTTTCCACCGCGCCTTGATACACTTCCGCTTCAATAAATCGCATTAAAATAAAATCGAGTAATTCTTTGGCATCGGGTTCGTATAAATAATCCCAGTATTTATCCTCACTGACCTTTCTCTCACCTTTGGCGGTTTGAATAGGGGTGGGCTCAAAAAAAGCTTCTTGAGGCGCAATAGGCAATAATTGCTCTAATACCGGTTGTTGGGTCATGGTGTTCACAAATTTGTTGTAAGCAATATGCAAACTATCAATTTCGCCTTTGTAAAATAAATCTAACATCACTTGAACAGGACCAATGATGTCCGTGACCCGAGGTGCATCTTTAAGGTGTTTGATACACGCATCCACTTTCGCGCCCATTCGTTTAAAAAAGCTCTCGGCTTTCGCACCAAACAAAGCAAATCTTAATTTAGCACCAGATTGTTCGAAAGATTGCATCTGACCAATAAGCTGTCTAAACAGATTGCTATTTAAACCACCACTTAAGCCTCTGTCTGAACTGATGACAATAATGCCCATGGTTTTGACGGGGCGCTTTTCTAAAAACGGATGACGATATTCAGAATGACTCACACCAACATGATTAACCACTTGACGGATTTTTTCAGCATAAGGCCTAGAAGCTTGCATTCGCTCTTGTGCTTTACGCATTTTACTGGCCGCAACCATTTCCATGGCGCGCGTAATTTTTTGCGTATTTTTAATGCTTTTAATCTTCGTCCGTATCTCTTTAGCGCCAGCCATACATCACCCTATGTTTATGTGAAAGAATGAGCCGCTTTAAAGGCTTTTAGCACGTCATGCATTTGGGCTTCAATCTTATCGTTAAAAGCACAATGTTCATTAATGTCAGCCAAAATAGCTTGATGATGTGCACCCAAATAATCATGTAACATTTCTTCAAATTCCACGACTTTATTAAGCGGAACATCGTCCAAGTAACCTTTATCTGCCGCAAATAAAATAAAGCTCATGTTGGCCACGCTCAAAGGCGAGAATTGCTTTTGCTTCATCGCTTCGGTGACGCGTTGACCGCGTTCTAATTGCTTACGCGTGGTTTCATCTAAATCGGAAGCGAATTGTGAAAACGCCGCCAATTCACGGTATTGCGCCAAAGCCAAACGCACACCGCCACCCAATTTCTTAATAATTTGGGTTTGGGCCGCGCCCCCTACTCGAGAAACAGATAAGCCCGCATTAATAGCAGGACGAATACCTGAATTAAATAAATCAGTTTCTAAGAAAATTTGACCATCTGTAATCGAAATCACGTTAGTGGGAACGAAAGCAGACACGTCACCTGCTTGGGTTTCAATAATAGGCAAGGCCGTTAATGAACCTGTTTTGCCTTTTACTTTACCGTTCGTTTGTTCTTCAACATATTCTACATTCACTCTCGCAGCCCGTTCTAATAAACGAGAATGCAAATAAAACACGTCGCCAGGGTACGCTTCACGACCAGGTGGCCTACGGAGCAATAACGAAATTTGACGATAAGCCCAGGCTTGTTTGGTTAAATCATCATAAACAATCAGCGCATCTTCGCCCTTGTCTCTGAAATATTCACCCATGGTGCAACCAGAATAAGGCGCAATAAATTGTAGCGGCGCCGCTTCTGCAGCCGTAGCGGCCACAACAATGGTATGAGCCAATGCGCCGTGTTCTTCTAATTTTCTAACAACAGCCGCAACCGAAGAAGATTTCTGACCAATGGCCACATAAATACATTTTACGCCAGTATTTTTTTGGTTGATGATGGCATCTATGGCAATCGCTGTTTTACCAGTTTGTCTGTCACCAATAATCAATTCACGCTGTCCACGGCCAACTGGTACCATCGCATCGATAGATTTTAATCCTGTTTGAATCGGTTGGTTAACCGATTGACGTGTAATAACGCCGGGCGCGACTTTTTCAACAGGTGAAGTTTGTGTGGTCATAATAGGGCCTTTGCCATCAATCGGCTCACCCAAGGCATTCACAACACGACCTAATAAAGCTTCACCCACAGGCACTTCAAAAATTCGACCGGTGCATTCTACCGTATCGCCTTCAGCAAGATGTTCAGAGGTGCCAAAAATCACAGCACCCACAGAGTCGCGCTCAAGATTTAAAGCCATACCGATTGTGTCGCCTGGGAATTTAAGCATTTCCCCTTGCATCACATCTCTTAAGCCATATACTCGAACAATACCGTCGCCTACGCTGATAATACTGCCAACGGTTTTAGATTGCGCATCGATATTGCTATCGGTCAGACGCTTTTTGATTAAGTCACTGATTTCGGAAGGATTTAAACGCATGATTCCCCACTTGCCTTTAATATTATGCTAATGCTTCTCTGAGTTGACGAATTTTACCCTGTACTGAACCATCTACGATGATGTCTTCAGCACGGATGACTGCACCTGCCATTAAACTTGGATCTTCTTTGGTGATAAGTTCAATGCTTTTTGAAAAGCGCTTACTCAATGCTGCGATGAGTTTTGTCTGTTCGTCAGCCGTTAATTTTTTAGCAGAGGTAACCTCTACTTTGATGCTGTTTTCAGCAAAACGCCGAATTTCTTCAAACGCTTTTTCTATTTCGGGCAGCAAAATGATTCTATTTTGTTCACTTAATACCGATAAAAACGCCTGCACTTGCTGTTCGATGGAGAGATCTGACATCACTTCTTTGGTCAGATTAAAATAAAAATCCAACCTAAATTGTTTGGTATAGATTGGATTGGTCAACATATCTACCGTAAGAGGATGTCTGCCTAAATTAGAAGCGAATTCTAACCAGTTAGACCAAGCCTTCACTTCATTTTGCTCTTGTGCCAACATAAATAATGCTTTTGCATAAGGGCGAGCAATTGCGTGAACAGACATGTCTACAGCCCCTTAATTAAGGTATCAACCATTTCATGGTGCACACCATCATCTATTTTTTTACCCAAGATCTTTTCAGCGCTTAAAACCGCAATTTCTGCAACCTGACTACGCAAAGTGTCTTTGGCTTGTTGCACCATCACGTCTATTTCTGATTGTGCTTGAAGTTTTTGCCTGTCGCTTAACTCTTTTGCTTGAGTTTTTGCCATATCGAGTATGTGCTGTGCTTGTTTTTTGGCCGCTTCAATCAAATCATGACACTGGCCTTTCGCTGCTTTAAGCTGTTTTTTGGCCGATTCTTGAGCCAATTCTAAATCATGATGACCACGCTCAGCCGCAGCCAAGCCTTCTGCAATGCGCGCCTGACGTTCTTGCAAAGCCTTGGTCACTGGTGGCCATACATAACGCATGGTAAACCAAACAAACAAGGCAAAAGTGATCATCTGACCAAGTAATGTAATGGTGATACTCACGCCCGATTCCTCTTATAATAAATTAGAAGCTAAAATATCTTAAGATGCTTTGGCAGCAACTTCCATTAAGCTCGCCAAAAATGGGCTAGCAAAAGTGAAATACAACGCAATACCCACACCAATCATGGTTACGGCATCTAATAAACCCGCTAAAATAAACATTTTAACTTGTAGCATAGGAGCCATTTCAGGTTGTCTTGCAGCGCCTTCTAAAAATTTACCACCCAATAGACCAAAACCTAAGGCTGTGCCCAAGGCACCTAAACCAATGATCATGGCAACAGCAATCGCCGTCATGCCTTGTAGATCTGCAACTAATTTAGCTAATTCCATTATTTTCCCCTTTATTTTTAAAACAAATCAAAATCAAACACTAAAATAAATATTAATGACCTTCATGCGCCATGCTTAAATACACAATGGTGAGCATCATAAAGACAAAAGCTTGCAAAGTAATAACTAAAATATGAAAGATGGCCCAAGGCAATCCAAGCGTCCACTGTGCACTAAAAGGCAACATCGCTATCAAGATAAAAATTAACTCTCCGGCATACATGTTGCCGAACAAACGCAACCCAAGCGAAATGGGTTTAGCGCACTCATCAATTAGGCGTAAAACAATATTAAAGGGAAAGAACCAAGGCCCAAACGGCGAACAAAATAATTCTTTTAATAACCCAAAACCTTTAATCTTAATATTGTAAAAAATAATTAAGATAAAAACAGAAATCGATAAAGCGAGGGTTAAATTTAAATCGGTGGTCGGCACCACTTTAAGATGAGACAACCCCACAGCCGAGCCAACAACAGGCAATAAATCTACGGGCAATAAATCCATGGCATTCATCAAGAAAACCCAAACAAAAATCGTCAATGCCAACGGCGCGATGAGATCGTTTTTACCATGGAAAGTATCTGAAACTTGTTTTTGAACGAATTCGATAAGCATTTCTAAAAGATTTTGCCAACCACTTGGCACACCTGACGTGGCGCGCTTGGCAATACGAGCAAAGAAAAATAAAAATACGGCGCCCAATACAAAAGAGACACCTAAAGTATCTAGATGAACTTTATAAAAGCCTTCACCCCAATGAAGATTGGTTAAATGGTGGGCAATATACTCAGTTTGAGAAATGGGTTCACTTAAGTTCATTGCTCTCTCTTATATCCCGCTTTACTATCCAAGATTGTTTAAAACTTATCACTATCGGTATGCCAACAGGCGGTAAGAAAAAACAAACTAAGCCTATTCCATACCCACAAAATACCCAGCCGGGTTCTACCCAAACTATTTGCCAAACCAAAGCAAACATCCCGCCCGTCAATACCAACTTAACCATCTCGCCAATATAAAATCGATTTTTGATGGTGTGAAGATACTGAGCGCCTTGGTATCTAAAATACAAAAGATAAAAAACAAAATTTGGAAGCAGGCAAACTAAAAACCCCAATCCAAATGACACGGCTTTCGTTTTTTCGAGGGTGAGAAATAAAATCAACAACCCTGTTATAAACCCAACGCCTTGCGCAACGATTCCCCAAAATGCTTCATGGGGCGTTCGATATTTGTTCATGCTTTTCTTTCTAAACCAATGCGTAGCTACTTGACGCGCGCCAAGTATACTGAGGTCACAGCTATTTAGCAACAAAAATCAAGGTGACTGGGTTATTTGAAGTGGGCCAATATACCCTCTAGTTCATCTACGTGACTATATCTGATTAATAAGGTGCCCTGGCCTTTTGTAGAGGAGTGCCGAATGGTGACAGGCGCCCCCAATTTGTCAGCTAAATCATCTTGTAAGCGACGAATATTCGGATCGACTATGGCAAACTTTTTATCATTTTCGCTGTTTTCTTGTTCTTGTAAACGCGCAATAATTTTTTCGGTTTCTCTGACTGAAAGCCCTCTGTCAGCAACAGTATTAGCCACCTGGCTTTGTATTGGACCTTTTAAGGCCAGCAAAGCCTTAGCATGACCCAATTCAATTTTGCCTTCTTCAAGCAAAACTTGCACATCCATATTTAAAGACAAAATCCGCAGCAAATTCGTGACGCTGGCACGAGATTTACCGACCATCTCGGCGACTTGTAGATGTGTTAAAGATAAGGTTTCAGATAATCGTTTGAGCGCTTTGGCTTCTTCAATGGGCGTTAAATCTTCGCGTTGAATATTTTCAATGAGAGCAATCGCCATTGCGATATCATTGGTGACGGTTTTAACGAGAACAGGTATTTCGGTTAGGCCCGCTAATTGTGCTGCACGCCATCTTCTTTCCCCGGCAATGATTTCAAATTCATCGCCCCTTGCGGCCGCACGAACGACAATAGGCTGAATCACACCCTGAGTGCGAATAGATTCTGCTAATTGTTCTATTCCTTCGTGCTTTATCGTTCCTCTGGGTTGATAAGGGCCCGGATGAATTTTGTGAACAGATAAACGTCTTAATATGCCTTCAGGAATGCCTTGAGGAATGCCTTGAGGAATGCCTTGAGGTTCTTTAATGTTTTCTTTTTGATCATTATTTTGTTCAGGGGTTTGCTTATTAATAGAAACCGGTTGGGTCATCACATCTGAATTAGGTAAAACTGCTAACAACGCATCTAGCCCTTTTCCAAGTCCTCGTCTTCTTCCGCTCATGATATTTTTCCTTATTCAGACAAGCTGGTTGCAGGTTGTTTCGTTTTTTTGGCTACCTTAGGGGGAAAACGCTTGGCGATTTCTCCTGCCAATGCCGCATAAGATGCCGCCCCTCTCGATTGTCTATCATACAGCATGACGGGTAAGCCATGACTAGGCGCCTCAGCTAACCGGACATTTCTAGGGATAATCGTTTGAAAAACTTTAGATCCAAAATGGGTCATTAACTGATCAGAAACCTCTAGGCATAATCTATTGCGGTTATCAAACATGGTCCGAATAATCCCGCCTATTTCGAGTTGGGCATTAATGGCCGATTTAACTTGATCAATCGTACTCACCAAAGCGCTAAGGCCTTCTAAAGCAAAATATTCACACTGCATGGCGATAAAAACACGATGTGCCATCACAAGGCCATTTAAGGTCAGCATATTAAGAGACGGGGGGCAATCGATTAAAATATAATCATATTCCGATTGAATGGGCCCAAGTGC
The DNA here is from genome assembly GCA_902826485.1 of uncultured Gammaproteobacteria bacterium. Taxonomy (GTDB): domain Bacteria; phylum Pseudomonadota; class Gammaproteobacteria; order Berkiellales; family Berkiellaceae; genus CADEEZ01. Next base: position 115,569 of record CADEEZ010000009.1, read on the forward strand.
ATGAGATAAAGTTTCAGGTGAAGCCGATTTTTTAGTTAAATACACTTCAGCAGCCGTTAAATCGCCATTGGCGCCAATCACATCGTATCCGGCTGGGGTATTTTTGATGATAGCCTGTTTGGCTGTCACCTCACCCAATAATAATTCGTTAACAGAATAGGTCAGCTTCGATTTATCCACCCCACTGCCCATGGTGGCATTTCCTTGAGGGTCTAAATCTAATAACAACACGCGCTTTTTTTGTAAACTCAGCGCACACGCTAGATTAATACAACTGGTGGTTTTTCCCACGCCACCTTTTTGATTTGCAAACGCAAAAGCATTTTCTAACATTTTATATTCCTGACTTAGCCAATTTCTTCGGGCATACTGTCGCTATTGTACACCATGGATTGGCTTTCTTTGATAACTACACGAATTGAAAGGTTATCTTGGTGCTTATCGCTTTAGTTTAAAAAAATGTTAATTGGCTCACTTTTGCTTTCGGTAGATTTAACCGTTTGTCTGATTTAAGTTTTCTTCCTTACTTTCTCTCGATATACTCTGATTTAAATTTTTTTGATTATTTTAAATTTAAGTAGGTTTGTATCATGGATTTTGTAAAATATTGTTTTAACTATGCTATCGATAAATATACTTATTACGGCTTAACTCAAACTGAACTAGACACGCAGCTATTAGGCGCGATCTACAAAAAAAATCTCAAAAAAGTGACATCTTTATTAAATGTTGGCGCAGATATAAACATAAGAAATTGGGATGATCAAACACCGCTCATGATCGCTTCAAGATATGAAGAGACTGGTCTACTAGAGCTATTATTAAGCAAAAACGCAGTAACACTAGATGCCCAAGATGGGAAAGGGCAGACTGCGCTAATGAAGGCTTCTCTGGAATACAATGCAAAGACCATTAAAATTTTACTCGGGGCAAAGCCCAATTTAGCCTTAAGGGATAACCATGGTGATTCCCCTCTTCATATGGCCTGTGGAAATATTAGTTGTGGAACCGAGTTACCAACCCCTTCAGAGCAAAAGTTAAAAGACACGCTCAATCTACTCATTGAAGCTGGTTTTTCAGTAAATGAATTCAACATACATAATAAAACCCCCA
>CADEEZ010000010.1 GCA_902826485.1 uncultured Gammaproteobacteria bacterium
GGATAATTTTATTCAAGGCACTGGTGATTTTATTGCTTGGTCTTTTAATGGCCTTAGCACTGCACTCGATAACTTTTTTAAAACATCAGTTAATTTATTTAATAACACGGTTAGTTCTGCCATTGATGTCTGCGGAAAAATTTCTGATGGGGTCATAAACTTTCCTGCATGGCTTACCGATAAAGTGAATCATTCTTGGCCGTTTATTAATTTTTTAAGCCCGCATCAAAAAAATCAAGGGTTATGGCTAGCCATTCGTGGTAATGATGCCGCTAAACTACAAATTTTTATTAATGCGGGTGCGAATATTGAGGCTGAATCTGATGGAATGACCCCCCTGATGAAAAGCGCTGAGACAAATAATATCGCTTTGGTGAAAATCTTGATTAAAGCGGGTGCTTCTATAGACAATCTCGATGACATTAAACTTATTAATGCTTATACTGCTTTGAAGTATGCTTTTCTTGCAAAACACATAGAAATGTGCCAGTATTTATTAGATGCTATGTCTCCAGAACAAATCCAAATTGAATTTGAAAAGGCTTCGAACTCTCAAGAATTAAAGAATTTAATTCATGGCGTAGAAATAAAAAAACTGCAAGCTGAAATGTTTAGACTTTGCCCTAAAAATAAAGCTTCTTTTAGTTTTGAGAATATACCAACTGAAATTCTAAGTGCCATTTTTGCTAAAAAGTATCTTATTTTAACCCCTGCACAGATTTTAGAAAATATAAAATTCACTTTTGAGATTGTGCGTGCTATGAGAGGGGATGTTAATCCTGTTATTGTAGATGAACCGCTCTTAATTGTAGAAGGCCCTCAACCGGTGATTTTTAGACCCTTAGAAATCACAACTGAAGCCAACAAAACAACACCTCAAATCACTGACATAACAGATACAAATGACACTGTAGTAGATGTAACTCAGGATGAGAATAAGAAATCTGATTTGAAAAACAGTTTAGGACTGTAGCATCCGGTTTTTGTCCCTTTAATAAAGGGACCGGCAATATCTGGTGAAGCGCTTGTCCTGCGAAGCTTTAGCGTAGCAGGAAGCGAAACCAGATAGCCGAGGGATTTTTGTTGGCAACAACCCTCAGCCCTTCGGATCCCTTGAAAGGGACAAAAAACTTTGCACGATATCAAATTCGAAAATAACAGGTAGTAAAACATGTCCATAATTAAATCTTGTCAAGAATTTATTCAAAGTTCCGTTACTCGTATTTTAGACACTATCTATAATTTCATTGATTCTAAGCGAGATTTTTTAGAAAGCACCTTTCATAATATTCTTGTTACCAGTAGTAATGTTATCGAGTTTATTGTTGTTTTTTCTTACCAGAACTTTAATAAGTATATTGTGCCCATGATTGGGTCTGGCCTGGAGTTTACTTTTCGGAATTTTAGTAAATATATTGCGCCCCTTATCTGGGCTGGTCTAGATTTTACTTTTCGGAACTTTGGTAAATATATTGCGCCCCTTATCTGGGCTGGCCTAGATTTTACTTTTCGGAATTTTAGTAAATATATTGCGCCCCTTATCTGGGCTGGCCTTGATTTTTCTTTCCGGAACTTTAGTAAGTATATTGTGCCCCTTATCTGGTCTAGTCTTGATTCAACCTCTCGATTTTTCTTTAAATATATTGAGCCCCTTATCTGGTCTAGCCTTGATTTTATTGTTCAGGTATTGAGTACGCATATTCCTGCCACCATCAACGCTAGTGTTGATTTTATTCACTGGCTCCACGACAGTATTATTCGTTTCAAATACAACATTTACAATTACTGGCCCTTTGTTAATTATTTAAGCCAAGAGGAAAAAAATGAACGCTTATGGGAAGCCATTAATAATAATGATGCCGCTCAACTACATGTGTTCATTAAGTCAGGGGCCAATGTAAATGCTATGTCTAATGGCATGACACCATTGATGGCAAGCGCTCAGAACAATCATATCGCTTTAGTAAAAATCTTGATCAAGGCAGGCGCTTCTATCAGCCAAACTATATTGAATTATACTTTCAATCAACAGCGCTTTGAAATATGTAAATATTTATTAGATGTTATGCCTCAAGAACAAATCAAAATTGAATTTGAAAAAGAATCAAACTCTCAGGAATTAAAGACGTTAATTCACACCCAAGAAATAAAAAAACTACAAGCCGAGATATTTAGAATTACCCCTAAAAATACTGCCTTTTCTCCTTTCAGCAATTTGCCGCATGAAATTTTAACCGCTATTTTTTCTAAAAATTATCGTATTTTAACCCCAGAGCAGGTCTCAAAGAATATAAAATTCATTTTTGGGATCGTCAATGCTATCGCAAATAAGGCTAATCCTGTTCCTGCTATTGATGAGCCCCTGGCACTTGAAGCAGGCCCTCAGCCAGTGATTTTTAGATCTTTAGAAATAACAACTGACGCTAACAACAAATCAGAAATCACTGAAATAACTGAAACAAATGATGTTGTAGTAGATTTAAGTCAGGATGAGGATAAGAAAGACGATTTGAAAAAAGGGTGTGGACTGTAGCTTGGGCGGAGCGAGGGAGGGGGCTTGAAAGATCTTCCAATCTTAAATACATTTATCCTCGCTTGCGAATAACCCCCATCCTCGATATGCTATGACCATGACTGAAGAACTCCCCTATGATTTTAAAATTGAAATCGAAACCGATTATTTATCGACACGATCTGATCCTGAAATTCCCCAATTTGTATTTAGTTACACTATTAGCATTATTAACACCGGAAAACTAGCCGCTCAACTTGTCAGTCGACATTGGCATATCACAAATGGTAATGGTGAAGTGAGAGAAATTAAAGGCTTAGGGGTAGTCGGTGAACAACCTAAAATCACCCCTGGACAATGTTATCGTTATACCAGCGGTTGCATGCTCTCTTTGCCATTAGGCACCATGCATGGCACTTACCAAATGCTGGGAGAAGATGGCCATCTTTTTGATGTGGCTATTCCCGTATTTAGATTAGCTGTTAATCAATTCGTCAATTAACTTGGTTGAGATAATATGGCAACCTACGTAATTGGTGATGTACAGGGCTGTTATAAACCCCTACAAGATTTACTGGAACACATTCAATTTTCTTCTACCAACGACACCTTATGGTTTTGCGGCGATATTATAAACCGAGGCCCCGATTCACTTGCTTGTCTTCGGTTTATTAAAAATCTGGGTGACAGGGCTATCACCGTATTAGGCAATCATGATCTAACGTTGTTAGTGATTGCACATGGTTTTTTAAGACCCAAAGCAACAGACACTTTTGAGGCTATATTAAAAGCCAAAGATAAATTAGAGTTAATAAACTGGTTAACAAGTCGACCTCTGCTACATCACTCTGCCGAACATAAAGTTACTCTCGTGCATGCCGGTATTTATCCCTTATGGACACTCGCCGAAGCCAAAGATTATGCACGTGAAGCTGAATTCGCCATACAAGATAAAGCCAATCATAAAGAATTATTCAAAAATATGTTTGGGAATCATCCCAATTGTTGGTCGAGTGGCTTGCCTTATTTAGATCGTTTGCGTTTTATCATCAATAGCTTTACTCGCATGCGCGTACTCACGCCCGATGGGAAAATGAACTTTAGTTTTAAAGGACCGGAAAATAAAACGCCCAAAGGCTGTTTCCCTTGGTATAAATTATCGCCGCTCGCTGCCAGAGAAACAAAAATTATCTTCGGTCACTGGGCAGCACTGAATGGTTTGTGCGATAGTAATAACGTGCTGGCAATCGACACCGGTTGTGTGTGGGGTAATCAATTAACCGCTGTATGCTTGGAAACCAACCAACTTTTCAGCGTGGGTTGCCCAAAAACTAATTAAACTAAAGTTTGATCTAAACCACCTAGTTTATTTACAATGCGGCAAGCTAATATAAGGAACCCCTAAATGGAAGGTGTGGGTAGATTAATGAAAACACAAAAAATCAAGTTAATGAAACAGCTTGGATGGTTATTCGGTTTTTTCTCAATGTTGTTAAGCAGCCCCGTTTGTTTAGCAGACTATCAACTTAATCTAACGCAGGGTGTTACATCGAGTAGCCGCGATATTTACCATTTGCACATGACCATATTATGGATATGTTGTGCCATTGGTGTATTGGTGTTTGGCGTGATGCTCTATGCGCTCATCAAACATCGAAAAGCAGCGGGCCATCAAGCCGTGCCTTTTCATGAAAGCACCACCATCGAAATTATCTGGACCCTCATCCCCTTTATTATTTTAATTGCCATGGCATTTCCTGCCACGAAAGTATTAATTACCATGGATGACACTTCCAAGTCAGACCTGAGTATCAAAGTCACGGGTTATCGTTGGTATTGGCAATACGAATACCTTGATGAAGGCCTTAATTTCTTTAGCTATTTAACTACGCCTGATGATCAAGTCCAAAATCGTCAAATCAAACAAGAACATTACTTATTAGAAGTAGATGAACCCATGGTTGTGCCCATCGGTAAAAAAATTAAAATTTACACCACCGCAAGCGACGTGATTCATTCTTGGTGGGTACCTGCATTAGGGTTAAAAAAAGACGCAGTGCCAGGCTTTGTTAACGAAGTTTGGGCAAAAATCGATAAGCCGGGTATTTACCGGGGGCAATGCGCAGAACTCTGTGGCGCTAAACATGGTTATATGCCGATTGTGGTTGATGCTCGTTCAGAGGCCGATTATCGTGCTTGGGTAGAAGAAAAGCTTAAAGCACAAGAAGCTAAGAAAGCCGCTGAAAATCAAGTTTATACCAAAGATGAACTGATGGCTGAAGGCGAAAAAGTGTATTTATCTGTTTGCTCAATGTGTCATCAACCTAATGGACAAGGTTTACCACCTGCCTTTCCTTCCTTGGTGAGCAGCCAAATAGTCGGTAGCAAAGACCGCCTTAAAGAACATATTCATAACGTGCTTCATGGTAAAAATGCGATGCCCGCCTTCGGACCTCAAAAATCTGATTTGGAAATTGCTGCTGTGATCACTTACGAACGAAATTCTTGGGGCCATAATACGGGCGATGTGATTCAACCTAAAGACGTTAAAGCATTAAGAGATCAAAAATAGGAACGCGAATATGAGCACGGATATAACCCAACACATGCATGATCACGCACACGATCATGACCATGACCATGACCACCATGGCCCCGCTAAAGGCATAAGCCGTTGGCTGCTCACCACCAATCATAAAGACATTGGGAGCATGTATTTAATTTTAAGCCTCGTGATGTTTTTTATTGCGGGGTCGATGATCATGCTCGTTCGAGCAGAATTGTTTAAGCCCGGTTTGCAATTATTGAATCCTGAATTTTTTAATCAAATGACCACCATGCACGGCCTTATCATGGTATTTGGCGCGATTATGCCGGCTTTCGTTGGTTTGGCCAATTGGCTTATCCCCATGATGGTTGGGGCGCCAGATATGGCATTGCCCCGATTAAATAACTGGAGCTTTTGGCTTTTAGTCGTCGCTTTTTGTATTTTGGGCAGCACATTATTTATGGAAGGCTCTGCACCCAATTTTGGTTGGACCTTCTACGCCCCGCTGTCTACTAAATATGGCCCGCCCACCACCGATTACTTTATTGTTTCGGTTCACTTAATGGGAATGTCTTCCATTATGGGGGCTATTAATGTGATTGCGACTATTTTAAATATGCGTGCCCCAGGCATGACCTTAATGAAAATGCCTATTTTCTGCTGGACTTGGCTGATTACGGCCTTTTTATTAATTGCCGTGATGCCTGTATTAGCAGGTGCAGTGACAATGATGTTAACCGATAGACATTTTGGCACCTCATTTTTTAATGCCGCAGGCGGCGGAGACCCTGTCTTATTTCAACATATCTTCTGGTTTTTTGGTCACCCAGAAGTCTATATTATGATTTTGCCTTCTTTTGGTATCGTCTCTCAAATTTTACCGACTTTTACACGTAAGCCTTTGTTTGGTTATGCGTCAATGGTCTATGCGACTTGCTCTATTGCTTTACTTTCTTTTATTGTGTGGGCGCATCACATGTTCACCACAGGCATGCCGCTCGCTGCCGAATTGTTTTTTATGTATGCAACCATGCTCATTGCAGTACCTACTGGCGTAAAAGTATTTAATTGGACCGCCACCATGTTTAAAGGCTCGATGACTTTCGAAACGCCTATGTTATTTGCCATTGCTTTTATTATCTTGTTTACCATGGGTGGTTTTTCAGGATTGATGTTATCGATTACACCAGCTGATTTTCAATATCACGATACTTACTTTGTAGTCGCCCATTTTCACTATGTGTTGGTGCCTGGTGCGTTATTTAGTATTTTTGCGGCCACGTATTATTGGCTGCCAAAATGGACCGGCCATATGTACAATGAAACCTTAGGCAAACTCCATTTTTGGCTATCAGTGATTGCCATGAACATGACCTTTTTCCCGATGCATTTCTTAGGCTTGGCGGGTATGCCTCGTCGTATCCCTGATTATGCTTTACAGTTTGTGGAATTTAATCAATTGGCCAGTGTTGGTGGTTTTATTTTTGGGTTAACGCAATTGATTTTTGTTTACAATATCATTCGTACCGCTCGTGGCGGACAAAAAGCTACCCCTGCAGTATGGGAAAACACCGAAGGACTAGAATGGACTTTAACCTCACCGCCACCCTATCATTCTTTTACGACCCCCCCTAAAATAGACTAATAACTTAAATAAGCGTGGCCAAAAATATGGGTGCTATCTCACCAAACTCGCAACAAAAAAAAATCAAAAAACATTTTTGGATTTTGGTGGCCATTGTTTTTGGCATGTTTATTTTTTGTTATGCCCTAGTGCCTTTTTATAATGTATTATGCAAAGCAACCGGCTTTAATGGAAAAGTAGAAGTCGTTGAAGCCAACCTCAAAGAAATTGCCAAATATAAAGTCGACAAAAATCGAACCGTCATGGTAGAACTCATGACCACGCTAAATGAGCAAATGCCCGTTGAGTTTACCGCCGAAAAACCCTCTCTGCCCCTTCATCCTGGGCAAGTGGTCAGAACAAATTATACGGTCAAAAATTTAACCAACAAATCTATTGTGGTTCAAGCTATCCCGAATGTGATGCCTGGCCTTGCTGCCCAACATTTTCGGAAACTAGAATGTTTTTGTTTTCAAAAACAGCCACTTGCTCCCTTTGAAGAAAAAGTGATGCCACTCGTCTTTACCATAGACCCCATTTTACCAGACAAATTTGGCACTGTTGCGTTGTCTTATACTCTATTTGATATTACCGAAAGCTAGGAGGCTTTTATCATGACCCACGGCAGCAGCTATGAGCATTACTATGTCCCGACCCAAAGCAAATGGCCCGCTGTTGGTGCCATTGGGCTTGGCACGACTGTGCTCGGTATTGTTGGGTTAATCCATAATAATGTGACGGGGCATTATTTATTTTTTGCCGGATTTTTGATAGTGACTTACATGATATTTGGCTGGTTTAAAGACGTGATTCATGAATCGATGGGCGGTCTATACAGTAAACAAATGGATCGATCCTTTAGATGGGGCATGGTGTGGTTTATTTTTTCTGAATTCATGTTTTTTGCCGGTTTTTTTGGCGCCTTGTTTTATACCCGAAATTTATCTGTGCCTTGGTTGGGTGGGTTGGGTGCAAAAGCTGCTACGCACACCTTACTTTGGCCAGAATTTAAAGCCACTTGGCCCTTGCTCACTTTTCCTGATCCCAAACTTTTCCCCAGCCCCAGAGAAATCATCGACACATGGGGATTGCCAGCTTTAAATACAGCCATACTCTTAACCAGTGGCGCGACCATTACGTGGGCGCATTGGGGGCTCACCAAAAAATTTAATCCTAAACAAGTAATTTATGGTTTATTTTTTACCATTGCACTGGGTATCGCCTTCTTAACTTGCCAGGCCTACGAATATTACGAAGCTTATCACCACATGGGCCTCACCTTAGGATCAGGTATTTATGGCTCTACCTTTTTTATGCTCACCGGGTTTCATGGTTTACATGTCACCATTGGTACCATTATGCTTATTACCATTCTCATTCGCGCCATGAAAGGCCATTTTAAGCCAGAACACCATTTCGCTTTCGAAGCCGTTGCCTGGTATTGGCACTTTGTAGATGTGGTTTGGTTATTCTTGTTTATTTTGGTCTATTGGTTGTAGCGAACTCGTTTTTTGGGTGGGAGCCGCCATAGGGTTAATACCATGTGGCTTTATCCACCCCATGAAAAAACAAAAAATCAAAAACAGAAACAAGAAAATCGACAGCCCAATTCTCACTGTTAATGCCTTCGCGGTTCTGGCTGGATCGCTATGTTCATCTTTAGCTTTGAGTAAGCTAAACAAAGCCGAACCCAATGCCACGGCAATCGCAATTAAAACAATATAGATAATTAAATTAATCATGTTGGTCAACCTCTTTTCGCTTGCTTGTTTTTAACGTAGTATGAGGTAAAAAGCTAGTTTAGGATGGCAATTTTATACTCATGAACATTACCTGTCGTCGCTGGACTATTCAATTTAATTTTTTTTGGCTAGTAGTAAGTATGCTTGCTATTGGGTTATTTTATGCCCTGGGCACTTGGCAACTCCAACGATACCAAGACAAGCAAGGTTGGATTGAAGCCCAATCTGAAATCATGATCGAAGGCAAATTTTTACCTAATTTTACCCTCTATCTCGATAATAAAATCATGGATAACAAGCCTGGTTATGAAGTTTTTCAAGCTTTTCAACTAAAAAATAATGCCTCATTACCCCAAACGGTTTTAATTTCTAGAGGCTGGGTGGCTCAGCCTAAAAACAAACAAGATCATTACGATCGTGGCCATTTACCCCAAGTTACCTTACCCGATTCAGAAAATCTTGAAACTGTGCCCTTAAAAGCCAAAATGATAAAAACAACACAGCCCAAATATGCCATCACACATCTTGAGACAACCCTTACGCCAGCTAAAACAACCATTCGCGCATCGCGATTAGATATTCCTGAAATAGAAAAGGCTTTGCAAAAACATACCCCCCCTCTGCCTTTAGTTTCAGCTTATTATTTCTCCCTTCCTAAAGAGTCTGTTTATCAACTTACACCTTTACCTGAGGTCAAAAATTGGCTAAATCCTCATAAACACTTAGGCTATGCTGCACAGTGGTTTTTATTTTGTTTGATTACTCTATTTTTATTTCTTCGATTTGGCACGCGCTTAATAAAGACGTCGGCAGAAAAAAGCAGTACACTATCCTCTGGAAAAATTGACTAGGTGGCGATGATGTTGAGTCGTTCATATAAAAAATATCTTGTATTGATAGGCCTATTTGCTCTCTTTGTTTTACCTTTTGGTGCTGCCTTTGTTATTTATAATTCACCTCAGGTTCATCAACTAGCAAAAAAAAATCATGGTAATCTTCTCCCGCCTATTCATAATTTGGCGACGCAAAACTGGCACGAAATCGAAAACCAAAATACTCTAAATGCAGCCGCATTAAACGGCAAATGGGGCATTTTATTAGTGGCTTATCCTCCCTGCCATCACCCTAACTATGATATTAGCCCGCTGGTCGAAAAAAGATGGAAAGAGCTCGATAAAGTTAAAATCTCTTTAGGTAAAGATCAATCTCGAGTGGTTTTAATTCAGGCATTTCCAGGTTTAAATACCCCCATTGGTCAACAAGAAGGGGAATTATTCATCTTCGACCCTATGGGTAACTTGGTTTTGCACTATACCCCCGATCATGAAAGTCGTGATATTCGAAAAGATTTAAAACAATTGCTTCATGCCTCACAAATAGGCTAGAAATAAAGAGTAGTTGACATGCGCCTGGACACTTTTGCTCAACAAATTGCTAAATATGCTACGTTATTAGCTTTTATTGTTGTGGTAGTGGGCGCTTATACTCGACTCACCGATGCCGGACTAGGCTGCCCTGACTGGCCGGGCTGTTACGGCCAATTACTCGTCCCCGAGTCTGAAATTGATTTACAGGCTGCTACCACACGTTATCCCAACCAACCCGTGGACGCCACTAAAGCCAAAACAGAAATGTTTCATCGATATCTCGCCTCCACATTAGGTTTCATGATTTTAATCATTGGGTTTTTAGGCTTAAAATCTTCTGAACGACGCATTAAAATATTAAGCTTATCCCTCGTCGCTTTGGTTATGTTTCAAGGCTTATTGGGCATGTGGACGGTTACCCTGAGATTATTACCCACCGTGGTGATGGGCCATTTATTAGGGGGGTTGGCAACCTTAAGTTTATTATGGTTACTGTATTTGATGCGCGCGCATTCTAACAATAGGCCTAAGATTAAAAATAAAGCACTCAAAATTTTTGCTTTATTTTCCCTCATTGCCGTTATTATTCAATTGGCCTTAGGGGGATGGACAAGCGCCAATTATGCTTCGCTTGCTTGCCCCGATTTTCCCAGTTGCTTAGGACAATATTGGCCTGCCCAACTTGATTTTTATCAGGCCTTTAATTTATTTTCAGGGATCGGTCTCAAGTTTCCTACTTTGGCGATAGATAACGATGCCCGTGTGACCATTCATTTTATGCATCGATTATGGGCCATTGCTGTTTGTTTATTGGTTTTGTTAACGTGTTATCAGCTCTGGCAACAAAAATTAACCCAATTAGCTTGGGTTTTATTTTTGATTTTGTGTCTTCAACTTAGTCTGGGCATCACGAATGTATTGGCCAAACTTCCTTTGAGTATTGCGGTAATGCACAATGGCGTAGGAGCATTATTATTATTAACATTGGTCACTGTGAATTTTATGATTTTTAATTCGGCATATAAAAAACACCGTGGGTAATTTAGCGGATTATTATCAACTCACCAAACCCAAAGTCGTTTATCTGATGATCATTACGGCGTGGGTTGGCATGATGTTAGCCATTTCAGATTATCAACCCGACATGACCGCCAAAATATTTTGGGGCACCCTTGGTATTGCACTTAGTGCTGGCAGTGGTGCTGTATTTAATCATCTTATCGAACATCGTATTGATGTGCACATGCATCGTACCCAAGCAAGGCCTGTCGCTTCAGGTAAATTAACCACTAAACAAGCCACTTATTTTGGATTAGGTATTGGTGTGTTAGGTCTAAGTATTTTATTTATTTTTACCAATATCACGGCAACGGTGCTTACTTTTTTGTCATTATTTGGTTATGCTATTATTTATACAATATATTTAAAACGCACGACGCCTCAAAATATTGTGATAGGTGGCGCCGCAGGGGCAGCTCCCCCGCTGTTAGGTTGGTCGGTGATTTCAGGAACAGTCGACCCGCATGCTTTATTATTAGTCTTAATTATTTTTGCGTGGACGCCACCGCATTTTTGGGCACTGGCCATTCATCGTCGTCATGAATACGCCAAAACACCCTTACCCATGCTGCCTATTACCCATGGAGTAAAATATACTAAATTAAATATTATTTTATATACGCTCTTATTAATTTTAGTATCGATTTTGCCGTATTTAACCGGGATGAGTGGCTTAATTTATTTAATTTCAGCCTTAGGGTTAGGAGCAGGATTTTATTTTCATGCGCATTTATTATATCGCGCTCCCGATGAAAAAAATGCGATGACAACTTTTGGTTATTCGATATTATATTTATTTGGTTTATTTATCGCCCTGATGCTCGATCATTATATTAAATAACATGGATGAAAAAAATGAATGCAATGAATAAAAATACGGTTTTTGTGATCGTGGTGTTAACGTTGGCACTTGGCATAGGAATATGGCGCAATAAACAAAGCGTGGGAACTCAAAAAGCGGGCTTGCTCGGTCATCAAACCATTTCCCATTCAAATAATGCCAATCAACCCAAATTATTACCTGCTTTTGAATTAACCGAAGCCTTGTCGGGTCAGGTATTTACGCATGAACAGTTAACACAAAAATGGTCTTTTTTATTTTTTGGGTACAGTGCTTGCCCAGATGTGTGCCCTAAAACCATTGGTACACTCAACCAAATTTCAGCTGCATTGAAAAATCAACCTGGGGTACAATATTTATTTATTAGCATTAACCCTGAAAAAGATTCTCCTAAAGTATTGGCCGATTTTTTAAATCAAGAAGATTTTCAGCCCTCCATAGTAAAAGGCCTAACAGGCGATAAAAAACAAATTATGGGATTAGCGAGTACGATTGGGATATTTGTAGATGAAAACCCCAGCCAACCTGCCATTTCAGGGCCCATCGAACACAGTGGTACCATTGTGTTGATTAACCCTAAAGGCGAATTGGCTGCAGTCTTTACGAATTCGGATAGCCCTGCCCAAATAGCGCAGGACTTTCAAAAGCTTTATCAAAAGGCAGCGAGTTTGAACAGAGCCAAACCCGCGATGATATCAGGCTAGATAATAATTAAAAGCCCGTAAGTAATCTAACTGCTTTTCTGGGTAATGAATCATTGTGTGGAGCAACAACAAGGTTTAGGGTATTTATTTTCTTATAGATTTCGATTGTTCCACGCGCACCCACATAAAGACCAAAACCAATCGCAGCATAGGGATGCTCAGCGATTGTTTGTCCTACTACTTCAGCAAGTTTATTTGCAGCTGGCTTTAAACCATTTTTGAAAGCAAAACTGCACGCCATTGATACGCCTTCATACCCTATATTAAGACCCCACCCTATTGCTGGGAAAACGTAGTCAGTTGCGATATGCTGACCAGCATCAAGAGAACAACTCACCAAACCGCTTATGTTTCGCGCACTTGCATTCACAGGCGTTGTTGGGTTTAACATATTTGTTAAATTGGTTAGTAATACTGTCGAATTCGAAACATTCAAAACAGGTTCATTTATATAACCCGCATTACCGATGCTCACGCACTCATAAAAATAAGAAAGGCTATTCACAACAGGACCCGTAACTGGGCTGAGAAATTTAAGTACATCATTTAAGCCGTATCCTTGAGCAAAATGATAAACAGGCATTAAGTAATCAGATACAGTGTGATGCCATGCACTCTGTGCGCAATTCATCATGCCTCTGTCTGTAGAGATAAGACATTGGCCAAATCTATTCGCGTCCTTTAACATGTTCAATACGATACCACTACCAAAAGTAAACGCATCACTTGCATACGTAACAGCCTGTTCGGCAAACGCATCAGCAATTGTCCATTTATCTATTATGTAAGTGGAGGCATTGGTGAATAGGTCGATATGATTTTCTGCCATTATTTCAACTTCTGCAGTAGAAGCCTTAAGAGCACCGATAACATAATGATTTGTGCTATTAAATTGAACAGGTATGGCTTGAGGCGCAAGAGACCATCCCAAAAAGGCCTTGGCTAATCCTTGGAGTGAGAAATTTGTCAAGAATGACAGTATGCTGCTTGTGACACCTGACGCTAACTGAACACTCTTCAAAAAATTCTCTATCCTTTTATCAAAATAAGTTAAAATGACATCAGCATAAGGCGCCACATAACTCCCTGCCAAAATCGCAAGGTCGTTATGAAATACGTATTTTTGCAATAACGGGTGAACAGTATGCTGCCAAAGAGGCCCAATAATCGAAAAATTCTTAATTTGCTTATAAGCATGCTCTAAATTTCCAAAAAGATTACCGATAACGGGAACATAGTTTTTAATAAAAAAGTAACCTGGTATTGCACCAAATCTGTTGTTTAAAAAACCATCAAACAAATTTAAAATATTGCAAATTTTACCATCTACGAACAAATACGCATTTTTAATCCAACGAACAGGACGGAAATTAGTGAGCATATCCCCATTACGACGAAAGGTTTGTTGAATGCTTGTTAACGTAGGATCAACATCCTGCACCAGTGCTAGATTTTGAGGCTGACCCACTTGTTCTGCTGGAACACGCGCAAAGCCACCTGCTACTAACCAAGGCAATATCAAGCTGCTGGCCATTTCGCTTATTTTAAATAAGCCAAATCCCACTTGTCTGCCCAGTACACGATATACGCCATTCTTGAGATAAATAATATCCGTCATTTGATTACCCTTTATATTAGTCATATGTAAATTATTCAGATAACTGATTTTATGGGATATTTATATTTTGTAAACTAAATTACATGTGATATAGGACTAACGTGAGAAATAACCAGATGAACGGTTTTAAAATCAATGCAACTTCATAGGAAGACGCTCATGCGAATACAAAAAAGAAATAAAAGAGAAATAAAATAACACTGGGCATATAACTATATTCAACGATTTAAAACAAAAAAAACTAATTTAAAATTAAGTTCCAACCCCTTATCTATAAAACCGTACCGCCAGTCGTCTTTCGCTATACACGCTTTACATTACATCATAATCTTTGACCATAAATTTGTAATTGAAAAAACCAGGAAATAAAAACCAAATGAAAAATTTTATCGTTACGCTATATAACAACACTATTTTAAAACACAAAGAAAGATTAACGTCGGCTTTAGTCGCGATAGGAACTTCGGTGCTAGGTTATATGTTAGGTGCATCTGCTCCGATGCTGATTGCTGTGGCCACACCCATCATCTGTGCGACCGAATTAAAAACGCTTGCAAATCAAGCCAGTTTAAAAGCAGAACAAGGATTAAAATGGATACAAAAAAATGACAGGATATTAAAACAAGTTGCGTTAGTTTCAGGGCTAGTGATCGGGTATCAATTAGGCTTACCTTTAGCGACATTGATTACCATTCCTTTTGTTTTTACGCCCACGTTAAATCCCTTAGCAAATTATACTTATTTGAGTTTGCCTTTAACCATTATGGCCTATCAACTCTACAATGAACCCTCAAAATATCTAGAAGAAACCATCATGAACATCATGGGACTTGCTTTTATCGTTAAAATAAATGAGATCTTCCCAAAAAGTGAATCAGATTTTTCTAAAAAAATAATGGTTGAACAGAACAATCTGTTAATGCTTCCTGCAAATGAAAAAACAAAAGCACATACACACAGAGCAACCTCTGTGCTTGCAGATATTTATACCCAAGATTTTTCTCAAGACGATGATTCCAACGATGAAGACTATGTGCCTGAGTTCCCAGAAATAACTTATATGCCTTATAAATTGAGAAATCAGAACAACCCTGCCTCTAATGATAGTTTATTATCACAGGATGTTATCTTTAGGTCCAACCCTGAGACAAAAAAATATGTTAGTTAAATATAGCTGATTATCACCTAAAGCTTACCGTTAGTCGCCTGACGCTATGCAACCTTTAAATTACCTTGTACGCTTGCCCTAATTATTTTATTTTAATAGGGGCAAGCTGTATGAAAGCTTATTTTACTCATTTTTTGACACGGGCTAAAGAGCAGTTCAATACGATTTCGTCTAGCATTAGTCCATTTGTTTCTGAGAAAATGTTAAGCGTATCCACTTTTATATCACAACAAAAAGACCGCTTAATTTCAGGTTCATCAGACCTACTTAACTTTTTATCTGAAGCTAAAACTTCATTCACAGAAAAAACCACGCTATTTATATCGCAACATAAACTAAGATTAAAATTAGGTGCAGCAAGTATTGGCACACTGGCTATAAGCTATATGGTAGGTGTACCTGCGCTTATTTCCATTCCTTTATCGGCTTCAATCGCTGCGCTGCCAGAAATTAAATTGGTAGCAGAAAAAGCGATTGCCTCTTTGAACGCACTCAAAACATCCCTTAAGGAAAAAATAGTGAATAAGACAGTAGCAACAATAAATTCAATTAGCACCGTTATCAAAAAAGTAAAAAACAATCGCGTACTAAATAGTGCCATTCAACTAGGCGCATTATCGACTGGGATGGTTATTGCTTATTCCTATGGCGTGCCTTCCCCTATTTTGGTTGCAGCACCCTTTATTTTTGCGCCCAAATTATTAAATCCGATTACTCAATATGCTTTTATGCTTTTACCATTAGGCATGATGGCCAATGACATTAACCAAAGCCGTGGTGCAACCCAATCAGCCCAATATTTGAATTTAGGGGCTATTTTCGGATTAATGATTGGCAAGAATTTTATCTTTCCTAAAATTGCAGCAAAAGTAGAATCATTTTTTGCCAAAAAATTGCAACAAAATCCTGTGCAAGTGCAGCAAATACAAGAAGATAACGACGGGACACATAGACTTGCTTGCTTGGTATCAAATGTAGATATTCAGGAAGATCCTCGCGATAGAGATTATAAGCCTCGTCGTGGTTTCACGCCGTATAATTTTAGAGAAAGAAATCAGCAGCCCGTTGCTGTTGCTCAGGAGATACCACAGCAAGTCGTATTTGGAACAGGCCGTCCTGTAAATAAATAACCAATATCGTTATATAAAAAAAGGGCACAGACTAGCTGCATAGACGTCAAACTTAAATCTAGACACCGATTCTCTACGTACCGCGGCTTGTCCGCGGTATCCAGCATTTTACAGCCTAGATGCCGCGGACAAGCCGCGGCACGTTGGGAGTGATATATTTAAGCTTGACGCGAATGCACACAAGAGGTGCCCTACAAAATTCCAACAAACAACAAGAGCTTATTTTCTACCAGTAAGCTTTATCGTTTTTTTGGTATTATTCTTAGCATCACGATGAAGATGTTCACGAGAAGGACTACTAGAACGCGAACGAGTCGGTTTTTCGCTTTGTTCTTTAACCCTATCTAATAACGTATTAGCCGCTTTGGGCTCATCCGAAACATCTGCTACATTCTTAAACTGAACTGCTTCAGGATTAGGCTGGTTCAATGCATCGTTACCTGCTTCAGTTGCTTGATTTAAAGAACCGCAACATGATTTTTGCTGTTCTTCAATAATCACTGGCTCAACTAATTCAACAGGCTTCTCTACTCCACTGCAACAATCACGCACAGGTTGATCTAACGTCAACTTGTAAGTTTCACCCTTTAGATAAGCTCTAAACATTCTTTTGTCTAAATCATATCTAGGAGAAGTTAAATAGCCTTGAAACTCCTCACTGGCTGTGTATTCATTAAATCGGCTATTGGTTGCTGATTTAAATGCTTCGATGGCTTTTAACTTTTCTTCTTGAGAAAGCGCATTGAATTTTTGAGCCGGCGCCCAAGCGCCCAAATTCATCGGGAGTACTTGTGTAACGGCTGCAAAGGCGGCATCAAATTTAGGGCTGTCTACGTCAGCTGAAATTTCATTTTTAGACACCAAATCATTGAACACAACGGCAAGTGCAACCACTTTAGACACACAAGGATTTTGTGCTTGCGTTAATTGCATTTTAAGATTGGCTATTTCTTTGTTGCTGTCTTCAAGCTTGGCATTCAGCTCTGCCCCTTTTTTGTTTTCATAATTTTCTTTGGCTTTTTGATTGTGCGTTAACATATCATCAATAGGCAAAGCTTTTGTTTCTTCAGGTGTGATGACAGTTTTGGCATAACCTAAACCCAACCAGTTGTGCATGATCCACATCAAGCCTCTGAACGCACCTAAGCCTGCTGTTGCAGACAATACGCTCGCGATGCCCTTCACCAGCATTAAGGCATTAGGCGTTAAACTCGACATAACACCCGAAAGTGCATGAAGTGACGTTAATTGGTGTATCGCAGCCGAGTACGCACCCATACCGCCTTCTAGCGCAAGATAACCTACCATGCCTGCTATCACTAAGGTTTTAGCTAATTTAACAAAATCGACTTGTTTAGGTTTACGGTGTTTCGCAGACGTTAACCAATTATTTTTGATTAAATCTTCGGCTTTATCCCAAAAAGTAAATTGTTCAGCAGAGGTAACAACATAATAGGTCGTTAGGCCAGCTATTAACGCAGCATAAGGGGCAGCAGGGGCAAACACCAGTGCAGCACCAATACCCGACATTAAAGCCACACCGCGACTTAACCAATTTAGCCCAGCATGAATCAGTTTTTCTCGGTTAGTCGGTTCAATGTGCCCTAACTGAAAAGAAGTACCTTTTGCTCCGCCATAGACATTAATCAACTCGCCTGGTTTTGCGTCTTTTAGACTTTGAGCAATACCTGATTTGGCATTAAAGTATAATCCTTGTGCAGGTATTCTATCGACGTGGTAAATATTTAAATTTTCTTTAATTTGTCTTGAGTAATTCGCAATGCCAAAAAGCGTTTTGCTTACTTGAGAAGCCACGCTTCTCAGATCTTCATCGGATAATTTACCCTCGTGATCTACAGTATACTTTCTTTTAGGAAGCAAAATTGCGTCCTGAAAAGGGTTTTGTTTACCATTAGCACGCGCTAATTCATATAAATCGGGTACAAAGGTACCAAAATAAGCGAGCTTACCATGTTCATCTTTATGCACCAGAGGAAAATAACACACATCAAAACTACGACGATCCGGAGCCATCCCTAATTCTACAAAATTATCCCAGAGCTTTGTACGAACAGTCGTAAACAAATCACCCATCATTCTTTGGGCTGCCACTAGGCGGGGGTATCTAATAAAACTGGGACTGGTTGTTGCATCGGCCATAAACATCTCTCCTAAGGTCGTGGATATACTGATAGGTAGCTACCCGCTTTAGCTCTATCCTTAGGCTAACTAAATCATTCCATTTTTCATACGGGAATTTTAAGTTACCACGCTTCACTTAGGATGGAAACACCTTTTGATAAGCAGTACCAAAATAAAGCCGACCGCCAAAATACAGACAATGGCAGGGCCCGTTGGCACATCTTGATAATACGACCACACCAATCCCAATAACACTGCCCCCACGCCTGCAATCATGGCTCTGAACACCACGCCCTCAGGTGAAGTCGATAAAGGCCTTACAATGGCCACCGGCATAATAAGTAATGCCGTAATCAATAAAATGCCCACCATTTTGATGGCCACCGCCACCACAAGAGCCAATAAAATCATAAAAACAAGATTTAGTTGTTTGACATTAAGGCCTTCGACCGCGGCCAGCTCTTCGTGAACGGTAATAGACAATAACCCGGCCCATATCTTAAATAACACGGCCCAGACCACAATCAATAAGCCATAAATTAAGATAATTTCTGAAGGCAAAACGGTTAAAATATCGCCAAATAAAAATCCCATGATATCGAGAGTTTTGTTTGGTACATAGCTCAACAAAACCATACCCAAAGCTAAACTCGCATGGGCCAATAAACCTAATAAAGTATCGGTGGCTAACCAAGTATTACTGGGCAGGCGCGTAAAAGCCAAGCAAAATAATAAAGCAACCAGAATTAATCCCATTAAAGGCTGCACGTGCCAAACCACGGACAATATCACCCCCAATAATCCGGCGTGAGCTAAAGCATCGCCAAAATAAGCCATGCGACGCCATACCACAATTGCCCCTAAAGGCGCGGCCATGAGCGAAATTCCCACGCCTGCAGCCATCGCTCTCATTAAAAAGCTCGGAATGAATTCACCTATCACTTTTTTTGCCTATTTATATTAATGATCATGATGATTATGATCATGTTGATGCGTATACAAAGCCAAATCTTTAGCCACGGGCCCAAATAAAGATTGAAAAGCCGGATCTTTAGATACTGTGGCAGGGTGCCCCTGACAACAAATATGTTGTTGTAAACAAATCACCCTATCGGTACCGGCCATTACAATGTGCAAATCATGCGAAACCAATAATATGCCACAGGTATATTTATCTCGAATATGTCTTAGTAAGGCATACAATTCTGTTTGGCCAATAAGATCTATGCCCTGTGCAGGCTCATCTAAAATTAATAAATCGGGTTTTTGTAATAATGCTCTGGCTAAGAGCACACGTTGCCACTCTCCGCCCGATAAATTCCAAACCATCGTGTCTAATAAAGCGGCTGATATTTTTAATTCGGACAAGATTTCTTGTAAAGGGCGTTTTGCTGGCACTAATTTTAAAAAACGAGAAACAGTCAGCGGCAACAAGGCACCTAATTGCATTTTTTGAGGGGTATATCCTATGGTGATGCCCGGCTTAACCATTACTTTGCCTTCAGTGGGATTAAGCAATCCCACCAATATTTTAATCAAGGTGGATTTGCCCGCCCCATTCGGCCCAATAAGCGAGACAATTTCTTTAGGAAAAATACTTAAATCAATATTTTCTAATATGGGCTTACTGCCCATGAGATAAGCAACATTCTGAAGTTCAACAAGCCTTTCATGAGCCATTTAACTATCTCTTGCGTCAATTTAATCTTGGGCTAATTATATGATATAAAGCAGCTAAACCTATCAACCTTACTGATTAATTATTTATGCCTAACACTTTACGTTTATTTTTACTGATCTGCGCCTTAATTTGTGCCAAGCCCCTTTATGCTGTCACCCATAAATCATTAAATATTACCACCAGTATTCAGCCATTGGGGTTAATGCTTGCTGAATTAACACAGCATACTTCTGTCTCTATAAAGGTTTTAATCCCCGCCAATCAATCGAGCCATGATTTTAGCTTGAAGCCCAAAGACATTATAGGATTAAATCAGGCCGATTTAATTATCTGGGTAGGGCCAGAACTAGAAAGCTTTTTACACAAACCCATTCAAGCTTTATCTGAGACTAAACCCAATGCGGTTTTGACTTTACTCACCCCACCAATCATTAAAAAGCAATTGATCCACTTAAGAACCGGTGCGCAATGGCAAGATGTACACCATCATGATCACGATGAGGATCATGAACATGAAGATCATGCGCATCATGGCATTGACCCACATATTTGGTTATCGCCCGAATTAAATCTTGATATAGCAAGGTTGATTTGCAAACAACTTATTGCTTTAAACCCTGCACAAGCCAAAATATATTTTAATAATTTTAAGGCTTTTACTTCGCAGCTATTAAGCATAGATAAATTATATCGCCAAGCATTTGCAGAAAATAAGCACCGATATTTAGTCTTGCACGATTCGTATCAATATTTAGAAAAGCAATACGGTTTAAAGGTCGCGGGGGTATTAGCCATTCATTCTGATAGACCGGGTAGTATCAAAATGTTAAGGGAAGCGCAACAAAATATCGCCACGAATCAAGTCAGTTGTATTTTAGCTGAACCGCCTTTTCAGGATAAATTAATTCAAGTATTGCTCGAAGGGCAACCAGACCCTAAACCCAAATTTGTTCAATTAGCACCTTTGGCGGATAAATTTGAATTGAAAGTGGGGAATTATGAGAAATGGCAAAGGGAGATGGTGAGTAATCTGAGAGAGTGTCAGTAAATCCCCAACACCGTCCCCAGAAAAAAACTTAACCCAAACCAATGGTTATTTAAAAAAGCCTGAAAGCATCTCGCGGGCTCTCTGTCTTTGATTAAATATTGTTGGTAAGCGGCTAACCCTAAACATACACCCAAACTAATATAAAAAATCCAACCTAAATTATTTAACCAGCCAATAACAGCCAACAAACCAATCACCCCTATATGGCTCACCCCTATCCAAAATTTATCCCAAGATCCAAAAGCAATGGCGGTAGACTTAACGCCAATCTTTAAATCTGCTTCTCTATCGACCATGGCATAAGCGGTGTCATAGGCAAGCGCCCAAATTAAAATAGCCAAAAATAATAACCAACATGTTAAGGGCAAGGCATTCGATGCAGCCGCGTAGGCCATCGGCACCGCAAAGCCAAAGGCTGCGCCTAAAAATAGTTGGGGATAGAAAGTAACGCGTTTCATAAAAGGATATATAGCTGCCAAACCTAAGGCCACAAACGAAAGTGTAATGGTCAACACATTGGTAAATAAAACTAAACAAAAGGCAATCAGGGCTAACAATAGCGCCAAAATTTTTGCTTCACGAACAGATATGGCTTGCGTAACTAAGGCACGTTGCTGTGTTCTGGGCACATGCGCATCAAATTTTCTATCTGCTAAGTCATTGATAACACAGCCTAAAGAACGCGTAACGATTACTCCTAAGGTAAATATCCCTATCAAAGATAAAGCAGGTTTGCCGTCAGAGGCTAACCATAAAGCCATTAGCGTTGGCCACAATAAAATTAACCAACCAATGGGTTTATTTAACCGAGTTAAGTGACAATATGAAAATATTTTTTGCAACATAAGAAAAATGATCAATACTTAAAGTGGGGTGAACAAACGACTCTATTGATTAAGGACGGACAACCTAAGTAGAGTAAACCTTGTTTCTCCCCGACTGCCTCAACTCCGCACCCACCGCAATAGAGATGAATATCACCATCATACCAATAAAATCATACATACCAAGGCGCTCATCTAAAAATAACCAAGCCAGTATGGTTGCTGAAACAGGAAATAAACTCCCAAAGACTGCCGAGATCCCCGCCTGAACAACGGCTAACCCTTTATTACAGCAATAATAAAATATCACCGTAGAGGCACCGCTAAATAAAATAAGGATGATATGCCAAAAAGATAATCCGTAGTCAACTTGTGTGACTAAATGATATACACCAAATGGGATTGTGGTTAACCAACATATTGTGGTGACAATGGCTGCAGACGCCAAAGGCTGCACTCGCTTACCGAGCAATCTACCAAAAATAGAAAACAGTGCCTCAGGAAACATGGCCAATAAAATTAACGCATCGCCTAAAAAATTTCCTTGTGCAGAAGTAGACTCAAATCCATTATCTAAACTAATAATAAAAATGCCCCCTACCGCTAAAAATATCGCTAAAATTTTTCGAGTGGATAGCGATTCTTTAAGAAAAATCCAAGCACAAATGGCAATCATCGCGGGTAGCGTACTGGAAATAATGCCCGCAGAACTGGCGGTGGTAAAACATAGCCCACCAAAAAAGAGCAGATTGAATAATAGCCCGCCGGTGAGAGCCTGAGCCGTAAGCCACCACCATTCTTTAGCACTCAGCTTATTATCAACGCTCTGAGCATAGATAGGGGTCAAAAGGGTTTCTTTGGATAATTTGAAGGCCAACAGTAAAATAATGCTGCCAATGAAAAAACGACCACAGACAAAAATAAAGAGAGGCACCTCATCGGCCAAATATTTGCCAATGACCGCGTTTACCCCAACAATCGTTTGGGCTAATGCCAAATTCAGGTAACCTGCCCAGGGTGTTTTATTCATCATACTTATTTATTGACTTCTAAATTAGTGAAGGCCTCGATCCTAACGCTTAAACACCCTTTAACTCAAGGCCTGTTAAGAAAAAACGAGCTTAATTTTGCTTAAAGCCCAATCTACGTCGGCCTTTTGAATAATAAGCGGCGGTGCAAAACGGATGACTTTATCATGCGCCTCTTTCGATAAAATACCAACATCTAATAGTTTTAAACAAATATCCCGCGCTTGTATTAAATTGGTGTTTACTTCTAAGCCTATCCACAAGCCTCTGCCTCTGATGGTTTTTATCCAGGGATGAGCAATTTTGCTGAGTTCTGCTAAAAAATAATCGCCTAACGCGGCTGAATTTTCAATCATTTTTTCGCTTTCGAGGGTCGTTAGGGCCGCTAATCCTATTGCACCGGCTAACGCGTTTCCCCCAAAGGTTGAGCCATGACTCCCGGGGGTAAACAAATCCATCACCGCTTTTTTAGCCACAAATGCCGAAATCGGATACACCCCGCCGCCTAAAGCTTTCCCTACTATCACGCCATCGGGTTGGACGTTTTCATGTTGATAAGCAAACCATTTTCCGGTCCTGCCTAAGCCCGATTGAATTTCATCGACAATAAACAGCACCTGATTATCTTGAGCAATCGCAGCCACTTCTGTTAAATAACCTGTTTTAGGGATAATAATGCCAGCTTCCCCTTGAATAGGCTCAATCAAAATAGCACAAGTATTTGGGGTAATCGCCCGTTTAATCGCTTCACTGTCTCCAAAAGGCACCAATTTAAAACCGGGCGTAAAAGGCCCAAAATCTGCTTGATAAGTTTGATCACTTGAAAAACTAATGATGGTGGTAGTTCGACCATGAAAATTTTCTGTGGCCACAATGATTTCTGCTTGGTTTTTTGGGATTTGTTTTACCTGATATCCCCATCTTCGAGCGGCTTTAATCGCCGTTTCTACGGCTTCCGCGCCTGTGTTCATAGGTAAAGCACAATCGAGCGCAGTGAGTTCACACAATTTTTTTAAAAAAGGAGCCAGCGTTTCAGTGTGAAAGGCACGAGACACCATGGCTAATTTATGACTTTGCTGTTCGAGTGCGGAAATAATTTTGGGATGACAATGACCATGACTTAGGGCCGAATAAGCAGACATCATATCTAAATATTTCTTGCCTTCAATATCCCACACCCACACGCCTTGCCCCTTGGTTAAAACAACGGGCAAAGGATGATAATTATGGGCACAGACTGCTGATTCTTGAAGAATTAATGCTTGCGTTAAATTTTGTGCCATTAGAGTAAGCCCAGAATTTTTTGTGTTAATTTTAATGTTTTTTGTTCTTTGTCGCGTATCGGATTATATTCGGCAATTTCAAGTGCTTTAAAATTAGGATGAGAAAAAGCATTTTTCAATTCCCCTACCAGTCCATCTGAAAAGAGTCCATTGGGTTCAGGACTACCAACACCCGGGGCTTCTATGGGATCAAACGCATCTAAATCTACACTAATGCCAAATCCTTTGGGGGCTTGATTGATGAGTTTAATGGCTTCTTGCAAACACAGTTCAACGCCTCTATCTCGAATTTCTTCCATAAAATAAATTCGGACTTTGAGTGAAGCCAATAACGCCGCTTCCCCTGCTTCAAAACTTCGCACACCAAATAGCACCACATGTTTAGAAGATAATTTGGCTCCCACCTGCATTAAATTAACGAGGGCTGGCTCACCATAGCCTAATAAAACAGCCAAAGGCATGCCATGAATCGCCTGCGAAGGCGTGGTGTCAGGGGTATGAGAATCCATGTGAGCATCAATCCACAACAAACCAAATTCTTGTGCCGCATTTAATGCGCCTGTCACCCCAGACCACGTGCCAATCGCCATGGCATGATCCCCACCGAGTACAACACAAAATTGATTGGCCTGATATTGCTGCTTTATTTCTCGGCTTAACTGCTGATTAAACTCGGTAATTTGTTCTAGCCTTTGTGTATAGTCAAGTTTTTTTGAGGACGAACAAGGTATAGAGGAATAAATTGTTTTGTGCCATTGGCAATGTTTAGCGGTGATGTCTGCAATGGTGGTAGCCAGATCAGCTTGATGATACGTTTCTGGAGCCAATTCAGTTTCATGAACTTGTGCCCCCCATCCAATAGACGCCCCAATAAGTTTAATATTTTTAGATTGGTTCAACTTCCGTGTTCCCCTTTTTTAATTATTTTTAAAATTAATGGCTAGATTTACATCTCGCGATTCTGGTCACAATGGGTAATTTTCTGAGCCGACGCATGATTCTGGCTAAATGGCCTCTGTCTCGCACCAATAAAATAAAATAAATGGTGTTATGTCGACCATCTCGTTCATCGACCTTCACATTAATAATATTACTGTTGGTTTCGGCCAAGGTGCCCGCTAACATCGCCAGCACCCCTCGACCATTGATCACATCAATTGAAATCTCAACTTTAAATTCATTTTCAATTTTATCTTCCCATTGCACGTGAATGGATTTATCCCGTTTAGGTCGATGTTCTTGTAACCATAAACAATTTTCAGTATGAATCATGATCCCTTTGCCTTCGGTAACAAGACCAATGATGGCATCTCCTGGAATGGGATAACAACAACTCGCATAGGCCACAACCATGCCTTCTGTGCCCTTAATGATCAAGTGTGCAGGGGGATGGGCTTCGTGTAAAACAGGGCTTTGAATACTGTCTTCGTCGATTAATCGCTGAGCCACTAAGGCTGCCATGCGTAAACCCAATCCAATTTCTTCAAATAATTGATCTAAATTTTGCAATTGGCACTGCGCTAAAAAATGTTTAATTTTAAGCTTAGGGATGGTTTCTATGGCTAAATTACTGACCGCCAGTGCGCTGTTGAGTAAACGCCGGCCCAATTCTTGAGATTCACTGACCTTTTGATTTTTTAACCAATGACGAATATTACTGCGTGCTTTGCCGGTGACTGCAAAACTTAACCAGGCAGGATTGGGATGTGCACCGGGTGCCGTAATAATTTCAATGGTTTGGCCACTTAACAGCCGAGTTGAAAGCGGCGCGAGTCGTCGGTCAATTTTACACGCCACACATTGATTACCCACATCCGTATGAACAATATAAGCAAAATCAACTGGGGTTGCCCCTTGAGGCAAAGATAAAATTTTGCTTTTGGGTGTAAACACGTACACTTCGTCGGGATATAAATCTATTTTGACGTTTTCGATAAATTCCAGCGAATTACCTGTTTGGCTTTGAATTTCTAACAGGCCTTTTAGCCATTCTCGTGCCCGAATTTGTGCATCTGATTCATCAATGCTCGGCTCCGCTTTATATACCCAATGGCTCGCAATGCCATTTTCAGCAATTCGGTTCATTTCTTCAGTGCGAATTTGAATTTCAATCGGCGCCCCAAACGGGCCAATGACGGTGGTATGAATTGACTGATAGCCATTGGCTTTAGGAATAGCAATGTAGTCTTTAAAGCGATTGGTCACTGGTTTAAATAATTCATGTACCACGCCTAATACTCTGTAACATTCATCGTGGGTCGCAACCACCACGCGTAAGCCATAGACATCTAATACTTCGGTCAACGATAACCGTTTTCGTCGCATTTTTTTATACAAGCTGTATAAATGCTTTTTACGAGACAATAATCTAAAGTGGACTAAGCTAAAATCTTCTAATTTGAATCGAATGGCTTTTTTCACGGAGCTTAATATTTCTTTACGATGTCCTCGGCCTTGTTTTAGGGCTTTTTTGAGCACACGATATCGAAGCGGATACAGGGCTTTAAAACTCAAATCTTCAAATTCCACCCGAAAAGCATGCATCCCCAAACGATGGGCAATGGGGGCATAAATTTCGAGTGTTTCACGAGCAATTCTTTTTTTACGGAGCAAAGGCAGTGCTTCGATGGTGCGCATATTATGCAATCTATCGGCCATCTTAATTAAAATGACGCGAATATCTTTGGCCATCGCCAACATCATTTTACGAAAATTTTCTGCCTGCGCTTCTTCGCGAGATTCGAATTTTATTTGGGCAAGTTTACTGACGCCATCAACCAATTCAGCGACTTTTTCACCAAAATTATCGGTAATAAACGATTTATCAAGCGGAGTATCTTCAATAACATCATGTAAAATAGCGGCTTCGATGCTTTGATGATCAAGATGCAGATCGGCCAAAATATCGGCGACTGCCATGGGATGAATAATATAGGGTTCACCACTAACACGTAATTGTCCGTGATGGGCATCATAGGCTACCTGATAGGCTTCAAATATTTTATCGACTTGCTGCCTAGTTAAATAGGCAGCAAGTTTATTTCGAAGCTCGACGTAATCCGTCACAAAAGTCCTTTATGTTGTTAATTACAACTGTACGGGAGGTTCTTCTTCTGGCGCATTTGGGTCGTATAACCCTTCTGATATTTCTCTTAAAGCAACAACGGTTGCTTTATCTTTGTTCCATTTCACTCTGGCTTCGGCATTTCCCATCGCCAATTTTCTTGCTCGGGCAGTTGCCACTAGCACCAACTCAAAACGGTTGGGCACTTTTTCTAAACAATCTTCTACTGTTACTCTTGCCATAATTCACCTAAATAACTCAAAGTGGTTGGTTCAACATTTATACTATCACATTTTTATTTAAATTGGGCCAAGAGATCGCCAAGCTTTGGCGCTTGCTGGCTTTTTTGTAGCCTCGCCGCACGAAAAATGGCTTCGATATCGCCCACGGTTTGTTCAAAATCATCATTGACTAATAAATAATCATATAATTCATACTGTTTAACTTCATTATCTGCTTCTTTGATTCTGGCTTCGATGATCTCAGGTTTGTCTTTGGCTCTATGAACTAAACGGTCTACCAGCGCTTGCTTAGAGGGCGGCAAAATAAATAAGCTGACTGTCTCGAATTGTTTTCTGACAATATCAAACCCTTGCCAATCGATTTCTAAAATAACGTCTTTGCCCGAGGCCAACACCTTTTCAACACTCAAAATACTGGTGCCATACCAATTATTAAACACTTGGGCATATTCAATAAATTTTTTTTCCAAAGCCAATTGTTGAAAATCAGACGCTGAAACAAAATGATAATTTTCGCCATTTTTTTCCCCTTCTCTGGGTGGGCGAGTGGTATGTGACACCGAAACAGACAACAGCGGATCATGAGACAAGACACGATGTACCAAACTCGTTTTCCCCGTACCCGACGGAGCAGAAACCACAAACACCTGACCACTCATCTTTTTTCCTATTGTTTTTTATTCTATATTTTGAATTTGTTCACGCATTTGTTCAATAATCACTTTAAGATCTACTGCCAACCGAGCAATATCACTGTTGAGCGATTTATTATTTAAGGTATTAATTTCTCTTTGCATTTCTTGCATCAAAAAATCTAACCGTCTGCCCTCGCACACCCATTTGGGTTCACTTAAAATGCGGTTCAATTCTTGTAAATGCGCATCAAATCGTTCTATTTCTTCGGTGACATCTAAACGCTGCGCAAAATAAATTAATTCTTGTTCTAACCGATGTGGCTCAACTTCTTGTTTTAATGCCGCTAATTTATCTGTTAACTTCAGTTTTTTAACTGCCAAGGCCTCTGGTAATAATAGCGTAATTTTTGCCAGTTTTTCTATACAGGCCTGTAATTTTTCGGCCAAAAACCCAGAAAGCTTCTGCCCTTCTTGCTGACGCACGGTGGCAAGCTTTGCTAAGGCGGCCTCAAGTGTTGTGCGTAAGGGGGCTTTAAGCAATTGTGTCGGCATTTGTTCTTGATTCACCACCCCTGGCCAACGTAAAAAATCGACAATTTTTAACGGTTTGTGTTTTTCTTCTAGGGTACTAGAGACGTGTTGGCTTGCTTCAATAAGCTGATTGATTAACCCTTGATTGACACTTAATTTAGGTGAAAACTGGCTGTTAGGGATAAATTGCACCCAACAATCAATTTTCCCCCGAGTGAGTTTTTGCTGGAGAGTATCTCGACAATCACTTTCCCACTCTTTACAGCCTTCTGGCAATTTGAGAGTGATGTCTAAATAGCGATGATTCAGCGATCGCAATTCACAAATCATGAGGCCTGATTCTGTTTGTTCTTGAACTCGAGCAAAGCCCGTCATGCTTGATAACATATATTTAGCCACTTACTTAAATTATTGATTAATTCATTCGTCAATCTTACCAGCCGAAATAGCTTATCGCCAAGTTCGAGTTTGGTCAGTATAATTTGCGCTACCTACGGTTAGTTAGACAGAGGAAAAGCTATGCAACGCCCAAGTGCCCGTCGTCCCGATGAGCTTCGTGAAATCAAATTTACTCGCAATTTTATTAAATCTGCTGAGGGTTCTGTTCTAGTAGAATATGGCAACACTAAAGTCATTTGCACCGCAAGTGTCGTCAATGGTGTTCCGCCTTTTTTAAAGGGCAAGGGCCAAGGCTGGATCACTGCTGAATATGGCATGCTGCCAAGAGCAACCCATGAACGCACCCACCGAGAAGCTGCCAGAGGCAAGCAAACCGGTCGCACCATGGAAATTCAACGCCTTATTGGGCGCTCGCTCCGAAATTGTGTCGATTTAAAACTCGTCGGTGAAAACACCATTACTATCGATTGTGATGTGATTCAGGCAGATGGCGGAACACGTACTGCGAGCATCACCGGTGGTTGTATTGCCTTAGCCGAAGCCATTAAAACCTTAAAAAAACGTCAGGGCAGTGAAAATAAACCTGTGTTCACGCAACTGATTGCCTCTATTTCGGTGGGCATCTATCAAGGTGTACCGGTTTTAGATTTAGATTATATCGAAGATTCTCAAGCCGAAACCGATATGAACGTGGTCATGACCCAAAAAGGGGAATTTATTGAAATTCAAGGCACGGCCGAAGCTAAGCCTTTTCAAGCCAATGAACTCAATCAAATGTTAGAATTGGCGCAATCAGGCATTCGCACGTTGATTCAAAAGCAACGGACGTTGTTAGAGATTTAACCTTCTGTTTTCTCTACTATTATCATCTTTTTTCTCTACGTACCGCGGCTTGTCCGCGGTATCCAGCGTAAAGGTGCGCCTACACCAAACTCCCTTCACTTCAATAAAAACCAACAAACTAACTTGCTATGAGTTATTTAATGTGTTAATTTTCTTGCTTCTGTTATTTTTTGACATAAATATACATAAAATAATTTAAGTAGGTTAGATAAATTATGAAGATATTATCCTCAACACAAACCCAAGCGATTGCGGGTGGTGCATGGGCCGATGGATTAGTAAATACCGCGACGGCTACTATCGCCACTGCGACAGCAGGAAGCTCGATTCAGGTCTACGCTGCTTTTGTGAGCACCTTTTTAGCAGGAGCAGGCTGTTTGTTTATTGCTCAAAGAAATTCTCTCACTATGCGGGATGGTAAATTTGCTGCATTAGGGGGCGTAGTGACGTATCTTTGGAATGGAAAAAATGGGCAAACGGCGACAGTAAGCCCAGAGCCGAATGTATCCACAAGACATCGTTGTTTCCAAGAAGATTGCAGCATCTAATCCTCATCATTTCATGCTGCTGTTTCGCGGTCTTCTTCTGATTTCATGAGGCACATCTTCTGCCTCATGCGCTTTTCTACGAGCGGGTTTATATTGTTGAGCATGAGATAGGGGTTTTTCCCCGTGCACTTTTGCACTAGAAAATCGCATGGGGGGTGCTTGATGGCTAAGTGCCCCTAAATCTTGATAAGAAGAATGCATTTCCATGCCGCGCATTTTTCCTTCTTTTTCTAATTTCATTTGCTTTCTTTCTTTATAAAGTCCATAACCTTTATAGGTCATCATGGCAACGGCTGCACCTGCCCCAATTAATGCCCCCACGCCTGTGCCAATTCCAGGCACAGTCGATCCGATAGCTGCCCCTGACATCACCATGCCCATTGCGGGGAGGGCATTTTCAGCAATAAATTTTAAACCCGGTTTGGCAACGCGATAGGTATGATATTTTACCAAGTGTTTATCTGCGTCTTTTATCAGACCTTTTGCGACCTGATCTAACCCTAGCTGTTGGGCAACATCTAACACTAAACCCGCTGTGCCTAAACTTTGGGGGATTTTAGCCTTGGTTAAAAATTTATTATATTCTGGATTGGCTGCCCTAAATTCTGCATTCAGCAAAGGGCTGCTTTGTACATTTTCTAAATTTAAACTACCGACATGTTGATATAATTTCTTTGCGCCCCCTAACTGACCCAACACTTGAACGCCATCCCCTAACCCCGCATTTTGGGCCATTTTTTTCGCTTGTTTGCCCATATGTTTTTTTAAGTCTTTAGGCACTTCTGATAACTCACCTTGCAACCCTTTTTGAATGGCCGAAAAATATTCTTTGGCCACTTCACCGCCTAAATTATCCCCTACTACTTTTATATTTGCTTTCCAATTTTCAGGCAAGGGTAAATTGTCTAGTTCTCCTTGCAATTGATCAAACAGCAGTTTTCCCCCTTCGTTTCGAATATCTTCTAAAATTTGTCCTGGATTTTTCGCATATTTTTTTAAATCGGGGCAAACCACATACACCGTGTTATCTTTAGAAGGATCGACTGGCAAAACCAGATGGCCTAATTTCGATGCCAACGGCACGGTTTTATAATCTCGTTCACGGCCAAACAAATTTGCTGCCATTTGTACTTGAGGAGGCATCTTTGCGCTTTGGGCTAATTTGGTCAAATTTACCGTGTTCGCAATATCAGCAATATGTTGAAATTCGGGTTCACAATAATTTTCGGCATGAAACAACACGCCAAAGAGTTTATGATTGGTGCTTTTGCTAGAAGATGCCATTAAATCGTGCATAAAATCGGCAAATTCTTTATCGTCTTTCATCACCCCAATTAATTTTTCTTTTTCTTGAATATATAAGCCTTCATATTTTTCAATCATGTCCAGATCATTTGCGGCTTCAAATTCTTGAATATATTTGGCATAGAGTAATATACTAGAGACACTATCTGCGTGCTTGGCTAATAAGCCTGTCGATTTAATACTTAATTTGTTGTAATTGGCCAAATTAGATTTTAAATCTTTTTCAATTTTATTTTTTTCGGCCACAATTTCTTCTAGTGTTTTTCGCACCCCAATTTTTTTTCCGCCAGATAATTTTTGGAGAGGGGTTAAACACTCTTCGAGAGAGGGCACCGGAATATTGGCTGCAGACAAAATAGCCGTGCCAAAAGCGCCCAAATCAGCCACAATGCCTGTGGCCATTGCATCTGCACTTTTTGCATTCTTACTGGATTTATCACTCATAGCAGCCTCTTGGTATTATTACTAAAACAATACTCAAGAGACTCGCTTAATCTCTTAGGAGTTCCAACTAAATTGGTATTTTATGACCTATTAGGAAAGGGATGACCCCCCTCAATAATCATAATCCATGATTAAGGGGGCATGATCCGAAAAACGAGGGGTTTTGATTATTTCAGCTGTTTTAATTTTATGCGTTAAATTGGGGGTAACAATTTGATAATCGATACGCCAACCCGTATTATTTGCATAGGCGTTACCGCGGTGAGACCACCACGTGTATTGCTCAGATTCTTGATTCACTTGTCTGAATCCATCCACCCATCCAGTTAAAAATAATTTATCTAACCAAGCACGTTCTTCGGGCAAAAACCCCGAATTTTTTTGGTTGGTACGCCAATTTTTCAAATCGATTTGTTTGTGCGCTATATTCCAATCACCACAAATAATGTACTTTCTATCGCTTGTTAGTTGTTCTTGTAAAATCGAAAAATATTTATCCATAAATAAATATTTTTGTTCTTGCCTGCCTTCACCACTGGTACCAGAAGGTAAATATAAGCTAACCACACTGAGATCGCCTACTTTTACTTCGATATACCGGGCCTCAGTATCGGCGAGCGGAAACCCTAATCGGGTGACGACGTCGTCGGGTTTCTTTTTACAATATATTGCCACGCCACTGTAGCCTGCTTTTTCGCCATCGACATAGAAAATATGATAGCCTTGTGGATGAAAAAGAGGGTCTTGAAGTTGATGAAGATGTGCCCGTGTTTCTTGCAAACACACAAAATCGGCATGGGTGGTGGCTAACCACTCAAAAAAGCCCTTTTTGGCCGCAGAACGGATCCCATTGACATTTGCTGTTATGACTCGCATAGTACCTACCCATGGAAAATTATCAACATCAGTTTATCAAACTCGCGCTAGAGTATCACGCTTTAAAATTTGGGGCGTTTACCCTAAAATCGGGGCGAGTCAGTCCTTATTTTTTTAATATGGGACAATTTCAAACCGCTTTTGCTTTAAGCCAACTGGGGCTTTGTTATGCTACTGCCATTCAAGAAGCCCTGAGTGCAAAGACCCTAACGTTTGATGGCCTATTTGGTCCTGCCTACAAAGGCATTCCCTTGGTCTGCACAACGGCCATTGGTTTAAATCAAGTTGCTCATCTAGATTTTCCCTATAGTTTTAATCGCAAAGAAATCAAAACCCATGGAGAAGGCGGCAATATCATCGGTGCCCCCCTTCAAGGGCGAATATTAATGATTGATGATGTGATCACAGCGGGAACAGCCGCCAAAGAAGCCATCGACTTAATTCGCGCGCAGGGAGCAGAAATAGCCGGTTTAGTGGTTGCGCTCGATAGACAAGAACGTGCTTCTGAAGACAGTCCTTTTTCAGCCATTCAAGCACTACAAGCTGAATTTAATCTACGGGTTATTAGCTTAGTCACCCTCAACGATATTATTACTTACGTTGAAGTAGAGCCAAATTTTAAGGCGCATTTACCCGCTATCCTCGCTTATCAAGAACGCTACGGTATTAAATAACTACTGTAAAGTTATCCAATTGATTTACAATCAGATTAAATGTTAGCATATTAACTACACCGAATAAGTTGTATCGGGGTGAAATATGCGAAGCATCTCTGGTTTATTTTTTAATGCCATCCTGGTTTCACTGTATTTGGTGAGTGGTCAGGTAGCGGTTGCTGAAACCAAAATTATTAGTTGCGTTGATCCGATGACCCATAATCGTTATTTAACGAATGTTAAAACCAGCGTGCCCGAAAACTGTCAACAAATAGAAACCCTTACTTTTCCTCCCTATAAACAATCATCAGAAGACAATGGCTTAAGGCCTTCTGAAAAAGCACAATTACAAGAAATAAACCGAGCAGAAGAACAACGGTATCAAGCCGCACTCACGCGTTCGCAATACATAGATGAAAGTGTGGGCGCAGGCGTATACGGCTCATGGCGCGATAACCGTCACGATCAATGTTTTGCTTATCAAGCACGGGTAGAAGAAGCCCTTGCCGATAGAAAAGATGATGTGAAACTCAATCGTCAAATTCGACGTGATTTAACTCAGATAAAATATTATTGTCCCTGAAATCACATCTGCGATTTAAATTTAGGTTTACTCAGATCTTTAGGCGGCGCAACTTTACTCAGGTGTTCTAAGGCTTTTTCAGGGTTTAAACTACATTCTGTAAATAAAGTGGGTTTATAGGGTTTTTGATCTTTGATTTCTCCGCTTTGTATTCTATTGCCTGTTGCAATAAGACATTGCCTAGAATAAGAAACCAACGCTTCAGCAGGGCCTTCTCCTAATTTACGCACTAGTTCATTTTTACAATGTGCATTGAATTCATCTTCGTTTTTACATCTTAATAAATCTAAGCTATGACACATTCTCATTATCTCAGCTTTAGGATGCTTCTGAGTTTTCGAAGGATCGGTATACCATTTTAAATATTCGGTATATTCTTTAAGTTGTTTATCATTAAATAAATCTTTACAATGTTCTTTACAGTAATCATGAAAAGCTGTCGTACTATCTTTTCTATATTTATTATAATTTACGTTCACTTCAGATTGGCGCCCTACCGTAGAAAATAGCATCGCGACTTGCATTCTTTTGATGTCATCAATGCCTAAATCTTTAAACCGTTTGGGATCAGCCTGTTTATAGTTTTCAAGTACCGCAGGAACCACCAATGCCCCTCTTACTGTATGCGCTGTCGCATGATTGGGTCTAGGAACCACTTCTTCTGTATTTTTATTGACAAATTCGTTTTCTCCCTGCGGATCTAATTTGGTTTCGGTATAAGGTTTACTTAAATGATTATCATGGACATGAATAAGAATCCGCTTCATCCGTTCATCAAAAATAGGATTCTCATAGTCAAATAGATTTTGTTTAGTTTGGTGTGTATTGTAAACTTTTTTACTGGCTTTCGATAACGTATCTAAATTAGCATTTATCGTTTTACTTAAGCGACTTTTTGATTGAAATAATTTAACAAAAGAAGATTGCTTAGCTTGTTTGGCTTTAATTTGATTTTCTACATTTAAAAGCGCTTCTGTTATTTGAACCATTTTTTCGGTGGGGGTTAACTTATTATCTAAGGCTAGCTGATTCGCTTTAAGCATTAATTTGGCTATTTGTTCTTTTCTAGCCGGGTCGGTATGAAATTTGAATTTTTCTTTATGAAAGTCTTTTTTTAGATTTTTGATGTTATTTATTAGCGCCTCAACTTCTTGCGGGTCGATTTCACTTCCTCTGTGCCCACTCATTTTTTTCTCTAATCCTAATTCTTGAGCGGTAAGTTCATGTGCTGTACCGGGTTTTTGATTTGCCACTGGCGTACGCACCACATCTGCATAAAAATAATGTGCCCCATCTTCTTCTTCATGTTTTTTATATTTTAATTGTGTATTGGGGGGGATTAAAATTTCGCGTTCCTTCGATAAACTTGAAAGAGCAGAAATATTTTTACCTATCAGCTTACCATATACAGTAAACACCATGCCTTTTCTCATGTTTCCTGCAAAGAGCGGATTTTCTTGGCCAGCGATAGGAATAGGTCCATCTTTACTCGAACTCACAAATCCCTTGTCTGATACCACTGCTTTTTTCTTATCAATAGATTTAATTTTTTCTTTTACCAATTCTTGAGGTAAATTTTTATCCACTCTAAACGCATTGTCAACCTCTACATTTCCTACTTTATTTAAGCCAGAAGCTGAAAAGGCATTGTGTAACATCACCTCAATCATTTCATTTTGAAACGTATCGCTGTCGGGTTTGATAAAAATATTCCCTCTCAAGATTTCATTCATGGTCTCATAATAATCTTGGGTATAGATATTAATGGCACATTTTTCGGCGTAAGATAAATTGTCAAGCTCTTTGGCTTCATCTCTTTTATTAAAATATTCCTCTGTCGCCCACATATCTTCGCCATACGACGTGAAATCGGGATCTTTTTGTGGTTTTTTTACGGCGCTATTTTTGAGAAAATCGACATATCCGGAATGATATTCCTCACCCACACCAAGATGAGTGGCCTCAAAATTTCTTAACATTTCACTGACATTAAACTTTTTACCGTTTTCTAGCTCAACCCAATATTCATCGTCTTTTACACTGAAAACCACTTTCTTTTTAAGCAATATATTTTTTAATATATATTCATAATCGTAGGTGGCTTGGGTTTTGACCTGGGGCCCTTCTGTTAATTTGCTTAACGAATCCTCTAAATTACCGAACAAATCGCTTACATTGCCCTCTACAAAATGGTCATGTAATTTTACTTTTAGCGGTTTGTTTTTTGAATTGTTTTTACCTACCATGACACTTTCTTCCCATTACTGGTAATACTTGTACATACGACAGAATTGAGAGAGAGAAAGTTCAATCATAATTGTTGAAATGCTGTAATTAAAAGGACTTACTTGTCGTCACCTTTTATTTTCTCTACGTACCACGGCTTGTCCGCGGTATCCAGCGTTTGCATTAACATGATTAGCATTAAAGTTGTGTAACTCTGGATGCCGCGGACAAGCCGCGGCACGTAGGGAAGAGTGGATTTTTGAGGAGAGCTTTTCTTTATTTTTGACCTAGAACCAAAGATAGGCAACCCCCTTTGGCATCAAAGGGGACCGACATCCGAAGGATGGCGGGGGGATTTAAAAAGGAAAAACCAAATTAGGCTCAATTTTTTGCATAGCTTGTTTAAACAATACCTGAATGCGTAATAATTCAGCCTGCGTTTCTGCTTCAAATCTTAACACTAGGTTGGGTGTGGTATTCGATGCACGCACCAATCCCCAACCTGCCACAAATTCTACTCGCAAGCCATCAATAGTTATCAGCTTAGCATCAGGCATATCTAACTGTTTTTTTAATTGCTCTATAAAAATAAATTTCTTTTCATCAGGAATGGCAATATTGATTTCGGGGGTGTTAATAGAATTGGGCAACATAGCAAAACACACCGAAGCAGGCTCGGGGTGCCTTGACAAAATTTCTAATAATCGGCAGGCAGCATAAAGGGCATCATCAAACCCATACCATCTGTCTTGAAAGAAAAAATGGCCGCTCATTTCACCCCCCAATAACGCCCCACTGGCTTTCATCTTGGCCTTCATAAATGAATGGCCTGTTTGATTCATGGTGGGCACCCCACCCGCTTCTAAAATCACGTCTGTTAAATGTTTTGAGCATTTCACATCGTAAACAATTTCAGCCCCAGGCTGTTTCGCTAAAATGGCTTGGGCATAAAGCATTAAGACTCTGTCTGGCCAAATAATTTCGCCTTCATTTGTCACCACCCCTAATCTATCGCCATCTCCATCGAAAGCTAAACCAATATCCGCATTATTTTCGATCACGGCTTTAATTAAATCATTTAAATTTTTAGGTTGGCTTGGATCAGGATGATGGTTGGGGAAACGACCATCTACTTCGCAAAACAAAGGAATCACCGTGCAATTTAATTGGGCGAATAACTGCGGTGCAATGTTACCCGCAATACCATTACCACAATCGACGACGATTTTTAGAGGCTTGGCAAGATGAATATCGGCGAGTATTTTTTGAGTATAGTCAGGCATAATATCTTGGGTTTCATACCGGCCTTCTCCTGTCGCAAATTGCCCACGGCGAATACGCAAGTATAAATCTAAAATGCCATCACCCGATAAAGTTTCACCCGCCAAGGTAATTTTAAGGCCATTATAATTGGCAGGATTATGGCTACCGGTGAGCATCACACTCGTCGGGCCGCTAAAATAAACCAACGGTGTGGGCACCATACCCACATCGATAACATGAATACCCGTCGATAATAAACCTTTGGCCAAAGCACCTGATAACCTTTCACCAGATAATCGACCATCTCGGCCAATCATGATGTGGTGTTGATTTTTAGACAACGCAACAGTGCCTATCGCTTTGCCTATCAGCATGACGGTTTCTTCTGTTAAGCCTTCATCGACCACGCCTCGAATATCATAAGCGCGAAAAATATGCGGTGAAACCTGATGACCCACTTCTTGAATAACGTCTGCTGAGAATTCCATGCGATTGTTTCCTATAAATTAATGACGACCCGTGTGACCAAATCCACCCGCGCCTCTTATCGAATCTTGAAAATCTTCTACTATTTGAAAATCGGCTTGCACCACAGGCACAATAACCAATTGCGCAATTCGCTCACCTACTTCGATCGTAAAAGGCATTTGTCCGCGATTCCAACATGAAATCATGAGCTGGCCTTGGTAATCGGAATCGATTAACCCGGTTAAATTACCCAAAACAATACCATGTTTATGACCTAAGCCTGAGCGAGGTAAAATCATGGCACAATAATTTTTATTTTCTAAATGAATGGCCAACCCTGTAGGCAACAATTCTGTTTGCCCTGGTAATAAAGTAATGGATTTTTCCATACAGGCTCTTAAATCTAACCCTGCTGAGCCATCGGTGGCATATTTAGGCAAAGGAATGTCATGGCCTAATCGGGGATCTAAAATTTTAAGTTTCACTTTTTGCATAATCGTTCTCAGTTTTTGTTACGTTAATATCATTAAAAATAAGCTTAATTAATTGCTTAGCTATTTGCGTTTTAGGCGCTTTAGATAAATAAATAGGTTTTTGTTTTCCCGTGTGCTTAAATAATACCGTTACCGCATTATTGTCTTGTTCAAAAGCAATATCGGCTTGTAACTGATTCAATATGATCATATCGAGATTTTTTTGTGCCAACTTTTTTTCTGCATACGCTAATGCGCTGCTCATTTCTGCCGTTTCAAGTGCAAAGCCAATACAATAATCGGGCCTACCCCTTAATTTACTTGAAACACTGGCTAAAACATCTGGATTCGGTTCACATTCTAACGTGAGCAAAGAAGGTAATTCCACCGACTTTTTACGCTTTTCCAAACTAGGAGACTTAACTTTGAAATCACTGACGGCGGCAACTGAAATAAAAATAATCTTTTTATGTTGATTTTCTAAGCTAGCTAAAACGGTGTGCACACTTTCGTACATTTCTTGCGCTGTGG
Organism: uncultured Gammaproteobacteria bacterium; assembly: GCA_902826485.1. Taxonomy (GTDB): domain Bacteria; phylum Pseudomonadota; class Gammaproteobacteria; order Berkiellales; family Berkiellaceae; genus CADEEZ01. The sequence continues at coordinate 39,407 of CADEEZ010000010.1, forward strand.
TAATTTGAATCGCTCGCGTTAAATTTTTAGGCACCGATAACGATACAGGGCCGTGAATTAAAGAAACCGGATAACCCTGCTCAGCTAATACCTCTGCCAAAGCAAACCCCATTTTTCCCGAACTGCGATTGCTGATATATCTAACGGGATCGATGGGTTCTTGCGTGGGCCCTGCGGTAATCACAAAGTGCATATCGTGATGTATTTCGGGTGGCATCAAGCCTTGGATAATTTCAGCCGGCTCAAGCATTCGTCCAGGGCCAAATTCCCCACAGGCTTGTTCTCCTACGCCGGGGCCCAAAATCTTTACCCCTCTGGTGACAAGTTTCGCTATATTTTCTTGTGTTGCCTCATGCTGCCACATTTGCTGATTCATGGCAGGGGCCAAATAAATCGGCGCAGTCGTGACCAAACATAGGGTAGTCAATAAATCGGGGACCAAGCCATGCGCAAGCTGCGCTACGCAATGGGCGCTGGCCGGAGCAATCAGAATAAAATCAGCCCAACGAGCCAGATCAATATGACCCATCCCAGATTCTAATTCGCCGTCTAGCACTTGTGTATACACGGGTTTATGAGTAAGAGCCTGAAAAGTTAAGGGCGTTATAAAGGCTTGGGCAGAATGAGTCATCACCACTTGAACATGGGCCCCCGCTTTGACCAATAATCGGCACAATTCGGCTGATTTATAGGCTGCAATGCCGCCTGTTATCCCTAATAGAATTTTTTTGTTTTTTAGCATATTTTATACCCCAAAACCCCACAAGCCACTCCAGAAGTTGTCATGCCAGCGAAGGCTGGCATCCAGGACAATAATCTCTTCATATTTTATGCTTTAAATCCTAATTTAGGTACTGGATGCCAGCCTTCGCTGGCATGACAAATATTTGATTATATATATTCAAAAGCCATAAAGATAACATTTTTAAAGCCTTTAGGCTAATTCTGGTTTGAGTTTGTTTGACTTTAGCAGAATGAAACTCTAGGATAGTAAAGTCAAAGATTGAGAAAAACATGATAACAGAATTAGTTGCGGCGCCCGTTTGGCACAATGAACTTGACCCTATTATGCCACCTCCTCCTGCGCATATGGTCGATTGGCTCAAGACGCAAGTCTTAAGTAAAGCCCTAAGAAAAATTGTGTCAAACGTTGGCCTTGAAGTGGTTCAACAAGCACTCGGTCAAGCCCATGCTGATGAAGCTGAAAAACTTCAGTTACCTTTAGAAAACCTTGTAGAAAATTTACCCCTTATCCGACAAGTAAATATTGGCGCGCCTGATGCAACTAATCTGTATTGCCGAGTGGTGGTGCCCTCTAAGCTTTATCGAAAAGAACAAGAAACTTTCGATACATTAGGCACGCGCTTCATTGGCGAAACCCTGCTCTATAACCAACCCAATGTTCATCGAAGTGCATTTGAGTATGCCATCTTGAATGAAGATCATATTTTGTATCAAGAAGCTTTACGTTTTAGTCATCTATCACGCCCCATTCATTCCCCCCTCTATGCCAGACGCTCATTGTTTTTTCTCCCCGTTTTACCGTTGTTGATTACCGAGGTATTTGTTCATGTGGTCGCCCTTAGTTGAAGAAATCTATACCGCCGACCCCTTAAAATTATTTCATCACTTTGCCCAAACGCCTGGTTCGATATTATTCGATTCGAGCAAGCAAATGGCTCAATTGGGGCGATATAGCTTTATTGGGATTTCTCCTTTTTTGTTTTTAACCAGCAAAAACGGTCAAGTTGTTTTAGCTGGGGAACAAAATCAGGTTTTAGAAAATGCTTGCCCTTTTACCGAGCTACAAAAACACCTTGCGCGTTTTCCTTTGAAAACCCTGCCAAGATTACCGCCTTTTCAAACGGGTGCGGCGGGTTTATTTAGTTATAATTTAGTCCAACATCTAGAAAAAATACCCGAATTTAACCAAGATGATATGGGCTTTTGTGATTTAGCCGTTGGCTTTTATGATTTGGTTATGGCTTTTGATAATGTCTTAAATAAAACTTATATTTTCTCAAGTGGTTATCCTGAATTTACTCTACCTACTCGAAAACAACGTGCTAAAGACCGAATCAATTGGTTATTAAACGAAATTGCCAAAATCGATACGCCCCCTGAGCCTAATCTGGTGAAAATTCCGGCGCAAGAAATTTCTTCTAATTTTAGTAAAACAGCTTATTTAAAAGCCGTAGAACAAACCCGAAACTATATTTTAGCGGGAGATATTTTTGAAGGCACCGTTTCACAGCGCTTTAAAAGTACTTTGCCTAAAAATTTAAGCCCTTATGATTTATATCTGCGCCTGCGTGCAGTAAACCAAGCCCCTTTTTCGGGATATTTTAACATTGATAACCATCAAATTATTGCCTCTGCTTCGCCTGAGCGTTTTTTGAAACTCGACCATCATTTAATCGAAACACGACCTATCAAAGGCACTCGGCCTCGAAGCAAAGATCCTTTAAAAGACAAAAAATTAATCGCTGACTTACAAGCCAGTGAAAAAGACCAGGCAGAAAATGTCATGATAGTCGATTTAATGCGAAACGATTTATCACGTGTGTGTCTTGATCACACCGTGACGGTGCCTCAACTGTGTAAAGTAGAAAGTTACCCCACCGTGCATCATTTGGTTTCGGTTGTGCAAGGTACTTTGCAACCCAATTTAGGGCCCATTGATTTATTACGGGCGACTTTTCCAGGTGGGTCAATTACTGGCGCCCCTAAAATTCGCGCGATGGAAATCATTGCCGAAGTGGAACCCACTTCTAGAGGCCCTTACACGGGCAGCCTGGGGTACATTAGTTTTGATGGTAATTTAGATTCCTCGATATTAATCCGTAGTTTCTGCATTAAAGATAACGAAGTGACTTTTCAAGTAGGGGGCGCTATCGTGCTCGATTCTGATCCTGCCTCTGAATATGAAGAAACGCTCGTGAAAGCCAGTGGTTTAATGCGGGCGTTGACGGGGGAATAATCGATGATATTAATAATAGACAACTACGATTCCTTTGTTCACAACCTCGCGCGCTATGTACGCGAACTCGGCTTTGATTGCGTCGTAAAACGTAACGATGACATTACGCTACAAGATATTAAACAACTTAACCCTTCTCATCTAATTTTATCTCCAGGCCCGTGTACCCCCACAGAAGCCGGTATTTGTATTGAAGCCATTAAAACCTTTGGCGAGCATACGCCCATTTTAGGGGTATGCTTGGGCCATCAGGCCATTGGCGCGGCATTTGGCGCAACAGTTACGCGCGCAAAACATCCGATGCATGGCATGGCCAGTTTTATTCAGCACAACGATGAAGGGCTATTTAAAGATTTATCTAATCCCTTGAAAGTGGCACGTTATCACTCACTTATCGTTTTAAATGATTCAGCCGAATTGGTTTATACGGCTTTTAGTAGCGAAGGGGAAGTGATGGCTTTGCAGCACAAAAAATATCCTATTTATGGCGTACAATTTCATCCTGAATCGATATTAACTGAACAAGGGTATAATTTATTAAAGCTTTTTTTAGAAGCGGGCACTCCCAAAAATAAATCGCGCTAATCTTATTTTTATTTACGAACTTGTATGGCTTTTTTGCTTAACCCAAGCTCTATGGGCTCTGGTCCTGATTCCCCTTGTTTTTTCAAGGCAAAATGTTCTGGTGTTAAAGTGCCATTCCCGTTGGTAATTCGTTTTTGTGCTTCTTCCTTAATGAGGTTAATAAACTCGGTTTTTTTGGTTTCATCCATATCTTTCATTACGGTGATCACAAATTTTCGATCTTTAGTGTCATCATTTGTAAAATGCGCATCGAAGGCTTTTTTCACCAAAAAGGCTAAAATTGTTTTGTTTGCCTCAGAAGAAGGGAAACTACTTTCTACAGCAGGCCTGATGGAATAGACCGTAGAACCTGCCTTATTTTCGCTTGTTGCTTTAACAAAAGTTGCGATACAAGTGGGCGCATTATTATGAGAAGCCATATTACTCGGTTTAAATTCCACTTCATTAGTCAGCATTTTACTGTGCCGATCAATAAATGTCGCATCAGTGCCCGACTTACGTAAAGCATCAAGATAAGAACGTCCTTCAACACTAAATGCTTGAGTTTGGGTCTGCATACCCTTATTACTCATGCCTTTTAAGAAAGTAGTACTGGGCACCATAGGAGGGTGTTCAGCCCGTTGTTGCTGAGGAGGTGTTTGAACAGGTGGCTTATTAATATCAAAGGGTTCTCTATTTGGTACAATAGGTATGGCCCCACGCCCTACATAGCCAGTCGTATTTTTATCTCTATCAGATTGTCCACCTCTATTTCTTCGAACAACGGTTTCTGGAGACTCCGTATTTTGCGGTGAAACCACATTTTGATTTTGTATGGGTGATGGAATTACAACTGGCTCTTGCGTTGGCACCGTTGAAGGCTGTATTGAGGTTTTCTCAGGTTGACGTAATACTTTCAAGTCATTACCCACTTCCTTAATAATATACTCGCCAATGTCTTTTAACTTGGGCTTATCTTTTAATTCGGATATATATTTTTCTAATTTCTTCCTCTTTTCTTCAGGCGCATCCTCTCCCATCTCAATATAGGTTATTGCAGCTTGTATTTCATTCACTACTAAATAATCGGGCTTTTCGCCATTTTCAAGTTTGTAACCTTTAACTGCTTCATCAACTTTTTTGTATAATGCATCAAATGCTGCTTTTTGGTCTTCTTCACTTAACACCCTCTTAGTACCTATACTTGTTGCGGCAAGCTTTTTGGGCTGGGTAGTAGGAGACGTTACATGAGTGAACACATTTTCTCGCAAAGAGCTTTTCACATTAAAAGCCCCTTCCACCATTTTATTTTCCGCCATTGTAGATTCATTTTTCATAAAAGTCTCAATGGAAGTTTTGAGTGCCGAATCATCTTTATTTCGTCTAAATAAATCGTGAAGCTGACCATCAAATTCTTTATCTGGTGTCGTCGTGTTAAATTTTATGCCCCCTTGTTGAAGGATAACAGAGGCTTCAACAAATTTAACAAATTGCGCATCCGAAGTTATATTCACTTGAGAGAATTTGATTGTTTTGGGTAAAGGTGCTTGAAGGTTCAAAAGTTGACTCACCACTTTGGTGGCCCAATCGAAATTATCTTGATTAGTGTTAGTAGTTGGTTTAGGAGGAAGTTCAACTGTCGTTTCAACAGCCTTGCCAACGACAGGCGCTTCTTGTGACATAACTCTAGCACGTAAGTGCCCTGTAGCCATTAGAGTAGAAAGTTTTCTTGGTGGCTTTCTGTTTTGTGATGCAATTTTTGGCGCTGAGCTTAATTCAAGTGCATTTTTCTGAACAAACACATCAGAATGCCTTCCTATTCTTCTTTCATATTTAGCATGAACGCTATCGGGCAATTCAACTTTAAGGTTTGTTGCTCCTTTTTCTTGGAAAGCGGCAATATTTTTTTGCATTTGTTTTAAATCACTTTTATTTAAATCCGCTCCTTGAATCATTTCTTCAGTGATTTTAATTGACCCCACACCATTCCAGAGTGCCTTTGCATTGTCTGCTAGCATGTAAGTGTCTTTATTCAACACAGTGTTTTTCAGACCCTTTTTTTCAACCAATTCGATGTTATCGGGGTGAATGCCATACAAAAGCGCATTGGTGGCAATTTTTTCTAAAGTCTTTCTTTTTTCTTCATCGGTACTACCAAGTGTGCTAACCATAATAGAAATTTTTTCTTGTTCAAACACTTCATTTTTGTTTCTTTGTTTATCTGATGATTTTAGGGTTTTATCAAAATCATCTCCTACTTTCGGTAGAACACGACTTGCATTAGAAGCCGCTTTAAATAACATATCTTTTTCAACAAGTTGTCCATATGAAGAAAAAATCGTACTGGTAGAAATCATACTATTAGGATCGGCCATAACGATAAATTGGAGGAATTGACTTGCCGTATCTTTGCGTTCTCCTTTGGCATCAACCGATTCATAAAGAATATTGCCTATTTCAGCTGAACGTTTATTTTCATTTAATTTATCAGCCGCTGCTTTTACATTTTCATGTGCAGTTTGTATAGGTATTAACATGTCAGGATCTGAAACTTGCTTAATGAGTTCTTGCAACAACAGCGTCCATCTTGGTATTCTTTGAATAGGCTGAATAAAAATAGAAGCTAATGTTTTATCTTCCTTATTTTTAAGATTTTGTATACCTAAATCGTTTTTACTCAACTCATCAAAGCTTACTGTGATAGATTGGGTAAGTATAGCTTCGAGCTTAATCAGAGCATCTAATTCTTTAATAGATGTTGCTAAAGTATCATAGTTTAAAATAGTATTTTTACCTTCTGCGTCCTTTATAAACATCTGATCTTTTAAATTGAGTATTCGTGCTTGAATTTTAATAATTTCGTTTGTTTGTTCTAAAAAATTATCAAAAGCTAACACTTCTTCATCCGTAAAGTTCTTCGCCTTAATGTTAAGATTTAATTTTGTTTCATAAGGCTTATAAATAAGCGATTTTTTCTCATCTAAAGATAGCGGTTTTTTATTTTTTTCCGCTAGTTTAACGGCTTCTTGATAAGGTTTGCAGGTATCATTTAAGCCTATAAGGGACTCATTAAAGAATAGTTCTGTGTTAAACATTTCTGCAACAACCTTCTCAGCCATTGGGTTCAGACCTTTTGCCTCGCAATATTTTTCTTTTGCAGATTTTAATGCGTCAGTATCTTTCCTATCAATAAATGGCTGAATGTAACTGGCGAAACTGCCCATAGGTAGTATCGGAGCATCTACTTTTGGTACTACCAACTGAGCAGCTTCAATCCCTGATTGGTGCATGTGTTTGTCAACGATTATAGGCTGAGATGACTTCTCTTTTTCTTTTATAGAAGCTAGTGTAGACTCCAGTTCAATTATTTTTTTATCAAGGTTTGCCAACTCAACTTTCGATCTTTCGAGCACTTGCTCATAATCAGGCGCTCTATCAGCCTGATCTTGCGTTTCTCTATCCTCAATAAATCCTTCAAGCCTATTATATTGATCAGAAATTTCAACTAATTCATTGAAAACTTCTGTATAACTTTTTTCTTTCACTTTCTCTGGTTTCTTAATTTTCGTTGAAGCTGGCTCAAACTGATCAAAATCAAAATCCACCTCTTTTGCAATCTTTTCCAGTGATGCATTGGATTCCATTTTTTCCATTTTTGGAGGTATGATAATTTTGGTTTCAAAATTAGCCCCTTCAAGTATGCTATTCATCAACTGTGCATCATTTTTGATTCGATTTATTTTTATAGATTGGGTAGACGTGGAAAGCTCTGGTGATTTTTCTACGCGTTTAAAGGGAGAATCAACATATTCTTTTTGCAACATTTTTATTATGCTGGCTTCTGTTAAGTTTTTTGCATACACATCAAAAGTGTCATTCGTGCTGTTATTGAAATGTTGACGAAGTGTATAAGTTTCAAGCACACCTCTAATTTCCTTATATTTAGGTGAAGCCCCATCTTCTTTCATTTTTGCATCGAGAAAATCCATTATTTTTTGGTAAGGAGAATTAACCTGTGGCCCAGATACTTTTGTAGGCTCTGGTTGAAATCCATCTAAAAGACTAAGTATTTGATTATTATCTAATACATCAATATTTTTCTCTAATTTTGACACTTCTTCGTTTGTTACACGGATGTTTTTTTCCATTTCAGCACGCCTTTCAGTACTGATTGAAGCACCCATAACTTTAATAGCACCTTGAATACGTTTGGATTTTTCTTGTAATTCTTGCTTTAGATCAAGTGATGCTACTCTCTTAGCCGCTGCTCTGTCATCCGAATTTTCGCTAAACCTCGAACCAAGTGTTGATTTAATGTCATTCAACTGTGAATCTAATTGTTTTAGATCAGCTTCTGTTGTTTCTATTTTAATAGCGTGATCGGAAGACTTATCACCCTCTTTCACTTCTTTAAGATCCGCGATATATTCACGGTAAACATCTTGTTTGCCTATTACTTTGTAATATTCAGATATTTTTTGGTAAGGAGAATTATCCTGTGCCACGTTAGGTTTAATTTCATTCAATGCATTTAAACCTTGATTGATGTTTCTAGCATTAAGCACATTTAATTCACTTTTAGCCTTTTTTAGCTCTTTACGAAGTATTTTCACTTCTTTAGGTTCTAAAATACCTTTTAAATCGTTATACGCTTTTTTCGCTTCTTTAACCTTCGATTTAGCTAGTTTTATGTCGCCTTCAAGATCAAAATCTTTTAACATATTCATTTGAGCGGTAATATCTGTAGTACCTTTACTTACAACAGGTGCTTTTTCAGGCTCTGGTTCTTTAGGTTTTGTCGCCGATACCTGAGAAGTAAATTCAACAACAGGTTTAGTGCTAGGCGTATTAGGTACTTTTATGCCTTCGATATTTTTAATTTCAGCAATTAAATTATTTGCTTCTACTGTTAAAGGATCTTTAATCTTTTTTGCATGATCTTGAATTAAGGCGACCATCTCACCTGCTATTTTTTTATCATCAGAAGAAGAGGCAGCATTTACACGGCTTTTAATCTCCTTCAGCAAAGTAATATAATTGCTGCTTTCTTTAGCTGTAGAAGTAAAAGTTGAATCTTTACTATCAGTAAATTTTTCGTACTTAGTTACCTGTAATTTTTTATCGCCTATCTTCAATAGATCGCTATAAAGTTGGCTCAAAGTGGTTCCTGTTGAGCCTCCAGCTGCAACCGATCCTTTTTCAATAATATTAACTTTAGAAATTATGATTGATGAAAGATCATCATTAGTCAATATTGGTTCTTTTAATATTTTTTCTATTGCAAAAGAAGGTGTATATTTTTTTGCAATATTACTAGCAAGTTCAGTTTGACTGCTTGCCATATTTATGCTTTTGAGTTGCATATTTCGCACATCAATATTTATCACATCATTAACTACATCAGGATTGCCTTCTTTAATAAAAGTTAAATCTGTCAAATAGACAGTTACCGCTGGAATATAATTTTTATGTTCAGCTAAGTCATTTTCTATTTTATCTCGTAGTAACTTAAAGCTAGAACTAGGATTCATTAATGACTCAGCTTCTTTGATGATATTTTGCAATTTTGTGTGGCCGCGTACATCGCTTGGAATTGCACTTATATTTAAACCTGTGCAAATAGTATACGCTGAAAAATAATCCCCTTTTTTCATACATTTATTTAACACTTCTCCCCAGAAAATTGCTTTTTTAAGCATGTCGCCTTCATCCTTGGATCCTTCAATAATAGATTTTGCAACTAAATTATAAGATACCGCCTCATATAAATTAGCAATTTCCAAAATATTCGGCGCGTTTACAAGAGCAGTTTTTTCTTTTGACCAAGCTAATTCATAAAATTCATCTGCTTTAATTTTCGTATAGGTTTTTGCTACATTTCCCATAATATCATTTGACATTTGCTCCACTGACAGTTTATAATTTTTTCCTTCTCCAATATTTTTCATTAATTTATCAACAGGCATTAACGGTAGATTCTTTTGTACTAAGATTTTCTCTGCCACAGATTCAAATTTTACTGTGGGTTTAATATAATGTTCTATACCATGTTGAAGTTCTTTTGGTAAAAGATTATTAATAGCCTCAAATTTAGCTATTATTTGTTTTTCCTGTGCTTTTGCTTTTTCTTTCTTAGTGGGATCCAATAATCCAGGTGAAACCGAATTAAGTGCGATTAACCCCTGTGTATTCTTAAAGTTTTCTGTTAAAGGTAAATCGTTCAAGGCTTTTAGCATGATACCTGCACGGAAAACAATTTTTCGTTGTTCTTCTGGATCTTTATTTTTTTCTAATTGACTTTTTACTTCATCTAAAATATCTGATATGGTTGTTTTTCTATCCATCAATAAAGATTGACACAACATAAGTGCTTGTTTACTCTCCGCTTTAAAATCAGCAGAAGAGGTTTCAACAGGAATGCCTGAAGCCAACAGTACTTCTATTAAGCCTTTGGTTGTTTTTACTTTTTCAGCACCCTCTGCACCTGAGTTTTTCATTGCAATCAATGATTCTTTAATTTTATCTAAATAGGGGATGTCTGATTTAACTGTTGATACTGTTGGCTGCGTTTGTGCTGTTTGAACTACCTTTGGAGTACCTTGAGGCTCAGATGGGATATTTTGCTCAGCAGAAAATACTTCTTTCAATTCAGCAGCAAAAGATTTTTGTATTCTATCTATTCTCTCTTTAGGCATGTCAGAAAGTTTAGTAACACGTTCTCCTGTTAATTTTATAACCCCATTCGCTTCATCATAGTGAATGTTGGGGAATTTTTGGCTAAGAATATCTTTTACCTGATTTAATTGTCCTTCAACTGAGAATTTAACAAGGTATCCACTTAAAAGTTTTTCAGCAATGTCATCTGATTTTGATAGTTGATTCCCTTCAACGATATGTTGCTTTAAGTTGTCAGCTGGATTACCCTTGCCTGAAAAGACGTCATTCAATTTTCCTGCTAAAGCTAAAGAAATATTAATTTCTTGAGATTCTGAAAATGTAGAAAGATTTGTTAATGTTTCTTTAGTTAAACTTATAACATCATTCATTTTTTCATATTTAAGATTGGGAAAATCTGTTTTCAGAATATTTATGACTAGAAACAATTCGCCTTCTGATGCAAATTTAATGGCGGCACCACCAAGTAACATTCTAGAAATATCAGTAGCTTTTGCTTCTTTATTTTTATCCTCATCACTGTTTTTTTCAATCGTGCTATTTGCTTGATAAACAATGGAAGGTATTTTGGTGACATTAACCACCGGCTCGCTGTTATCATGGCTAACGCTATAAACACCAACCTCTATTCCTTCCTGAAATAAGTCTTCAGTCATAGGTGATACGCTTGGCTTATTAACGTTAATGATTGGTTGAACCGGTTCTATTTGATTAGATTTTTCAAATAAAATTTCCTCACGCAAATGTTGAGTAGACACTTCAGTTAAGACGGTGAAAAGCCTTATTCTTTCCTCTCCAGTAAAATTTGAACGAATATATGTTTCTATCACTTTTTCAATTTCCAACGCTTTCAATTCACCTTTATCTGCCTTATCTTTTATTTCACGGCTGGCTAGAACACTTAAAAATTTTAAGTACACATCTGTGTTCTCATGATTTTCATTTATTCTGCTCTGATAAACATTAATTAATTTTTCATAAGGGGATAATTTTTGAGGCTCCCCTTTTTGCATCCAAGTCGGTTGCCTTTCAGCAGCAGAAGGTTTTGCTTTGTCTCGATTAGGGGGAAGTCTTTCTTGTCTAGCCCTTTGTTGAACAGCCCTTTGGGTTCTAATAGGGATTGAACGAGGCGTTGGTTGTCCAGGGGAATTATTTTGAGTTTGAGTTTCTACATCTAAGGCTAAGGCCGCCTCTACAATTTCTAAGTTTTTAAGTCTTGCCTTACCTTGTTCTTTTCTGGTCTTTAAGTCAAATGACAGTCTATTGTAGAAGTCGTTACCATTCTGATTTAAATTATCAACATTTTTTATTATTAGATCCAACTTACCTAACATTTTTTGATGTGTTTTAATAAGGTTACTTATTTCTTCTGAAGGTGTGTCTAATGAAGGGTTACTTCTTTCAAAATTCAGATAATTCCCATCATCTATAAGTCTGAGTTCTCTAACATCTTCTAATACTTTTAACTCTTCTATTTCTACAGGGCTCTTATTTTCTTCTTTGTCTGTTAAGATTTGAACGCGAGAATTTATCTCATTAAAAGTGTGAGTGAAATATTGATCCCATTCTTCAGAAGATTTCGGAACAGGTGTTGTCTTAGGTTGAATAGTATCTTTTAGATTATTTTCAATTTTTTCTATTTCCTTAATTACCTGTTCACCATACTCATCCATCTTTGCACTCTGCTTATTATCACCCGCTACAGCTATCAAACCCCTAGAAAAATCTAGCATAATAAGTTCTATTTCATTTTTCGCATCATTTCTTTCATTTCTTGTCGCATTGTAATCAAAAGCGATTTCCATATTTTTTGTCATTTCAGCCATTATTTCATCTAACTTAGATTTAACTATTTTTGCTGTATCCTTATTTGAGTTGCTATTACTATGATTTTTTATAAATTCATTTAGTTCTTTTAATAGTTCATCTTTTTTATCTTTAAGCGGATTGCTTATTGAAATAGCTACTGCGGGTGACTGTGGTGCTGTATTTGTTGCTGAAGGTTGTACTGACTCTACAACTTGCATATTATCTAATCTGTCTAATCTTGCTTGTATCTCTTCAATCACGGCTTCTTGCTTGTCATATTTTTCATTCGCCTCAATCAATTTTTGATCATGATCGCCTGCTTTTTCAGTGTTCGGCGTTTGATTAAGTTTTTTTATACCCTCGTTAAGTTTGTTTAAAACAACAAAGGCTTCCTCGAATTCGCTCTCAAGTTCTTCTTTGGTTATGCCTTTGATTTTCAACCCAGTTTCTTCTTGGGCTGATTGCACTGTGTTAGGGGGAGAGGCTTGCTGAAACGCCTGTGGAATGATGACATTTTCATTTTCTTCTTTAAACTTTGAATCCAACAGTGCAGTAAAATCATTTAGTTTGCTTTTTAAGGCCGTCTGAATATTCTCGGATAAATCATCATTTTCTTTGGCAAATTTTTCTATCAATTCTCCCAACCCTTTTTCATGATCTTTATAAATTGGAAGTAAATCATTACTTTTTGATGTTTCGTTTTTTAATGTGGTTGTATAAGCTTTATTATCCTGAATATAATTCAAAAAATCTTCTAATCTTTCTTTCTCGTTTTCTTTTGCTGAAACATCTACTTTAAACCCTTTACCTGTGCTAATTTTACGTTCTAATATATTTATATTGTCTTGTACTTTTTGAATGAGAAGATCTAATACTTTTTGAGAATCCGAGGTGGCAACCATTCCCGAAGGTTCTTGAACTTTAGCTGCATCACTCCCTATTTCTTTCAACACATTACTTTTGGCTTCAAGCGTAACACCTTGTATATTATCTATTACTGCCTTAAGTTGTTCATGGTTATATTTTCCGTATTTTTGAGCATTGTCTTTTAATTCACTTTTAAGCAAGTTGTATTCATTTTCGAGCTTGCTGCCATCACCATAAACCTCATAATATTTAGCATATACAATTTCCATAACTTTGTCATAAGGAGTTAATTCTGAAAGTTGAGTTTTGTTAGAGTCCGATATATCGACAGATTGAGCTTGAAGCTCAGGTTCTTGAGGTCTGATTTCTATTCCCAAAAAAGCTTGGTCCATATCCTGAGCTTCTTTAATCATTCCCTCTAATTCTTTATTAAGGCTATCTGCAACAGTTGAATTTTTAAGTTCTTTCAAGTTATCAAGGTGCAACTCTACCTTTACAGCAAGTTTATCTTTTTCTTCAGTTGAAAGCGTGTCTATATTTTGCCATTTTGTAAAAAACTCTTCATGTTTGCCCCTCAATTCAGGATCAACTTTAACATCGGTTATTTCTTGGATTGGAAGGGTAGGTTGTATCTGGTTCTGTTTATTTTTTTCCATCCATTTTGGTGTAGAGGCTGGGTTTTCCTTAGAGGGTGGCGTAGAACTCATATTTGGGTTTGCATCAGCATGTTCTAGGGCCTTTAATAAATCTTCAATATTGTCATTCTCAGGACGTACGTCAGGAATATTCTCGTTTATCATTGAAGTTGTTTCTTGACTTAAATTCTTTGGAGGCTGAGAGGGGCGTTTAGGGGGTAATTGATTAACTGGTGTTTCAAGTTTAATTGCTGGTTTGACTAAATTTGCATATTCTTCTTTCAATGCGCCTTCTAATGCCCTGCTTAAATTAGAGGATACCAGTTCTGAGCGTTTTAATACGCCATCTTGTTCTGATAATACAATGCCTACTTTGCCACAAGCTGCTTTTACTAATTTTAACTCATCCTGATCTTCGAATTTTAATCCAATAATATTTTTTTGATCCAAAATCAAATCGGTAATATTAACAGCCCTACTGTTTCTATCTCTTTCAGCCCCTTCGTTTTTAACTCTTTTCACGGGTTTGAAGGGCATGACAACGGTCTCAGGCTGAGCGACTTTAGGTACCTCCTGCTTCTTCTCCCGCTTGAATAACCGACTAAAAAAACCTTCAGATTTCTTTTGAATCTCATCATCTTCTGCCATAACTGCACCCTAAATGGTAGTTTTAATAATAATTATGAGAGGAGTATTTAGTGATATGTCAACCAAATACTAGCCAATAGTTTTATAGCTCAGTGGTTCGACATTTTGGGAATTAGGAAGGTTCCATTAAATTAAAATTTATCTGAAAATTTGTACTGTGTGTATAATCACACTATTTCTGATAAACAGAATGTAATTTAAAGGCTATTTATTATTCATATTTCTTTTTTCTTTGGGTGCTTGTAATTCCAAATTAATGGGTTGTTTATCAAAAGATTTTAATTCAATTAACGCTCCAGAGGATAGCTGTTTATTTTTTATTCTTGATTGCGCTTCTTCTTTAACTATTTGGGTAAATTCGTTTTGATCTTTAGGTGACATATTTTGAGAAATAGTAATAATTAATTTTTTATCTTTAGTTTGCTGATTTTCAAAATGCGCATTAAAAGCCGTTTCAACTATAAATTTTAAATATTTATCTCTATTTTTTGAAGCAAGCACTTGGCTGGAACTCGAACTTGCTCCATAAACAATACCACTTTTGTCTTCCATGATAGTAGCCAAACATGAAAAATTATGCTTATTATCTTTATTACGCGGTCTGATTTCATATTGATTTGGTTGATTTGCATTATGACCAATACCCACATTTGGTAAATTCACAATGTTATTTACATTATGATCTTGAATGGAAAAAACTTTTTTTGATTGTTCTGCATCTTGTTGTGTAGATATCTTCGAAAACATAAGAAGGGGCGCGTGCGTTTTAGGTCTTGTAGGGGGCTCGACCGCTGAAAATTCACTGGTCACAAAACTTTTAGTGATGCTTACTTGCGTGTTCAGATCAGTATTTTGTCTTGAGCCATTATAATCTGAATTATGAAGGCGAACATTGTTAATGTTGCCATTTGGCTCTTCATATTGCCAATGCAACCCACTGTTATACACTTTCATGGTCATGGGAAAGTTGCCTTCCGCATTTTTTATTTCTTTGTCTGAACCTGACATATAAATTTCTGCTTTAATATTTAAATCATTACATAAGTTCTGGAGTTGATCAGCAGAAACCATAACTTGATTCTCAAGATTTGAAACATATTTAATGTAACTATCGAACCCCCCATTTGGCTGTTGCTTCCAATATTTATCCAAATCCCTTTTACATTCATCTAATACTTGATTTTTTCTTGCAAACATCACCTCCTTGTGAATGTTTTCAGGTGTTAAACTCGCCTTATTTCTTATGTTTAAATCTGAACTTTTTTGTTTTGATATCAGTTTATTTTCTGCATTTTGACGTTCTTCGGGCTGAATAGGATTATTTTGGAGATCATTGATGAATTCAATACTTGCTTTATATCCTTCTTTTAGCTGATTAAAAAAAGTTATATTAGAATCTATAAGTGGGCCTACTACGTTCCTATCCGAATAAAATGTGGGATCTAAATGGGTCGACATCGCGGCGGACAATTCTGATTGGATAGATATCTCAATATTTTTAGCCATTACTTTGCCAAGATGTACTCTGAGCACTGGCGCCATCACAAATTCTCTGTCTTGGGGAGAATCTAAATTACCCAATATTTGCTTAACATCATTCCAATTTGGCGTGACTGGCAATTGGTAATATTCTTGAAAAGTAACCAATAATTTTTGGTATTCAGCATATTTACCTGGATCAGATTTTACTAAACTTTGTAGTTCATTACTTTCTAATTTACTGTATAAAAAATGTGTTAAACAATTTAACCCGCAATTGTTGCACCATCCCGAAGTTTGGCAAAGCAACTCTGCATTTATGCCCGGTTGCATAGGTTCTGGGGTTGAGCGTCGTATTGGCGTTGGCGTTTCTTGTATCTGTTGCACTTTTGGCGCTACCACTATTTTTTCAAAGCCAAACTCAGTACAGCTTCTACTTATTAATTTTTGTTTAATCTCCTCTTTATTTTCAACAGAATCAGCGTTAAGCAAAATAGAACGATTTTTTTCATCGAAGGTTATCGATACATTAACGGCTTCACAGGCAACCTTAATTTTCTTAAAATCTGCTTCAGAATGAAAATATATTGTCTTTCCGTCTAATAAATTGGAAACCACTGCGCTAATTATTCTTTGTTTTTCTACATTATTCTGTGCTCTCTTTTCAATATCCCGAACGGCAAAATTTCCCGTGCTTTGGGGGGTTTGGGGGGTTTGGGGGGTGTTATTTGCTGAAGAGGATATCTCTTGTTTTTTCTGTTGTGAAATAGCATTATGAATCGTCTGTAATTCTTTCTGTTTTTCGTCACATAATTTATACAAGCCGGATTCAAATGCATTATTATTAATCTCTCTTTTTATTTCACCTAGTTTTATGATAATTTCATTTATCTTAGTGATATCTGACTTATCCGGTTTTTTCATCTCAGCGGCAATGAAATGAGATAATTCCTTAATTTGATCTTTTCTTTGTCCGTCATTACTTCTTAAAAGCTTACCTGCATTCTTGAAGTTATCTAACATAAAAAAAGTAACGGGATTTTTTGCACTGGATAACCGATGTTCTTTATATTTTTGTTGTAACGCTTCCTCAGTATTGGCTTTAACCCAACTATCAAGCAAAGGTGATTTCTGGGGCGCATTGCTTGGGGTATTAACCGCGTTCACTTCTGTTCTATTACGTACCCGAGGGATTGCGTTATTCTGTTGTTCTTGATTCCCTACACGTGTTCTACTTCCGGATTCAATATTTGTCGGTCTACCTTCTTGTCTCGTTTGAGGCTGTTCAGCTTCTTGCCGCTTACTTTTGTATTCTTCGCTTTTAAGTTCTCTAAAAGATTTTATTTGTGTGGGCTCTTGTATTTGTACGGAGGGAGTTTCTGCCAAATTAGCAGATATTTTTTGCGTCGCAAATTTTGCTTGTAATGCTTTAGTTAAATCTTCTGCCATAAAATTCTTAATTGGTTTGATTTTTATGATGCCATCTTTAACTTTCCAATTATTATTAGAATTGCCAGACTTGTGATTTTTCATTTTAACATTATCGTGCCCCATTATTTCTTGACAAGCTTCAAAAACTTTTCCAATATCTAGGCCTTCGTTATACTGGAAACTAATTTTACCGCCTTTTGTGCTTATGTTAGAAATTTTATTAACAAGGGCACTGATTGCTGCTTGCTGTTCTTCGGCTGAAGGCCCCTCTACTGAACTGCTAGGTGACATAGACTGTGTTTGATTTATTGACGAAATCTTTTTTTCAGATTCTTTTTTTTGGTTTTTAAATTTAGCATCCTGTTTTAACATAGAGACAAAATCTTCTTTTCGTTCATTATTTTCTTTTACAATGCTATCTTCTTTATTTGCATTCCTACTGACTACCCAGTCATCTATTGCGACAATCACTGCCTCTTTTTCTATTTGGGATAATTTTTTCATTAAATCAACTAAACTCTGATATGTTCTATTTTTTTCATTGGGCATCTCTCTCTTATCATTATCCATTATACTTTTCAAAAGCATGCCAATTTTAGATTTTGCTTGATCAACGCCTGATGGTTCATCAGGGGCAGTAAAAGCAGGTTTTTGTGTTTGAGGCGATGCTATGTTTAGCGCTAAAGGTTTTTGCTGAATGTTGTCATAAATTTCTTCTAATAATAGTTTAACATCAGTGCCTTTATCATAAGATTGCGTTGTGTTATTCACAAATTTTTCTTTGGTCATTTTTGTTTTAATCTCAGGGTTATGCAAATCTGTTGCTAACATAATCGTTGCAAAAGCGGTTATATAGGCCTCACCCTCATTAGAAAATTGATTTTTATTTTTTTCGTGATACCCTTTGGCAAACACTTCCATTAACCGATCGATTTTTTGTGCTTCCCCAGGCAGCTTAAATTTATCTAAAAAAGATCGCAATGCAATGGCAAAAGGCACATCACTATTTACACTTAATTTTGCATATTCGGTTAACACAGCTTGAATATAAGCATCGGGCTTTTTGGTATCAGGATTTACCTCGCCCAAAAACTCGCCTATTTTTTCTAAGTCGCCTGCTTTACCATCGAAAATGTTTTGAGCAACTTGCTGGGGAGAAAAAGATTCTGCTGGGTTTTTGGTTTTATCTAATAATAAAAAAGCGTAATTATTTTCTTTAAGAAATTTTTCGTGCGCGGCAACTACCGGTATTTCTTGGCTTACAATTCTATTATTTCCAATAGAAAAAATAGGTTTTGTTTCTATCTCTATAATGTACTGGGGCTGTTCTTGATTTTTTGTTAAATTAGCAGTTGTCCATTCCCCTCCAGATTTTGGGCTCCTACCGTCGCTTTTATTGTCAGCCATCACTGCCCCCTTGCTAAAAACCCGGTTATTGACCTAGGCAAGGGGTGTTTAGTAATATGACGCCCTAATGCCAACTGTGTATTTATCTTTGCGTATGTAATTCAGTTGTTCGACATTTTTCATATTTATAAGGTTCCACCAAGTTCAACCCACTCTTGGCTGCCCGTGCAGGGGTAATATTTGCCACGAGGGCTAGAATTTGGTATATAGTCACCCTTCCCTGACGAGTTGAGGATTTAAATACCATGGGTAGAGAATGCATGGTGACCTGTAAAGGCACTATAAGCGGTAATAACGTGTCTCACTCCAACCGTAAAGTTAAGCGAGTTTTCAAAATTAACTTACGTTGGAAGCGTTTTTGGCTAGAGACCGAAAAAAGATTTGTGCGTATACGCGTTTCTAGCAACGGTATGCGTTGTATTGATAAACACGGGATTGAACAAGTGGTTGCTGAGCTGCGTGCAGCCGGCGAACGCGTTTAATCGATAAGAGTAAGGGTTGAGACCAAATGGCTAAAGCAAACACCATCAAAGTGATTATGCGCTCTACTGAGTCGCCTTATTTCTTTACTACAACAAAGAATAAAGCAAACAAAGAAAAGCTCGTACAAAAAAGCTACGATCCTACTCAGGGCGTACGTAAACATGTGGACTTTAAAGAAGAAAAAATGAAGTAGACTTACTTTACTTTTGTTTTTAGTTTCTACTGTTTTTATGCCCTGCTAACATCCCCCCGCTCGCAAGGCGCTCGCGACCCCCTATCAAAGGGGGTTATAAGAGGCGGTTCTTTTTCGGGAGGGGGATGTTATATCCCCAAAACCATTATCCCCCACCGATAGGCTTATTAGGCTTCCTTGCTTTTCCAATTACAGGTCCTTCTTCATTCCTGCTCTGCTTAAAAGGGTCTGGTTTGCCTATGCTTGATTTATGCCGTGGCATAAATTCAGTTACCGCCTTCTCGCCTATCGGATCCTTAGGCACATCCACCCTGGATAGCTTATTCGTTTTATCATTCTCTATTTCTCGCTCTAGCGCTCGACGTCTTTCGCTAATCTCTTCTAATGGTGTATCCGGTGTGATAGGGTTTGGTTCATCTTTATTAAATTCCTCTAATAACAATTTGTATTCTTTTTCAATTTTTTCAATTTCCCTATCAATATCATCTTCTAATACATGCTTATCTCTGCTTAGTTCTGGTACTTCTTTTTCAGACTTAACGATTAGCATCTGAATTTCTTTTCCTTTCGCTTCTATCTCAGCAAGCAAATCTTCTATCTCTTGCGCTTTAAGTAGTTTGTCTTTGGATTCTTCATATTCAGCATTTAGGCTATCGATCTCTTGTTGTATGTGTGTTGGCAATGCATGATCAGCGCCTTCTTGTACGCTAGGCTTTGAACGATTTTCTGGTTCTGTAAGCTTAACAATTTGCGATTCAATTGATTTCACTCTGTCTCTACTGTCGCTACTCCTCAACATCAAGTCTTCAAAAATGGTATTTGATACATCATCATTTCTTTTCATCGCTTCGCTCGCAAGCGCTCCCACGCTATCAAGGTGTTTATTGATATATCCACCCAGGCTCCTCAATTCGGTTTCTGATGCACTAGGTGATTTCATCATCGCTTCATATTGCGACGTTAAAGCATCATCTAATTGCGTAAATTGAGTTACTTTTTCTAAAAAAGAGAGTTCTTTCTTATTGTCTCTCAACACAAAGTTAGTGCCTTCTTTTTTGTCGGCCTTTTTATCCTCTTTGATTTTATTTTCTACTTGCAAAACATTGATGCGCTCTTGGGCATTGGGTATTTTTTGCTGTGCCACCTGGGTATGAATTTTCACTCCGCTCGTAAAAGCATCGCCCTGTTTTTTAAAAGCCGATTGACGTGATTTTGCCCTAAAATTAAAAAAGCCATACGATTTTTTCTGGTACTTATCCACCGCTTTTTTAAAGGCTGGGGTGGTTTCCACTTCAAAACCCAAGGCTTTTAACTCGTTAGCGGTTTTTACAGCGCGTCTTACTTGAGCAGAATTTTTTAACAAGCTTTTAGGTAAATCGATGACCACGGGTTTGGGTTTTGCCCCAGTAGTTTCAGGGCTTAAAGCCGCTTTCCATAACTGTGACGCCTTTATCGATTCATCAAAATTTATCCTAAATCCACCAGAAATATAGCTCGAAAGCACCTGTGCCCCAACTTCACCTATTTGCTTTTGAGAAGGGCTGCTTAAGGTTATGTTTCTTATTTTTTGGGCTTGATTTAACCCCTTCACCACGTCGCCTAAATCCACACTTTTTTGCTGTAACAAGGTATTGATGTTTTCGCCACTAGAAATAAGCTCTTTTAATTGAGAAACAGCCACAGCAATCTGCTGATCGCTTGGTTTTTTATTTTTATCTTGTATTATTATTTTTAGCGCTCTAATCCTTTTTTCTAATTGAGCAGCATTAACTATAGTATTCGATTTTTCAGCAGATTCTTCTGCGGTTTCTAATGACATCAACAGAATGTCGGGCTGGATTGTGCCTACCAAATTTTCTTTCCCTAACTGTTTAATCAATTCTTCTGTCAAAATTTTATACCTGGGTAAACGTTGAAAGGCATCTGCAGCCAGCGTGGGGAGTTTTCCCGCCCGATTTGCCTCTCTCATTTTTTGAGCAATAAAATCATTCAGAGGCAATTTAGTAGCGTCTGGATCAAAATATTTCACTACGTCATATTTTGCAGAAAGCTCTGCCATTTTTAGAATATTATCCATATGGGGTTTAATCACCGCTTGCATTTTTTGATGCTCAACAATTTCTTGCTCGCTAGCTGATCCGTTTTCTATTTTTTTGGCGAGCTCTGTTGCTTGCTTAAAGAATTTAAGCACGGCATCTGCATTCTTGTTAAGCTCTACAGCAGCATCTAAAAATTCAAGCATGGCCACCTGATGCGCTGCCATTTCGGGGGTAGGATTCTGGTTAACCTGTTTGCGTGCGATGGCGTCTCTGATGGTCGGGGCCAAACTGGCCAAAAAGCCCATTCTATCGAGAAAAGATTTTTCTGAATAAAGGACCTCTTGTAAAACCTTTTCATATTCTTTTAATTCTGTTGGTTGTATATCTGTCATAAACGCACCCCTGGTTTAACACTAAAAAATGAGTTTCTAGTCAAGGGACAAGATTTATTGAGATAAATTCAGTTTATTTTAGGTTTTGATTGAAAAAATCGGGTGATTGGAGGTAGGTCGAAAAGGGCACACACAAGATGTGCCCCTACAAGAAAGTTATTCGCTAAATTCTTGCTTCAACGAATAGCTTTGCAAATAAGTCGAGAAATCTTTAAGCGCCTGAATATTGGTGTTTTCAGCTTCTTTACACCAGTTATGCAAGGCCTCGATAAGCTCTTTGCTGCTGGCATGCGTTTGGCTCCAAATGTGTACCAGCTTTTCACGTAGCTCTACCACACAGTTAAGCGCGCTATGCTGATGCATCACTTGCGTTAACTGCTGTTGTTGTGTTGTATCAACTAACGCTTTATCGCGTATTAAAGCTGTTTTGGCTGCTTGCCATGCAGAAGAATCTAATGACGCTGTGCCCGCCGATTTTTGTTTGGCTTGCTGAAAAATCGGTAATAAGACCGATTGGGTATAGCGAGACAATACTTGAAAACGATTATAAAAAACCGCGGTTACCGTATCGGCATCTAAAGACTTGCCTGGAATGATATTTTCTTGCGGCGCAACGCGCTTAACTTTGGCTAAACCCAATAACCGTAAAATAGTGATATATCCCCAGCCAATATCAAATTCCCATGGTTTCACTGAAAATTTAGCCGAAGTAGGATAGGTGTGATGGTTGTTATGCAGCTCTTCCCCGCCAATCAATAGGCCAACGGGAGACAAATTTGTGGAGGCATCTTCGCATTCAAAATTACGATAACCCCAATGATGCCCAAGGCCGTTCACAACGCCTGCGGCAAAAAACGGAATCCAACACATTTGAACTGCCCAAATAGCAATCCCGGGCACGCCAAATAAAATGAGGTTCGCCAGAAGGGTAAGTTTTATGCCCATCTGACTTTGGGTGTAGACCTTATTTTCTAACCAATCGTTAGGGGTGCCTTTGCCGTACCTTTCGATGGTTTCTTTGTTAATGGCTTCTCTACGATAAAGTTCAGCACCTTGCCAAAGTACTTTTTTAATACCAAAAATAACAGGAGAATGCGGATCGTCCATGGTTTCACATTTTGCATGATGCTTACGGTGAATTGCCGTCCAGGCACGGGTTGATTGACCCGTGGTTAACCATAACCACATTCTAAAGAAGTGTGACACAATAGGATGAACATCGAGCGCACGATGCGCCGAACAACGGTGTAAATAAATGGTCACCGCCAAAATAGTGATATGCGTAAACCCAAGGGTAACCGCGATATAACCCCACCAATGTAGGGGGAACAAACCATAAAACATAGGTGCCTCCTGTTTTATTGTTAAAATACTTTAATTTACTGACTCACTTTAAAAACCAGCCAGCCTCTTGCTTTTTCTGCTGCATATTATAGGCTGAATGGGTAAAAGAAGATATGGATATAGAGACACGCATGGAAGACACTCAATTTACAGTTAGAGAAATTACTGTATCGCCTGCCCCCCTCGCCCCTAATTTGCTCGACAAATTCTCCCTGACCCTTCGGCCAGGCGATATTTTAGGCATTTTGGGCAGCAATGGCGTAGGCAAAACAACCTTACTCAAATGCCTATCAGGCTGTCTAACGCCAAAAGCTGGTCAGATAACACTTGATCGCCATTCACTTTTTCAAAACATCCAGATTAAAAAAGACATTGGATTTTTACCTGACACTGTGCCCCTTATCCCCTATTTCACAGTCCAAGAGAATCTAAGTTGGATGGCAAAGTGCCGTGGACTGAACCAAGCTGAAACCACCAAAGCCATTGCATACGTCAGTGAAAGATTAGGGCTCATCCATTGGTCTGATATCTTAGCCAAGCATTTATCGTTAGGACAAAGAAAACTTGTCGGCATCGCAGGCACATTGATTCATCAACCCAAACTCACTATTTTAGATGAGCCATTGAATGATTTAGATACACAAGTACGCGAACGCGTGCTTGAAGTATTACGCGCAGTGGGCAAATATAGCATGGTCGTTTTTACCTCTCACTATTATCGCGATTTAGCCACTATTGCGAATAAAATTTTATTGCTCGAAAAAGGGCAAGCCAGTTGGGTCTTAGATAAAACATCCCAACCAGAGGTAGTGCCTGTTGCCCGAAAACCCCGCAAAACCAAAGACAAAAAAATCTTAGTGGAAAAAACCTCATGAAAAAAGTGCTGTTTTCTCATACGCTAAAACAATTAAGCTTGAGCCAAACCGCTTGGTGGCTTGCTGCGATTGGGCTGGTTGTGCTTGGCACCATCGATTACAAATTAATCCAAGATTATTTAAGTTTGGCTAGCAATGGGTTATTAGAAGGCGACCCGGCTCGTGCGGGCATCACCGACGATATTATCAGGCCCCTAATGGGATATAGCCTTATCTATTTTGTGCTTGCCATTCCTTTGGTTTGTCTGCAAATTTTAGGCTTTGATAAACAAATGGGGGTCATTCAGTTTTTACATACGTGTCCCATTGCACCTAAAGACTGGGTAATGGGAAAATATCTCGGTGCATTTGGCTATTTACTTGCTTTGCAAGCGTTGTTTGCGAGCATGATTTTGATTTTGCTCAAAGGCAATCATTTAGATATGGGGTTGTTCTGGTCTGATCAGCTTGCGTTGTTTTTAATTAACATGAGTTTATTGGCTTTAGGGTTTTTAATCAGCAGTATTTTTACTAACCCTACTTTGGCTGCCGCCACGAATTTAATTTTAAATTTAGCATTATTAATGCTGCAATGGTTTTCACCTGCCTTGGCCGATTTTTCGCTCAGCCAACATACATTTGGGTTATTGCATGGGCAATTAAATACAGTTGATATAGGATTTTTTATGCTCGTGACATTTTTGGCACTGCGCTTTTGCATTAAGCTCAACCACTTGGAGAAAGCCAACCATGTTTAATTCTTATTTAAAACTGAGCCGGTATTATCTATTTTGGTGTCTGGTGGGATTAACGGCTTATTTATTATTAAAACAATTCCCGATTATTCTCGATTTAACACACAATAAACAACATACTTTAAGCGATACGACCATCGGATTGCTTCAGAAAATTGAATCGCCAATTCATATTACCCTCTGTAGCGACAACAATGATAAATTATTAGAAACCCAAACATTAGTACAGTTATATCAACAATATCATACAGTTTATTTCAATCGTAAAAGACCGCAAGGTGCAGACAAAATATTAATCAGTATTGACAATAAAGAACAAGAAATCTCGCTGTTATCTCAACACTTAGACGAAGGCCTTTTAACCAAAACCATTTTTGAAACCTATCGAAAAGAAAACCAATGGGTGGCGTTTTTACAAGGCCATGGCGAACCTAAACCTTTTGGCGACGAAAAAACAAGTTTAGGTTGGTTTGCACAAGCCCTTAAAAACCAAGGATTCAAAGCGCAATCTTTGCCTCTATACGAAACCAATGTGATTCCCGACAATACACAATTATTGGTTATCGCTAATCCTAAAACCGAATTATTGCCCAAAGAGCTTGAGTTAATCAGTGGATATATTGAACGCGGCAATAATGTTTTATGGCTAAGTGGCCCCGATGAAACACCCAGTTTAGCCCCTTTACTTACTGCATTAGGCCTTGAAAAATTACCAGGCACCGTGGTCGATGAACATGGCTACAAAATGGGCACACCGCATCCGGCCATTACGATTATTGATAAATACCCTCATCATGAATCCACCCAAGCGATTAATGAAATCACCGCTTTTCCTTGGGCATCGGCATTCAAATTAAATAAACAAAAAAATGACTGGCAAATTACGCCTATTTTAACCACGCACGCAAAAACCTGGACTGAAAAAGGGACGCTATCAGGTCCTATCCAATATGACCGAGAAGAAGGCGAAGTGCCAGGTCCATTGACGATTGGATATGCGTTAAGTCAGGCTAAAAAAGAAGGCGGCGAACAAAAAATATTAATTATTGGCACGCCAAAATTTTTAACCAATTCGGCTATCACCAATTACGGTAACCTAAGTTTAGGGATGATGTTAACCAATTGGTTATCGAGCGATAACGCTTTGTTTAATATTCCTTATCCTGCTGTAAAAGATCTAACTTTACAACTTACCCCCTGGACAGGTTGGATGTTAGAGCATGGCCTACGTTGGGTATTGCCTATGATGATTTTATTAGGCTTGCTGGTGCATCAGCTCAGAAGGTATACAAGAAGTATGCATTTTTCGCGAGTGATTAAGGAACAATAAATCCCCCCGCTCGCCAAAGGCTCACGACCCCCTTTTTCAAAGTGGGTAAAAAATCCCTGGATTATTCTGCACAAATGAACGTAGTGGGTTCGCCCCCTTTGATGCCAAAGGGGGCCGACGCAGAATGCGGCGGGGGGATTTAAAGATTTATTCTACTGGATACAACGGATCAGGAATAATACACGCCACAGGACACACCACTTGACACTGCGGCTCATCAAAATGTCCAATACAACGTGTGCATTTATCGGGATCGATTTCATAAATCTCCACACCCTGATAAATGGCTAAATTAGGGCACACGGGTTCACACACGTCGCAATTAATACATTCTTCGGTAATTTTTAATGACATTATTTTTTGTACTTCATTTTTTCTTGCAATTTTTTAGCGACCTTTGCTGGCACAAAAGGGCTAATATCGCCATCGAGGCCGGCAATTTCATTAATTAAAGTAGACGAAATAAAAGAATATTGTTCCGCAGGCGTTAAAAACAAGGTTTCGACTTCTGGCATCAAATGACGATTCATATTCGCTAATTGAAATTCATATTCAAAATCTGAAATGGCTCTTAAGCCCCGAATAATCGCCGTTGCGTTTTGCTGCTTCGCAAATGCTGCTAATAATATTTCAAAGCCCATAACCGAAACATTGGGTAAATTATTTAATGCTTCTTTGGCCATCTCCACACGTTCAGTTAAACTAAATAAAGGCCCTTTACGCGTATTTTTGGCCACGGCCACAATCACGTTGGAAAATAATTTAGAGGCGCGTTCAATTAAATCGATATGGCCATTCGTAATCGGATCAAACGTTCCGGGAAAGACAACAATTTGATGAGAAGCTACGTGCATGATGACTTACCCTTATGTATATTTAAACTGTTGAACGGCTTGAACAAATGCAGACACATGTTCTACAGGAACATCTGGCAAAATGCCGTGCCCTAAATTCATGATGTGCCCTGGCATGGGACCATGCTTTTGCATAATACGAACCGTTTCTTGTTGAATGATTTCAGGTTTAGCATAAAGCATCATGGGATCTAAATTACCTTGTAATGTAATCTGATTGCCGACAATTTCTCGGGCTTGCTGAATATCAATAGTCCAATCTAGGCCAATGCCTGTGCACCCGGTTTTGGCTATCGAGCCTAACCATTGTGCGCCTTGTTTGGTGAACAAAATCACCGGAAAATTGGGATGCTGTTTTCGAATACCCGCCATAATTTTGGCCATGGGATCTAATGAAAAGGCTAAATACCTCGGCGTATCAACGATGCCGCCCCAGGTATCAAAAATCATGACACAATCGGCACCCGCTGCAATTTGACCCAATAAATACGTAGTGCTTGCCTCTACTAATTTATTTAATAGCAGAGTTAAAGTAGCCGGATCTTGATATAACCACGATTTAAAATTTTTAAAACCCGAACTTAATCCGCCACCGCCTTCTATCATATACGTGGCCACCGTAAATGGGCTACCACAAAAACCTATTAACGGCGTATTAAGCGGGTTTAATTGCTGCTTGGCTAATTTTATTGCTTCAAATACATACCCTAACTGTTGATTAAGGACATCTTTATCAAGTTGTAATGTCTCTATTGCTTGGCGGGTTCGAATAGGCTCTGGAAAGCGCGGACCTTCTCCTTCTTGAAAAGTTAAAGGCATCCCCATTGCGTTGGGCACCGTTAAAATATCGGAAAAAATAATGGCCGCATCGAGATTAAATCGACGAATAGGTTGCAAGGTCACTTCACAAGCCAGTTCAGGATTTTGACACAAGGCCAAAAAATGCTTGGCTTGTTGGCGTATGGCTCGGTATTCAGGTAAATACCGCCCTGCCTGCCGCATGAACCAGATAGGGGGCCTGTCGACAGATTCGCCTGCCAATGCTTTGAGAAATCGAGTGGTTTTCATGACTAGGATTGTACTCAAACTAGGTTGAGAAGCCAATTATCCGAGCCAATCTATCCTTTTTTATTTGAGTTAACTATCTCATCTTGAAGGCTCGCAAACTCTCGAACCCAGGGTTTAACTTTGGCATGATACAAGCTGTTAGGTAAGTGCTCTGTTGCTTTTTCAGCTTGTGTTTTAGTAGGATAATCTCCCATCACCAAAACATGCCACGTTTTACCTTGGTGTTTTTTTTCCACTACCCAGGCTTTATCTAAGCCATGAGCTTGTTTAAAATTGACTACTTTTTCAGGCTCGTTTGAGCCATATAGCTGAACGGTATAATGGTGCTTATTTTTAGCCAAAATCGTTTTTTCGACGGTTTTATGCAAAGACTCGGGCTTAGGGGCTACTCGCTTGTCGGCTTGTTTTACTAATTTAACTTTCGGGTGATTTTTTTCTAGGGGCTCTTTATTTATATTCACGGTCGCAAGCTTAGTAGGCACAGCTTTCGCTTCTTTCACCTTAAGCACGGGTTTAGGAGCCGCTTGAACAAAGGGCGGCAGCTCATGCATTTCTAACTCTCGTTCTGATTCAGTTTCTGATTCTGACGCTGCGATAACAAGCGGCTCTGCTTGCACATAACTTCTTTTTTTAGAGAGGGTAGAAGCAGGAGCCGGCGTACTTAAGGCAACCATTTCTTCTGATTCAGGTACAAATTGCGGCACTTCTTTCGCCTGCCAACTCCATAAACCCACGCCCACGATCGCGCCTAAATATAGTCCGTAAGCCACCGGATGAGAAAATAAATGTTTATGCTTATAACGCTCTGCGCCTGTCGACTGAGTTTTGCCTTGCGCCTGTGACCAGTCATCCGATAACTCGTCTAATAAGTCGATATCGGTTTCTGCTATTGGATCGGGGCTAAAACCAGAAGTAATGGGATCTTCAAAATCACGCGAAGTGCTTGAGCCAAATTCTGGTGGGGCGATAGTACTTTTAGGTTTAACCGAGTCAAACAGAGGCGTTTCTGCCTTAACTAAAACAGGGTGAGAGAACTGTTGAGTGTAGCTTTGTCGCCAATTTGAAGGTAACGCTAATTCAATGACGGTAGAATAGCTCCCCACTAAATTCGTGATTCGGTTCTGAGAAAATTGGTCTACTAATTTGTCTTCGCCTAATAAAACCAAATGCAATTGTCGTCTGGGCTCTTGATGAAAATTAACCAACCTCACCAACGCTTCGAGCATATCTAAACTTAATAACTGTGCATCTTCTACAAATAACGTCCAAATTTTTTGAACCGCCTCGCTAGATAATGGGCCATTTTGTGGCCAACTCATGCCAAATCCTTTGGCAATATTTTCCATCATTGTTTCAACAGAAAGCGTCGCGGTAATCACCAATAGGTGTTTCTTAAGCTGAGGTGTGGGGTGTGCGAGGCAAAAATGAGCAAAAGCGGTTTTCCCGCCCCTTGCCGGTGCGGTAATCAACAAAATATTTTGAGAATATTGAATTAAATGCTGAATCAAATCAATTTTAGGCTGAAAATATTGCTCGGCCAGATGCATCGTTGGCATAGACATGGTGTGCGCTCTCCTATCTTGCTCCCAACATCAATAAAATCGGTTTAAGTGAATCTTCTAAGCTGCCACTTATCAATATAGGGTGTCCCATTTTTTTTAATAACACCCACTTTAATTGACCTGCTCGCTTTTTTTTATCCAGCTTAAGGTAACTGATAATTTTTTCAATTTTCACCCCAGCATCTATGCTAGAATCTAGGGTAACTGGCAATCCAAACTTAGTTAGTAAATCAATTAATTCTGTCGTCTTATCAGCAGATATGCCAAACTGCTCTTCAGACAATTTCATTGCCGCAATCATCCCAATCGCGACTGCTTCACCATGTAAATAATGGTGGTATCCTGTGGCACTTTCTATTGCATGTCCTATTGTATGCCCAAAATTGAGCCATTGCCTGCAATCTTGATCTTGTACGTCTTTAGCAACCAACTCAGCTTTTAGCCGGATAGACTCGGTCACCAAAGTATTTAATACGTCGGGCTCTCGACTAAGAATAGCGTCTGCATTTTCTTTAAGCCAATTAAAATAGTCTTCTGAACACACCATGCCATGTTTAACCGCTTCGGCCAATCCGGATTGAAACTCTCTATCAGGCAGGGTGGTTAAAAAATAGCTATCACAGATCACTTGCTTGGGCGGGTAAAACGTCCCAACCAAATTTTTGCCTTCGGGCAAATTAACGCCTGTTTTACCCCCAATGGCAGCATCAATTTGTGCCAATAAAGTGGTGGGGCAATAAATAAAATTGACCCCTCGTAAATAACAAGCGGCCACAAATCCGGTTAAATCGCCTACCACTCCGCCGCCAATGGCCACTAAATTTAATGCTCGGCTAAATTCATTTCCAACTAAAAATTCAATCACTTGCTGAAAAAAATCGAGATTTTTATTGCTTTCTCCCGAAGGAAAAACAAATCGAGCAAAGTGCTTAGGAGGGTACAAATTCACCCATTTCATGATCTGGGCTTGGTGAAGTGCCGCAACTTGACTGTCTATCACCAAACACACTTCTTGATTTAAGAAGCAGTCTTTTAAATTTTGCTCACTTACCTCACACCCAATCTGAACAGGATAAACGACATCAGGGGATGAAAAGGTGAGGGTTAAAGTTCGTTCTGCGGGTTTAATAGCTCAATAACCTCTTGTGAAACAGTTCGAACCGATTTACCATCCGTGCTCACAACAATATCTGCAATTTCACGATATAAGTGATCTCGCTCATCCATCAGCTTATTTAACACTTCTCCTGGCTCAACGCCTCTCAGCAGAGGCCTTCTTCTGTCTCTTGCTGTCCGTTTAACCTGCTGAGAAACGGTGGCATATAAATAGACCACCGTGCCTCGAGCCGCTAAATTTTTTCGATTTTCAGGAGAAGCAACGGCCCCTCCCCCGGTCGCTAACAAAATACCTTGAAGGGCAGTCAGTTCATCTATGATATTTTCTTCTCGAACTCTAAATCCTTCTTCGCCTTCTACGTCGAAAATCCACCCCAGATCAGCTCCGGTGCGTTCTTCAATTTCGATATCGGCATCATAAAAATCTAATTTTAAATCACGGGCTAATTGGCGCCCAATGGTGCTTTTACCTGCCCCCATAGGGCCAATTAAAAATATATTATTAGGTTTATTCATTATTACTTAATTAATCGTTTTGTCTTCAATAATTTTAGGGGTCACAAAGATCATCAGTTCATTGCGCTCATCTAATACGTGTTTATTTCTAAATAGCCAACCAATACCAGGCAATCGACCTAGTACGGGTATTCTATCGATTCTTTTCTGTTTGGTGTTCGCATAAATTCCCCCCAATACCACTGTTTCCCCATTGGTCACCAACACTTTTGTCTGCACTTCACGGGTATTGATGCCGGGTACGCCAGCCACAACCGCCCCTTTTGTATCCTGGTTGACTTTTAAATCCAGAATAATATTATCATCGGGCGTAATTTGTGGGGTGACTTCTAATTTGAGCACCGCTTTTTTAAAGCTGATGGTTGCTGCACCACTCGAACTGGCTTCCAAGTAGGGTATTTCTTCCCCTGCTTCAATATGCGCCATTTGTTGATTTGAGGTAATTAATCTCGGACTCGCTATTTCTGTGCTTAACCCTTCTGATTCAAGCGCTTGAAGCTCTAAATCGAGTATCGTGCCACCAGGTAATGCGGCAATGGTTAAACCAAATTTATTGGTTACTGCTGCACCCGCCACATTCAATGCGTCTAAATTTACGTTTAACCTATCGGCCACAGGTACCAAACCGGGTAGCTGCTCAGCAAAGGCAATATTATTCGATTGCGCTCGTGTTCCTGTAAAACCGACTCTGGGTTCATTACCGGGTCTGAACTTTGCAGCAGATCCCAGTTTTACACCAAAGGCTTTTTCAAAGTTATCCGTCACATAGACGACACGAGATTCAATTAAGACTTGTCTCACGGGTACATCTAATCGCGTCAGCAATTTACGAATATCTTGTATTTTTTGTGCCGTATCTAAAAGAAGCAAAGTATTGGTCCTGTCATCTACCGTCACATTACCTTTATCCGATAGTAAAGAAGCTTTTTCATCTTTCAAAAGCTTAGCCAAGTCGCTTGCCTTTGCATTGTTTATCTGAATATATTCTGATCTTAACGGGGCTAAAGCAGAAACCTGTTGGTTATTTTGTAATTCGAGTTTTTCTCTTGCTGCTAATTCTTCAGAAGGTCCAATGAGTAACACGTTACCTTCTTGGCGCTTATCTAGGCCTTTTGATTTCATAATGATGTCTAACGCTTGATCCCAGGGAACGTTTCTCAATCTTAGGGTTACGGTCCCTTTAACAGAGTCACTGGTGACAACATTTAAGCCTGTAAAATCGGCAATTAATTGTAACACCGCTCTCACATCAATTTCTTGAAAATTAAGCGATAACCGTTCCCCAGTATAATTTGCGCGCTTTAATTTCACTTCTTCTTTTTCTTGACGACTCAGCTCTCGCACCTCGACCGTAAAACGTTTATCGGTTTGATACGCTAAATGTTCTGCTTCTGGCGCCGTCTCTATGATCATTTCAACGGTGCCTTCTTGCGCACGCGTTGTGATAGATTTTATGGGCGTTGCAAAATCATTGACATCCAATTTTCTCTGCAAAGATTCATTAATCTTGGTATGCAGGAACTTAATATAAATAAAATTACCTTTTTGCTTTAAATCGATAGGCGCTTTTTTATCACTCAATTCAATGATAACTCGCCCTTCTTGCTTATCGCCCCGTTTAAAGTCAATATTTTTAATGCTGTATAGCCCTTTTGCATTACTCACAGGCAAAGCGTTTGGAGCTAAGTGAAAAGGTTCGTCTGGATTAGTGTTATTCGCTAAATTGGCCCCTTTGACATTAGCCAAAGTCACCAATAGCGTATTGTCGCTTTTTTTTGTTTCATAAGCAGTATGGTGATTAAGTTCGAGGATCACGCGTGTTTTATTTTGTGCTTCTACCGTTTGTATGCGTTTTACCACACCCGTGTTGAGAAGTGTATTGACTTGATCTTTAGGTAGCGCATTTTTAACCGATGAAAAATCTAAAACCAATCGAGCAGGATTTTCCATTGAAAAGGCAATGGGATCAGGTGCTGCTTGCAAAAAGCCTAATTGTAACTGAAGACGATTATTGTCTAGATGAGCCAATTGCATTGTTTTTAAAGTATTATTTAATGCAATGCTCGCAAAACTGATTGTCAGGAACAAAACAGTCGACAACACAAGCAATAGCCGCATGACTAAGTTGTGGTTATTTACTTGATGGCTGCTCATTTTATCCTCATCTATTGTAATAGATTTATCGTGGTTGGCCTTTCTTGCCAACGTCCTTGGCTATCTGCAACCGTTTCGGTTAATTCTATTTTATTTTCTAAAATTTTCTTAATCTGACCGAAATTTTGGCCAATATAATTGCCCACTTTTAGATGGTGTACCATGCCGCTTTTATCGACTATCAAGGCCCATAAAACGCCTTTTTTTTGAATGGCACCCACCAATCTTAAAGAATCTAAAGGAAAAGCTTCAAGCGGTTCTTTTTGTCGACCTGCATCTGGCCCTTTCCCATTGCTCACTGTGTTTAACTCTACCATCGGGGGCTGAAAAGGAGAACGGAGCCCACTCGAGGAGTAAACGTAATTTTCATACACTTTAATAGGCGGCAGCGGCTCAATGGCACCTGAAGGTCTTTTATTTACTTCTGCAACAAAAGTTTGTAAATCGTTCTCTTGTTGACAGCCTAACAATATCAGAGATAAAAAGACAAAACTTAAGGCTGTTTTTAAAATTTTTGCCCACTTCATTTCGCTTTTTCCTCTAGCCGTTCCGATGTATATCGGTACGTTTTAGCCGTCAGGGTAATCAATAATTGCGAACCATCATTGACCTGCTCGAGTGGCACTATCGAAAAATTATGTAAGGTCACAATACGAGGTAAAGAAGAGACATTACTGACAAATTGAGCCAATTGATGATAGCCGCCTACTAAGGTTAACTCCATAGGTAATTCTACATAAAAATCAACCGCTTGTTCCGGTAAAAGCTTGATGGATTTAAATTCTAGGCCCACCGCTAACCCTTGCTGTGAAATATCTTCGACCAATCCAGGTACTTCCGTTTTTTCAGGTAATTGCCTTAATAAAGTACCAAAGGACTCTTTCATCACTTTCAATTGCGCTCGATAAGCAGGCAAGTTGACTGCACGAAAATGTCTTTCTTCATATTGGGTTTTTAATTCCACTTCTTTTTTTTGAGCCTCTTCTAGGATCAACATACTTGTTTTGGTATCTACCCAAAAGCCCAATATAAATACCACAATGGCTAAAAATCCGACTAAGATTGCCTTTAAGGGAAAAGGCCAACTCCCAAACTCTGCTAGCTCTAGCTCATTCAACTCAAAATTGAAATTAGCCATTATCTATTACTCTTCATTAAATGTCTGCTTTGCTTCTAAATTAAACATAATGCCTTGTTCAGCGATTTTATTCTGATCTTGAACTTTATTTTTGTCTTTTTCTTCTTGAGCGACTTCAATTACACTTAATACCGGATTCGTCAGCCAATCGGACGCCTCAATGTTCCGCATAAATTTGGATACTCGTATGTTGGATTCTGCTTTACCCTGGATATTAATTTTAGATTTTACTCTGTTCACATTGGTATAATACAAGCCATCAGGTACTGTTTTGGCAATCCCATCAAATATTTTCACCACATTGGGCCTGTTCGCTTGCAAACGCTGAATGATAGCCATGCGAGCCAACAATTGCTGTCTTTCTTTTTGTAAGCCTTCAATTTCAACAATTTGCTGATTTACTTTTGTAAGTTCTTGATTTAAATAATCATTCCGAGCATATTGTTTATCTGTTCGATGAACAAATAACATATGTAAGGCAATAATCAAAAATAAACTTATGCCTGCGCCAAACCCGAGAAAAAAAA
Organism: uncultured Gammaproteobacteria bacterium; assembly: GCA_902826485.1. Classification (GTDB taxonomy): domain Bacteria; phylum Pseudomonadota; class Gammaproteobacteria; order Berkiellales; family Berkiellaceae; genus CADEEZ01. Next base: position 74,227 of record CADEEZ010000010.1, read on the forward strand.
TAAATTGTTTACGTTGAAATTCTTTATATTCTTCTCGCCAAGGAAGTAAATTAATATTTTTTAAGGTGCTTAGCCCATCGCTCATAAATCAAAGCTCCTCATGGCCAACCCACAACAAACCATTAAAGAAGGTGCCTCTTCTAACAATAGGGGTACATTAATATGGCTTGCCATGGTCATATTAGAAAAAGGATTTGCGACAGCAGTCCCTATGCCTAGCTCTTTTTGGCACTTCTCAGCAATACCGGGTAAAGTCGCCGTATGTCCTGCCAAAATAATATAGTTTAATTCGGTGAAACTCGTAGAGGAATAAAAGAATTGTAACGACCGACTGATTTGTTGTAACAAAGAGTCTAAGTGGGGTTTAAGCACTTCTGTCTGATAGTCTTCTGGCAATCCGCCTTTTTGTCTTGCCAATAAGGCTTCTTCAAAATTTAGACCATAGCGTCTTTGTATTTCATCGACCAGTTGCCCACCACCAAATAATTGCTCCCGCGTATAGACTGAGCGACCATCATGCAAGACATTAAGATTGGTCATTGAATTACCTAAGTCGATAATCGCCACCGTTTGATCTCTGCCTTTATTCGGTAATTGAGGTGCAATTAATTTAAAGGCCCGTTCAAATGCAAACGCTTCCACATCGACTACCTTAGGGATCAAATCTGCATAACTTAATAATTCGACTCTTGAATCAATATTTTCACTTCTAGATGCCGCTAATAAAACTTCGAGATTGCTGGGATTTTTTTTCGATGGACCCAAAATGGTGAAATCAAGGTTCACTTCTGCAAGGGGGTAAGGAATATAGCGTTCGGCCTCTAGCATAATCTGCGATTCCACTTCGCTTTCTCTTAGTTCGCTGACTACTTCAATACTTTTTGTTATGACAGATGCGCCAGAAACAGCAACGGCGGCATATTGGCTTTTTGGTTTAATTCGTTTAACTAAGTTGGATAAAATCTTACCCACGCCTTCAATGTCTTTTATTTCAGTTTCATTGAGGGCATTTTCTGGCAGCATTTCTTGTGCAAAAGTCTCAACTCTAAAAGTATCGCCGTGTTGAGACAATTCTAAAAAACGAATGAACGTGCCACTAATGTCTATACCAGCCATGGTTGGTAGCTTGGGTTTGATAGCAAACCAATCTAATATCATCGTATTTCATTATCCCTAAAAAAATAGCTAAGACCTATACAGGCTAATTATAGTTTAATAGTTTATTCTAATTCTTAATGATTATCATTTTGATGTATTTAAAACGAAGATCTCTAACTTACTTTATTTGGTTAGGTAGTTTTTTTAATAACCTATTTCTTGATATAATCAGCCTATGAATAAGCTCTATCGAACCCTCTTAAGCGCCGCACTGAGTTTCTTGGTTGCTGCGTTATGCGCTCTCGCTTTGTATCTTTTTTATGCGAATGCCCAACTTCCCTCTGTTACCATCTTAGAAGATGTACAACTTCAGGTTCCCTTAAGAATCTATACGTCAGATGGTAAACTTATTGGTGAGTACGGTGAAAAACGCCGAAATCCTATTTCGCTTAAAGAAGTGCCCCCTAAATTAATTCAAGCCATCTTAGCCACCGAAGATAGGCGTTTTTATGAACATAGCGGCGTCGATATCCGAGGATTGGCCCGAGCCAGTTTAAACTTGGTGGTTAAAGGTCGTAAAGACCAGGGCGCCAGTACCATTACCATGCAAGTGGCTCGTAATTTTTTCTTAACCCGCAAAAAAACCTTTACTCGAAAAATAAATGAAATTTTGCTTGCGATTAAAATCGAACGCAATTTACCCAAAGATCGTATTCTCGAATTATATTTAAATAAAATTTATTTTGGTAAACGCGCCTATGGCGTGGCCGCAGCCGCTGAAGTCTATTACGGTAAAGATATTAGCAAATTAACTTTGGCTGAAATGGCGATGTTAGCAGGATTGCCACAGGCGCCTTCTGCGATTAATCCCCTCAATGATGCCTCTGCCGCACTCAAACGACGTAATCATGTATTAAAGCGCATGAACCATTATGGTTTTATTTCAGACAAAGAATACGACACCGCCATCCGAAGCACTGAAACGGCAAAATACTACGGCTCATTGTTAGATCTCGATGCCCCCTTTGTTGCCGAGCGTGCCAGACAAGAAGTCATCGATTTATTTGGCTCGGAGGTTTATACCTCTGGTTATACGGTTTACACCACTGTCGATAGCCGCTTACAAGATTATGCAGAAGAAGCTGTTCATAAATCGCTGCTCAGTTATGATAAACGCCATGGGTACCGTGGTGCGCTGCAACATTTTGCTTACAAAACAAAAGCCGATCAACAAAAAGCGCGTAAGGCATTAGCAGAATTACGCCCCCACGCTAAATTAATCCCGGCTTTAATTGTCGAGTTATTGCCTGACAAAGCAAAAGCCATTTTAAATTCCGGACAAACGATTTCTATTCATATCGATCAGATGCGTTGGGCTCGCCCAGTCAGAGGCCGTGGATTAGGTGCGGTACCGAATGAACCCAAAGATATTTTAAAACTCGGCGATATTATTTACGCTGAACCTGTTGGCAATAATTGGATACTCAGTCAATATCCTAATGCCAGTGGTGCCTTGGTGGCGCTCAAACCCAGTGACGGTAAAATTTTGGCTTTGGTTGGGGGCTTTGATTTTTACACCTCTAGCTTTAATCGGGCCACACAAGCATTGCGTCAACCCGGTTCCAATTTTAAGCCTTTTATTTATGCTGCTGCACTAGAAAATGGCATTAGCCCCGGTACCGTTATTAATGATGCGCCTTTGGTGTTTAACGATGCTTCCTTAGAAGGCGTATGGCGCCCGCAAAATGATAGTCGACAATTTTATGGCCCTACTCTGCTCAGAACAGGCTTAGCGCAATCTAGAAATTTAGTGACCATTCGCTTATTGAAAGCCACCGGCATTCGCAATGCCACAAAAGTATTAGAAAGATTTGGTTTTGATGAAAATGCCATGCCGCATGGATTGGCACTTGCCTTAGGCACATTGGAGACCACACCGCTTAAAATAGCCAGTGGTTATGCTGTGTTTGCCAATGGCGGATATCAAGTGACACCCCATATTTTATCTCATATTAAAGACAAAGAAGGCAGAACGGTTTATACAGCCAATAGCCCTAAAATTTGTGCTACCTGTGAGCAAACCATTGGCGCTTCTACGCCCACGCCAACTATTTCACGTCAGGTGATACAAGACAGGCTCAATGACAACGAAGACCCTTTCCTAAATCAAAATAGGGCGATAGCCCCACAAGACGCCCTCGATCATTTGATTGAAGAGCATCGACAATTTGATGATGTAGACATCGATCATATTGATTACCGATTTAATTATCGCATTGGACCCGATGGCCATCCTGTGCCTCAAGCGATACATACGTCGTTTTTAGCGTCGATTTTTAACCGTACCAAAAATCCGGTTGAACCAAGTACGGTTAATCAAACTGCCACTCAAGACACGAATAGTGGCCCTGCTGCCAAACGCGTGATCTCCCCTGAAACAGCGTTTATTATCTCTACGTTTATGCAAGACGTGATTAAATCGGGCACGGGTAAACGCGCTCAAGCCTTAGGTCGACACGATTTAGCCGGCAAAACCGGTACCACCAATAATAAAATGGACGCCTGGTTTTCAGGCTTTAATGCCGATTTAGTGGCCACAACCTGGATAGGCTTTGATGAACCTAAGCCTTTAGATGAATATGGCCATGAGGCAGCCCTGCCCATGTGGATGGACTTTATGGGCAAGGCCTTAAAAGACAAACCTGAATCCAAACCCGCTAAACCGGCTGGATTGATTGAAGTAAAAATCGATCCCGAAACAGGCTTGCTAGCCAGACAAAGCCAAACCAATGCGGTGATAGAATATTTTAAAGAAGCCGATGTGCCTACTGAAGTGGCGCCTGTTTCTTCGGCTGCCCAAAACTCAAGCTTTTATGGCAATAGCGCAAATAATAGTCGTGATAATAATAATGGTGAAAGTAGCGGTGGCGCGCCTGCTAATACCGCGAGTGAAAGTTTGTTTTAAAAAAAGAAAATAAAAGAGAATAAGAATGAAAACATTAAATACAACCGACATACAATTTGTTTCTGGCGGAATAACAGTCCGGGAATTCAGAGACGGCGTGCGCGTTGCTACTCCCATAGGGGGCGCCGTATGTGGTTTGCTCATCACCTATATTTTTGATCTCAATAAGTTTACTCCTCGCTTAGTGGGCGCAGTAATCGGTGGAATTGTTACGCATTTTGTCACTGAATTGTCTATTGGTGATGAGGCTTTGCGTAATTTTCCTAAGAAAGAAGGCTGATTAAAGAGATCCGTTTAATTTCTTAAATCCCCCGGCTGCACTCCGTGCATCCGGGGGGATTTATTAAACTCCTAACCCCTTCACGGCTTCATTCAACTCTTTCACTGCCTGAACAGACACTTGTAAGTTTTCTTTTTCTTGCGAAGATAATTCGATTTCAATAATTTCTTCTACGCCCTTACTGCCAATTTTTGCGGGCACACCCACAAATAAGCTTTCTTCAATACCATATTGACCCGCTTTGATTTTAGCGGCACACGGTAAAATGCGTTTTTTGTCGAATAAATAAGATTCGGCCATTTGAATAGCAGAAGTAGCGGGCGCATAAAAAGCAGACCCTGTTTTAAGAAGCCCCACAATTTCGCCCCCACCTTGACGGGTGCGTTGCACAATTTCATCGAGTCTTTTTTGGGTGATTTTATTTTGCTTAACGAGTTGATCTAAACTCACGCCAGCAATGTTGCTAAGCTGAGTAAGTGGCACCATGGTATCGCCATGACCACCCAATACATAGGCTTGAACCTGATTAACAGACGTTTTAAATTCAGCGGCTAAAAACGTTCTAAAACGAGAAGAATCTAATACTCCTGCCATGCCAATAATTTTATTATCAGGCGTGCCGCTAAAATCTTGCAAGATTTTAACCATGACATCAAGAGGGTTCGTAATACAAATAACAAAAGCATTGGGTAAGTATTTTTTAATGCCTTCTCCGACTTGCTTCATGATTTTTGCATTCACGGATAACAAATCATCTCGGCTCATGCCCGGTTTTCTAGGCAAGCCCGCGGTAACAATCACTACATCAGCATCTTTTAAATCGGCGTAATCATTGGTGCCTGTAATTTTGGCATCAAAGCCTTCAACAGGGCCACATTGGGATAAGTCTAAGGCTTTGCCTTGAGGAATGCCTTCGGCAATATCATATAAAACCACGTCACCTAAGTTTTTTAATAAACATAGGTGAGCAAGCGTCCCACCAATATTGCCAGCACCAATCAATGCAATTTTGCGATTTGCCATAAAATAATTCCTCCTTGATAATATCCTAATCCTACTAAAGAAAAGCTGAACTAGATAGCTACGGCTTCCGCCTCCTCCACAACCACTTCTTTAGGGGCCATTTTGGGATAGTGAGCTGGATAGTCTGCTCTGGCGACGCCTGTCTTAATTGCGGCCAAGGCAACTTTTGGCGCGACGGCATTCATTAATCTCGCATCCATAGGCTTAGGTAAAATATAATCTGGGCCAAAAACTAAGTCTGTAGTCAAACCATAGGCTTCTAATACTTCTTTAGGTACCGGTTGCTTACTGAGTTCTCGAATGGCCTCTACCGCAGCAATCATCATCTCGATATTAATCTTACTGGCGCTGACATCCAGCGCGCCTCTAAACATATAAGGGAAACAAAGCACGTTATTAACCTGGTTAGGATAATCACTTCTGCCTGTGGCCATAATTAAATCTTGACGACAAGCATGCGCGGTTTGCCAATCAATTTCTGGGTCGGGGTTAGATAAAGCAAACACAATCGGGTTAGGTGCCATCGTTTTAAGCATATCGACTGAAAGCAAATTACCGCCTGAAAGACCAATAAACACATCGGCGCCATCAATCGCTTCTTCCAGTGTTCTCTTATCACTTTCACACGCTAAAGCTAATTTGTATTTATTTAAATCGCTACGCTTCGTTTGAATAAGGCCCGATTTATCTATCATGAATAGATTGTCGCGCTTCACGCCAAGGGTAAGCAATAAACGCATAGAAGCAATACCTGCCGCACCTGCGCCCAAACAAACCACTTTGACTTCACTTAATTTTTTTTGTTGCATTTCTAAGGCATTCAACAGGCCTGCTGCAATCGTAATGGCTGTGCCATGTTGATCGTCGTGAAAGACAGGGATATCTAGCTTTTCAATTAAAGCTTCTTCAATTTCAAAACATTCTGGTCCACGAATATCTTCTAAATTAATGCCACCAAAAGTGGGGGCAATTCGAACAACTGTATCAATAAAATCTTTAGGATCCATGGCATCGACTTCAATATCGAAGACATCGATGTCCGCAAAACGCTTAAATAAAACGGCTTTGCCTTCCATCACCGGTTTAGCTGCCAAAGGCCCAACATTTCCTAAACCCAACACTGCCGTGCCATTTGTTATAACACCTACTAAATTTGATTTTACCGTATACTCATTCACCAACGCAGGGTTTTCTGCGATGGCTCTCACGGGCTCAGCAACGCCAGGAGAGTAGGCGAGTGATAAATCAAGTTGTGTGTCAGTAGGCTTTGTTATTGAGATTTCAAGCTTACCTGGTTTGGGATAGCGATGATAATCTAAAGCACTTTGTTTAAATTGGGTTAGTTTGGTGGACATCTTAACAACCTCACCGGTGATGGATAAAAAAAGGGCATAAAAATAAGGCGCTATACAGCGCCTATTTTTAAAAAAATCTAAAGATTACTTACTAGCCGGAGCCTGTTTAGCACCATAACGACGCATAAACTGATCAACACGACCTTCGGTATCTAAAATTTTCTGTTTACCAGTAAAAAACGGGTGACAAGCATTGCACACTTCCACTTTCAACTCTGATTGAGCATAAGTAGAACGGGTTTCAAAGCGGTTGCCACAACCACAAGATACGGTAATCATTTTGTAATCTGGATGGATCTCAGCTTTCATAACAGGCTAATCCTTAATTAAAACTCAAAAGAGGCCACTACAGCCATCATCTCAGTGCCGGATCATATAGAAGCCTGTCGCTCGAAGCAAGTATTTTAGTTCTTTCGCCAAACCTCAGGCTCACCTTCTTGCCACTGGGTGATATCCGCGGGGACTTTAATGCGTGTATCCACATCCCATTGAAGCTCTCCTGTGGTGTGGTTACAGATGTCCTCTATGGCTTCCTGCGCATCGCCATACGACCTAATTGTCGTATCATCCATACCCAGATAATATCGCTTATCGTCAGGGCGGCTATCGTCACTTTCTTCATTGGCTACAATCCAAAAAGTGCCTAGCTTGGTTTTAAGATGCCACATATGGTTGCTCTCCCTTTCCGTCAATGATTTATTATATCTGAATATATAAAGTTATTTAACAAAATATTTCAAAAATAATCATTAAAAAAAACTTCTGTGCTGATACACTAGAAATACCAGAGTTGGAGAGATTAAATAATAGGTATCTGCTGAGATGCGCTTGCGATAATCGCTATTTGTCTATATTTAATCTGTCTAGTTGTTGTGTTCTCTATACGATGTTCATACACTATGTTCATTAACTATGTTCTTGCGCGGAGGCGTCGCTCATTATGGCAACTACGAATAGGTCTAAGGTAAGAATAAGGCTGATGGGTCTATTTTTTGTCTTTTGCGCATCATTCCCTCTCGTGGCATTTGGCATTCATACGGCCATTCCCATGCCCTTGCTACAAAGCAACCCCTCTGATTTACTGACGGCCAATTGGGTACTCACGCTCAATAAAACCATGGGGACAGGGTTATGCCAAGAAGGGACCCACTGGCGAAGCTGTTATAACATCAATGCCAGCGAATGCGCCCAACTGATGGATAGTCTAACCAAAGGCTGCACCAGCAGAATAATGTCCACTTTGCCCCTAACACTCACCCCTGCTGTTGCCAGCCTTGCCGGAGAACAAGTGGGTTTTTGTGTGGGAGAATTATTCTATAAACTGGCTCAACCTAAGCTAAAAACCACCCCAGAATGTCAAAAGAAACCCCTATCATGAGACAGATGCTGACATGCTAAGTATTTTTCAAATTGCGATTTTATCGCTGGTACAAGGGCTCACCGAGTTTTTACCTATTTCAAGTTCTGCGCACTTAATTTTGGTGCCTTATTTGGCAAATTGGCCCGACCAAGGTATTTTATTTGATGTGGCAGTGCACTTTGGCACATTGTTAGCCGTTACTTTATATTTTAGAAAAACATTAATCAGTATTATCACTCATTGGATACAGTCATTATTCACTCGCCAATCTACACCAGAAAGTAAACTCGGTTGGCAGTTAATTTTAACCACCATTCCGGCTGTACTCGTGGGCTTATTATTTCATGATGTGGTGGCCAATACACTACGTTCGCCTATTGTCATAGGCTTTACGACTATCATCTTCGGCTTATTACTGTTTTTAAGCGATCGCCACAGTAAAAAAGCCCAAGAAAATAATAATAAATCCGATACGACGTTAAGCTGGGGATCGGTTTTATTTGTGGGGTTAGCACAAGCCTTGGCCTTAATACCGGGTACATCACGCTCTGGCATTACCATGACAGCGTGTTTATTTATTGGGTTAACGCGTGAAAATGCCGCCCGATTTTCTTTTCTGATGTCTATTCCCATTATATTAATGGCCACCAGTTATGAAGGGATGAGATTGTTGCAAGAACCGATTGCTTTTTCAGCTCAAGAATTGGGGCTAGCAATTGGTATTACCTTTATCAGTGCTTATTTTTGTATTCACTATTTTCTCAAGCTCATACAAAAAATTGGCATGTTGCCTTTTACGGTGTATAGATTACTTTTAGGCACGGGTATCTTTTTGCTGTTTATCTAAATTTTGTAGATACGTTTGCATATCTTTTGGGTTCATTGGCTTGGCAAAAAGAAACCCTTGCACGCCATCTACCCCAAGCTTGGTCATGTAGCTTTGCTGAACAATCGTTTCAACCCCTTCTGCAATCGTTTTTATTTTCAGGTTTTTTGCTAAATCGACAATGGCTCTCACAATGGCTTGTTGCGACGGGTTCGGGGAAGTTAATTTTTCAGTAAAAGATTTATCTATTTTTAGCACATCAATAGGCAAAGCAGACAAGATACTTAGACAAGAATAGCCTGTTCCAAAATCATCCATTACAATTTCAAACCCTTCGGCTTTTAACTCTTTTAATTTTTTAACAATTAAATCCGTCTCTTCAATAAAAATACTTTCAGTGATTTCTAATTGAAGACAATCAGGGGGAATTTCATATTTTTTGGCCGTTTGCACAATAAAAGAAACAAAATCTTTTTTTAAAAATTCTTTAACAGATAAATTAATGGATAACTTAAAATGATAACCCAGCTCAATTTGTTTTGTCCAATTAGAAAAATGCTGACAAGATAAAGTAAAAATATACCGCCCTAACATAGAAATAAATCCCATTTCTTCTGCTACGGCCACAAATTCGTTTGGAGAAATATCCCCCAACTTCGGATGATGCCATCTTGCTAAGGCTTCAATGCCCAACAAATTTAATGTTTTGGTTTGCAGCAAAGGCTGAAAATAAACTTCTAATTGATTTGTTCTCAGTGCTTTTCTTAATTCATTTGCAACCAGAATTTTTCGTTGCGCCCCTTTTTGCAAATTATCATAATAATATTGGTAAGTATTTTTGCCTTTTTGTTTTGCCTCTAGCAACCCCATTCGAGCACACTGAATTAGCAAGGCGGGATCGTGCTCATCTTGAGGGTACACGGCAATGCCTGCACTGATGCTAATAAAATCAATTTCAACTGAATTTTCAAACGGTTGTTGAATGGCGTGAATAATAAATTCTGCGATTTCACCTGCTTTTAGCGGCTCATCTAATCTATCTAATAAAACTAAAAATTCATCTCCGCCAAATCTGGCCACCACATCGGTGTCTCGAACAACCGATTGAATGCGCTTGGCCACTTCTCTTAAAACTAAATCACCTTGTTTATGCCCATAGGCATGGTTAATGGCCGTGAATCCATCTAACCCTAAAAATATCACCGCACAACTTGTATTATATCGTCTTGCACGGCCAATGCTTCGTTGTAGCTTATCTAAAAAGGCCTCTCGATTAAGCATGCCTGTGGTGAGATCATGTGATTTTAAAAAATTATTTTCATACCGTAAAACTTCGTTCTGAGAAATGTCTTTTAGAGTCAAACAGATTAAAGCTGTCGCATCTGCTACTTTGGTTGAACAAATTTCAACTAAATAAATTCTGGGTCGGCCAAAAGTATCTTTGCCATTCAGTTCGACTTTACTATACGCTTGGTTTAACAAAAGCGCTTCTTTCAAAATTTTAAGCTCAGATTCACCAAAGCAAGCAAACGCATCCATCACAGATAAACTTAACACGCTCTGAGAATTTAATTTAAATAAGTCTAATAGTTTATTATTCGCATAAATCACTTGCCCAGAAGGACGAATAGCCAAAATAGCATCGTTAGAAGCATTTAATACTGCATCGATTATAGAACTTTTTGGGCGGTAAGGGATTTTAACGCGCAACAATATTTGTTCAGATTGATTCAATTTATGCCATTGGGATTTTATCGCTTCAATTGCGCTCTCTAATCCCCGGCTGACTCTCGCGTGCAGTTGCACAAAGCTACCCCAATCAAATAAAAATTAAACTTTCTCTACCCTCTCTTCTCGGCAGAGTTATTAATTTTTGTACTGGTTATTTATATTTGTCTAAAACTTCAATTTAAATTTAAAAAACTGAACTAAATAACCGAGGTCAACGCCCAAGCATTGTGATACGAAATCATATTCAGATTAGGTGTATACGCATGGAAAATTCGAATGAAAAATTTAATCAATTATTTGAACTCATATGCATTGCGCCTTCAAAAAAAGAAGAAGATTTACAAGATCTTGTTGGTGAGTTTTACGAGATACTCCATTCAGGTGATGATTTTTATAAAAAAGTTAGCGGCTATCAAGATAAATTAGGAGAATTGGTTTTTGATTGTATCAATGAAAATGCCACCGATCTGGTACAATTGATATTAGCAACCAATCCTACTTTACGCGGAGAAATGGGCAGTGCTTTATCTGCCGCAGCGTCCATGGGACGAATACAGATTTATGAAGCGATAGAAGAAAAAATACTCAGCAATCCTCAACTCTATCTTGCCTCTTATGAAAGATTAAAAAAAGGACTCGATTTAGAAGAATACTTAACTACGGCAATCAGTTTAAAAGAAGTTGATTTTATTAAAATGCTGTTAGAAAAGTATCCGGATTTTTATAAAACCAGTCCGCTCATCGAAAAACTATTTCATTCAGAAGAACTCTTAGGGCAGGAAGTTTATTCGCACATACATAAAAAACTGATTGAATTAAACTACTCAGAATCAAACCTTACTGCAGAAATCAAGAAACCAAGTCTTGATGAATTCCAAGTGCTTCTCTCTCCGGGAAGCAGGTATATTGAAAGTTTAAGAAATGAACAGCTATCTGCTGAAATAATTAACGAAACTTTAAATGAACTCGGTGATAATTGGGATGATGAACGGTATCACATTGCTTTAGAAACGGCGAGCTTATTAAATAATGATAGTTATTCAAAAGAATATAAAAGTAAAGTGTTTGAAATGACATTTGCCACCTTATTCAAAGATATGCCGATTAACGCTAAAACAAAAGGGTCAGAGAAAGATTTTGATTTAATTCATTCAGCTTGTCTCACCTATTTAGTCAATAATTGGCAAGTGCATGAGGCTTACATAGAAAATCTGAGTTCAGCGTATTTTTTCCCGCTCAGGGAATGTGTTTTGAATGAATCTGCCATTAACACAATGAAATTAAGGAATTTTTTCAACAACACAGACGCAGCAAAAGTATTTGGGATAGGCTTATATAAATCACTAAGCTATATCATAGAAACTTCTATCATGAAAGAAATTACTAACGGTAAAAAGCCTTTAAGTAACGAAGCCTTTACCATAGCTTTTCCTCAGATATATGAAAAATATCTTGAAAAGGTACATCAAATGTTATTCATCGCACAAAGCAAAGAAAAAACAAAAGAAATGCATAAAGAAAAAATAGATCCCCAGTCTTTCATGACTATTTATAATAACCAAGGATATTTAAATTCAAAGCCCACAGGTGATAATTTTAAAGAAGGAAAACAACTTTTCTTAGACCCCAAAAAGAAAACACCCATAGGCTATAACATTCATTTACCCGAAAATAAAGTGGAGGGAATTGTTGTCCAAGTATATGGTGGTCATAAAAAAGAGCCTGAAAAAAATGCGTATAAGCCTGATAATTTAACAGACTTTGATAAATACTTAATAAATCGTGGTATTGCAGTCATTACCTTAAATCTACCTGATTTGCTAAAGCTAGAAAAATACCAAGGAGAAATGCCTGAATCACTGTATACAGAAATTCAAGATTGCATCAGTAAATTTTATCAAACCTTAAAGCATAACCCAACTTCGTTACATTCTAAACTGAGTGAAATTGATATGGAATCTATTAAAATAATGCTATATGGCGCAAGCTTTGGTGCCACCGTTGCAATTGGGCAAGCTCAAAAAAACAATGATGCCGATTCCTACGACGGTTATATCTCTCACGATGGGGCAATAAACAACGAAATTAATTATAAAAGTGATTTACCTATTGCGTCTCTAACGGGAAGAAAATTTAATGACTATATTGGCACGGTAAAAGAAGAAGATTTAAAAAAAATAAACAAGCCTGTTTTATTAGCCCATAATAAAAATGACAATAATGTAAATGTTCTAAACACAACTAGAACCTATGATCTTATGGTTAAATATGGAAAATCTGAGAACACCAGACTTTTATTGACAGAAATTGGTAACCCCACACCAAGTGATGGCAAAGAATTACACAATAAAGGTCATGGCATACCCACCAATAAAAATGAGTTTATTATCTACGCTGAAACTATTTTAAACTTTATCAAGAATGGTCCTTCCCCTTTACCTGAAGTCACCGAATTCGAAGGATTTAGAGCCGATAAACTCGCCAACAAATTTTATCGATCGGGCACTTTAGAGCAAAAATTTGTTTCAGAAGCACTTGAATTATTTGAAAAAAAATACTTATCATATGAACGATTAACACCAAAACTTGTTACCCATTCAGATATACAAAAACATACATCTGATCATTGGGAAAGCACCTACCAATCTTTATTCTATGCTATGTACCAAGCAAATCATTTGGCCTATGAGGACACAAATCGTCAACTGTTAAAAAATGAAATTGATCGTTTTAAAAACAACAATCTTTTAACTAATGAAGTTATTCTGAACACAATTAATTCTCAAAGCAACATTTTTTTACAATTTATTGAAGAAATTCATGGCATAAAATTACCCATGCAGGTTGATTTTAGTAAGCTCATCATCGAAAACCCGAAAATCGTCACTGCTTTTAAAGAAAGCTTTAATAATTTATCCAACAAAGACGACGCTTACATTCATCATTTTTTATCTTCACTTTATAAAGCTAACCCCTCATTATTAGACCCACTTCATCCTTCTTTTGAAAACAATCCTAAATTAAAAAATGATCTAAACTCTGCTAAATCTGAATTGCAAAATACGCTTAACAAAGGGCAATCCATGCTCTTACATGCTTATCAAGCACATAAAAACAACTCATCCGACAGTATTCCTATACCATCTGAAGAACTTAAAATACCGAAAAAAAATCCTTTCAAATAAAGCCTTTAAATTAATAATTGGTATTAGGTCAAAACAGTCGTACTAAAAATGAACTAAAACGTGTGTATGACATCAAATAGTTAGTGGGTGTTTGCGTGCTTCTACATGGTACCAAAGTCCAGTTATTGGGCTTGCTGTTTAGGCGTAAGGTAAGTATTGATACCCGAATAATGTAATTTGAATTCATAAAGAGTGTAGGTACAGATGGCAATTAAAAGTGTGCCCGATAAAAATACTCCGCAAGAGGATGGAAAGTACGACTTCAGCAACCTTACATTTGAAGAACTCTTTAAGGTGCCTGTCGTCGAAATGTCTTTTCATGGGGAGCCGCTTGGTGGCGTAGATTTTTTTGAACTCGATTTTTTAAGCTTGCAGAGAATTCCCTTTATAGAAAATACCGGCGAAAAAGAAATAGTCGGTGATTCTGGTGACGCAGACGATGTTAACGATGATTCCTTTGATTTTTTATCCTTAAGTTTTGAAGAGCTCTTAAAAGTACCGGTTAAAGAAGATAATTTAGCTGAAACAGATTTTGACTCATTGAGTTTAGCCGAGTTAATGAAACTTCCTGTCAGAAGAGCTTTCACCCCAGATCAAGAACCAGATGCTTTGGATAAGTTAATTTCCAAAAATACTTTTTCCGATTTAATCTCAGACGGAAGCGGCAGCAGTAATAGCGGTAATCCGTTACTCTATATAAGTTATGGTAATCTGGGCGGCGTCAGTGATACGTCTCCTCCAATAGATAATGGTGGTAACAACGGTAACAGTAATCCGGGGGGCGGTTTCGGCACACCTACGCTCAACTATGTTCCCACTATCTCAATAGCACCCAGTGCACCAGCTGATCCACTCGGGGTGAATGAATCCACCATCGGGATGACCACAAGCGCTAATTTTGCGGATAACTTTACGACCAATGCTAATTACGGCTTAGATGGCGCAGGCTTTTTAACCGGCCCCAGTTATGCGCTCTCCATTATCGCAGGTCCTAGTGGCTTAGTAGATGTAGGCACAGGACAAAATGTTATTTTATCCATGAATGC
>CADEEZ010000011.1:0-3383 GCA_902826485.1 uncultured Gammaproteobacteria bacterium
CGACAACGTTTACGACTAAAGCGACTAATGCTAATCAAATGAATAATCCAGGCATACATTTTGCTGGAAATAATGGACTCTATAATAACGTGCCGTTGAGTGGCAAACCTTTGAATGGTTTTACTAAAGTCACGAAGTAACATAAATTCATATTGTTCATAATAAAGCCGGTTAACCCCGGCTTTTTTTTTGCCTAGAATTTAAACGGCATGGATAAGAGCAAAAGTCAGAAAAATACCAATTAATAATATCAATAAAATAAGCATAAAAAACAACCGCGAAGAAGGCTGATAGGCATTGTTTTCAATTTGTTTACTGATTTTTTTATAATCGATAAAACTAAAAAGGCAAATAAGCGACCCTAAAGCAATCATGGTAATGCCAAATACTGCAGAATAGCTCTGAGTCGGTTCAGCCGTGGTGGGCACAATACCAGTTAATTTTTGAAAAAACAGAGCAAACTGTTTTAAAAACAGGGAGAACCGTTCAATCACAAACCCGAAGGCCATTATAGCTAGGCTGGTTCTTACCCATGCCAAAAACGTATTTTCATTAGCCATATGATCACTAAGGTGATTATTTTTGTTAGGAAGTTGGTTTTTCTCTTGTGAATCCATGCAGACAGCCTTAAACAAGTTAATAAACAATTAGCTATACTTAGAGTGAGATCTTAATATAAAGTTAGATAGGGTTTTAAATTATGTAAAGAGGGGATGCTCTACTATATAGAGCTGGTTAAATACCCCCTAGTGGATGTTAGCTATGACTTTGGTTCAATCATTAATTGTTATCTTGGCTATTATTTTATTTGGTGTATTCTGTCAAAAAAGAAAACTGCTTAATCAAAATCAAATTGAAGGCTTTGAGGTTTTTTTATTTAAAATAGCCATTCCGTGTTATTTATTTGCTGCAACGCTGCACCATGATTTAACAGAATTGCTTGATGTTAAATACATGCTGAGTTATTTGTTGGCTTTTATCGGCATGGCTGTTTGTGTTAGCATATTCTTCTACAAAAAGAAAACCCAAGCTGAAATTTGCATTCATATTATGTCATCTTCTTATGTGAATGCGGCCATTTATGTTTTGCCTGTGATTACCTTTTTACTAAGAGATCCAACAGCAGGGGTCTTAGGTAACCTTTTGCAAGTGATTATCATACAACCGATTATGGTGATTATTTTAAGTTTTACGCAACATAAAGATAAATCGATTTTCAAAAAATTAACCACTATTTTTACTACCCCTTTAATTATTTTGCCCATGATTGGCCTAGCGTGTAATTATCTGCAATTTTTCCCCAATATTGTCATTATGAATATTTTTCAAAGCTTAGGAGATGGTGCTTCAAGTTTTGCGCTGTTTGCTTTTGGCTTAACCTTAGGCAGCGTCAAGTTGAGCAGAGAAAGCATTGATAAAAATGTATTATTTATGGTGATAGGAAAAAATATTTTACACCCCCTGATTGCCTTTTGTATCGGGAAATATATATTTAATCTCGATGCTTACTGGTTATATTCTTTGGTCATTGCTACGTCGGCACCCACTGCATTTGTAATATATTTTATTGCCAAGCAATTTGCTGTTGATCCCGAGACGGTTAAAAAAGTAATTGCCCTCAGCGCTATCACCTCTCTTTTTTCTTTGATGGTGATTGGTTTAGTGTTGGGTTGACAAAAAGTCGAACAACTAAATTATTTAAAGCTATATAAATTCTTGTCAGATTAGTAACTATTCTATATCCTATAGCAAATTTTGGTAGGGGACTTTCCCTACTAGCCAGTTTTGTTTTTATGGAGTAGTAGTAACATGACAAAACCAACACAAGAGCAAAGTAAAGCTTACCTAAAAAAAATAGGCTTTACGGATGAGATCACGGTCAATTTAGAAACCTTAAACAAAATTGTTGAAGGTCATATATTTACTTTTCCTTTTGAGACCATCAGTCTCCATGACGCTGACGCCTCCCAGTATGACACCAGCCTTGAATTTAAGGATATGTTTAAACGTTTGGTGGAAGAAAACAGAGGGGGGCATTGCGTTGTTTTGAATTTAATGTTGCAAACAATGCTAAAAAGCTTTGGTTTTACAGTCAACCCTATTTTAGCCGATACCCTATGGAAATGTAATCAACCTAAAGGTGAACGCTCACAACATTGTGCAGGCATTGTTACGCTTGGAGAGGATCGTTATTTGGTAGATGCTGGGTTTGGTAGTGTGGGCTTGCTTTCTCCCGCTCCTTTAAAAGCGGGTGTTTATGATCAATTTAATCAAAGCTATAGAATTCATCCTAGTAAAGAATACGAATTTGAATGCCAAGTTTTAAATAATAAAAAATGGGAAAGTATTTATGGCATAACGAGTGAAACAGCCAGTCTTGAAGATTACCAAAGAATTAATAAAATTCAGAGTAACCCTCTTGATGCGGGGTGTTCTTTTAACACGCTATTACTCTGTACTAAACCTTTTAAAGTGGGAGATATATCCCGAGTAAGAATTTGCAACGAAAAAACGCTGCTCTATAAAACAGATGTGCTTGAGACAATGAAAATCACAACACTTCCCCGATTAAAGAGTGATTTATTAAAATATTTTGATATTGATCTAAAGGATCATGATATCCGCTTTCGTGAAAAGGCATTAGTATCCTATCTTGAAAAACCATTACAACAACCTAAGCTTATACTT
This sequence comes from uncultured Gammaproteobacteria bacterium, assembly GCA_902826485.1. Classification (GTDB taxonomy): domain Bacteria; phylum Pseudomonadota; class Gammaproteobacteria; order Berkiellales; family Berkiellaceae; genus CADEEZ01. The sequence continues at coordinate 2,689 of CADEEZ010000011.1, forward strand.
AATCTATATGAAAATCATACTAAAAAGGATACAGATAAAGAAAATAAAGCCCCATTAAAAAACGCCGATGTATCATCTACAAGAAAACAACCGGCGCTTTAATCATTCTTGGGTGATGGCTTTTTTAAAGCAATTTCAAACTCGCCACACCCAAGCGTTTACCCAAAGCAATGCAAAGGGTTTTCTCCGCTTCTGTAATAGGCAAATCACTGTGCGTGCCTGCTAAATGGCTAGGTCCATAGGGCGTTCCGCCGGTGGTTGTGTTTAATAATTCTGGCTCACTATAAGGCAGGCCCATCACCACCATACCGTGATGTAATAAGGGTATCATCATCGAGATTAAGGTCATTTCTTGGCCACCATGCAAACTGCTAGTCGAGGTAAATACGCCAGCAGGTTTGTTAATTAACCCACCAGAAACCCACAATGAACTGGTGTTATCCCAAAAATGTTTTAATGGGGCGGCCATATTACCAAATCGGGTTGGGCTGCCTAATGCTAATCCTGCACAATCATTTAAATCTTCTAGCTCACAATAGGGCGCCCCTGTGGAAGGCACAGGTGGAGCAGGCTCAGAAATAATGGTATTAACAGGCGGCACAGTACGAAGCCTTGCTGAGATGCCTTTTATGCTTTCGATGCCTCTTGCTATATATTCTGCCATCTTTTGGGTTGCGCCCGAGCGAGAATAGTAT
>CADEEZ010000011.1:3393-63968 GCA_902826485.1 uncultured Gammaproteobacteria bacterium
GACATAATGAGAATTTGTCATGCAAGACCCTAATTAAAATAGTATATATAACAATAAAAAATATCGCATCACTGGCGAAGTACAAGGTGTATTTTTTCGGCAATCCACTCAAGAAAAGGCCACCGAATTAGGGCTAATTGGCTTAGTTCAAAATCAGCCCAATGGTGATGTGATTGTATGGGTAAAAGGGGAGCCCGAAAAAATACGCCAACTCGAAAGTTGGTTAACAATAGGCCCCCCCAGAGCCAGGGTGTCAGAGGTTCTTATATTAACCCTAACTCCTGAAGAAATTACCCAGCTAGATAATTTAAGTGATTTTACGATCACCCGTTAAGCCTAGCAAAAAGTCACTCACAGAATTTAATTCAATTTCTTGGGCGGCTGAATCAGTACGATGCTGGTATTCTATTTTGCCTGCATCGAGGCTGCGTTCGCCTAACACCAATCGATGCGGTATGCCAACTAATTCTGCATCGTTAAACATCACACCGGGTCGCTCTTTGCGATCATCTAGTACCACATCGATGCCTAGGCTTAATAATTTTTCGTAAAGCTGTTCAATGGCTTCACGAATCCGGTGTGATTTTTGATAATTCATGGGCAATAAAATCACTTGGAAAGGAGCAAGGGCAGTTGGCCAAATAATGCCTTTATCATCATGATGTTGTTCAATGCTGGCAGCAACAATGCGCGATACGCCAATGCCATAACAGCCCATTTGTAACACAACCGATTTGCCTTGCTCATCAAGCACTTTTAAATTCATGGCTTCAGCATAAGTATCGCCTAGTTGAAAAATATGGCCTACTTCTATGCCGCGGCAAATGCTTAAAGTGCCTTTGCTATCCGGGCTTAAATCACCGGCAACCACTTTTCTGAGATCAAATTTTTCGGGCAGGGGTAAATCACGTTCCCAATTCACATTAAGGTAATGCTGATCAGCTTGATTTGCGCCACACGAAAAATCCGTCATGGCAAAGACATCAGGGTCTGCAATAAGCGGAATTTTGCCTGATAATTCGATGGGGCCGATAAACCCAGGAGGACAGTTAGCGGTTTGTAATACAGTCACCAAAGACACTAATTCAAATGGTGCGGCAACTAAAGGATGTTTTTGCGCTTTAATTTCATTGAGTTCGTGATCGCCTCTCAATAATAATCCCACTACAGGGTGTGCTTCTGTTCGGCCTTTGACCAATAAGGTTTTTAAAATTTGATGGGTGCCGAGCTTCATGAATTTAGCCTGTTCCGCAACCGAAGTAATACCTGGTGTGGGCGCTAAAGTTTTTGCAGCACCAGAAGCGGTACGAGTAAAAGGTTTTTCAAGATGGGTTGCCAATTCTACATTGGCGGCATAATCACTTTGTTCACAATAGGCAATGGCATCTTCACCTGAATCGGCGAGTACATGAAATTCATGTGAACCACTGCCACCGATGGCGCCCGTATCGGCCAATACAGCGCGATATTTTAAGCCCAGTCGAGTAAAAATAGCAGAGTAAGCCGCATAGAATTTTTCATAGGTGTTTTCTAAACTGGCTTTGTCGACATGAAATGAATACGCATCTTTCATTAAAAATTCGCGCGCGCGCATTACACCAAAGCGAGGTCTAATTTCATCTCTGAATTTCATCTGAATTTGATAAACAGAGGTGGGCAATTGTTTGTAAGATTTTAATTCACGTCGCATTAAATCTGTGACGACTTCTTCGTGGGTGGGGCCAAAACAATATTCTCGTTCGCTTCGGTCTTTAATTTTAAGCAATTGGGGGCCAAATTTTTCCCATCGGCCGGTTTCTTCCCATAATTCAGCAGGTTGTACCGCTGGCATGAGTAATTCCATTGCGCCAATTTTGTTCATTTCTTCACGAACGACTTTTTCAACTTTTCTGAGTACGCGTAACCCCATTGGCAACCAGGTGTACAACCCTGCACCCAGCTTACGAATCATACCCGCTCGATACATAAGTTGATGGCTGATTAACTCAGCATCTTGAGGGATTTCTTTTAAAGTGGCCAATAAAAACTCAGATAAACGCATACAACTACCTATACTCTATCCCACGATTAATTTTGATTGGGGATAATTATGTTGAAGAACCAATAAATAATCTTGAGCCAAATCATTGATACCTAATGCCCGATATCCTTTTACGATGATGCTGATAGCTTCTTCGGTAGAAGGCGTTTCATCAAAATGATCTAAAATGAACGTACCGCGGTTTATGGCAGCAACATAGGCGCCTTTATGAAGATAAAATCTGGCCGTATCTAATTCTGCTTCTGCAATGGTGTTTCTTAAATACACCATACGCTTTTTGGCATCCGGTGCGTAAGCGCTATTGGGGAAACGATTGACTAGGGTCAAAAACTCATGAAAACTTTTTTTCGCAGAGGTTTGATCGCGCTCATGTCTATCCATCGGAAAATATCTGTCGCCAAACCCGACAGATTCATTCGATGAAATAAGGCCTTTCATATAATAGGCATAATCGACATTAGGGTGTCTTGGGTGAACGCGAATAAATCGTTCAGCGGTGGCAGCGGCCGAAGCATAGTCTTCTGCCTCGTAATGCGTATAAATAGCCAACAGAAGGGCTTTGTCGGCATAATCACCAAAAGGGTAACGTGCATCCAAGGCTTCGAGTGACTCGATAGCGACAGAATTATGCCCCTTTTTTACCTGTTTAATGGCTTTATGATAGAGCTGTGCATCTGTGTATTTATCATATCTTGCTTCTTTTTTCTGATCGGATTTGTCTGTGGCACAACCAGCAAGCAAAAATGCACTAAGCGCAGCAACTGTGATGAATTTTGAAACGTTGAAAAGGGTTATATTGAGCGTCATGCCTAGTCCTTTTTTGGCCTAATACTATTCGAGCATCTAATCGAAGGAGTCTAACCGAATGAGCCCTTTCTGGCAAACCAGCTTATATGTTAGAATTTAGGCTTACAATTGAATTAATAAGCTAGTTAAATTTAAAAAATGAATACAAATAATCAAACTCAAGAAATTAATCTAGAAGCTGTTTTAACTGAAGAGTATAAAAATTTAAGGCTAGATAAGGTCCTTGCCACGACATTCAGTCAATATTCCAGGGAAAAAATACAGCAATGGATTCAGCAGGGCGTGGTATCCATGAATGGGCGCCCCATAACCAGCATTAAACATAAAGTGCAAGGTGGCGAAGCGGTTCATATTCTTACGCATTTAGAGATCATGCGGGATGATGAAGGCCAGGCCATTAGCCTAGATATATTATACGAAGATGACGATATTTTTATCATAAATAAGCCAGCTGGCTTAGTCGTGCATCCTGGCGCGGGCAATGTTCAGGGAACCTTGCTCAATGGCTTATTACATCATGCGCCCCAATTAAGAGTACTGCCAAGAGCCGGTATTGTTCATCGACTCGATAAAAATACCTCAGGTTTAATGGTAGTAGCTAAAACGCTTGAAGCTTACACGAGTTTGGTAAGAGCCTTGTCTTTACACGAAGTAGAGCGTACTTATTATGCTTTAGTAAAAGGTGAGATGATTTCAGGCGGCACAGTAGACAAACCCATGGGCAGGCACCCTAATAAACGAACCCTGATGGCCATTGTTGAAACAGGTAAACATGCCGTTACGCACTATCGCGTACAAGAAAAATTCAAGGGCCATACTTTATTAAGAGTGAATCTCGAAACCGGCAGAACGCACCAAATTCGGGTGCATTTGAGCTCTGTTCGTTACCCTATCGTAGGCGATAAGCTTTATGGCTGGCGTCATCAAATGCCAAGAGGCGGTCAAAACGAAGTAAGCATCGCCACCAGCAATTTGTCGCGTCAACTATTACATGCCAAAGCATTGGCTTTTGAACACCCGATTACGCTTCAGCCTTTGTCTTTTGAGGTAGACTTACCAGAAGAATTTACCAATATACTCACGATTATGCGCAATCAGGTATAAGAGGGACGATCAGCCTATGTCTACACTATACATTACCCCCGATTGGCCAGCGCCAGAAAATATACAAGCGATTTGTACTACCGTTTCTTTTGGTAACTTGGCGACACATGCAGGCTCTCAAAAATATGTTTTAGCCGATCGCCTAAAGTTACGTTACGATTTTGAATTGCCTTGTGAGCCGGCTTGGCTTAATCAAACACATTCTGATCATGTCGCGCTCATTCAAAAACCCATACAAGGCAAAGGAAGCATTATTGCCGATTGTGATGCAAGCTATACTACTTTGCCTGAGCAGGCCTGCGTGGTGCTCACCGCCGATTGTTTGCCTTTATTAATCTGCGATAAAGCAGGACAGCAAATCGCCGCCGTGCATGCAGGATGGAAAGGCTTAGCAAATGGCATTATTGCCAACACGATTCGTCATTTTACCCACCCCGAAGAAATCTTAGTTTGGCTTGGGCCAGCTATGGGGCCTACCGTATATGAAGTGGGCCAAGACGTTGTAGATATATTTTTAGGTTTAGAGTCAGACAATCAAAAAGCAATTCATCCCGTTTCTGATAAAACTAATCCGCCGAAATATCTCATTGATTTATATCAGCTAGCCAAAATACAACTGGCTAAATTAGGAGTATATGATATTTATGGCGGAGAATATTGTACTTACTCGCAGCCAGATTTATTCTATTCTCATCGACGTAATGCCGAGTCCGGCAGAATGGCAAGCATGATCTGGAAGAAAAGAGAAATTCTACCAGGCTAGCCCTCTTGAAATGCCTAAATTTGCCGCCAACTATGCTGTATACCTAATAATGATAAGATAATCACAGCGAGAAAATCATGGCCAGAATGGATAAATTCACCACTAAATTTCAAACGGCACTTGCAGACGCTCAGTCTTTGGCTTTAGGTAGACAAAACCCCATGATTGAACCTGAGCATGTGTTATCGGCCCTATTAGATCAAGAAGGCGGAACCATTCGGCCTTTGATCATGAAAACTGGGGCGAATGTCTCATTACTTCGCAGTAAATTAAACACCGCTTTAGATGAACAAGCGACTTTAAGTAATCAAACCGGTGAGATCAGAATTAGTGATGAGCTAGGTAAATTATTAAACCTGGCCGATATCCAATCACAAAAATTAAAAGACAGTTTTATTTCAAGCGAAATGTTTTTATTGGCTGCCATGGAAGATACAAACGGGCGCCTAAATACTTTATTGAAATCTGCGGGTATTCAAAAAAATAAATTATGGTCAGCAATAGAAAGCTTGCGTGGGGGAGAAACCGTTCAAGACGAAAGCCAAGAAGAACAACGTCATGCGCTAGAAAAATATACGATAGATCTCACTGAGCGGGCAGAACAAGGAAAATTAGATCCGGTGATTGGTCGCGATGATGAAATCCGCCGAATTATTCAGGTATTACAGCGCCGTACTAAAAATAACCCTGTTATTATTGGCGAGCCAGGTGTGGGTAAAACAGCCATTGTCGAAGGTCTCGCCCAGCGTATTGTTAATAACGAAGTGCCTGAAGGCTTAAAAGGCAAACGCGTCTTAGCTTTAGATATGGGCGCTTTAATTGCTGGGGCAAAATATCGCGGCGAATTCGAAGAGCGGCTTAAAGGCGTGCTCAAAGATTTATCGAAGCAAGAAGGCGAAATTATTTTATTTATCGATGAAATCCATACCATGGTTGGTGCAGGTAAAGCAGAAGGCTCGATGGATGCAGGTAATATGTTAAAACCTGCTTTAGCAAGGGGCGAATTGCATTGCGTGGGGGCGACCACGCTCGATGAGTATCGTAAATATATTGAAAAAGATGCGGCATTAGAGCGACGTTTTCAAAAAGTTTTAGTTGATGAGCCGTCAGTTGAAGCAACCATTGCGATTTTAAGAGGCCTAAAAGAACGCTATGAAGTTCATCATGGGGTGAACATTACCGATCCGGCTATTGTTGCGGCTGCTATGTTATCTAAGCGTTATATTACCGACAGAATGTTGCCGGATAAAGCTATTGATCTTATCGATGAAGCCGCTTCAAGAATTCGGATGGCGATTGATTCTAAACCCGAGGAAATGGATAAACTCGAGCGTAAATTAATTCAATATAAAATTGAACGCGAAGCCTTAAAAAAAGAACGTGATGAAGCGTCTAAGCAAAGGCTCGAAAAACTAAACGAAGAGATCACGAAAGTCGGTCGAGAATATGCAAACCTCGAAGAAATTTGGAAAGCAGAAAAAACCACCTTACAAAACAGTCAGCATATAAAAGAAGAACTTGATAAAGCTCGTATTGAGTTTGATGCCGCAAGTAGAACAAACGACTTAGCCAAAATGTCTGAATTACGATATGGTCGCATTCCTGATTTAGAAAAAAAATTACAAGCAGCTCAGCAAAGTGATTCTACTCAGAATTCACAACCCAAATTATTAGGCAATGAAGTCACCGAAGTTGAAATTGCCGATGTCGTCGCAAAATCTACCGGTATTCCCGTTTCTAAGTTACTCGAAGCTGAAAAAGAAAAGCTCCTTCAAATGGAACAAGCCCTATCGCAACGAGTTGTGGGTCAAGATGAAGGCGTAAAAGCAGTTTCTGATGCTATCAGGCGCGCCAGAGCGGGGTTATCGGATCCCAATCGACCCGTCGGATCGTTTTTATTTTTAGGCCCAACAGGGGTCGGTAAAACAGAGCTGTGTAAAGCGTTAGGGGCTTTTTTATTCGATTCAGAAGCGTCTTTGATTCGAATCGATATGTCAGAATTTATGGAAAAACATTCGGTAGCCAGATTAATCGGCGCGCCCCCTGGGTATGTGGGTTACGAAGAGGGGGGCTATTTAACCGAAGCCGTGCGTAGACGGCCTTATTGTATTGTTTTATTAGATGAAATAGAAAAAGCGCATCACGATGTGTTTAATATTTTATTACAAGTATTAGACGATGGTAGATTAACCGATAGCCAAGGCCGTACGGTCGACTTTAGAAATGCGGTGATAGTCATGACGTCTAATATTGGGGCAAGCGCCATTCAAGAAATGACGAATAAACCTTATGAAAAAATTAAAGAAAAAGTCATGAGCATGCTCTCAGAACATTTTAAACCCGAATTTTTAAATCGGATAGACGAGACCGTTGTGTTTCATGCCTTGGGTAAAAATCATATTGAAAAAATAGCCGAATTTCAAATCGATATTTTGCGCCAGCGTCTAGAAGAACGTGATTTAAATTTAAGTATTACCCAAGATGCGATGGCTAAATTAGCTGAGGTCGGGTATGACCCGATTTATGGTGCAAGGCCATTAAAGCGAGCAATTCGACAATATCTAGAAAATCCTTTATCGCAAGAATTGTTAAAGGGCCGCTTTATGCCTGGTGATGATATTAAAATTGATTTTAAAAAAGGTCAGTTTTTGTTTGGGTAGGGGCCAGGTTAGCCTTTCTTTATTCGCTTAAAGTCCGATTCATTATCAGGTTCTTCTGGTCGATCATTTATGCGCATGCCATTTCCATCGCGTTGTCTTTTTAGCTCAGCAATTTCTGGTTTATTGATATTTTTCTCAAGAGAAAAAGAAGGCAAGAAAGTAGAGTTCTGAGATAAATCTGTTGAAACTAAAGCACACGCGCGAATTCCCGCACCATCCCTAGAATTAGTGCCTAATTTGGTAATAATTTCTTGTTTTGCTTCGTCAGAAACCGGTTGATGTAATTGATTGAAGAGCAATCTTTTTTCTAGCTGAGCATGTTGATTTTTTGTGTTTGTGGGCACGCCCGTTAAGGTTAAGGTTTTTAAGGGGTTCATAATACAAACGAATGTTTCAAGGGCGACTAGCCCTTGCAGATCCAGTATGGTCAGTTGATTATCGCCACACAATAGTTTTTGAAGCTTCGTTAGCCCCTGCACATTCAGTGCGGTGAGTTGGTTCTTATAACACGCTAGAGTTTGAAGCGCCGCCACCCCTTGCACATTCAGCATGGTGACTTGGTTATCGGTGCACCATAACGCTTGAAGTGCCACCAGTCCTTGTACATTTAGCGAGGTGAGTTGATTATTGCAGCAATCTAATAAGGTTAAATTTTGCCAAAAACTAACATAATCTTCTAGTTGAAAAAGCGTGATAGGAAGGCGAGTGATATGAGCACTGCATAAATTTAAATTAGTGCTATTAACCTTAATTTTTTCTTTAATAATCACACTGTTAATTTCATCTAAAAGTGTATTTCTCGCTTCTAAAGATTTCAGTGAGACAGTTGTATTTTCTTGAAGCACTTGCGTATATTCTAATTTTGTCATTAGGACAGGATGATGGCTTGCTAAATAAGTAATTTCTGATTGTTGACGAGCTTGAATTTTTTCATATGCTTGCTTAAAAACACCTAAAGCCCCTTCTTGAGGCAAAATAGGGGAAAAAGTCTTATCGATAGTGTAAAGCCGATTATAAAAGGGTTGCAAAATTATCGCATCTGAACCAACAAAGTGGGTAGCTTTACAAAGCTGTCTAAACCTCGCCAAATCATCATTATCTAAAAAACTGGTTATATTTCCCCAAACTTCTTTTGGAAGCGAATCGGCCATGAAGTTTCCCTAAACTGCTTGAAATCACTAAACCTATTTACAGTTGGCATTTTAACTTATCGATAATTAATGTCAAATTAAGTATTTGAGTGTAAATACGCCTAATCTTGTTAATACTGAAACTTTTATTTCCCTATCTTGTCTTACTAAAAGCGTTAGCTTTGTAAAACATCAGGTGGGCTTATGGATAATGATCAAAAACCACATGAAGAGTCGAGAAAAAGATCAGGTCCTAATAGATTACAGTTGCCTGTGCAACCAAGAAAGCGACATCCTTCCATCAGTCGGAGTGATGTAAAAGGAAAAGACGGGTTCATTGTTGATAAAAACGAGCGTAATTATTTTATTGAGCAATTTCAAAACAATGCGTCTCTTTCGATCTTAAATAAAAATGATGCTTATTCTGTTCCTCCCGGGCACCCCCTTCACGGCAAGATGATTCCTTTTGATATTATGAAAGATAACAATGGAAATATTTTTGCGGTGAATGATCGGGCAAAATTAGGCAAAGGCGCTTTTGGAAATGTGGTCACGATTCAGTGTCTTGAGGCAAAAACTTTCCCTGCTGAAGTTGGCGGGTATTATGCTCTTAAACTGCAAAAACCATCCGATACAGAAGAATTAAATAACATTAAAAAAGAAATGCGGATTTCTGGGAAATTTGGCCTCGTGGTGGGTGAACTAGAAATTCAACGGGGAGGAGAAACCATTTATTTTTCGGTGATGCCTTTGCTTGCTGGTAATGAGCTTGCGAAAACTACACCGTCTTATGAAGGATATGAAGTCAAACCTATTAAGATAGATCCAGATAAAAAAGCAGTAAGAGAAGAGCTGGGGAAAAATATCGAGAAATTATTGTGGTCTCAACCAAGCACCCCTCGCACGCCCCGAGAACCTATTGTGAGCATCACTGTAGATCCACCTCAATCACCACCAGAGTCCAGCCCAGCTAATAGCCCATCTGGCACGTCACAATATGGCACGTCACAATATGGCACGTCACAATATGGCACGACAAAATATGGTACTACTTCGAATACCCTTGTTAACGTAGAGGTTAAGCCAACACCCGTTATCGTAGCAGAAGTACCCAAAATAGAAACCAAAACAAAAGCGGCTGCGCCCTTAATTGCAGATCAAAAACCGCTGGTAACACGAATTGTTGGAGAATCAAAAGATTTTGAGATTGAAAAATGGCTAGTGCAATTTCAAAAAATGGCGGCTGAAATTGAAAAATGTCATGCTGAAGGGGTGTTGCATTTAGATATTAAACCTGAAAATTTCATGTACGATTCTAAAACAGGTGTGATGAAAGTGATTGACTATGGCGTTTCTCTTCCCATCAGTGAAGTTAAAACGACATCGCCCAGTGAATTATGCCAAGGCACGCCCAGTTTTATGGCACCAGAATTTTTTAAGTTCAGTTATCAAAGCCCTTTATCCACTAAGCAAGATATGTATGCTTTAGGTCGAAGTTTCGAATTGCTGGTTTATGATCAAATGATAAAAATGACAGGTCATCACTTAAATTTTATGTCAGATTTGGGTCCTAATCCCACTTTAGAAAAAGGCCAGGTGTACTTAGATAGAGATCCTTCAGGTCAATTTAGCTATACAGTAATGACACCAGAAGGAAAATGGGTGACAGAAGCTTTGCCCAGAGATCTTGTAATAACTTATAAAACCCCTTTTGGTCAAGAAATCAAAAAATCTCTTGATACTTTACCCGAGCAATCGAAAATAAGTCTTTCTATAGAAGAAGGGTTGTTTTTGGCTGTATTTAAATATGCCTCAGAAAAAGGTCATCTGCCCGCGGTACCGTTCCCCTATGAGCGATCATTACCCCCAGGCATACTTGTTACTGAGATTCCGCCTCAAATTCCTAAAGCAGATCTCATGACGGCACATTTGATAAACTTTCGCCTTGAAAACAAACATAATGATCCTAAAATTACAGCGATGAATGAGATGTTAGAACTTGTACATTCGATGCGAAATCCCGATCCCGCTTCTCGCCCCGAAGCTTCCGTTGTGCATACGCAGTTAACGGCCATCCAAACAAAAATGCAGCAGCAGATTGAAGAAAAAGCTTTGTTAAAGCAAATTATTAGAGAAGCGCCACAAGAAAAATCAGCCATACTGCAGTTAAGAGTAATCAATACGCTGATTATAAAGCACCATCGAGAAGCGGTAGACAAATGGCTAAAACTACCACAAAGCCAACGTGGTCCCAAACCTATACAAATGAAGACGCCAAGTTTAGAAGCATTAAAAGTGGTAACACAAGAAGTTCACAATGAAATAGCGAAAGAAAAACTGCAACAGTCAGATGATATTAAAGCGAAACAAGCAAAAGAGGAATATGAAAAAAATCGTCCTGCTAAGGATTATGCGTTACACAAAGAAATTAGATTAGATTTGAATAAAGAAATTAGCTCATTAATGATAAAAAGAAAGAGCATACCCAATACAGATCTTGCTGCGTTAGCTCATATTGATAAAATACTAGAAAGTAAAAGATTACAATTAAAAAATGCAGAAGTAGAAATTCGTACCTATGAAAGAAAGTATGTGCCAGAATTTGAATTAAAAATAAATCCGCTGAATACTTTTAAGCATTTGGTTCAAGATCTTGATAAAGCCCAGAATACAAAGCCCAAAGAAATAGTGGGACATACCAATCCAGCTCCGCTTATGTTTGACGATGTGAATCATCATCCACATCATCATGCCAATAATATGGCTCCCTATAAGCAGCAGATTAATAGTACAATACAAATTCAGCCGCCGCTCCCTAACGCAGAGATAGAAAAAATAAAGGTGGACTTACAAGCAATGAGAGATAAACTATCAAACTATAAGCAACATACGGATATGTCTGCCCAACATCAGCAAAATAGTATGTTAGGTTCAGCCTTGAACTTTTTGGGGAAAGTTGACAAAAGTGATAAATCCGTCTTGGCTGGAAAATTAATTGATCGCGTAGATGGGCTGCTAGCAAATGCTGACAGATATAAAGACCCCGGAGAGTTAAATCGGAAATTTTTAGGCGTATGCCAAGATGGCATAGACGAAAATCTTAAGCTACATAAGGGAAAGGTAAGCAGTGCTGATAAAAGCGATTTATATGACATTTGTAATGAAACCAAGAAAGATATTCTTTCTCCCGCGCATTTGCAAAAAAAGAAATAACATGAGGTGACATATGGCTGACACAAGTAATAATGATGATTTTAATTATTGGGCAGAGACTTTAGCGTTTTTAGTAAGCAAGGTTTTTACCAAAGAGACTTGGCTAAAAAATCAATATAAAAACCCTGTTTTAAATCCTTTAAAAGCCACGTTTGACACATTTTATCAAAATCCCGATGCCACAAATTTTGAACCTTTTCGTCAAGCGTTACAAACCTGTAAAGAGGCTGAAAACAATAAAGTAACGGATGCTAATTTTACTCAAATACTTGAAGCGGCCCAACAATATAGTTTGTTTCATGCTGGGCAGCGTTTACAGAAGCGTCCCGCCCCAGGTAAATAAGGTTTTAGTAATTTGATTTACCGTCTTTGTAGCCTTCAAGATAAAGCGATACACAACCCACAATCGCTAAAGTTTGAGCGACAGCAATAATAGGAAGGGTTAAATTGCTAGGAAATACGTCGCAGCCTGCGGCATAACTAACAATCGTATTTAATCCGGTACCGGCCATAATTAAAGGCATACCCATTCCTAAACCAGCAGAAATCATATCTGTTTGCATTTGTACTAATTCTTTCATTTTTAAAAACACCTATTTTTTTAGTTAAGTTAAATTTAGTTAATAAACTTTAATGAGGGGCTATTTTGTATGTTATTCAGCTTCCTGTCAACGGTTAATTGCTACCATTCGTCCTTTTCTATATAAAAATCAATAAGTTAATGTATATACACCTAATTATTATTTTTAATGATTGACATTAAGTTAATTAACATTGATAATTGTCAGCTTAAATATGACTGACAAATAACTAAATATTATTATTTATATGGGGCTATTAAACATGAGAACATTAGTAAGTACAGAAATCCGCGCCATATCTGGCGGAAAAGGCTTAATTAAAGCGGTCGTTGGATTAGCCGTCGGTAAAAAACTGATTGCCGAAATTAAAAAAAATCTGAAACCACATCCTACTGCTCCAAAACCTGTTAAAAAAGCTTAATATTTTGAAGGGTCTGCCAAGCTAAGCTTGGTAGGCATCTTTAGAAAATCCTATTATTAATTTTATTCTTTTCCCGCCGATACACTTTCAGAACCCTTATTTTTACTCTGTATAAAAAATGAGTAGGTATATGTCCAAGCTGAAAGATCAAATTGCTTATTTATACGAAAAAGAGCAAATTAGTGCGCAAGCAAAGCGATATGCGGATGCCATCTTAAACCCCAATCTAGAATGGGGGAAATGGATAGTCAGATTTTCGCTTACTGTCGGTGTGGCTTTGTTTTTAACTGGCGTCGTTTTCTTTTTTGCCTATAACTGGCAATATTTATCGGATTTCCAAAAATTCCTCACAATAGAAGTTGGTATGATACTCAGTTTCTTAGGCTACTTCTTTTCCCCAAAAAGTAATCCATTAATATCAAAATTATTTTTAATGGCATTGAGTATATTAATTGGGGTATTTTTAGCTGTATTTGGTCAAATATATCAAACAGGTGCAGATACCTATGAATTATTTTTGATGTGGGCCTTTTTAATTACAGGGTTTGTAGCCTTAAGCCAATTTCAGGGGCTATGGTTTTTATGGCTAGTTCTAATTAACGTTGGCGTATTTTTATGGCTTACACATATCTATATGTGGCAAGAAGATTTTTTATGTTTGCTCAGTTACTTAAGTATTTTAAATATAGTTGCCTTATTATGCAGAGAAAAAGGCGTCGATTTAAAAATCGAATGGTTACAATCTAACTGGTTAAGATATGCATTATTAGTCATGATCTTAGGCTTGCAATTACCAGGAGCCTTTGTTTTTTTTCTAGGCGAAGGTAAAGGCATCCTCCCTTGTGCAGTCGTATATGTGATTTCATTTTTAGGCTTAGGTTACATTTATCTGAATCAGATAAAAGATATTCACTCTGTATCTTTGCTTTTGTTCTCAGCTTTTTTTATAGGCGAAGCATTGCTATATAATATATTAGGCGGGGTTAATGGTCGTCATGATAGTGCCATACTTTTGCTAATGGGTATCGGTACAATTGGATTGATAGTGTTAATTGTCAAAATGATTAAAATGGCAAAACAGAAAATGGGGGACAAACCATGAGTGATTCCTCACCTGGCATGAATAACATAGTAGATAAGTTAGCATCTGCTGAATTAATTGAAGTGAATAAAGTAGATGAATTGAAAAGCTTCGATTTTAAAAATAGCGTTAAATTGCCTGTTATAACAGAGATTTTGATAGGTTTTGGGGCATTCATCTCCACTTTGTTTTTCTGTTTGTTTGTTGGGGCTACCAGCTTTATGGGCTGGCCAGCCAAGGTGTTATTTTTATTTTGGTCTTTGATTTTTATGGGAGCAGCATTAGGTATTCATTATTTTCAAAAAAACTTAGATAAAAATAATACCGTAGCCTATTGGAGAGATATTTCAGTTTGTTTAATGGTTGCGGGCAAGGCTTTATTTCTCGGCGCTTGTCTGGAAATGTTTAAATCGCAATACAATGAAATTAATATTTTATTAGTGGCAAGTATTTTTATTACGATAATTATATATCCTTTATATCATAATACAGTCGATAGATTTTTAAGCATAGGAACTATCTTAATTTTCATTTGGGTCAAGATTTTATATTCGCAGATTATATTTGGATATAATCCAGAAAACTATCACTCAAAATTAGTTCAAATTCATTTTAATTCAAATGTTTTTCTATTATTTCATTTTGCTGCATTAGGGTATTTAACCTATGCTAAAAATATCATGTCTTCTATGGAACCCATTCGATACGCTGTTTTATTTTCAATCTTACTATATTTTGTTGTGCTTACCACAAAAGATTTTTTATTGATTTATAATTTACCCACTTTCAAATATTTTGTTTCTACTTTAGTTGTATTATCTTCTTGTTATGTTATTTTAGAGTTAACAAACTTCAAATATCAATGGCTAGAACAACCTGTCACGAATATGTTATTTTTAATTGTGTTTTTGGGTTTATTTTTGTCGCCTGGCATTATTTTTACACTTACCCTTATATTATATGGTTATGGCCACCGAGATAATAAAATATTAGTGATTGGCTTATTATTTTTTCCTTTTGTTCTGTTTCAATATTATTACTTAATGCAAGTAACTTTATTATATAAATCGCTTTATCTTATGCTGGCAGGTGGCTTATTAATATTATTTAGTTTTTATTTTCAGCATTATTATGCCAAGGGTAAACAATATGTTACAAACTAAACCCAATTATTATTTCATAAAAATAGCTGTTTTGGCACTATTTGTAATCATACTTTGTGCCCTTAATTTTGCGATTTATGACAAAAATCAAATTAAAAAACAGGGTGAATTTATCTATTTACAATTAAGGCCCGTTGACCCCAGAGCCTTGATGCAAGGGGATTATATGGCATTAGCCTACGATCTCGAATTACAACCTAAAATTTCAGCTGAGAAAGATCAAAAAAAATATATGATCATTGCCCCTGATGCCAATGGGGTAGCTCAATATGTACAACTAGTTGATGATAAAAATGAGTTTAAACCCGTTGGTAACCAAAAAATACTTAAAGTAAATTATAAATATCTACGCCCCGAGATAAAACCCAATGCCTTTTTCTTTCAAGAAGGGCATGGAAAAATATATGAAAAAGCCAAATATGGCATTTTCAAATTTAAGGGCACAGATACTTATATTTTAGATGGCCTGGCAGATGAAAACAGGAATCGGTTAGGGAAATAAATGCTCCTTATTTTTAATGCAATAGTTTCTTAAATCAAGTTGATTAATATTCACTTTGCTATAGTTTTGAGACTTTGGTAACTATGAGCTTGAAATATATAAATCTTTTTAATGATTAATATTAATAAATAAGCGCATATTCCTTGCCCAATAAAGGCGAAAATATTCATTAATGATAAATTCATATAAGCATCAATATTTTTAGTGCTTCCTATCTTAGAAGATATTGTGAAAATAATATTCGATAATATCCAGAAAAACCACCACCACTTTATTAGGGTAGGTGTAATTTCCTCTTTCCAAAAAACAGGATTTTTGCTCACTTTCCATATTTCGTTCATACTTTGATAACCGGCATACAAATGCACGACTGGAACAAAATACCAGCCAACAGACCACCCTGGAGTATTTTTGGTTTCATTAGGGTGAAGACTTAGAGCATTGTTATCGGCTCTATACAGCCAAAAACAAAAGCAAATCATAGTTATGAGCATTGATATTCCCCATGCTCGAGCAAGAAGAGCTTGTCTTGCATTCTGTGAATTCACTGTTTCTATACTTATTGTTATACCTTGTTTTATATTTAACAATAAACTGTATTCATATATGGTTGAAAAGACTAAAAGTATTGTGAAAAATGTGTACGCGTAAAGGAAAAAAACCATTACTTTTGTTAGACCTGTATGGTTTTTAAATTTATAGTTTTCATATTTTTTCATAGTTTTAACCTTTAACGCTTTTAAGGGTTAAAATTATAATCACACAATGTCTTTAGATGGGAAATAGTACATCTGTCCAATGTATATTTTAACAGGGGTAAAAGATTAAACTAAATAGTCAAATCGTGGCATAACGAAGAAATAAGGATCTTTCTCCCCCTTTGATAGCATAGCTTTATACATAAGAATTGTTGCAAAACGTTGTTACAGCGTGGGTAGCTATACTTATGTAAAGCTATGCTTTGATAGGGGGCCGATCTTTAGAGCGTAGCGAGAAGGAGCGGGGGAATGTTTTGTGGCAAGATATAGTTAATTAATATTCTCTTTTAATATCTTCCAAAGCGCGCGCTTTTAATGGTAGGTGTTTTCTCACACTGATGAATATCAGGCAAATCAATAATCAATGTCGGGCTTTTTTCTCTTACTGTAGGCGTTAATATATCGTGCTTAAAGATTAATTTTACTTTAGGTAAATGGTTTTTATTAGGTGTTGTTTGAACGAGTTGTTCAGAAGACGATAAGTTAAGTAATTTTCGATAGCCTGATAGAGTTTAACGACAAAGGTTTTCTGCGAAGGCTTAAGAGATTGAGTTAAGCTTAAGTAAAATTGGCAATGTTCATGATTGGGGCTTGTGAAAATGGCATCTCGAAGATGCCATTTGATAATAGGGTTTCATCCCCAAATAATTCTTGTCCTGAATCAATCAAGCCATTATTATTACGATCCCATACCAGTATGCCATCTTCAGGCATTGCCCAAGCTGTGTTGCTTTTTATACCATCACCATCTGGGTCAAACATAACCCCTCCAGATAGAGGGGTAATATTAAAGCCGTTTCCCTTGAGATTTAATATTAAAGGGTCGGCATATTTGAATAATTTTAATAGTGGGTCGGGGAGGGTGCCGATTAGTTTTGAGACTGAATGGCCAATACCTTGGCCATAAGGATTCCAAGTACCTTTATTAGTTACGCCAAATTGAGTAGATATTCCCAATTTGTTCCAAATTTCTACAGCCCAACCGGTACAGTTTTTATTACTATGACAGGGTACTCCTTTTCCTAAGACAAAGTAACCAGATGGATTTTCAATGGAATGGTTAATGGCTTCAAGAAAATTTTTATATTGAGTATCGTTTAGTTCATAAGCTTTGGTTTTTAGGTGAGATTCATGTAAATCATCTGCATTTTTTATGCCTAATTGAACATGAACTTTCCCCGGCCCATAAAGGCTGGATTCTTTTTGAGGAGAGAATCCATATTCATCATAGGTTCCATTGTCATGCTCAATCACAATAAAGGTATGTGGTATATAGTCATATCCACCTACATCGGTTCGCATAGTAATTTTAGTCATTTATTTAATTCCAACTTTATTAAATAATCATCGCTGCCAAAAGCATATCTTAATCCCATATACTCAGATTTAGGTTTTGGAAATACTCTTAGTGCAATAGGTGTCCCTTCTGTTATTTTTAGACCTTTTGTGATAAAAAATTCTGCCACATGAGATGCAAGCAGAGTGTCAGCTTGATCATACATATTTAAGTATATTTTTGAATAACCTTCTCCTCGCATGTGAAGAATTTCCCTGCATTTTTCTCTATCTTTGCAAACATGATCTTTAACTAGAGCTTCAATTAATTCATTTTTAAGAATACCAATATAGGGAGAAGTATTACTTCCAGCCAAAGATTGTTCGATATAAGAAAAACAACTAAGCAATGTAGCTAGAAAAAATATAATGGCTCGGAAAGGTATTTTTTTCAATTTATTTATTTTGAAAATCACAAGTTTATTCCTTATTTTTCTATGTCTAGTGTCAATAATGGCACTTCATGGCCAAAATAGTATTTTATATCTAAATATCCAATTTTAGGCGTAGCATAAACCTTTAAAGTAATGGGCATTCCTTTGCTTAATTTGATGCCTTCTTTAACTAAGAATTTACTTATAGTAGCTACTAGAGGCATATCTGTTTGACTGTACATATTAAAATAAATTCTGCTTCCACTTTTACGATACAAGTGAATTTTTTCTGCACATGTTGAACTGTCTGTACACACTTCTTGTGCGACGAGTTCTTTCATCAAGTTCTCGTATAGTGAATTTTCTTGTTCAGAAAAGCGACTTCCAAAGATGAATTGAACGAGTAAAAACAAAGAGGCAAACAATATGGCTAAAAGAATTATTTTAGTCCGTGAGAGCTTTATTTTTAATTCATTCATTTTAAAAAACATGAATTTATTCCTTAATTATGTTCAGCGTTTTCGTGTGACTATTTGTAAAGATGGGGTTATTTTGTGACCCACTAAAGTATGTTGTCGTGCGTGAGACTGTAAGAGAGTAGAACAATAGCCAATTAGTGTAACAAGTTGGGCTACTAAAAAGTGAGAGGGGTTCATCCTTAAGTTTATTCCTTGAATATTATATTCATGGCGCGCATTCTAGCATGTTTAATTAAAGCTGAGTATACCAGGGTAAAATGTTGGCATAATGAAGAAATAAGGATCTTTCGCCCCCTTTGATAGGGGGCCGTTTAGAGCGCCTGTCCGCCATAGCTTTAGCGAAGGCGGATAGCGAGAAAGAGCGGGGGGATGTTTTGCAGTAAGAAATATTTAATTTATATGCTCTTTTAATATTTTCCAAAGCACACTTTTAATAGCAGGTGTTTTCTCACACTGATGAATATCAGGCAAATCAATAATCAATGTCGGGCTTTTTTCTCTTACTGTAGGCGTTAAAATATCGTGCTTAAAGATTAATTTTACTTTTGGTAAAAGGTTTTTATTAGGCGTTGTTTGAACGAGTTGTTCACAAGGCGATAAGTTAAGTAATTTTTCGATAGCCTGATAGAGTTTAACGACAAAGGTTTTCTGCGAAGGATTAAGCGTTTGAGTTAAGCTTAAATAAAATTGGCATTGTTCATGATGAGGGCTAGTAAAAATGGCATCTCGAAGATGCCATTGAGTAATGCCCATTGTCGCAAGTATTTGCTGAGTGGCATTTATTTTATTTTGATTTGGCAACATGTTTCATTTTAAAGTATCGTTGAATGGCCATTACGGGGCCAGATAGAACATAGCCTAAGAAAAAGGTTAATAAAATTTTAGCAGGATCAAAAGAGACTACTATAATAATTGCTACCGCAGCCAAGATAGTAATAAAGGGTACTTTATTTTTAAGATCAATATCTTTAAAACTATAGTACTTAACATTACTGACCATTAAGATGGCAGCGCATAGGGTGACAACGGCAGCCAGCACCCACAATTTATGCCCTGGTACGCCAAACTCGTACGCGACCCATACTAAACTTGCGACTAATCCTGCTGCAGAAGGGGAAGGTAAACCTTTAAAATATTTTTTATCCGTTGAGCCAATTTGCGTATTAAATCGGGCTAATCTTAGAGCAGTGGCAACCACGTAACAAAAAGCGACTAACCAACCTGGTTTTCCTAAACTGGATAATCCCCAACTAAACGCAATCAGGGCAGGGGCTAAACCAAATGAAACCATGTCAGATAAACTGTCATATTCTGCTCCAAATGCACTTTGCGTGTTAGTCATACGGGCTACACGGCCGTCAAGCCCATCCATGATCATCGCAATAAATACGGCAATTGCCGCGTTTTCGAAGTTGGGCGTGGTCGACATAATGGCAGTAACAATGGCATAAAAGCCAGCAAATAGGCCTACCGTGGTAAACAAATTGGGTAATAAATAAAAGCCTCTTGGCGGATTGGGAAGCATATCTTCCTCGGTTTCGGTTTTTTGATCTAAGTGATATACAGCGTGATCTGAATCTTTCATGATAATTACAATATCTATGTTAGTAGATTGACAAAGCGTTTTTAAGTATAATTATTCATCATATATAGATCTATAGGGACAGTCAAAAAATGAAAGGGAAAAAGCTCTGTGTCTTTGTTGGCTTGGCTGTAACGCTAAGCGCCTGCACGACTTATCAAATTGATGCGGCAACCTACAAATGGACAGATAACAAAGGGCAGATTAATTATACGCAAACACCGCCAAATAATGCCCTTGCTGCCACGCTTATTACTACCCCCAACTTAGTAGAACCACCGGTTTTAAAAAATAAAAAAGCAAATCAGCTATTGGTTCAAAAAGATCAAGAGATGACGGTTATTCAAGAATATAATTGTAAAGAAGCCAAAAATTTACTCAATTCGCTTGAGCAAGCAGGTGATAAACAAGTAGCAGTGCTCGATAATCAGGGAAATAAAAAGTATTTAAGCAACGATGAACGTGAGAATTATTCAATCAAAGCAAAAGAAGAGGTTAAAAAATATTGTAATGGCTAAGATTTAAATTCCCGTTGCCTCAATAAACCTAGCACGTAAATTAAGAAAATATCGGATTGTAGGGGCGCATCTTGTGTGCGCCCTTTTTAAAGTTGATTATTTCAGGGAAATTAATGATTTAAATGAGGCTCATCTTCATCAGAATCTTCTGAATAGTCTTCGTCTTCATCTTCAGAATCCATTTCATCATCATAAGGCTCTAGTTCAATAAAAGGGTGCAAAAGATAAACGGTTACCCCTTTCTCAGCGAGTTTATAAATAATGTCGATTTCCGCTAGGCGAGAATAAATTAATTGAGCGTCATCAGAATCTTGCAAGACCAAATCTAATCCTTCATCGCTATGTTGCTCAGTAATTTTCATAAACAAAGATTCAAGTAAACTTGCTTGTTGAGGCGCGTCTAATTGCTCAAGTTCTTCTTTGGCATCAGGATGAATAGCAAAACCAAGTTCATAGCTTTGCTGTATATCTGAATAATCAAAGGGTATTGCCCCATCGTCCATTCTTTCGAGTGCAATAATGGCGAGTTCCGCCACATTTTGTTGCATGAAAAAGCTTAAGGCCATTTGCACAAACTCTTCAGAAGATAAGCGCATCTGAGCAGACACTTTTTCGATTGCCTCTAATACATCGGTTGGCAATTTAATGCTAATGGATGACATGTTCTATACCCTTTATTTACTATCTTAAAACTACCAGTAACCCAAAATTTTCCACCAGACTAAGCCTACTGTAGACCAGATTAAAATATTAATTAGGCTAACAATGAAACCAATTTTCCACCAGTCTTTAATGCTGACATAACCCGCCCCAAATAATAAAGGCGCTGGGGCTAAGCTATAATGAGTTAATCCACCGAATAAATTACTCACAAAAGTTAGGCATAACACCGCCAGTAAAGGCGGCGCACCAAGTGAAATAGAGACCAATAAAAACGGAAGAAACATCGCAGTAACATGCGCAGTTGAACTGGCAAATAAATAATGTGAATAAAAATAAAATAATAAGAGGCCAGGGAAAGCGAATCGCCAATCCATTCCGCCTACAGATTGTTCTATCGATTTACTGATCCAGGAAGAGACACCCAACTCGCCTAAATTGGTCGCCATCATTAATAATATGGCAAACCAAAAAAATGTATCCCATACGGAATCCATTTTAATCAAGCTTTTCCAATCCAATACCCTAGCAAGCAGCAACACGGCCACACCGATTAGGGCAGCGGGGGCGGCGTCAATGCCCAATTTTTTTCCGTATATCCACATGACTAATAATGCACCAATGGTGCCAATCATGATCCATTCGTTGAGACTGATTCGACCCATGATTTTTAATTTATCAGAGGCTATTTGAGAAGCCATGGGGGTTTCTTTAATTTCAGGGGGATAGATTTTGTAAATCACCCAAGGAATAATGATTAAGCTAATTAATCCAGGAACGAGGGCAGCAAGGGCCCACATGCCCCAAGTAAACTCTTTTAAAATAGGCGTCGCGCCTTTAGTAACAAGTCCTTCAATTATTGGGTTGGCTGCCATGGCGGTCATAAACATAGCACAAGTGACAGTACAACATTGAAAGGAGGTGACAGTTAAGAAGGCCCCAATTTTTCGAGCTGATTTATCAAAAGGTAAACTTTCATAAGAATCGGCAATACCGCGAATAATGGGGTAAATAATTCCCCCGATTCGTCCGGTCACGCTTACAATGGCAGGTGCCATAATTAAGTCGGTAAGCACAAGGCCATAGCTTAGCCCCAAGGTTTTTTTACCTAGTATTTTAGTAAAATAATAAGCTAAGCGATTACCCAATCCCGTCACGCTAAAGCCTTTGGCAATAAATAAAGCCAACACAACCAGCCAGATGACCTGATCTGAAAAGCCTTTAAAGGCCGCAGCAGGAGTAAGGGTATTTGTGACAATAGTCAGCGTTAAAGCGACTAAGGCAATCGTTCCAACAGGCATAGGCTTTATGACGACAGTGACAATCGTGGTAATAAATAAGGCTAATAAATGCCACCCTGCGTCAGTAAGACCTTGAGGGGTAGGAAGAAACCATAAAAGCAACCCAAATAGCACACAGCCCAATAAGTGGCCATATTTAACGGTATCATCGTCATCGATATTTTTTGCTTGCTGACCCATTGATTCGAACTCCAAAACCAATTAATATTTAAAATTCATTTAGATAACAAATAATCGAATAAACGGATTTAAGTTATATTTATAAGGCGTGATATACTACGCGCCTTATAAAAATAAATCGACTATTTAAATATTTTATGACGAAATTACAAGAAGAAATTAAAAAAAGACGAACTTTCGCAATTATTTCTCATCCTGATGCCGGTAAAACGACTTTAACAGAGAAATTGTTGCTATTCGGCGGTGCCATTCAGATGGCTGGCACAGTAAAAGGCCGAAAAGCGTCTAAGCATGCCACTTCCGATTGGATGGAGCTCGAAAAGCAGCGGGGGATTTCTATTACCACCTCTGTCATGCAATTTCCCTACAAAGATCACATTTTAAATCTACTAGACACCCCTGGGCACGAAGACTTTAGCGAAGACACGTATCGTACCCTCACGGCAGTGGATAGCGCCTTGATGGTTATAGACGGGGCAAAAGGGGTAGAAGCCAGAACCATTAAATTAATGGAAGTATGTCGCCTGCGTGATACGCCTATTATTACCTTTATTAATAAATTTGATAGAAACGCCCGTTCGGGTATAGAACTATTAGATGAAATTGAAGACATCTTAAAAATTCAATGTGCGCCCATCACTTGGCCAGTGGGCATGGGGCAAAGCTTTAAAGGTGTTTATCATTTATTAGAAGACGCATTTTATTTATATGAACCAGGTAAAAATTCGGTTATACAGCAAAGCGAAATTTTACCGGGGCTGCACAATCCAGAATTAAAAAACCGCTTTGGCCAAATTGCCGATATGTTTTGGGAAGAAATTGAATTAGTCAAAGGGGCGAGTTCTGAATTTAATCTCAACTTGTATTTGCAAGGAAAGTTAACCCCTGTGTATTTCGGCTCAGCCATTAATAATTTTGGCGTAAGAGAAATACTCGAAGCCATGGCAGCTTACGCGCCTTTGCCCTTGCCGCGATTTACCGAACAAAGACTGGTTGAACCAAATGAAGAAAAATTCAGTGGCTTTGTATTTAAAATCCAAGCAAATATGGATCCACAGCATCGAGACAGAATCGCGTTTATGCGCATTTGTTCAGGCCATTATGCCAAAGGCATGAAAATAAAGCAGGTGCGAACCAATAAAGATATGTCTATTGCGAATGCCTTAACGTTTATGGCAGGCAGTCGAGATCAAGTAGAAGAAGCCTGGCCTGGCGATATTATTGGCTTACATAACCATGGCACCATTCAAATTGGGGATGCATTCACCCAAGGTGAAAGTTTAAAATTTACCGGTATTCCTAATTTTGCGCCTGAATTATTTAAAGCCGTACGTCCTAAAGATCCGTTGAAAATGAAAGCCTTACAAAAAGGGTTAGTACAGTTATCTGAAGAAGGCGCTACCCAAGTATTTAGGCCACTCATGAATAATCAAATTATTTTAGGGGCTGTAGGGGTGTTGCAATTTGATGTGGTACAACACCGGTTACAAACAGAATATAATGTCGATTGTGTGTACGACGATATTCGGGTAAGCACAGCGCATTGGGTTTATTCTGATAATGCTAAAAAATTAGAAGAATTCAAAATCAAAGCCCAAGATAATTTGGCTTATGATGGCAGTAATCAATTGGCTTATTTGGCGCCCACACAAGTCAATTTAAATTTGACTAAAGAGCGTTGGCCAGATATTCAATTTAGAGATACTAAAGAGCTTTAGATTATTATGGATATTGAACCAAAGTCTAAAACATATATTATTACTCGGCCTAATAAAACAAAAGAAACGGCATTTGTCATTAGGCCAGATGCTTTAAATAAACCTGAATGGTGGCCTCGAGAAAAAGAGCGTTCGTTAACCCAATATTTGGATGTTTTTAATGAGCAATTTGAAATTGTATTTGAGGCGCACTTAGTTTTAAGAGATGCCTACATAGCCAACTGCACGGATGACATATATTATTTTAGTAAGCCTTTTACCAAGGCGAGCAATTTTATTGTTTCTAATTACTATAATTTATTAGCCAAAAATCATCCTCTCATCTGTTCTAGAAGTGCTCATCGTCATACGCTGCTTGAGATAGTAGAAGAAACAAATAATTATGCTCAAAAGATAGAATGTTTAAGAAAGAGTTGTTTATTATCGGGTAAGTTACCCCAAACAGAAAAATTCACCCAATTTTTTGAAGAAGAAGGTAAACAATTAGGTGAACTTTTTACCACTTATCAAAATATTACCCCTCTGATCAAAAAAGCGCATATCGCATTTAATACGACTCATGTTTAACTAAACCTCCTCATTCCAGCCTAAAATCCCACACATAGGCTTTTTACCTAAAAACAGCATGTGGAATTACACAGATGTGTGATAGAAGGTATCTGACAAGGTGTACTAAATAACCGATAATCCTAAATATTTAAAAACAAAACTAGCCTAAACTCTTACTAAATATTATTTTAAATAAGCTGGGAGGAATATATCATGACAGATATTCTGAATTTCGGAGAAGAAAATAATAAAGAAAAATTCGTAAAAAGGATTATGCGAAAGCGTTTTAATGCAGATGAGCAATTTGAAAATCTTCAAAAAAAGATAGATAAAATGGGCGATGCTTTTATTAAGCTAACATCAGCCTATCTAAGAAATAATGTTTTTGGCATTATTCGTCATAGTAATTTATTTTATGATGCTGCAATGAAGTTAATTGCAGATATTACAATGACCCTAAAAGAAAATCATGATCAAATGCCTAGAGAAATACGTCAGAGCTATATTAGGCACGTCAATTCGATAGAAAAACTTGTTAAACATTTAGAACAAGCCAAAAATGATTGGGTTGATGCATTTGGTCGATCTACTGATCCTGATTTTGATATGCTTATTAAAAAAGGAGAAGAAAAATTTTCTGAAATCATAGATAGAGTCGAAAAAGCAAATAATTTAGATCAATCATTGGGAAGAGAACGTACTAAAACACCTCAATTATAATTTTTTACATATTTTTCTGTTTTACGTTTGCATAATGGCTGAGGTGGTAAAACCGTTAATAAACTTAAACTTAAACTTTAAGCGTTGAAGCACTCCATCTTAAAGTTTCAAGTCAAAAGATGGAGTGATAATTAAAGACCTGGGCGTGGGAGGAGGGGGCCATTATTATTTACATTAGCACCAGCTTGAATATTAGCTTCAGCTTGAATTAATGCAATAACTTCAGCTCGTCGATGATTATTAAACATGACCGCATAAAGAAGTGCGGTTACGTCTCTATTATTAATGTTATGTTGTGGGGCTGCATTTAATATTTGAACCGCAGGTTGATTTTCTTCTGAGATCTCAGGACCGTATAAGTCATTATCATTGAACATTTCATTTGAATTATCCATGGCATATCTCCATAAGGCTTATTAAATTAGGGTTGGCTGCTTGGCTCAGTTTACTTAAAAATAAGGTAAAACAAAAGTAGAGTCCGATAAAAGGGTAATTTTATCGGACTGATTGGCATAGAAAAAGAGGTCTTACACGAGTTGTTCAATTAGCGCTAATTGTTGGCCCAATTTTTCATACGATTTTTTATGATCACTTAAGCGTAATTGCTCAATTTCAACTATATCTTTGGGGGCATTATTGACGTAATTGGCATTGCCTAATTTAACTTCAGATTTAGACACTTCTTTTTCAAGTTTGTCCATTTCTTTTTTAAGTCTAGCGATTTCAGTATTTTTATCGATAAGACCCTGAAGAGGCAAATGTATTTGGCAAGTGTCAGATAATCCAATAGCCGAAATAGGCGGCTTTTGAGTATTATCCAAAAATTCTGCTTTTTCTAATCGGGCGAGTTTGTATAGCAAGCTTGAATGTTTTTCTAAGCATTTTTTGTCAATATCTAAGCCCGTGAATAATACCGATAAATGCGTAGAGGGAGAAACGCCGACTTCATTTCTTAAAGTTCTTATGGTTGAAATAATGGATTTCACCCAAGTGATTTCAATAGAGGCTGTTTCCATTTCAGGTGTAATGCTTGTTTCTTGATATTCTGGATAAGCTTCAAGCATGATGGTTTTGTTAGTATTGCCCAATAACGGGGCAACACGCTGCCATATTTCTTCGGTAATAAACGGCATAATCGGATGCATAATACGCATCAGCTGTTCTAGTACAGAGAGAAGCGTATATCGCGTTCCCGCCAGTTGCTTTGCGGTGCTTGTTGGTGAATTGAGAACAGATTTGGATAATTCTAAGTACCAGTCGCAGAACACATTCCAGGAAAATTCATATAAACAGGTAGCGAGCATATCAAATCGATACGTTTCTATGTGCGCAGCAACTTGTTTTTTGGTTTTTTCTAATTCGGTTAAAATCCATAAATCAATGGCACTGAATTCGCGTTCTTGGTGTGATTCGCCTAAAGATTGATTTTCAGTATTCATTAAAACATAACGTGAAGCATTCCATAATTTATTACAAAAATTACGATAGGTTTCAACGCGTTTTAAATCAAACCGAATATGTCTGGCAAAAGTGGCAAGGGCACAAAAAGTAAATCTGAGCGAATCCGTTCCATAGGCTGCAATGCCTTCAGGGTATTGTTTTCGGGTGTTTTGCTCAATTTTTTTGGCCATCTGGGGCTGCATTAAGCCAGTGGTGCGTTTGGCGACCAGGGTTTCTAAATCGATGCCATCGATAATATCTAAAGGATCGATCACATTGCCTTTGGATTTAGACATTTTTTGGCCATCATGGTCTTGTATCAAACCATGAATATAAATTGTCTTGAAGGGGATTTGATCGGTGAATTTTAATCCCATCATGATCATTCTGGCAACCCAAAAGAATATAATATCAAAGCCTGTTACCAATACATTGGTAGGATAAAAAGTATGATATTCAGGTGTTTTTTCAGGCCAACCTAAAGTGGAAAAAGGCCAAAGGGCAGATGAAAACCAGGTGTCTAATACGTCTTCATCTTGATTCAAAATGATATTATCTGCGAGCTGGTGTTTTTGACGGACATCTTGTTCGTTATAGCCAACATATATATTGCCAGATTCGTCATACCAAGCAGGAATACGATGTCCCCACCAGAGCTGCCTTGAAATACACCAATCTTGGATATTGTTAAGCCACTCAAAATAGGTTTTAGACCAATTTTCGGGTACAAATTTGATTTGACCGGTTTCAACTACTTCGATGGCTTTTTTTGCGAGTATATCTGCTTTAACAAACCATTGAGAAGTTAAAAAGGGCTCGACGATTTCGCCGGTTCTATCGCCTCTTGGGATTTGTAATTTATGAGGTAAAGTTTGATCTAATAAACCTAGGGCCTCTAAATCAGTCAGAATTTGTTTTCTGGCCTCAAATCTTGGCATACCTTGATATTTGGGAGGGGCTTGATCATTTAATTTGGCATCAATCGTTAAAATATTGATGAGAGGTAACTGATGACGTTTACCGATGTCATAGTCATTAAAATCGTGCGCAGGGGTAATTTTGACTGCCCCGGTACCAAATGTGGGATCAACAAAATCGTCTGATATAATCGGTATTAATCGGTCGCATAAGGGCAAATTAATTGATTGGCCAATCAGGTGTTTGTATCGTTCGTCTTCAGGGTGCACCGCAACCGCCACGTCGCCTAGCATGGTTTCAGGTCGGGTGGTGGCTATGGTGAGAAATTCGTTTGGTAAATTATCAATAGGATAACGAATCTGCCATAAAAATCCGTCTTCTTCTTGGCTAACAACTTCTAAGTCAGATAAAGCAGTATGTAGAACAGGATCCCAATTGACCAGACGTTGACCGCGATATAATAAACCTTCTTGGTGCAGCTTAACGAAAACTTCAGTCACGGCTTTGCTTAAGCCAGCATCCATCGTAAAACGTTCACGAGACCAATCTACCGATGCACCGAGTCGTTTTAATTGGCCATAAATAGTATTGCCTGAAACATTTTTCCATTCCCAAATTTTTTCGACAAATTTTTCGCGCCCCAAATCATGGCGCGATAAATTTTGGGCGAGTAATTGTCGTTCAACCACCATTTGAGTAGCAATACCTGCATGATCGGTACCCACTTGCCATAAGGTATTTAAGCCTTTCATTCGATGATATCGGATTAATAAATCCATCAGAGTATCTTGAAAAGCATGCCCCATATGTAACGAACCCGTGACATTAGGCGGGGGAATCATAATACAATAACTTTGTTGGTGGCTGTTATTGGGCGCAAAACTTTGGTTTGCCTCCCAATATTGATACCATTTAGATTCTATTGCATTGGGTAAATAGGCTTTGTCCATCTTAAGTACTTCTTATTTATATATTAAATTAAATAATTATTTTAAACATAACTACAGATTCATACCCCATTCCCTACGTACCGCGCTTTATGCGCGGTATCCAGCTGAATGCCACAGTCGCAGGAAGTAGGGGAGGAGTTACTTTTCAGCTTTGTTAATTAAATATTGCATGAGCATCGGAACTGGGCGGCCTGTCGCGCCTTTTTTATCTCCACAATATCGTGCTGCCGTTCCGGCGACATCGAGATGAGCCCAATGGAAATTTTTAGTAAAATTAGCTAAAAAACAAGCAGCTGTAATGCTTCCTGCTTCGGGGCCACCAATGTTGCATAAATCTGCAACAGGCGATTTAAGCTGGAGTTGGTATTCTTCCCAAATAGGCAATTGCCAGGCTCTGTCTAAGCTTGTTTGACCCGCTTTCAACAAATCATTAGCTAAGGGCTGGTAATTACTCATAACAGCAGAAGCTTGCCCGCCTAGCGCAACAATACAAGCGCCGGTTAAAGTAGCAATATCGATAACTACTTCTGGATGATAACGCTCACAATAGGTAAGGGCATCACACAGAATTAAACGGCCTTCTGCGTCTGTATTGGCAATTTCAATGGTAATCCCGCTCATGGAGGTCACGATATCATCCGGTCTGGTTGCTTTGCCGCCAGGGATGTTTTCACACGAGGGAATAACCCCAATAATATTAATGGGTAATTGTAAACTTGCTGCTGCATGCATCACGCCCATAACGGTTGCCGCCCCACACATATCAAATTTCATCCCAATCATACTCGTAGGAGGTTTGAGTGAGTTTCCACCTGTATCGAAAGTAATTCCTTTGCCAACCAGCACAATCGGTTTATCTTCTTTTTTCTTCGCGCCGCGATAAGACAAAGTAATGAGCTTAGGCGCTTCGGGCGAACCTTGTGTCACCGATAAAAAGGATCCCATTTTTAAAGCTTTAATTTCTTTGGCTTCTAATATGGCGACGCTAATTTTATTGCCTTTTTTATGCAGCTTAGCTAATTCTTCAGCTTTCTGGGCTAAATAACTTGGCGTACAAATATTAGCAGGGGTATTGCCTAAATCTTTGGTTAAGCTCACCCCATCGCTAATGGCAACAGCTTGCTCTAACGCGACTTCTGATTTATATAATTCTTTTTTGTTATAAATCATCCAATAAAATTTACGAAGTCGTTTAATTTTTGGGGTGTGACTTTTTTTGGTTTTAAAGTCGGTAAACTCATAATCGAGTTCGCGCATGAGTTCAGTCGCACATTTAATTTTCCAAGCGATGTCTCGATTTTGCACATCAAGTTCGGCAAGATAGCTATAAGCTTCAGCGGAATGGGTTTTTTTTAAAGCGCAGGTCGAGGCGGTAATAATTTCTTTATATTCGTAATCTGTTAGGGTTCTAAGTTTGCCACAGCCAACTAACAAAACTCGTTCAAATTTCTCACTGCTTCCGCTTTGAGAAAGAGAGGGATGAAACAAAAATGTTTGACTAATTTTGCCCTCTATATCGCCCTTTTTAATCACAGATAAAACTTGTGTGGCAAGGTGGGCATCCAATTTTTTTGTTTGATCGCTTATTTTTCCCGATTCATAAACAGGCAGAATGAGACAACCAATCTTTTGTTTTAGGGGGGCACCTACTTTTACAGCAAATTCCATAATATGTTCACTCTCTGACTGTATATTTTACTTGATGAATTTCACCTGAATACGTTAACCTGCATACTATATGATTATATTACGATACCTGGCAAAGGAAATGGTAAAAACCAGTGCAGCAGTACTGTTAATTTTACTATTGGTGGCTATTTTAAATAAGTTTTCTAGCTTAATAACGAAGGCTGCACTTGGAGAAATTCCTCCTTATCTTCTTTTGGAGCTGATTTTATTACACATCCCAGAGCTATTGGCTTTTTTAATGCCTTTGAGTTTGTTTTTGGGCATGTTGTTGGCATTAGGTAAGTTGTATGCCGAACAAGAAATGACAGCTTATTTTGCTTGTGGCTTTGGGTGGAATGGCTTAGTTCGGATTTCGCTTGGCATGGGTTTCGTCACTTTACTCCTTGTCGCCTGTTTGACGCTTTGGGTTGTGCCTATTTCACAAAACGCTAAAGAATCTATTCTAGCTGGTCAAAAAACCAGTTTAGCGCTTCAAACTTTATCTCCCGGCAAATTTCATCAGGTACCGGGTAAACAAATGGTTTTGTATTTCGAGTCTAAACCCGAAGAAAATAATCATCTAGAAAAATTATTTATTGCTGAAGAAAGTGCGAGTCCATCGGTTGACGCTGCCCCTAAAATGGTTACCACTGCGCAACGTGGCCAAGTAAAAGAAAAAGAAGGGTTTTGGTACTTAGAGCTTCAAAAAGGGCATCAATATAAAGGCTCGCCGGGTGAAAAATTATTTGAAGTATTACATTTCGAAAAATATGGCAGATTACTTGATGCCGATCCGCTTGCTAGCGGTGCACAATATCATCGCAATACACCAACGATTCAATTGTTTGGTTCAACTACACCCAGCTATATTGCTGAACTGCAATGGCGTTTTAGCATACCCTTGACAGCGCTCATTTTGGCAATATGGGGGGTATGTTTATCGAGGGTGTCTCCAAGACAAGGGCGTTTTGGCAAAATATTACCCGCCATATTGGTGTTCATTGCTTATTTTCAATTATTGTCTTTATCTAAGCGGTGGATAGCGGCAGAAACGATACCAAGCTATATAGGTCTTTGGTGGGTACATATCTTATTTGGCAGCATGGGATTAATTTGGTTAATGCACCAAAGTGGATATTGGCAAAGGAAATCCTATGCAAAAAATTAAATTAAATTTTGGCTACGATGCCTTAAGTTTGTATTTGGGTAAAGTACTGCTCACAATGATAGCCCTGACTTTGTTTCTTATTTTAGGCATAGAATGGATTTTTGATCTGGTCAATGAATTAAAGCAAGTGGGCACAGGGGATTATCATCTGCCACAAGCCATCTTTTTTTTAATCTTAAACTCTCCTGCTAAAGTCTATGATTTATTTCCGCTGTGCGCTCTTATCGGCAGCATTATGGGATTAGGCGTATTGGCGAGTCATAGTGAATTAGTGGCGATGCGTGCGGCTGGGCATTCTATTTCGGATATTGCCATCAAAATCATGAAAACGGCTTTTGTTATCACTATATTGGTCACGGTAGTAGGGGAATATTATATTCCTGGTTTGCAAAATACGGCTCAAAAGCAAAAAGCCTATGCCTTGA
Source organism: uncultured Gammaproteobacteria bacterium (assembly GCA_902826485.1). Lineage (GTDB taxonomy): Bacteria > Pseudomonadota > Gammaproteobacteria > Berkiellales > Berkiellaceae > CADEEZ01. Next base: position 35,603 of record CADEEZ010000011.1, read on the forward strand.
GCCAGGGCCAGGCGCTTCAAACCAAAAAAGGCACTTGGTTAAGAGATGGTAAAGATTTTGTGCATATTGCCCAAATCGATGACAATAAATTAACCGGCGTGACGCGTTATCAATTTAATGAAAAAATGGAATTAATTTACACCAGCTTTGCAAAAGAAGCCGATTTTTATGAAAATCATTGGATATTAAAAAATATTCGCGAAACCCGATTAAGTGAGGATGCGGTAACAACGCAAGATATTAATCAAGCACATTGGTATAGTAAAATTCAACCCACGGTGATTCAAATTGTGGGGAATAAGGGCGCTGATAAACTAAATTTTAATGAGCTTTCTCAAACCATTCAATATCGTGAATCAAGCGGATTAGCTGTTTCGCAGTTTAAACTCATGTGGTGGCAAAAGTTAACACAGCCATTAGCGACGATGTTAATGATGTTTTTGGCCATTCCCTTTGTGTTTGGACCATTAAGGTCGAGTTCTTTGGGAATGAAAATGGTCGCAGGGATATCGTTAGGGTTTGTTTATTTTAGTTTTAATAAAGCCATAGGGCCAATTGCAATTGTTTACAACTGGCCGGCTTGGTTAGCTGTTTTTGTCCCACTCTTGGTGTTTAGCCTGTTGGGCGCATGGATGATGAAAAGGGCCTGGTAAAAGGCCCTTTGAGTCTAGTAACAATTAGATGTCTTTGGTGAACTTGATACGTTTAGTATCATCTTGCTCATCTCTAAGTTCAGCATTTATATCTGCTTTACGCTTAAGATTAGTTTCCAATTCAAGGATTGGGCCTGTGCATTTCTTAAAAGGAGCAGTTAGGCAGCCAAAAGAAGGCAAAAAGCTTTTGCTTTGAACGATATTTTCACTATCAGAAGAATAATCTGATTCTGCATCAACAATCTTGCTCTCTAATTCAATAATGCTTTTATCTTCTTCTTTTTTTACTTCATCCCAAGTTTCATTAAAATCGTTCTCGTTAGAGAAGAGCGCATTATAAATAGTCGAAGTGGTGTTGGTGAATAATTTTCCAATTTTTGTTTGTTTTGGCGTATTATTTTCTTCTTCACGGATATCATCCTGATCATGGCTTTCGATTTGCTCATTTTGTTCATCATTTAAAATTTCAAAAATTGACTTTTCTTCAATGACGATAGATTCAACAACGGTAGTTGCTTCATCAGCAGCAATGATTAAGGCATCAAATTCTTCTTTAGCTAAGTCTGCACCAAATTCTGCAACAAAAAGTGCTTTAACACGTTCTTGGAACAATTGATTGCTAATAAGCAAATGACCCAATTTCTCGCGTTTTTCTTGGCCTGGACCATATTTAATACCTAAAACTAGAAGCGATCTAAATTCTTCGTTCAAAGCTTCAAGTACTACTGGGTATTCTAAAAGTGCTTCAACCAATTCCCATTGATTACTCAACAAGGCTTTTCTGAATACGAAATTATCTTTGGTTGATAAATATAAGCTCATTGACGGAAAAATATCACTTAACAAAAATAAAGCAGCATCAGTTTGCTTCCCAACAGCCGCGCGAATTAAGTAAGTGAATAATAAGTCAGAGTCTATTGTTTCAAGCGTATTTTTTACGTTATCTAAAGTGATAAGAAAACGGGCTAAATCCATTTGATTATCGAATAAGGCGTCAAATAATAATTTATTATTATTTAAATGAGCAAACTTATTGATATAAGAGGCATGTATAACATTATTAATTTCTGCCCAGTTTTTTTTATTTAAAAGAGTTAATAAAGCATCGTGATTTTGTTTATCGATGGCTTCATTTTTGGCATGATAGTTTTCTATAAGAATAGAAGGGATGTTGGTTATGTTTGAAAAAAAACTACCCCATGAATTATCAGATTCAGGTTCGTTCTGTTGAATATCTTGATTAAAGTCTGTCATGGTGATTTATCCTCATATATAATATAAAAAAGTAAGTTAATAAACTATTTACATATCTTACAAGATTACAGATAAATCACAAGATAGCCTGGTCAGCTCATCGGACCATTCAATCAGGTATTACTATGATGCATCGCATTGCCTCATAAATGAGGGTTGTTGTCATTAAAAACCCTCGGCTCTGGTTACGCTACCGCTTCACCAGATATTGCCGGTCCCTTTAAAAAGGGACAAATAAAACCCTGCTTTTTAAATTAAGCACTTAATTTCACTATCTAAAAACACTCGAGCTTATTGAGTTTAAGACCAATAAAAAAGGGCCAGTAATAGGCCCTTTTGCTTTAGAAGTATGAATATTAAAACTTTTTACGTTTAATATCACGCTCTTGAGCATGTGTATCATGATGATTATCATGGCCGTCTTTATCTGATTTGCGTTTCAGGTTTTTATTGAGTTCAAACTCTTCTGTTACAGTAGAATTGCAACTGACTCTTTTGGTAAAGTTTTTAAATTGAGTAAATAAACCTGTGAATATACCAGCATTTTCTTGTGCTTCATCTGCGCTTTCTGATTCTGGCTCAATATCCACAATCTTATGCTGAAGTGGGATACCCATATTTGGCAATGGCTCGGCAAAATGTTCAGGAAAACGAGAGACTGTAAGTATAATATCAGCACTAATTTCTATAAACTTTTTTTGTAGTTTAGTGCGAAGGGGCGCATTTTCTTCAGCAACGATCGATTGCTCAAGCTTCTCAATCAGATCAATTTCTTCATCCAGATTCTTTTCTTCAATGAGAATAGGTTGGGCTACTTCAGCAGCTTTGAAGGCAGCAGAGAGGAGTAACTTAAATTCTTCCTCAGCGATTTCTTCACCAAATTCTTCAATAAAAAGAGACTGAATACAATCTTGAAAAGGTTGAATAGTAATAAACATATGACTTAAATTTTTACAAGCATCTAAATCATTCGGGTATTTAATTTCAAAAGTTAAAGAACATCGAAACTGTTCATTTAAAGTTTTGAGTATGTAGGGGTTATTTAGTAATTGTTCAGCAAAACCCCATTTTTTTGTATATACAGCATAGGCTAAAGTTGTCAGCAATAATTCAGAATCTATTTTTTTAAATTCATCTGTTACATTATTTAAAGTAAAAAGGTACTGGCATAAATCAATTTGATTTGCCTCTAATGCCTCAAAATATAATTTATTATTGTGCAAATGCGCAAATTTATTAATGTGACCAAATTGAATAGAGCCTTTAATTTCAGCCCAGTTTTGATTGTTTAAGTGATAAAATAAAGCATCGTGATTTTGTTTATCGATGGCTTCACTTTTAGCATTCAAGTTTTCTCTAATAATAGAAGGGATACTGGTTAGCGTCGTAAAAAAAGTGCCCCATGAATTATCAGATTCAGGTGTAATTTCTTGGTTAAAGTCGGTCATAGCAGTTAATCCCCTCGGAAAAAACATAATCAATAAAGTAGTTTAAATTTCAACTGCTATTGTATAGTGGGGAGTATGTGTAACGAAGGGTATTGGTCAGCGATTTAATACACTTAGTCTGATTTGAGGATGATTCTGGTCTTAGAAGCGTAATCATGCAGTGATAATTTCTTCTTATTAAAAAAACTGCTTAAAAAGCCTAATCCAAAAAAACACACACTCGGTACAGCAAAAATAAAGCGTTTAATTGCAAGTAACCAGGTAAGAGGCTGTAGGTCATGACTCACCACTTTAATTTTCCAGGCTTGCATCCCTAAAGTTTGACCACCACGCGTCCAAAACCAACAATAAAAAAAACCAATGCTGCTGATCAAATATAAAGAAAATAAAACATTATGCTGTTTAAAAGATTGCCCATGATTCAAAAATAGGGCGATACTCGTGGCCAATAATAATAACGCAAAAATGAGAAAGATGTCATATACACCTGCAGCCAGGCGTCTGAATAATGATGCTGAAGTGACCGACCTCATAAAATTTGCACACCTTTTTTTAGACAAAATACCTTTGATTTCGGATGAAATTTAAAAAATTTTTTAGATGATGGACTAAACATATTATTAGCGACATAGTTTATTTTATAAGGCCAAGATATGCAAATTTTCAAGAAGATACCAGATGAGATTAAAACAGGTTGTCAAAGGTATTTAAATGCATTGCTAAAAACCCAGTTTGGATATCAATCTGAAAAAGCGTTTGTAGAGATTTTTAATCATGATACCGATTTTATCGATCAGTATTTATCTTATACAGATGCTGAACAAGCCATTTATTCAGATTTTGACAAAGCACAGAGTGACTATAATGAAACAATTATTAAAGCCAAAAAAAGATGGGAGAAAAGTAAGCAAAGTTTTTATGTTGCCAAAAATACCATGCATGAAATGTCTATTCATAAAAAGGAATTTGAAAAATACAAAACAGATGTTAAAAATCTAGAAGCCAATAAATCTCAGTTTGAATTGCTTATGGGGACTGAATTTTTATGGACTGAGATTAAAAAAAGGATAAATGAAAAAAAAATACCTCAGTATGAAAGTATTAAAAAGATTTGGCGAACACAGGGAATATTTGGACGTTATGGGTATCAAGATATACTAAAAGCGTATGATCATATTATTTCTTATGAAGAACAATTAACGTTTTGGATATCAAAACTATCGGGTCAAACGCATTCATTAGAAAGTAAAGAATTTTTAGACATATGCCAATATAATCTTCAAAAGTGTACTGAACTGAAACAAGCTATTTGTAGCACATTTTGTATAAGATTAAATTACGCCATTTATTTACAGAATTTAAGTATTGATGATCCTGTGGGATGGATAGACACAGAATTAGGCGCGAGCACAGGATTAAAATTGGCCACACCATCGCAATTGGCTATTTGTGATTTGCCTAAAGTAATTTTAATTTTAAAAGAAAATGCGCCAGACACCCATCAAGCACTTTTGGAATCATTGGTTCAAAAAGGGGCATCAATAGAATCGTTAATCCCTTATTCGCTTAATCAGGAAAATTTTATCCCAACTGAATTGTTGGCAGACTATCCCAAAGATAATACTTATTTCGCAGATAAAAATTTCATCGTGTTACAGTTAAATGCCCTTAAAGTAAGCGTAGAGGAATTGTTCATTTCCATAAAAGAAAAAAAAATAGGCACCATTCAACAATGGGTTAACCATCCTGGTTTTAAAGGCCTATCAGATATCAGTAGAATGATATCAGAAGAAAAATCACGTGCAGAACAAAATAAGCCCAACATAATCTTTTTAAATATATCCTATATATCAGGTTGGGGATCGGCTTGTCATACAGACATTTTTTTAACCAAATGGCAAGATAGATTAACTAAAATAGAAACAGAATATAAAAGTAAAGCCGCAGATCTTGCTAAAATAATCACCGCATCAATAGAAGCAGATTTGTTTTCAGATCTGGAATATAATTTATTTGAATTCCCCTCAGATGTTTTGTATACCTTCAAAGATTTTATTCTAGAAAATGGGGATGAAGGTGATAAAAAAACTGTGCTTAATCTATTCACTCCCCTCTATGTGATAAGTAAATTTGATTTTATAAAAGAATATGTTAATGGCAATAAAGTTGAAATCGATGATGATAAAGTACAAGCATTATTGCAATATGCAAAACTGTATTGGTCGCCTGAACAAATTAAAGGTATTGAAACGTTGACCAATCTTTTAGAGGGCGAAGGATTTCCTAAAAATGTTGAAGAAGACTCAAGGTTTGTAAAAAAAATCATACCTTTGTTTACGGGTGAAAATGCAAAAAAAGATTTATTAAATTTTCTTAAAATGTTTTCAGAAAACTATGTGTCTAAAATAACAGATCCAGGAAATGATTCGGTCTATCGTTTTTTACTGAGATTTCATCCAAAGTTAGCCGAACTTTGGACAAATGAAAGAGAACAACAAATTGAACAAAAATATACCGAAATGTGTCAATTATTTTCTGGGATGACCTTAACGGATATAGATCACGCCAAAATAGTGAATCATATCAACTTATTGAATGCGCATGATCAAAAGAAAAAAACAAGTTTTATTGCCGATCTTACTCCTTTTATAGAAGGCTATATCACTCATTTTAACGGAGAATCAAATCTTCTTGGGGAGGCCATGTATGCTTTATATCAATACAATCCAGAAAACCTTACTTTTTTAGAAAAAATAATAGAAAAACGAATTCAATTTTTAATCAAAAAATATCTACCTCTTGATGAACTGGACATGGCTTGGTTTTATCAAATGAGAAAAGATTTTCCTGTCACTGAACGCATTATAAAAATTCTAGAAAAAAATTATAAAGGCTTTGCAGATAATATGACTAATTTGTTTATGGTGAACACAGACAGTAAATTGTTTTCGCTTGTGTTTACGAAATATGTCACTCATAATTTTCTAAGATTAGATCAAGATCAAATTAATAGCCTAATGGATACAGTTTCTTTACTCTCTCAAAATGAAACGAATAAATCAATTGTAGATGAAGGGTTAATGAAAGCCATTGATATGCTAAAGGGAGCTGATTATTTTAATCAGGAAGAACAAATTCAACGGTGGTTAAAAAAACATGGGTCGATAAAAGTGGTTGAACATTATTTTTTAAATAAATTGGATGTGGCTTTGCAAAGTAATAATGGGGATGCACTAAAAATTACGGTTGCTGAAATTTCAACTTGGCTAGGTTTAAAAAATCAAATTAAACCGATTTTTACTATTTTATCTAATCAAGAGGCTTTATATAATTTATATAAAAAGTATTTTCAATCTTACCATCCTGACATATGGAATAGTCAATATCAATATCTAACAGAATGGTTGGCAGTACCTCAGACAAAATCATTGACTCAACTTTCTAGAGTAAAATGGTTTGAAAGTTTTATTGGTGGAAAACTTAATTTTAACAAAGAAAAATCAGGATTTAATTTATTAGATGTTAATATACATCAAGCTAATCAAGCTGTTCCAAAAGCAGACATGAGTTTGAGTGACTTTTTTGGGGCAGAAAATTTAGATAAAGTAATTAATCTAATAAGAGATAAACTCACTTATTTTGATATCAATACACCTGATGAGGTTTATGAAATTATTAATCGATATTTATCCGAAAGAGAAATCAAATCTATCCCAGAGGGCTATTTGGCGTATCAAGAATTAGAAATATGTCAAAAATTTGTTAAATTATGGAATGCAATTTTACAAAGAAAATTCAAAGAGTCAATTCAACTACATAAAACGATGATGATTGACTTTAAAGCCATTAACAGATTAAGTACACCTCAAAGCTTGTCTTCTGAAAAAAATAAGTTACCCCACAGAGCAAAATATTTTCAAAATAAGCTTGAGCAAATTAAACTATGCTTTGCTAGGTTAATTAAGCAGAGTTTATATGATCAATTTTATTTAAATGCAGAAAAAGATCAAATCCTTCAAGATATTTATATAGGCATATTTGGAGAACAAGAATTATCTAATTTAACACTTATTTCACAAGATGCAAAAGAATTATATGCGCATTTTAACGAATTGAAAAATAATTTATCCCTAGGAAAATGGAATTTAGTTAAATTTGATTTAAATAGGGTGAGCAAAGTTAATGCAGTTGTACCGCTTGAAAAAATTGATTTAATTATCCATGAATTAATTGAACCCACTAAAATTTTAGGGTCACAAGACAGACTTAAATCTATCATAGCTTACACAAGATTAATTCAAAATGACTATTTAGATATAATTGATCGAAAAAATGATGAAGAAACGGTTAACTCATTTAATCATGAACAAGAAAATATTGTCATTTGCACCAAAAAAGTGACTACTGATATGATTAATAAATTTAAGCAATGTAATAACATGACTGAAATAGGAAAGCTATTTTCTAAAGAAAATTCTTTTAGAACAATTTTGCTCACTCATATTGATCCAGAACATTTTGGACAGTTGCAACATTTTTTAGTTTTGCAGCTAAAAGGATTGTTTGAGGGCACCTGTCCAAAAGAATATTCAGAGTTAGAAAAAAAATGGCAGGCAAATTTGTTTGATATAGATCATTGGAAAGCACTGAGTGATATGATGGATTTTGTTAAAGCAAAATTTAAAAATAAAAAAATCCCCAATGAAGAAGGGTTTTTAAAGTTAGCATCAAGCAGTATGGATATCGCAAATATGTGCTTTGAAGATCTCAACAGTATTTTTACTTTACAAGATCTTAAAAACTTAAAAGAAGAGAGGGTTGTTAAAGAAAATAGTTGTATTCGTGCTGCCATTTTTATTCGTTATTTCGGCGATAATGAGCAAAAAATAGCATTAGAAAAATGGCTGGATGGCATTGCAGCAGTGCAACGTAAAATTATGATGAAAGGCATTTCAAACGCCACCATTGAAGAAGCGTTAACCTTTGTTGAAAAGTTGATTCGTTTTACAGGGAATGAGGAACAAAAAATTGAAAATGATCGTTTAAATAAAGAATGGTATGTTTATCATAGTTTTGAGGGTTTTTTGCCACAAGCCAACATTGATGAAGTTGTTAGGGTTCGTAAAGCGACTTTAGAAGAAGCGTTTCATGATTATGTTCCAGAATTTGATAAGCTGCTATTTACTTATTTTTTAGAGAAATTTAAATGTGATGAAAAAGGTCTTTTTCATTTTGTTAAAGAATGTAAAATTAAATTTGGTTCAGAATACATGATAGAAGTAGCACAGTTGATTAAAGACACCGATCCAAAGCCCATTATGGCTAAATTAAAAGAACTGCAATTGGTTACACCTCAAGAACAAAAACAAGTCTTGTTTTTTAAATACAAAGCGGCCGTTGAGCCGGATAAACGAGATGCCATTAAATTTTTATTCGCCTTAGGATTTTCTGCCAAATTGCATAGTCTGGTGCATATTTTTAAAAAACAACTTAAAGACAATCCAAAAGCTGCCGTGAATAGATTTTCGACTGCTTTAATACGCCAGCCGTTAACAGAGATGCTGAATAAACTTAAAAATAAATATGATTTCGGGAAAAATCAATTTATAGAAGGGGTTCAAAAAAGTATTGATCTGGAGAAAATGTATTTTATAGATTGGAATCAAGCTAACTATAGTCCAAGGGATGAGACGCCCAATCAGATTAAGTTAAATGTCAAAAATGTTGCTTAATTGAACTGGTGCCGGAGGCGAGAATCGAACTCGCACGTTGTCACCAACACTAAATTTTGAGTCTAGCGCGTCTACCAGTTCCGCCACTCCGGCTTTTCAATAGCGGGGCAGAGTATAACACTCAAGTTTGCGTTCTCGCAACAAACCAGGTAGATTTGGCCGAAGTTGTATTTTAAAAATCAGAGGCCTTATGATTAAGTTTGCCAACTACACAGTATCCGTAACAGCATGTTTATTATTATCTTTAGAGACGGCATTCGCCGGCGCCGCAACTGCTTCGCCTACGGCAGGCATGTCTCAATTTTTAGTCTTAGGTGGTTTTTTACTGATATTTTATTTGTTAATTTGGCGCCCACAAAGCAAACGTGCTAAATCACAGCGTGATTTAATTCAATCCATTCAAGCAGATGATGAAGTGATTACTGCAGGTGGTATGATTGGTAAAGTTGTTAAAGTAACAGATCAGTTTGTTATCTTAAAGCTAGCTGAAAATAATGAAGCGGTTGTTCAGAAACAGGCTATATCAGGTTCTTTACCTAAAGGGACAATGAAAACCATTTGCTAATTCAGGGAAGTTACAATGAACCGCACACCGTCATGGAAGCTAGGGTTACTGGTTATCGTTTTGTTGGCAGGGTTAATCTATTCCCTGCCCAATCTTTTTGGTGAAGATCCCGCTTTACAACTGTCGACGCAGGCTGTGAAATGGGAACCGACTATTGCGCAAGATCTCAGCACAACTTTAGCCAAAGATAATATTCATCCCAAAGCGGTTGATCTAGAGTCTGACCAGAGTTTACTCATCCGTTTCCAAAATACAGAAGATCAAATCAAAGCACGTGATTTATTAAAACAGCACTTAGGTGATAAAGTTACAGCGGCCTTAAATTTAGCCCCTATGACACCCAAATGGTTAACTTGGTTGGGTGCGCATCCGATGAAGCTAGGTTTAGATCTTAGGGGCGGTGTTCACTTTTTGATGGAAGTGGATGTAGATTCTGCTGTTAAACGTCGTATGGAAGGCTATTTAGGTGAGTTTCGTACTGAATTAAAAAATCAAAAAATAAGGTACAGTTCAATCACGGCTACCAATGATGGCACGATGCTAACCGTTATGTTTCCGGATAAAGCCATTCGCGACCAAGCAGAATTAGGCCTTAAAAAATTATTTACGGGCGAATTAGAAGTTGTTTCAAAACAGGAACTTAATACCCAGCTATCTGCTAAGCTCACACAAAAAACGCTTCAAGAAATTCGAAATAACACCGTTGAGCAAACCATTATTACTCTTAGAAATCGCGTTAATGAGTTAGGCGTAGCTGAAGCCGTTGTTCAGCGCCAGGGTTTGAATCATGTCGTGGTGGAGTTGCCCGGGATTCAAGATACAGCAAGAGCTAAAGACATTTTAGGCAAAACAGCGACGCTAGAATTTTTATTAAGAGACGATGATAACGATGTCAGTGGGGCCTTACAAGGCAAAATTCCGCCTGGTTCTAAATTATATCGCGACAGGCATGAACGCCCTGTGTTGATGAAAAAGCGGGTTATTCTAACAGGGGAATCGATTACAGGCGCAGTAGCAGGAGCGGATAGTCGCGATGGTCGACCTTCTGTGAGTGTTCATGTGAGTGGCGCAGGGTTAAATAATTGGAAAAAGGCAACCAAGGAAAACCGTGGCAAAGACATGGGCGTGGTGTATATCGAAACCAAAATCACGCACGAGAATATTGATGGCCAAGAAGTTAAAAAACAAAGACTCGAAGAAACGCTCATCAGTGTGGCAACCATTAACGAACCTTTAGGGAGTCGTTTTCAAATCACGGGTTTATCAGCTGCTGAAGCGCAAAATCTTGCTTTATTATTAAGAGCAGGGGCATTACCAGCGACTATCTCTATTGTCGAAGAACGAACCGTTGGGCCAAGTTTAGGGCAAGAAAACATTCGTTTAGGGATATTATCCATAGAAGTGGGCATGGGCTTAGTGATTTTGGCTATGTTAGTGTATTACAGCTTTTTTGGTTTAATCGCGAATGCCGCTTTGTTAATTAATTTAATCTTATTAGTTGCGGTGTGTTCCCTGATTGGCGTCACCTTAACCTTACCGGGTATCGCGGGAATGATTTTAACCGTCGGTATGGCAGTGGATGCAAACGTATTAATTTTTGAACGAATAAGAGAAGAACTCAGGCATGGGTTATCTGTACATGCCAGTATACATAGCGGCTTTGAAAGAGCGTTAGCCACGATTATCGATTCAAACCTCACCACATTGATAGTAGGTATTATCTTATTCAGCGTGGGCTCAGGGCCAATTAAGGGCTTTGCTATTGTTTTATGCATCGGAATTTTAACCTCGATGTTAACGTCTGTTACCTATACTCGTGCCATTGTAAATTTATTATATGGCAGTCGACATGTTGAAAAATTACCGATTGGGATGTAAATAAAATGGAATTATTTCACCGAGAAACCAACATCGATTTTATGGGCATTCGTAAAGTCACGGGATTTTTCTCTATTCTTTTATTTGCGGTTTCACTTATTTTATTAGTGACCAAAGGCTTAAATTTTGCCCTAGATTTTACAGGGGGGACTCAATTAGAGTGCCGATTTAGCAACCCAGTGAGTTTAGAAGAAGTCAGAACAAAATTATCGACCCATGGTTTCCCTGAAGCAAAATTAAGTTTTTATGGTTCAACCAATGACATTTTAATTCGGTTAGGGGCGAAAGCAGGTGAAAACAGCACCGAAGCCAATGAAATGGTGGGTCAAAAAGTGGTTGCCGCACTTCAAGATGACAAAACAAAAGTCGAGTTAAGACGAGTTGAATTTGTAGGGGCCGAAGTAGGAGATAATCTAGCTCAGCAGGGTGCTTTGGCCGTGATTGTGGCTCTGATGGCGACAATGGTTTATATCGCCTTTAGATTTGAATTTAGATTTGCGATTTCTGCTGCCGTGGCATTATTACATGATCCTATTTTAATTTTGGGTATTTTTTCAGGCTTACAACTAGAATTTGATTTGGCGACGCTAGCAGCAATATTGGCAGTAATTGGTTACTCGCTTAACGATACTATTGTTGTGTATGACAGGGTACGAGAAAACTTCAGAAAAGTTCGAGTCCAGTCTACCGAAGAAATTTTAAATTTATCAATTAACCAAACGTTATCCAGAACCCTTATGACCTCGGCTTTAACGTTAATCGTGGTGCTTGCCTTGTTCTTTTTTGGTGGCGCATCGCTCAAAGGGTTTTCGACGGCGTTTATTATTGGTATCGTGATTGGTACTTATTCCAGTATTTATATCGCAGGAGCTTTATCGTTAATGTTGGGGTTAAAACGCCAACATTTAATGCCTAAACCAAAAGAAGTGGATGAGACACCTTAAATCGTATATTAAGAACCCTCACCCTATCCCTCTCCCGCGGAGCGGATCAGAGGGTGCCCCGAAGGGGCGGGTAAGGGCAATTCTTTTTTTACAACGCAGACTTCGGATAACTTGCGTGAATCAAATCCAATAATAATTTGTGTGTTTTTTGCTGCCCACAAACCACATCGCAAGTTTTGAGAAAGTTATTTTCGCCATCATAACTCGTAATCAATCCACCGGCTTCTTCCACTAATAAACTGCCTGCAGCAATATCCCAAATTTTTAATTGTTGCTCAAAAAAGCCATCGAATCTGCCTGCTGCAACATAAGCTAAATCTAGCGCAGCAGAACCACCACGACGAACACCTGCCACTTGAGGCACTAATTTTTTAAATAAATTTAAATATGAATCGAGGCGGCCAGTGAATTCGGCAAGTTCTTCGGTGCGTCTAAAGGGGAAACCAGTACCAATTAAAGCCCGTTCAAAATCCACTTCAGGCGCAACGCGAATACGCTTGTCGTTTAATTGCGCCCCGCAACCTCGGCTCGCGGTAAATAATTCATCTTGTACTGGATCGTAAATAATGGCATGTTCAACGCGATCTTTGATCGTGATGCCAATAGAGACACAAAACTGAGGGAGGCCATGCATATAATTTGTGGTGCCATCTAACGGATCTATAATCCATGTGACATTATCCACTTGGGCGTTAGTTATTTTGTATTCTGGTTCAGTTAAACCAGATTCTTCACCTAATATTATATGGTTAGGGTAAGCGCGACGAATGATATCAATGATCACTTGCTCACAAGCAAGGTCGATATTCGTCACAAAATCGTTAAAGCCTTTTTGCTGAATTTTTAAGGAATGGAGCTGATCCATTGACCGTATCATGATTTGGCCGGCTTTACGCGCAGCTTGAACGCCAATATTAACCAACGGGTGCATAGTCGCCTCTTTTTCAGTTCTGTTAATGAGCAAGAGAGCATTATAAATCAGAATGAAAAATTGTCACGTAGTAAGCTAAATTAATTAGTCGATAAAGTAAAACGAAACTTATATACTCTTATCCCAAATTTATTTAAATCAGTAGGTGAATCATGGAACAACTCGTTTATTCAGCAAAGTCTCTAGGAACCGAAATAACCCGAGCTCGAAAGGCAAAAGGATTAAATCATTTTGAAGCAGGAAGCACCTGTAAACTTGACCCAAACACTGTTTCTAGCATTGAATTGGGCGCACCTGCCACAAAAATCGAAACGATATTTCGCCTATTAGCCGCCCTTGATTTAGAAATGGTGATTAGACCAAAAGCCTCGAAAGAAGATGAGTAAGCGATTATAATAGCCGATTGTTATTTTAATAAAGTAAGTAGACTGTGTTAAATTTAAATCAAGTTAAAGTTGTTTTAGTAGAGCCATCGCATCCTGGGAACATTGGCGCAACGGCGCGTGCCATGAAAAACATGGGCTTATCTAATTTGGCTCTTGTATCCCCTAAGCGATATCCCAATGTTGAGGCAACGGCCTTGGCAAGTGGGGCAGATGATGTACTTCAGGCTGCTTTGGTGTGTGATAGCGTAGATGAAGCTTTACAAGATTGTTCTTATATTTATGCCACCACAGCGCGTCATCGAAAGTTAGGCTGGCCAAGTTGCGATGTGCGAACGGCAGCCACAGAAATTTGTTCACGTGAATTAGATTCCAGCAAAAAAATAGCCATTTTGTTTGGCTGTGAACGTGTTGGGCTTGATAACGATACTTTAACTCGTGCACAAACCCATATTTATATTCCCACTAACCCTGTTTATTCATCGTTGAATTTGTCTCAAGCTGTACAGTTAATGACTTATGAGCTTAAAATGGCGCACGATGGGTTAAATCCCGTTTTACCTGTAGAAGCGCGAGAAGCACCTTTGGCGAGTTACGATATTGTCGAAGGTTTTTATCAGCATCTTGAAAGCATGTTAACGCATATTTATTTTTTAGATCCCAAACAACCTAAAATGCTCATGGGCAGATTACGCCGATTATTTAATCGTGCTGAATTATGTGAAACAGAAGTGCATATTTTAAGAGGAATTTGCAAAGCGGTGTTGAGTAAAACACCAAAAGATTAAAGGCGAGCACCTTGATTTGTCTTTTTTTCAACTGTTGTATCTGGTTTGCTATTTTGACTGATTAAGTTTTGATATTTGTCTTCTTTTTTGTCTATCTCTTTAAGTTGTGTTTCTAATGTAGTGTTAGTTCTCAGGATTCCTGTTTTCAATATATCGATTTTTTGAGCGATCTCAGAGTTGGGCGCTAACTCTTTTTTGTCGATGAGTTTGAGTTCAGAATTCGCTTTTGTGAGAAGCGCATACAAAATTTCTATTTTTTCTTGTGGTGACAAAGTGGTGTTGTTTTTAAGCTCTTCAGCTTTATTTATTAAAAGATCACGCTGTATCTCATCTGGGTATTTTTCAGTGCGTAAGGGTGCGACTTTTTGCCTTGAATTAGTAAAACTCGGCATATAACCTGTTGCACGCTCCTCAGCTTCCATCGCTTCTCTACGCAATTGACCGTACGATTTATATGAGTTGGGTTGTGATACTTGATCGATAATAGCAACCATATTTTTTATTTCGGCCTGTCCTTTTTTTACTTCTGCATAGTCTTTTAATATATTAATATTTTGCTTTGCTTCATTCAAAGTGTTGATGTGTTCCTGAAAAGTGTTTGGCACTAATTTATTTAATGTCTCTGCTTTTTTATTCTCACCTGAGAGTAAAGTTGTCATTCGTGAAAGTGTTTCACTTACTTTATTATAATCATGTTCTATCGATTCAATATCATAATTATTATCTTTATTCAGCATATGTGTGTTAAGCTTTTTTGTTAAATCTGTCGCTTCTTGAGTAAAATTTGAGATTAATTTATTTGCTTCGTGTAGTTCTTGTAGCATGCCTTTATCTTGAGCCAATGCCGGATTTGAATAACTGGCGAGTACTTCATTTGCAGTCAGTCTTTCTGATGTCTTTGGATTCAATAATTCTTGAATAATAGGGGAGCTTTGACTTAAATCAGTATCGGGCTTAAGCTTTTTTCCATCGTTATATAATTCATAAAGAATTAATCCAACTGCAAACATATCAAATTCAGCGTGGGGTTTTTGGTATTCCGTGGGGTTATCAAAGGATGATTTATTTTTATCGTAGATATTTAACCCAACAATTTCATGACTCTCTTGCTTATGCCTATCGTATTTATTTCTGTGTGCAGCATAAATTTCAGGAGATTGATACTTCGGTGTCCCCCCAGATGAATTTTTTACTTGAATTGAAGGGTGATGAGTTAAACCAAAATCTGAGATAGCGGCATGCATTTCACCGGTTTGTTCGTTTTTATAAACCAAGATGTTATCCGGTTTAAGATCTTGGTGAATAATCCCTTTACTATGGAGAATGGCGATCCCTTTTAGTATACTGATTGCAATGTTATCAATATCTGTCTGAGAGAGAGGGACCTTTTCTAAATTAGCCAAAACATTTTTCAAACTGCCTTGAGAAGCATATTCTGAATAAACACTGATTTTTTCTGAATAAGGTTTATTCTTATCTCCAAAGCGATAACCGTCTTTTTCTATTACGGGGCCTAAGGTTTTCACATCGATGTATTTTGTTTCTTCAGGGGGTAATCCTTTGACTATATCCGCTGCAATCTTAACTTCTTTTAATAAACTCTTATATTCTTGATCGGTATTAAAGTAAAAAGTCGAATTGGCCATGAGGGTTGGAATAGGGGCATCTATACGCACAGCCGATTTTGTGCTTTTAAAAGTACCTGAAAATACAGGTATGTTTTTATCTTTAACGGTGTCTCCTTGCTCATTAACCACCTTTCTTTTTGTTTCTAATATCAGTTCTAAATCACCTGTCACCGTGTCAAAAATCAGATTAACTGTACGGGATAGATCTGTCTCCTCTTTATCGATGTGGAAAGCGCCATCTTTTAATTCTTCCCTATCTACTTCTTGGTTTTCTAAAATATTGGTATATATTTCTTTTAAGTCTGCAAGGCTAATTTTCCCTTCTAAATTTTTAGGCAGAATTGCTTCAGAACTTTCAAACTCATCAGATCGTTGTTGGATTCTTGCATAAAATTCAGATATTTTTTGATCTCTATTTTGATCTGCAGCGTCTGACATAGATACACCTACTTAATACATTGCACAATAACAATACAATAAGAGATGTTTAGCTGAGAAATAGTTTCAACATTGAATGACATATGACTAAATACGTAGATGATTTTGGGTCAAGCAGTCCAAGACGTCGAAAGATTAAAGCTTATTGTCTTTTTTATTCGTATTTATTCTAACGTTTTCAGCCGCTTTTTCTGGTTCTGCTAATATACTAGTTTTAGATGTTAATTTAGCCTGCGCTTGGTAAGCTGTTAAGAGTAGTTTTTGTCCCGTGTTCGTCGTATTGATTAATGCAACTTTTGCATTGCTGATATCTTTTGTCAGGACTGGATCATTTTCAAATTGTGGGTAAAGTGGCTCCAAATGAATTTTTCAACAACGACACAATGCCACGTTTGTCTTTTTTCTCGATTAAATCGTCCACTCGTGCATATCCCTCATTTCAAATAGAGATGCTTAAATAATTTTTAGTGAATTGACTTGATTTAAGAGACTGAAGTTCATTTTTTTTGTATGAGGGGTAAAACGCCGCTTAAAAACTAGGCTTTTTTTCAGTAAAATTCAGATACCACTCAACGCCTCGAAGCAATATCTGCAAAACAACGAATTTGATGGCAAACCAAATCAGATAACTGGAGAAAAATAGAAAAATTGTGATACCCAGCATTAATAATAATATTAAGGTGATTATTTTATAAAAGATGGTCTGCTGATGTAGACGTTTGAGCAACTTGGTGAATACTCGAACAGAACGGTCACTTTGTGCGTCAGTAAACCATTTTTTGCATTGAGTAGAAAAATTGTCGATAAAGTCGAATCTTTTCACATTAGCCCCCTTTGACCTGCCTTTGAAATAATAACATATAATTTAGGCTTAAATGCCCGCGATACCAGTCAGAATACTTGACTATTTTGGTCTACTATGACACATTCACCCTCAAATGAAACTTACTACCAAAGGCAGATATGCCGTCACCGCGCTAGTTGATATGGCCATACATGGGTCAGATAGGCCTGTGACAGTAAGTGAGCTATCTAGCAGACAATCTATATCTCAAACCTACTTAGAACAATTAACCGGGGTATTACGCGCAAAAGGCATCTTGACCAGCGTAAAGGGGCCGGGTGGTGGCTACGTGTTAGCTAAATCGCCAGAGTTAATTACGGTGGCAGAAATTATCTCAGCCGTGAATGAACCCGTTGATAGTACTCGGTGTGGTGGCAAACATAATTGCCAAGCAGGTAAAATTTGTTTAACTCATACCCTATGGGCAGAATTAAACAATACCATGCAAACTTTTTTACAAAACAAAACATTAGCCGATTTAGCCAAAACAGAAGAAATTCGACAAGTGGCAACACGACAAATTTATAAAGAGCCAATTAGCAGCATTAGGTGTGGAAGTGAAACAAATTTATCTTGATTATGCGTCAACAACGTTAGTAGACCCCGCTGTTATTTCTGCCATGACAGAAAGCCTGCAGCATGAATATGGCAACCCTTCTTCTCGCTCCCATTCGTTTGGTTGGCAAGCAGAAAAAAGTGTGGAAGAGGCCAGAAAAAATATTGCTGATTTATTTAATGCCGATCCGCGTGAAATTGTTTTTACAAGCGGGGCAACTGAATCCAATAATTTAGCCATTAAGGGCGCTGCTCGGTTTTATCAAACCAAAGGCAAGCATATTATTACCTGCAAAACCGAACACAAAGCCGTGCTAGATGCTTGTCGTCAGCTAGAACGCGAAGGGTTTGAAGTCACGTATTTAACGCCGAATATATCGGGCTTATTAAGTTTATCGCAAGTAATTGCAGCAATTCGTCCTGATACTATTTTAGTGTCATTAATGCATGTAAACAACGAAATAGGGGTGATTCATCCCATTACAGAAATAGGCGCCTATCTTCGCGAAAAAAATATTTTGTTTCACGTAGATGCCGCGCAATCTACGGGCAAACTCCCGATAGACTTATCGGTGATGTGTGTTGATTTATTGTCCGTTTCTGGTCATAAAATCTATGGTCCTAAAGGCATTGGGGCATTATATGTACGTCGTAAGCCCCGTGTGCGCCTAGAGGCTCAAATTCATGGTGGTGGCCAAGAAAGAGGCATGCGTTCAGGTACACTGCCAACGCATCAAATTGTGGGCTTAGGCACGGCCTGCAAAATAGCCAAACAACAAATGCAACAAGATTATACTAAAGCTAAAGCGTTATCAGATAGATTATGGGCGGGGGTACAATCTATTGAAGCCGTTCAAATTAATGGCGATGCAGTTCAGCGTGTGCCAAACATATTAAATATTAGTTTTAATTATGTTGAAGGCGAATCGTTGATCATGGGGTTAAAACAATTAGCAATATCCTCTGGTTCAGCTTGTACCTCAGCTAGCCTTGAGCCAAGCTATGTATTACATGCATTAGGGCTAAGCGAAGAATTGGCGCATAGTTCGTTACGTTTTTCGGTTGGAAGATTTACAACCGAAGCAGAAATCGATCAAGCAATAGAATTAATTAAAGCAACCGTTCATAAATTAAGACAAATGTCACCCCTCTGGGATATGTACAAAGCAGGCATTGATTTGTCGACCATTGAATGGACAGGGCACTAGTTTCAAAATATTAGGTAAAATAACAGGTAACTAAAAATGGCATATAGCGATAAAGTGGTTGATCATTATGAAAACCCAAGAAACGTCGGCAGTTTAGATGCAACTGACAGCCAAGTGGGCACCGGCATGGTGGGTGCGCCTGCTTGTGGTGATGTGATGAAATTGCAAATACAAGTGAACCCACAAGGTATTATCGAACAGGCCGTATTTAAAACTTTTGGTTGTGGTTCAGCAATTGCTTCTAGCTCTTTAGCAACAGAATGGCTTAAAGGCAAAAATCTAGAAGAAGCCGCGACGATTAAAAATACCCAAATCGCAGCAGAATTAAGCTTACCACCGGTAAAAATCCATTGTTCTTTATTGGCTGAAGACGCGATTTTAGCGGCGATTAAAGATTATAAGAAAAAACAAGAACTAAATATGGCTGAAGCGGTCTAATTTATTTTGATTTGAAATCGGATTTTTTATACCCTCTTTGATAGGGGGTCGACCATTGAGCGAAGCGAAAATGGGCGGGGGGATGTGAGCATGGTTGGCTATTTTTCCCACAACATCCCCCCGTCATATTCGCGTTGCTCATAAGCCGGTCCCCTGTCAAAGGGGGTTAAAGATCCCAAAATTGAGATGTGTACCATGCAAGAAAACCTATCAGAAAATAATATCATTAATCCGGTTCTGCCTACGCAACTGCAAAGCCAGAACGATTCAGGGGTGCTTATCTCCGAGTCTGCCTATGCGCATATTCAAAAATCGTTAAAATTAGCCAAAGAGCCCAACTTATTGGGTATTCGCGTTAGCGTCAAAAAAGCGGGCTGTTCTGGTTATGAATATGTTTTAGCCTATTTATATGAAAAAGATTTAAACACGGTAACCGATATAGTATTAACCTATCCTGATTTTAAGCTTGCCATCGATGCCGAAATTTATTTTAAATTTTTAAAAGGCGGCACGGTAATTGATTATGCCAAGGAAACCCTCAAAGAAGGGTTAAAGTTTAATAACCCGAATGTGTCGGCTGAATGTGGTTGTGGCGAAAGTTTTACCCTAAAATCGGGTCAAGATTAATGCAGGTTAATTTTTTTAAATGGCTTAATTTACCTGAAGTTTACGAAGTAGATACAGCGAGGCTACAAGAAGCCTATTATAGGTTATCTAAAAATACCCATCCTGATAATTTTCATGGTAAATCAGATTTTGAAAAACAAATGGCAGAAAAAGCCTTAGGGTATACGCATCAAGCTTATGAAACCTTAAGCTGTCCAATTAAACGAGCCAGTTATATTTTATTGTTAAATAACATCGATTTAAATTCAGAAACCATAGAGCGGCAGCCGATGTCTGCAGATTTTTTGGCTAAAATGTTTGATTGGCAAATGCAAGATGAAAATCAAGAATTACAACGTGACTTACACCAAAATATACAAGCTAGACTCGCTAATATAAGTGAATTATTTGAGCAAAAAAAAATCGAATTAGCGGTTATGCCTATACGAGAAGTCATGTTTATGAAAAAGATACTGGAGCATACTTAAAATGGGATTATTAACCATTCAAGAACCAGAGGCTGATTTATCTGAATCTCTTATTTCTGTTAAACCTAAAGTTGCGCTGGGCATAGATTTGGGTACTACCCATTCTTTGGTTGGGGCTTATATAAATAACCAAACAGTTTTATTTAAAGATTCGAATGGCAAAACATTATTACCTTCTGTTGTTTTATATACGGCTGATAATCAGCAGATCTTAGTGGGCCATCAAGCAACAGATAGCCCAGAAGCCATATTTTCTGCTAAACGTTTTATGGGTAAAGCTTTATCTGAATTAAATCATATCCCTATGCAATCAGCCCGTGCTTTACAAGCGGATCAAGATAATTTGGCTGTATTGTCTACCCCCCAAGGCATAAAATCTCCCATTCAAATATCAGCCGAAATTTTAAAAAAACTACTTAAAATTGCTCAAAGCAATTTAGCGGTGATTTACCCTGAATATGAATTATCGGGGGCTGTGATTACCGTGCCGGCTTATTTTGATGATGGTCAACGACAAGCCACTAAAGCAGCTGCTGAATTAGCCGGTATAAACGTATTAAGATTATTAAACGAACCCACTGCGGCTGCATTAGCTTATGGCTATGATAAACAAGATAAGGGCATTTATCTGGTATATGATTTAGGCGGTGGCACATTCGATGTGTCTATTTTAAAGTTCCATCAAGACGTATTTGAAGTATTGGCCACAGCGGGAGATACCGCTTTAGGTGGCGATGATATGGATGCTTGTATTATCGACTATTTTAATCAAAATCTATCTTCAGATAGCGCATCGATAACTTGGCGCCAAGCAAGAGAGATCAAAGAAGCTTTAACAGAACAGACTGAATTTAAACTTGTCACCCGTGATATTTTTGATAAATTAATCAAACCCTTAATAGATAAGACCATAGACATTACTAAAGCTTGTATACAAGATGCTAAGCTAAGTTTAACTCAAATAAATAAAATTATTTTAGTCGGGGGAGCCACTCGTGTCCCGGCTATATATAAAACGCTAGATACAGCCTTTGGGTTGCCGATATCTCAAGAAGTCGATCCTGATAAAGTGGTAGCGATAGGCGCAGTGTTACAAGCGGCTAAATTAATGGGTCAAACCGATACGGTATTATTAGATGTGGTGCCCTTATCTTTAGGTATTGAATTAATGGGTGGGGTGACAGAAAAAATCATTGCCCGTAATACAAAATTACCTGTTAGTGTCACCCAAACGTATACTACTTATCAAGATAATCAAACAGGCTTTAAAATCAAAGTGGTGCAGGGTGAGCGGGAATTAGTCAAAGACAATCGTTCATTGGCAGAATTTGAGTTAAAAGGCTTGCCTGCTTTGCCACAAGGTAAATTACGTATTGCCATGACGTTTACGGTCGATGTAGATGGTTTATTAACGGTCACAGCAAAAGAAACCACCACGAATCACTCTCATCAGGTTGAAGTTAAGCCGACTTATGGTTTAACAAGAGTAGACATCGATTCGGCTGTTTTAAAAGCCGCGGAAAATGCAAAAACCGATATCATTGCTCGTCAATTAGCAGAGGCTAAACGCGAAGCGAATAAAATAATAGATTATGCCAAAATATTACTGGCAGATTTAGATAACAGTGATGCGAGTTATCCTGATATTAAATCAGCTTTTGATATTTTAACTCAGATTGTTGAGCAATCTGAAATAAAGCCCATTATTGATAGTACAAAATCATTAGAAAATTTATTAGTGCCTATTAGTTTGTCTCGTTTATCAGAGAGTTTGAGCATATAAATATGAATAATAAAAATAAAGTTAAAGTCACTTTTTTACCTCATCCCGTAATATGCCCTGAAGGCAAAGTGGTAGAATCTGAACCTGGCATATCCATATGCCAATTGGCCTTAAATAATGGCATAGATATCGAACATGCCTGTGAAATGGTATGTGCTTGTACTACTTGTCACGTTATAGTCCGCCAGGGGTATAACAGCTTATCGGAAATAGAAGAACGCGAAGAAGACTTATTAGATAAAGCCTGGGGTTTAGAACCCCAATCTCGTCTGAGCTGCCAAGCAATCGTAGATAATGAAGATTTAGTGGTCGAAATACCCAAATATTCTATTAATCAGGTTTCTGAATAATCTCTCCTGTAAATACATTTTTACTCATGTTATTCTCGAGATGTGACCAATGTTAATAATCTTTTTTGGAGAATAAGATGAGTAAGGATACTGTGAATTATAACTATTCCTATAGCAATATAGGGAAGAAAAATTGCGAAAATGAATCTGCTTGGCCAAAGACATACACGCCACTGTCTTGTAGACAAGAAGCTAAAAACGCAACTAATGGACTCAAGAAGCAAAATGATTTATGCAACCGAAACGAGATTGATGAAAACACAGTAAAGAAAAATAAACTGTACAGCGAATCTATAGGCCATGAAGAATATTGGGTTCAAGTGAAATACACAAGAACAAGAACCCCAAAATGATAAATTGGGCTAAATTGAGCAGTAGATATAGGCAATATCTTGCAAAAAACAGTAAGCTAATCTTGATAAATAGTTAAAAACTTGCTAAGGTTAAACTAGTCAGACTAGTTTGTTAAAAATAGGTGTAATTATGCATACCTGGAAGTTACAAGATGCAAAAGCACGGCTTAGCGAAGTCGTGAAAGAAGCGACCACACAAGGTCCCCAAGAGATTACTTTACGGGGGGAGCCGGTGGTGGTGGTTATGTCTGTTGCTGAATACAGTATTCTAGTAAAACCCAAACTTGGTTTCGTTGAGTTTATGCGCCAATCTCCTTTGTTTGGCGTTGATCTAAAAATAAATCGTGATGATTCTTCAACAAGAGAAATCGATTTATGAGTTATTTATTAGATACCAATGTTATTTCTGAGCTAGTTAGAGCAAAACCGAGCGTACAAGTTATTAAATGGTTTGATACAGTACCTAATGAAGCGCTATATATAAGCGTATTAACATTAGGGGAGATTCGAAAGGGCGTAGAAATGATCCCTGAAGAAAAAAGAAAAGAAAAATTAAGAATTTGGCTAGAAATTGATTTGCCTCAATGGTTTTCTGAACGTGTTTTACCTATAAGCAAAGAAATTTCTGATCGTTGGGGCCGCTTACAGGCAGAAATAAAAAAACCGTTTCCCGCTATTGATAGTCTTATTGCTGCTACTGCGTTGTACCATGATTTACGTATCGTCACTCGAAACACAAAAGATTTTAATTATGCTGGTTTGCAGGTTGTTTCACCTTGGGAGGTATAATTTTGACGCTTGGTGGTTTTAGGGTATCATTTTCTTGTATAGTATCTTCAGATTGATTTTTAAAACAAGGTAAAAAACAAGCAGCGGCTTTATTAAGAAAAGTTGGCTTATCGACAGCCATTTTATTAAGGGTTTTAAATACCAGTTCTAAATCCTCTTCTAATCTTGACCTATACCATTCTGGGAAACGTTCAGATAGTTGCAGGGCAATTAACTCAGGTGGTTGGATGGTAGCAAAATTTTCATTATCTTTTTTTAGTATGCAAGCACCAAATAATGCGAATAGTTCTAGTTGAATTGTTTTTATGCGTTTGTTAATAAATGGTTGCCAATTTTCAGTGTACTTATCAAAGTTATTTTTGTAATCCACGTTGTATTTCTGTACGTATGAAATCACTTCGTCAATTCGTTTTGTTGGCATGCCATTATAGATAGACCATCCCATCCTCATATTCTTTCTGACTGCAAGTTCGAGGAGAGTGCCATATAAACCAGTTGCTTTTGTTGGAACAGTCGCCCCCGCTTGAATTAAGATATCTACTATTTCAGGATGGTTTTCTAGTACGGCCTCAATGAGGGCTTCGCTTATCGCTTTAGGCTCAATACCTTCTTTAATTAATAACTTAACACCGGCAATGTTGCCACTTCTGGAGGCCAGCGACACGGCAGTGAATCCCCTATGAGTTCTTGCATTGATATTGGCTTTTGCCCAAATTAATACTTTCATGGTGTAATTATGGTGATTTGCTGCGGCCTTATGTAAAGGTGTGTATAAAGAACTGTCTTTTTTTTCTAAATCAGCGCCGGCTAATATTAATAAAGCGACTTCGAGAAGTATCCCCGAGTCAGCAGCTTTATATAAAGCCCAATTTATATCGTCTTCGCCCAACCACTTAGAATAAAAATGCTTAACATTTTTATTAATGAAGTTTTTTATATGATCCATATTGATTTATCTTGCTAAGTTAATGGTTAAAAGATAAAACTAGTTTACCAACAAAGCTTTTGATTGGCAAACCCTAGGCTAGTTAGTTATAATGGCCAACTTTATTTATATATCTAGGGAGTATTCAAATGGCTGTGGAAAGAACTTTATCTATTATTAAGCCCGATGCGGTAGGTCAAAATCACATTGGTGATATTTACACTTGTTTTGAGAAAGCTGGCTTAAAAATTATTGCCGCTAAAATGATGCATCTAACTGTTTCTCAAGCAGGTGAATTCTATGCGATTCACCGTGAGCGCCCGTTTTTTACTGATTTAGTGAATTTCATGTCTTCAGGCCCTGTGATAGTGCAAGTTTTAGAAGGCGAAAATGCCGTTTTATCACACCGTGATGTGATGGGCGCAACCGATCCTAAAAAAGCAGCGCCAGGCACAGTTCGTGCTGAATTTGCTAAGTCTATCGATGAAAATGCCGTTCATGGGTCAGATTCCTTAGAAAATGCCAAAACAGAAATTGCCTTTTTCTTTAGACCCGAGGAAATTTGTGCAAGAACGCGTTAATCTTTTAGGGCTAAGTGGCCCCCAACTGCGTGAGTTTTTGGTTGGCATCGGTGCCCAAGCGTACCGTGCCGACCAAATTTTAAAGTGGATCCATCATGAAGGCATGACGTCTTTCGACGAGATGAATAACCTCAGTAAGGCCTTAAGAGAGCAATTGGCAGAAAAAGCAGTGATTGAACCACCGCTTGTGCATGAAAGACATCTCTCTAAAGATGGTACACGCAAATGGTTATTTAATACTGGTGGCAGCCTAATTGAAGCTGTTTATATCCCTGAGCCTAGCCGTGCGACGCTTTGCATTTCTTCTCAAGCCGGCTGTAGTCTAAACTGCACTTTTTGCCATACGGGTAAGCAGGGGTTTCATCGAGATTTAACGTCGCATGAAATTATTGGCCAAATCTGGACCGTATGTCATGAACTCAAGGCTGAAAAAGTCTTTTTACCTGGCGCAAGCAGGGTCATCAGTAATGTGGTGATGATGGGGATGGGCGAGCCCTTGATGAACACCGATAATGTTTTAAGCGCATTGAATCTCATGGTAGATGATTTGGCTTATGGTTTATCTAAAAAACGTGTCACGGTGTCGACTTCTGGTGTGGTACCCAATATAGACAAATTATCCGATGCCTTAGATGTGAGTTTGGCGGTGTCATTGCACGCGCCCAATAATGAACTTAGAAATATTTTAGTCCCCATTAATAAAAAGTATCCTATCGATCAGTTAATTGCCGCTTGCCAACGGTATGTGAGCAAACAAAAAAATCGAGTGATTACCATTGAATATGTCATGCTTAAAAACGTAAATGACACGCCGGTACATGCTAAACAATTAGCTAAAGTACTCGCGCACTTACCTTCTAAAGTGAATTTAATCCCCTTTAATCCATTTAAGGGTGCAGATTATGAGCGTTCAACTGACGAAGCCATTGAGCTTTTTCAGACTATTTTAATGAAAGCCGGATTTATTACGACCATTCGTAAAACACGGGGCGATGAAATCGCCGCAGCCTGCGGTCAATTAGCCGGTCAGATTAAAGACAGAACCAAACGCCAAGAAAGATTTTTAGCCAAAATCCCTGTTAGTGAGATAGTTGACCGCATTTAAGAAAAGTTATTTTTAGATTTAGTTGCTACTCGTAAGCTCAAAATTAGATTATAGTAGAGCAGGATAATCTTAATTTATAAGCACCTTGCCTAAGTAATAAAATGAACAAACAATTTTTGATTTGCGGTCTTCTTATACTGTCCGTTAATCTATCGACCTTATTGATAAGTGGGTGTAGTCAATCCGCTTCTCCTGCTGCAGCTCAAAAAAATACAAATGAGCAGCTTAAAGAAGAACCTGAACAGTTCACTAAAAAATTCAATCCTGAAAAAGCCGCTAAATTAAATGTTGAGTTAGGATTAGCTTACCTAGATAGCAATCAACCTTCGCGCGGCAAATTAAAACTTCAACGCGCTTTGGAATTGGCGCCTTACCTTCCTGATGTGCAGGCAGCTTTTGGTCGCTATTACGAATCAATCGGTGAGTTCGAAGAAGCCGAAAAGTCTTATTTAAAAGCCATTAGAATGAATAAAACATGGGCTGTCAGTCACAACTTATATGGTGCTTTTTTATGTCGGCAAGGCAAATATGAACAAGCAAATCGTTCCTTTGAAAAAGCCCTTGAAGACAAAACCTATCCTGAGTCTGCTTCGGTATTAGAAAATGCCGGATTATGTGAATTGGCCGCAGGAAATAAACTAAAAGCCAGAACGTATTTTGAAAAAGCCGTTCGTCAAGATATTCATCGCGCAAATAGTTTGCTCGAATTGGCCTATATGAATTATGAACAAAATAATTCTGTCGTAGCTTGGCAGTTATACAATCGATATTTACTGGCAGCCAATCAAACACCCCGATCTTTATATGTGGGTGTTCAACTAGCGCGCATATTAAAATATAAAGATAAAGAAGCAAGCTATATGCTTTTATTGAAAAGCGAATTTCACGATTCGCCTGAATATCAGCAGTTGGCCCATTTTTCTTAATTTATGTTAACCCACTTAAACAAAGGTATGTTTATGCAAGAAGAAAATGATGTTTTGACAACCAAAGGACCTGGTGAAAAACTAAAGCGTGCACGCGAATCCTTTGGATTAAGTACGTGGGATGTGGCAAGTCAATTATATTTACCTGAACGCGTAATGATAGCGCTAGAAGAAGATGATTATCATGCACATTTGCCAGCCCGTGCATTTGTTCGAGGGTATCTGCGTTCTTATTCCAAATTATTAAAACTTTCACCAGAAGAAATATTAAGCGAATTCGATGCATTAGGCATTTACAAAACGCCGCAAGAAGAAAGCCTTAAAACCTTAAGCCAACCCAGAGTCGCCCTAACTATTCATAAAGACAAATTTTGGTTTGGTGTGGTAGGCGGAAGTATACTCGGTATTCTGGTGTTAATTGTTACTTTAACTTGTTTGAATACGCGTCAAGAAAAAAATGAAGATATCATTAATCAAGTTTTACAAGAAGAAGAAAAAAATACCACCCCTGAGGTGGTAGCTGAGCCCATTTTAAGTGAAAGTTTATCTAACCCAAACTCTAAAGATAAAGCGCCAGCGGGGAAAAAACTATCTGAAAATACTTTCAACTCTTCAGGGCAAGATAACCACTTTGTTTCGAGTGTTGACACAGCGACAGTCAGTGCCCCTGTTGAGCCTATTATCAGTGTAGAACAAGCTCAGGTTATCCATGATCAACAACAAATGACATCGGTTGATACGCCTTTACCTGTTGCACAGTTATCGGTTAATTA
>CADEEZ010000011.1:63978-83534 GCA_902826485.1 uncultured Gammaproteobacteria bacterium
CGCCTGCACTACGTGCGTTCGGCCCCCTTTGGTAAAGGGGGTCGTGAGCTTCTAGCGAGCAGGGGGATTTAATGAAGTTAAAAATTCTCTGATCAAAGTTTTAGGCAACCCAATATGCACCCGATTTTGGCTGCTGCTGATGAGAATTTTTAAAGTTATTTTTGTTTTATCCATCCGATATTTTTTCTGAATGAAACGAATCAAATTTTCATGTTCTTCGATAGAAATCCCGTGATGATTTTCTGCTAAGACAATAGGATACTCTGGGTTACTTTCTTGCAGTACCAAAGGTATATGCAGTGTTTCATGCACAGTGTCTAAAAACGTCTGTATTTGTTCTAGTTCTTGCTCTGAAAGCTTGAGTTTTCCGGCATAATAGGGCGATAAAGAAGCCCCTGTCTGATTCATACTCATCTGTTAATTCATACCTTCTACCAAAAATCTTGGATAAATCTTAAAAAAGTAAGTCTAAGTGTAGGTCATATTTTTAGAAATTAAAGAAATGATTGGGAAGGCCGAAATCCCTGTTAGGCCAAGAAGGGAATATTTTTATATGGATTTTTTAGAGCTATATATATCAACAGATTTAGGGGGCAGCTTTGCTGAACACCACAATGAATAAAGTGAAATCGATGCGTCGCTTAGCCATGATACCCGCAGCCGTATTAATGGTAATTGTTTGTCTTTCAGGTTGTGACAATATGCAAAATCGTGATTCTGGCGCACTATTAGGTGGGGCGACGGGTGCATTAGCTGGCGCGCAATTTGGCGGTGGTAGCGGTCGGTTATACACTACTGCAGCAGGCGCTATATTAGGCGTTATGGCAGGTAGCCATATTGGTGCGCGTATGGATGAAGCAGATAGGCTTCGTGCACAACAAGCTTATTATCGTGCAGGAAGCTCAGCTGTAGGCCAAAATATCAGCTGGCATAATCCTCACAACGGTCACCATGGTAATGTGAGAGCAGTAAGAGATGGTCGTTCTTCTTATGGCGAATATTGCCGTGAATTTCAATCTACTGCTTATATAGATGGTCATCGTGAAACAGTCTACAACACGGCTTGCCAAGGAAATGATGGTCGTTGGTATGTCAGTAAATAATTATTAAATAATCTTTATTCATCTTATAGGGGCCCAGTGCCCCTTTTTTCTGATCAGTAACTGGGTTAAGCTTGCCAAATTATTAAAAGAATTATAAGTATACGTGAGTCTTTAAGAGAGTATTCAGCAAGATGACCCAATCTAAGCAGGCAATAACCGCTATCCGAGGCATAAAAGATATCTTGCCAGAGGAAATTTCTCGTTGGCATTTTGTCGAAAATACATTTAAAAGTATCTTAACTGGCTATGGCTATCAAGAAATTCGCTTACCCATTTTAGAAAAGACAGCGCTGTTTGCTCGCTCTATTGGTGAAGTGACTGACATTGTTGAAAAAGAAATGTATACCTTTGATGACAGAAACCAAGAAAGCCTGACCCTGAGACCAGAAGGCACAGCGCAATGTGTGCGCTCAGTGTTAGAGCATGGCCTGATCCATAATCAATCCCAAAAACTATGGTACAGTGGCCCTATGTTTCGCTATGAACGCCCTCAGAAGGGACGTTATCGCCAATTTTATCAAGCAGGGGTAGAATCTTTCGGATTAGCGGGTCCAGAAATTGAAGCGGAACAGCTTTTGATGATGGCTCGGTTCTTCAAACTCCTTGGATTAGAGCGGTGTGTTAGCTTGCAGCTCAACACCTTAGGTTCATTTTCAGCTAGAATGGGTTATCAAGAAGCCTTGGTAAAATATTTTACTGCAAGAATAGATGAGTTAGACGAAGAATCAAAACGAAGATTAACCAGTAATCCACTCAGAATTTTAGATTCCAAGCATCCACAGATGCAGGCTTTAGTAAAAGCCGCTCCCAGTATATTGGATTATTTAACACCTGAATCATTGGCACATTTTGAACGCCTTCAAAAAATATTAAAGGTATCTCATTTATCTTTTAGCATTGAACCCAGGTTGGTTCGTGGCTTAGATTATTATACTGAAACAGTTTATGAGTGGGTCACCCAAGATTTGGGCGCGCAAGGTGCCGTGTGCGCGGGTGGTCGGTACGATATTTTAGTAGAACAACTAGGGGGTAAACCCACCCCAGCAGTAGGTTTTGCCATAGGCATAGAACGTATTGTGGCCTTATTAGAATTAGAAGGGCAGGTTGCAACCCCTAGCATAGCAGACGTGTATTGCGTATTTTTAACCTTAGATGCAGTCTTAATTGGTTTGCCTTTAGTTGAAAATGCGCGAAATCATATTGCTAATATTAAGCTAGTTGCGGATTTGGCAGGGGGAAGTGTCAAGTCACAATTTAAACGAGCAGATAAAAGTGGCGCTAAATTAGCGGTCATTTTAGGCGAAGATGAATTGAAAAATGAAACGTTAACCATCAAATATTTAAGAGAAGACAAACCTCAAGTGACAATTGAACAAAAGAGTTTGGTTGCTTTTTTACTTGGGCATTTATAATCGAGGAGAATGTCAGCGTGGAAATTTACCGTACAGAAGAGCAACAATTAGATGCTTTACGTCAATGGTGGAAAAATAACAACAAAATCATTCTCTGGACAGTAGGATTAACCCTAGCTGCCGTGTTGGGCTTTAAAGCTTTTCAACACCACCAAGAATCGGAGCGTAATATTGCTTCTGATAAATATAACTTATTGCTAAAAAGTCACGAAGAAAGTGACTTGACCACGCAAAAGCAAAAAGCCGATGAATTAATGACGCAATATGGTAAAAGCAGCTACGCGACATTAGCCGCGCTTATGCAGGCTAAAACTGCCGTAGACGAAAAAAATTATGAAGAAGCGGCAAAGCAACTGAATTACGCACAAAATCAAGCCACTGTGCAAGAACTAAAAAGTATTGCGACGGTGCGTTTGGCTCGTCTTTATCTATCCCAAGAAAAATGGGATGACGTAGAAAAAGTATTGAAACAAGCTGCTAATAGTGGTTATTTGACTTTGCTAGAAGAAGTGAAAGGCGATTATTATTTGTTCAAGCAAGATTTAATTAAAGCCAGGCAGGCGTATTTAGCTGCAATAGAAAACGATCCCACAAAAGGTGAAAAAAGACCCATTTTACGGATGAAATTAGAAGAAATCGATTTAAAACAATAGGATTGAGTTTTAGCATGATGATGAAATATACAAAATGGATTGCG
This sequence comes from uncultured Gammaproteobacteria bacterium, assembly GCA_902826485.1. Classification (GTDB taxonomy): domain Bacteria; phylum Pseudomonadota; class Gammaproteobacteria; order Berkiellales; family Berkiellaceae; genus CADEEZ01. The sequence goes on from CADEEZ010000011.1 coordinate 67,191, forward strand.
GCGATCATATTAGGGTGCTGTGTTTCCCAACCAAGTGTGGCAAGCCTTAAACCGATATGGGACGCAAAATATCGTACGCTTGCGTTTTATTCGGCAGATTTTCCGATTAAACTTGCGCCTTCTGTTTCATCTGACTTTATTTATATCGCAGATCCCAATGGCACAGTGAATGCCCGGAACGCTCAAACCGGTAAAATGGTTTGGCAGAATAAACTACATTATAAATTCACTGCGGGTCCTTATTTTCATGATAATAAGCTTTTTTTGGGTTCACAAGAAGGTAAGTTAATTGCCCTAGATGCCAATAACAAAGGCAAGATATTGTGGAAAACCCCTTTGGCGAGTGAAATCTTAGCTGCCCCTAAAGCCAATAATGAATTTGTTTTTGTGAATACCATGGATGGCAAGTTTTATGCATTAGATGCAGAGACGGGCCGAATTGTGTGGACTTTTGACAGAGCTGTACCTCAATTAATTTTGCGACAAGGTAGCGCACCTGTGGTAGAAGACAATGTTGTGTTAAGTGGTTTTGCGAGTGGCAAAGTATTGGCCTTTGATCTGCAAACAGGCTCACTCCTTTGGGAAAAAATGATTGCAACACCCAAAGGCCATTCTGAATTAGACAGAATGGTTGATATTTCGGCTGATTTACTGAGTGATGGGCAAGCCGTTTTTTCTTCTGCCTTTCAGGGCCAAACAGTGGGAATTAATCTTCACACAGGCATGACCTTGTGGGAGAGAGAAATTGATACACAGCATAATATGGCTTTAGAAAACGATGTTTTATATTTAACAGATAATAAAAATATATTATGGGCATTAGATGCCAAAACAGGCGCCACTTTATGGAAACAAGCTGATTACCAAAAAGAATCCTTAACAGGGCCCGCGATTTATGAAGATAAAATTTTAGTGGGTACTTTAAGTGGCCAAGTGATCTTTTTAGATAAAAAAGAAGGAAAGCTGTTAGAGAAAAAACAGTTTAAAGGTCATCATTTTATGCAATCTCCGGTGGTAGCACAGGACATGGCTTATTTGATGTCTAAAGAAGGCAAGTTAACCGCCGCACGAATTCAATTTTAATTTACCTTTAATATAGATATGCAGTTGTTCTATGAAAAATAAAGTCCCCGTTATTGCCATCGTTGGTCGACCCAATGTTGGCAAATCTACTTTTTTTAATTATTTAACTCGAACTCGAGATGCCTTGGTGATGGATGCGCCAGGTATCACTCGAGATAGAATCTATGGCATGGGTAAAATTGGAAAAAGGCCCTACATTGTTATCGATACGGGTGGTATTGGCGAAAAGGCTTCAGCCATTGAAGATATCGATACACAAACAACAGAACAAGCATGGCAAGCCATTCAAGAAAGCGACTTAGTCTTATTTTTGGTGGATGCCCGTGCCGGCTTAACCAATGTAGACACCGAGCTGGCTAATAAATTTAGATTATTGTCTATACCTGTTTGTTTGGTGGTAAATAAGATTGATGGGATGGATTGGCACAGCCATTCAGGCGAATTTTATAAACTGGGTTTGCCCATTGGTCCGTTTGGAATTTCGAGTGCCCATGGTATGGGGGTACACGATTTAGTTCAAACTTTATTTAAAGATCATTTTCCACCAGAAATAACACCTGAAGCTGAAACAGAAGAAGATGATACGCCTAAACGCGTTAAAATTGCGGTTATTGGTAGGCCTAACGTCGGTAAATCCACCCTAGTTAATCGCTTATTAGGTGAAGAACGGGTGTTGGTTTACGATGCGCCTCACACCACGCGTGATAGCGTTTATATCGATTTTGATCACATGGATAATATCTATACTTTAATTGATACCGCGGGCGTAAGACGCGGCGGCAGAGTAGAATTAGGCATAGAAAAATTTTCAGTGATTAAAACGCTTCAAGCAGTAGAAGATGCGAATGTCGTGATTTTTGTGATGGATGCCCAAGAAGGCATAACCGATCACGATTTAAATTTGCTGGGCTTTTGTATCGAAGCAGGCCGAGCATTAGTGATAGCTATTAATAAATGGGACAATTTACCCTTAGAACAAAAAGAAACGATAAAAGAACAAATTAAGCGTAAATTGCCGTTTGCAAAATTTGCGAAAATTTTTACCATTTCTGCTTTACATGGCACGAACACAGGTCACTTATTTGAGGCAGTTAATAAAGCCTATGAATCTGCCATGAAAGATATCCCCACTGCAAAACTCAACATTATTTTAGAAAAACTGACGACAGCCCATGCTCCCCCTAGAGCAAATGGCAGACAAATTAAATTGCGCTATGCGCATTGTGGGGGCCATAATCCACCCATTATTGTTATTCATGGTAATCAGACCGAGCATTTGCCAACGAGTTACAAACGCTATCTCATGAATGCGTTTTTAGATGCCTTAAAATTAGAAGGCACGCCGATGCGAATTGAAACCCGCACGGTAGTTAACCCTTATGTTGGGGATGACAAGAAAAAAGACACTCGCACGAATCTAGTCAAATGGAAAGAAAAACGTCAGCGTCGTAACAAGCTTAAACACAAAAAAGAGTGACGCAAACCATCTTAAGAAAGTATTAACAGGAGTATACTATGGATACTATAAAATCTTATATTTCAAAAATTACCGATAATTTGCCTTATGCATTATGGAGCCAAAAGAAAATAAACAGACAGTTGAGTGAAGCTCTTGCGGAAGACGATTTTGCTAAAGTTCAAATTTTAAAATCCGCAGGCGGTCACTTAGACCTCTATAAGTTGTTTACTCATCTTGAAAGAAAAAATTTGGAAAATCGGAAAAACGCGATAACTAACCGGAATACAAATACGCCACAATATAAAGCGGTTCGCGCACCAGATTCACCATTAATAAAAAGGCTTCTGGAAGAACAAGATGAAGAAGAAAGAAGAATGCGTAAAAAATATTAAATAAAAGCAGCCCTAAAACGTGTATCCTCTCTAAAAAGTTTATTCACTAAACTTAATGCTTCGTTTATAATAAGCTAGTTTTTTTAACTATAAAATAATAAAAAACTAGCTAACATACTAAAATCAACGCTTATATAACGTTTATATCATCATATCTTATTGAATTCTGGTATGAGCCTTTTTTATTATTTTGGAGTCGCATCATGGATACAGTAAGTTATTATTGCGGCAAGGTGAGAAATTATCTGTTTTCACCTCCAGCCCAAACTATTAAAAATTTAATGAATGCGATTCGAGAGGGCGATACTGAAAAAGTTCAGATGTTTATAGATTCTGGTGTGAATGTGAACGAACTTGAGCCTGGGGTTGGTATGAAACCTATCATCACGGCTTCTTGGAATGGAAAGAAAGAAATAGTAAACCTATTAATAAAAGCTGGGGCTGAAATAAATGCAACAGATCTTTATTTTGCGCAAACAGCTCTGATGGGTGCAGCAAATCATGGTCATACTGAAATCGTTGATATTTTATTAAAGGCTAAAGCGAATGTCTTTTTAGTAGACAACGATAAAAGAAATGCATTAATGATGGCAATTGACACAGCTAAAGGGATTCCTTCTGCCTTTTTGATTTTAGGGTCGATGACCTTTGAACAAGTGATGGATATTCAAAATAATCATCAGATCAATTTCCCTCTCAGTCGTTTTTCATATCCCGCTCAAACTATAGTCGTTTCAAAATATTTTAATTTCAAACGCTCAAAAGCTCAGTATGGATTAGTCAGTTGTTTTAAAGAGGCAGAATTTTTAAGAATGAAAACTGAAATATTTCGTTTATATTGGCGATCTGCAAACCAACCAGACTATGCTAATTCTCATTTAAATACTCAAAATACCCCAGCTGAAATATTAGCTTATTTATTTTCACAACGATATTTTGTGCTTTCAAGAGAGGTGATTGCAGAAAGTATAGAAATAACAACAAATAAAATTAATAAAATGTTAGAGATTAAAAAAATAAAATGTGATTTAAATGTATCATTAGTTAATAACAATAGCATTACAAATATATCTACCGCTGTTATTTTTTCAAAAAACAAACGAAACCGTGAAACAGCAGAATTGGATAATATCGAAGAAGTTGAAAAGCAAAATAAAAAAACAAACAAAGTCATATAACTTGTTATTTGATACAAACCCGAGATTTTGTTGCTTTTAAATTTTAACTTGGTATATTAACTTACATTATTATATCAACTTAAAATTTGGAGCATGATCTTGGATTCAAGTAAAATACGTGCTGTTACAGCTAATAAATCATCATCACAAAAACAATCAAATTTAGATAAAGCCTTAATTGATGCTCTTCAGCAAAGAAACACGCGTGAAGTTCAGTCTTGTCTTGAGGCTGGCGCTAATCCAAATCAAACTATTCCCAATTCTAAAGAATCGTTAATTAATTATGTAATAAGAAATTCAAATATAACAATTGCAGAGTTATTAATTAAGTACAAAGTTAATTTAGAAGTGGTTGATTCCAAAGGCAACACGCCTTTTTTGTTTTCGGTGCAAAACGAAAATATGAAAATGATAAAATTATTAGCAAATCATGCAAATATTGATGCCCAAAATAATCTAGGTTTTACTTCATTGATGTACGCTGTTCAAAGTGGGTCAGCTAGATTAACTAACCTTTTATGTCATAAAAAAACTAATCTAGATCTTAAAAATATAAATGGTAAGACAGTACTAGCATTAGCACGAGAAAAAGGCAATGATAAAATCGTACAAGAGCTAGAAAAGTATCAAAATAAAAATAATAATGTTTCAAAGCCGGTAATAAAAACACCAGTTTCTACACCTAAAAAAAGTATAGAGAAAAAAGAGACAAAAAATAAAAAGCAAAATCCAAAAAAACAAACTAGAAAAGAAAAAACAGGTCCATTAAAAAGATTATTAATAGGTTTTTCACAAGGGTATGCAAAAAAATACCCTGCATCGAGTTTAGAATGGTCTTTGAAAAAGAAAAATCAACATGCTCAGGAAGCCTATATGAGTGGTGTGTTGCCTGATTTAAAAGAAACTTGGTATTTTCAGACATTATCAAACAAAGAAATACAAGGGGACACAGGGACGAATGCTTTTTTACCTCCAGAAAGTGTTGAAAATGTCGTTAAAAATTTTGAATTTAGACATTTTGAGGCCTATGTTCACTATCAACCAAAACAAAAATTAGCTAATAGAATAGAGGCTATATATAAACATTTAGGTTACTTACCAGAAGACTATAAAATTGATGTTGAGCTTGAGTCAGAAACCGCAACTGAAAAAGAACTAAGTAGTGATTATGTTATGACATATGGCCATGGCACGACAGAAATATTTGATACCATTTTAGAGCAACATATTAAAAATAAGCGAGACAGTATTATTGTCCCGACTCCCACTTATGGGTTGTTTATTCCCTTAATGAGAAATCATTGTAAGATTATAACCTTGCCATCAACAAGTGAAAATTCAGGCGAGATAAATCCTTATGCGCTAAAAAAATTAATAGAAAAAACAGAAAAAGAGAATATCGAATATTACAAAGATTATTTTTATTCAAAATATAATTCTTTAACTCAAGCATTATTAAAGATTAAAAAAAAATCTGATTTTGATAATTTTACTAAACTAATTAATGCCATATATAACGTGTTAAAAGAAAAAAAACACGAAACTGATTTTAAAAAAACAGATATCCTTTCTTCTAGTATAGAAAAATTTAATCAATACGTGTGCCGGTTAAAAAAAGAAGGTAAGGTAAACGCCGCATTTAAAACAAATTGGTTGCTTGAACCTGTGCCTAGAGTGAGAGCATTATATTTTATTAATCCTTCTATGCCTTCAGGTAAATTAGGAGAGCAAGCTGCGATTGATAAAATAGCTAAAGTATTGAATAAACATCCTAGTGTCAACGTTATCGAAGACGTTACCCATCGAGGGATTGTATTAAAAAATAATCTAACAACGGGATCTTTTACAAAAACATCTGTAATGGATAGAACTTTGATATTAGATGGTATTTCGAAGATATTCGGCTTAGCCAGAGCCAGAGCTTCAATTTTAATAGGTCATCGCTCATTGATTACTCCTGTTGCGCATTCGTTGCATATGAGAAATTGCACATTGAACGGTGCGAGTAATGCCTTTTTAAATCGTGTATATAAATTAACACCCGAGGAATTCAAAAATCACCTGAATGAATTAAGCAGAGATTATCAAAAAAGATTAAATCTTCTTAAAGCCGTATTGTTTGGGCTGGGTGATTTTTCTAAAAAAGAATTTGAGAAAATCAAAGGCAGTTTTTATGCTTCTTATGAAAAGGAAAGTAAAACAAAAAAAATAACGGATCCGCAAAAACAACTTATTTTTTCTGGTATAGATAACGTAAAACTTTATTGTGAACCAGAAGCTGGCTATTTTGTATTGATTGATTTAAGCGCATATGTTGGTCAATATATAGGTGCGGTAGAAATGCGCACAGGTATGGATTTTAGAAATGCATTTTATAATTTGGCCGATGTTAATTCGCTTTCTGATGTGATGTGTTATGATTCCCCTGAAAAAGGCAAAGCCTATATTCGTTATGCATTATCTATTGATAGCGAAATTGATATGGTAGAAGGTTTGTTAAGAATGAAAAAAGTATTGGCACAGTGCAAGCCAACCGCAATGGAAATCCCTAATGCTGAGATTAACATTAAGCATTCTTCACCTCGTAAAAAAGATGAACGTAAAAAAATAGTTTCTAGAGAGTCATCATCCGAATCAAAAGATTCTGAACCCATGCCTCATGTTTTAGATAAACCTGCTCAAACGTTTACTTTATTAAAAGATATGGGTACTCAAAAGAAGAAAAAAGAAACGGAAAAAGAAAAAACGACCAAGCAGGTACAGTCGCCAAGGGTTACTACCAGATCGGCCGATAGAGCATCAAAATAAAATTAATTTAATACTAGCCCAACGTGTCTGAAACCTCATATCTTGTTGAATTCAGGCATGTTTTTTTTATGAGAATCTCATCATGAATTACATTAGCCATTATTACGATGAATTCTGGGATAATTTTCCCATTTTAAGCATATTGACTCAAAAAGAATTAAACAGACGTCTTTTTCTGGCTATACCGTTAATTGAGGCAGGTGCTGATATAAAGTGCTGGCCAAAATAAGTTATAATTAGAGTATATCTAAACAATGCTTTTGGTGAAAAAATGCATGTAGATACAGCTATTTTATATACGCTAACCAAACAAATAAAATCTCTTCAACGAGGAAAGCTTGAAACTGTGCTAAATACTTATCTAATAGCTAACGAAAATAAACAACCTAAAGCCGAATTAGAACAGGTAAATAATATACAGCCAGTGATTTTTAGCGCCATAAAGCCTTCACGTGTTGCACAGGATGAAAAACCAAATGAAATCAACCAGAAGCCCGGGTCTTTCAAACCAAAATAATCCCTCTGTTTTAGCCCCCTCTAAAAATCACTTTATCCGAAGTGCGACCACACAATATGACATTGTTGATGAAATGTCACCGGGTGCAAATGGCTTAGTGTATTTGGTTAAAAATTTAAGTAAAAATAAATTATTGATTGCTAAAAAACAAAAATTTAATTTAAAGGGCATGTCCTTAGCCGATCAGCAAAATCTTTCGAATGAAGAAATGATTTTAAAAAGTTTAAATCGCTTAGAAGAGGTAGAATGGCTAAACCCATCTGAAAAACTTATTGTACAAACTTATTTTCCTGGGATAAGCTTAAAACACTTATCTGAAAAACAAACCCTTGTTCCGCAAGAACATAGGTTAGATATTATGAATAAGGTATTCGATAAATTATATGCCATACATCAGTTAGGATGGATTCATGCTGATTTACAGCCCAGTAATATCATCATTGATTTTGACGAAAAAAATAATGCCATTACCAAAGTAAATGAAGTGGACATCGTTGATTTTGGACATGCGCTTGCATTAAACAATCAAAATATCGTGACGATACCGATGAATAGTAAATTAAATTCAACTTACTATGGTTATTATTTTTATGCCTATTTAAAATTGCCAGAATCATCAGAGGGCATTCCTTTTTCTAAGTATGCCGATTTTTATGCAATGGGTGGGATGGCGCAACACGTGCTAGTGCTTTCTAAAAATTCATTACATAAAATTTGGAATCATCCCGCTTTTAATCGTGACGAAGAGGCTTTTAGGGCTTTTAAAGCCGGATGTGAAATGCCTTTGTTTAAACCTTTACTTAATAAACATTGAGATAGGGACGCGACGCCCAAATCCAAACGCACGTTTTTGTACCCGGATGATAGGCGCAGATTGTCTGCGTTTAAACTCGGCTTTATCGACTAATTTATGCATTTTAAGAATCAATTCTTTCGGAATTTTATTAACAAGTTCTTGTAATATCAGGCTATCGGCTTGATTTAATAAATCACCTTCTATGTATAATTTTAAAATAGCATCTAGCTCGGGATAAGGTAACAAATCGTCTGCGTCTTTTTGGTTATAATCTAACTCAGCTGTGGGAGGTCGTACAATAATACTTTGAGGTATTAAATTAGTCGAATCAGGTAAAGTATTGATATAATTGGCCAAATGATAAACATCGGTTTTGTACAAATCTCCAATTAAGTTTAATCCACCCGTCATGTCGCCATATAGCGTTGTATAGCCGCATGATAATTCGCTTTTGTTACCTGTAGACAATACTAAATAACCCGTTTGATTAGAATATTCCATGAGAATCCGTCCTCGGATTCGAGCTTGAATATTTTGTTTGGTAATTTTGTTAGGATTTTGTTTAAAACTCTGTTTAAATTGATTTAAACTAAATTCAAACTCTTCATCGATATTCACCTGAAAAAGTTCAACCTGTAGATTTTTGCATAATAATTCGCTGTCTTCTTGGCTTTGGATTGCAGTAAAACGGGTGGGCATAAAAATGGCCTTAACCTTATCAGGGCCGAGTGCCATAACAGCCAAAGTGAGTGTGAGAGCCGAATCCATCCCACCCGATAACCCTATCACCACGCCTTTAAAATGACATTTATTCATGTAATCAGTTAAGCCGAGTAATATTTGTTGATAGACTAATTCAATTTCAGAAGGGAGATAGTAAGTTTTAAAAGGGGGAGCATAGGTTAAAGTATGAGAAACATGCTCAAGGGCTACCTGACCAGCAGAAGCTTCAAAGTAGGGTAAATTTGCCAATGGCTTGCCATGTTGATCTAAAATAAAGCTGCCGCCATCAAACACGATATCATCATTTCCGCCAACTTGATTACAAAATATAAGAGGTGTTTGCGATTTTTGTGCGATGCGACCAAATGTCTCTAGTCTATCATTTTGTTTCCCAATGTTACTCGGTGAGCCATTTATCGCAATAATTAAATCCAGTTTAGCTTTTTCAAAATTCGCGGCAGGATTATTGAGATAAGTTACATCCCGATGTGTTGCCCAACCATCTTCACATATTAAAAAGCCTATTTTGGTATCTTTAAATATAAAGTGTCCGTTATCCATTTGATTGGGACCGGGTTCAAAATGCCTTGCTTCATCAAAAATATTATAAACAGGCAGGAGTTTCTTGTGATAGGTATAAATAATTTTACCTTGATGAATCATGATAAGGCTATTGAAAAAAGGTTTTCCCAAACCCGTTGTGTTCTTTGTGATAACGCCTAATACAATGGCACAGGATAGATTTAGGGTATTTTCTATTATTTTATTTAGATAAAAATCATGTTGTTGAATAAATTCTGGGCGTTCTAATAGATCATGAGGGTAGTAACCACAAAGGCTGAGTTCGCTAAAAACAAGGATATCAGATAAGGGATGATGCTTTTCAATAACGGCAGATATTTTAGTATAATTTCCGTCAAAATCACCAATTTGATAATTCAGTTGTGCAACGGTTATATTCATAGATGGCTACTTAATATTATAGTGTTAAATGGTTAAGTCATAAGTTTGTTTTAAGGCATCAAGCATGCGCTTGTCTTCGGATACCAGTTTTTGAGGCGTATCCGATATTTTGACAACAGCCTGATTATTAATATGAGTAAGTTTTATCACGATGTCTAAAGAAGGCAGCATAAAGTCGTTCGTTAAATTTGTACCTATACCAAATAAGACGGGGATTTTTTCATGAAAATATTTGTATATTTCAAGCATTTTGGGAAAGGTGAGCGAATCGCTAAATACCAGTAATTTATCTTTAGGCGAAATATGATGGCGAGTATAATAAGCTAGCGCTTTATTACCCCAAATAATGGGATCGCCTGAATCATGTCTTAGCCCACGATATTGATTCGCCAGCTCAGGGGTTAATTCGTTTAAAAAACTATCCATATTAATTACATCAGTTAAAGCGATGCCCAGTAAGCCTTGATATTCTTTAAGCCACACTTCAAGCGCCGTTCGTTGATGTGTTGCTAAATCAGGCGCAAGCCTTTGAAAGGCTTGTAAATATTCATGCGCCATTGTCCCAACTGGGAAGGTATTCATATTTTTGGACAATAAAACATTACTGCTGCCATATAGGAAATTGGGTATTTGTTCATGCAAGTGTATCACAACAAATTCTTGCCAATTTTTTGAAAAACGTCTTCGTGTACCAAAATCCGAAAATTTAAATTCTTTTAATTGACTTTGTGCTTGTACTTTTAAGTATTCTACCTTGTGATCTAATTTTAAGGTTGCATCTGCTATCAATTCAGGTGTTTGATGCACTTGAGTATAAGATTCGCTGATAATAGATAACAACGGCACCTCGAATAAAATAGTTTCAACCCAAGGGCCTGAAATGGCCAAGTCAAAACTTGAATCACTCGCGTTGATTAAAATATACTCAGATTTAAGTCGAAAGTTTTTTAAATAGGTTAAAAAATCTTCTTGAAATAATCCTAATGACTTTAAATAGGTTATGTCGTCTTGTTTAAACTTTAAGGTACAAAACGCGTTAATTTGTTCTTGAATAGCTTGCCTAATTGGGCCAATTTTTTCACCAAAATCAGCTTTACGACAAATAAATTTATATGTTGCTTGCGTATTTTTAAAATGATGAAACACACACTGCATCATAGTAAGCTTATAGAAATCGGTGTCTAGTAAGCTCGTGATAATCGGGTTAAAATTATTTTTAAACGACATTTTTATTATGCACCACGACTTGTTCCGTTTCGACTAAAATGAGTTCTAAGGTGGAAGTAATTATCTCTGCGCCAGCCGCTTTCATCTGTCTGATGGCAAGTTGTTCGGCTGTGGGATTGAGGCCACGGGAGGCTGCAAGATTAAGTATCACTCTAAAACCTGCTTTGAGTAATTGAAGCGCTGTTGTTTTTACACATAGATCTGTAGCTAAACCGCCGATTAATACCGTAGTCACTTTTTTATGATATAAAAATTCAATGACCCCTGTGCTCAGTTTATCATGTAAATCATGATAACAAGCCCCATAGGGGTGCATATCCGGCTCAACCCCTTTCCAAATAAAATAATCATACTCAGTGGGCTTGGGGAGGCCAGAAATAGACTTAAACCCTTCTGTCCCAGGCACACAGTGTTTGGGCCAATAATGACGCATATTTTTTGCCTGAATAGCCGAAAAAATAGGGTGAGCCTCAGAAGCCAGCCAATGGGGATTGGCAGGGTGAGCGTCTTTGCTGCCAATCCTATATGCAGCAAAAGTGGCCTGTGTATTAAGGGCAGGGACTATTTTTTGGCCATTTGGCACAGGTAATTCATTGGGGCACAGCTCTGTGAACCCATTTTGGGCATCTACATCAAAACTGGCGACGAATCGCTTAGACCCTATTTTTAACATAATACTGCCCTCCGAATTGACTTAGTGGCTTACACACACTATCATTAAAGTTATTATGGAATATTTACCAAAGAATTTCAACAGTCCTATTCATCGCGTTGCGGTATTTGGCGGTTCGTTTGATCCCCCCACATTGGGTCATCAAAGCGTCATAGAGCAGGTAATTACAAAAGTAGACGAAATTGTGCTGGTCCCAAGTTTGGCCCATGCTTTTGGTAAAAAATTAACGCCTTTGTCTATACGTTTAGAGATGCTTAGGTTATTTATTGCAGATTTTGTTGAGGTTCACCCCGAATTTAAAAACAAAATTCAGATCTTAAATATTGAGCCAGAGTTGATACATCTACATTCTACGGGGTATGTATATACTTATGATGTGTTAGAAAAAATCGAAAAAATATATCAAACAGCGGCTAAAAATCATTTAAATGTTAAAATTGAACTGAGTTTTATTATTGGCCCAGATTTAGCCAACCCAACCATTTTTAATCGATTTTATCGTGCGAATGAGATCACCAAAAAATGGTCCATTATTGTTGCAGAACAAATGCTGTCTATTCGCAGTACTTTTGCCAGAAATTACCTAGCAGAACATGCATTAAAACACTCTAATAAAAGCTTAATATTACAATTACAAACCATGCTTGGGCCGCGAGTCAGTGCAGATATTATTCAGCATAAAAGATATTATCCAGATTCACCTATTCCCCCAGAAATTGATTTATTTTCGCAGATTAAAATTAAACTCGATTTAGCCATATTCAGCATTCAAAATAATGATTTGTGCCTATTAGTTAATAAAGAAGTGAGTGATGAATTGCCCTATGCACTCATAGATACGCAAGAAGACAAGCAATTAGAAGATGCTTTAAATCGACCTATATTAGATCAATTGGGCTATTTACCAGGCTACTACGAGCAAGTCATGACTCAGGGCAATAGAAAAAATAATACCAATAATGTCAAAGAATGGTGGTTAATTATTACTTATTTTTGTTTAACCTCAAAAATAAAACTACATAACCCCATGAGTAAGTGGGTTAAAGTCTCGGATTTTATGACACAAGCAACATCGAATGATCAAAAAAATAGCCTGACATTATGTGTAGAGCGCCTTAAAAATAAAGCCAGCTATACTTCTATTCCTTGTTATTTAGCCTTAGAACTCTTTACCCTAAGTGAGTTACAAAAAATCTATGAAATTGTTTTAGGGTACAAATTAGAAAAAAAATCGTTTAGAAGGCGATTTATCGATTCCGGTCTTTTAGAAGATACGGGGCAAATCCGTAAAGCCAATCATCGTCCAGCTCAGCTCTTTAAGCTTAGTGATAGGTCCCATGCGCCCTATTATTTTACCCGAATAATTGAAGGATCAAGAGGGTAGAAGCCGACAAACGGTAGTAATTCACGGTTGACAAGCCAGGTAACTAGTATATCATCTACCTTTGATTATTTAATAAACTAAATATAAATCTAATAGGTGTGATTATGTACGCATTAAATTTTAACCAAACCGAACAAACCAGTGGCGGTATCTTTGGGTTGACAACAGCTCAACTGCAATATGTGACGGTGACAGCAGGTATTACAGCTTCAAATATATTGATGCCATTGATTATTTCTAGCACGAATATGAAAAAAGACAGCACGATGGCAACGTCCTTAACGGGTCTAATGACGGTATTATCGACTGCAGGTGGGTTTATTGTGGGAAATAATTTATTTCCCGAGCCTCAGACGATTGCGGCTGTGAATTCTTCTAATATCACTAATGCTTCTATTGCAGGATAATCGGAATTTATGGCATTTTTTAATGGGCCTTTAAACAAAAGCATTTATACTCAACAATTTGAGTTATTTGCCAAATGTTTATTGGCCTATCCCAATGCTATCCATTTTGGCTATCAGTTCGAAGCTGGAAAAAAACAATTATTTGGTTATTTAAACAATAGCGAAATAACAGTAAATATCTCAAAATTTCTTAAAAAATCTGACTTCACAGATATGGAGTTAAATGAATCTGACAACAAAAATTTTTTTAAACATTATGCTAAAAACGACAATGCATATTTAGATACCAGAAATACCTATCAATATGATAAAGAGGGCCAATGCCCTGAATTTATGCATGCCGAATACTCGGCCATTAAAAATTACACGGGCTCAGGTTATATTTCGGTTAACAAAATGATGTATGCCAATGGAACCAATTACACCGAATCAAATGGAAAAATGGTGGATGCAGACCCAGCATTAGACATTATTAAAACGGCATTTATTAGTTCTGGTTTAAATAAAATTATGCCCGATCCTTCTTCTTCTGATGAGATGAAAAGTTATCGCGGTGAGCATAGTACCAGTCAAGAAGAAATTCAAAAAAGAATAGATTCTATTCAAGATCCCGATAGCTTTATTGAAACGCCAGCCTATATGAGCACCTCATCTGATAAAAATGTCGCAAGAGATTTTTCGGGCGGTGTCTTAATAAAATTTGAAGGTTTATATGGAAAATCCATAGAATGTATTTCGCATTTTCCTCATGAAAAAGAGTTTTTGCTACAACCTTCAAAAATCCAATGGTTTGACTATAATGAGAAAAAAATAAGTGAGCATGCCAGTGTTCATGAATTTAAAGCACGAGTCGTAAATCCCCTCATACCGGGCGAAAACGATCCTGATTTTAATGACATTGAAGCATTTAAAAATTTAGTAGACTGGGCTGAAAAAAATAAAATCGACACAGGTTTTATTACACCCTTTAATCAACGTGTTTATTTGTCAGATTGTCTATGTGACGAAGACTTAGATCTTGAAGATTGGATTGCCTGTGTGGTAGAAAAAACCTTGACGCATTTTTTTGATGAATTCATTGATTTTGGCAATTTGCTTTGTGAAGCAATAGACGAGGTGGTTGAAGAAGATTATATGGCAATGGAATCATTTATGTTTATTCCAGATTTTTCTGCATTTGAGGAGTTGGCAGAGCTGAATTGCATAATGATATAACTTGCGTTTTTGCACTGCCTTCTTTAAAAATGACTGTTAGCTCTGACCCTACGTCAATTGATTTAGTAGAGCTCACAATGCTGCCAGAATGCGTTTCTTGGACAATCACGTACCCTCTATCTAGCGTCGTTAACGGGCTCACAGCATGTAACATTCTGGCTGTATTCGCTAATTTATTATTCAAAAACAATAATTTATTTTTCATCAAATTAACCAAGATTTTATTGAGTCTTAATAATTTTTCTTGGGCGAGTTTAATTTTTTGGCCAGGATGTTGTAAACGCTTACTTAATAAATCAACATGTTGTTGATGCGTTCTTAATTGACGCTGCATTAAATAAACTAATCTATTTAAGATGCTAGAAATATTTTTATGTATGTCAGCCAGATTGGGTGTGGCATGTTCAGCAGCGGCAGTAGGGGTTGCTGCGCGAAAGTCGGCAACAAAATCGGCAATGGTCACATCAGGTTCATGGCCAACTCCTGAAATCACCGGAATTAAAGATTGGGCAATGGCTAAAGCCACTTTTTCTTCATTAAACGGCCATAAATCCTCTAAACTCCCGCCACCACGTGCTAATATAATCACATCACAATAGGCATGTTTATTGGCGAGGCTTAAAGCTTGTGCGATGTTTTTAGCGGCTTCAGCGCCTTGCACTAAGGTAGGGTAAACACATACTTCGGCAATCGGATATCGTCTTTTTAATACCGTTAAAATATCTCGAATGGCCGCGCCCGTGGAGGAAGTAATCACGGCTATTTTCTTAGGGTATTCAGGAAGAGGTTTTTTATGCTTAACATCAAATAAACCTGCTTCGTCCAGCTTTTTTTTGAGTTTTTCAAAAGCTTGTTGTAGCGCACCTTCACCAGCGACAATGAGTTGGGAGATAATCAATTGATAATCACCTCTGGGCTCGTATAAACTCACGGTGGCCTTTGCAATAACATGAAGGCCATCAGTGGGATCAAAACTCAACCCTGAATTGTTTTTAAATAAGGCACAACGTACTTGAGCAAATTCGTCTTTTAATGAAAAGTAAAGATGGCCTGAACGGGGTTTAACCACATTGGAAAGTTCACCTTGAATCCAGATGCTTCCATAGGCATCTTCCAATAATTGGCGTGTCGTACGATTAAGATCTCTTACCGATATAATAGGCGAATTTTCAAGTGAAAGTGGGTCAAAAGGGTGCATTTACAAGCTCCTTTACTAAAATTCCTTTTTTGGGTATACTACCCGATAATTTTACCTATGTGAATCTGGGGGGCGATAATGCGGATTTTAGATGTGGCACTTACCTTTGATGATGTATTGCTTTTGCCCAGACATTCTACTGTACTGCCAAAAGACGTTCGCCTCAACACCTATATTACCCGAGAAATAAGTTTAAACATCCCCCTTGCTTCCGCAGCTATGGATACGGTCTCTGAGGCTAAAATGGCTATTGCGATGGCTCAAGAGGGCGGTATTGGTATTTTACACAAAAATATGTCCATAGAAGATCAAGTTGAGCAA
>CADEEZ010000012.1:0-68330 GCA_902826485.1 uncultured Gammaproteobacteria bacterium
GGTGTATTCACGATGAGACGACACAAAGTCCTTGGTTAGTAGAATTAGTCGCGGGTTTGGTCTATCCTGGTGACAGTTCAGAAGAAACGGCGATGAGAGAGGCGGAAGAAGAAGCAGGAGTTCGTGTTCAACAGCTCATTCCCGTCTGTGAATATTACAATACGCCAGGCGCATTTACTGAAAAAACAATGATTTATTGTGCTTTAGTCGATAGCACACCTTTAGGTGGAATTTTTGGGTTAGAAGAAGAACATGAAAATATTCAAGTTCATGTCCTGCCTTTTGAACTAATTGTTGACCGAATAACAAATAATAAATTTCTAACAATCGCGTCCACGGTGATTGGTATCAAATGGCTTAGATTGAATCGCGCTGCCTTAAAATAAATTTGATGAAATAGGTTTTCCATGTCACAAAAACCGGTTAATAAAAAAGTAGCGGCTTATAATGCAGAATCCATTGAAGTATTAAGTGGATTAGATCCCGTCAAAAAACGCCCGGGCATGTATACCGATACCTCGAGGCCCAATCATTTAGCTCAAGAAGTCATAGAAAATAGCGCAGATGAGGCTTTATCGGGTCATTGCGATGAAATAAATGTTGTCTTATATGAAGACGGTGCATTAGAAGTAAAAGACAATGGCCGAGGCATGCCGATTGATATTCACCCAGAAGAAAAAGTGTCTGGTGTGGAGCTTATTTTAACGCGCTTGCATGCAGGCGCAAAATTTTCTCAAAAAAGCTACGGTTTTTCCGGTGGATTACATGGGGTTGGCGTCTCTGTGGTCAATGCTTTAGCTCAAAAACTTGAGGTTAAAATCTATCGCAACAGTAAAATATATCAAATTACTTTTGAAAATGGTGAAAAAACAAAGCCACTTAAGGTGATTGGCACGTGTCCTAAAGATCAAACGGGCACAGTGGTTAAATTTTGGTCTAATCCTAAATATTTTGATAGCCCCAAAATACTGACTTCAAAATTGATACATTTATTGAAAGCCAAAGCCGTATTATGCGCTAACTTGAAAGTAACTTTTGAAGACATTGAAAAGAAAGAAAAACTGGCCTGGCATTATCAAGGCGGGTTATCCAGTTATTTATTAGAAGAAATTGGTAACCAAGTGATTATCCCTGAAGGGGGCTTTTCAGGCGAATTAAACAGTGAAAAAGAAGCGGTATCTTGGTCTATTGCTTGGTTACTGGAAGCACCGGACAATGAATTGCTCAGTGAAAGTTATGTGAATTTGGTGCCCACAGCGCAAGGTGGGACACACGTCAATGGCTTTAGAAATGGCTTGCTTGAAGCCATGCGCGAATTTTGTGAAAAAAGAGATTTGTTGCCCAGAGGGGTAAAATTGGCACCCGAAGATATATGGGAACAGGCCGCGTATGTTTTATCGTTTAAAATGCATGATCCGCAATTTTCAGGTCAAACAAAAGAGCGATTAACGTCAAGAGAAAGTTCAGCCTTTGTCTCAGGCTGTGTGAAAGATGCTTTTAGCCATTGGTTGTATCAACACATTGCTGAGGCAGAAACACTGGCTAATTTAATTATTGCAAAAGCCAATGCCAGATTAAAAAAAGGCAAACAAATTGAACGCAAAAAAATTACCCAAGGCCCAGCACTGCCCGGCAAACTAGCGGACTGCTCCTCACAAGATGTGACGCGGACAGAATTATTTCTAGTCGAAGGGGATTCTGCAGGGGGGTCAGCCAAACAAGCCAGAGATAAAAATTTCCAAGCCATTATGCCGCTCAGAGGTAAAATTCTAAATACGTGGGAGTCCGATACCAAAGAAGTACTGGCTTCTCAAGCCATTCATGATATAGCCGTGGCCATTGGATTAGATCCCGGTAGTGAAGATGTGAGTTCGATACGATATGGCAAAGTGTGTATTCTAGCCGATGCGGATTCTGACGGCTTACATATTGCAACGTTATTATGTGCTTTATTTTTAAAACATTTTAGAAAAGCCGTAGAAATGGGGCATATTTATGTTGCGATGCCGCCACTCTATCGCATTGATATCGGTAAAGAAGTGCACTATGCCTTAGATGAAGCAGAAAAACAGGGCATGTTAGATAGAATTCATGCCGAGAATAAAAAAGGGAAGATTCAAGTTACCCGCTTTAAAGGATTAGGTGAAATGAACCCCATACAGTTAAGAGAAACCACCATGGATCCGAATACACGTCGCTTGCTCCAGTTAACCCTTGTTGATCATAAAACAGTCAATGAAACATTAGATTTGCTGTTAGCTAAAAAACGCGCGTCACATCGACGTGAATGGTTAGAAAGCAAAGGCGACAGAGCAGATATTATTTAATAAGGTTAGTAACATGGCGAAGAATAAATCCAACACCGTTGTCAAATTGTACGATGTTGAAAAAAGAGATTTAGCGGAATTCAGCGAAGGCGCATATTTGAATTATGCGATGTATGTCATCATGGACAGAGCATTGCCTCATATTGGTGATGGCTTAAAACCTGTTCAGCGCCGAATTATCTATGCGATGTCTGAATTGGGCCTTAATGCAACGGCAAAACACAAAAAATCCGCCCGTACGGTGGGTGACGTGTTGGGTAAATTTCATCCGCATGGGGATTCGGCTTGTTATGAAGCCATGGTGTTGATGGCACAACCCTTTTCTTTTCGTTACCCTTTAGTCGATGGCCAAGGGAACTGGGGATCCACAGACGATCCTAAATCTTTTGCAGCAATGCGATATACCGAAGCGAAATTATCTGCGTTTGCTGATGTATTATTGGCAGAATTAGGGCAGGGAACGGTAGAGTGGACGCCTAATTTTGATGGCACGCTTGAAGAACCTAAGGTATTGCCTGCTCGCGTACCCGCGTTATTATTAAACGGAACCACAGGCATTGCAGTGGGGATGGCAACAGATATTCCTCCGCATAATCTAAAAGAAATCGTCGAAGCCTGTTGTGTTTTATTAGCTGAGCCCAATACCTCGACGAAAGAATTATGTAAAATTATTAAAGGCCCAGATTATCCGACCGACGCTGAAATCATTACCCCTAAAAAAGACATTGCGGCAATGTACGAAACCGGATTGGGCAGTATTCGTATGCGTGCAAAATGGATGCAAGAAAAGCACGGCGATATTATTATTACTGCTTTACCGCATCAAATTTCTCCCGCTAAAGTATTAGAGCAAATTGCCGGCCAAATGCAGGCCAAAAAATTACCGATGGTCGTTGATTTGCGTGATGAGTCCGATCATGAAAATCCCACTCGATTGGTGATTGAATTAAAAAACAACAAAATTGAAGTGGCGCCTTTATTAGATCATTTATTTGCGACAACCGATTTAGAATCAACTTATCGGGTGAATATGAATGTGATTGGGCTCGACAATCGTCCGAAGGTAAAAAATCTCAAGACGCTGTTATCAGAATGGCTTGAGTTCAGAATTCAAACGGTTAAGAACAGATTAAATCATCGGTTAGAAAAAGTGCAAGACAGATTGCATGTATTAGATGGCTTATTGATTGCTTATTTAAATATTGATGAAATCATTCATATTATTAGAACGCAAGATGATCCTAAAGCGAAATTCATACAAAAATATAAATTATCTGAAAGACAAGCGGATTCTATTTTAGATTTAAAGCTGCGTCATTTGGCAAAACTAGAAGAAGTTAAAATTAAATCAGAGCAAGATGAGTTAAGCAAAGAACGCTCGGGGTTACAAGCGTTATTAGGCTCTGAAACAAAGCTGAAAAATCAGGTTAAAAAAGAACTTGAGCAAGATGCCCTTAAATTTGGAGATAAACGTCGTTCGCCAATTGTTGAGCGCGCAGAAGCACAAGCAATGAAAATCGAAGAGCGTTTACCTCAAGAGTTGATTACCGTTATTCTCTCAAAAAATGGTTGGGTGCGAGCAGCAAAATCGCATGACATTGATGGCAGCACCGTTAATTTTAAACCCGGTGATGAATTTAAAGCGCAAGCCAAAGGTAAATCGAATCAAACCGCTTACTTTTTAGATTCTACAGGCAGAAGCTATAGTTTACCGGCGTATAAATTACCCAGTGCTCGAGGCTTTGGAGAGTCATTATCGAGTGAATTAACGCCGCCGTCAGGTGCCACGTTTGAATGGTTAATGTTAGACACCTCCGAAAGTGAAGAAAGCATTATATTAGTCTCTAATTCAGGTTACGGTTTTATTCCCCAAATAAAAGATTTGTACACTAAAAATAAAACCGGTAAAGCCATTATGAAATTAGCCGACAACGAAAGGCCACTGTGTACAGGGCCCATTACCGCTGATCACCATGGCGTTGCTTTGTTGACAAGCGAAGGCAGATTGCTCATTCTCGATATCAAAGAAATTCCCGAGCTGAATAAGGGCAAGGGCAATAAGTTAATTAATTTAAAAAAATCAACCAAAGCAGGAAGTGAAGCCGAGAAAATTATTGGCGTAGCCTTACTGGCTAAAAAAGGAAAATTACAAATTTTGGCAAATAAACGTAAATTAGAATTATCGGGTAAATTATTAGATAGTTATTATGGTGAGCGTGCGAGCGCACCCGTTAAATTGCCGCAAGGGTTTGGCAAGGCTACGGGTTTTGAATAAAAAATTGTTTAAAGTTGCTAGTAGAGAAAACAAGATCACTAAGCAGTAAAGGGGAATCAGCTGAGAGTTGAGTTGAATCTTGCGTAGAAGACAAAAGTTTCATTTTCATGCCGGTCTTAAAAGGCATACCAGGGCTTATGATAGATTCGCCTCGACCAAATGCAGCGACTTCTGGAATGTACAAGATTTGTTGAGGATCTCCCATGAGATCTTCGCCATTTTCTCCAATAATTTGAACGGTCAGCGCCAAAGGACGGTGCCCAATAAGTTGCAGACCACATTGGATTTTATTAGTATCTAATTGTTTTACCCAACGTACCGCGCCAACGATAAGTTGCTGGCCATTGTCATTATTGGCTTGCGAACATAAACCCAATAAATCTCCTGTTTGGGGTTGTTTTAACTTAGCGTTATGGGCATCAAATTCTATGCAAAAGCCTCCAGGGCTTTCATTCACAATGGTGCAATCTGCGCTCTCAATAGATTGAGATCTTTGTTCTGAAGACAGCGCTTGAATCACGCCATGTAGCCCCGTAAAGACTTTGGCGGGTTGATTAATTTCTACTCTATCTTGGCCGCGATTCGAAAAATAACTCCAGGTTGCGATAAGTTGTTTGACCAAATTTGGGGGGATGTTTTTTTCTGCGGGAGAGGCATTGTCTTTATTTATCAATAACGTATCTAAATAAGCGGTGAGTTTCTTAAGCACGAGCGCACGGCTACTTTTTGAAGGCGTAAATAAATTTAGAGACGCATAAACCGGGGGCGTGTCTTTACTTAAATCCAAGATAAAAAGCTCGTCATGGGCATCGTCGCTGTCAGAGAGTTTGGTGTATTTTGTCCAATAAACCAGTGCATGATATAACAATAATAATTCTTGAGCACATAACCGATAGGGGTTTGCGATGGAGAATAACAAGATGTGTTTGTACCAATCTGCAACGGTGTCATGGTTTAACTCTTTATCAAGTGAAGGAAGTGTTTTGTTTAATAAACTTTTCTTTTCAGCAAGTTGATATAACATATGACAATCAAGCCATAAATCTTTGGGTGTTTTGGCATACATTAAAAAATGAACGAATAAAACTTTTAAATTCATTCTTAGGCAATGGGCAATGCTGATGGCTAACATTTCTTTATTTGAAAATAGTTTTTTGATTTGTTCATCAATAATGATTTTATAACTTTCTTTTAAAAGCGTAAATAAATTTTCTATTAAAATAAGAATGTGATTTTGGAGTGTTAAGTCTTGATGAGAAGATGAAAAGTACTGTTTAAAAAAGCTGTCATAAACATAATCGACTTTGGCGCTTAACAGAGTATTAATTTGGAAACGTGTTGCCATGTCTATTCCATGACAATTAAAACAGCAGAAAAAATCATATAATTCTTTTGCGGTTTGGGGTACATTATGTGTCGGTAAGTTTTGACAAAAATCTTCTGCGCTTTTTAAAGTAAAGGCAATACCCAAACATGAGTGAGTGTCTACTTGTTCATGTGCCTTTTGACTATCCATACGACGTTATTCACCTGTGAAGATTTTCAGCTTAAATTCAATCTACATACAATCTAAGTATATATATAAAACAGAGTCGAGGTTAGTCAAAACAACTGATAGGATATTTAGAATCTAGTCCAGGCACTTCTTGAACAAATCGAGGGACCAAGTATCCTGGTAAATTTTGGTATAATGCACGAACAATTTTTTTTGCATCAGATAACGGAACTTCAAAATGATGTGTGCCTGTCACTTTGTCCAGACTGTGTAAATAATAAGGTAATACGCCCCACTGAAATAATTTTTCACTTAACCTAATTAATATTTCAGCAGTATCATTAATATTTTTTAATAACACAGTTTGATTTAACAAAGTAACAAAGGGGTTTATTAAAGATAAAGACGCAGCCAAATCGGAGGACAATTCATTAGGATGATTGCAATGAAGAACAATGACTATTTTTAAGCCAGATTCAGAAGACTGTTTAAATAAATTAATTAATTCAGGGGTGATTCGCTGTGGAATAATAATAGGGAAACGCGTATGAAAACGGATAATCTTAATTTGTGTTAGCGTTTTAATTTTTTCAAATACTTGAGCTAAATAGCCGTCTGGGGCAGAAAGGGGGTCTCCCCCCGATAAAATAATTTCATTGATACTCGGGTATTTTTCTATATACGTAAGTACTTTATCGATGTTACTGAGTCCAGGTGTATTATCTTGATAGGGAAAATGTCGTCTAAAACAAAACCTGCAATGTACCGCGCAGGCACCCGTGAGCGTTAATAAAACACGAGAAGAGAATTTATGTAACAATCCCGGAAGCGGGTTGGTTTGACCATTTATTTCGTTCAAGGGATCTTTTTCAAAGCCAGGCGCAGATTGATTTTCTATTTTAAGGGGCAAAACCTGTAATAATAAAGGATCAAGCGGATTTTTAGGTTGCATTAACTCAGCAAAGGGGCGAGGTACTCTGATTTTAAACTCTTGGGAAAGATCATACTCAGGAAACAAAACACCTTGGTCAACTTGCTTAATATTTAAAAAATCCAAGAGTTCAACAGGGTGGTCAAAAGCATTTTTAAGTTCTATTTGCCAAGCATTTGGTTTTTTCAATTGTTGAAAGGTTATGGGTTGGGGTATCATGTCGGGGATTTTTTATATAGTGGTAAACTGGCAAACAACTTTGAGTCGTCCAATCATACACAAGATGAGGTTATATGGCTACCTATAGCACAAATGAATTTAAAAGCGGTTTGAAAATTATTTTAGACGGTGATCCTTACGCGATTGTTGAAAATGAGTTTGTGAAACCAGGTAAAGGTCAGGCTTTTAATCGGGTTAGAATTCGCAATTTAAAAAATGAGCGCGTTATCGAAAAAACCTTTAAATCAGGTGACACAGTTGAAGCTGCCGACGTATTAGACACAGAAATGCAGTTTTTGTATTTTGATGGGGCCAGATGGCACTTTATGGTTCAAGACAGTTTTGAGCAGCATGAAATGGATGCCCCTGAAGTAGGCGAGGCAGCTAAGTGGCTTAAAGAGCAAGACATTTGTATTGTCACGCTTTGGAATGGCGCGCCTTTATGTGTGACGCCCCCTAATTTTGTGAATCTGACGGTCGCAGAAACCGACCCGGGTTTAAGAGGCGATACCTCAAGTGGTGGCACTAAAGCCGCAACACTAGAAACGGGCGCAGTGGTTAAGGTGCCGTTGTTTATACAAATTGGTGATGTACTCAAAATCGATACACGCAAAGGCGAGTATCTGTCGCGTGCTAAAGAATAAAGCGCAAAAAAATAATAATTGGATGCCCAGTGCGACCAAAGACACTTTGGTTGCCCGGGCTAAACTAATCCAAAAAATTCGTGCTTTTTTTGATGCGCGTGATATTTTAGAAGTCTCCACGCCTGTATTAAGCTCTGTCACCACGACGGATGTTCACATCGACTCATTTAAGACTGATAATTATTTTCTACAAACCTCTCCCGAATTTTATTTAAAGCGATTATTGGCCGCAGGCTTAGGGCCCATGTATCAATTAGGCCCGGTATTCAGACGAGGCGATGAAGGCAAAAAGCACCAGCCAGAATTTACGCTGCTAGAATGGTATAGGCCGGGATTTACATTAGAAGATTTAATTCATGAAGTGTCAGATTTATTAGTCGAAATATTAAACTGTGCGCCCATTCAATGTTTTACTTACCAATTATTATTTGAAAAATTATTAGGTTGTCAGCCACATCTAGAAAATTCGCAGGGTTTAAGTGAATTAGCGATTAAACATAAAATTATCACTCCGCAGGATGCCTTAGCATTAAATCTTGATAAAGACGCCTGGTTAGATTTGCTGATGGTGAGTATCATCGAGCCTAATTTAAGCAAATTATGTTCAGGGCCTATGGCAGTAACAGAATACCCAGCAAGTCAGGGTTCTTATGCTCAAACAGAAAACAGAGTGGATGCAGAAGGAAATACATTTTCTATTGCTAAAAGAGTAGAAGTGTATTTTGGCGGGCTTGAATTAGCCAATGGCTATTTTGAGCTGCTCGACGCGGACGCACAGCGCGAAAAATTTATTCAAGATAATATTAGACGTCAAAGCTTAGGTTATCCTATTATTCCTATCGATGAGCATTTGTTGGCTGCACAAGTGGCGGGCATGCCCGTATGTAGTGGTATCGCGCTAGGCGTAGACAGATTAATCATGCTCGCTTTAAATAAAGCCACGATTCAAGAAGTCGTGGCTTTTGATGCAAGTAGATACTAATGTAGGGGACGGCCTCTGTGCCGTCCCTGTTTCAAAATAGCTGAATTTTATAAAGGGATGACACAGAGGTCATCCCCTACGTTGAATTGTGCCATTTTTGAGGGTAAATCTGTAGGGGACGGCCGTTGCCTGCCTTGTCGTAGCTTTAGCGTAGACAGGTGCCGTCCCTCTTCAACATCCCATAAGTCTTAGTGTCGTAGAATTTTTATTGCCATCCTTGGCAAATTTTTTAAGCAGACTAAGCTGAATCTTTTTCTTTTGGTTTCATACAAGTCGTAGGAGAATATACGCAATAGACTGCTTCAGTCTCTTCAAAAGTATTGCTACAAATCGATTTAACGGCATCTCGAAGCCCCATCTTGTAGCCTGTTACACCTATTAATCCAAAAGGACCGGTAAATAGGACCGCTAAAGCTTGTCCTAGGCCCATTTGATTTTGTTCTGCAACGGATTTGTAAGCGTCAAAACAAGCAGCAGAATAGGCGCCAGCAGAAATAGCATTAGTTTGAGTATTATCGAGTAGATACATCTTAAATTCTCCAGGAGTTCAAAAGTAATAAACACTGGATTTTATAGAAGATATTTTTTTTCGCAAGAATTATGACATTATGAAGTAAGTTAACTTTTTTATAAGGGAATCCTTTCCCTTGTACAAAATGCTAGGCTTGAGTGTGATTAGAGCCGGTTAGCAGGGCTAATTGTTCTGCTTGAGCTGATACTAAAGATTCTAATGTTGAAAGCCTCTTATTAAAATCCTCAAACTTTGGGCCGCTAGACTCAATTGCGTCGTTATGCACAAGCAAGTAATAACAAATGGCAAGGGTTAAAAAAGAAGGGGCAATAAAAACGGCAGTGGTGGCACCGCCAGAAATGTGATTAATCTGAGTGTTGTCGAGTAGGTACATCTTAATTTCCTATTTGTTATGTTAACGTGCTGATTTTACTGCATTTAAAATAATAAACTCAATGACTTATCAAAACTAACACCAGTTATTTGGTTGATTAGCTAAGCTCAATCTCGTAGGATTGTACGGCATTTTCAGTTGTTTTCTGGCTTTTAATTTTATAGAGTTTAAATCCAATTTAGGAAAAAATATGTACATGGAATATCCTCAATTAAAAGAGTGTACCGTACTTATCGCAGACGATGAAACACATGTTCGTCAATATATGTCTGTGATACTCAAACCCTTTGGCTTTAAAGAAATTTTAGAAGCAAGCAATGGCGAAAAAGTCATTGATTTATATCAAGCAAAAAAGCCTGAATTAGTGTTGCTAGATGTCAATATGCCAAAATTACTGGGCATAGATGTGCTCAAAAGTATTATTGCTAAAGATTTCAATGCCTGTGTGATTATGCTAACAACCATCAATGTAAAAGAAAAAGTGGAATCTTTTTTAGAATTAGGTGCGGCAAATTATATCCTGAAAGGGACTCCTCCCGAACAAATATTTTCAATTGTTCATAAAACCCTAATTAAAAAAGGTCTGTTATGACAACATTTACGAAAATTCTTTATGCAGAAGATGATCTAGATATACAAAAAATTACCTTAATGACCTTTCAAGGCAGTGCGTATATTTTAGAGGTATGTAACTCAGGTCGTGAAGTTATTGATAAAGTTGAAGATTTTAAACCCGACTTGATATTATTAGATGTGATGATGCCCGAAGTAGATGGCATAACCGCTTACCATAAATTAAAAGAATCAGAAACTACTAAAAAAATACCGGTGATATTCATGACGGCTAAGGTCAACACCAAAGAAGTTGAAAAATACTATTCGATTGGCGCAATCGGTGTTATTTTTAAGCCATTTGATCCCTGTACATTAGAAAAAGAAATTCAAACATTATATCGTCAGCATTGGGAAAAAAATGAAGCTAGACAATGAGGCATTTTCTCAGATAAAAAAAGAGTACATTGCCAGTATACCAGAAAAAATAGTTCAATTAACATTGATGTTTGATCAAGCCCAAAATTCAAAAAACAAAACAGAATATAGAAATGAGCTTTATCGTCTGGTACATAATTTAGTTGCATCAGGACACATGTATGGTTTTGAGGAAGTGAGTAAAATCGCAATAGATATTAGTAATATAATACAAATTGTTCCCGATAATCGAAATTTTAATGAAGATGAGCATCGTGAATTATCAAATAAACTAATAATATTATTGAAATTACTAGAACATATTGTCCAAAATCAAGGAAATTGACGCATGGAAGCCAAAAGAATAGAAGCCTTAAAAACATATGATCTTTTAGACACAGAACAAGAAAAGATTTTTGATAATATCACCAAAATGGCAGCTGTGGCATGCAAAATGCCCATTTCACTAATTAGTTTTGTAGACAAAGACAGAGAATGGATTAAATCTTCTCATGGTATAGACACTAAACTTATGCCCCAAGAAATTTCTTTTTCTAGACAAAATCTGCGCGAAAATAACATTTTTGTAATTGAAAACACATTGACAGATCCACAATTTTCAAATCACCCTCTTGTAACAGGGCCGTTAAATATTCAATTTTATGCAGCGATACGGTTAGTTAATAGTCAAGGGTTTTATTTAGGGACACTCTGTGTTATCGATCATATTCCTAGGAAATTAACAGAAGAACACAAAGAAATTTTAGATATTCTTGTTCGTCAAATTATCACGATATCAGAAGACAGACGTAAAAATCGGCAATTAATCGAATATGCACCCAACGCCATGTTAATGATTAATAAAAAAAGACAAATACGTCTCATCAATAAAGAAGTAGAAAAATTATTTGGCTATCATCGAAGTGAGTTAATTGGGCAACAATTAGAAATTCTGCTCCCGGCTAGATTTAAATCAAAACATCCAAAATATGTCGATCAGTATTTTGAAGCGCCGTCTATTCGTTCAATGGGCGCAGGAAGAGATTTATTTGGGCTCAAAAAAGATGGTTCAGAAGTGGCGATTGAAATAGGTTTAAACCCACTTGTTCTTGAAGAAGGGACATTTATATTGGCTTCAATTATTGATATCACCGAAAGGAAAAAAGCCGAAGAAAGATTTAGGCTCATTGTTGAATCGGTGCCTAATTCAATGTTAATGATCGACAAAAATCGAACCATTACGTTGATCAATAAACAACTTGAAAAATTATTCGGTTATAAAAGAGATGAGTTAATTGGTCAACAATTAGAAATTTTGCTTCCAGATAGATTTAAAACTAAACACCCAGAATTTGTGGCCAATTATTTTAAATCGCTATCCATTCGCTCAATGGGGGCAGGAAGAGACTTATATGGGCTTAAAAAAGATGGAACAGAAGTGGCCATTGAAATTGGGTTAAACCCCTTGGTGCTTCAAGAAGGGACTTTTATTTTAGCGTCTATTATTGATATCACCGAAAGAAAAAAAATGGAACAAATGAAAGTTGAATTTATTTCAACAGTGAGCCATGAGCTGAGAACGCCGCTTACTTCTGTTCGAGGTTCTTTAGGATTGCTATTAAGTGAAAAATTTGGTGATATATCAAAAGATGTAAAAGATTTGTTAAATATTGCATTAACAAATTGTGAACGGTTGATAAGGCTCATTAATGATATTTTAGATATTGAAAAAATGGAATCAGGTCAAGATGACTTTAAATTGGTTCCCACTAAATTAACCAATTTGGTTCAAGACGTGTTATCTGCCAATAAAGGGTATTCAGAACAATATGAAGTAAGATTACAATTTGAATCTGATTTTTCTGAGATGATATATATCGACCCCGATAAAATTACTCAGGTTATCACTAATTTATTGTCGAATGCCATTAAATTCTCCCCCGCAGGCGAATCTATTCTTGTTAAAATTAATGGATTAGATAAAAAAGTGCGAGTATCGATTATTGATAATGGTTCAGGTATTCCAGAAAATTTTAAAAATAAAATTTTCGAAAAATTCTCACAAGCAGATTCGTCAGACAGACGTGAAAAAGGAGGAACGGGACTGGGGTTAAATATTTGTAAAACAATTGTAGAGAAACATTCAGGTATCATAAGTTTCGACCCTGAAAAAACAAAAGGGGCGCATTTTTATTTTGATTTGCCTTTTGAACCATAAACAACCTTCTGTCAATTTATACGGCATCCTTAATTAGTCAATCAGCCGAAATATATAACCTTTTAAGAACTATTTATATTTTTTACTGCTATTTAATTTTTTTGTTCCTACACTTGAGGTACATAAGCATTAGTATAGAAAGTACAAAGCTGTGTATTTTTTACCTTGTCATTTTAACAATTAACCCCTTAATTTTAGGTGAGGTATGTGTGAATATCCTAAGGCCATCTAGATACAAAAGTGTGATATCGGCTTCGGTAGTGAGAAATCAAAAATTTCGAAACGAAAATGAGGTATTTAATTGTATATGTGGTTTTTTAATCAATAAAACGGCCAATAACTATTGTGCTAATTGTGGAAAAAGTATTTTACCTGAAAGTGAGTGTAACGTGAGTGTGTCTATAGGAAAAATAACAGATTTGACAGGAATTTTAAAAAAATCCAATTCAAAAAATCTCGTGAGCCCATTAGAATCTGGGTCAAAGCTAAATCAAAATGAAATCAGTGAACTTTTTAGCCAATCAACCTCTGAATAAATGTGGTAGAAAGAAATAATGTTATTACTCAATGAGCGTATATTAGCATCAGTGAAGGCGTTAAAAAAAATGCCTGATAACAAATTGTTAATGTATGCAGACAGAGCGAATCAATCGGCAAATGCTTTTGGTCTTTTATTGATTCAAGGTGGCGGTATTTCGAGAGAGGAAATAGGAAAAATCATAGGTGATATTTATGATCTGAGCTATATAGCGCTGGACTCCAATATTATTAGTCATAGATTAGTTCGAAAATTTCCACCAGAACTTTGTTATAAACATAATTTTATTCCTATTTATAAATTAGACAACTGTATTACCGTGGCAAGTTGCGATCCTTTTAATGAGGCGTTAGCGCGAACATTATCTATGTTTTCCGAGCAAAGTTTTAGTGTTATTTTTAGTTTTTCAGATGAAATTAGATCTCATTTGGCAGCAAAATTTAAAGATAGGATGGACACAAGATTTCATGCAGGATTTGCTTCAATTCCAAAGTTATCAGATAAAAGAGTTTTATCAGAATTTGATCTTAAAAAAACCTTAGGGTTATATTTGTCTTAAAGTCTCTAAACATTCCCTATAGCTGAACTACCACCAATCCCATAACCAAATTCCTAAAAAATTATCAAAAACACTGAACTCAGCTTGCCCAACCTGGTCTACCTATCATGATTAAATCAAAAGGGTAGGCTTATGAGTGCAGAAAGCGTTATGTTCGAGCAACTGGCTCAAGCTATCAAAGCAGCAGACATCTCCCAAATTAAAGCATTATTTAATCAAGCAAGAATTGGCTTAAATAGCGATGCTTTGCTCAGTCAAGTGGATGGTGATGGGGATACGTTGTTACATTTGCTTTTAAAAACTGGCAGTCAAGAGGTCCTTAATGCCGCAAAAAAAAGCTATGAAGTAGGTTTTTGGCAATCTTTAGCCATATCAAATTCTGCGGGTGAAATGCCTTTAGATATACTTAAGGCTTTGCCTTCAGAAAATCAAGCTTTTAAACAATATGCAAATGAATATTTTTCTCCTACCTTTTCACAAAGTTGGATTTTAAAGCAATTCAGACAATATTTAAATTTTCAGCATGAACGCGATCCAGAATCATATAAGTTGGAGGATATAAATGCAATTATTCAAAATTTATATACAGGCCATTGTTCGGGGCTAGCTGCACTGTGGGGGCAAGGTTGTTTGGAAGATGGCAAGCCAGATCAAGAATATGTAGATAGCTTAAAAAAAATTGTTTATTGGGATGTAAAAAAAGAGTCATTAACACCCGAACTGGTGAAGAATTTTGAGCGGGCAATATCTCTTGCTAGGTTTTATCAGTTTGATACCCCAAAAGAATATTTGTTTAATACCGTTATTGCAAAAGGTCATCCAGAAAGAATTCAATGGAAAAAAGATCAACAAGACCATAGACAACCAGAAGAATTTTTATCCGCAAAACAAAATTCTTGGAGTCTTCTGTTAGATAAGGATAAATATCAAGATGAAGGTAATTTAGAAATAAAACGGTTAAGACAAGATATGTTTAAAGAATTTATGGCTGAGTTTTCTGTGCCAGAAAATGATGGAAAAGTAGCACGACTAACTGCAAATCAGCACGTGATTTCTTTTTTTTATAAAGATAATGCTTTTCATGTATTCAATTCTAATTATCGTGGAGGTACGGATCAAAAGGATGTTTTTCAGGGGGTTTCTACTCATTTCCCAATAAATACCCCTGCAGATTATGAATTAGTGGCCAGAGAAATACAAAAAACACTATATGATTATTTTGGAAAAAATGCACAATATGTTGACTATGGAATAGGTTTTATCGATAAAAAGGGCAAGCCTTTTGGTGTCTACCCTGACGTAGATCTTTTAATGGCAAAATCTATATATAAAGATATCATGTCTAATCCAGATAAAGTTTTTGTTCCAAGTGATTTTATCAATCAGGTAAAATTATTAGAATCAAAATTATCTCCAGAGCAAATGAAAGAAATTTATCAAAACGTTCGTTTAGACCCGCTAAAAATAAATGAAATATACAGCAAAGGTTGGGATGATTTTAGTCCATTAGTAGAAGGCATTAAAACAGAGAATGCTGGTTTGGTTAAGTGTTTGCTTCAGCGCGGTGCTGATATAAATTTAGAGGTAGAATCAAAATCACCGTTAATGTGGGCTCAAGACATGGGGAATAAAAAAATAATAAAATTAATTGAAAAGGGCCCAGCGAGTCAAAGTGGTATGGCTCAAAGTCCTCAAGCATTATTATTTAGTGATGATTTAAAACATAATCATAAAGCTATTCAACACGGTCTAGAAAAAGGGGCGCAGGTGGAAGCGAATGCAACGAGAAAGTTGGGGAAGTAATTTGTTAAATCCCCCCGCCGCATCCATCGCTAAGCACGAGGTTTTGCCATTTAAGCCGCCTCAAACAAGGTAAATTGGCTTAATTGTTATTTATCAGCATGTTATCCTTGACTTATTAGTAATTTGTCAGCATATCGATTATATGTGTTTAGCTGATAAAGAGCGTTTATTATGCCGACAAAAGCGTGCACATGCTTCAATCTCACCTGAGTATGGATGAAAATACACCTTGATTTTTTGTATCCCATGAGATACACTTTGTTTATATGGATATAATAAAAAAGCGTCATATAGAGATCTATTGTGCTACAAATGGGAAAAAGCCCTTTATTACTTGGCTTGAATCTCTAAAAGATAAAAAATTTAGATATAGAGTTAAAGAGAGATTAGATCGCATTGCGCTCGGGAATATGGGTGATTGTAAATCAATAAAGCAGGGTGTTTCGGAATTGCGTTTTGATTTTGGCCCTGGGTATCGGGTTTATTTTGGAGAAGAAAATCAGAAAATAATTATCTTGTTATGTGCGGGTGATAAATCCACACAGGATAAAGATATTAAGAAGGCACTAAAATATTGGGAAGATTATTTGTCGAGGTGAATTATGACGATACGTAAACAAGTGGCACCTAACAAACTAAAAGCAAAAAATGCAGTGACGATGACTTTAAAAAAGAGTAAGGTGAAATCTGATAAAAGTACGAGCTATCAAGATTATTTGATCTCTTCTCTTAAAGACCCTGAAGAAGCATCGGGTTATTTAAATGCCGCTCTTGAAGGCGGAGATATTAATGTGTTTCTTCTTGCACTTCAAAATGTGATTCAAGCACAAGGTGGTATTTCAGTATTGGCAGAAAAAACTAAAAAGAGTAGAACCAGTTTATACAAGACTGTATCCAAAAATGGCAATCCCTATCTTAAAAGCGCAAATGAACTACTTAGTGCTATGGGCATGCATTTTTCAGTTGTGCCTAATGAAAGGCATTAATCCCCCCACTCGCTAAACGCTCGCGACCCCCTTTGATACCAAAGGGGGTAAAAATCCTCTGAATTATACTGCAGAAATGAACGAAAAAGGTTTGCCCCCTTTAGTATTAAAGGGGGCCGACAGCCGAAGGGTGGCGGGGGGATTTAGTGCAGGGGATTTATAGATCCCCCGCCCTACACAAAAAAATCCCATCCATCGCTAACCACGAGGTTGTGCCGTCGGGCCTTCGATAAGGGTACCAGGTGAACTTAATTTTTTTGTATTTTTTCTTGATTAATTTAGCTGAAGCATAGCCGACTTCTGCTATTAATAACCCTTCTGGGTTTAAATAGTTTTTGGCCTGGGCCAACATTCTATGAACAATTTCTAAACCGTCTTTGCCCGATTCTAAAGCCATTTTGGGTTCATTTTTATATTCTTCTGGCGTTCTATTGTAATCTTTTGTTGAAACATAGGGTGGATTACTGATGATTAAATCATATTTTTGGCCCGCCAAATTATCAAACAAATCACTTTGAATGGTTTTAACTCGATTTTCAAGGTTGAATTTATGAATGTTAATATCGGCTACTTTTAATGCTTCAGGAGAAAGATCAACTAAATCGACTTTAATATTTGAATGAAACAAAGCCAAACTGATGCCAATACAGCCCGAGCCTGTGCATAAATCTAACACACGATAATTTTCCCAGGTTGCCATTCCTAAGAAGTCTTGAAAACGGGTGTTCATGATAGAACGGGGCACTAGCACGTGTTCATTGATATAAAAACTGTGGCCTAAATATTTTGTTTCATGCGTGATGTAGGCAACGGGAATGCGTTTGGCAATTCGAATTTCAATAAGGTTTAGTATGCTGCGAGTTTCATTTTCAGAAAGCATTTTGTTTAATAACGCTTTGTTTTCATACTCATATGGCAACGATAAGGCAAAAAGGGCTAAATGCAAGGCAGTTTGATATAAAGTTAAATCGCCAAAAAAATGATGGTGCAAGTTAGCTTTGCGCATCAGTTTTTCAGTTGTTTTAGCCAAATTGTATAAACTTAACTCAGCGGCTTTGCTCTGTTGAATTAAGTTTTCATAAGTGGCTTGCCTTTTTATGTCACTAGAAATTTGCAATGGCCTCTCCCATTTGGATTGGCGCGAGGGCTTTCAGATTAGGATTTAATTTTGCTTGGGGAGGCAATAATACAATCACCGTTGAGCCCAAGGTGAAAAATCCGACCTCATCTGCTTTTTGGTAATTTGAGCCGGCTGGGTACGGCGTGTGTTGAATTTTTTTGCTAAACCCGCAGCCAGCTGGTGCGACTTTACCTGCCCAAGCCGTGTCTATGCTGCCCACTATCATTGCCCCAACCAGAATAACGGCCATTGGTCCATAGGCAGTATCATATAAGGCCACAACCCGTTCGTTTTTCGCGAATAACCCAGGTACATGTTCGGTGGTTAAAATATTCACCGAAAAAAGTTTTCCAGGTACATAAATCATGTCGGTTAATTTACCGGCAAAGGGTAAATGTACCCGATGGTAATCTTTAGGTGCTAAATAAATCGTCACAAAAGGACTGTTTTTGAAGTTTTTAGCCATTTCAGGGTTGGCTAACACACTGTCAACAGAGTAGAGATGATTTTTGGCTTGAATAAACTGATTTTCCTGCATCAATCCAAAATTTTGAATACATCCATCGGCAGGGCAAATGATGCTATTAGGGTTTGCATCAATGATTCTGGCTTCAGGCTTAAGCTTGCGCGTAAAAAAATCGTTGAAGCTGTCATAGGTATAGGGGTTAGGCTCTAAAGCTTCAGATAGGTTTACTTCAGGATACTGGCCTAAAAAATAACGAATCAGATAGTTTTTTAGCCAGGGAATTTTATTGTTAGCAAGTAAACCACCAAACCTAGAAATTGCATGTTGGGGAGCTAAATATTGTTTAATTATGTCAAATGGGAGCATCGGTTACTTGCCTTCGTTGCAGTTGTTTCGCTCAACGCCTATGATTGATGGTTTGGGTGAATAGGAAGCAGCGATGAATGATAAGCGAAGAAACCTCATTTGGATAGATCTAGAAATGACAGGCCTTGATTGTCAGCAAGATACCATACTAGAAATTGCGACAATCATCACCGACAGTGACTTAAATATATTAGCAGAAGGCCCCAGTTTGGCTATTTATCAGCCGCCAGAAGAATTGGTTAAAATGAATGAATGGGTCAGAAACCAGCATCAAAAATCAGGCTTAACAGAACGTGTTAAAGCAAGCACGGTTTCAATGAAACAAGCCGAAGACTTAACTTTATCTTTTGTGCGGGAGTATACCGATGCTCGAGAGTCGCCTATGTGTGGGAATACCATTTGCCAAGACAGACGATTTATGGCCAATTATATGCAAGCGTTAGAGGCGCATTTCCATTATCGTCATATCGATGTGAGCACGGTAAAGGAATTAGCGAAGCGTTGGGCGCCTAAACTTTATCAAGGGTTCAAGAAACAATCTAAACATTTGGCTTTAGATGATATCAAAGACTCTATTGATGAACTCAAATATTATCGCGAAAGATTTTTTAATTTAGCCGTTGAATAGTGACAATCATATGACAAATCTTAGTTTAGCTATTTATTCCGTAGAACAAATACGTGCAATAGAACAAAGTGTGATGCAAGAAAATAGTGCATCAGAGCAATTGATGATCCGGGCGGCTAAGTTTTGTCTAAGCACTTTACAATCACGTTGGCCAAGTGAAAAAAATCTCACGATATATTGCGGCAACGGCAATAATGGGGGTGACGGTTTATATTTGGCTTTATCCGCCAAAGAAGCGGGTTACGAAGTAGAAGTCGTGATGTTACCCGTGAATGTGAATGCCGGGGAAAAAGAACAAAAATATTTAAGCACCCTGCGTTTAAAATTAAGGCAAGTGGCGATTGAACCCATTATATTTACACCCGATTTTGTGCCATCGGGAAAAATACTCGTAGACGCGTTATTAGGCATCGGTTTACACGGTATGCTTAAGCCAGCTTTCCGTGAAATCATCGAACATATTAATGTTTATCGTCACAATAAAAATCTGAAAGTATTGGCAGTAGATGTACCCAGTGGGCTAGATGCCGATACCGGTGGGGTAGCCGATATTGCGGTAAGAGCCGATGTAACCGCAACTTTTATCGGTCACAAAACAGGCTTATTAACCGGATTAGGGCCAGAGTTGGCGGGCGAAATAGCGATTGATCAACTCGACATTCCTAAAACGGCGTTTGATCAAATTCGGCCTTATTGCCAAGAAATAACGGCTGATATGTTTAGATCCCATTTGCCGGTTCGCCCTAAAACTGCTCATAAAAAAGATTTCGGTCATGTGGTGGTCATTGGGGGCGGCGAATTGCAATTTGCAGGGGCGGCTGTTTTATCGGCAACAGCTGCTTTAAAAGCAGGGGCAGGATTGGTTTCTGTTATTGTGCCTTCTAAAAGTTATGTGCGAATCAGTCATGCCCCTCTTGAACTCATGTGTTATGCCATCGATAATTTTAATTTAGACACAGCCGGTTTTTTAGCTCAAGCAGATGTGATAGTGATTGGCCCGGGCTTAGCCCAAAATGGTTGGTCAAAACAGGCCTTGACGTATGTGTTAACCTTAAATAAAAAAGTAATTTATGATGCCGACGCCCTTAATTTGATAGCCAAAGACGATTTAGGCGCATCGATGTTTCTGACCGACCCTAATAAAAGTATATTTACGCCGCATCCAGGTGAAGCGTCGCGATTGTTAAATTTAGACACGGCGGCAGTTCAATTAGATAGATTTGCTGCTTGTAAAAAAATGGCAACACAATATCATGCAACCGTGGTATTAAAAGGCGCGGGCAGTTTAATTTATCATCCAGACACGCAATTTACGTTATGCACGACAGCCAATCCTGCTTTGGCAACAGCGGGCACAGGAGATGTCTTAACGGGTATCATGGCAAGTTTATGGGCGCAGGGATTAAGCATCCATGATGCGGCAAGTGGTGCGGTATGGTTGCATGCCTTTTTGGCCGAAGAACAAAGTAAAAAAATGGGGCCAAGAGGATTGGTTGCCAGTGATATTGTGAAGGCGATACCGCTTGGAATCAATCAATGAAAAAGTGGCATCAGGTGGTGCAATCACCTGAAGAATTAATAGCGCTGGCGCGTGATTTTGCCGAAGCGCTTAAAATCACCACAAACTTAACGCCTAAACCGATTATCATTTATTTATTAGGCGAATTAGGGGCGGGGAAAACAACCTTTGCTAAAGGTTTTTTAAGCGGGTTTGGTTATCAAGGCTTAGTAAAAAGCCCTACCTATACGTTAGTCGAGCCCTATGATTTGGGTGAACTTAAAATATACCATTTTGATTTATATAGATTAACCGGCCCAAGTGAAGCCGAAGAGATGGGTATCGTGGATTATTTTCATGATAATGCGATTAGCTTGATAGAGTGGCCTGAAAAAGCCGAAGGATTTTTGCCTCCATACGATTGGCAAGTGAACATAGATTTTCAAGAAAACAATTTGCATAGATTTATTACTATTAAGAACGTAAACGAAGATGATTAAGCATATAATTCCTCTCCTATTTTTTATACTCACGCTCATTTCAAGCACCTCGACATTGGCTGCGCAGGTCGTCATGAAAGGCGTGCGTGTTTGGTCAAAACAAGAAAGCACGCGTGTGGTGTTCGAACTTACCGGCAAACCGCAGATAGAATCGCTCGAATTGGAAAATCCCGATCGATATGTAGTCGATCTTAAAAACACACAGTGCCAAGTGATGCTCAAGCCTAATTTATTCAAAAACAGCCCTATCACAGAATTTAGACACAGCACACGTCAAACAAAAGATTGTCGACTGGTATTTGAATTAAATGCAAAATTGCCTGCCAATAGTTTTGTGTTACAACCCAATGATTCTGAAGGGTTTCGTTTAGTGATAGACATCGGGGATTCAGTCGGTTTATTCGAGGTAGAAAACTCAGAATCAGACAAAGAACCTAAAGTGTCAGAAGCAAAAGCAGCAGAAGACCTAAAAAAAGACATTATTTCTGCTTTACCCAAAACGCCTAAAAAAATGCTTAAAGCCGGTACTCGGCCCTTTATTATTGCCATAGATCCTGGGCACGGTGGACAAGATTCAGGTGCTGTTGGTAGAAAATATAAAACCTATGAAAAAGAAGTGGTGCTTGCGGTTGCCAAAAAATTAAAAGCTTTAATTAATCAAGAAAGTCACATGAAGGCTTTTTTAACGCGCGATGGGGATTATTTTATCACCCTCAGAAAACGCATTAACATGGCCCGGGAAATGGGGGCCGATATTTTTGTGTCCTTGCACGCAGATAGCCAACCGAATGGACAAAATGCGAAAGGCGCCTCGGTATATGTGTTATCCGACAAAGGGGCAAGTAGTGAAGCAGCAAGATGGTTGGCAGACAGAGAAAACAAAGCGGATTGGATTGGGGGCACAAAACTCGAAGATAAAAATCCCACCCTGGCTTCTGTCTTATTAGATCTATCCCAAACCATTAGCCAAGAATCTAGCGAAGAGTTAGGAGACAGTGTTTTAAGTTCCTTGGGTAAATTTGCCAGTTTGCATAAGAAAAATGTAGAACGTGCAGCGTTTGTGGTATTAAAATCACCCGACATCCCCTCCATATTGGTAGAATTAGAATTTTTATCTAACAACGATGGTGAATTGAGATTACGCCAAGCAGATTATCAACAGAAATTGGCCGAAGGCGTCTTCAGCGGCTTAAGAGATTATTTTTCAAAACGGTCGTTGCCGCCTGCACATCCACATGGACATGACATGCAAAATGGGTTAGATGTGGCCAGTGTCAAATAATTATCGCGCTATCCAGATTTTGCCTATTGCCTTAGCAAATCAGATTGCAGCCGGTGAAGTCATTGAAAGACCTGCTTCTTGCATCAAAGAATTGCTCGAGAACAGTTTAGATTCAGGTGCCACCGAAATTCATATTGATATTGATGCCGGTGGCATGCGTCAAATCACTATTACCGATAATGGATCAGGGATAGCCAAAGAAGATCTGCCTTTAACCATCGCCGCCCATGCGACAAGCAAAATTCAAATACAACAAGATTTGTTTTGCTTAACCACCTTAGGGTTTAGAGGCGAAGCATTAGCCAGTATTCAAGCCGTCAGTAAAGTGGAAATTATCTCTAAAAGACCTACGCCTGAAACCAAAGCCTATAAATTAACAGCCTATCAAAATTCAGAATTAAAAGAAGCGCATTTTTCGGGGGAGCAGGGTACCACGGTAGTGATTAAAGATTTATTTTATAATGTACCCGCCAGAAAGAAATTTTTAAAGTCTGCCAAAACAGAATATTTACACATCGAGAGCCTAGTGACGGCTTTGGCCTTATCTCGGCCAGAAGTCGCGGTATATTTTAACCATAATCAAAAACAAATCTATTATTTGCCTAAAGCTTTAACCGCTAGTCAATTGCAAGGCAGAGTCGCTAAGTTATTGGGTAAAAATTTTATCGATCATG
This sequence comes from uncultured Gammaproteobacteria bacterium, assembly GCA_902826485.1. Taxonomy (GTDB): domain Bacteria; phylum Pseudomonadota; class Gammaproteobacteria; order Berkiellales; family Berkiellaceae; genus CADEEZ01. The sequence goes on from CADEEZ010000012.1 coordinate 23,386, forward strand.
CCATTGAACTCAATATGGAAAGGGTCGGGCTAACATTAACCGGTTTTTTAGGGTTGCCTGAAACATTTTCCCGCACCAATAATCTACAATATTTTTATATCAATGGTCGATTAATTAAAGATAAATTAATCACACACGCCATTAAAAGTTTTTTTCAAGAAAATCACTTGCTGGGGGCAGGCCTGTATCCGGCTTATGTTTTATATTTTAAGATCAATCCTGAAGATGTGGATGTGAACGTGCACCCCACTAAACACGAAGTGCGTTTCCATGAGCCTCGATTGATTCATGATTTTATTACGTCAACGCTCGCTTCGGTGGTGAGCCAAACAGGCTTAACGTCGGTATCTGATCTCGAACACGAGATGCCTGTGCCCAGCCAGGTTGCCGAAATTCATACGGCCAATTTTAGTTTAAAATCCAGGGCGACTTCAGCACTTGAGCCTGAATTTAAAACAACACCTGCATTTTTAAAACAAGGCCCAGAACCCAGTTTTTTTGTGCCTAGAGATAATTATGTGGCATCAAGCCCTATCATAAAAATAGGGCCGTATTTATTATTGGGACAGACCATTGAACAACCCGAGCAAGGCAAAATAATAGATATCGCGTTAGGACAAGCTGAATTATTATCTTATGTGCTGGATGAAAACCAAAATAATTGGTTCGAACCCAAACCCCTACTCGTGCCATTCACTATCATAACGCCTCACACGGAACACTGGGTGTGGCCGCAACGGCAAGAATATTTTAGAACCCAATTTGGCTTAATTTATCAATTTAAACAAAAAAATGAATTGCTGATAACGCATTTGCCTCATATATTAAAGCACATGAACCATCAAGAGCGGATAGATAAGTTTTCTATCTTATTTCAACAGGGTTTATATAATGACGAGGCTGAATGGCGCAAAGCCATGATTCACGCTTTTCCTGAAAAATATTTAAGCAGTTTGCCCTTAGATGAATGGGGAACGCAATCGAAAATTTTAGAAAATATTGATAATCAGGATTTTGTTCGGGAAGTTGATTTAAATATGATGAGTGATTTATTTCACACAACCTCATGTTCCAAGCTGCCCGCCTAGCGGCGTCAGCTTTCCACACGGGGCTAAATTCCTAGGCTACTTCCGTGGCCAAAATCAGTAGATTCTGGTTAAAATAGTGAGATAAGTTAGAGGATCTTAAGCAGCGGAGCTGCGCAGGATTTTAGCCCCGCGTGTCGGTCGAGCGCCGTTAGGCGTTTCGACCAGAACGTGGGGAAAAGGATGAAATTATCCACCCCGATAATAAACCGCGGTAGCGGCGTAGGAAAGTTTGAATTGATACATTTATTAAATATGATAAATGACGCATTTCACGCAACCCCATGTTCCAAGCTGTCCGCCTAGCGGCGTCAGCTTTCCACACGGGGCTAAATTCCTAGGCTACTTCCGTGGCCAAAATCAGTAGATTCTGGTTAAAATAGTGAGATAAGTTAGAGGATCTTAAGCAGCGGAGCTGCGCAGGATTTTAGCCCCGCGTGTCGGTCGAGCGCCGTTAGGCGTTTCGACCAGAACGTGGGGAAAAGGATGAAATTATCCACCCCGATAATAAACCGCGGTAGCGGCGTAGGAAAGTTTGAATTGACACATTCATTTCGTTCGCATTATTTTCATTTAATTTGGTCTACAAAAAATCGAGAAGATTCGATCACAAAAGAAATACAACCCCGTTTGTATGCTTATATGGGTGGAATCGTCAAAAATCATCCCGCCGCATTGTTGAAAATTGGCGGTACCGCCAATCATGTACACCTTTTAATTTGTATAAATTCACTAGATAAATTTAGCGATTTAATTAGAGAAATAAAAGCCAAATCGTCACTTTGGATTCGTCAAAATTATCCAAAATATCAATATTTTGCTTGGCAAGAGGGATATGGCTCTTTTTCTGTTAGTTTTTCAGTACATGAAAAGGTAAAAAAATACATAGAAAATCAAGAAGAGCATCATAAAAATCTTTCATTTGAAGAAGAATTTGAAGGTCTTTTAGAAAGAAATAACATGAAATATGATGAGCGATTTGTATTTGGGTAAATACCCCGTATCTTTTGCTTGAAGTTCCCTTAAAAACCCTCTAAAATCCCTTTTCCTAATTAATTTAGCTTACATTTTGGTAGAGACCCGATGAAAAAAGCCAACAGATTCAAATGGTTACTGATTGAAGGCATGATATTGGTATGCTTTTTAAAGCTCGTGCTTAGCCCCATTTTAACGTTTTGGATAGCTTAAATACCCTCATGCAGCGTAAAAAAGTGATTTTTATCTCTGGGCCCACCGCCAGTGGCAAAACGGATTTAGCGATTTATCTAAAAGATCATCTCCCCCTAGACTTAATCAGTGTAGATTCAAGTTTAGTGTATAGGGGCTTAGACATTGGTTCTGGCAAACCCAGCCAAGCAATTTTAAATCACGCCCCCCATCATCTGATTGATATTTTAGACCCCAGCGAAGTATTCAGTGCGGGTTTGTTCCGCGATTTGGCCTTAGAAAAAATAAACGATATTTTTGAAAAGGGCAGGGTGCCTTGCTTGGTAGGCGGCACCATGATGTACTTTAAATCGCTTGTCGACGGTCTAAACGAAGCACCTGGGCGTGATGATAATTTTAGACAAAATTTAGTGCACCGAGCCAATACCGAAGGCACTGAAAAATTACATCAAGAATTGTTAGGCATTGATCCCGATAGTGCCAATAAAATTCATACGAATGATTATAAACGCATCGAACGTGCGCTCGAAATCTTTTATTTAACCGGTAAAACAAAATCGAGTTATATTCAAGCTCAAATCAAAACACCCCATTTTGATATTATTCATGTTGCGCTTATGCCTGTGATTACGCCACGAGAAAAATTACATGAAAATATTAAGTTAAGATTTAACAACATGTTAGCCCAGGGCCTAATCGAAGAAGTTGAAAAATTAAAAGCCAGAGGCGATTTGCATTTAGATTTGCCGAGCATTCGATCGGTGGGGTATCAGCAAGTTTGGCGTTATCTAGACGGCCAATACGACAAAAACACGATGACAGAAAAAGCCATTATCGCCACGCGTCAATTGGCTAAGCATCAATTAACCTGGTTACGCGGTTGGGAAAATGTTCAGCCATTTGACTTTGCTTTACCTAATTTGAATCAAGAAGTCTTGGCTCATTTGCAAAGTACACGCGTTATTTAAAAATACCCCCCTTGGAGAGAAGTAATGTTGATTGGTCCAAGCCCCGATGGTTTTTTTAGCTGGCGGTTTTTAAAGCAATTTTCTTATTTTGCGACTTTATGTACTGTGACATTGACTGCGCCTTTTTGGTTTAGTTTCTCATTCAATGAAACGGCAGCAGTCCTCGTCATAACCCTACTCGATGAAATCGAGTTGCCCATGATGATTTCATTTTACCACTATCTCATTATGCGTTTACCCATGCTTAGTCATGAAACACGAGAGGGATTATTTGAAGGCCTTCGTTTCCTGTTACGTAGAGGCCAACCCTTGATGACGGCGATAAGAGATGATCTTATTTGCCGTACGCTACTCGTTTCACCCTATAAATATTTGAGTGTGTTTACCGTGCGGCATTTTTCTTTAGGGCTGGGTGTGATTAACCTAGTGATATCGACCTTGTACCGTATGATCACATTGCCCTTTGAGCAACCAAGCCTTTCTCCCTCTTATCAAAGAAAAAAAATATATGCAATTGATAATAAACTTAAAAGTAATGCGATTAAGATGGCAGCAAGTGCCGAATTAAAAAGCATAGAAATGGATATTAACGAATCTTCAGAAATAAAGGCTTATGCCCTTTTTGATCAAAATAAAATAAGAATCAACCGAGGATTGATTAATGCTTTGAAAACACCAAATAATATTAGTGCGGTAATCGCGCATGAGATAGGGCATTTAAAAAGGTCTCTTATTGATAACGTCATGAATGATAGCAGTTACTATCTAACGCGGATTTTGAAAGTGTTTGGTGCATTGTTGCTACCGACACCTGCTGCGGGCTATGGACTTGGTTTATTAGCGATAGCAAATATATCGGAATGCGGGATTTCACAAGGCGAAGAAGAAAGAGCGGATCGCATGGCTTGTCATTTGGTGGAAGAGCCTACTACAGTGGAAAAAGGGTTAGTGCGAGTTTTTGAGGCGGCACAAGAAAATCAGCATAAAAATAGGTTAGAAACATATAACCCCTTTCCACTTGTTGCTTCACGATGTGTCACCATGCTATTTGGCTCAGCAACTCATCCTACAGATGAAGCGCGTTTAAGTGCGGTTCGAGATGAAATTAACAAAATAGTCGAATCTAAACCCCAAAAGTTGTCCTAACTGTTATATTTTAATAAGTGGTGATACACTCTATTTATCTATTGTTTTATACTACGGATAGTTGTTACTTACGTTGCTAGTTAGCAAACCATAAAAATGTCAGGTAAATTTGTGACTGGTGATAATAAAAATCAAATGGAGAGGAAGCAAATGCCAAAGGGGCAAACACTACAAGACCCTTTTCTTAATGCGCTGCGCAAAGAAAAGATTCCTGTATCGATTTATCTGGTCAATGGTATTAAATTACAAGGCCAAGTTGAGTCTTTCGATCAGTTTGTTGTTTTGCTAAAAAACAGCGTCAGCCAAATGGTCTATAAACATGCGATATCAACTGTGGTACCATCCAGGAACTTGACCACAAAAATTAATATGCCAAATTCAAATGGCGATGATTTTGGTCACCACGAAGATGAAGAATTAGAATAATATCTGAGTTCAGATGGATAAGGCTGGAGGAATGTAGTTGTTTGAGCGCCCAAAAAGTGGCGAACGTGCCGTCCTTGTCCATGTCGATTTTCGCAAAGTAGTAGAAGCCACTCCTCACTTTCAAGAATTTCAAGAACTTGCTAAAGCTGCAGGGGCTGAAGTTGCGTTGTCTATGGAAGTCGTACGTGAGCGACCCGATCCCAAATTTTTTATTGGCACAGGTAAAGTTGAAGAACTTAATGAAGCCATTAAAAACTTAAAGGTTGAACTTGTCCTTTTTAACCACGATTTATCTCCTTCACAAGAACGAAATTTAGAAAAAGAACTTAAGTGTCGTGTGGTCTCTAGAACAGGCTTGATACTCGATATTTTTGCGAGCCGAGCCAGAACCTTCGAAGGAAAACTGCAAGTTGAATTAGCCCAGTTACAACACTTATCAACGCGTTTAATAAGAGGGTGGACACATCTTGAACGCCAAAAAGGCGGGATTGGTTTAAAGGGGCCGGGTGAAACACAACTCGAAACCGATAGACGACTTCTCAGAAACAGAATTCAGATGATTCGTCAAAGATTGGGCCAAGTGCAATTGCAGCGCCAGCAAAATCGCCGTGCGCGTGTGAAGCAAGCCATCCCCACCGTCGCGATTGTCGGCTATACCAATGCAGGCAAATCGACTTTATTTAATCAATTAACGGGTGCTGACGTTTTTATTGCCAATCAAGTATTTGCGACGCTGGATCCCACTGCGCGGACCATTACCTTGCCTGGTATTGGTCCCATTATGCTTGTCGATACAGTGGGCTTTATTCAAAATCTGCCTCACACCTTGGTTGATGCATTTCGTGCTACGCTAGAAGAGACCGCATTAGCAGATTTACTGATTCATGTGGTTGATGTGAGCAGTGAACATCAAGAAGATAATATTAAGGCAGTAAACCAAGTATTAAATGAAATTGGGGCAAATGAAGTGCCTCAAATTTTGGTTTTAAATAAAGCCGATTTATTGGTTAACTCGAAATCAGTTATTGGGCTAGTTAAAGAAAAATCAGAAGGCGAAAATATTAGCCAATTAGCCAGAATATGGATTTCTGCGGTCAAAAAACAGGGCTTAGAAAAATTAAAAAACCTGATGGCAACCTATTTAAATGAAGATATGTTTGTGGCAGAAATTGATTTAGCGCCAAACGAAGGCGCATTTAGGGCAGCATTATACGATCTGAAGGCAGTAAAAACCGAGACCGATCTTGAAAAAGGCGGTTGGAAAATAGCCGTTAGATTAACCAAAACACAATGGCAAAAATTAAATCGTGAAAAAAGAGGCTAGAAAATATGGCTTGGAATGAAAACCCCAAATCGAATAAACCAGAAGGTCCGCCTGATCTAGAAGAAGCGCTTCGCCAGTTTCAAAAAAAATTACAAACCCTTTTTAGTGGTGGAAAAGCCCCTAAAGGGGATTTTGATTTAGAAAAGCATCTAACGGCTAAAAAGAATAGTTTTTGGTTGATTACCGGTGTGATACTGCTGGTGTATTTATTGAGTGGTATTTATGTTGTGCAACAAGCTGAGCGAGCTGTTGTCACCCGTTTTGGTAAATATGTTCGCACAGAATTGCCCGGACCCCATTGGATTCCTTGGTTCATAGAAAGTCGCACGATTGAAAACGTAGAGCAGGTTTCTAATAGTGTGCATGGCGGTCAAATGCTCACCAAAGATGAAAACATTGTGAGTGCTGAAATTGCTGTGCAATACCGTATCAGCAATTTACAAGATTATTTATTTAATACCGTTTCGCCAAAAAGAACATTAGAACAAATTTCTGAAAGTGCCTTAAGACAAGTTGTGGGTCAATCGAGCCTCGATGAAGTTTTAACCACAGGTCGTGCCAAAATAGTCGTTGAAACTCGTAAGTTAATTCAAGCAGGGTTAGATTATTATAAAGCCGGTTTGGTGATATCGGATTTGGCGCTTCAGCAAACCAAAGCACCCGATGCGGTAAAAGAAGCCTTTGATGATGCCATTAAAGCGCAACAAGATGAAGACAGATCAGTGAATGAAGCAGAAGCTTATGAAAGAAAACATGTGCCGATTGCACAAGGTCAGGCAAGCCGAATTACGCAAGATGCTAAAGCCTATCAAGAACAAGCCGTGTTGATAGCCAAAGGGGATGCAGCCAAATTTTCTCTGCTTATTCCAGAATATCGCAGAGCACCGGATGTGACCCGCGAAAGAATGTATTTCGAAACGCTTGAAAAAATATACGGAAAATCGAATAAAATCATCTTAGATGTAGAAGGCGGCGGAAATCAAAATGTGATTTACCTTCCTATCGATAAAATGATGCAAAATTCGACTGCGAATAATCAAGCGGCTGTTAAAAAAGCGCTTGAGACGCAAGCAGAGAACACAAGCCAACCTTCTATATCGTCAAACAGCGGAAGGTTTGAAGAAAGAAGTGCTTCAGGCAGAGAATTAGAACGCAGTAAACGTTTGCGGGGTGAGTCATGACAGGCGCATTTAGGCCTTTAAGCCTAGTTACTTTAGGAATTATTGGTACCGTGCTTTTTTTGAGCATGTACACAGTAAATGAAACAGAACGTGTGGTGGTGAATCGCTTAGGGCGATTAATTGTCGATGAAAAAACCAAACAACCCGAAGTCTTTATGCCGGGTTTGCATTTTAAAATGCCTTTAGTCGATAATATTTTGCGTTTTGATTATCGCATTCAAACATTGGCTATCCCTAACTCTCGTATTCCCACTTCTGAGAAAAAAGAATTAATCATTGATTTGTTCGCTAAATGGAAAATCCGTGATTTATCTAAATTTTATCAGTCGACCAAAGGGGATATCCGAAACGCCGAAACATTATTAAGGCAAAAAGTCACCGAAGCCTTAAGAACTGAAATTGGCCGACGCAATTTAAATAATGTGGTCTCGAATGAACGGCAAGCCGTTTTAGATATTTTGCGCGTGGAAGCCGATAAAACGGCCGAAACATTAGGCGTAAAAGTTGTCGATGTGCGTATTGTTAGGCTGGATTTACCTGAAGAAGTGAATGAGTCGGTTTATAATTTAATGCGCACAGAGCGTCAACGTGTGGCCACCGAGCACCGTTCCCGAGGTCAAGCACGTGCTGAAGCCATTCGCGCGGATGCCGATGCGAAAGTGACCATCATAAAAGCAACAGCAGAAAATGAAGCCAAAACCATGCGTGGTACGGGCGATGCGATTGCCGCTAAAATTTCAGCAGATGCCTATGGTCAAGATCAAGAATTTTATAGTTTTTATCGTAGTCTTGAAGCCTACAAAGAAGCATTTAATAACGGCGAGTCAAATGACATGATGGTGCTTAAACCAGATGGCGACTTCTTTAAATACTTCCATAAGAAGAAAAATGGCAATGGCGCGCCTGCGTCAGCGTCTTCTCAAAAGAAATAGCGTAAAACCCTTCTCACAGTGACAGCACTCATGTTTGTCATGACGTAGGAGGGAATCCATCTTGGATGATTAAATTTAGCAGTGTAGTGAGTTGAGTAGTATATGGATAACCTTAATTTTATTCAGGCCATTGCCCTGGTTTTTATTTTTGAAGGCATGTTACCGTTTATTAGACCCACGATGTGGCGTAAATTCTTAACCATGATAATCGCGCAATCTGATAAATCCATGCGAGTGTATGGTCTTGTCAGTATGGTGATAGGCGTGGGCATATTGTATCTCGCTAATATTGATGGGTAGTTGGGATGGCTTGATGTTAAGTCATGAGGCTATTTCGAGTTGAGAGTTAGGTGCTTCTTTGATAAAAAATCCCCACAGTAGGGCTACCATGCTTACCACGCAAACAGACATTAAATAATAAGCAATGGCATTCACCCCACCGGCATGTTCAATGAGCCACATACTTAAAATGGGTGCCATCCCCCCAAAAGCCACGGCGGTAAAATTCCAGCAAAACGAAACACTGGTCGCCCGAATATTCGTTGGAAAAGAGGCCGACACAAGCGGATTTAAAGTGCCTTCTGTCATGCCAATCAGCGCCCCTAACATCAGAGACATGGCTAATATAGATGACGATTCACCGCCTTTCAGGGCATTAATAAACGGAATAGCAGCGCAAAAAATACCGAGCGTACCCACTAAAATAATAAGTCTTTTATCAATTTTATCTGAAAGATAACCAAAAATGACCGTGGCAACGGTGTAGCTCATGACGGTAAATAAAATAAATTTACCGGCCTCATGGCTAGTAAAGCTTAAAAAATCCATCATCATGGTTTTGCCATAAATAAACACAACGAAAAAAGACACTTGAGTGGTGAGGAATATCGCAAACAGGTTTAATAGGGTTGCTTTATGATTTTTAAACATTTCTTTGAGGGGATTGGCAACGAGGGTGTTGTTTTTTTTAGCAATGATAAAATCATTGGTTTCGAGTAGATTTTTTCGCATATAATAAGCAACCATACTGCCTACCACGCTGATAAAAAAGGGCAAACGCCAGGCATAAGCATAAACCGTTTCTTCAGAAATAAACGATTCCACCAGAAAAATGGTGCAAGAACTTAACACTAAGCCCAGACCCACGCCAGTTAAAGCAATAGAACCAAAAAAACCGCGTTTATTCTGAGGAACCGATTCAAACAGATAAACACATGAGGTCCCAAACTCTCCGCCGAGCGCCACCCCTTGAAGTATTCTGAGCAATATCAGCAAAATAGGCGCAGCAAGCCCAATTTGCGCATAGGTGGGTAAACAGCCAATGCCCATAGTCGGGACAGACATAAGTAACATGGTGATCATCAGGGTTTGCTTTCTGCTGTACCTATCTCCCATGTACCCAAAAATAATACCGCCAATAGGACGTGCGGCCAGACCAATGGCAAAAGTAGAAAAAGTCATTAACATAGCTATATAGTGATTTTCCATGGGGAAAAACAGTTTACTGATAACCGTGGCAAAATAAGCATATAGCGTATATTCATACCATTCTAAAACATTCCCAATCGACGATGACAGCAAAGACTTAATGACGCTCTGAGACATGGGCACGCTCCTAAAAAAGGGGATAGTTTCATTTTATAATAAAAAACAACAGTTATAAAACTAACGTTTGTTTGGCCTTGATTAGCTTGTTTTTAGGCATCAGTATATTATACCTAGCGAATTTTGATATTTAGTGATAGAGGAAGTTGAGTTAAATGACTAAAAGCATTGTGATCTTAGGCAGCCAATGGGGCGATGAGGGAAAAGGTAAACTGGTAGACTTGCTTACTGATAAGGCACAAGTCGCGGTACGCTTTCAGGGCGGCCACAATGCAGGTCATACCTTAGTTATAAATGGCGAGAAGACGGTTTTACATTTGATCCCTTCTGGTATTTTGCACTCGCATGTAACGTGCTTAATTGGCCAAGGGGTGGTGATTTCTCCTAGCCATTTATGGGCTGAAATAGAAAAGCTCATTCAAAAAGGCATCGATTTTAAAAACAGACTCAAAATTTCAGGTGCGGCGACTCTGGTCTTGCCTTATCACGTGGCGTTAGATCAAGCCCGTGAAAAAGCAAAAGGCAGCAAAGCTGTGGGCACCACCGGGAGAGGTATTGGTCCGGCTTACGAAGATAAAATTGGTCGCAGAGCCTTAAGATTATGTGATGTACTAGATGCAGCCCGTTTTGAAGAAAAAGCCAAAGAGTTGCTGCATTTTCACAATTTCGTTTTACAAAATTATTTTTCTGCCGAACCAGTAAGCCTCGCTTCGGTATTAGAAGAGGGTAGAATTGCACGTGAGCATTTGGCTGAATTGATTGATGATGTGCCAGCCAGACTCAAGCAATATCGCCAAGAAAATAAAACCATGATTTTTGAAGGCGCTCAAGGCACCTTACTAGACATTGATCAGGGAAGTTATCCTTATGTAACGTCCTCTAATACCACAGCCGGTGGCGTAGCCAGTGGATGTGGTTATGGCCCAAGATATTTAGATGCCGTCTTAGGGATCACCAAGGCTTATTGTACGCGCGTTGGCGCTGGGCCCTTCCCCACAGAATTACATGATGAGGTCGGTAAAAATATTGCGACCAGGGGAAATGAATTTGGCTCAACAACGGGCAGACCCAGACGCTGTGGTTGGTTTGATGCGGTTGCCTTGCGAAGGGCCGTAATGATTAATTCTCTTTCAGGCTTAGTCGTTACCAAACTCGATGTACTCGATAGCCTTGAAGAAATTAAAATTGCCACCGGGTATGAATACCAAGGCCAGCAATTATCCGAGCTACCAGTTGATACCGATATCTTAGCCGAGGCTAAGCCTGTTTATGAAACATGGCCGGGTTGGCAGTGTACAACAGAAGGCATACGAAATTGGTCGGATTTGCCTAAAGCGGCTCAAAATTACCTGAATCGAATGGCTGAGTTATGTGAAGTACCTATTTACATGGTCTCGACTGGGGCAGAGAGAAAAGATACGATAATCCTGAGGGATGTTTTTGAGGAATAAGGGTTAGCACGTTTATTGATTCAATTGGGGAAATGGTGCCGAGGAGAGGACTTGAACCTCCACGGGGTTTCCCCCACAAGCATCTGAAGCTTGCGTGTCTACCAATTTCACCACCTCGGCGTGTGGCATTGAAACTTAATTTAACACAATATGGAAAATATTAATAAACGTGAGCAAAGAAAAAAAAGCAAGTGGGTCGCCAGATCCATTTTTTAGCAGGGAAGCTGAGAAATATACCAATCCTATCGCCAGTCGAGAACACATCTTAGCTTTATTAAGTGAACAAAAAGACCCGCTATTGCGAAAGAAAATAGAAAAAAAATTAGGGATTAAAACAGAAGAGGCCCAAGAAGGCCTTAGACGTAGGTTAAAAGCCATGATGCGGGATGGGCAAATCCTCAGAACCCGTTCTGGGTATGTGAGCATAGACGGTGAGCATGAATTGGTTTCCGATCTCGAAACCAAACTAAATTTTGATAAAGACGGCAAACCTTTTGTCAGTGTCAGCGGTGAAAAACTATGGCTCAGTTATCGCTTGGCGCAAGGCTTATTCGAAGGCGATATCGTTAAAGTTAAAATCGTTCAAGAAACAGCAGATAAAAAATATGCGAGCTTAGTCGGGTTAGTAACGGCCATTGAACCTAAAATGATAGGCACCGTGATAAACGATAATGGCTATATTTATGTTCTGCCTATCGATAAAAGATATCAACGTGATATTTTAGTTTACCCTGTACCTGAAGAAATTGAACATCTCAAAGACAAAGAAATTGTCGAAGTGACTTTGTCACGCACGCCTGTAGACTTACCTAATCGACTACAAAAAAAGCTGGAACCCGATCAATGGATTGGTCAAATTTCGGCTATTTTAGGTGATCCGAAAAAAGCAGGGTTTGAAATAGAGTGGGCCATTCATAAATTTAATTTGCCCACAGAATGGAAAAAACCGGTTCTTGATTTTACTAAAAAAATCCCTAAAAAAATTCCGGCTTCTGTTTATGAAACACGCGCTGATCTCACGGCCATGCCATTTGTGACCATCGATGGCGAAGATGCCAAAGATTTTGATGATGCGGTTTATTGTACTAAGCGCGAGAAAGATTATATTTTATATGTGGCCATTGCCGATGTGAGTCATTATGTGACACCCGGATCGCCTTTAGACACAGAAGCAAAAACCAGAGGAAATTCAACTTATTTCCCCGGTTTAGCCATTCCCATGTTACCTGAAGTCTTGTCTAACGGATTGTGTTCGCTTAAGCCCGATGAAGACAGATTAGCGATGGTGGCGGAAATCAGAATCGATTTTGAAGGGGCGGTTAAACGCAGTCGTTTTTATCCTGCCGTGATTTGTTCTAAAGCCAGATTAACGTATACCGAAGTGGCGGGTATGCTCAACGAAAATCCACATGTACTGCAACAACACGCGACCATTGTCGAACATATCATCGAACTAAACGCGCTGTATGAATTATTAAATAAACAACGCGAACATCGTGCGGCACTAGATTTTAACACCGTTGAAACCAAAATCTATTTTGATCTCAAGGGCAAAGTAGAAAGCATTCGACCCAGCGTCAGGCTGATTTCTCATAAAATCATTGAAGAATGCATGTTGGTTGCCAACGTCTGTGCGGCCAAATTATTAAAAAAACACAAAGAACCGACATTATATCGCGTTCATGAAGGCCCTTCGGTTGAAAAATTAACTGCCCTAAGAGCCTTTTTATCAGAATTAGGCGTGGATATGCCCGGTGCCAAAAGCCCTACGCCCCATGATTACAAAAAAGTATTAGAAGCCGTAAAAGACAGAGAAGATGCGCATATTATCGAAACCGTGTTATTGCGTTCGCTTTCACAAGCAGAGTATATACCTGCTAGCAGGGGGCATTTCGGTTTAGCTTATGATGCCTATGCCCATTTTACTTCGCCTATTCGTCGTTATCCCGATTTATTAGTGCATCGCGGTATTAAACATATTTTAGCTAAAATCGAGCGCGAAAAAACCACAGAGCCAGAAGTGATTTCTGCTGAGCACGCGGCTGAAAATAAAGCGGTTGTTTTAAAATCGTGGGAAGAAACAGGCTTGCAATGCTCCACCACAGAACGACGTTCTGATGAAGCCTCTCGCTTTGCCATCAGTGCCTTAAAATGCGAATACATGAGCAACAAAGTAGGTGAGGTTTACGATGGTAAAATCACAGGGGTTGCTAGCTTTGGTTTATTTGTTGAATTAAAAGCCGTATTTATTGAAGGCCTGATTCATATTACCCGTTTAGGCGAAGAATATTTTGTTTTCGAACCCTATAAACATCGTTTAATTGGTGAACGTTCACGAACGATTTATCAATTGGGTGATAATGTTAAAGTGCAAGTCGCCAGGGTCGATAAATTAGATCAAAAAATCGATTTAGAATTAATTTTAGATGAAACTGAGCATGCAGAAATTGCAGACAAAATCAGTAAAGCTAAAATTGAGGCTAAAAATAAGCCTAAAGACGCAACAAAAAATGCACCCAAAAATAAAGGTAAAACACCGCCTCCGAAGGCGCGTGGCAAGAAAAAATCAAACCCTCGGAAAAAAACAGCCCGAAAACCTAAGGGCGATTAAGTTAAAGTGATTCAAGTTGATTTGTTAACATCGCTAAGTTAACATTTCAAGCTTGATAACATAGTTGGTTAATAGCAGGTAAAAAATAACCCTTATGGCTTATATTTATGGCATTCATGCAGTATTAGCATTATTAAAAAATAGCCCGTCTAAGGCTGAGCAAATTTATCTACTCGATAAACATAGCAACAAAACCAATCCTGCTTATCGTGAAATCATCGATTTAATTCAGGCCAATGGCCTGTCTTCAGGTTTAAAAACAAAAAAAGAGCTAGATAACTTAGCTACTGGTGGTAATCATCAAGGTATCGTCGTTAAAACCCGACTTGTTGAGTCAACCGCTTTAGGTAAAAAATCAGAGTTATCCGAACAGGCACTGATTCAATGGGTAAAACATTCCACAGGGCAATTGGCCGATGACGAATTTATTACTGAAGATTTTCCTAAAGATCGTAAACAACCCGTCTTAATTTTAATATTAGATGGGGTCGAAGATCCGCATAATTTAGGTGCGTGTATGCGTAGTGCAGAGGCATTAGGTGTCATGGCCGTTGTGGTACCTAAGCATGGCTCTGTGAAAAACACCGCGGTGGTCAGCAAAGTTGCTTCTGGAGCAATGGAAGTATTGCCTTTAGTGGTGGTCACGAATCTTGCCTATTTTATAGAGCAAATTAAATCGGCAGGCGTGTGGATAGTGGGAGCGAGTCACGAGGCGACGCAATCAGTTTATCAATATGATTTTAAAGGGCCAGTAGGCATTGTTTTAGGCGGAGAGGGCAAAGGCCTTCGACGCTTAACGCAAGAACTATGCGACAGTCTAGTAAAAATTCCCATGATGGGCACGGTCAGCAGCTTGAATGTCTCTGTGGCAACAGGGATTACCCTGTATGAAGCACAAAGACAAAGGCTTTCTAAATAAATAAAATTCAAAAAGCGCTCAAATCCCCCCGCTCACATCCGCCGTCACGTCGAAGCCTGAGCGTAGACGGACGAGGGGATTGAGTTTTAAACAGCCATAAAATGTTCAGCAAATTTGGCAATATTTGCAAAAGCTGCAACCTTACATACTTCCTCAACCTTTGGCATAAAAGCATTAAATATTGCAGTTTGTTGCTCAGCAGAGGATGCGGCCATGAAGGTCTCAACAAATGTATTTGTTACATTAAGGCACATTTCAAAAGCAACAATTTCAGCGTTTCCACCAGAAACAAGGCTTAGGTTTGTGTTAGATATTAAATTCATAAAAATCTCCAAAAATATTTAGTTAATTTGATAAGTGGTGATTAAAACAGATAAACGGCACCAAATCAAGTCAATTAACAAACTATTTTGGTTTTTTTACGTGTAATTCATCGTAAATTGGCACAATCTAATGTAGGGGCCGACCCCTGTGTCGGCCCATTTTTCCAACCTAAAGATGATTAGAAGGGACGACACTGGGGTCGTCCTCTACATAAATCTTGGTTGCGAATATGAATAATCATTTGATGTTGCCAACACCCCCCAAATCTCATAGAATCACGGGTTCTAATAGGTAGAGTTATCTACTTATATAGTTATTTAATTAAGTAAATTATTATAATCTCCTTGCGCCTATTTTATATAAGCGCTTGTAAACCAAGAGGAGTAGCACGTTTATGCGTCACTATGAGATTGTTTTTTTGGTTCATCCTGATCAAAGTGAGCAGGTTCCTGCCATGGTCGAACGTTACAAAGCCATGATAGAAAAAGACGGTGGTCAAGTTCATCGTTTTGAAGATTGGGGAAGAAGAGCCCTAGCCTATCCTATTAAGAAAGTACATAAAGCCCATTATGTATTGGTAAACATCGAATGTTCTACTACTGTTCTAACTGAACTCAAGAGCGCGTTTCGTTATAACGATGCCGTTCTTCGTAGCCTCGTGCTAAATCGTGAAACAGCCGTCTCAGAACTTTCACCTATGTTGCGCTTTGACGAAAAAGAAGAGCGTAGAGGCAGTCGATCTGAAAGACCTGCTTACGAAGAACTTGATATTGGCATTGAATAATCTAGCAAGAGAGTAAAACAGATGAGAAATGCAGGACGTTTTCGCGGAAGCAAGAAAAAATATTGTCCCTTTACTACTGGCAAAATTCCATTAGACGCAATTGATTATAAAAATCTGCGTTTATTAAGAAAATTTGTCACTGAATCGCATAAAATTGTACCCAGCCGTATTACCGGCGTGCGGAACACAGTGCAGCATATATTGGCGCTAAACATTAAGCATGCGCGCTTTTTAGCATTGATCCCTTATTGCGATAATCACTAATCTAGGGGAAAAAAGATGGAAGTTATTTTATTAGAAAATATCGGAAAGCTTGGCAAATTTGGCGCTAAAGTCAAAGTAGCCAAAGGCTATGGTAGAAACTTTTTAATCCCTCAGGGGAAAGCCGTTCCTGCTAATGCTGCAAATTTAGCTAAATTTGAAGCACAGCGTGAAGACTTTCAACGAGCAGCAGATTTAAAACGTGAACAAGCACAAGAAAGAGCAGCTGAAATTCAAGCCGTTCATCTTACCATTCACGCGCGCTCTGCTGATGAAGGAAAGTTATATGGTTCTGTAGGCACTCAAGAAATCGCCGAAGCATTCAAAAAGCACAATATTGATGTAAAACGTCAAGAAGTGCGTTTACCGACTGGTGCGTTTCGTGAATTGGGTGACTACGAAGCCGATATTCAGCTACATGCTGAAGTCATCGCTAAAGCAAAAATCTCTATTGTTGCGGAAGCAAAGTCGTAACATAAGATATGATAAGGGGCGGCCTTTGTGTCGTCCCCTTGCTGTTAGAGTTGTTGGTTAATTTTATTGAGACACAAATCTAGGAAAATTGATGATAACAACAACCTCTGCTCCCAATGCCCCTTCTGCTCAACCTTCTGCCACACAACAAGCGCTCGATAAACTTAAAGTGCCGCCGCATTCTATAGAGGCCGAACAGGCTATTTTGGGTGGGTTGATGATTGAAAATGTTGCCTGGGAGAACATGGGCGACAAAATTACCTTCCAAGATTTTTACAGACAAGATCATCAAATGATTTTTCAGGCAATTGCCACTTTGCTTGATCAAAATAAACCGGCGGACGTGATTACCGTCAGTGAGTTTCTAACCCAGCAAAATCAATTGGTGCAAGTGGGGGGATTAGCCTACTTAGGCGAGGTGGCCAAAAATACCCCAACCGCTGCCAACATCAGTGCCTATGCCGATATTATTCGAGAACGATCTATTTTAAGATCCCTTATTTCTGTGAGTTCAGAAATCACGGAATTGGCTTTTCAACCACAAGGCAAAATCAGTGCCGAAATTTTAGATATTGCAGAACAAAAAGTATTTAATATAGCTGAACTTGGCTCTAAAACAGAAGGGCCTCAAAATATTAGAAAAGTGGTTGCCCAAGCGCTGGATAATATTGAAAAACGTTTTGGTGAAAGTAATCCCATTACAGGGATTGCCTCTGGATTTAATGATTTAGACAGAATCACGGCAGGCTTACAAGCCGGCGATTTGATTATTATCGCGGGTCGTCCTTCTATGGGGAAAACCAGTTTGGCGATGAATATTGCCGAACATGCCGCCATCAAATCGCAAAAAGCCGTTTTGGTTTTTAGCATGGAAATGCCCTCAGAATCTTTGGCAACCAGAATGATGTCATCGTTAGGGCGCATCGATCAGAGCAAATTAAGAACAGGTCGTCTTCAAGAAGAAGATTGGACCAGGCTTACCAGTGCGGTAGGTTTATTAAGCGAAGCCAAATTATATATCGATGAAACCCCTTCTCTCTCTCCAATGGAAGTGCGTTCTAGAGCAAGACGTATAGCGCGAGAAAATGACCTAGGCTTAATCGTTATCGATTATTTACAATTGATGCGGGTAACAGGCCATGCAGAAAACCGTACGGCCGAAATTTCTGAAATTTCGCGCTCCTTGAAAGCCTTAGCCAAAGAATTACGCGTACCCGTTATTGCCTTATCACAGTTAAATCGTAGCTTAGAGCAACGGCCGAATAAACGCCCCGTGATGTCAGATTTAAGAGAATCAGGTGCAATCGAGCAAGATGCGGATTTAATTGCGTTTGTGTATCGCGATGAAGTATACAATGAAGATAGTCCCGAAAAAGGGATTGCCGAAATTATTATCGGTAAACACCGTAATGGTCCTATTGGCGTCGTTAAGCTCACGTTTTTAGGTCAATATACTCGGTTTGAAAACTTTGCTTCTCCTAATGCTTTTATGCCGGCCTAATTTATGCAAACACAAAAAAATGTGGCTGTATTATCTCAACAAGCGTTAAAAAATAATGTGCATCAGCTGAGAAAATTGGCGCCTCACTCAAAAATATTGGCCATGGTAAAGGCCAATGCTTATGGTCATGGGGTACTCGGTGTATCTGAACTCATTACCCCTTTAGTCGATGGGTTGGCGGTTGCTACCATAGAAGAAGCCTATGCATTACGAAAAGCCCATCCTACCTATCAAAATATAGTGGTGATGGACGGCGTACTTTTTTTAGATGAACTCATTTTTGCCATCGAAAATCAACTTACTCTTGTTTTACATCACCAATATGAATTAGATTTATTTGAACAATATCTAAAAAATAATACCCATAAATTAATTTCACCTTTGTTCATTTGGGTGCAAATAGATACAGGCATGCACAGGTTAGGGTTTTTACCCCCAGAAATTCCTAATTTATTATTACGTTTAAACGCTTTACAAGAAAAAAATCTAATAAATATTAAGGGCTGGTTGACCCATTTTAGCGCCTCAGATGATTTAGCAGATGAGGCTAATCAAATGCAGTTAAGCAGCTTCAATCAACATGTTGCTCAGTTGGTGGGTGAAAAAAGCATGGCGAATTCTGCGGCTATTTTGCAAATACCCCAAAGCCATCAAGATTGGATCCGTCCCGGATTATTATTGTATGGTGCTTCACCCATAGAATCTAAAACTGCAGCAAGTTTAGGGTTTAAACCGGTAATGACTTTAACCTCGCCTATATTGGCCATCAGGTCAATATCAGCGGGTACTCGCATTGGTTATAACGGCATTTGGCAATCCAAACGAGATTCGGTGATTGCCACCATTGGCATCGGATACGGTGATGGGTACCCCAGACATATTCAAGAAAATACACCAGTATGGCTTAACGGCCAGTGTTTTCCCATTGTGGGGAGAGTGTCTATGGACATGATGATGATTGATATCACCGATAATCAATCTGATCACCTTCGGCTGATTGGCTCAAAGGTAGAATTATGGGGAAAGCATATTCCTATAGAAGAAATCGCTAAACAAGCCAATACCATTCCCTATGAATTATTCTGTCAATTAACCCATAGAATTCAGTTTAATTGGGAGGCTTAATATAAACATGGACATGGATACAGATTTTTGGTCTCAAGTGGCATCCCTAGAAAGTGAACAAAACTTTAAGCCCTCAGAACCATTGCTTTTTAATCATCAGACTCAAATTAAAAAAATATCTAAGGCAAACAACAAAGAAGTTGATTCGATAAAAAAAGAAAAAGGTCGCCTGTCTGCCCAAAAGTCCAGGCAAAAAAAAGTGCAAGAACGAGAAGAGATGATTCAGGAAATTCAAACTGGACGGCAAGTTCAGCAAGAAATGTTGGCGACAATACAAAATGCAGAAACGTTATTAAGAACTTTTTTTAATCAATCACAACCATCACAAAAAGATTTATATCCGGTGTACGAAGCTTATTGTCGGTTGGCACAAACGAGCCAAAAATTTAAGACAGAACCATTTTTGAACCCCGCAGAAGAGACGGATGAAACAAACACAAATAAAACAGTTAAAAGTGTGAAGAGAAAAAAATAAGCAGAGTATTTTTGAATTAGGAGCTGGTTACCTGTCCTAATTAGAGTTATAATATGTCCAGTTTAGTATCGAAAAATTAGCATTTAGGTGAAGTTATGGGTTTAATGAATGTAGAAGCGGGCCAAGATGTACCTAGAGACATCAATGTTATTATTGAAATTCCTTCGCACAGCGACCCCATTAAATATGAAGTCGATAAAGACACAGGTGCACTTTTTGTAGACAGATTTATGGCTACCTCCATGCGGTATCCTTGTGACTATGGTTATATTCCCCAAACGTTATCACTAGATGGCGATCCGGTTGATGTGTTGGTGATTTCTCCTGTGCCGCTCACAAGAGGATCGGTTTTGCGATGCAGGCCTATTGGCGTGCTACACATGCAAGATGAAGCGGGTATAGATATGAAAATCTTAGCGGTACCCGTTTCAAAACTCACCAGCATGTATGACGCCATTCAAAGTGTCTCTGATGTGAACAAAATGCAGCTGGATCAAATCGTCCATTTCTTTACACACTATAAAGACCTAGAAGAAGGCAAATGGGTAAAATTAAAAGGCTGGCACGGCATAAAAGAAGCGCATCAAGAAATTGTAGACAGTCTTCAGCGGTATAAAGAATATTTAGCCAATAAGCCAAAATAATAGAACAGCGCAGGTTCGTAGAAAGAAATTCTGGTCGGCCTCCGTGCCGGCCAGATTATATAAGTTTGACGGCCTAATATTTCCGACTATCCCTTCTTGTCTCTCCTGATTTTTCTCCCTCTTTCTCCCTTTCTTTCTCTTCTTTCTCTACTTTTTTCTCCCTTAAACTATTTTCTTTATTTCCGTTAGATAGTTTAACCGGCATTTCAGGGTTTTGATCCTGCTCAAAAGTAGATTTAATGGGCGTATTTTCATTTTTACTATTAAGCGTAGTATTTAATTTTTTCATTAATTTCTTCTCGAGGTCTAAATCTACATTTGGCGTAATGGCACCAGCAATATCGTCTTTCGACGTTTTTACTTTTTTATATTGTTTAAATTTAATGCGCATGAGATCAGCACTATTGGCAATGCTAGCGCCCGTGAGTGCGACAATGCCAACTGTTAAAACCGCTCCTGCAGCAGCCCCTGCAGGCGCAGCGGGGGTTGCGATGGCAGGTAATACAAAAGTACTAGCTAAACTGAGCACAGCCACGCCAGCACTTATAAAAGTATTGCCCAAAAATCGAGGTGTCGCCTTTTCGAGATAGGCTAGCTTTTCTCCTGCAGCAATTAATTCAAAAGTATACTGATTGCTATCTTTAAATTCTTTTTTTAAGCTACTTTTTGCATTTTTTCGTTCATTATTTACCACAAGAGTAGATAGATTAGAATCATTTTTAGCTTGTTTAGTAAAAGCGCTATATTGTTGTTTGGCAAAATTTTTCACCCCTTTTTTGGATTTGGTCACATAATTATATTGATTCACAGGAATCAGGATATTCGGTGATCCAAAAAATCGTTGAGACGTTTGAGTGTGTTGATTTAACCCCTGAAAATGATGATTATCTATTGATTGTATTAATTTACCTTGATTAGGGTGTATTTGGGCTTTAAGCGCTTCATATTTTTCTGAGGTTTGTTTATATTTTTCCGTTTGAGTACGGAGTGTTTCAAAAGCATGAGAAGCTTCAATAGAGGGGTCATTCAAATTATTTAAATAAGTGACAATTTCTTTGGCTGTTTCAGGAGTAGGGAAATTAAGATAATGTGTAATCATATTCCCTTTGGCTGTATCCTCAAGAATTGTTTTGAACTGCACCAACGAATCATAAATATCTCTTGGTTCTTTGAGATAAGCCATCACAACAGACTTATCTTGTTCTGAGAAACCATGGGTGTTTAACAGTTTATTTATTTGTTCATTTTGTTCTACTAATTGAGATACAGGGTTTCGGTTAAGGTAATCATTGCCAATTCTTAAATATAAATCAGCAATTTTTCTTTTTTTATTTTTTTTGGTGTTCACTAATGCCGTGAGCTGTTCTTTTATAGGAACGGGTAAATCTTGACACCATATTTTTTCTCGCGTGATTTTAAACATGTCTATTTGTTTTCGAGTCGATTTGCTTAAAGAGAGAGTATTAATAGCATTTTTAGACAATTCATATTGTTCTAAAAGTAAGGAAAGTTGGGTTGTTTTTTGTTGTATGGCTTGTGGTAAATGAGAAACATCAAGCGTAATTTGAGAAGTTTTACCTTGTCCAAAATCTTCCATATTTTTGTAAAGGCTTACAATAAGTTTTTCCTTGTCTTCAAGTGGAATAGTTAAGGCATTGATTTGATTTCTTAAAGCATAAAATTCTTTATAAATTTCTTGTGGTAAGTAAGCATATTTTAATACAGTGGGTTGATTTTCAGAAGAGACTTTTTTGAGTATAAACTTTTGAAATTGATTAGAAGTAATGAGTTCTTTTCTGAGCACATCTCTTTCTGTTTTGGCTTCTAAATAATTAGTAAATTGGTGGAACACACCTACGCAATGAGCGGCAAATATAAACGGGGGTAAAAGGGTGCTGGCACCTGCTATGGCGACAATAGCAACCGTACCCATAGCTACTGCGCCCAGTGTATACCCAAGAACAGGTAATATTTTTTTATCCCAGCTTAATTTATCATTGTTGATGATCTCAATGATTGAATAAGCTTTTACAAAAGAAAAACCCGCAGCAATAGTTCGACCACCCGTTTTACCCAGACTTTTTATGCCTTCGACCATTTGGAGTTCAGAAAATTGATTAAAAGCTTTCTTCACGTTTTTTTTAAAATGGAGGGAATTATCTTTTTCTATTGAATTATCAGGGGTTTCTTTTAGAGATGAGTCCATAAGCTGGGTCCTTTTTATCATTCAGGTGTAATCACACATGTCGAAGCTGGACAATACACCAGCTAATAACATAATCCTGTTTGTTTTAAGATATGTCTATAAGACCAAATCTGGGATAGAGAGTTCAATTTTAAATTTTTACCTAAGTTTTAAAAGACTTTTTGTTTTTGGGCGTATTATTTTCTATTAAGGTTTGAATAGCCGTTTCATCCATCCAAGCATGTTTTTCATTATGGTTAGAAAAATTGCATTGTCCTCTTTTTCCTTCATGATTTTTAAATTTATTACAAAAATTAATTTTATCATTTTTATCCATAAAGGTAATTTCGTACAATCCACTTGCTGATTTACCAGGTAATATGACACCAATATTTTTAGTATGTCGTCCTGCAGTTGGAAAGAAGACATCGATAGCCTCTTTAATTTCAGGCACAGTAGGTAATATAATAGTGCTAGATGATAGGTTAGTGTTTTGAGATGAGGTTTGGGACTGAGTCTGCGTTACGCCATATCTGAGTTCATCGCTTGTAACGGTAAGAATTGGTTTGATATGTTTTCTTTGAGGAAGACTAGAATCAATCTCATCCCCGTACTTGCGAAAGGTCATAGCAGGCTTATTTAGAACGTTGTGTATCAGTACTTGGTTTGCCTCAAGAAGCCAATCAAGTGCCGATTCATTCATTAAAATGCTCTTTTTGTCATTTTTGGAAATAATACATTTTTGATCGCTGCGCAAGTCTTTTGAAAATTCTTTATGAAAGTCAGCACTATCTTTTTTGCTTTCAAAGTTGATTTGATAAGATTCACTGTTATCTGATTGTGTATGCGGAATGATTTCAAAACTGACTTTTCTCTTCTCGTCGAAGACTTTAAAATAATTGTCTATCGATTCTTTTATTTCCAAAATTTTACTAGAAGGTGTTGTGCTAGACGATTCATTCGTATTTTGAGATGGAGTATGCATTTTGCTTGATGCAGCATGGGGCGTATAGGACGATTTATTTTTAGGCGTTGATGTGGGGTGTATTTCAGCCGTGTTATCTTTGCTCAGAGCTATTAAGGTCTTAATGGCTTTAGGAGCCATGTAAATTCTATCATCAAAATAATAATCCTTATTGCATTCTTTACCATCTGATAGGGGAATAAATTTTCCATAAAATTTATCTCTATCTTTTACACTTCCAAAGGCGATTCCGTACCACTCATCCGTCGATTCATTTTCTGGCCATATATCAACAGAATAATTAGAATCTCGTTCATCTAAAGGAAAGACTATATTTAATGCTTCTTTGATTTCAGAAATTCTAATAGGGGACTTCGTGCCAGATGATTCATTTGTGTTGTTTTGAGATGTTTTTTTATTTGATGTCGCATGGGGCGCATTGGTCGAAATACTAGATTTTGAACTGAGCTTTTGTATTTTCGACATACTATTTTCACTGAGGCTGATAAGGGTGTTAATAGCCCTATCACTCATCAAAAGGTCTAAGTCACTAGTTTTAGAATAATGGCAACTTCCGCCTCCTTGCAGATCCCTAAATTTTCTGAATTTTTCACAAAAATTAAGTTGATCATCTTCATCATTAAAACTAATTTCATTGTATCCGCTTTTGGTTTTATCAGATGGCATGATGTTAATGGCTTTGATCGAATTACGTTCATTTAAGGGAAAGAATATATTTATCGCTTCTTTTATTTCAGCAGCAGTAGGGGATGATACTGTCGTGCTAGACGATATATTAGTATTTTGCGATTGTGCAAGAGTTTTGTTTGATGCAGCTGCGTTTGATTTTACAAATTGCACCGCATTTTTTTTGATGATTTGGCGTTGTTTTTGATGCATAAAGGCGGACGTCAGCACACCTTCTTTTCCAATTTTGACCTTGGTGTTCTTTAATAACTCGACATTTTGGTCTTTATTGTAGAATTGATTTAATTTTTGTGTATAGACTAATTTTTCATTGTCACTGATAGTCGAATAATTATCTATTTTTCCAAGGGTGACGTGTAAATCAAATTTATCTGTATTCATATAATGCGAGGTTAAATCTAAATGTTTTTCGTGTTTAGATTTTGATTTGGCAGTATTTGATGCATCTGTAAAGGATTGAGCGATAGCTAAAATTTTCTTATTGCTCTTAAGTTGCATAATAACATAGCCACTCTCCTCTGTAATTCTAAAGCCAACGATAGAACGAGGGTTCAAATAAGGTATGTTTTTGGAATCTAATTCTTGGTTTAAAGAGGCACATATATTATCATAATCCTTAATGGTATCCTTAGGAGGCATTTTTTTAATCGCTTCTAACCCTTTTTTTGTTTTACTGGGATTAACATAATAATTGGTTTGTCCAAAAGTGACATGATAATTAGAGGAGGGTTCTAATGCCATATCGGGCAATTTTTTCTGAAGAAGGCTTGCAATATTTTCGATATCATCAGGATTTTTCAGGTTCATTTTTAAGTTAAAATTGACGTTTCTTGGTGTGCTGAAATCTGTCATAAATTTCCCCTAACAAAAAATGAGTTGCCGCTACTGAAAATGAGACAACTGACTATTTGTAAAAGTTCAAGATAAAAGCACCCTTT
The DNA here is from genome assembly GCA_902826485.1 of uncultured Gammaproteobacteria bacterium. Lineage (GTDB taxonomy): Bacteria > Pseudomonadota > Gammaproteobacteria > Berkiellales > Berkiellaceae > CADEEZ01. The sequence goes on from CADEEZ010000012.1 coordinate 48,584, forward strand.
TTCGTGTATGACGGCAAATTTCCCTATGTGTACCTTCCCTATTGAATTGATAATCGCATAAAATAGGCACCCTAAGTTCTATTAAGCGTGTATATAATCCAGGAGCGCATTGCCGTGAATATGAGTATCAGTCAAACACTTGCTAGTGAATTAGCGGTTCAATTATGGCAAATAGAAGCAGCGCTTAAATTACTCGCAGAAGGGGCGACGGTGCCTTTTATCTCAAGGTACCGTAAAGAAGTGACTGGGGAATTAACCGATACACAACTTCGAGATTTAGAAGAGCGCTATACGTATCTAACCGAATTAGCTGACAGAAAACAAGCCATTTTAAAAAGCATTGAAGAGCAGGGTAAGCTCACCGACGAATTAAAAAAAGCCATTTTAGAAACAGACAACAAAGCACGTCTAGAAGATTTATATTTACCCTACAAGCCCAAACGCAGAACAAAAGGCCAAATTGCCAAAGAAGCAGGGTTAGAGCCTCTAGCAGAAAGATTATTAGCCGATCCAATGCTGCATCCAGCTAGCATTGCCGCTGAATATTTGAATCCTGAACATAAAATAGAAACACCAGAACAAGCATTAGAAGGCGCCCGCCATATTCTCATGGAACGGTTTGTAGAAAATGCCGATTTGCTTGAAGATTTGAGAACACATGTTTGGCAAAATGGGTTATTGACCAGCGTGGTGACCAAAGATAAAGAACAAGAAGGCGCTAAATTTTCTGACTATTTTGAATATCAAGAAGCCATCAAAAAAGTCCCTTCTCATCGTGCCTTAGCCGTATTAAGAGGTCAAAAAGAGAATTTTTTACGAGTAGATTTATTGCTGAACGAACAAGACGAGCTGGTGGCCGTTCAAAAAATAGCACATTGCTTTGAGGTTCAAAATCAGGGACGACCAGCCGATAGCTGGCTTAACCAAACCGTTGAGTGGACCTGGAAAATTAAATTAAAGCTAAAAATAGAAATGGATTTAATCACCAAAGTCCGCGAAGCTTCCGAAGAAGAGGCTATAAAAGTTTTTAAAGATAATTTAAAAAACTTATTAATGGCAGCGCCTGCCGGTCGAAGGGCTGTGTTAGGGCTTGATCCGGGTTTGCGCACAGGCGTGAAAGTCGTCGCAGTGGACGAAACTGGGAAATTATTAAATTACATTACTATTTTCCCACACGCCCCCCGTAATGATTGGGATGAATCTATCAAGATTTTAGCTAAATTATCAGCCACTTATGGTGCTGAATTGGTGAGCATAGGGAATGGCACGGCTTCTCGTGAGACAGATAAACTGGTTGCTGAACTCATGAAAAAATTCCCTGAATTAAAATTAACCAAAATCGTTGTCTCTGAATCAGGTGCATCGGTGTATTCCGCCTCTGCATTAGCTTCAGCAGAATTTCCTGATTTAGATGTGACTTACAGAGGCGCAGTATCGATTGCTCGCCGTTTGCAAGACCCACTTGCCGAATTAGTGAAAATCGATCCTAAAGCCATTGGGGTCGGGCAGTATCAACATGATGTGAATCAAGTCAAATTAGGCAAAGGCTTAGAAGCGGTATTAGAAGACTGCGTGAACGCGGTGGGTGCTGATGTTAACACGGCTTCGGTGCCCTTGCTCAAGAGCATTGCAGGTTTAAATGAAACAGTTGCACAAAACATTGTGCAATACCGGGAAGCCAATGGCCGATTTTCCACTCGTGCTGCCATTAAAAAAGTGCCTCGATTGGGCGAAAAAACCTACCAACAAGCCATTGGATTTTTGCGCATTATGGGCGGGGAAAACCCTTTAGATGCGTCAGCAGTGCATCCTGAAGCTTATCCTGTGGTTAATAATATACTAGAAAAAACAGGTGTTTCTATCCAAACTTTAATGGGGAACACAGAGTTACTTCGGGGGCTTAAAGCGCAAGATTTTGCCAATGATAATTTTGGGGTGCCGACGGTACAAGATATTTTAACCGAGCTTCATAAGCCAGGACGCGATCCCCGTCCTGAATTTAAAATGGTCGAATTCAAAGAAGGCATCGAAACCTTACAAGATCTTAAAACAGGGTTAATCTTAGATGGCGTCGTAACCAATGTAACGAATTTCGGTGCTTTTGTAGACATTGGTGTACATCAAGATGGCTTGGTGCATATTTCTCAAATGGCACAACAATTTGTTTCTGATCCGCATAAAGTGGTGAAAGTCGGTCAAATTGTGACAGTCAAAGTCATTGAAGTAGATATCGCCAGAAAACGTATTCAACTGAGCATGCGTTTAAATGATGCTGCAGCCCCACAAGAGAAAAAGATGCATCAACCGGCATCTAAAAATCAAGTTCAACGTGCTAAGCCCAAAGCGGAACCCATCATTAATTCGTCGATGGGAGATGCATTAGCAAAAGCCTTTGCTAAAAAATAAGAATTTCTTGATGGAACAATCTCGTATTATTTTATGGCAGGATGAGATTTTCCAATCGAAATGCTCAGCAAATCTAAGCCTTTGTTTATTTCATCCGGATTAGTCACTTGAATGCTTTGATTAAACCCAGGCAAAAATGCTTGACTGGGTCCAGTCAACACAAAGGGAGGTTTAGGCGCAAGCTTGGTATCTTGGGTATAAAATAAATTTAATGCTTGATCTATCGATAATCGATTTTCTCTTAGCGGGTGCAACATGCCTGTAAGCACGGGATTATCACTCAAGTTGTTGTTAATGGCAGGAAGTTTAAATTTATATAAGATATGCAACGCAATACCTGCCGCCCAAATATCATTGGCTGGATGGCAATAACAATAACAATAATTAGCGTTTTTTTTGTCTAAAAATTGATTAGTTTCCGACATGTTAATAAAGATTTCTTTGCCATAACTGGGATAGCGACTTTGATGAAAATAGTCATAATAAAATTTAAAACGAGGGCTATTCTTTATTTTGTTATAAATATAAGATATTTCAGGTGATTCATATGAAGTGCTCGCTAAGACCAATACGTCAGGACGTAAAGTGGGATGATATGCTATGCCAAAGTCAGTGATTTTTAGGCTAAAAAACCCATCTTTATCTGGATAAACTAAAAGATTGGTGATTTTAATATCTTGATGAATGACCCCTGCATCATGAATGTATTTTATGCCTTGCAATAAATATTCAGCCATACGATTGCGTACCGTCGTCGATAAATTGTTTGGCGCGGTTTTACTTAAGAAGGTTTCAAGATCACCTAAAGCATAGGGTGAATAATAACTTTGTTTAGCAAAATAGGGTATAGGTTGATTGTCTTCTGTGTGTTTTCGATATCCTGTTTTTTTTAGTTCCACGCCAATTGCCGTGACATTGATATGTTTTTCTGCCTCTATTCCTGCTTTCTCAACAATGGTTTGGGCTATCAATTCAGCCGTGCGGGCCTTTCTCAATTTTTTATCTATGGCTTTTTCGTTGTGCACATAAAATACGGCATTGGCCATTTTAAGAGGCGTTGGGGTATCAATTCGCCACGCCGGTTTGGTCGATTTGGTGGTCCCCACAAAAACAGGTATCTGCGTTTTTTCTGTTATCCCGTCTTGATTCACCACTTTGCTTTTAGTCTCTAAAATAAGATTAATGTCAGAAGTGAGTGGATCAATAATAAAGTTTAGGGTTCTATCAAGTTGAGAGTCTTCTTTTGCTAAACGATGCGGTACATGATGAATTAATATGTTAAATATATCAGTTTGTTGTTGAGGTGCTTGAATATAATGATAGATAGATTTTAATCCAGAGAAGCTAATCAACTCTTTTAATTCTTTAGGCAAGCCAAATTGATTTAATGCATTTAACTGTGTTTGCATCCTAACGAAGAACGCAGCAATTTTTTCTTTCATCATTTTCAGCTTTAAACTAAAAATTAAATCATAGCATAAAATAATGAAAGTGTACGCCGATTTTGAAGCACGAATGCTCCACTTTGAAAAAGGGGGGCAGGGGCGCTATCGCGCCCCGGGGAGATTTATTTAAAATCCGCTTTTATCGCAGCAGTCATCGCAGACCGAAGGGTGAGATCATCTGCACCTTCCATATTCGGATTTAAAATAACAGATTTAAAAATCTGATTGATTTTTTTCATCTCTTCAAAAGTACAAATATCAATAAAAGCCAACGTGGCTTCTTGGCAAGAAGGTTTGCCACAGCCACCAGCAATAACATCTAGCATGGATAAAGATAATGTTTTCATAGAAACTTCCTATTTATTGTGTGTTTTCCAAAGTGGCATTCAGCACTCGGCGGATTACTTCTTCTTCAGGTAATGGCAGAGTTGTTTCGATAATAGGTGTTTCGATTTCGATATAGGAGGCGTCTTCACCACCACATTCACCACAACCACCGGCGATAGATTTTAAAGTAGATAAAGCTAATGTTTTCATAGGATACTCCAGTTTAAATTTTATTTATGGTTTTTAGGGTAACAAGCAGGGCAATGCTCTGCAATTTTGTAAAGCGGAGATTGCTGTTCTTCAACGGTCACAGGCATACGACAAGCAAAACATTGTGCTGTATCGGTTTCAACCAAATCAGGATTTAAAGCAACGCGTTGATCGAACACAAAACAATCGCCTTCGTAATGTGCTTCGCCACATTCTTCAAAATATTTTAAAATACCCCCATGTAGTTGATACACGTCTTTAAAGCCTTGGCTTATCATAAAGCTGGCGGCCTTTTCGCAACGAATACCCCCTGTACAACAAGTGACGATGGTTTTATCTTTTAAGCTTTCGTCTAAATTTTTAACCGAATCAGGAAAAGCCCTAAACGTGCGAATAGGTAATTCTAAAGAATTTTTAAATTTTCCGAGTTTTATTTCATAGTCATTACGTGTGTCGAGCACAATAAGATTGGGATCATTGTCTAATCTGTCTTTTAATTCTTTTGCCGTGATATAAGGCGCTTTGAATTTGGAGGGCCTAATTTCAGGCACACCCATCGAGATAATTTCTTTTTTAATTTTGACTAACAAGCGTTTAAAAGGGGCTTGTTCAGATACACTTTCTTTAAAATCGATGCCAGGTAAGGTGAGCAACATGGTTAAATAGGTTGTCATTTCTTCTATTGCACTGCGCGTCCCGGCTAAAAATAAATTAATGCCTTCATGAGCCAATAAAATGGTGCCTTTTAGATCTAGCTTGGTGGCTTTATTCTTGAGCATTCCTTTAAGCTCTTGAAGGTTAGTTAACTCCATAAAACAGTAAGCACTAACGTTAATAATTTCGTTATTTAGGTCAATATTGGGAAGCGTTGCCGTAGAAACAGAAGTATTTATCATAACGATTAACCTGTTGGACTGATGAAATTTGGGCTAATTTACCATAATACGCTTGATTTTTCATGCTCTGATTAGGAATATGCCCCTATTTTAGGGAGAGGACAAAGATAGCTATTTAACTTTTTTGGTTTTTTTGTTACAATCTGTCCTCTATAAATCAAGTTAGTGTTATGATAATTCAAGAATTTAAATCCTATTTTCCCAGTGTTGTGAACCTTACTAGATGATCCGAAAGTTAATCAAAAATCTCAGTCAAGCCTTTTCAAAGCAGTCTAGCACTGCTTCTGCTAAGCATTTGCCCGATATTATTACTCGGGGCGAGCACGGCATTTCTAGAAGTGAAATCAGTGAGCATGCACTAAAAGTCTTATATCGTCTTCACAAAAATGGTTATCAAGGTTATTTAGTTGGTGGCGCTGTTCGAGAACTCCTATTAGGCAAAAATCCAAAAGATTTTGATATCTCAACAGATGCTAAACCCGAGCAAGTCAAAAGATTATTTAGAAATTGTCGCATTATTGGTCGGCGATTTAGATTGGCCCATGTTTTTTTTGGTGACGAAATTATAGAAGTCGCAACATTTAGAGCGGCCAGTGAAATGGTCCATTCTGAGCATGGTATGGTGATGGCAGACAATGTGTTTGGTACGCTTGAAGAAGATGCGTTTAGACGAGATTTTACAGTGAATGCCCTATATTACAACATTGCCGATTTTTCGGTGGTGGATTTTATGGGCGGCATGCAAGACATCAAAGACGGTATTCTGAGAATGATTGGCGAACCCGATGTTCGATTTAGAGAAGATCCCGTTAGAATCTTAAGAGCAGTACGGTTTTGTGCTAAATTAAATTTTAAACTGGCCGACAATTTATTAGCGCCCATGCAAGAACTGAAAGTGTTATTGCATAATGTTTCTTCCGCTCGTTTATATCAAGAATTGGCTAAGTTATTTTTCACGGGGCATGCCTTCGATACCTACGAATTATTAAAAAAACAAGAAATGCTGGGTTTTTTATTTCCTATCACCGAAAACAGTTTAACGCAGCAGGTTTATCCTACTGATAAATTAATTATTCAAGTATTAAAAGATACCGATGAAAGGCTGTCACAAAATAAAACAGCAACCCCGGCCTTTTTATTCGCGGCCATGTTGTGGCACGCCGTGTGTGAACGAGCAAAATTATTGGTGCAAAGAGGGAAAAGACCTCACGCAGCCTTGTTTGATGCACAAGACGAAATTTTATCAGAACAAACCAAAGTGATCAGTATCCCAAAAATGACGCAACAAACCATTAAAGAAATTTGGTCGTTGCAGTGGCGCTTAGAAAAAGCGTACCAGCGAAACGCCTTTAAACTCTTTTCACAATTGCGTTTTAGGGCAGGCTTAGACTTTTTAATCGCCCGAAATAAAATTGGCGAATATACGTTGCTAGCGGATTTTTGGCAACAATTTGCTTTGTTGTCCGAGCATGACAGAATCAAACACGTTAAATTATTACCTAAATTATTAAATAAAAAACAAGACAGTATTTATCTTAAAAATTTAGGGTTGTTAAATAAAAAAACATGATAGACGTTTATATTGGCCTGGGCAGCAATTTAGATAATCCACTTAATCAGCTTCAAAAAGCACTTGCTTCCATTGAAGCACATCCAGAAATAGACATTGAAGCCGTTTCTTCTTTTTATGCTAACCCTCCCATGGGGCCTGCAGAACATGATTTTATTAATGCGGTGGCAAAAATCGTCACGAGCATACCGGCACAAGAGTTGCTTGTTTTTTTTCAAGGCATTGAATTAAAACAAAATCGAGTCAAAAAAATAAAATGGGGACCCAGAACCATTGATTTAGATATTTTATTATATGGTCGTAAAATAATAAATTTGCCTAATTTGGTGATACCTCATCCGGGTCTTTCACAAAGGGCTTTCGTGGCATGGCCCTTATTAGAAATTGCGCCTGATTTAATTTTACCCAATGGCCTTCCCCTGAAACAAATAGCAAAACAGTTAGATCGTAAGTTATTAACTTTAGTAAGAGATGAACATGAGTATACTGTCGCCTAAAAAAATAGAAATCAAAGAAAATAATTTGTGGCATCGTGAAAATGAATTAGCCAAAATGCCCGTATGGCAAAAATTGTGGCATCACGCTGAAATTTTAGCTAACGCCAATTTGTACGAAATGTGTGATGAACCAGGAAGATTTGAAGCGTGTCACCTTAAACTAGACGAATTAATATTTGATTTTTCAAGGCAAAAAATCAACCATGAAACAATGGGCTTATTTTCTGAATTGGCAGAATTGTGTGGCCTTAAAGTGGCTATTGATCAGATGTTTTCAGGTGAAAAAATTAATCACACTGAAAACCGAGCTGTAAAACATTGGTTATTACGTTCACCCGATGCGGATTTGCCTAAAGCAGTACTGGCAGAGCGAAATAAATTATTTGAAATAGCAGAAAAAATTCGCGTCAGTGAGATCACTGATGTGGTGAATTTAGGGATAGGCGGCTCCGATTTAGGCCCTGTGATGGTAGCCGAAGCACTTAAACCTTACTGGGACACTGATATTTCTGTTCATTTTGTATCAAATATCGATCCGGCTGCCCTAGATGATGTGTTAAATAAATGCCGACCAGAGAGTACATTATTTATCGTTTCTTCTAAATCTTTTACCACAGAAGAAACGCTAGAAAATATGACTCGAGCAAAACAATGGTTGAGCGAGTGCTTAAATAAGCCTATTCAAAGCGAAGAACTCAACAATTGTTTTTATGCGGTAACGGCTAAATCAGAATCTGCTCAAAAATATCATATTCACCCCGATCATATTTTATCGATTTGGGATTGGGTGGGCGGTCGTTATTCCGTATGGTCTTCAATAGGCTTGCCCTTGGTTATTTTGCTCGGCAAAAATCAATTTATTGAGTTTTTAGCAGGTGCACATGCCGTAGATACGCATTTTTGTAATACACCCTGGCACCAAAATATCCCTGTGATGATGGCCTTATTGGGCGTATGGCAAAATAATTTCTTTGAAGCGCATACGCAAGCGGTGATCCCTTATAGCGATAGGCTAAAATATTTCACGAATTACTTGCAACAACTCGATATGGAAAGTAACGGCAAATCAGTGGATACGCAGGGCAGAAATATTGATTATGCGACCGGGGCAGTGGTATGGGGCGGCGTGGGTACCAATGTGCAACATGCTTTTTTTCAATTACTACACCAAAGTAAATTGCCCATTCAATTAGATTTTATTATGCCTATATTGGCTGAAAAATCAGAACACCAATCTACGCAAAATAAATTAATTGCCAATGGATTAGGACAGCTAAAAGCCTTTGTTGAAGGTCAAAGTGGAAATAGTAAGCCCGCAAATTTTATGGAAGGCAATAAACCCAGCAATGTCTTTTTCATTAAAAAGCTGAGCCCTAAAAATATGGGGATGTTAATTGCTTGCTATGAACATAAAGTATTCACTCAAGGGGTGATTTGGAACTTAAACAGTTTTGATCAGCCTGGCGTAGAATTAGGTAAGAAATTAGCAGAAGGCGTGCTGGAAGCGGTGACCCATAATGCTAAAACCGATAACCTAACGGCTCAAGCGATTCAGTTGCTAAACAGTTGGGTGAAATAAAGAAATTTTATGGCCGGCCTCTGTGCCGGCCATAGTCCAGTTCCTTCTAAAACTTCAGCATTATTAATTCAAAACCTTTTTCAACAAAAGCGGAACAAAGTTTTTTTGAATCATCTGTTCATCTACTAAGCCAATAAAAATTAGAAATATTTGAAGCCAGCCATAGAATATTCCGGTCACGATAATAGGCAGTGCAGTTGCACCTATTAAGAGGTAAGGAATGAAGCATACCCACCAAAGACTGATTTGACCTGAAAAATACTCAAACATCGTCATTCCCAAAATATAAAGTTGAACAATGGCGTTGATTCTACACAAACCCACCACATGACAAAATCAATTTTCAGCTGATTAAGACAAGCGGTTTGTTTTACCGGCTTAAAGGGAACCAGAACATACCCGCTTATTAAGAGGTTTATTGTAAAATAGCCAATCAACTTATTTTTTGAGGTAGTGCATTATGGATATGAATTTAGCGCTTTTTGCGCATATCAATAATGATGCCTTTATTGCAGGTACACGAAACCTTGAAGGTAGAGCGTATCATGAAACTATCGTCTTCATGCAACATTTTTTAACACATGCCTTACCTGAAGAAATTAAATATAACTATTCAACAGAACTCACTCGTTTAAGCCAAAGATTTGATTCATTGTTATTAGCATCAAATGAGCGAAATGCCTTTATCCAAAAAATAGGCCAATTAAATAACGAAGAAAAAATACAACAAAGCATCAATGAATCAGTAGAGCCCATAACAAATCGAATCATGAATATGCTGAAAAGCAATATTGAGCAAAGCGTATTAATGCCAGGTGGTTGGAATGGAAAGCCTGGACATGCCATGGCATATGAGTTTAAAAAAGATAAAAATGGCGATTTATTGTTTTTAATATTTAATTCTGGGGCAGGATTAAATTATCATGAAAATATCCCTGCTAAAGATAAAAACCGGTATCGCACTGTTAAAGCGTATAAAATACCTGCGCAATCTATTACAGCAGATAATCTAACTTTTTTTATGAGTGAATTAGTTAAGCCTACAGCCTTACCCACTATTTCGGGTAGGCCACGAAGTAAAGTCATAAATTATAATGAAGATATACTCTATAACCAAGTATTCCCAAAAATTGCGTACTTAGACGGTAAAGAAGTAGCCCCAAGTGCTTTGGGAGAAAATTATAAAAATAATATCTCCATGGGGCAACGTTCAGGTATTTGTGCAGAAAAGTCATTGGGCGTGTTAACAGATATTGATATTACAGATAAAACTATATCTAAATTAATTTCATTTTGCAAAAAACTTTATAGCAATCAATTGTTCATGGCGCAACATGAAAACACCATGGATTTAAAGAAGTTATCACAATTAAAATATTCAATAGAAAATCTTGCAAGAAAAATGTTGAAGTTGGGAAATAAAATACCACAAGAAATTCAAGAACAAACAAAAAAATGTTTCAAAAGAGCAAACAACTTGAGACAAAATAACATAGCCCTTTTTGACGAAAAGGGAGAACAAAGTTTAAAAACATTAAAAGGGTTTCATTCAGAAAAGATTGGTCACATAATTACAAATGTTGACATAACGCCGGCTATCACAGCTGTTCAATCTACAGAAATCATTATCGAAAAGCCTTATAAAAAAGGCTTAAAAAATCAGGCAAAAAATGCCATAAATGAAAATCAATTTTCGCTAGAAAAATTAAAAGAATTTAATCTATATTTAGATAACTTAACATCACAAAAATTACACAAAGATTGTGAACAACAAATATTTGACTATTTAACCACCTTGCCATTAACAGAAAAGTATTTTTCGTCCTTAAATTCTTGTGAACAAGCTATAGAATACTGCGATGAGATGCAATCATTATTAAAAAAATATAGTGATTCAATATGCTTTAATAATAATAGCACTTATTTAAATCCAAATATAATAATTGCGTTGTTAAGCGTAACAGAAGCATTAGACTTGGTTTATCAACAAAAGGGGTTTGCTTTTTCTGAGTTAGGAATCAATGGTTTATTTTATTTTAGTATTAATTACGAAACATTCAAACAAAATTCAGCTTACTCTCCTTTTTTAAGTACTTTTTGTCCTGTACTTGATGAGAGATTAAAACAAATACTAAATCATTCAACTAAGAGTGGGAAAAATATCTCTGTTGATTTCCTAAAAGATTACCTTAATAACATGAAATCTCAGGATTTCAACAGGTATTTGATTAATTTATATCACAGTGAAAGTGAAAAGGGCACGCCGTCATTTAATTCGAAGGAAGACGGCCTTATTAAAAAAGAAGGGTATCAAGCCGCGATTGCTTATCTCCATTATTTAGAAGAAAAACCTGGAATATACGAAAATCATCTGAAAAAAATGACATTATATAAAAAAATGTTAAGACAAGTGGATGGTTTAGCTAGTACTTTTAACGGCTTCAATACAGAAAAATTGAAGATTATAGAAAAAGCATCCGATTACAAGTGGGTGTATGAGTTATGTCAAAAGCTTTACGATAGTTGTCGAACAACAGAAAATTTTGAAATCAACTTAGAATTAATTAAATTTTACCCAAAAATTCAGAACAAATATATAAAAGTAAGTTTAGAAAATGATTTTAATTGTTTAAGCTACAATCGTAAATCTATATATAAAGATAATCAAATCTATTCAACCCCTAATGGGGTAAAATCAGACTCTAACACTAAAGCTGAAAATAGAATAGCGCAAAGTGATCTAGGTCCATTATATCAAGACTTAATGCACCTCAGAACATCGCCAAGCCTACAGGTTATGACGACCTTTGATTACTTTAAGCATAATCTCGATCTTCTTTCAGACAAAAATGCACTTAAAAATGATATTCAAAATTACTTAAGAAGAAATATTTTTCAGCCAGGTCTACTTCTTTCTGTATTAAATAATAATCCAGATAGTTTAGAGGTCTTCAATCAGTTTGTTGACAAGGCTCTCGTCTATTTTGGTTCCGATAAACAAAATTTAACTTCTGGGTTATATTTTTATCAGTTACAGACTGATGTTTATCAATATGTATTAAATATGCCAAATTATCCTTTAGATAAAAAAATGGGCATATCAGATAAAAATGCAGAAAATTTAGCTAAAATACAGTTAATTGAAAGGCAAGATTTGCAGCCATTTGAACGATATCAGGTGTCTAAAATAAAACTTCAGCTATGTTTGGATTTGTTAAAAACACCATCTAAAAATTATGCTGTTCAACCGAACGAATTATTTGGCTGTTATATGGATTATTGTCAAATGGCCAGAGACACAAGTTTAGATACAGGTGAAGAACAACAATCACATAAAGCATTATTAATGACATGCCTTGAAATCTTTTCTAAAAATGACAATGAAATCTTTTCGCTAACAGCAGAATGGCTCAAAGAAAATGGCTGGCCAACAGACAAATTAAATAATATTGTTAAAGTAGTAGAAAATTACCCATATTTTTATGGATTAGGGTCTTCAGACGAAAAGATATTAGCAATAGATATGCTAGAAGGCAATGTTTTAATTGAAGGGAGCTATTTTTGTTATCCTCCCGCCAATATGGTTAACACGCCACTATACAAAGAATTTTTTGGCAATAACATGCCAAAACTATTTGCTACCGTTTGTTCTGATTTTAACACTAAAGAGCTAATTAAAAAATATGAAATAATGGGGTCAGAACCGCCTGCGTGTTTTATTGAAACAAGAGATAAAGATAAACCTTTTGTTTATCAACAAATAAAAAAAGTCAATGGCGCAAAAAAATGTTTTGAAAATCAACAGATTGTTGGATCAAGAAATAGTTTCTCATTTGCGATTCACCCCAATAAGACAAACACTTCTGAAATTAAAATAGCCTTACCAGAAACTTTCTATGGACAAGAGGTAAAAGCATGGATGTCACTAGAAAAAGATGAGATTCTGGTAGAAAAAGAAAATGGAAGATACCTTATTCGAAACAGTGAATCAAATGCGATTGTTATTAAAGAATTAGATGTAGAAAATAAGGAAACAAATTTTTATTTGTTAGATGATAAAAGTGTATATGAAGGAAATGGTTGGGAACCCATAGATAGATTTTATGCTATATTTTCAGCTTTTGAAAACATGGCCTTTACAGAAATATTATATAAGGAAAATGTGGCCAATCAAATCATTGATCACATTAAAATAAAATTCCCAAGATATAGCCTTGAATTGCACGGTCAGTTTGATGAGGTTAAACAACAATGGATTATCTCACCCAGTGATATGCCTAATCTGCTCTTGGTTGATGAGAAAAATATAAATACAAAGCCCATCATGAATAATGGATTGGTTTTTGAAGAGGTTAATACAAAAAAACGTTGCATATATATGCCGAATCAAGCTTTTTATATTAATGAAAAGTCAGAAAAGCAAGACGAACAGCAAGGCAAGGAAGACCAATTTAAAACAGTCTATCATCGTCCCATCTTTGATAAGACTAATATAAATAAAAGAGTTCAATTAAGCTTAGGTGTAAGTGAACTTGAAATTAACCCAGCTGAAGGCATGAGAGAAAATTTCCCGAAGGGTTGTATTACTTATACGCGTTCAGAAAAATATTTTGTCTATCTCATTGATGAAAACACGCAAGAAATAAAGGCTAACACAACAGAAGAAAAACTATACTTAGCGTATACGCAATTAATCAACATTCATCCAGAAGAATCGATAAACATAATTCAAGCTTTGATCAAGTTTGGTGGTTTGAAAGGAACAATAGAAGAGCTAGATATTATTGATAAAATTTTGAATGCGGCCCCCTTATTAGCAAAAACCATAAGCAGTCCAGAATTTATCGCTGTACGCACACATCTTTTATGTTTGGCAAATGATTTACTTCACAAAAAAAATAATTTTAACTGCCCTGATGCTGATAAATTGCGTGCAAATTCAGCAGATGAATATGTTTTTAAAAAATATGTTCAAAATCTTAACTCATGCGAAAACAGCTTAACGAATAATTTAATTGGGCATCTTGAAAGCTATCTTAGCACCAGAACAAACATTCCTAAGTCTATGCGGATTCCACGTGAATTAGAATATAAGATGCTGTTACATTTAGACGTTAAAAAACAAGGTTCTATCCCACTACAAGCAAGATTTAAAAAATTAAAAAATGGGTATCAATACAAAGAATTAGGTAAGTTACAAAAAGAAATTCAATCTGAAATAAATTTGACTCAAGTTAATAAACTAATCCTTAAGCAAAGTAACTCAAAATGCATACAAGGTCAGTTAAAACAACTTGATTTAAAGATGGTTTCCATTCCTTTACAAGAAAATTGTACTAAGATAAATCCTAACAACATTCATTTTTTAAATCAATTATTTCGAGAGGGAGAGGATAATCCGTTTGATGCACGAAGCCTAAGCCTGAATCTGTCAGATGAAGATTTCATCAAGAATTTTATTCCAATATTTAACCTAGCAAAATCAACCGATACCTTTTCCCAATATGATAGAGAAAAATTACGTGAATTTTTAGAAAAAACCCTAGAAGCAAATTCAAAAATAATGGCAAATGATCAAAAAACCATTATTCCGATTTGGGCACCCACTTTATTAACGGTCTTGAATAATGCAATTAAATTTACAACGATTAAAATAGATCCAGAAGTTATTTCAAAATTTTCTTTTGAACGTAATGCATCGACACGATATGAAAAATTCGTCAATGCCATATTTAAAAAAGCACATGAATTAAACTCGAAGATAAAAATTAAAACGATAGGTTATGTGCTTAATAAGCAAGAAATTGATGTTACGCCTAAGATTAAAAATATCAACAATTATATCCCTGCGCCCATTTTTATTTCAGATACTAACGTATATGAAGGTGTTTTACATCATGATTTTATTAATAAGGCGAGATTGGGTGTTTTTTATCATGAGATTGATGTACTTAAAAATAGCACCGAGCTTAAGGTTAATGAACTTAAACAAGAGTTGCATGCCAAAACACAAGATCTCACCTATGAGAAAAAGGTGGGTATACTTAGATTTTATGATGAAAAGATTGGTGCTGTTAAAAATCAAGAAAAAAATGGCCTATATGAATTGGCAAAAAAATATCTAAGCAATGAATTGTGTAGAGAGTACATTTTTAACATTGCAGATAGGTTAGTGCAAGATCTGAGTAAAATGACGAATGAAGCTGGTGTGAAAAAATTATTAAACCTTGCTAATCAAGGGCCGAATGATCGTCATCTAGCTGAAAAGTATAAACAAGATTTGATAGGAAGAAAAAGAGAGCCTCTAAAATTTTCCGATTTAAATCGTTTGTTTGTTTTGGCAGATATAAATGAATATAAAAAATCAACCGGTCTAGACAATGAGAAAGATATACAAACCTTACATGACGAAATGTCGAAATATATTAATTTATGTATATTAAAAACCCGATATGAAAAAATTAAAAAAACATTAAGTGAGTTGAACCTTAAAGATTTTGAAAATGACGATAAAGTTGTGGAAATAACGCAATTAGCTCAAGTGCTCTACGATCATAACATTGTCCCGATAAACAGTGATGCTGACATACAATTTTTTCAAAAAGAAGAAGAGATTATCATTACGCCGCTACAAAAGTTTTATTTAGATAAATTATTGCACAAAAATAAAGAAACAGGCCAATTTAACAATGAAGTAATTCAGCTTATTATGGGCGGGGGAAAAAGTAAAGTTATTGGGCCCTTAGCAGTGCAAAAAAAAGCAAATGGCAATAATTTGGTTATCTATCAAGTAAAAAACAGTTTATTAGAAACCAACTTTGCAGATATGAATGCCGTTTCTCAACGGTTATTTAATCAAAAAGCGATTATGTTCAAATTTAATAGAACATCGCCCTCGACTAGCAATGATTTAAAAAAATTATATCAGTTGTTTCACAAAACCTCTATCGATAAAAATTATATTGTGACTTCGGGCACAAGTTTAAAATCGTTTGAACTAAAATATTACGAAACTTTATATTCTCAGCCAGACTTAAATGATACACAAGCCGTTCATGAATGGTCAAAGCAAATTAAATGGTTCGAACGTTCATTATTGTTGTTATTGAATAAAGGCGATAGAATTATTGATGAATCTCAAGATGAGTTAGATCCCAATAACGAATTAAATTTTAATTTAGGCACCCCTATTCCGCTCCCCTTATCAGACAGAAAATTTAGTATTAATTTATTTTATTTCTTAGCCGAAATCCCCATTTCATCCTTGAATGTTAAAAATGAGTGCACTGCTTTTGATTTAATTTTAAACAATAAGTTAATATTAAATCCTGAAATTGAAATGTCCAGTATTATGAAGAAAATTGCAATATATATGGTTTTCAATCCTGAAAATAGTAAAAATAATCCCATTTTAAAAATAATGAAAAAGTTAAATTTTGATGACAGTCAAAAGCAATTGCTTGTGGAATATTTATTAAATAAAAACGACACAATCTTGTCTGTAATCAAAACCAGTGATTTAACAAGGCGAGAATTAAATGAGTTGGGTTTTTTAAAACACGAGCTTTCTACTATTTTAGGCTTTACACTATTAGAAGAACATAAAGTAAATTATGGTCCGTCAAAAGTCGAAGGCATAAGTGAAAAGCACAGTAAATTAGCCATACCCTATCGTGCACTCAATACGCCAAATGAACAATCACGCTTTAGTCAACCGATTAAATCGGCAAATAATACCATTCAAATGAATATCCTAGAAGAGTTCTCAGATGAACTGATAGTCGAATTTATTAATGATTATATAAACAGAGCAAAATTAGAACAATTAAATTCACTGTCTGGAAAATTTGACAACACGCAAGCCAGCATAGAATTTAATGATAAATTTTGCCAAAATGAACAATTTAACTTAAAACTAATTTCTGAACTGTCCGATGAAAAATTATTAATTTTAGTTGCTAATTTTAAAAAATCTCAAGCAGTCAAAAAAGCGATTTTAGTTGAATATATTTTACCTCTTGTGCTAATTAACCCTACGGTTCTTTCTAGTAATAATGTAAATTCTGCCGGAATGACGCGCACTACGCAATGCATGTCTGGTACGCCCCATAACCATAAAGCCTACCATCAAAATATTAAATTTAATTTTTATGAAGGCTTAGGCACAGATGGCGAAACCATTGATTTGCTCAAGAAAAAGAAAACTAACGTCATTATATCCGATCATTATGAATCGGCAGCTGCGTTATTAGAAGAAGTGTTGCCGAGTCACCCAGATGCGAAAAATGTGCGAGCCATTATTGATGTAGGGGCTTTATTTAAA
This sequence comes from uncultured Gammaproteobacteria bacterium, assembly GCA_902826485.1. Classification (GTDB taxonomy): domain Bacteria; phylum Pseudomonadota; class Gammaproteobacteria; order Berkiellales; family Berkiellaceae; genus CADEEZ01. Next base: position 65,837 of record CADEEZ010000012.1, read on the forward strand.
AAAGAAACCTCTAATTTGAACATTGCTATGCAAATTGGTGCCTATTATGAAAAAAATCCTTATACGTCATCTAAGCCGATAAAATTTGTCTTATATTTTGATAACCAAGAAGAAATATTATATGCCTGGGATGTCAATAAAAAGCAAAGAATAAAGCTTGGTGTGTCAGATGAAAATGAAATTTCAAAGATTTTAGGGTGTACGCCAGATGAACGCTTTACTTTTTATGATCAAGCCCGAATCACAGGCACAGACATAGTACAAGCACCTAATGCTCATGCCTTGGTGACCATCAGTGAAAAAACCACGCAAAGTGATTTTTTACAGGGTGGAAAAAGATTCCGTTTATTGTCTAATGGTCAAAATGAGACCATCATTGTACCAAGGTATCTTCTGAATAGGGCAGGTAATACCATTGATAGTGTTCTTGAATTTGTTTATAAAAATCAAGTAAGTAAATGCTTACAAATCCATTTTAAGGGTGCAAATCAAAAGTTTAAAAATGTCCTACGTGAGAACTTTAGAGATGTTATTTATAAATTAAAAGATCCATTCGAAAAGTGTCGATTATTTCATGATTTTAAATCAGTTTTTATCAAAAGCTATGAACCTAAGCATTTTTTAAATCATGGTGCGGTCGATACTTGGCAAAAAGCAATAGAATACTTCCCCTTAGTAGCAAATAAATATTATGAACAATGGTTATTTTTTCTTAAAAAAGCCAATATCATGATTAGTAAAGCAGATGAAATGATGCTTAAAAATCAATTAAATAATTTATCCGTCGATGCAATTGAATCTTGCTCAGCTGAATTCTTAGGTAAATCTATTGATAAATTAGCAGAAGGTCAAGAAATTTTACAGAATGATACGATTGATGCAGGTTTGGATTCTGAAGTCGAAAACGAATTGCAGGTCGAAAATGAAGAAGAGTTGGAGTTAGAAAAAGAACAAATATTTTATGATACACAAGTAGATATTTTTGACATCCAAAAAATTGATTTGTCCCTCTTTATTCGTATTCTGGAAGAAAATTATAGTGATTCTGTTACAGGTACGTATATGAATTTTAGAGATGAATCCGTATTCGTATTAGGAAAACAACCCAGTTTCTTTTTTGATCAAAGCGTATGTTTTTCTAGTAATCAAGCAAAAACGATTAAACAACAAACTCAGTATTTTGATTATCATATTAAACCTATTCGGGTGTTATTAATGGTTGCCTCTAAAGTATCACCTGATAAATTTAAATGTTTGGCTTTAACTAAAGAAGAAGCCGAAATTTACACAAAACAAACTAATATAGAATTAGCGTCTCAATTTCCCCATTACAATATCTGGTTTGTTTCACCTTCTGAAACGCTTTTACATGGGACTTTACCTAAAAATAATGAAATGCCTTTAAATTACGATCGCGTTCTAGAACAAGTCAGATTTATTAATGGAGATGTTAAATTGTTGGCGCATCAAAAAGAAATGACGACATGGTTTAAGGATAAAACAGATGAAAAATTGAAATTTCTTAAAGAAACCATATTACCTAGGTTCCCTAAAAAAGCAAAAGACTTTGCCTTGTTGAAAGCTAGGCTTGATCTTTATGCAAAGATAATTCAATCTATTCTAGATAACCCCTTTGATAATTATGTTGAATATGACTGGCAATCAAAATATCCAAATTATAATATTTTGGCTGAATCAAACAAAAAAATCATTGAAAATTTTTCTATTATATTAAATAAAGTGAATAAAATTCACGCCAATAATTGTCAAGATGTTAGATTATTAGATGGTGAGTTCAATAAACGACTTGCTAAATATGATAAAAAAATCATCCCCTTAATGAAGCATCATAAGAAAAATGTTTTAGATAAACGTAAGCATATTATCATTATTTTTAAGTCTTGCACCGCAAGAGCAAACGACTTTACATTTTTATTTACTGAAGAATTTCAACAGGTAGATTTAAATTTTATGATTTACGATCCAGTATTAAAAATTGAAAAAACATTGCTTGAAATCGCAATACCAAATGGTCATGCAACTGTGATGGAAAAATTAATAAATATGAATCGCATTGATATGAATCAAAAGACAAGTGAAGGGGGCACCAATCAATCTGTTTGGAATCAGTATCAAAAATCTTATGTTAATATTTCTTATTATAAAAATAGGATAAATAATACTTGTATGAATTATATTCCGCTTTATGATAAATTACCTTCGTTTCCTAAATTGCCTGCGTTTCCTACTTTTGGATGTTTTGCCTCTAAAAACAATCAAGAAAGCGCTGAAATTGGCATAAATTTTAATAAAAATAAAACAAAAGATGAGCCGGAGTCGACAAAAAGAAAAAGATCAGGTGAAATTGGAACTACCGAAGAATTGGATATTATTTCAAAAAAATTAAAATATTCTGATACGTTGAATCATAATAATAACAATAACAATAACAATAACAATAACAATAACAATAACAATAACAATAACAATAACA
>CADEEZ010000012.1:68430-83094 GCA_902826485.1 uncultured Gammaproteobacteria bacterium
ATAATCTTATCATTAAAAATAAAAGAAAGGATGCACCGATAGTGAATATAGATGATGGGCTGATATCAAAAAAATCAAGATATTAGAAAAATTAATAGATTGATTTATCTCATTATTCTGTCCAACGAGTAAAACTCTCAACAGGTTCGCGAGCAGTTCGATATTGATTAATAGGCGCAGACCAGTCAGCATACCCCATAGCAATGCCACAAATAATGCTATGGTCAGTGGGAATATTTAAGGTTTCACGAATAATATCAGGATATTCGGCAAGCGCAGCTTGAGGGCAAGTTTCAAGACCTACTCCTCTGGCAGCGAGTAAAATATTTTGGATAAACATCCCCATATCTAGCCACGAGCCGGTGCCTAGTCGTTTTTCAATATGCACAATCATGCCTACAGGGGCACCAAAAAAATGATAATTTCGATACCAAGCGGCTTTTCTTTTTTCTTTGTCTTCCACGCTAATATTTAAAGCACTATATAAAGCTAAACCACATGCTTTTCGGCGGCTTTTATAGGGCTCAACCCATTCTTTAGGATAATAAAGATAATCGGGATTTTCGGGTACTCCGCTTTCAAGGGCGGAGATGATTTTATCCCCGATAATTTTTTTTAGATTATTCCCAACCACGGTAAGGTGCCAAGGTTGGGTATTTACTCCAGATGGGGCAAAGCGGGCGGCTTCCAGTACCTGAATCACCTGCTCTTTGGAAACAGGTGTGGGTAAAAAAGCCCTAACAGAAGATCGCTTTCGAATGGCGTCAATAACATCCATTCTAGCCTCGTTGACGCTCTCTGACTTCATCTAAGGTTTTACAATCGATACATAAAGTAGCGGTGGGACGCGCTTCTAATCGACGAATGCCAATTTCTTCACCGCATTCATTGCAAAAACCGTATTCTTTGTTATCAATGAGCTCGATAGATTCTTCGATTTTTTTGAGTAATTTGCTTTCTCTGTCTCGTGTACGGAGCTTTAAAGCAAAGGTTTCTTCTTGTGTTGCTTGGTCGCTGATGTCAGCGGGGATTTCAGCAGATTCTTTCAGATCATGGATGGTTTCATCTCCCCCCTGTAATAAGGCATTTTTCCAAATATTTAAAATATTCCGAAAATGTACGAGTTGAGCTTCAGACATATAGTTTTCGCCGTCAATGCTGACATAAGGCTGAACACCATAAGACAAGAGCGTTTGTCCGGTTGCGGGAGATTTTTTTGGTTTGGTTGTTGTTTCTGTCATGGTATCTATTTTGCTCGTTTTTATATCTTCAGTAATTTGATCAGCGTTTTTCCTTCCAGTGCGTGATTCTGCACCTGAAGGGGGTGTTTTTGATGGCATATCAACCTCCGACCGCTAGTAAGTCGTTTATTCGTTAAGTTATATCTCTATAAACTCTATATTTATATCTCAAGCTTATTGAAATCAATATTTTATAATAATATTTAAGTCAAATATAAGCGAATCGTTCGCTGAATATACACATAACACCCCCTAAAGCGCTACAGCTAATCGCTATTTTTTTTCGCCGTGATCCACCCTTGCACTAAGTTCTAAGGCCAAGATGCCGATGAAGTAGGTAATTATCTTAGGGTTTTAATAGGTGTATAGTCAAATGAAGTTTACTGGCGAGCTTACAGAAGCTGTACTGCTAAAAAGGTACGACCGAATACTGGTTGACGTGGCCGTGAGTAAAAAAGAAATTCGAACGATTTATTGTCCTAATAATGGTTTGTTGCGTGGCTGTGATTCATTAGGCTCTCGAATTTGGTTTTCGACCTCACTTAATCCTAAAAGAAAACATCCCTATGTATGGGAAATGGTAGAAGTAGATGGCAGCCATTTAGTTTTGGTGAATAATCTCAGAAGCCATGATTTGATTATTGAGGCATTTGAACAAAATTTGATGCCAGAATTAGTGGGTTATGATGAAATTGCTAAAGATCAATTACTTGATAAATCTAACATAGTGATTGATTTGGCCTTGAAAAATTTTAACAGCAACCAAGGTTGTTATGTGATGGTAGAACACGTAACCATGGGAGATGAAATTCATCGGGGCTTTTTTCCTGATGCACCTCATACGCGTTCACTTAAAGAATTAAATGATTTAATCGATTTAAAAATAAAAGGCCATCGCGCTATTTTATTTTTTTTGGTTCAACATACCGGTATCGATAGGGTATTTCCTGCAGACCATGTGGATAAACAATATGGCCTACTATTAAGAGAAGCCATTAAAGTGGGCGTGGAAATTTGTGCCTATCGGCTCGCTATTTCATTAACCGAAATTAAAATTGATAAGTCTATTCAAGTGATTATTCCTAAGAAATTGCCTTTAATTTCAAAGCCAATTTAAACTGCTAATAGGCGTCATTCTTAAATCTAGCCATCTTTTCTCCCTCTACGTACCGCGGCTCGTCCGCGGTATCCAGTGGTTTAGCTTCGTTAAAAATTTTGTGAACCTGGATGCCCCGGACAAGCCTCAGCACGTAGGGAATAGCATATTTAAGCTTGTCTCTGCCCTCTTATGGATTAGCTTTTACCCAATATCCTTAAAAACTTGTTCCACAATCGCCAATGTTTTTTGTATTTCCGCCTCAGTATGCATGCATGACACAAACCACGTTTCATAAGCAGAAGGGGGTAAATATATTCCCTTATTCAACATACCATGAAAAAAGGCATTGAATTTTTCGGTGTTAGAAGCTTTGACATCGTCTAAATTTCGAATGGCTTTATCCGAGAAAAATAAGCTAACCATGCCAGGGACATGATAAACCTGAAGCGGCGTATGCGTGCGCTCAGCAGCACTTAATAATCCTTCGGCTAAGGCTTGTGTTGTGGTTTTTAGATTTTGATAAAAATTGGGTTGTGTTACTTGCTTTAAGGTAGTTAAGCCTGCTGTCATGGCAATGGGGTTCCCCGACAGCGTGCCAGCTTGGTATACTGGACCCAAGGGAGCAAGATAAGACATGATTTCTTTTTTGCCGCCTAAAGCGCCCACGGGCATGCCGCCACCAATCACTTTACCTAAAGTGGTTAAGTCAGGTTGAATATCATAATAGGCTTGCGCACCACCTAAATCGACTCGAAACCCGGTCATCACTTCATCAAAAATTAATACGGCACGATGCTGGGTACATAAATCTCTGAGCGTTTGTAAAAAACCTGGAACCGGTGGTACGCAACCCATGTTGCCTGCAACAGGCTCAATAATAACCCCAGCTATTTCTGCACCATGTTTTGCAAAAGCCTCTGATAAGGCGTTTATGTCGTTGTAGGGTAAACATAAAGTATGTTTGGCTAATTCTTCAGGCACGCCTGCAGAGCTGGTTTGCCCAAAGGTTAAAGCGCCTGAACCGGCTTTAATTAACAAGCTATCGCTGTGGCCGTGGTAACAGCCTTCAAATTTAATTAATAAATTTCTGCCTGTGTAACCTCGCGCTAATCTAATTGCTGTCATAGTGGCTTCGGTGCCCGAATTTTGCATACGAACCATTTCGATACTAGGCATGAGCGTGCAGATTTTTTGTGCTATGTCGACTTCTAATTTTGTGGGCGCGCCAAAAGAAAGGGCTTTATCAATAGCCGTGTGCAGGGCAGAAATAACTTCTGGGTGTTGATGACCCAAAATCATCGGTCCCCAAGAGCCGACATAATCTAGGTATTCATTACCGTCTTCGTCATACAGATAGGCCCCTTTGGCATGACTAAAAAAAACAGGGGTTCCACCAACGCCGTTAAAACTTCTGACAGGAGAGTTCACCCCACCCGGAATATATTGTTTAGCTAGATTAATTAATTTCTGGGATTGGCTATATACACGGGTTGCAGACATGGGCGGTATGCTCCTGTTGGTTAATTTTTGTTCTCAAATCGGTTATTATAAGCAACATTACTTATTTCTCAACTTTCTCAAAAGCAGGTGTTCAGAGTGGAAAATACCCAAACAGCAAAAAAGGCAGATTTTAAGCGTTTTATGTGTTTATTGTGTGGTTATGTGTATGACGAGTCTGAAGGCTGGCCAGAAGACGGCATAGAGCCAGGCACCAAATGGGAAGATGTGCCGCCAAACTGGCGTTGCCCCGAATGTGGTGCCATGAAATCTGATTTTGAGATGGTTGAAGTTTAAACGACTTAATAATGTCATTACCGCTTACAAAGTCCCATCATGCTGAATAAATACGATAATTTTTATTAAAGCACGTTAATTTGTAGTGGCCGGCCTCTGCCTGTCCTCCGTAGCTTCAGCGTAGGTGGATGCCGGCCATTTTCTTGAATGAGATCACGGCATCATTAGTTTGGTGCATTGTCAGCGTTTTTTTTTACTTCTAGTCCAGCATCTGATAAAGTAAGTTAGTATACTTATTTCATATCTTTGATTTATCTATTTTAATAAAAAGAGGGGGGTTCAGATGGATGCAAATACGTACACACCAACTGCATTGGTAAGTGCAATCACGGATGCTGAAGAAGTATCTCAGGCAGTTGCTGCAGTGAATGCTCTCATTGAAGCAGGCGCTGATGTAAATGAAGCCGATTCAGATGGCACAACCCCGTTAATGTATGCAGCTTGGCAAGGTGAGGTTGAATTGTTACGTATATTAATCAATGCTGGGGCAAAAGTTAACGAGGTGTCAAAGTATGAGCGATTGGGCGCACTTGGAGGTGCTGTCCAAAATGGTCACATTAATGCGGTTAAGTATTTAATTAGTGAGGCAGGAGCTAATAAGGACATAACGACTGAAAATGGCACGACATTGCTGATGCACGTTGCAACATCAAGAACCAATTATGAAGGAACAGAACCTTTACCAGGATCAGCCGCGACGATTAAATATTTAATTCAAGAAGCAAAGGTAGATATATATAGGGTAGACGGTAGGAATAAAACGGTAATAGAACAGATTTTAGATACACCGGAGTGGGTTCCGATGGGGGATGATCACAATCAAATTGAAATAGAGCGTCAAAGAAAAAAATGTACAGAGAATAGTATATTTAATATTTTAAGTGCATTATCTGCTGAGGAGCTCAATCATTTTGGTAATATCTCTGCGTCAAATCAACAGCTGGTTGAAAAATTTAATGTCGCATTGACTGAAAATAAACAAAAATTGAATCAAATCGTCGATAAAATGCTTATTCCCTTTATAGGAAAATTAACAGTTCCAAATAATCTTTTCACCCTTTTACCCAATGAATTGGTGGGTCATATTTTAGCTTTGCAGATTAACAGTTCAGCAGCAGAGTTTCCGGACTGGTATCAAGTCAGAATAGTAGGGGATAAAAACTTGAAAGGGGATTTGGGTATGGCCGTTGCTTCTTGCGTTAGCAAAAAACAAAATGACGAAAATCTCATAGAGTCTCAAAGAAAATCATTTTTACCCAAAAAAGAAGCCAAGGAACCTGAAGACACGGGTAAGCCTAAAGTCGAAATCACGACAGAAAGCAAAGAATTCAAAAGTGAAGTTAAAAAACAATTGTAGTTAAAAAGGTTTTAAAACAACCAATAACACTGTCGCGACTAAAATCAATACCGGAAATTCATTAAAAAACCGGAAGTAGGTCGCGCTATGTGTATTGGCCTGGTTTCTAAATGCCAGCATATATTTATGGCAAAGATAATGGTGTCCAATCACCAATCCGACCAATAATAATTTGGCATGTAGCCAACCCATCCCTTTAAATGCCAGCCAACCGTAGGCATTCCAGGTGAGTAACCCAAACAAAATAGCCAGTACGGCCGAGGGGGTCATGATGCCCCAAAATAATCGACGTTCCATAATACAAAAACGTTGATGACCTAACACGTCGTGAGGGGGGGTTTTGAGTAATTCGGCGTGGTAAACAAAGAGTCTAGGCAGATAAAATAAGCCTGCAAACCAAGTGACGACGAACATAATATGAAAAGCTTTAAGCCAAAGTAGCATAGTAATATTCTTATTTTATTTTAATATAAACTTATCTAGGTAACTTGGTATCATGTGATGTTATGTACGAAGCTAATATAAACGCGTTTGAGTGCTTTTCAAAGTTTTAAATGTTCATGATATAATGTTAGTAACTTGATAAAATAATAAATGATTCTTGGGGTGTAAAATATGTCTGGCATGATGTTAGGCCTAACAGAGAATGCGGCAAATCGTATTTGGTATCTCATTGAAGATGAGCAAAATTTTGATCTTAAACTACGGGTGTATATCACCGGTGGGGGTTGCTCTGGGTTTCAATATGGATTTAGTTTTATATCTGAAATCGAAGAAGATGACGTGATTTTTACCAAAGAAATTGTCGTAGATGGCTCACCCAGAACCATTACCTACGTGGTTGATCCGATTGGCATTAATTATTTGCAGGGTGCCGAGGTCGATTTTGTCGAATCGTTACAAGGGGCGCGCTTTACGGTTACCAATCCCAATGCCCAAACCACTTGTGGTTGCGGGTCTTCTTTTTCTATTTAACCCTCATTCAGTTAAAATGCGCTATAAAATAGCGCATATACACGAAATTTATTTTCTTGACAGGTGCTCATCCCCGGTTTAGCTTACTGGGGTGTTTGAAGTAGGAGTAGTCATGAAAGTTATCAACACACAAAATCTCTTAGTTGTTTCAGGCGGCTGTCAAAAAGCCATCGATAAATACGAAATGAGCACCACGTTTTATGAGTTTGTGGGCAATATCGCGGGCATCGCAATAGGTGTTACAACACAAGACTCTATCCCCTTAAAAATTGTGGGCGGGTTTGTTGGGCATTATGTTGGTTCAGAGGCCGGTTATGCATTTGGTGCAGTGAGTTACTGGGTCAATCGAGCGATTCATAAAACAACCGATGGTGTGTTAAAACCTACTTTGTAAAAAATATAAAAGTTTTTTAACGTTGCTGAATAAAAATAATAATAATTCTTAAGTAGTACCTTAGGGGGCCTTCCCCAAGCATCACAAGTTTAATTACTTGTGATGCTTTATTAAAATATATTTGTACAAATTTTTTACGAGCAATGCCCAGCATAAAAATTAAAATATTTATAAGGGAATAATCATCTTGAAATTAATTACCTCCACACAAACTTTAACAACGATATCAGGCGGTAACTACGCCGTGTTAGCATGTAGTACTGTGTTTGTCGGATTAATAGGCGCATCGTGGGGAATATTGACGACAAGCTATTTGAAAGCAAATTATCCGCGCCTTCCTCCTCTTGTGGTTTTTGGTGCGGCTTTTGTTGCTTCCACGACAACAGCGGTGATGGGTTCAATTGCGCTGAGAGGCTTGTATTCTAGTACGAGAAATCTAGTGTATGGGTTTTACGACCAGTGCCCCGCATAAAAAATAATATATTTATAAGGAAATAAACATCATGAAATTAATTACCTCCACACAAACTTTAACGACAATATCCGGTGGTTCATTTGGCTATTGGGTGAGTACTTGGACTTTTTCTGCAGCAGGGGCTGGTATTGGGGCTAAAATGCTTGGATCAATGGTGCCACCGCGGTATAAAGCGTTCGGGGTGCTTGTGGGTGGATCGATTGGCGGTGTGATTGGTTATACCATTGCTGGCGCGGTATATGGGTTTGAAGATATGGCTAAATCTAAAGCAGATGCTTGGTTTAAACCGAAGTAGGAAAGGTATCACGATGAAATTAATCACAACGCAAGAAAATTTAAATGCCATCTGTGCTGGCAGTTTAGGACATATTGTTCTGGCAACAGGTGGAGCAGTATTAGGTGGCGTAGGAGGCGGTGCTCTTGGGCTCTTTGCTGGCTTTATTGCTATTGGGACATCTAAACCTTTTGTTATAACTTGCGTTTTAGCAGGCAGTACAGTTGGGGGCGCAGGCGGATATCTTGTTGCAGATCTGGCCTATATGCTGATGGATGATGAAGAAAATAATAGTGTTTGTGCTGTGTAATGAAAACCAGATTTGTTAGAAAATCAAATTTTACCTAGACTTTCTTTTATAACAACTATTTTATATTGTTAAATAAAATAATCACTGATTTTATTGGTAGTACCGTTACTTTAGGAGATTGGTTTATGGAAATAATTCATTCACAAGAAAAACTAATATTAGTATCAGGTGGAGATGACAATAAATCTAAAATTTCTGATGATAACTCAGAAATAGTAGCAATCATTGCCTTTAGTGGTCTGGGTGTTTGGGGCGCGAGATTATTTCAGAAAAATGAATTATTGGGTGCCGCAATAGGAGCGAGCGTTGGTTATGGAATCACTAAGTTACCACTCATCACCCCAGCCATTGGTGATGTGGTTTCAGGCGTCATCTTTTCACCATTTGAAATACTTTAAAAAAAGTAATTTTAATAAAAGACTATTGTAATTGACACGGGAATTCTATCTAGCTAGAATTCTAGTTTTTTAATATATAAGTAGGTATAGTCATGAAATTAATCACAATAAAACAAAGCTTAACCATTTCAGGTGGAGCGCCAAATGAATGCCTTGATTTGTTTTGCGACCTAATGGTTTTATTCTTTGGCAATACCACTTCAACAAACACCACACATTATGGTTATGCGAATACCACTTATTCAAATTCCTCCTATGGGAATTGGACATATGGTAATTCTACTTATGCTTACAACAGTTCAAGCTGGTAACCTCCGTTCTTTGTTGAACAACCGCTCATTGCACTGCCGGTGTTTTATTCCGGTAGTGCTTTTCGACTTTACAGATACTCACCTTAAGAGTCAATCAACAAACTTTATAAAATCTAAGCAATTGACTTATGTTTTATATTTGTTAGAATGCTAGTTTTATAATTTGACTGGATGTAAAGATGAAATTAATCACAACACAACAAAGTTTAATGGCTGTATCAGCTGGAACAAATTCTACCATGACTGCTTATGACTGGATGAGTCGGGGTTCGTCCGCTGTGGGAGCAACAGCTCTTTTTATGGGTGGGGTATATCAAATTATGGGCCATAAATCACCCAATATATTAGCTTCTATGGTTGTTCTTCCTACCTGTATGGTAGTTGGCACAGTAGGAGGTTATGTCGTGGGCGCGGGTATGCATTTTATTGGAAATAATTTAGGTAAGGCCATAAAATATACCACTGGTGCGATTGATTATGTTTTTAAGCCTGATGCTTAATTAAGATTATATTAATCATGTCAAAAGCCTCACTGACCGACAGCTGTCAGTGAGGTGATTCAACTTTACCGATTTTTCTTCTCTTTTTACGCTAAAATTTTCAAAAAATTGATTAAATCTTTGTACTTTGTTAGATTTCTGTTTTTTGTAGCGGCATAGAGAGAATCAAGATGAAACTGATCACAACACACCAGCATTTAACAGCGGTCTGCGGGGGTAGTTTGGGTTATTCAATGATAACTCAAGGCGGCGCAGTATTGGGCTCGTTGACGGGTATGGTGCTAGGGCTCGTTGCAGCGGGAGCGGGGGGCAAGCATCCAGGAGGGTGCTGTGCGCTACTCATTTTTCCTATTATGGGTGGTGCGCTTGGTTCGGTGGGCGGTTATGTGGGCGGCGCAATAACTTATACGATAGTAAATAACATAGGCACAATTGTGAGCGCTCCATTTAAATTAATTAATTTTATTTTTGCTCCCCGGGAATAATGGCAAATTATTTAGTACCACTGGCTAATCATAAAATGGTACGATTAATGCCTTCTTATCAAGAAGTTTTTGTTAAGAGGCAAAGAACTAATAATATTATAAAAAAGTGTCAGTAGAGGGTCTCATGAAATTAATCACAACCGAACAAATGTTAAGTATCTCAGGTGGAAAGGGCGCTTACAAAGAAAGCGCACAATTTTCCTCATTAGTAGGAGCAATGGGTGGCGGATATGCTGCTTATATGCTTTCACCTGTTAATTTTGGCATCCCTTGTGCGTTACTTGGCGCTGTGGGCGGATCTGCTGCTGGGTACGTTTTTGGTGCAGTGAAATATCATGCGCTTGGCTTAGTCGTATCTGCGACAGATGCTTTATTTAAACCTGCTGAGATAGCAGAAGTGACTGCAACTGAGGTTGTTGTAGCTTAAGATTGAAGCACTAGGGGTAATATATTGCCCCTAGCACCACTGGCTTATTACTGCCAGTGGTGCTGTTTAAATCTAAGCTTTTTTCTTCTATGCGCATTTTTGCCAACCAGGCAAATAAGGCTGCTTCTACCCATTTAGGGTCTAGGCCCAGCCTTTCTGTGTTGTATACCGGAAAATCTTTGCCTAAATTTTCTTGCAGTCGAGATATTAAATAAGTATTGTGCACGCCGCCGCCGCAACAAAAGATTTCTGTGTTGCTTTTATTAATCATTTTTATTTCATCGGCAATGGTTTTGGCTGTGAGCTCGGTTAACGTCGCTAATAAATCTTCTGGGGGATAGTCTTTATCAAGACGAGATCCTAACCAATTTAAATTAAAATATTCTTTGCCTGTGCTTTTGGGGGGAGATAATTTAAAATAATGATCTTGAAGTAATTTATTTAATAAATTTTCTTGAATTTTGCCTGTGGCAGAAATTTCACCATTTTTATCATAAGGTTTATCAAAATATTTTAAACAAATGGCATCTAAGAGGGCATTTGCAGGGCCGGTATCAAAGCCATACAACGGGTAACTCATCCCTGGTTTTAGCACGGTTATATTTGCGATGCCGCCTAAATTGACTATCACGCGGTTTTTATGAGGAGAATAAAATAAAGCATGATGAAATGAGGGAGCAAGGGGCGCACCTTGACCACCGGCCGCCATATCACTTCTTCTAAAATCAGAAATAGTGGGTATACCGGTTTTATGCGTGATGATATTAGGATTACCTATCTGTAAAGTAAATCGGATTGCAGGATTATGATAAATATTTTGACCATGTGAGCCAATGGCTTTTATCTGATTTTTGTTCAGAGCAGCGTTATGGATAATATGCAAAGCACACTCTGCAAATAATTCACCTAAGGTATTATCTAAGTGACCCAATTTGTCTAGAGTGATAGTAGGCATGATGCTGAGATTGAGTAACTCAGCCCGAACAGCTGAGGGCATTTCAATTGAATGGGTAAAGTGCGTGGTGAGGTTGCCGCCATGATTAAAGCTGACAAGCGCGCCATCTATGCTATCGACACTGGTGCCTGACATTAGGCCGATATAATATTCTCTCATGATATTTAATACTCAATGGTTAATATTCGTTAGATGCCATCATAATTTTCTCATGGTACTCGAGTAAGCTCATTAATTGTGTCGCTTGAGCTAAAAATATTTGGCGTTGTGGCACAGGAACCGGCACCGTTTGGGGTAAAGGGAGGGTGAGCGGGTCGCGATGTTGGCCATTTATTCTGATTTCAAAATGTAAATGGGGTGCGGTGGCTAAGCCTGTTGCCCCAACATAGCCTATTACTTGTCCTTGAGAAACGCGTTTGCCTGGCCCTACATTTTTGGCAAAGCCAGATAAATGTGCGTATAGCGTGCTGCGTTTTTCGCCATGTTCTAAAATAAGAGTTTTGCCATAGCCGCCTTTGCGCCCTTGAAAAGCAATCACTCCATCGCCAACTGCTTTCACAGGCGTGCCAGCGGGGGCTGCATAATCCACGCCTTTATGAGCGCGTATTTTATGTAAAATAGGGTGGCGGCGTTGGTGGGTAAAATAAGAGCTGATACGAGAGAATTTAACAGGCGTGCGTAAAAAAGCCCGTTTTAAGCTCATACCATTTGGTGAATAATATCCTGTTTTACCTTGCGGATCGGTATATCGAATCGCTTGATGCGTTTTGCCATTGTTATTAAATTCAATTGCCAAGACATTTCCTGTGCCAATTTTTTCTCCATCCACAAATTGTTCTTCATAGAGCACTTTAAAGCTATCATTGGCATGAATATCATGCGCAAAATCGACCACACAGCCAAATATTTCAGCAAGTTGCATTAAAATATTGTCATCGATGTTGGCCCGTTTACCTGATAAAAAAAGAGAGTCTTCGATATTGGCGCTGCCAAACGTCACGCGGGTTTGTAATTCTTTTTCATGAATAAAACTGGCCAAAGCACCGTCTTTTTGTCTTAAAATGTAAAGCGTACGCACGGGATCGAGCGATTGATTTAAGCCAATAAAAAAACCATTTTGGCTTTCGATGTTAATCGCCTGCCCAGGGTGTACTCGGCTAATATGGCGAGCGTGTTTGCCTAGCCCCATAATTTCTTGCCACGTTTCGGTGGATAAGCCGGCTTTTTTTAATACCTGAGTTAAGGTATCACCAGGGGCAACAATATATTGTTTCCAGCCCGTATGGGTTAAAGGATTAATTAAATATGGACTCTGGGGTTCGGTATTTGAAAGCTCGATATCTTGAACATAAGCCTCTGGCATGGCGGAGAGATTTTCTATAGAAGTTTCTTCTGTTATTTGGTCGATAATTTGGTTTTGATTTAACCACTTTAAACTGACCGAGGATAATTTATGTAAAACAAAACCGCCCACGATGATCATGAGTAAAAGCGAAAAAATTTCCCTGCCCGATCCTTGAAAATATTTGTCATAATGCTTTTGAAGAACTTCGATAACGCTTTGACTAACTTCAGGCGTTGAGGGGCGCTTAGGGGGGTATCGTCTCATTAAATTTGAAAGCTTCCTAGTTTAATAATGATTCGAGCTTCAAATAGTGGCTCATTTTTTTTAGGTGACACTGTATGATAATGGGTCAGCTTAACAAACTATGCAAGTGATGACCTATAAGTTGGAAAGCTTGTTTTTAAGTTAATAAACATAAAAAATTCCCGGTGTGGGTCGAGAAGGGTTCAAAAAGATGAATATAAATATTGATGAGATGATTGCTGAGCTTAAGCGTGGCACAGACGAAGTATTAGTAGAAAGCGAATTACTCGAAAAAATTCAAGCAGCTAAAAAAGCAGGCAAACAATTAATTGTTAAAGCAGGCTTTGATCCGACTGCCCCTGATTTGCATTTGGGCCACACAGTGCTAATTAACAAACTAAAACAATTTCAAGATTTAGGCCATGATGTGGTCTTTCTGATAGGAGACTTTACCGGTCGTATTGGCGATCCCACGGGCAAAAATACCACGCGACCGCCTTTATCCGAACAAGAAGTGCTGGAAAACGCCAAAACCTATAAAGAACAAATCTTTAAAATTCTGGATCCCAACAAAACCCGGGTTGTTTTCAATAGCGAATGGTTAGGCAAAATGACAGGGCAAGATTTAATAAAACTCGCCGCCAGTTATACCGTTGCCAGAATGTTGGAACGCGATGATTTCAAAAAACGCTTTGAAGGCAATCAGCCCATCGCTATTCATGAATTTATGTACCCTTTATTACAGGGGCAAGATTCGGTTGAATTAAAAGCCGATATTGAATTAGGTGGTCGCGATCAAAAATTTAATTTGCTGGTTGGCAGAGAATTACAAAAACAGCATGGCCAGTCGCCACAGGTGGTGATAACGGTGCCTTTGCTTGAAGGCCTTGATGGCGTTCAAAAAATGTCTAAGTCTTTAGGTAACTACATTGGCATTGCCGAATCAGCTCAGTCGATGTTTGGCAAAATCATGTCTATATCAGATGAACTGATGTGGCGTTACTATGAGTTACTTAGCTTTAAGTCGCTTGCTGTCATAGAGCAACTAAAACAAGAGGCTATATATGGCAAAAATCCTCGAGACATCAAAATTGATTTAGCCAAGGAAATTATTGAGCGCTTTCATGACAAAGCCGCGGCAGAACAGGCGCATCAAGATTTTATTAATCAGTTTCAGAAGCATCAGATACCGGAAGATATCCAAGAATTTAGCATACCTGACGGTACTGTCATATGGAAAGCCATGGTGATGTGCGAATTAGTTAAATCAAGTTCTGAAGCGTTGAGAATGATAGAGCAAGGCGGCGTGAAGCTAGATGGCGAAAAAATTATGGATAAAAATTTCCAAATAAACATTGCCGAGCCTATTGTGCTTCAAGTGGGCAAACGTAAATTTGTGCGACTAATTAAATAGGATCAGTTTTCACCCCCTGATAGGGGGTCGTGAGCAGCCCATCGTTAGACGGGCACGCGAGCGGGGGGATGTTTTTGCGAGATCTCCCCTAACATCCCCCCGCCTATTTTCGTTTCACTCAAATACTCGACCCCCTATCGAAGGGGGTTTTAAACCCAAATCATTAATATTGAATATAAATAAATAGTTTTGTTTATTAATTATTAATTTCCTATATAAGAGGGACGGCACAGAGGCCGTCCCCTACGTATAAAGAAAACAAACCAACTAATTTTTAGCCTTAAAATACCAAAAAATCACATGATTGATGGCACATTTGGGCGTAGGGGACGACCTCCGTGTCGTCCCTGCATAAATAAAACCCTTCTTATATTTGAACTAAGCAAAACAACAAATCTTAATAACCCTAGTAATTACAGCCTTTCTTAATTTTAATCTAATTAAACTAATTCAAATGACTTAATAAGCTGAAGAACTATTTTAAAAAATTAGTGAAAACAGCGTTGACAGAAATTCTGATATCGATACAATGTGCACCTGTTTTAGATATTTTGATTTATTTGCTCTTTAAAAAACTAATTGTCTAGAAATTTGTGTGGGTGATTCGTAAGGGTTAGACAAGCAATTTGATTGATACAAAATTAATTGAAGAGTTTGATTCTGGCTC
>CADEEZ010000013.1:0-40699 GCA_902826485.1 uncultured Gammaproteobacteria bacterium
AACTATTTTTGCAAAATTAATGCGTACTTGACCATTTTTATGGCGGCGGCGCCTATTATAGGCAGTTTAATTATTAATTATTTTAGCTGGCGTGCCAATTTTACTGCGATTGTGATCATTGCTTTGGTATCATGGATTTTCTTGATGATGCAATTGCCAGAAACAAAATTTGAAAGAAAATCGGTAAAAATCACCCGTATTCTAAAAGATTATGGATCTTTATTGGTGCATAAAGAATTCATGTTGCTGTCTGCTTTTCCAAATTTACTGGTTACCGCTTATCTGACTTTTGTCGGCAGCGCAGCTTTTTATTATATCAATTCTTGTAAATTATCTTATTTTGCCTATGCCATTCATCAAGGATTAGTGGTGTTGTCTTTTTCCTTAATGAGTTTTTATTCGAATCATTTTGTTTCTAAAATTGGCGGTAAAAAAGCGGTACAAATCGGCATGGCTTTTGCTGGTATCTCTACTATATTGTTAGGATTTTTTGCTTATGCCTTTCCCTTTGAACCTGTTTTGATTACGGCCTCCATGTGCTTATTTGCAGTGGGTTGTGCGTTTCCCATGAGCGTGACTTTTGCTGAATCTTTAGATGTGATTCCTGAACTAAAAGGGATGAGCTCTTCATTTATTATGTCTTCTAGGTTGTTTATCTCAGCGATAGCGGTTGCCCTAACTGGGATATTTTTTGATGGTTCAATGCTGCCTGTTGCCTATGTAAATGGATTAGCCGTAAGTTTAGCTCTCATCTTATATTTTAATGCTCAAAAAATTCAACAAACTAAACTTATTGCATCATAAGAGTATGATCTATAAACCCGTCATTTTTATTATCTTAACGCTGAGTGTGTGTTCCCTTGTTTCCGCAAAAACGATGACTGGCCAGGTAATTAAAGTCTCTGATGGAGATACAATTATTATTGAAACACAGAAAAATAAAAAAATAAAAATTAGGTTGGCAGAAATCGACGCACCAGAAATGGCACAACCCTATGGAAAAAAGTCACAACACGTGTTAAGTGCTTTGATATTATCTAAAATAGTTCTTATTGATTATGAAAATAAAGATCAATATCAACGTATTGTTGGGCGAGTATATCTACACGATCAAGACATTTGTGCAAAAATGGTGAGTGGAGGGCATGCTTGGGTATATAGACAATATTCAAATGATATGTATCTGTATTTTTTAGAATATTGGGCCAGATTTAATAACAAAGGATTGTGGGCATTGCCCCTAGACAGCCGCACGCCACCTTGGGAGTGGCGTCGTGGTCATGCTAAAAAATTTAAGTCAAAGACCATCTCTTTTTCTTCGTTTTAGTTTTTTTAGAGATAATTTGCTCGGTAGGTTTTTCAACCAAAATCGCTATCTCATCTGATTCATTTTTAAAGCAATCTAAATCCGTTAATTGTTTTTGCGTTTTTTCATCTTTTGTATACAAACCCACTATTTCAAGATAATGGTTTTTTAATAATGACATGCCTTTTGTGTTTTTTGTGACGTCTTGAGATAAGGTATTGATGGCCTCTATTTCTTCTTCTTTTTTGCTGCTAAAATTTTTGACTATATGTTCAATTCTCTTGTTCATTACTTGTGCAATTTTATTTAATTGATCAAGACATTCTCCCGTTTTTAAAATGCTATTACACAGATTTTTTTCTTGGTTTTTAGTTGGCAATTCTAAATAATTTTTTAAGAGTGTGGTGGTATCTTTAAGCATCCCAGAGACAGTAACCAAATCTTGGCTAACCAGGCTTCGTAACTCAGATAGCTTTAATTTATAGGGATCGTTTACTGTTTGATAATCCATATTGACTCCAAAATTTATATATATTAGAAATGAATTGGTTATGTAACAGAAGTATATAGGCATATAGCTAAATTATAGGAGACCGTTCATACCATTAGTCGGAAAAAATAAAGGAATATTTGACTACCTAATAACATACACAGAAGGGATCGGAATGGACACGGAAGCTTTTAATATTGGTTTACCTACCTTAAACAATATAGATAAAAACTCAAAAAGAATTGTTGATGTAAAAAAAGAGGTTTATCTTAAGAATTTTTCATCTGCCCAAAAAGCAGCGATATTGAGTTATGCTATTATTAAAAATGCGGCAGATTATCTAAAAAAAATTCTTATAAGAAATCTAGAATTTTATAATATTCTCATTTTAATGCAAGGCATTACCAGTGCTGTCACATTAGATCATTTTGATATTATTACGCATATTATTGATTCGGTAGACGATACAGACACAAATACGCTATTAAAATATGCTTTTGAAGACGCCTTAAGTAAAGATAAGATTGAGATCTTGAAAAAATTGTTAGAGTATTATCCTGATCTCCTTCAATCTACTCCGTATAAAAAAATTGATTATAGCACTCAAAATGAAGAATTATTATCTAAAATGTTGGGTTCATTTGTTTTTGGCAAGTATTTGGACGGCTTAAAATTAATTTTTAAGAAAAAACTTTCTAAAGAAGACATTAATTTTTATTGCAGAAGCACGGCCAAAGATAATAAACCAACCTTAACAATGCTTTTTATGTCAAATTTTCCTGACATGCTTGACCCGATGAGCAAAGGGGTTGTTTTGATTAATTTAGCTGATTTTGGACAAAAAAGAGCATTAAATTTATTTTTTGTCACAATGGCATTTACAGAAACAGATTATATAGAAAGAGCGCTAGTTAAAACTGCGAGAAAAGGGCACAAAGATTGTCTCGACATAGTATTAGCACAACCCATTGAATGGTCTTATGAATTGGTAGAAAGGGCCATTGATGTCGCTTTATTAAATAAACAAGATAGTTGTTTATTTAAACTGATTCAAAAAAATATACGTTTATTTTCAGGGGCGCAATTAAATGAGTATATTTTAAGTGCTTATGTTAATTCATGTTTTCAAACTGTTAATAAACTACTTGAAATGAGAGAGGTTAATTTTTGGGGAAATACAATAGGCGAGTTGTTATTACTGGCAGTTAAATCAGGCGATATCGATTTTGTGAAAAGCTTATTTTCTCTAAAAGAATATTCTGTTGTTTCACCGTACAAGCTAAGAGCTTATCGCTTGGCAGTGGAGTTAGGGGAAAAAGGGATGATTTTATTTTTTGAGGAAAAATTTAATGGCATAAAAAATATTTTAAAGCCATCTAAGTATGAGTCAGAGAGTCTATTTACAGAAGAAACGAATCAAATATTGAGCTTTCAATTTGCTAAGCTCAAAATCAAAAAAGAAAAGCAAATTGACTTACTTGTTGAAAGTCCTAAACCTAATCCCGTACAAAAAATTAAATATTGACTCGTTAGGGAGAGACTCATAATATCTAGTCGTTAAACATAATTCCGAGTATAAAAAATATAAATAGGATTATTTCATGATAAAAAATGCCATGGAAAAGTTATCAAACCGGATTAACAATTCACCGTTAGTGATTTGGGCAAAAAACGAAGTCAAAGAATCTAAAATCGTTAAAGCACTTTTGGTGATGACAGTAATGGGCTGGCTGCCCTTTGCTTGGCCTTATTTATTACCTGTGATGACTATCTATGGCGTTATAAAACGTAAAGAGCTGTTAGACTATATAAGTTCCACATCTCAGTCCGTCACTGATTTTTTTGAGGGAAGCCCAGAAGAAAAAAATGAGGCAAGGGCTAATCGTGATTTTAATAAATCCTATTTTTCTTTCCACGTAGGGCAGTGGTTTAGCAAATGGTTCTACAACTCACCTGTAACGCTCGCTAAGCATTTTATTTCAGTTTACATTCTTGTTATGTCGACCATGCCATGGAGCATGTTCATGATTTACGCCCTATATCGTCCTAAAACTGAAGTACTAGAAGCAATTTATAACCAATTTAAAAACTTTTCAGATGCTTTTTTAGGATTTTATAAGGGTCTAAGCAATATTCAAAAAGTATTAGTGACTTTATTGGGCGTATCCATTACGTCCACTATATTAAGATCGCTATTTATCAGTTCAGGACTATTGGGCATATTTGATATCGCCATGACAATAGGCATGTTAGGCCTGACCGCGGCGGGTTTCAGATTAGCAATGACCGATTTAGCTCGTACTATTTCTCACCCCTTACAATTGCTCACGCATAAAATGGGGATGTTTTTAGGGATGATTGGCGGCAATCGAATAGCTCATGCCATGTATTTTGGTAAACTTGCCGGTTCGTTAGGGCCTACTTATGGTTCAGTTGAATCGGGGGGTTTTTTACAGTCTGTTTACAAAATGTTTTTTTCAACCAGCCCATACGGACATAATCAATTTTTTATGACCAATACACTTGGTGGGACGGTATTCAATAGAATGTCTACCGGCGTAGGGGGAATGCTAGGGAGTATTTTCTTTAGTTATGATGTGAGTACCTATGGTACGTTTAATGGCGTATTAGGGCCAACAAGTTACCAAGTATTTGTCTTTATGGCCATTGGTGCTGGTGTAGGGTATTTTATAGATAAAGCCGTTGATAGAGCCTCGGGAGTCTTTTATACCGATGCAAACAAAGTATGGGAAAACCCAGAAGGGCCTAATCAGTCAAAATTTATTCAACGAATAAAATCGGGTATTGATTTTGCGAATAATTATCGTTTTCCCCTTAGCAGCACCTTGGCGGTGACCGGGTTGTTGCATTTTTTTAAAACGCCCATGTATACAACGATATTGCACAGTACCAGTAGCCCACTTTTATCGCTGTTGTTTATTGAAGGGAGTTTATTATTGCCGGCTTTATTGTCGACCAAATTATATCGAGAAGGGCGTCAATGGATACAAAATAAATTTTACCCTCAAAAGCCCGATATCCTTCCAGAGGTTTTACCTCGACCTGATTTAACTGATCCAGTGCCACAACAACAAGTCTCTAACCCTGAACAACAACTCATTGAGGTTGTTACGCAAGGCGTAGATACAACGGCAGCTAATCAACCTTTTTTGGGTGAGGGATCGGTACCAGTGATGTTTTCTTCAACGGCGCTTCAGGTAACAAATAAACCGACTTCAGAAGTGGATGTGGCAACACATTCTAGGTCTCGTTCCCCCGAATCTTCTTTATCACAATCTTCATCAGATTCTTCATCAGATTCTTCATCAGATTTTTCATCGAGTACGACTCAATCTTCGGATGAATCATCATCAGAAGAGGGGGAACTTCAAGCCAGAGGCAGAGTGCGCACGCGTTCGCCTTCACGATCATTGTCTGGGTCTAGATCGGCTTCGCCGGGTTAAGATTATCACGGAAGTTGTCATGCCAGCGAAGGCTGGCATCCAGTACTTCTCTTAAATATGATTTTGATATATCTGAAGATATTATCGTCCTGGATGCCAGCCTTCGCTGGCATGACAGGTTTGGTAGAAGTTTACTTAACCATATTTTGATTCAACTTCGACCAAACATTAAATAACCCTTGAGAAATATGCAGACCAAGTCGTTCAGCCAGCGGCTTTTTAATTTCATATTCGACTTCAAGTATTTGATGGCTAGGATGTTTAGAGCGAATATAATCATCACTGGTTTCTAAGTGATCGATTAAGCCTAATTCAATGGCCATGTCACCATGCCAATGTTCGCCTGTTGCGACTTTTTCGACATTCAGGCTTGGACGATTATCTTTTACAAAGTCTTTAAATAATTTATGGGTTAAATTCAATTCTTCAATAAACTTTTTACGACCTTCGTCTGTGTTTTCACCGAGCATGGTGAGGGTTCGTTTGTATTGGCCAGCAGTATGTAACTCAATATCAATATCATGTTTATCTAAAAATCGATAGAAGTTAGGCAATTCAGCAACCACACCAATCGATCCCAGTATCGCAAAAGGGGCGGCGATAATTTTATGGCCAACACAGGCCATTAAATAACCCCCAGATGCGGCTATTTTGTCTACGGAGACGGTTAAGGGGATACCCCTGTCTCGAACTCTTTTAAGCTGTGAGGCGGCAAGACCATAATTTGCAACATACCCTCCGGCACTTTCAACAACAGCAATCACTTCGTCTTGTGGGGTTGCCACGGTTAAAATGGCGCTAATGATTTCCCTAAGCGAATCTACTTCGCTTGCGCGAATGTCCCCATCAAACCGAAGTAAGTAACAATTAGGTTTTGATTTACTCGTTTTTTTATTTTCAAGTTTGGCTGCTTTCTTTTTTTCTTTAATGTAAGCTTTAAATTCATTTTTAGGTAAAATTTCTGACTTTAACAAACTTTCTAACTCATCATATTCTTCATTCAAGCGATGTATAACAAGCTGACCCGTAGTATTCGCAGCCCTCTGTTTTAAATGAAAAAACAAGATGAACAATCCTGCAAGAGCAAAGAACATGGTTAATGTCTTTGCTATAAAAAGTCCCCATTCTGACAAAAATTCCATTGTGCACCCTAAACTGTCAATTTAATATTTATTTAACAAGATAAAAAAGTTTTATGATTTTACGATAAAACCAGCGTCATGGTAATATCCATTGGCCAGGTAACATATAGATATCGTAAAATAATAAATAGGCATAAAATTGTTAGCCTCATTACTAGATGTAAACAACCTCACCTTTTCACGTGATGACCAATGTATCATTCAAAATAGATTTTTGTCCCTGAATGAGGGGGAAATTATTTATTTAACCGGTCCAAATGGGAGTGGAAAGAGCACCTTGCTAAAACTATTAGCTAATTTGCTTACCCCGGATTCGGGGAAAATTAGATGGGCGCGATCTTACTTATTTGCCTATTTGAGCCACAAAATTAGTATTAAACACTTTGCTTCGCCGGTTGAAAATATTTTGTATGCGGCAAATGGCTATCAACAACCTTGTTCATTGCCTGTGGCGCTGTCTTTGTTGGAACGCTTGCAATTGGGTGAGCACCGTTGTGCACTTCAAGAACGCAATACAGTCAGTTTTTCATTTGGCCAACAGCGTAAAATAAGTATGGCTTGCATTATGGCGAGTAATCGACTTGTTTGGATTCTGGATGAACCTTTTACCGGATTAGATGAAGCCGCTAAAGCGATTTTAAACCACTGTTTTCAAGAAAAAGTAAAACAGGGGGGCGCCATTATTTTGGCCTCCCATCTTGCCCCCGCAATTTACCATCAGAAAATCGATTTATGACTGAAAATAACGTGAACTTTTTTAAAAAATATCTTTATTTTGAAGCACGATTTGCGTGCAAGCAACTGACTGTTTGGCTTCAACCTATTTTAATGATGAGTTTATTTATTTTTTTAAGTTCGCTTATCTTACCTTATACCGTCATATCTGAAATCTATTTAGCGGGGCTAATCATTTGGCTTAACTGTTTATGTGCGCTTATTGTTACCAATGATGGGTTAGTTCGCCAAGAATGGACAGAAGGGATGTGGGAGCAATACGCCCTGTGGATTCAGCCTTTATATGTCTTGTTTTTGCTTAAAGCATTATGGCTTTCTTTGCTTTGTTTTGGTGCGGTGTTGGTTTGCATTGTAATTTCAATTATTGCCTTTGATTTATCGTTTAGTTATTTTATCCCCATGGCCTTAGGCTTTGGATTAGCTTTGCCTGTTATTACCGTGATTGGGTTAATAAGCAGTTTACTGATGCTAACCTCACAACGGGGTGCAGGTTTGTTGATTATGTTAGCATTACCGTTGCTCGTCCCCGTGATGCTTCTTGGATTAATTATTTTAGAAAAAGCACACTATGGAGAGCAATATTTACCCGAATGTGCTTTATTGTTAGCCATCAGTTTAATTAGTTTGCTATTGGGTCCTTTTGCGGCCAGCGGTGCGATAAAAATAAGTTTATCTTCAGGACAGTAAATGATAAAAATAGCTTCGATTTGGACGTATGCCAAAACTTTACTCAGTGTGACTCATTTTAATGCTCGTGCTTCTAAGTGGGTGCCCTATTTGGGTGTGGCCAGTATAATATGTATCGGTTTTGGTTTAATTTATGGGTTGTTTTATGCCCCCACCGATTATCAACAAAAAGATGCTTTCAGAATTATCTATGTTCATGTGCCTTGCGCCATATTATCTATGATGGTGTACAGTTTTATGGCGGTATTCAGTTTTCAGTATTTGGTTTGGCGTATTAAAGTATGCGATATGCTGGCAAAGCATTGTGCTACTTTAGGGGTAATCTTTACGGCTTTGGCTTTAGTCACGGGCAGTATTTGGGGCAAACCTATGTGGGGAACGTGGTGGTTTTGGGATGCACGGCTTACCTCTGAATTTATTTTATTATTTATATATTTAGGATATTTGGGGCTAAGATCCACTATCACTCAGCCTAGCATTTCAAGCAAAGTGGCAGCGATTTATGCTTTAGTGGGGTTAGTGGATATTCCCATTATTCATTTTTCAGTTAATTGGTGGCATACCCTACATCAAGGGAGCACCTTGTTGCAATTTAAAACACCTTCGATTCATCCGGATATGCTATATCCTTTGCTCAGTATGTTAATAGGTTTTGTTTTGTATTTTATGACCATGTTGATTATTAAAGTTTGTACGGAGATTCGGTTAAATCATGCCAGAATATAGTTATTATGTTATTGCTGCATTTGGTATCGTATTTTTTACTTTGAGCGTATACGCTTGGCAAGCAGTTTCACAGTATATTAAAAAAACAAATCAGTAAGACATTATTTATGAGCCCTACTCAAAAAAAACGCTTAATGACCTATTCGTTGGTGCTGACCCTTTTTAGCATCATTGTTGCTTTGGTCATGTATGCATTATCCCAAAATATGAATGCGTATTATACGCCTTTAGAAATCATAGAGGCCACCCACCTTAATCCGAAGTTACATCAAAAAAATATTCGCTTAGGGGGGATGGTTAAGCCTAATACAGTCAAACGTTCTTCTGATCTGCAAGTAGAATTTTGGGTGACCGATTATAAACAAGATTTATTTGTGCGCTATAAGGGTATTTTGCCCGATCTCTTTCGAGAAGGGCAAGGCATTGTTGCAGAAGGGCAGTTATCTTCCACTGAAAAAAATGCCGAAAACCAACCGATCTTTATTGCCACCAGAATATTGGCTAAACATGATGAAAAATATATGCCCGAAACCATAAAAAAACGAATTGGGGCCAACGAACAATGGACGTGATTTTTATTGCCGAATGGGCCCATTTATTATTATGGGGTGCATTTGGGTTAACGGTCTTTACAATGGCTTTATATTGTCAGCCCAGTCTTAACCTTAAATCAGCCAGTCTATTTTCATTAAGTCAGCTTTTTTTGGTGAGCACAAGTTTTGCTTGCTTGATTTTATGTTTTATTTTTAACGATTTTACCGTTCAATATGTGGCTGCAAACAGCCATAGCCAATTACCCTGGTATTATAAAGTCACCGCAGTGTGGGGTGCCCACGAAGGGTCATTGTTGTTGTGGGTATTAATTTTAGTTTTTTGGCAATATTTATTATCTCGAGATAAGTATTTGCCTAAACAAGTGTTGTTGGTCTCCAGTATCATCACCCTAAGTTTAGTTGCGCTGGTTCTTTTTTCTTCTAATCCTTTTTTAAGATGGTTGCCCGATTCACCCAGTGAAGGGCTTGATTTAAACCCTTTGTTGCAAGATCCTGCTTTTGTGATTCACCCCCCTATGCTGTATTTGGGGTATGTTGGGTTTGTGATGCCTTTTATTATTACCATTAGTACGTTATTAAAACCAAAAGCCTTTAATTTAGACCAGTATGTTTATTTAATGCGTAAATGGAGTTTATTGGCTTTTGGCTTTTTAACCTTAGGCATTGCCCTGGGTTCTTGGTGGGCCTACTATGAATTAGGTTGGGGTGGCTGGTGGTTTTGGGATCCGGTCGAAAACGCTTCTTTTATGCCTTGGTTATCTGGTTTGGCTTTGATACACAGCTTATATGCCATCAAAAATAGACCGCAGCTGATTGGCTGGGTAATGATCTTATCTATCGTTACCTTTGGCCTGAGTATTTTGGGTACCTTTTTAGTTCGTTCGGGCATTATTACCTCAGTGCATAGTTTTGCCTCTGATCCGGAAAGGGGCTTATTTATTTTAGGCATTTTGCTTTTAATTATTGGTATGGCATTTGTTTTACTTTGTCTTAATGCCAAGCATTTTGTTTTTGAGCAATCTAAATCATTACTTAAAATTAACACGCAAACCATGTGCATTGGGGCAAGTGTGGTATTATTTTGCTTAATGATAGTGGTTTTATTGGGCACAACCTATCCGATTTTAGCAGAAATGGTTTTTACAGAAAATGTGACGATAGGTTTACCTTATTTTAATAAAGTCACCTTGCCCTTTTTTACTCTTTTATTATTGATATCAGCCCTTGGGCCTTACCTGCCTTTTAAACAAAAACAATATGGGTTAATGGCCATGAGTTTTTGTATAAGTGCTTTAGTGGCAGGTTTATATTTGAATAACAATCTTTATGCCGCCTTGGGTTTATTTTTAGGATTATTGTTATTATTTACTACGTTATTTAATTTTATTTTTGATTATAAAAAACAAATTAAAAAAATAGGTATGGTGTTGGCGCATATGGGGTTTGCTCTCTCTGCCATTGGGGCTGTGGTGAATACCCAAATGAGCATCGAAAAAGAAGTGGAACTGAGCTTAAATCAAACGGCACAAGTGGGCAAGTATGAAGTTAAGCTTATGAGCTTAGGTGATCGTTCTGGACCCAATTATACTGCCAAAACGGCGATATTTAATATTGAAAACCACCCTCAAATTACAACTGAAAAAAGATATTATGCGAATCGACAAATGGCTTTATCTGAAACCGGTATTTTGCCGGGCTTTTTTCAAGACATATATGTCAGCTTAGGTGAGCCCATTAATGCACAAACATGGTCGGTTAAAATTATTATTCATCCATTAGTACGATGGATATGGTTAGGGACTATTTTTATTGCGCTAGGGGCATTTGTGAGTTTTATTAAATTGCTTAATAGTGTAAGGAAAGACAGCGTATGGTTAAGTTAGGACAATTTTTTTCACAAAAACGATATTGGATTCCACTAGGATTATTTTTAGTTTTTACTTTAATGCTCTGGAAAGGCTTATCTCTTGCGCCAAAAAATTTGCCCGATTTGATATCTGACAGACAAGTACCCAAATTCACTTTGCCATTGATAAATGATCCCATGAAAATTATCACCGAACAAGAATTGAAAGGCGAAGTAGGGTTAATACATGTTTGGGCAACTTGGTGTAGCGTCTGTCTTCAAGAGCATTCTGAGTTACTCAATTTAAATAAACAATACCCCCAATACCCTATTTATGGCATTAGTTTTCAAGATGAAACGAATGTTGTTTTATCTGTGTTAAATGGTCAAGGTAATCCGTTTAAATTATCGATTTCAGATGAAGATGGTCACTTAGGGTTTGAACTGGGCTTAAGAGGCACACCAGCAACCTTTATCATCGATAAACAGGGAACTATTCGTTATCATCATATGGGTATGTTGACGCTTGAAGAGTTTGAAAAAAACTTATTGCCTAAATTAAAAGCTTTAAACCATGAATTAAAAACATGAAAAAGCTTGTTATATTTTTTTTAATATTATTTTTCACTGCTTCTGTTGTAGCAACAGAAGCAGTGAATGAACAAGATTATTACGCTTTTTTAAAGCAAGTGAAATGTGTCACTTGCCAAAATCAAAGTGTGGCAGATTCGTACGCCCCAATGGCTTTAGTGATGCGTAAAGAAATATGGCATCAATTTGAAAAAGGCAAAACTCAACAAGAGATTAAACAAGTATTAGTGCAACGTTATGGTGAATCGATTTTCTTCGCGCCTGAACTTAAATCAAAACACATTTTTATTTGGGTGATGCCTTTACTTGTTTTGATATTAGGTGGATTTGGGCTTAAGAGGTTATTAAAATAACATGTTAATTTATTATCTTGGCTTAAGTTTTATTTTTTTATTATTTTTAATCATCGTCATATTTTTACTTAAATTAAATTATTCAAAATATCAATGGGGTTATTTTGCCGCAGCGATTTTTTTATCAGGGAGTGTTGTTTGTTTTGGATATTATCATATTGGAGGCATAAAACCCTTAAAATCTTTATATGCCTATAGAGAAATTCATGATTTACTCACAACGTTGCAAAAAAGCGAGAAAACCACTTCAGAGTCAGTTGAGCATGCTTTAGTAAAATTATATGATTCGTTGCCACAAACTGAATATGTGCATGCCAAAATGGGAGAAGTGTATTTAGCGCTTAATTTTTCAGAGCGTGCCCAAATGGCCTATCAACAAGCTGTCACTATCAATACTCAAAACCGCGATTATTTGTATGGCTTTTACTATGCTCAATCACTCAACTCTCATGGTGAATTGCCTGACAAATCGGTGCAAGCCTTGCTAAAACTCATCGAGATTTTTCCTAAAGATAATGGCTTTTTGAATTTATTGGCCGTGCACCATTTTCAAACCACCCAGTATGCAAAAGCGTTAGCCTATTGGCATAAAATTCAAACAGAGAATCGTGAAGAAGCGCATTTAATTCAGACCATGATCTTGCGATCTCAAACCCTTTTAGGCCAAACAGCCGAGGATTCTCCTAACATAAACTTAACAATCAAATGGCTGTATCCGGATATTCAAAAATTCCCTGTGATATTTATTGTGGCAAAATATCCTGGGGAGGCCATGCCTGTTTTGGTGAAAAAGCTTTTGGTATCGCAAGATATTCAATGGGGACAAGAACAAGCATTTATATTGTCAAATCTTGATGCAATGGATTCGAGTCGTAAAATGAGAAAAGGTCAAAAATTAATTATTTCAGTAAGAGGCTCGAAGTCAGGTAGGGCAGACAAATCCTCCGAAGACAAGATAGTTGAGTCTCAAGCTTTGTTACTTGATTCAGATAAATTAGAAGCTAAAATTATTTTTTGATTTTAGATAGCCTTTCAGTAGAATGAAAAGCCTAATAGATAAGGGAGAAAACTATGGCGAAGAATAAATTTTCGGATGACAAAACGGATGTAATTTCAATATTAGTTATCATGACAGCTATAGTAAGTGGATTGGTTTACTGGCTTAATAGTATGCCATCTTAGTTTTATTTGACGTTATTTTAAGGTTTTTGGTCATTTTTTTGGCAAAATATCTCACCTATCTTCCATAATTAAATCAGATCTGTATGGATCTATCTTTTTATAAATATAGGTAGATATATGACCAATTTTATTAGAACCGCTTTCGCTAATCGCTACTCTAATCCACTGGAATTATTTCCAATTATATTAATGGGTGCAAGTAGTCTAACCGTCTTAGCGGCCTTGGGAATTTGGGCTTATCAGCATAATGCGCAGACTAAGCAAAGTTTGCAAACGAGTTTACCCTCAGTTGTTCAACATAAAAATAATCCGTGTTTAAAAATAATTGCCAAAGAGGGAATGGAAAAATCCTATCGTTATTGTCAGGTTTTTGCTGAAACGGGGGATCTGGATGCGGAACTTATTGTTGGTGTTCAAACTTACCTGGGTTTAGGAACAAAGCCGAACCCTGAACTTGCTATGGCATGGTTTCACAAAGCCGCTGAACAAAATCATCCGCAAGCACAGTATTTACTTAGCTTGGGGTATGAATATGGTGTAGGCCTTACTAAAAACTCAGACAAAGCATTACATTGGGCAAGCGAAGCAGCTGAATACCCTTATGTTGTCTATACGCACCATTTAGGTCATTTACAAAGAAGTAGATACCCTCAAAAAGCACATGAAAATTTAATGAAAGCCGCTCAGCTTCATTATGCCCCTTCTCAATATGAACTGGGCTTAATGTTTCTAAAAGGTGAAATTAAACAAGACGCCAATCAAGGATTTTATTGGATATACCAAGCAGCAGAACATAAGTATGTTCCTGCTTATCTTGAATTGGCTAAATTATATCAACAAGGTCAAGGTACGGTTGTCGATAGTGAACAAGCTTTTCAATATTACTTAAAAGCTGCGGGTGAAAATGTCCCCGAAGCACAATTCAGATTAGGGTTATATTTATTAAATGAACAAGCGAGTGAACACGATCCGCAACAGGCATTAAATTGGTTGATACGTTCTGCAAAAAATAATTATACGCCTGCCAAAGCTAAAATTGGTGAAATTTATTTTGAAGGTAATTATGTTGAAAAAGATATTCAACAAGCTTTGGCATGGTGGGTATCAGCAGCACAAGATAAAGATTATGGTGCCAGCTTTCATTTGGGTCAAATTTTAGAAGCAGGGCAAGTGGTGCCCAAAGATCTTTCTTCTGCAGTCCATTGGTATTTACAAAGTGCCGAAGGCAATCACCCTAAAGCACAATTAAAATTAGCTGAATTTTATTATCAGGGTATTGAACTTGCTCAAGATCCCATTAAAGCTTTTATTTTATATTCGCAAGCTGCGAATCAAGGAGAATTAGAGGCAAGCTTGCCCCTTGCTTATTTGTACGATAAAGGGATTGGCACAAATCAAGATAAAGAAAAAGCCTTGTATTGGTATCAACGTGCTGCACAACAAGAAAATCCCGATGCTTGGTGTGCACTGGGTTTGGCTTATTTAAACTCAGGTGACAGCACGCAACTTCCTTTGGCAAAAATGTGGTTAAGTAAAGCAGCCAATAAGGGTAATCTTTCAGCAGGAGATCACCTTGCCATGTTAACCTCTCAGGGATTAGGGGAAACGGAAACCGAAACCGAGATATTACCGCCTCTTGCTGCAGACAGTACACCCAGAGCTTTTTTTAAACAATCGGATGACGTGAGTGATCCCACTGCTTTATTTCAATTAGGTCGTGCGATGTTAAATGGCAATGCCATATTAAATATTGCGGCCAACCCTCAAGAGGGGCTTTCGTATATGGAAACGTCAGCCAAAGAAGGCTTAGAGATGGCAGCCTTATATTTGGGTAGAATTTATATGACAGGAGAAGAGCCCAATGTTTCGCCTAATTATGGTAAAGCCTTAAATTTGCTCGACAAACCTGCTCGAAAAGGCCACAGCGAAGCACAATATTATTTAGGTCAAATGTTCTATCAAGGATTAGGCGTGACTAAAAATAAGGTAAAAGCCTACGCATGGTTAAATTTATCTGCGGCGCAGGGTAACGATCATGCGGGATTAATTCGTAACCAATTGGCCATTGAATTATCGCCTGTGGATTTAGAACAGGCGCAAAAATTGAGTTTGCAATATATGGGAGCATAAATTCGTCGATAGAAATTTTGGCCGGCCTCTGTGCCGGCCCAAGTAAAAATTATTTACGCTCTTTTTAATCTTCAAGCAATCTACTAAAAATCTCTGCATAAATTTTATTAAGCTGTTCCAACTCGTCAATATTTACCCGTTCATTTATTTTATGAATGGTTTCATTGGTTGGACCCAGCTCAACCACGTCTGCGCCGTATAAAGCAAAAAAACGACCGTCGCTGGTGCAACCACTTGTTGATAATTCAGCGGTAATATCGGTAACGTGTTTAATACTGGCTTGAACTGCTGAAATAAGTTTACTGTCGGGTTTGGTGTAAAAAGGCAGGCCTGATAAGCGCCAGGTAATATTATATTGGTTAGGCGTTAATTTATGTCTGGAAAAAATATCGGCAAACACGGCTTGAATACTTTCTTCTGTTTGCATGGGCGCAAAACGTAAATTAAATTTGGCACTAAAATTGCCTGGGATCACATTATCAGCCCCTACGCCAAAATCAATATCGGTAAACTGCAGGCTCGTGGGGGGGAAATCTTGGTTGCCTTGATCAAACTCATGTTTTACCAAATCCCCTAAAGCAGCAGCAGCAAGATGAAATGAATTCAAAGCACGTTGAGGGTAGGCGACATGTCCTTGAATGCCTTGTACAGACAGGATTCCAGACAGCGATCCTCTTCGGCCTATTTTAATCATATCGCCGAGTTTATTCACACTCGATGGCTCGCCTATTAAGGCATACTCTATTTTTAAACTCGGATTTTGTTCAAACAAATGGGCTAATGCTTTTTTTGTCCCATTTTTGGCTGTGCCTTCTTCATCGCTGGTGATTAAAAAAGCAATGGTGCCTTGATGAATGGGATTTTTTTTCACAAATTCAATAGCAGAAAGTACTTGTACCGCCAACGACGCTTTCATGTCGGCGGCCCCTCTGCCATATAAAAAATTGTTTTTAATCACCGGTTCAAAAGGCGGAGATTCCCAAGCCGATAGATCGCCAGGCGGAACCACATCCGTATGGCCTGCTAAGCAGAGTAAGGGAGCAGGGTTCGATGGGGTGCCAATATGCATTGCCCATAAATTATGGGTATCATCGAAATTTAATTCGGTGACCATAAAACCGGCTTCTCTTAATAAAGCAGCCAAGATAGCTTGGCAGCCATTATCATCGGGTGTAACCGATTTTTTACTGATTAATTCAGAAGCCAATTCAATAATAGTAGGGGTTGTCATCTTAATCGTCAGACCGTAATAATTCGTTTAAACTGGTTTTTGCCCGTGTTTGGCTATCTACTTTTTTGACAATCACAGCACAATATAAATTATATAACTTATTTTTGCTGGGTAGGCTGCCTGCTACCACAACCGATCCTTCTGGTACTCTGCCGTAAGTTATTTCACCCGTGTGACGATCGTAAATTTTCGTGCTTTGTCCAATATACACACCCATGGATATCACACAGTTATCTTCAACAATTACGCCCTCAACGATTTCGGAACGCGCACCAATAAAACAATTGTCGCCAATAATGGTTGGGTTAGCTTGAAGAGGTTCTAACACGCCGCCGATACCTACGCCACCGGACAGATGTACATTTTTACCAATTTGCGCACAGGAACCCACGGTTGCCCAAGTATCTACCATACTGCCTTCACCTATATAAGCGCCGATATTTACATAGGAGGGCATCAGCACCACATTTTTGCCAATATAAGTACCTCGACGTACTGTTGCAGGGGGAACAATTCTAATACCCGCTTGGTGAAAATCTTCCTGCGTATAATCGGTATATTTTAGAGGCACTTTGTCATAAAATTGGGTAAAACCAGAAGGGATAATTTGATTATCATAGACTCTAAAAGAAAGCAGCACGGCTTGTTTGAGCCATTGGGCTGTTTCCCATTGGTTAGGGTCAGATGAGCTAGGAGAAGCGATTCTTAGGGCGCCAGATTCTAATTGGCTAAGTATCCAATCTAAAGCCGATTTAAGGGCTGAAGGCGCGTTGGTTGGATTAAGGGCGTTTCTTGCTTCCCACCCCTGTGAAACTAATTTTTGTACTGTGTTTATATCAAAATTTTGCATGCCACTAAACCAACTTAATTAATTTGTTTTAAATTTTAGGTTAACTTAGCAGGAAGACGTTTAAAAATATAGATCTTAACTAGGAAAGTTACACCTTGAAAGGGTGTTTCTTAGTGTCTATTTCCGAATCCGCCTTTATCTTAAGATGAGCGTTAAGCGGTGGGAAACTTTCTTTATGTAGGTTATGTGCATTCCACATAGCGGTGACTCTATAACTATTGTTGTTTATTTCATTTTCATTTTTAGAAGAACGTTTATTAAAACTGTTAAATAGTTTGTCGATGCCGTCATCAAGAGCACAATAGCTTAATTGCCATTGATGAAAACTAAATTGTTCAGTTCTAACGCTACTTATATTCTCAAAACTCTTCAGTAATTTTCTTAATCCATGAAGTAAAGTAATCCTCGTTTTTACTTTTATGATTGCATCATAATCTACTGCAGGGTCCAGTCTTTTGAACCGATCGACATCCGTTTGAAAAAGTTCATTTGTCTTATATTGTGCCCAAGTAAGCCGAATAGTGTTTTCTTCATTCAGAATTAATTCGTAGTACATATTTATAGTAAGCCTTATGATTCAAGATTTTGAGCGTTTTATTTATGACTTAAAGTTTTTGTTTCTGTGATTTAGCTTCGAAACTTGGGTTAAGCATCGCCAAATTTTCTTTATGAAGCTCATGGCTATTTCGCATAGCGCCAATCCTATAACTAAAGTTTAGGGCTTTGTTTTGATAAGATCTTTTATTAAATTTAGAGAATAAATTATCGATATCCAGATGATAGTTTAGATAATTTGTACGAAGAGAATGAAATTCATTCTGGTCTATTATAATAACGGGCTTAGTTTTAAATGATTCTAATAAATTTTTTAATGTTAGAAAAAATGCACAGCCTTGGCTTAAATGTGCCAATTCTTCTAATTGATCCCCCTCAGAGGGATCCATCACATCAGCTAAATGCCAATATTCTTGCATAATTTCTTTATGCAGTGTGTTCGCCCCTTTTTGGGCGAGTTTAAGCAATTCTTTTCTGGAATCATTAAGAATGAGTTCATAATACATTAATAGTAAACCTTCTGACTATTCTGGGTGACCCATGGTACCACATAGAGAGTTTATAAGATAGCTAAATAATATTTGAACAGTTGGTTAGGGGTTGGCTAGCTGAGTTGAAAGACTCTAGACTTAATTTGTTCTTTATCCGCTGGCTTAGTTTCAGGAAGGGTAGGTGTTATGGTTGTTGGAATTCTCATATTTTGCGTTTTTCTATAGTTATATAACAAAGCGTCTTTTAAATAATTAGAATTGTCTATTTGGCTTTTATCTGAATTTTTAGAAAAACACATAAATAATTTATCAATATTTGTATGAATACATAGGTATTTTGTTCGATATTTATGAAATTCAGCTTCTTCAAATATGAAACTTTGTCCAATTTCAATAGAATACAACAGCTGAATTAAATCACCAAGACTGTCTTTAGATGTGTCATCAGGGGCGTCTGCGTATAATGCATCAGCCGCATCTTGGGCTTTTACTAATATTGTTTTATTTTTTTCATTATATATAAATTCATAAAACATCGTGTCTTCAACCTCTTTGAGAGATAATTAGCATTAAATTTTACAGGGTACTTGTTTTGGCCCGTACGGCAAATCGTCGATCTCTAAATCAAAAAACATTTCATGATTTGCATCACTATTTTTAGCTGAGAAATAAGCTGAGTCGTCATCTGAGCTAGAATTTGAATAGATAGTCGAAGTTGTACTTATATTTTCAGTTGATTTTGCTTTAGGGATAACAGCATTCGAAGCAATTGGTGTATAAAAACTATAGGGATCTTCTTTCACATTATAATTATAGGGAATAAAAGGTTTATCAAACTCCAGATCTTCGAAACTGAATTTTTTTTGTTTTTTAGTAAGGGGTAGGGGAGCCCGAAATATCATGGTTTTATTCCCCTCGCATTCACGATAGCTGTCTCCAGTTTTTGTGAGAACAACGCTGAAATCTTCTGGAAAAGGTTCAATATTTTTACTGATCCACTCTGCAAATCCTGGCATGAAGACGCTGTCTTTGGAAAATTTAAAGTACTCAGGCTGGAAGATATCGATTTGTCTAAAGGTGCTGTCTAAATGTTTTGTAAATTCTTGCATAAATGTTAGGTAATGATTCTTATCACTTCTTGAGTAAAAAAATTCGTGTATATATTGCTTAGTTTTTTCAAATTGTTTTGGAGTATATGACATTCAACTACCTACTTATTACTGCTTACTATATGAATAGTTAGAAAGTGGGGATATTAGTTAAATTGCTTTGAAGTGTAAAGATCTGAATATAAAAAAAGATTAATAGCTAACTTATTTCTTCGTTGTAGAATCTAAATTGCTGGATACCGCGGACAAGCCGCGGTACGTAGAGAAAACAAAAGGCGAAGGGGTATATTCTAGAGCAAGATTAATTAACGCTTTTTTGATGATTACGTTTTTTATAGCAAGTGATTTTTAACTCATTTTTGCTATGCGATAAATAACCTTCGCACACTTCATTTTTTTTGGCATCATCTTGTATTTGCACTACATTCATGTTGATTGATTTGTAATGAACATGCTTAGGCATGGTAAATTCAAATTCGCCTTGTTCATTTGTTTTAAAGGCTTGATGTCCTTGTGGGATGCCATTTGAAAATAATCTCACTTTAATGTCAGCATTATTGAGTGAAAGATCTTTCATCGGGGAATTTTTTGAATAAACTAATCGATATTGTTTTACATTTGGGTCTGATTTTTTTTGTACTTCTTCATCAGCGGCAAATAAAACGGGGCTTGCGCAGAGTAATACTGCACTTAATGCCAGGCAAGGCGTGCTGCACATTTTCATATCTCTTTCCTCTTGGTGATCCGGTTATGTATGACGACTAGGACATTTGTCGGCAAGAGATCACCAGAAGATGAGCTATTTTTAAAAAATAAAAATGAGGAGATACAACAAAAACGACAAGCTATTTTATACTGAGACTGCTTTTGGTTTGACTTTCTAGCGCTTCCATCCAATCAGCTTCAAAAAAGAAATTAGCGTTATTTGGGTCGAGTTTTGGCGTGCTAAAAATGTCGTCTAGATTTCGATTTTGCGTTATTTTGTTTTTATATGTTTGAACTTGTGAAAAAGAGGAATATGCGTGACCAGATAATTTTTTCTTATAAGTAGGCACATAGATTGCGCCTGCTGACCCTGTAACGTATTTAGGATTATCGCCAATACAATGGGCATTATTCATTTCTG
The DNA here is from genome assembly GCA_902826485.1 of uncultured Gammaproteobacteria bacterium. Taxonomy (GTDB): domain Bacteria; phylum Pseudomonadota; class Gammaproteobacteria; order Berkiellales; family Berkiellaceae; genus CADEEZ01. Next base: position 20,569 of record CADEEZ010000013.1, read on the forward strand.
GACTCATTGAATTAATCAATATTTTTTTTAGTGTAAAAACATTTTCTTCATTATAAAAAAAAGAAGGTTGTTCAGGTATGTTTTTATCTTGACTTTCGTATAAAGAGAGACTATTTGATTTGGGCGTATCTGAAGAGCTGGAAGTTTTTGACATAGGATTAGAGCTGAAATTTGAATCCGCACTAGAAGCATCTGTTGAGAATGATTTTTTTTCATGAATTTGAGGTGGAGTGTCGTAAATAATAGTTGTTTGACCCCCAATGATGCCAAAACTATTTCCTTCACTTGTTAAAGTAACACTAAAGTCTTCTGGAAAATCCAATATGTTTTCACTGATCCAGGTGATCAAATATTCGTCTTTTTTATTGGTTTGGCAAAAGGTAAAACTATCTGGGTTAAAAATTTTAAGTTCTTTTAAGACGCGAGCGATATGCCCTTTAAATTTTTCTAATAGATCATCAGAAGATTTGGATTTTGAGACAAAAAAGTCAATAATAAAAGCTTTAGTGGCTTCTAACTGCGCATCACTGTATGACATTCAACTACCTATTAAAAAAAGTCAGTAAAGCGGTATATATTAATTAAAGTGTTGTGCTCAGTAAAGATTTTTCCAAAAATAAGTCGAATAACAAACATCAAAGGGAGCTGAAATGCCTCGTCTTAAAGCCTTAATTACACGCAATATACCTGATGTAGCAAAACAATTACTTTCGACAAACTATCAAGTAGACACGCTCTCGGAAGGATTAACCTTAGAAAAATGGCAAGAAGTGGTGCAATCTTATGATGCGGTGTTATCGGTGGTGTATGATAAGTTGACCCCCGAAATTTTAAATAGCGCCACACGTCTCAAAATTATTTCTAATTATGCCATTGGCTTAGATAATATTGATTTACCTACAGCCAAGTTAAAAAATATCGCCGTGTATAATTTACCTGATATTGTCACCGATTCTACTGCAGATTTGACACTGGGGTTATTATTGACGTTAGCCCGTAATATCATACCTGCTACAGAATATGTCAGAAAAGGACAATGGGACAAGGGCGATTTATTTGCGTTTTGTGGTCAAGAATTACGCGGTAAAACTTTGGGGATTATTGGCTTTGGTCGTATTGGTCAAGCGGTTGCAGCCAGAGCAAGTGCGTTTGGGATGAACATTATTTTTTATGCCCGAAAGCCCGTTATGACATCGCAGGCAAAACAAGTGAGCTTTGATGCCTTAATTCAAAGCAGTGATTTTATCAGTTTGCATATTCCGGGCAGCGCTGAAAATGTGAAGTTAATTAACGAAAAAGTACTACAACAGATGAAACCCACGGCGACTTTATTAAATTTAGCCAGAGGCACAGTGGTAGACACGCAGGCTTTATATCAGGCTTTAAAAAATAATACGATAAGTGCAGCAGGATTAGATGTAACGGACCCTGAGCCGTTAAGAGACCATCCTATCGCCCAGCTACCCAATTGTTTGATTGTGCCACATATTGGCACCACGACAGATTCCTGTCGATATGAAATGGCCCGACAAGCGGCCCTTAATATTTTGAACCACAGATAATACTAACTACTGCTTTGGCCGGCACAGAGGACGGCCATTACAAATCAGTGTTTTAAATAAATTTATTAAAAATGCTGCAATCTGGTAGTGGCCGGCCTCTGTGCCGGCCAGAATTTCTTCGAGAATACAATCACGCCTTATAACTAATATTCACATAATATGCGCGCGGCACATCTGAAGGAATGCGTGGGAACTCTTCTTTGCCTTCGATGTGTTTGCGTTTATTAAGATTTTGTCCAATTAACGCAAGTTCTACATTTTTGGTTGGTTTAAAGGCTAATCGCACATCGCCTGTTAAATAACCTGGGATAGGGAAAGGAATTTGCGTACCATTGTGTACAATGTCATCTACTGCTTTTAACCAGACATCCAGCTCCCATTTTTCAGCAAAACTATATTTTGAAAATAACGAGAACGTGTGTCTAGGGGTGTTATTTTCAGAAATAAATAATCCATCCACAAAATTACTGGTGTCATTTAGTTTAAAGTTTTGATGATAATTGGCATACGCGAGTTTCAGCTCCCACTCTGTAATAGGGTTATACTGTGCACCGATTTCATATCCATACGTATGGCCATAGGAATTGTTTTGAAAGGCCAGGGGTTGAATAAAAGGAAGGGAAGTCATGATCAAAGGCACTGTTTCATTGGTTCTGAGTTTATCATATTCATTATAAAACCCGGCAATATCGATATTTGCTTTTTTCGCAACGCCAAATCGATAGCCGAGTTCATATGATTTAACTTTTTCTGAAACAAAATCTTTTTGGCCGCTTAACACTATATTGACATTAGGACCAAATCCTCCCCCTGTTGGCATAATTGCCAGAAGGACATTACCATCTTGGTCAACACGCGAAGGGGTTCTCACGCCTTGTGTGTAAGAGGCCCACGCCACATTACCTTCTTCTTGAAGCCAAGCAAGCCGCGCACTGGGTTGAACCTCCACCCCGGTGTAATCATTATGTTCAACTTTAGAGCCAACAGTAAGAATAAGGGTTTTGGGTATAATAGATATTGAATCTTGAATAAACCCAGAGTAGGTGTTTTTGGTAGTCGGGCCGGGGAAAACAGCCCATGGGGTATTAATATCGATATCCTTGATCATTCGGAAACCTAAACCAAAACCCAACTCATGAGTTTCATTCAACACATAATTAAGATTGCTATCGATGTCGAGTGTTTTTTGTTTTTGAAGTGCAATGAGTTCTTTTCGTTTCGCGACATCATAATAAAGCTGAAGCGCAAAATTTGTTTTGTCATTAATATGCCTATCCCAGCGACTAGAGATATTCCACCCAGAAGGATCAACTGTTTCTGAAAAAAGTTGCGTATACGGCGGCACAGGGATAGCCAAGGGGCCTATTTGATCGATTTTGCCATGGTACCCATCGGCAGATAGGGTAAATTGATTATTTTCATTTTTCCAATCAGCACGCATGCCGGCTCGATTCATATTCCAATCATCGTGTGCATTTTCATCGAAAATACTTTTAAAGCTGCCTCTATTGAGGTATTTGCCATATAGACGATAAGTGAGTTGTTCGTTGATAGTATCCCCATATCGAAGGTCGGCAATGCTTTGGTCGTAATTACCTGCAATCAGAGAAGCCAAAAGCCCCTGGGTTTGAGGGCTTTTCTTCGTAATGATATTGATAATACCGTTGACCGCATTTGCTCCCCAGATAGTACCACCTGGCCCGCGAATAACTTCAATTTGTTGAATATCGGCTAAGGTGACGTCTTGAACTTCCCAATAGACCCCAGAAAAAGTAGGGTTATAAACCGTTCTACCATCTATCATCACTAACAATTTATTATTAAACCGTCCTGTGTTGCCTCGTATACTCACGGACCATTTATTAGAATCTAATCTTTGGACAAGTACACCAGGAACCATTCTTAAGGCTTCAGGGACGCTAGTGGCACCAGAACGATGAATATCTTCGGAAGACAATACATAAATAGCACTGGGCACTTCTGTACTGCTTTGCACTTTTTTGTTTGCTGAGGTGACATCGACTTTCATGAGGTCTTCAACGCTCAGTGAAGTCAAATCAATGGGCGCCTTTTCCCCTGCTGTAGCGTCTTCAGTGATTGAACTTAAATCAATGGCCGGTTTTGCCTCTTCGGACGTATTTTCTGTTCCGGCAGCAGTAGCAGGTTTTGCCTCTGCAGGTGCATCTTCAGTAATCGAACTTAAATCAATGGCAGGTTTTTCAGCCGGTGGCGTATCAGCTTTTGCATAAGAAGCAACAAAAAGTAAAGGTAAGGCAAATTTTAATAATCCGTTGTTTTTTAACATAATATCCTTTAACCATTTTCTTTTAAGAAACTTTAGCTATATCGTAGTAAAAAATTATATAAAAGTCTAAATTTACAGTAATTTTACCGTTAGTTAGATGGTTGCTATAGTGAAGTTGTGTCTATAGATAATCTTATATATATGTTTAAAATATGCTGAATAAAACTACAGTTAATTTTAATAATCCCAGCAATATTCTATTGTTTTTATGCCTATTGTTTTTTTATTCGGGGACTGTTTTTGCTGGTTCGGTGAGCGGCGCAGTTAAAACCGGTTTTTTATTTAATTTTTTTAAATTTGTGGAATGGCCTGAAGAAGTAAATGATCAAAATTTTCGGTTGTGTTTAGTTGAGGAAGGAGAGTTAGGCGCTAGCGTAGCAAGCCTCAACGGCAAGCGCGTAAAAGGTAAATCAATCACCGTAAAGCGAAATGTTCAAGGAGAAGCCGTAAAAAATTGCAGTATGGTTTTTTTACCCGAAGATGCAGATTCACGAAAAGACCTACTTAAACATCTCAATGGGCTGCCCATATTAACAGTGGGGGATGGTGAGAGTTTTATTGACGAAGGCGGAATGATTGGGTTGATAGAAAACGGGAGTCATCTAGGATTTGAAGTAAATTTATCCCAACTTAAAAATGCAAAATTACAAGTGAGTGCTCAGCTGCTTAAATTGGCAAAAACTGTCAAAGGAGGGAGCTAACGGTGCGTTTTTTTAAAAATTTATCCATCAGACAAAAGCTGACTTATGTTGCGATGATCACAGCAGGCACCGCTATTTTTATTGCGCTTATTATTACAAGTGTCCTTGAAGTACGTGGTTCTAAAAGTTGGATGGAAGAACAATTAAATGCGCTCACTGAGGTCGTGGCTAGAAATAGCGTGTCTGCGGTGGTATTTGATGATGCAGATTCAGCGGTGAACACGCTCTCAGCTTTAGGCGTTAAAGGCAATATTATTTATGCAGAAATTATCACAAACAAAGGCAAAATATTTGCCACATATGGCAAACCTGTCACCACTTCTTCACAAATAAACGTGCAATCTATCTCTAGAAAGCTAGAAATGAATGGCGAAGTATATGGTTATTTGCGTGTAATGGCCAATTTTAATGATATGTGGGAAAGTGTGTTTTTACAGTGGGCATTTACACTAGCCGGTCTTTTGTTTGCATTTTTGGTGAGTTATATTGTTTTAAAACGATTGAGTAAATATATTCTCGAACCCATAGAAAATCTTGCGATGGCCACACGAGAAATCTCTAAAAGCAAAAAATATTCATTGCGCGTTTTAAAAACCTCGAAAGATGAATTGGGTGTGTTGGTGGATGAATTTAATGAAATGTTATCGCAGATTGAAAAAAGAGATGAACAATTGTCACAACATAGAAAAAATTTAGAAATAGAAGTAAAACGACGAACGGATGAAGCCGTAATGGAAAAGGCTGCAAATAGTGCTAAGTCGCAGTTTTTGGCTAATATGAGTCATGAAATTCGCACACCGATGAATGGGGTTTTAGGTATGGCTGAATTGCTACTTGCCACTAAACTCGATCCTAAACAAAAACGGTTTGCCGAAACTGTTTATCGATCTGCTGAGGCTTTACTCGGTATCATTAATGATATTCTTGATTTTTCAAAAATTGAGGCCGGTCATCTTAACTTAGAAATTAGAGATATAGATTTAAAGGGATTATTGACCGAGGCAATGAGTTTATTTTCTGATAAAGCAATGCAAAAGGGTGTACAGCTTCATTTAGATTTTTCTCCTAATGTACCGATTGGTATTCGAGGGGATTCCCTTCGACTTAGGCAGATCATTATTAATTTATTATCCAATGCAATTAAATTTAGCGAAAATGGACGGGTAGATGTTATCGTTGAAAAACCCTTTGAAAATAAACTCATGATAAGAGTAAAAGATACGGGCATAGGTATTGCACCTGAAGTCATTCCTTCCTTATTTACGGCATTTAATCAAGCAGATAATTCAACCACTCGGCGTTATGGGGGCACAGGCCTGGGTTTAGCGATTGCAAAAGAATTAGCAGAATTAATGGGTGGTACGTTAACGGTTGAAAGTAGCTTAGGAGTGGGATCTGTTTTCACCATTGTTTTGCCCTTGCAAGAAGCATTTGAATCTGTTTTCCCTGATGAAATGAAAGAAAAATTATTTGATTTAATGAATCCCACCCTAATTGGCATTAAAGTGCTATTAGTTGAAGATAATCCCGTTAATCAAGAAGTGGCTGCGGCGATTTTAAGTGGTTTAGGTTGTCAGCTAAAATTAGCCAATAATGGTAAAGAAGCTATTATGGCTTATCAAACCGAGAAATTTGATATTATTTTAATGGATTGTCAAATGCCCATTATGGATGGGTACACTGCTTCGGAAAAAATTAGATCCATTGAACGTGAAGGGGATTTGAGTCTGCATATTCCTATTATCGCTTTAACGGCACAGGTGATGGGTGGAGACAGAGAAAAATGTGTGGCCGCTGGGATGGATGATTATCTTCCTAAGCCTTTTAGTATAATCCAATTAGAATCGCTCATGAGACGATATTTAGGAGATGTTAAAGTGCGTGAAATTGAATCGGAAAAATCTAAGCTTGGCATAACCCCTTTAGTATCAGAATCGCTGGTATTTGACGCGGAGCCCTTAGAAGCATTAAAAAAAATTCGCACAGAGGGATGGGAGGCATTGGTGCTTCGGATTTTAGCTATTTTTCGTGAAAATGCCCCGAGATTAATTGAAGAAATGAAACGGGGAAGAGAAACACAAGATTTAGAAGCGATACGTCGAGCTGCACATAGTTTAAAGTCTAGTGCGGCCAATATAGGTGCAATGAATTTAGCGGCTTTTTGTAAAGAAATAGAACAAGAGGCAGCAGAAGCCAAGAAGATGTGTGATGAGCAAACGGTTCAGACCTTAATCGTAAAGTATCAAGAAGTACAGCAAGCACTTAATCAGTATTCCGGAGGAATCAATGACTAATCTATTAGAGCTCCCTCGTTTATTGATTATCGATGACGATGATATTACTGCGCTTATTTTAATTGAGGTTTGTGACAACCAGTATTTTCAAGTTAAACACGCTGGTAATGGCAAAGAAGGCATTGATTTATTTAAAGAATGGAAACCGGATCTGGTTTTATTAGATGTGTTGATGCCAGAAATGGATGGATTTGAATGTTTAACGCTATTACGTCAAATGCCCAAGACGGCTTTAATACCGATTGTTATGTTGACTGGGATAGATGATCTCGATTCTATTTATAAAGCATTCAAGTTAGGGGCCACTGATTTTATTGTTAAACCCATTGATTGGACGACTTTAAAATATCGTTTAGAATATATGTACCGTTCTGCGAGTGGGCTGATAAAGTTAGCAGATTCTTTGTATGAAGCACAGCAAATTGCCCATTTAGGCAGTTGGCACTGGGATATCTTAACTAATACGCTTGATTTTTCTGAAGAATTTTATCATGTTATGGACATGGCAGCAGAACGTAAAGAAAAACCGCTCACCAAAAAAACAATTTTTTCTCGATTGTCTTCGGAAGATGCTGATAAATTGAATCATTTGATTAACCTGACGCAAGAAACAAGACAATCATTCAAAATCGAATGCACGCTGATTTCTAGGGATGGCGTCGAACATATTATACGGTGCAATGCGGTACCCAAAGAAGATCAAGCGGGTAATTTAATTGCCATTAGAGGCACAGTACAAGATATAACCGAATTTAAGCGTTTCGAAGAGAAAATACAATTTTTATCAGATTATGACGCTTTAACTGGATTATACAATCGAAATATGTTTCAAAAAATGTTAACAGAAAGTATGCAGTTATATAGAAAATCAGGAGAGAAATTTGCTATTTTATTTATTGGTTTGGATAAATTCAAACGTATTAATGAAACGTTAGGACCTTCTGCAGGTGATTTGATATTAAAAACATTGGCCCAGCGAGCCTCCATTTCTTGTCCAAATAATAATATTTTTAAGTTATCCGGAGATGGCTTTGCGGTTATTGTTAAACCTTTATCTGATCATTACGCGGCAGAAAATGTCGCAAAGCAATGGATTTCTGATTTGAGAATGCCTTTTTTGATTGACGCCAATGAGATTTTTATGACGATAAGCATAGGAATTGTCATTTTTCCGAATGATAGCAAAAACCCAGATGAAATTATAAAAAATGGCGAAATTGCGATGCATTATGCAAAATTGCAAGGCGGAAATCGGTATGAGTTTTTCAGTGAATCATTAAATGAATATGCAGTGAACCAATTTAAATTAGAGTGTCAATTACAACGTGCCATTGAACGTTCACAATTGGTTGTGTTTTATCAAGCAAAAGTCAATATCCAAACCGGGATGATATTGGGAATGGAAGCTTTAATTCGTTGGAAACATCCAGAATTAGGTTTAGTTTCGCCGCAAGTATTTATTTGTTTGGCAGAAGAATCTGGTTTAATTCAATCTATTGGGGATTGGGTACTTAAAACAGTTTGTTTACAACAAATGGCTTGGAAAACATTAGGTTTTCCTGCTATACCGGTTTCGGTGAATATTTCAAGCCTGCAGTTTGATAACTCAAATTTTGTGGAAAATTTAATTCATACCTTAACGGAGACAAAATTACCTCCCGAATATTTAATTTTAGAAGTCACTGAAAGTGCGATGATGAACGATGTTCAAAAAGCACTAAGCATTATGACCGCGCTCAAAAAAGTAGGGGTAAAAATCAGTATCGATGATTTTGGCACAGGCTATTCATCTTTAAGCTATCTTATTGAATTCCCCATAGATGAACTTAAAATTGATAGGTCGTTTGTTGCACATATGGGTGAAAATGAATCTTCGGCAGTGATAACCAGTGCCATATTAGCTTTGGGTAAAGCCTTGAATCTTCAAGTGGTGGCAGAGGGGGTTGAAACTCAGGCTCAGGCAGATTTCTTATTAGATCATGGGTGCTATATTGCACAAGGGTATTTATATAGTAAACCCATTCCTGCAGATGAATTTTTTGAATTTGTGATGAATAGGCAAATCAATCAACCGTTGAGATCTAGTGAGGGTGATAAGCCTAATATCCCTTAAGCTGAGATAGCTCTAAAATCCCTCTACTGAAGCGAAGCGCGTGGGAGAGGGTGTCGCCATCGCATAGCGGCCAAGACGGGTGAGGGCGAATTTTTTATAAAAGCGCATGAGATAAAAAGTTAAAAACTCTTACCGACATTACCAGAACCACTTTGTGTCCCTTCGTAAATCTGTAAAATTTCACGAATCAATTGGCTGATCACACCTTCTTTTTCTTCATCTGTCGCTTCAGAAATGTCTTTAGCAGAAGCCAAGCGTTGTTCAACGATTTTAGCAGCAGAGCCAGAAGGATAGAGCATAGCCAACAGTTTACGTGTTTCAGATGCACCAATGCGTTTGTATAACTCATTACGAATGCGCGCATCTTCTGCTGTTGTATTAAAAGCCCAGAGTTCAATAGGGCCTAGCGTCGACGTACATAATTGTGTATTCATACCAAATTTGGTCGCAAATTGTGCTAAGAAGGTAGCACCTTCAGGTCTAGGGCCATGCACGCGGGTAGAGAGCGCTAAACGTGCGGTTTCAGATAAACCAAATGTTTTAACAGATTTATCAATGGCTTGTTTAGGACCTGCGTCCATAATAAAGATACCTGTCGCAAATTCTACCATCACTGAATCAAAATCGTCGAGCGATTGAGAAAGCAAGGCAACCTGTACTTTCCATTTTCTTCCTTCGCGCATATCGACAATTACTTGATCACGCACGGCTTTGGCTTTTGAGGTGCGATGGAATTCGTCTAATACAATACGTTTTGGATCTTCACGAATTTCCAAAATGCGTTCACGATGATAATCCCTGTAGATAGCAGGGAAATCTTCTAAGCTTTCTTCTGTGAGGTAAAAATGTCTACCCAATACGTAACGCGCCAACATATACATAATGGCCGTTTGTCTATCTGCGGCTTCACCACCTGTTTTGGCTACTTCGTCTAAGTCGAGAGACACCACACGTGCTTCACCCAAATCAAAAGCGGTGATACGAGAAAGCAAGGGATATTCACGAACCGCACTGGAAATCATTCGACCAAATGCAGAAATAAGGGGTTCACCCGTTGGGGCAATGATTTTCCCATATAAATCTTCAATCACTTGGGTGCGGCAAATCGCTACTGCATCCGCCATCAGTGGCGCAGTATATCGTTGAGCAATGGCGGCTAAATGAAAATGGTTGGCTTTAAATAAAGCGTCTGTGACTTCCCACCAAGAGGTATGCTGATCGATAACCATACCAATGTTACTTAATACAGAATCGATACGAGGCTCAAGATCAGGCGCATAGCGATGAGGCGTGTGCGTATCATCTAAGTTTTTATATAATTCATCAATAACCATACCCGCCATATCAGGTATACCATCGTAGGCTTTGGTTTCCCCAATAGGGGTGGCTAACAAACTTAAAAAATTCACCAAAAAGCTTCTGTCTTGAGGCGTAGGATAACGACAGCCCAATTGTGTATCGAATGGATTAATAGAATAATCTGGCGTCATTCTGATTCGATGATAGGCTACTTTATGACGTTGATCGGGTGGTAAAGATTCTTTTAATAAAGAAATTAGGCCCGAGCTAGATGGCCCAATATCAATAATGGCGATTCTGGGTAATCTCGATACACCGCCCATTAAACAGAGCGCCAAGTTAATCGAATTAGATAATACCGATTTACCTGAACCTGGCCTTGCATAGACTAATTCAATCCAAGTTGTCTGTAAGGTTGAACCAGGCTGAAATGGCCAAGGTTTACCATCAGGAGAACGAAATAAGGTTGCGCCTTGCACCCAAGGTGAAGCAGGGCGAACAAACGGCAACATGTGCACGACATCTCTTAAGGGAGCAATAGAGGGCGTTGCCACCGATCTCAGATTAATGGCCAAGGTGCTAGATAATACCCCGGCAAAACTATCGCCAGATACTTCGGCCACTTCACAATGGCCCCAGCCTTGAATAGATTTGATGAGTTCTGCAGCACGTGTACGCAATAATTTTTGATCCCCGACTTTGGCCCAGGTAGCAAAGCTTACCCTAAATTTAACTATGGCATCGTCGGTATTATTTTCGTAATAAGTGAGTAATTCAGCCGCATCTGAAATCAAAGGGTTTTGCTTAGAAGCAAAACTTAAAATACTGGCAACCAAAGGTTTGATGCCCAACGTTTTTAAGCCCTTGCTTTCAATTAAATAAGACATGCGCCAAGGCATGCGAGAATGCAAAATTCTTTTAAATAAATCAAAAAAGGTTTTGAGTTCTTGGGGGAAAAGATCGATAAACATAGACGCATAAATTTTATCGCCCACGCGACAGGTTCTTAAATCGAGGATTTCAGCATCTCGGGGAATCAGTTGTTTGGCAAGAGGAGGCCACATTAATTCAGACACATCAAATTGAGAAGCACGCTGAATTTCGCGTAAGGGAATTTTGTCACCAGGCAGCACAGCGCGCCATTCATCGCTTGTGACATCCGGATCCACACTTTTACGAATTTGGAAAGCAGCATCATGTACATCGAGTAATACAGCATATAAGCCAACGTCTTTTAGATCGTTCATGGTGGTCGAGACAAATGAATCGTGGGTTTCGCGTAATTCTGGCACAGCAGCCATGATATTTTGAGAGTATCTTAATTTAGGTAAAGTAATGGTTTTAAATTTTTCTTGTTTATTTTTAAACGACTGTTTAACTTGTGTGTCAGATAAAGAATTAGGACGCGTCCATAAGACGATAAAGCAAGATTCGCTTGCGCAAAATTTAGATAAATGGTTGACGCGTTCGTCAAATAAATCATCCAATTCCATTTTGAGACGTTTAGCGGTGGCTTTTGCCGGCGCAAAAATATCTTCAATTTCGTTTTTGATATTGTCTTTGTCGTAATGAAAATACATTTGAACGGCATGGCCCATTCTAGAAAGGGCAGACCCAAATGCGGTACATAATCCACGATGAATGCGTTCAAATTCTTCCGGGCCAACCAGTTGGGTTGCCCCATGTAATCGGATGACAGAAAAAAGAGAGCCGTCACGATAAACCATAGTGTGACGGCTGTCTGCAGTTTCTACTTCACAATACGAACTCGTACTTTGTCCTAGAGACGTGCCAATCCATGCCAAAAGATCATCGACATTGTCTAGAACCCAGTCCATTGCGCTCATGCTTTACGTCCCTGATTGAGTTTATTTTAATTCTTCGAAGCCTTCGCCTTTAGCAGAACCCGCTTTACCGCCTTCAAATAAAGTACCGCCGGCTGCTGTGATCATGCTTGGCAAGAAGATGAGTCCTGCTGCAATCATAATGAGCACGATAGGTTGGCTAAGAGGCGTTTGTTGGGGGTTATCTTTGTGTGCTTTAAATTTCATTAAGCCGGTTAGGGCAAAAGCAATACCCGCAACATAAGCAGCCGCACCAATCAAGTTTGCTATATTGCTTAAATTTCCTGTCACTGTTTTAGCGACATCACCAACACCACCTGAACCCGCACCACCGCCTGCAAAGGCAGATTCAGCAAATAGCATGATGGCTAATGCGCCTGTTACGTAGGCCAGGGTTGAAACCCAAGGTTTGTGGAATGTGAAGCTTGTTTTCATGAGACCTCTCCTATTGGTATACAATTTAAATTTACTCTATTACTGAATATTTTGCACTGTTGTCATCTTATTATAATGGTACATTCACAAAAACGGTCTTTTTCCAGTAATCTATTTCTTTTTTAAAGTCTTTTCGGTTAGGTAGTATTCTAAGATGCTGCAAGGCATCGTGATCAAGTTGTTCAGCATTTAACCTCGAATCTATTAAAGATTGTCCAAATACTTTTGGGTTGCTGGTATCGGGTCCAAAACTTTTTTCGACATCTGCTGTTCTTTCTTTTAAGGACATATAAACAGAATGGAGTTTATTTTTATAAATCGTTTCTTTGTCCATGGAGCAAAACAAAACACGACAAAAATTATTTAAATCAGCTTGAGAGAGCTCAGGAATAAACACCACCACGCCCCCGGTGCGGGGTAGGGTGCCTACCGCATCTAAAAATAGGCATTGCGTGCAGAAAGTGCAGGCTGTCGCCATGTTAGACATTTTATTATTATCGTAATTATGATCAATATTGACCACTTCCATGAATTCTTGTGCATGAAAACCGCAATATCGGCAAGTATATTCATCTCGAACAAAAATCTGACTTCTAACGGCCTGAAATTTTGGGTTATTACGACGAGAAACGAATTTTTTTAAGTTTCCGCGACGGGCGGTAATGGTGATCGGCAACAAACTTTTCATAATTTATACTACCTACTACTTAATCAATTCGTAAAACCAAAAGTTTCAGCTAAAAGGTTGACTGTATCGACAATATTTATCAATAAGATCCCCGCAATGATATGCACAATGCCTTTACCTACGCTACCAGGCTGTGCACCCGAATGGCCCATTTTAGATAAAATTGTCCAACCCCTTAAAAAGGCGATAAAACCAATTAATTTCATGTATTTTATCAACACGTCGCTGATTTCTTTCCAATTTTCACCAGAGCTGGTTAAAGAGGCGTACCCAATCATGTCTTCGGCAGGGGAGATGTCTTTTGCACCTACCCCAAAAATGGTGACCAAAGAACTATCTAAAGTTGAGGGGAAGTACATTAAAATAGCCCCCACCATTAAAAAAACGAGCGGACCTGCCACTTCACCCTTTTGAGCAGAAGCAAAAGATTGTGTGGCAAATATTTTATACATACCAATGCCACGAAAGATAAAGTAGAGCCCCATCACGTAAGAAATAGCGGCAACCAGATTAACCAGCTGTTCGAATGCGTAAGTCAGATTCGCGAGGGCGGTGCCTAAATCAACCATTTATATTGCCCCCCTATATCTCATGTTTATACTACCTATTGTCTACACCCTATCTTAATGTCACGCCCGAAGAAGTGATCACCACACCATTTGAAGCGTCAATGACTAGCACCTTCCCGTAACGATCTAAACTATCCCCTTCTGTGACAGTGATAGTAGAACCGTCCTTAGATTTTAGCCAAGCACGTCCTGGAATAATGGCATGTACACTCATTGTAGGGGTAGCGCCAACATTGATTGGACTGGGTCCCGCTGGTTTAGTTTCATATTTGTTACTGCTATAAATAGGTTGCATTTCCCCCTCTGATTGTTGTCTCAGTGCTTGAGGCTGGGAAGCTTGTTGTTGAGAGGGTTGAGCTTGAGATTTTAAGGTTTTAACGTCTTTATTCAGTTTTTGTACCGAATCGTTAATTGTTGATAGTTCACGTGTTACCTGGCTCATCCCTTGGTTTAAACTACCCATTGAATCCATTAACTCACTGAACTTGGTTTCAAGTTTACCCATGCGCTCTTGTGATTTTTTAAAATTTTCCTCTAAGGCATCCAGTTGGCCAGGCTTAGCTATCACTGTACTGGTTGTCTGAGTTGTGGTCGTCGTTGTAGCAGGCGCGGTGAATAAATCGGGATTTTTATTGGGCGACATCGCGTCTGTCGGCATGGTGTGAGAGGGCACGTCTTGAGCTGAATGAGGTATATTTTGCATGGGCAAAGTTTCAGGTGTGGGCTGTGCCTGCTGACCAGGTTGAGTCGCCATGGTCGGTTTAGTTGCTATGCTTTGCGCAGTTGTTTGAGGAGTTGATTCTTGTTTAACAACGGGCGCAGAGACTTCATCAGGCGGACCCGCAAAGATCATTTTATAGCCTTGCCAGCCGATAAAACCAGCAGCAGCTAGCCCAATGAGCCAAGGCAATTTACTGGGTTTTTTGTCTATTGAAATCCCTTGAGTTCCCGATCGGGTATCTGCTCCCCCAGCGTTGGGAGTTAGAGCATCTTCATCTTCAATAGGTAAGGCGTCATTCGTTGTGTCTTCCGATTCAAAATCGAACTCCTCTTCGAATTCTTTCATATCATCTTTATTTTCATTTACCATGGTGACTCACCTTACTTGTTTGGCGTTGCTGCTGTGTTGCTACTATTAACGATTACTGCGGGAGCCGGTAGGACTACAGGAGAAATAGGTCTAACTGCAGGCGCCACTTGCGTTGTTGTTGTGGTCGTTGTTACCGCAGGTGTGTCGCTCGGACGTAGGCTCACATCAACATCCCGCATAATTAATACGCCGATGCCAAGCCCTTGATCTACCGTGACCGTAACAGGTGTTTTAAAGAGAGGTTCAACCGCTTTACCCCATTTTTCGCCTACTGTACCCAGGGCAGTATAGACCTGATCTGTGGGGGAGAGTTCTGGTTTTGTTTGTATTTGGCTGCCACTTGGATCGGTGGTGGTGGTACCTTGTTGTCCAACCGCTTTACCAAATCCTTCCATAAAAGAAGAGGCAAACAACGAACCATATCTTAATAAATAATGATTATCGACATCCGTAGCGAAAGCTGTTCTCGCTGTGTCAGCATCAATGGCATAAGCATCAATGCCAATTGATTCTGGTTTTTTCGGTAAATTCATTGTTGAAAAAGAAATCACTACTTTAGAGGCATTGGCAGGTAATTGTATTTTGCCTATTAACCTAGCGCCTTTATATTTACCAGAGACGATAGTGGCCAAAACGGGGCCTTGTTCATCAGAATTAATAGCCGTATCTAGTATGCCGTATAGCACCGTACCTGCTTTGATAATTTCTCTATACTGAGCGGCTTTTTGTGCATTGCTGAGGGCATTAGTGCGACCATCTCGCGATACTCGAGTCGAGTTGTTATCAGCGACATTGGTATTGTCGCCATTGATATTATCTTTGTCTTTTTGTTTGTCAGCATAAACGCCTCGAACATAAGATTGAGGCGGCACTGAGATCCAATTGGTGGTAGCCCCTTTGGCGTAATTGGCCATTTGTGTTGTGGTTTCTTGAACAGATTGAAGATATTGCTTTTCTGCAGCTTCTAATTCTTTACGTCGTTGTTCCATATCTGCTTTGCGACGTTTCTCATCTTCAAGTGCGGCTAAGCGCTTTTTTTGATCATCTAATCTTTTTTGTCTGTCTTCTTCTAATTGACGTTGTTGGTCTTTGGCGTTGAATGTGCCACCTCCCACAAAACCGCCTCGTGAAGTATCGCCAAAGGGATCGTTACTTTTATCGCCGCCAGCACCCATACCAAATTGAGGGTTTGTGCCTGTTGCACCAAAGGGGTTATTGGGATCAGTTGCACCAGTGCCTTTAAAAGTAGGGATGGCGCTTTTTTTATCTTTTTCAGCTTCTTCTGCGCGTTTTTTATTTTCTTCTTCTAGTAATTTTCGATATTGTTCCGAGGTTTGTGTGCCCGGTACAGATTGTGCCTCTCTTGGAACACCGACGGCCTTTGAAGGATTTTGTTTAGCCGGATCTTCCCCCCCTTTGAGATTGGTAATTAAGAAAATCACCCCAGCAACCAACGTTGCCCCTACAACCAGTACAAGGGTACGTGTTTTGGTATTTTTTAAAGAATTAAGAAAATTTATTGCCATGGTGTTACAAGCCTTTTAGTACAATGTTAACGGTTACCCCGTTTTCTGTTGCAAGAATAAGCGGCGTTTTCATCATTTCATAAACATGAGTACCGTCAGGGCTTGAAACGGTAGCCGTCCAAGCAGGAGAAAGTAATTTGAGTTTAGATCGAAAATACATTTTGTTTTGATACACCCACGCTTCTCCATATCTGCCTGCTTCTAGTTTAATACTGCCTTGAGGCGGGATGCCATCTAAAAAATTAATCAACATAGGATTGACTTGGGCAGGTGTCGTCATCGAAACAGGTAAGATTGGGGCGGTTGCTTGGGGGCCGCGTCCTGCTACTTGTAAATCGACTCGGAAATCAACTTCTTTTTGACCCGATACCATCGAAATCATAATAGGGGTATCTAAATCTTTTAGTTTTATGGCCATGTTGCCATGAGAATAAATGCGTAAGCTTTGCACAAATAAGGTATTCGACTGTTGATCCCATTGAACATTAAACGCTTGAGGATCGCCAATGCCATAACTGGCAACAGGCCAAGGGGCGCCAGTCGTATCAATAAAATTAACTGAAGTAACAAAACCAGCTGATAAACGAATAAGAGGCGGGATAGAACCCGGTTCTAAATTCACCCGTGTCGAAGAGGATATGGGGGTAGGAGGTGCTTTAGGGGTGGTAAATTTAGCTTCTTCTACTATATCAAATAACCTTCTCATTTCTTTTATTTGATCTGGGCTCATTGGGAGGGCTTGATTTAACAAAGCCTCAAAAGCCGCATCTCGTTTATTTTTAACAGTCGGTAATTTGGGTTGCTCAACGATAGGCACTGCTGCAGGAGGCGTATCTTGTTCTTGAACATATTCCCTGGCTGCTTGCGCTAACTGGGCTTTTTGGTCAGCAGGCAAATTATTAATCGCCGCAGCCAGTTGGGGATCCTTTAATTGAGGTAATTCCGTTTTGGTGGGAATACCGGGCATAGAGGGATTGGCTTTAACCAAAGGTGCTGCTTGAATGGTACTTTGTTGTGTATTATTATCGCCGCCGCCTGCTGCGCCAATCACCGCCGCATGGGCGTTGAAGATAAGGCCAGTAAAGGCGACTAAGCTGATTAACCTAAAGCTAAGCATTAATTATTCACCCCTTTGCGTGCTTGAAATTGAGCGATACCAATGCCTTTGGGCGATTCAAGGGTATCAACGCGAACAATTAACATGGTCACGGTAATCTCTAATTTTCTGGGCCCTGAAGAAGACCCCCCTTGAAAAGTGATTAATAAAGGTAATTGAACTTGCCAAGCATAACGATCCATTGAAGTTGCCACTGCTTCGCGTAAAATAACAGGGGCTTTAAGAGGCACAGCTGATACGATCAATAATTTTTCTTTTACATCGACTAAAGTGTTTTCCGCTTGTAAGGCTTCAAGGTAATGTTGATATCCTTGCGCAGTAAAATAGGGGCGCAAGTTTTGAATTTGGGTTTCCATTCTATAAAAGTCAAAGTTATAACATGAGGTGGCGGCCTCAGTTGCCCATTGTAATAAAGGCTGAGTCGATAAATTCGGTTCTTTTAAAGGAACCATTTCAACGAGTCGGGTTGTGCCGTCTGTACTGCTGAATGTCGCAAATTGTTGGGCTTTTGGCTTATAAATTAATTGCAAAATATTAAGCGCTAAACTCACTGTACAAATGAGTAAGGCGGTTAAAAATAAAAACATAAATTTGGGAAAACTGTCACGATAAAATTTGGTTTGTATTTGTATGGTGGTTAAGTCTTCGGTACGTGCTTTTTTTAGGCCTTCTTTAACCGAAGCATAGGTGTCTGAAGCGTTCGCGACAAACGACGAAGTAGCCTTAGGGTTCGACTGTTCAGCTTTGTTATTATCAACTGGCATAGTTTATTTCGTTATTTCTAAGTTAATTAATTAAGTACAGGATATGCTGTAAATACCCTAAAATAACATAGCATAGTATAGCAATGAATATGCACGTATACATACAAAATATACACTACTATTAATTTATCATGTAGTAAAAGGCTGTAGATAGTACCAGTTGGACATTTTTAGCCGAGAACATTGTCTAAATGGGAGGTAGGTGGATTAAGCGGCATAATTCTTTGTAAACCGCCGTCTGTCGAAGAAGTGTAGTATGAGGGGAAATCTCTTAAAATTCTTTGTGAAATGGCAGCGATTAATAACAAGAGGGCGATAATGGCTAAAATAAAATTTATTTTGACTATTTTCCGATAATTATTTCTAAAGTAATGACCATGAAAATATTGGCCTTCGTCAGCTGCACCTAAATCGTCTGTGGTAATGAGTAAATTTTTAGGTGGTTCTTTTTTTGCCATAATAAATTACCCTTCTCTGACAACCATTTGCGCAATACCTAAGCCTGAGGTGTTTTGCAAAGGATTCATCCGAATCACTTTGAGCGTAACTACCCAATTATAGGCTTCATATTTTGTTTTTATACCACCTAGCAGGGCAACTTTCATGGGCACTTCGATATCCCAATAATAAGTCCCTGAGGCTAAGTGCCCTTGGTTTTTGATGATCACATCTGATATCACTGAACCAAATAATAATTTTTCGTCTTTTACGCGATTTAAATTTAAAGATTGTTTAATGGCGCTTAAAAATTCTTGATGTCCTTTTACCGTAAAATAAAGCCGAGCATTTTGGAATGCTTGACGATAATTCACAAAGTTATAGTTATAACAAGTTTCAAGCGCTTCTACGACCCAACGCATTAATTGCTCATCGGAGACATTTTTTTGATCAACCGGCGTTAATTCTAAAATTTCACCTGTGGCGGTGGTCGCAAAATAAATAGGACGTGCTTTATCATCATAAAATAGAACATTCAAAGTGATTAATACAGCGATAATCATAATTAAAAGACAATAGAACAACATGTTTTGTCTATAACTTTTATAATAAAAAGCATCACGCTGTAATACGGCTTCGAGTGCGCCACTGAATTCTGATTGACTCATGATGTCCCTAATTTAATATCGATTGCCTTTGTCCCACCAGGGTATGGCTGTTTTTAAATTACCTGCCAGAAAAGTTCTTAAAAAACGCCAAAAAACGGGAACCGTAAATCCAAATTTTTCAATGACACCAAAAAAAGCCATCGTGCAAATGGCTAAAATAAATGTCCAGAGTCTGATGTGTAATAAAAAAAGCAAAAGCGGAAAAGTAGCATACGCATCGATGACAAAAAACTTTGGGCGTCTGGCAGAATCTCGCCAATGTGCTGTTTCTGGATTACGCATTAAGATTTAACCCCAGCATCACGGTCGGCGTTTTTACTGCCGGCTTGAACCAATTTAAATATTCTTTCGTTAATTAAGCCCGCTTTAAATTTAATTTCAGCATCGGCTAACATGGTTTGGCCACGTTCTTTTAGTAAGATTCTGGTTTGTTGGGCTAAATTTTCAACAGGCACACCCACTAAAATGTCACGCACTTCTTCATTGAAGGCTAAATATTCTCTTAGGGCAACGCGTTTACCATCGGGTGAAGGCACGAGTTTTTGCCAAACGCATAGTCTTAACGTTTCTAAAATATCCAGTGCTCTGCCATGTCGTTCTTCAGAAGGAAAAGTAGAGACCATTCTTCTGACACAGTCTGCCACGCCATTACTATGCAAAGTGGTATAAACCGGGTGACCCGTCAATGCAGCATCAATCACGGCTGCAATGGTTTCGG
>CADEEZ010000013.1:40709-55019 GCA_902826485.1 uncultured Gammaproteobacteria bacterium
GGCGTCTCTTGCTTCACCCACTAAAATTAAACCGGGCTTGCGACGCAGGGCATTTCTTACACCGGCAGCAAAAGAGGGCAAATGTTTGGGGATTTCTGATTGAGCGACAATAGAAGAGGGACACTCTACCGTGTCATAAACAAATTCAATAGGTGCTTCATAGGTTAATACTTTGCGATGAGATTCGGGTTGTTGAATTAAATATTTAATAATTGAAGCAAGCAGGGTGCTTTTACCTGAACCTGTTGACCCGGTGATCACCACGGTGCCCTGCATGGGCGCCATTGCATCGATAATGGGTTGATCTAAATTCAACGATTCCAGATCGGGTGGTTCAGCCGGAATGGTTCTACAGGTAATTTGAATCGCATCGTGCCCTTCAACTTGACAGCCAGTGCCATTGACACGAAAACGAAAGCGAGTGGCTCTATCTGGGCGAATCTCATAATGCGTATCCACATCCGAACCAGAGGCAATTTGTGTGGTGCCGTTTGGGCCATAAATGGCATTTAACATATCGGCTACTTCAGCGGAAGAAATCTTACGTGAAGTGATAGGATATAAACGACCATGAATTTCTGCTAAAACAGGATTGCCTGTTTGAATGGTAATATCTGATGCCCCTATATTGGAACAATGCAGCATGAGCCTATCCAGTTCTTTAGGGGTAAAGCGAACAGGTTCATCAGTGAGTAACCATTCTTTTTTGATGATACGGGGGCTGCCACCATCAGAATTACTCATTAGGACAATCCTCAGCAATATTTAAAGCAGCACGAATTTTACTTGTATCGAAAGGTTTTTTAGGTGGTTTGCGTATTTCTGTATCGCACTCATCTGCAATTTTGGTTTCAAAAATTCTGGGGAGCGTTTCCCAGGTAGATTCTTCTTCCACTTTTTCTTTCATGGCAGACGTAATGGGATCCCATTTCGAGCCATCTGTTTCAAAGCAAGGCATCGCAGTAATACGCAATATTCTGTCGTTTACCGCCATTTCATCACAGTCGCCTGTAATGCCTAATTCAGTACGAGCAACAAAAGGCGCACTCACCATGCCTTGTGCTAACAAAGTACGATAACGTACCATGCCTTGATAATCACGTTTAATTCGGCCTAAGTTTTCTTGAAAGATAGAATTAGCTTGTTGTATACCAGATTCCCACCCTTCTGAAACATATTTATCCCAAACGCGTTCTTCATTTTCATCTTTAGGCAATAAAGAGGGATCGGGTAATTCAGGTTTAGGGTAATCCATCCATAAATATTCACGCCAATGAGGAGTAGTGGTAACGAATCTTGCTTGATGTAAGATCACATATTGTCTGTCAGATAAACGAATGGTATCCGAGCTTGCTTGTTCTAACGTATCCCTGCCTTCTATCAGAACGGGGGGAAGCACATTATCATCGAGCAACATCGCATTGAAATTAAAAACACGTTCTAAATGACGCCAATCTTGTTTTAATTCGGCATTAATTTGATTTGCTCGGTGTGCGAGCCCACCTCTTGCCCCTAAGGATAAGGCAGTATCTCGAATTGCCGTATATCGTAAACCAGTTAATCCGCTTCCTTTTGCATCCCCTCTTGTAAGAGAGCGTAATGAAGATAAAGTGGTGGTATCTCGATTGGGCGCATTGCTACCGGAGCAAGCGACGATACTTGTTACGAACAGCCCCATTAAGACTGATTTCAAAACTGGCTTTAACATGCTTGTGTCACTTAGCTTGGAATATTATTGTTAATCATAGAATAACATGGCAAGGGTCTGCTAGGTTACGCTATATCTTAGTTCGATTATCCTAGTAGTTGGGTAAACAACAATGTTCGCTCGTTTACCTGCCTGGAGCCCGGCACTTTTAACCACATCGGCCACGAGCATTTGTTTGCCAGTCACCGAAACGATAATGGCCACTGGAGGTTCACTCCCTAAAACTTTAACTTTATATTGAGTGTAGCTGGCTACTTTTTGTAACAAGGGTTCAATGGGTCCTGACCAGTCTATGTTAACTGTGCCACCCATTCCGCCCGCGTTGGTTACCAACGGAACGGTATTGACGGCTTGGCTTTGGTAAGGTTCCTGAGTTTCGGCTAAGGTAAGCAATGATTGCTCGATGCTGCTTGCTGTCGCTTCCAAATGAGGGCGTATACTACTTTCCTCGGGAGATTTTTGCTCTTCGCCATAGACCTTTTGGTTATTGGCGCAGCCTGTTATTAATAGTGGTGCACCTAATCCTAATAACAAGGTAAAAAGGGTTAACCAACCAAGTTGCTTTTTCATGCTCATATTTATTCCAGTGCTTGCCATTAAAACAGGATAGTAAAAAATTAAACTTTTTGTCAAAGTTCTTGTCTTAAATTATGAAGCGAATACATACAGCAGTCCAGAGTTGACCTAAAACCAAACACTCGGAACTGTTTATGTACTCAGCTAAAAAATAAAGTTATAGTAATCATACGGTAGATAGTTAGAGAAACAAAGTATGGCGACCGATATAAATGAAGAGATGGGTTTAGTGGCAAAAGCATTGGGCTGTAATTTTACCCTTCGAGATCAACCTATTAACTACGAGCAAGTTTTTAGCGAAACAGGTTTATTGCCCGCGATGGCTCGAAGGGCAGATCAGTTGAGTTCCTTTTGTTTAGGATATGGCATTGGGGTAAGTTTTGAAGAAGTGCAAGGAGCCATGCTAGGGGTTCGCGTAAAATTTGATGAGGCTACGCCCAGATCGTTGAGTTTATTATGCTTAACTGACGTGTTAATAGAATTGATCCACGCTGGGCCTTCACGGGCAGCGACGCCTTTAGATGATTTGATGTACGATTAATTTGGATTACATAGTATAAGGTAGTGTTATGGCTGGAGAAGCGGGTGGCGACAAAGGTGATGGCGGTGGCATGACCCTGTTGTGGGGTGTGTTTGCTATTTTGGTCATTATCTTGCTCGTTTGGTTTTTTTTGAAAGAACAACTTGTTTGGCTGTTTTTAAAAATACGCCTATACGAATTTATGTTGGTGAATGTGTTTATTAACCAAAGCGAAGTGAACAATGGTATCGTTTGGTTAAATAATGCCCTGCCACAAGATTTAATTGCTAACCCCGTTTTGTTTACCAACATCAGCGAAGTTGTGGGTCGTTATTTTATGTACCCCAGTGTATTTTTAATTATGGTGATGGCTATTTTTGTGTTTAAAAACCATAAATTTATGCGATATGTAAGAGCCCACAATATGGAAACATTAATGGCCCAAGAACAAAAAAATTGGCCGCAAATTTCGCCTGTTGTGAACCTTGATTTAATGGCCATGGACATTGGAAAAGGTCCTTGGGCAATGGCAATGAATCCCTTACAATTTTGTAAAGCCTATAAATTAGTTCACGTCGAAATGGTGGGGGATATGAAGGCCAGTTGGCGTGCAGATGGTAAAGTAAATGCCACCGTATTAGAAGACAAAGCCAATAGAGTATTTTCTCAGCAACTCGGCCCCTTATGGGAAGGTCCAGATAAATTAGCCCCTCATATTAAAGCCTTGTTTGCGATTTTTGTTGCCAGAGCAGAACATGAGCCTGAAGTGGCACGAAGTTATTTAAAAAAATTGGCTATTTCTGCAGCCAAAGGGCAAATTGATTATTCAGAAACCGAAGAATTGCTTAAAAAGTATTACGCAAAATCTAAACCCACCCATATCATTGAAAAACGCCACGCTTATGTGAGCACGGTGATGGCTTCTATGTTAGAAGTAGCCAGAACGGATGGGGTATTGGCGTCAGCCGATTTTTTATGGTTAAAACCGGTAGACAGACGTATGTGGCAAATGTTAAACAATGTGGGCCGTTCTGTGGCAACCTGCGAAATTGCAGGTATTTATGCCCATTGGTTAGTCGAAAAACAATTACTCAGACCCATTGCTGTGCCCATGGTAGAACAAGCGACAAAATCATTAGTTTATGCGATGAGTTTAACCGTTTATGTTCCAGATGAAGATGAAGAAGTACCTGCGATTGGTTCTCAGGTGCATTAAAAGTAAGTATTAACAGCAGGCTAAGATATGGCAGATAGATTAAGAGGTTTGGAAGAGCGCCACGAGCATGGCGCAAGTGAGATGGCGCGAGATACGCGAACCCTCGGGGAGCGTATTGCCGAGTTTCTTGCAAACCCGATTTATGGTGTTGTTATTTTGGGCACTGCGGCGGCTTGTATTTTTTACGAGCCCATATTTGCCGATGTATTTTTAATTTTAAGCTTTTTTCTGTTTCTTTTTTCCATTACTCGTAAGGCAACGTTGCCTTGTAAAATGCCGCTTGCCTCAGGGGAACCGGATTACAATGATTGCATTCCGGGTACCACTAAACCCAGAAAAGCGAACGGGATTACCTTTTTAGGGAATGAAAAAAACACCAATAAAGAACTGTGGTTTACGAACGATGATATGCGGACGCATATGCTCATATTCGGTTCTACCGGTTCGGGTAAAACAGAAGCCTTAGTGTCTATTGCCTTTAATTCGCTAGCCCAAGGTTCAGGCTTTATCTATATTGATGGTAAAGGGGATAACTCTTTATATGCGAAA
Source organism: uncultured Gammaproteobacteria bacterium (assembly GCA_902826485.1). Lineage (GTDB taxonomy): Bacteria > Pseudomonadota > Gammaproteobacteria > Berkiellales > Berkiellaceae > CADEEZ01. The sequence goes on from CADEEZ010000013.1 coordinate 45,279, forward strand.
GTATTTGGCATGGTTCGTCGAATGGGTAGAGATGATGATTTGTTACTCATTAACTTTATGACAGGTGCAAGAGATATTATTGGTCCGCAAAAAACACGTTTGTCAAATACCATGAATCCTTTTGCTCGTGGTTCATCTAGCATGTTGGCAAACTTGGTGACCAGTTTAATGGATACTGGGGGCGGCAGTGGCGACGGCGACATGTGGAAAGGCCGTGCTATTTCTTTCGTAGAAGCTTTAATGAAAGTGTTAACCGCCATGCGAGAAGAAGGCCATGTATTGCTCGATGCGAATACAATTCGGGGTTATTTTATTTTAGAAAAACTTGAAATGATGGTGGTTGACAGACGTTTTCCCGTCACCGATACGCACAGTGTGCCTTTAGATAATGTACCCCAAATTGTTATGGACGGTTTGGATAACTATATTTATAACTTGCCAGGTTATCAGAAAGCCAAAAAGGGCAACCAGGCAGGGGAAGTGCGCGAACAGCATGGATTTATTACCATGCAGTTAGGTCGGGTATTTAGCTCCTTGGCAGATACATACTCTCATATCATTCGGACAAACTTACCTGAAGTAGATTTAAAAGACGTGGTATTAAATCGTCGTATCATGGTTGTATTATTACCTGCGTTAGAAAAATCGCCAGACGAATTATCAAATTTAGGTAAAATTATTATTGCGTCTCTTAAGGCCATGATGGCAGCAGGGTTAGGGGACGAAGTAGAAGGGGAATACAGAGACGTTATTTTACGTAAGCCAACCACTTCACCCACACCTTATGTTTGTATCATGGATGAGTATGGTTACTATGCGGTTAAGGGTTTTGCGGTAGTGCCTGCGCAAGCGCGTTCATTAGGATTCTCGGCAATCTTTGCCGGACAAGATTTACCTGCATTCCAAAAAGCCTCTAAAGAAGAAGCGGCATCTATTGGTGCGAATACGAACATTAAAATCTGTATGAAAATGGAAGATCCGACAGATACGTGGGAATTTTTCAATAAAACTGCGGGTGAAACTTACGCAACCAGTGTCAGTGGTTTTCAAACCAATGCTGGCAGCATGACGAATAATTACATGGATTCACGTAATGCCAGTATTGAAAAACGGTCTAGAATCGATTTACTCGATTTAAGAGATCAGCGGGAAGGGGATGCACATATTTTCTTCCGGTCTAAAATCATTCGTGCCAGAATGTTTTATGCCAATCCACCTCCTGCAAAACGTATGCAAGTGAACCAATATTTAACCGTTGAAAGACCACCAGATGAAGTCTTGATTAACATGGATAAACGATTAAGACGGTTCCAAGAAGTCTTTTCGTCACCTAGTTTTATGTTGCCAGCGCCCACTGCAAACGAAGACATCCGTGTGATCACAAAGAGTATTAACGACTATGAAACACTCAAGCCATTTGAAAAGGGCATTGCAGCGGTTATTGCTTTACTTGAAATGGAAGTGTCTAAACAAAAACAAGTGCAAGAAGAAATTCAAGCTGAACAAAGCCAAGAATTTGCCGGCGAAGTTAGTGCCTTTAGCCCGATTGCGGTACCTGATTTTGCGGCTGAATTAATTGGAGAAGAAGAAGTTGATTCCTTCTCAAATCCATTATTATTGCGGGGTAGAACACGAGATGGGTTACTCCATATTGAACGATTAATTGGCGCATCTGAAGCGGATGCGGGCAAAACAGCCGATAATTTGGTTAACGATATTATTAAATCAACCCATTTCCCACCTAAAGATCTAAAACTAACGCCTGTTGCTGATGAAGCGATGGATGCTATTAATATCTTGTTAGAACAATTTGGTGGAAAAGTCTACACCGGACATGAGACAGGCGGTAGTGAAGCCGAAGAGCCTGATGAGCAAGAAGAAGGCGAAGGCTAGGGATTTTTTTGAACTAATCTTATTAATTTCAGGTCAAAACATCAGTACATAATTAACCATTGAGTGCGCATGCACGCAGCTGGGTAGGTTATCATGACTGATGTTGATGATCTGATCGAAAAAATTAAATCTTATCCCAATGCTCAACAGCAGCGTAATGATATATTAAAGCTAAGTTCGAGCATCTGTGCAGAGTTAAACCGCTTTCGTGAAAAAATCATTTTAGAAAGTGCAGAAATAACAGAAGAAAAAGAAGCCTTAATTTCAAAATCCGATGACTTTAAAAAAGAGTTAGCCCAAAATATCATTATTCAATATTTAATTAAATATTTTTCTATTGAAGAAAACATAGAAAAAGAAGTGTTAAAAGAATATAAAGCCGAACTGATTAAAATAGCCCGATTTTTAATAAGAATAGAAAGTTTATCTAAAGTTAACTATTTTCGGGTTATTGAAGAAGAAATTCGACTCATCAAAGAGCAACATAAGCTCAATGACAAAATAATTCAAGAATTATATTTTCCCAAAAATAAATCAGAACAAGATAATGCTTATAGAGTTATTTATTCTGCGCCAAGCTTAATCCCTTTTACTTCCCCCATACAAGCCAGACAAGCTCTACATCAACTTTCAGATTCAGTGATCTCCAGAAATGAGTTAATCTTACAGGCTCAGCAATCTGGTAATTGGGCACTTTTGAAGCCTGATGAGGCCATGAAACAAAAAAAAGATATCTTGGCTGGTTTATCCGATCCACAAAACAGTGAATTTTTTAAAACACAAAATGGCCGTGAGATAAAACAAGAACTTGAAACAGGCATCATGAGAGTAGATTTTAATCAAAGAATAGGCGCCTGGGACAGAGCAAATGAAGAAACGCGTGATAATTTAGAAAGAATAAGATTATTGACTTCAGTACAAAGCCTATATGAAACGTTCAAATTAGATCTCTTGTCAGAATATAAAACGCTCAATAAGAGTGATAAAAGTGAAGATAAGGCAAAAGCCGAAGACATTAAAAATAAATTTAGTGAAATGGAAAATTTGGCAGATATTTTAAGGTTTAAACAAGGGGATAAGTATCGTGAGTGCTTGGCCAAAATTTATGATTTAGATAGACCAGATGACAAGGGTCATTATCAGTTAAAAGTCAATTATGCAAATATTGAAAATAACCCTCATGTAAAATATTTAAGTGTTGCTGAAATTGAAGAAAGATCATTTTTAATAGAAAGCGATTTAAAACTCAAGCCAGCGGTACGTGCAGAAGCATTTGATATGTTTGAATTTTTTGGTTCAGAAAGCGTTCTGGAACAAAAGCATGCACCCAGTGTATTACAACAATTTCAAGTAAAAAATAATGTTAAACAAGAATCAGAAAAAGAATCAAGAGATATCAAAAACTTTATGCCCAGTTATGATGTGAACTCCAGTAATTTAATTCGAAAAAATAATCATTATTTAAGACTGTGTGAAAAGAATTTGTTGCTGATTTTAGGCGTGCCATTAGAACAAGATGATGTTCGCGTCAGAGAAAATAAAGTATTTCATGTGTTATATGAAGCCCATATGAAACAGAACAAACAAGCGCCCATTAGCACACAAGACGATATGTATTTACAAAATTTGGCTAAAGAATTAGCGATGGATAAAAATGGGGTGCAAAGAATAGAAAAAGTAACAACGCACCATTCATCCAAAATTGACGGTCCAAAAAAAGACATAGTTAATAAAAATAAAAATTTGGGTACGCAGTAAAAAACATTGAGTTTGGTGATAGGTCGAAATTTAAGAAATATTGGTGTTAATTTTAAAACTTTTTTAGGGATATCTTGTCTCTCTATTAGCAACCAGGAGTTTAAGATAAATTCCCGGTGGGGCTGTGTGATTAACCAGCCACTCAGGTTCAAATACGAGTTGAGGATTGATTTATGTCAGATTCAGATAATACGGGTCAGGAAGAAATCCTACAGGTCAACACACCTCACACTGAGCCTGGGCTCGATTCTGATGATAATACTCAGAATAAACCTAAAAAAGGCTTTATGGCTAAAATTAGAAAATTGTCAAGCCGCAAAATAACTGACTTAGGTGGTGATGCACCCCCAGATATACGGCAAGAGCTTATTGGCGATAAGCCAACACAAGAGCTTACAGGTGATGAGACGCCTACGCATCAAAGTGATAATACCGATACCCCCAAAGATTTAGGTGATAAAGCATTAGATAAACAAGTTACTGATAATAAAGCGGCAGAAAGAAAAGACCAGCTAAAAGCGCTGGGACTCGATGATGAAATTAAGCACAGCAAGCCTGATAAAATCAAACAAAAAAACGAAAGCTTCAGAAAAAGCGGCTTAGGACAAGCTGCCGATAGATTGGGCCGAAATATGAAAACGGTCAGTGGTGGCGCAGAAGGGATGACCGAAGCGGCCCTTTTAGAGCTGGCTTTGTACAATTTGCTGATGTTGCTATTTGAATTATTGTTTGGCACCAAAAAAGCAATAACCAAAGTGCCAGATGGTGTTAATTGGATCAGAGCGAATCATAATAGAGCCCACTTACATAGTGGGGCTTTACGAAAATATGCAAAAGAAGATCATGGTAAGGCCCTAAAAGACGCCGATGGGTTAAAAAAAGACATTGAGGCCCTCAAAGAAGAAAGAAAAGAACTCAAAGAAGAAAAAAAGAAATTTGAAGCAATGGGCCCTGGTGATGAAAGAGAAAAAGGATTGTTAGAAGTAGATGAAAAATTAAAAGAAAATAAAGAAAAACTGACTGAAAAACAAGATAAATATGATTCAGCTATATCTAAAATGGCCAAAGCCGAAAGAATATTTAAAAAACATGGCGATGCCGAAAAAGATGAAAAATGGCAAAAAGCCATGGCTGAATATCAAGAAGTGTTACCTAAATTAAAAGAAGCAAACGAAAAGTATAAAGCCGATAAACAAACCGTTAAAGATACTCCCTTTTTACAAAGAGATGCCAAAAGAGCTGAACTTAAATTAGATCAACAAAAAGTTGAGTTAGATAAGCTTAAGGAAAAAGAATTAGGTTTGTATACGACCATTGAAAAACTTGAGAAAAAGATTGGAAAAACCTCTGCTGAATTAGCAGAAATGAAAAAGGCAGCTGATGCGAACCATGCTGATGAATTGAATGCACCGAATAAAGGAAGAGATAAACAAGACAAAATAGCTGAAGTTGAAAAATTAGCTGGACAAAAGATTGATGCGATGAACAAGGCTGAAACACTCAATAATAATAAGACAAGTTTAGAAAAAGATCTAAAGGAAATAAAAGAACTTCGAAACGATTTAAAGAAAATACCAGATGACTTAAAATCACCTGAAGAAAAAGCACAAAAAATTGAGTTAGATAAAAAATTAGCAGAAACCAAAGGCAAGTTAATTAATTTAAATGGTAAACAGGCTTCTCTAGAGCAAGCTCAAGAAACAGCAAAGACAAAATTAAAGGATTTTCAAGGCAATGTAGACACCCTTAAAGCAAAATTAGGTGAAGTAAAATACGAGGCCCGACTTGAAAAGTTAGAAAATAAACTAGGCACAGCTAACGTAAATGTGGATAATTATGCTCAAGTTGGCACCGATTTGAAGGTTCGAAAAGGTACATTAGAGACTAAAATTGCTGAGCATGCAAATCTAGAGGCTGACAATCCCAAAAATACACCTGAACGTCTTGAAAAATTACAACGTCAATTAGGCCGAGTAAATAATCAAATTGCAAAACATGAAGGTGAAGGAAAGGGGCAAATAATACAAAATGAAGAAAAAGTAAAAGGCATACAGTCTCAGATCGCTGAAATCTCTGCTCAAATAAATCCTAATCCTGAAGCAAACAGAGCCGGCAATACGGCTTCTAATAATCAAATACCCCTTGCTGAAATAACAAATCCTTCACCAAACGTTACGCCTCAAAATACTCAACCCTTGCTTGAAGTAACAACCGGGCCACAAAGCGATCTTACGCAAACACCTCCACCTAGGCCCACTAATACGCCACCAAATCCTGAGCCTCAACAACAACAAAATACAACAACTCAGAATGATCTTTTTTCAACAACATCAGAAAACATTCCGAAACCGCTAGAGAGGGTTAACGTAAACCCAGAGGCAAACAAACCCATTATACAGCAGGCTGAACTCATTGATGCAACAATGATTGAGCGTCCACCAAATGTTGAACCACAACCTAGTGTGACAAATACGAATGTACCTGAAACACCAATAGGTACGACGCAGACGGATCAAGTGCTTCCGCAGCCTGAAGTTATGCCTGAGCCTGAATCTCAACCTTTACAAATACAAATGCCAAAACCTAAAACAGGCAAAGATAAATCTAAACCTAGTTTACATGGTCCGACTCCCACTATTGATAGATATAAAGCCTACGATAGCATCCTGGCTGGGTTAGATCGTATAGGGGATTTAAAATCGGCCTCGAATGAACAAATAATGGATACCTTCAGGTTTATGATGGATGAAGGCGCAAAAATTCAAACAAAAGATAACATTGATGCACAAATGGAAAAGAATACGGCTTACCGCCCTAGTATGCTTAAATCCCCAGATGAGAATCAAAGGATGATAGGGTATTACGCTCTAATTACTCAAGCTTATTTAACCACTAACAATAAAGAATTTAGTGCGTTAAGCGTTGGTGAAAAAGACTTATTAAAAGATATTGCGAAGAATGTGGCGCAAGATGGCTCAGTGTTAAAAAATATGACCGACGTTAAAATTGAAAGTGCGATTCAGCGAGTGGCTGACAATACACAACAAGCAAACAAAAGACCTGCGCTTACTTCTGAAACTTTTGTTGAACCGCCACCTAGAGATAATTCGAGTACTACTACAATAAAGACAGGTTCCGGTGGTGGTGGTAGAAAGTAGCCCAGTGCGAAAGAATTTTTTAAATAATTTTTGAGGGATAAAACTATGCCAGGTCCTGAAATCACTCCTAATAAACCTGAAGAAAAGGACACTACAGCTGCTCCTGTTACGAAAGGGCAAGTAAGCGCTGCGGAAGACTTTATGAACAATGGAGATATAAGTAAAAACGAAAAGCTTGATAAAGGTTTTGCTGATATTAAAGATAATAAAGAAAACTTTAATTTTGAAATTAAAGATATGGGTGGGGATCAATTACAAGCTAAAGCAAGCTCGGTTTTTCAAGCAGGCGATCCGGAATTTCAAAAGCCCGTGAGTGTTGATATAAATCAAGAAGATGTAAAACAATTAAGCAATTTAAACGAAGAAAGATTAAAAGCAGAGCCTGTTGCTCAAGAACAATCACAGACTAATAATGCTACCCCTGAAGAAAGTACACCTCAAGCTAAACCTGCAAAAGAATTGCCTACACCCCCGACTAAAAAAACTGAGGCTGAACCTGAAAAACCTGAAACTAACCAAGAAGCTAAACCTGCAAAACCCTTACCTACGCCTCCTACTAAACCTCAAGCTGAAGATAACAAAACAGAAGCTAAAACGGAATCTAAAGACGAAAGTAAACCTGATCCCAATTCAGATATTAAATCAAAATTAGATGGTTTAAAAGAAAAACAGGGTAATTTTTTAGATAAAGTAAAAGCCATTGGCACAGCAGAAGATAAACCTGGCGCCATTAAAGACGCTTTTAAAGCAGGAAAAGAGCTAAAAAAAGAAGGGAAAGAATTAGGTAAGGAAATGGAAGGTAAAAAGAAACAAGGAAAGTCTTCGGGTAAAGATGACGAAGATGAAGAAATAGGATCGTTATATGCAGCCCTAATGGCCATTCTTAAAGGCGTGGGAAGTATACAAAAAGATCTCCAAACGATGATGCCACAAGAAGAAAAACAAGGAAAAAAAGAAAAAGCGGAATCAACTCAGCCTAAAATGAATGAAGAAGATAAGCAGTTTATGAAGGCATATCCTGACCAGCGCAAGGAATTAGAGGGGCAACATACGAACACGCTAAAAGCAATGGATAATATTGACAATAAATTTAAACAAGATAATGCTGCTTTAAACAAAGATTATGATAAAAAAATTCAAGATGAACGAAATAAAAATGAAGCTGACCCTAGCAAAGTAAATGCATTGATTGATGAGCAAAATGCTAAGAAAGATGAATTATATAAAAAATATTCAGATGAACGTGGTGGCAAAGAAAAAGAATCCGACGATATTAAAGGGAAAATAAGTGCTTTAGATACTAAAAAAGAAAATATTGAAAATAAAAAACCTGATGCCAAAGAGGGAGCCAAAGAGGGACCAACTCAGTCTCTTGAAGAAAGAAAAGATGCTTTACAAGAAAAAGTAGGGAAATTTGCTGATAAAGTAGGAGAGCTCGGCAAAGCCGAAGGTCTTTCAGGAAAAGCAAATGCGATTATGGGGCTTGCCAAAGAAGGCGCAGGTTTAATGAAAGAAGGGAAGCAATTAGACAAAGACATTAAAAACGATAAAGGCCCAAAAGAAAAATCACCAAAAGGGGGCAGTGAAGCAAAGGACGATGATAAAGAAGTAGGCAGTTTAGATGCCGCAATTCAAGCGATCCTTGATGGGTTGGCTCAGATGATGGGACAAGTTAAGGGAGCTGCAGATAAGGCCCAAGTAAAATTACCAGATGAAGGTAAAGACACGAAAAAAGAACAAGTGCCTACTCAAGCTGCTGAGCAAAAACCTGAAACAAAACCCGAAACAAAACCCGAAACAGGTCCCGAGCAAAAACCTGAGGCCAAAGAACCTAAAGCATTACCTGAAATACCTAAACCTGAAGATAAGAAAGAGAAAACGGCAGAAGTAAAACCCTCTGAAGTAAAATCTGAGCAAAAACCAGAAGAGAATAAGCCAAAAGAGCGATGGGAACTGCGAAAGGATGAGATGGAAAAACCATCTCAATCTAAAGGTAGTGAACCCAAAGCTAATGAGCCTACAAAACCTGAAACAGGTCCTGAACAAAAACCTGAGCAAAAACCAGAAGAGAATAAGCCAAAAGAGCGATGGGAATTGCGAAAGGATGAGATGGAAAAATCATCTCAATCTAAAGGTAGTGAACCCAAAGCTAATGAGCCTACAAAACCTGAAACAGGTCCTGAGCAAAAACCTGAGGTCAAAGAACCGAAAGCATTACCAGAAAAACCTAAGGGCGGCGATAAAAAACCGATGGAGGATACTCAAGATGCTGGTGTGAAATCACCAAAAACGGATCCAATGGATTCTGTTGCCAAAATGGGTGGGGAACAAGTGGGACAAACACTTGGAAGCAGTGCTGGAGCGGCTATTGGAACTTCAGTTGCAGGGCCTGTGGGTACAGTCATAGGTGAGCAGCTAGGGTCACAGATAGGTGGACAAGTAGGTGGGCAGGTTGCTGAGAAAGCGATGGAAAATAAACCATCGGGAGGACCTCAAGAAAAATCACCTGGAGCAGAAACGGGAGCACCTGATGTAAGTAATATCGCGAAACAAGGAATGGGTGCTGTTGGTGGTGGCGGTACGCCTGATATAAGCACAGTAACAAAAGGGCTTGATAGTGCAAGTGGCGGTATGCCTGACATAAGCGCAGTAACGAAAGGGGTAGGGGCTGTTGGTGGCGGTACGCCAGATGTAAGCGCGGCAACGCAAGACAAAAAAGCAGAATCAAAAACGGGTCCAATGGATGATATGGCTAAAATGGGCGGGAAAGAAGCTGGAAAAACGCTTGGCGGGGTTGGTGGAGCGGCTATTGGCACCTCTGTTGCAGGGCCTATGGGTACAATGGTGGGTGAGCAGATAGGCTCACAGTTAGGTGGGCAAGTAGGTGGGCAGGTTGCTGAGAAAGCGATGCAAAATAAACCATCGGGAGGAC
>CADEEZ010000013.1:55119-65620 GCA_902826485.1 uncultured Gammaproteobacteria bacterium
CAAGTAGGTGGGCAGGTTGCTGAGAAAGCGATGCAAAATAAACCATCGGGAGGACCTCAAGAACAATCCGCTACGCCTGAACCAGGCCCAGCAAAACAAAATCAACCTCAACCTGAACAAAAAAATTCCGGTGGTGGAGTTAAAGATCTTGTTCAGGATGCGGCAAAAGGTTTTGGCCAAGATTTAATGAACGGTAAAGATCCTTTGGAATCGGCAATGAATTTAGTCAAAAATTTTGGAGAAGATCTTTTAAAGCAAGGACAAGAAAAGACATCCAGTATGGGGGCTCTTAAACCTTCCTCACCTGGTGGTCTAGAAGGGGCTGATAAAGCATTAAGTGAAAGTAATGCAAACGAGAAAGGCGCTGGAAAGCAAGGGCCAAGCATGACAATGAACAAAGATAAAGAAGATGAAAAAGGCGAAGGGTTCTCACTTAAATCTTTAGCTAAAGAATTCGCGAATGCAGCGAAGGGCGTTTTATCGGGGGGCGGAGCAGCAGGCCCTGCACAAGATAATCCAGCAGAAGAGCAAAAAACAAAGGCTAAACAAAAATAGAACTTAATGGGCAAACTTCAACTCAAACCTATAATTGGACACCCATATTAGTTTAGAGAGGTAAATTTTATGCCAGATCTAAAGATGCCAGAGCTTCCTGGGTTACCAGACCTTCCTGGGACAGGAGCTGGCGGCCCCTCAGGCCCCGGCGGAGGGGGCGGTGCGGGTGGCGGCCCAGGAGGCGGCGCGCAAGACGCCATCATGGATGCTGGTATGGAAGCTGGTGCTAATGCTATTGCCCCTGGGGTAGGTGGGATGGCTCTTAAAGGCGCAAAAGCCATGGGAATTGATCCTAAAGAAATGCTTAAAGGTGGCATGCCTGGCGGCGGCGGAGGTAAAAAAGAAGAAGGTGGCGCTCCCCCTGAGGGAAAACCTGAAGGTCCAGCTAAAGGTGTCGGCGATGCTGCGGGTAGCATTGGAAAAATTGCAGAAAAAGCAGGCGAAAAACCATCGGAAGATCTTGGTGGAGATTTAAGTGCGGCAATTGGTGGAGTGGTTGGTATTGCTAAAGAAGGCATCGGTATGGCCTCTAAGGCTGTGAGTAGTTTAGGCGGCGGCGGAATGCCAGAAATCCCAGGAATGGGTGGTGGTAAAGGCGGCGGAATGCCAGAAATCCCAGGAATGGGTGGTGGTAAAGGTGGTGGAATGCCAGAAATCCCAGGAATGGGTGGTGGCGGTGGCGGAATGCCAGGCATGGACAAGGCACTTGGTGCGATCAATGGTCCAGGTGGCGGCGCTGGGGGCCCACCTAATCCAATGTCAATGATGAGCGGAGGTCCTGGTGGTGGAGCTGGAGGCATGGATTCTCTCAAATCTTTGGTACCTAAACCCGAGATGCCAGGTATGGATTCGCTTCCGGGAATGGATGTGGTTTCAAAAATGAAACTTAAATAATTTTTAATTGGACATCCATATTAGTTTGACTTGCTTTGTATTTTTTGGGTAGGATGAAAATATAAATTAAACAAATATTTAAACAGGGAAGTTTAATGACTCTACCGCGTTCTGCCCAAATCGATTTAGATTCCACTCAGTATTATCATTGCATGACGCGCTGTGTTCGTTGTTCCTATTTGTGCGGCACAGATTCAGAAACAGGCAAAGATTATAATCATCGTAAACAGTGGCTAATTGCCAGAATGAAATATCTCGCCAATGTATTTGCCATTCATATTAGCGCTTATGCAGTAATGAGCAATCATTATCACCTTGTTTTATATGTTAATTCCGATTTAGCCAAAAGCTGGTCTGACGAAGAAGTGATTGCGCGTTGGAAAGCTATTTTTGGTCCTCATTCTGCTAAAAAACAATTCCCTTCGGTTCTCAAAAAACAGACTTTACCAAAAATAGAAGTATTACGAGAAAGGCTAACCAGCATCAGCTGGTTTATGCGATGCTTAAATGAAAATATCGCTAGATTATCTAATAAAGAAGATGAATGTCAGGGGCGTTTTTGGGAAGGGAGATTTAAATCACAAGCACTATTAGATGAAGGGGCCGTGTTGAGTGCTATGGCCTATGTTGATCTGAATCCTATTAGATCAAAAATTGCGGCTACGCCTGAAGAATCAGAGTTTACTTCTATATACGATCGTATTGAGCATTTCAAAAATGACGCTCAAAATACACCACCCGATAGTCTTATGCCTTTCGAAGATAATATTAAAGCCGATCTTCCTCATATTAATATTCGTTTTTATGATTATTTAGAATTAGTCGATGTCACAGGCCGAGTTCTGAGAGAAGGTAAGCCGGGTAAAATATTAGATAATTATGCGCCTATTTTAGATAGGTTAGGATTAACCTCTGCTGGTTGGTTAACGATTGTTAAAAATTTAGAAAAATATTTTTTCTATGCTTTAGGGTCAGAAGCTAATTTACTCAATTTTGGTAAGAACAAGGGAAGATCCACCCCAAAGGGGATGCGTGTAGCCCTAAATTGTTATCAACCTACAACGCTAGTCGCATAATCACAAAATATTTAACTTAATCATTTTACTATTCTGAAAATACTTATTCCTACTATCTATCAATAAGCTAATGGCGCCTATTGCGTTTAGTTACGCCTATTTATATCTATTTTTAAACAAGTAGTTACACCTATTTAAACTCATTATTCAAGATAATTAATATGGATGTCCAGATAGGATAAAAAGCAGATGAGCGGGGTATTATGACAGACGGGTGACTTTGTAAGGCGGCTCGCAAAAAGGTAAAATAGAGCCTGTAAAAGCTGTGAGGTATTAGATATGACGAAAGTATATACGACTGAGTTTGTGAAATTTGGTATTGCTTGTAGACAGAAATTGAGCAACCTTACCTCGACAGATGAGATGCAAGAATTGTCGAAAAAAGACGCAGATGATTTATTAGAGGAATTTAAAAAATGCACATCAGAGCAATTAGATGTTGTCATGGGCTTTGCTAGAAATGCAAAAGTTGCTTTAGATGAAAAAATCGCTAATTTAAAGAATGTTTCAGATGAACAGCAAAGAGCAATAGATAGCTATAATGCATTTTTCTTAGATTTAGAAAAAATAATGAGCAAAAAGTCTAGAAAGAAAAACTTAGAAAATATGCAAGAAAATTCGAATTCGGCTTATAAGCCGGCAGCACCTGCGGGCCAGTCGTTTTATGAAAGCATCATGCATGTAATCGGTTATGACGCGACCACTGTTGGCGCAAGTGCGATGTTTTTCTTAGCATTTTCAGCTTTAAAATTTATGCTAGGAACTTCTTATTGGGAGCAAGCGGCAGAATACACCGCAACAGAACCTTCTAGAAGATTCGATCCGGTGGCGATTACAGAAGAGCAAGCTAATGCGCTTTTGCATAAAGACTCAACCCCAGAAGATATCATGCAAGCGGGCTTTGTCCCTAAGCCTAATTTAGGACGTGCATTAGAAGTAGAATTTAAAACCTTTTCAGAAAAAATGGGGGCTATTGCTAAGCAGTCTACTGAAAATAGACAGGATCAGCTTGGTTATAATTTGATTAACAAACCTAGATAATAAATTAGGAACAATATGGGCAGTATGTCTGAAGTACAATCAGATACACTGCCCATTTTTTTTGCCTAAATCTGCTAAACCTAAGAAATATAATTAATATGGATGTCCATATAAAATGATATTTAAATCAAGTAATTACACCTGTTAAAGCTAAAGAAAATCGCATTTGATTTACCAACTAACTTTACAATCTTGGGTAGATATGTGTACAATGCGGTCAGTTAAACATTCTAGGTGATAAGCGCATGACATTTACTCCTGACTTTATAGATTTTTGTAACCGTCATTACGGTAAGTTAAATCCCCTCACGCCAACTGGTGCTATGCGTGATTTTTCACAAAAAGATACGCAGAAAATATTGCAAGACTTAAATACATGCACTTCTTATCAATTAGAATATATCCAAGATTTTGCTAAAACGGCTAAGCATAATTTTGATGCACACGTTGCTAAATTGCGAAATATTTCCGCCGCTAAGCAAAATGAAATAAATGCTTACAAACAATTTTTTGCTGATTTAGAAGCTAAATTAGAAAAAGTTTCTAAAGACGCTGGGAACAATACGAACAAAGCGGATAGTAGACATTCCAGCTATAAACCTAGCGCGCTTTCTGGTCAATCATTTTACGATAGTATCATGCATATTTTAGGTTACGACGCGACCACTGTGGGTGCGAGTGCGATTTTTTTCTTATTCTTCTCAGGATTGAGATTTGTAGCATTTTCGCCATACTTCGAGCAACTTGCAGAGTACAATGCGGTTCCCGCGGCGAGAAGATTTAACCCTGGTAATCTAACAACTGAACAAATTAAAATGAATTTAGACGAAAAATCGACAAGAGAGCAGATTATTCAGGCAGGCTTTTTACCGCCGCCTAGTTTAGCGCATGCCTTTGATGTTGAATTTAAAACATTCATGCAAAAAATGGGCAGTGTTTCTAAGCAAGAAGAAGAAAGACCAAACCAATTGGGTCGCAAGCTAATTCACCCTGGCTAAATGATAGATTGTTGTAGTGTGGGTGAGTTACTTTCCGCCTGATTGTAATCCACCTGCACCGCCTGCGGCACTACCTGCAACTTGAGTGACTTTTTCAACCACTGTTTTCACTTCCCCAATGGCCTTCGTACCCGCTTGCATCATCTGTAAAGAGGTTTGAGAAGCAGTTTGTACTGTCTTTTGCATTTCACCCATTTGTTTAGCGACATTCGATTGTTCTGCTTGGCCACCAATCCAACGGTTTACCTTATCGGGCAACACATGAATAAGGGTAAAGCATTCATGCGTGATAGCGATAACAATACCCCCGTAGACGATGAGTAAAGCAATACTCGCAAAGAAGCCATAATTGCCGCCACCAATGGTGGTCATAAAATAATTAAATCCGAAATTTAGCATTTTAATACCAACGTCTAATAATTTAGCGGCAATAACCATCCCAATGACCATGAGGGAAGGGCGCATAAAAATATTGGCGATTAGTAAAACAGCTGGGCTCGCCTTTCCGAGGTTTTCTCCAGAAGGGGTCACTAAGCCAAGTGAAACGATGGGAGCGGCCACAATGGCCTCGATGACCATTATCATCCACGCTAACCCCCCAAAGGTAAATACTAAATACGGGATCATGGGGATATAAAGCCCCAGTAAAACCCCCACCGACCATAGAAGCGTCATAAAGAAAAGTAAAACGGGTATTAACATGGATATTAAGGTAAAGAACATGGAGCAAACCGGTTGCAACCCTGCAAAAAAGCAGACCACTAAGGCGAGGCCTACTGTCACACCCAGCATGGTCCAAAAGGCCGTTTCGATGCCTTGCATGATATCAGTACCAATTTTGCGCATTGAACTCAATGCATCGCCTTCACCCGTTCCAAGCGAATCACGAATGGATTCAAACGTGTCTCCTAAGCCTGCACTGCCCACAATTTGAGTTGTCCAACCACCCGCTTTGCCCCCAATCTGAGCGGCACCTGCGGCCTTAACTCTATCCAACATGGTGCCTTCAGTACTTTCGATGGTGGTGCCTGCGTCGGTTGCCAAGAGATAATTATCTGCTTGCAACGAAATGTATGTGCCTAATTTCATCCCATCTACTTCATACCCTAAATTATTTAAATTATCGGGCGAGAAGAGAAATGAAGGGGGAGGTGGCTTCAAATCGGTTACCCCATCAGGTGATAATAATCTAAAATAATTGACCCCCGCAAAAAGCCATCCTGCTTTTTTGGCCTCGTTTAAAGCCCCTTGAAAATCAGTATTGACAGTGACATTTACGCTAACTAAAGGTGTTTTTATTGCACGAGCAATATTAATTTGTGCCCCAGTGGTTGTCCAAGCAGTGCTGGGTTGGATGGCTTCAGAGGCATAACTGCTTGCAACACTTAAACCCGATTCTCCTGCGCTTAATTGAGCTTGCTCCCAGGATGATTGGGTGATTTTTGTTGGATCAGGATTGCCTGATAACATCACCGATCCACAAATTTTTTGATGAGCAGGATCACTTTCTGTGCCCACGTATACGGCATTACCGACACGATAGACGGTAACAAGGTTTCCCCCGATAATTTCATTATGTTGGTTTAAATAAGCCGCACAAGTGGCCATATTAAATGCATTTAAAGTTTGTGTTTTTAGTAGCGAGTTACTCACTGTTTGCTTAGGTGCACCTATGCTTTGGCCCTCATTTGCTCTGTCTAATACAGTATTGTAAACAGCGTTACCGGCATCAACGCCTTTTAAAATAATGGTCATCATTAAAATTTGTATAAGAGAATAGCCAGAACTGGTGGGGAGCAAAATGGCTAAACCGCCTGCAGAACGTAAGGGCAACCACATCGAAGACCATTTTTTACCCATCACTTCGCCTTCTTGGGCGGTGTTGAGTGTGGAAGCGACAACTGTGTATACCACGACAATGGTACCTAGGGATAAGACCACGATATTGAAAACACGAAACATTTCGGCAAGCACATTATTGCCATCTCCTACAAGCGCATTACCCACAATACCGAAAATGGTGCCTAAGTATTGAATAGACATATCACCAGGGTTGCGAATAAAAACATCGTCAAAAGCAGCAAATACCGTCCCGGAATACAGCAAAGTAAAGAGAAAGAGAGAATACGTTAACCAGGACTTAATTGCTTTCATTTTTCATTACCTTCTTAGCTTTATTTCGCTACTTTCATTGCAGCGGAGGTAGCGCCTTTGGCTAACCCACTACTAATTTTTGCTGCGGCATCTACGTTGCCTTCAATTTTTTTCAAGTTACCAGCGATGTCGGGTGATTCAGCATGGCCACCCATCCACCTTAAGGCTTTGTCGGGCAAGACATAAATTAAAGAAAATGCCTCGTGTACGATGGCGATTAATATACCCGCATAGATAATAACAATCGCGATAGCACCAAACAGGCCTATCCCCAAAATAGTGGTATTTAATACATTTGTGAAGCCGTAATTTAACATACCCACGGCAACCATTAATAATTTTGAGGCAAAAACAAATCCCACAATCATTAAGGGCGGTCTAAAGAAAAGCCCCACGATGATCACAATTGCGGCCGTTGCTTTGCCAATTTCATCTTCGGATGGCACAATGAGACTTAAGGCTATCAAAGGGGAAGAAACAATCGTTTCAATCACGATGATGATCCAGGCTAATCCGCCAAATAAAAATAACAAATACGGAATTAAGGGCAAATATAACCCTAAAATCATGCCTGCACTCCAAAGCAAAAATACTAAAAAGAGCACGACAGTGACCGCACCAATGATAATTGAATCGACAATATAGCCGCCAGGTTGAAGTGATTTCATAATACTAGAGACCACGGCTAAAATGATTAATACGGCAATACAAGCCCAGATGGCCGATTCAGAACCCGTCATAATGGTTTGCCCGACACTGGTTAAAGCCAGTAGCGGATCGGTTACACCATCTCCGCTCAAACCTTTTACAAAATCATCGACCGTGCCTTTCAGAGAATCGTTTATGGCGGCTAAAGAAGATTGACCTGCGGGGGGTAAAGAGCTTAAGCCATTGGTAAAACCTGTTATGGTCATTGTCTCGGCGTCACTTGGGGCGATATTTGAATCGATAAAAGTGATATATTGAGAATATTTATCGGTGATTTTGGTGAGCACATCTGGACAAAATTCGCTTTTTTCAGTGCATAAATTTTCCATATCGGCAGCAGGGGCGGCAAACGTCATCTTCGAAACGCCCGTTTTATTATCACCCTTAACAATATTAAAATAAAAACCGCCAGCATGAATCCATCCCGCTTCTCGCGCCACAGTGGTGTCAACCATGTTATCGGTTGAAGGCGCAACACTGGTCATGGAATTTTCTAAGGTGTTAGAAATGGCACGTTTTAATTCTAAAACACCATTCACTAAGGAAAGATAATTTGCCCAATTTTCTTTTGGCACATTAACGGCTTCTGCAGCAGGCGTTGATAAATTCATTTGAACGATGTTCAACGCATAAAAATAACTTTGCATGATTTGTGCTTTTTGAGGTTCGGTGAGTTTAGTGGAAACATTGGCTTGTACCGTGCCCACCATTTGAGAAAGATCTATTTCTCCACAAACATCGTTACCATAAGTAGGATAGCCCCAATAGGCTTTGTCATCTTTTTGAAAAAAGCTAATGGGTTCTTTGAGTTCATAGCCACTGGCTTGGCTGTTTAGCATGGTTTCGCATAGTTTAGATTTAAACATGCTAAATACAGCGGTGCTTCCCCCCGTGAGTTTTACAGTGGGGGCTGGTTTATTGATGGCGCCGCCTTGTTCCCAAGAGGTGAGCACTTGATTCCATAAGGCATCTGCTGCCCCAATGCTTTGCAAAATGACCCACATCACCATGATTTGAATATAAGAATATCCGCTAGCAGAAGGTAAGAGTAAATACATACCGGCAACAGCTCGAGTGGGTACCCATATGGAAGACCACTTTTTGCCCATGACTTCGCCTTCGTGAGCAGAATGAAGAGAAGACACAAAAATGGTCCAGCCCACGATAACAAAACCAAGAGACAAAACTATTTGGTTAATTAAACGCATGAGGACGGAAAGTGTTTGGTCCCCCCCCGCAACAGGCAGATCACCTACTTTTCCAAAAACAAGTCCAAGGTATTCTAATGATTTGTCCGTAGCGGGAGGATTAAATAAAGTCTCAGCAAAACCTGTACCGGGAAGGCAAAACAATAAAATAAGGCCACCAACTATCCACTTAGACCATTTCATATTAATATTTTCTCAACATATCATCTCAGTCAATATTACTTTGTTTTTTTGTCTTATCTTGAATTTGGTTTGTTTGTTTTGTTTTTTGATTATCAATCGTTTTTTGGTTGTATGGTTTAGGGGATGGGGCAGAAGCCTCGGGAGATTCTTCTCCTGTTACTTTTGAATTTAACCATTCTGAAACAGTACATCCCAATTTTCGATGCTGTATTTGAAATAACCAAAAATGAAATCGAAAAGCCTGACCAAAAGCAAATAACGATAAACAAATAGAAATCAATCCGGCGGCAAAATGCTGATTAACGGCCATGTATATTCCATACATAACGATGGTTAAACCAATGATTGTATATACGACAACCAGTCTAAAAAATTCTTTTTTTCTTTGAATCAGATCTTGTTCAGTGAGCCCTAAACGAATTAATGCTTCTTGAAAAGACTCTTTTCTTTGGGCCTTAGCAGGCACAACCATGTCTGAAATGAGGGAAGAAGTCTTTTCAAATGAATCTTTGATGACCCCTATGCTCATCCAACGGTCAACACGGACATCTACAATCCTGCTGCCTACTTTCTTAACGCCTGTAAACAAGCCCATAGCTAATCGCCTCTATCTATATATTCAGTATTAAAACTAGTTTAGCATGCTAGCCCTCCTTAAACTATATCGGCCTTAAGTACATCCTGCCATTTTTTTTCTTTTTTGTTAAAAATAGGCAAATAAAAATGAACTTATATAATAGCGGTTGGTCAATTCAATTGTGGCAAGAAAGGAATTCATTAAAAAGCTAGAAGCCTGTAAAAAAATATGGTAAGTTAGATTAACTGCTGTGATTTTTTAGCATAATTATGTACAAGTGGTGTTTGGTAATAGGTCGGAGAATAAAAAAAATGCCAGATTTATCTAGACTCGGTGTCCATGCTTTTTGGCATGATTACGATAGGCGGGTGCTTTATCGTATCGTTGCTTCAATAGAAGCAGTGGAGGGTTGGGCCATAGATAACGACATGCATATTGATCAAGCCCTCGTTCATTTAGGAGAAGCCTTAGAAGGTCTCTCTGCCTCAGACATCGAATTTCATGATGAAGCAAAAGTGGTGAAATTATTAGCCAGTATTCACGCAGGCAGAGCACTGCGTTTGATGCAATTTTTAGATATTAAAAAACCGGGTACCGCTTCCAAATTATTAGTGTATGCAGAAGAAGTCACAAAAGACAAAGCACAAAAAGATCCTTACGCAGATATGTTTTTAAAACGTAATCTTTCATTTGAACGATTGCAATTGCTTTCGAGAGTATTTGCGCCAGAGCGACTCAAATTGTTGTTAAATGCCTTGGAGAAAAACCATGAGTAATCTTATTAAATCCTATGCACCTATTTTGCTGGCCAGCGCAGGGATGGTGTTTTTTTCTTCGCCAGCAATGGGCGCAACCACAGGCGAAAGCATCATCAATTGCGATTCAGCTTCTTATAGTGATGATTACAAAGTGAATGTGTGCAAACCTTTGCAAGACAGAGCAGATGAACTGCTCACCGGACGTGCTAAGGCAGCAGATCCCATTCTCATGACTGAGAAGCTTAATATTGAAGATTATCGTGCTAAAGGGATTCAAGCGGTTGTTGCAGCATCTAAAGGGTCTAGTAGTGTGAATCCTGCTGGAGGCTCAACGAGCCAAAAAGATGAA
>CADEEZ010000014.1:0-43795 GCA_902826485.1 uncultured Gammaproteobacteria bacterium
ATTCACTGTTTTCTAGATTTACAGATGCGCTAACGACTGGCTCTGCTTGTGCAACGTCATTTGCAACAACCTCTTTTATTGTTACGCCAGGCTTCATCGCAGATGATATCGTTAATGGCGCCACAGCTGGGGTGGTTTGTGGAACTGCGAGTTTTTTTGGTATAGATATTAAAAATACGATTCTGTCTAGTTGGTATGGTGTTCAGCCTACCCTTTTAGAAACTGTTAAACAATCTGTTCCTAATTTATTAAACAATACTTGTGATGCCATTTATTCTAATGTGAGTTTCATCCCAAATGTAATTAAAAACACTTGTGATGCAATTTATTCAAATTCGACCATTGTTCCTACAGTTCTCGAAACAGTATCACAAATGGATAAAAATACAATTACCACGGATATCTTGCCTACAAATCAAATTTTATATACGGCTCATGATGTTCTTGTTCATGCGGGTAATGGCGCTAGATCTGTATACGATGCAACGCCTTATGTTCCTTATGTAAGTGAAGCACTTCGTGCTGCTAAGCCAATTTTAGTTGTATTCGCTGTGGAAAATGCTTATAACGCAGTAAAAAATGGCACCTCTCTTCTAGCTGCAGTAGCTGATACTGCTGTTCGCGGTTATGCGCTTCCCATCATAGCTCGTTCTAGTGCTGAAATGATTTCTAATGTAACAGGATTGAGTGCAGAGATGGTCAATCTTTCTGTTCAATTAGTTCAAAATGCTCCCATGAAGGACACCGATCAAGGTGCTAATTTAGTTCGTTTGCCGCTTGAAGTAAAAACACTTATTTTATCCCAATTAGATTATCCAAAGTGGTATCATAATAAAGAACGTGACTTGAAGCGCCAATCTTATAACGTTGCTGAAATGATTAAAGATAGGCAAGCGTCTGTGAGCAGGCTCAATTTGCTAAAGTGAGTAAAAAAACACCTATCTAAAACAATTAGAAACGACAACAAGGAGGTTGTCCCATCTCCTAATACTTATCCTAATGGCACGGGGAAGCCCCCACCCCAACCTTCTTCTTCAGCCAAAAACTACCGTTTATCTTACCGTTAATCAAATATTGTTTACTTATCTAACTTAGTTGTTTTATATTGCCATAACGACAAATTATTGACGAGAGACCTATTTATGGCTGATTCAACTTTATATCAATGCTTGAACACTTTTCAGAATGCGACCAGCAATATTAATCAATCTTTTATTCCCTCTCTACCGCATGATGTTAGTACAACGATAGGCTCTTTTATGGATCTCCGTTTTTTAATTTTGACAAATGTTGCTTCTAACCTTTATCAAGCAACAAAAACAGGTTTCTCCTTCGGAACCATAGGCAACATAACAATGGACCTCGTTTTCGGTAACCTTGTTTTCCCCATGGTGACTCAAGCCGGCTTTGAAATAATTTCTGACATCACAGGATTTAGATTAAATATGTTCTACATACCTACCTTGCTGACAAGCCAACTTTTATATGCCAAGGCAAAACATTGGTTATTCAACAGTACTCTAAACGAGGATCAAGAGACTTCTCTAATAGAATATGTTCGAAAAGATGATATAGATCGCGTCAAATTCTGCCTTCAGACTGGTGCAAATCTCGATGCAAAGGGCATCAATGGCAACACAGCATTGATGATTGCCGTAAAGAAACATAATATAGAAATGGTCAAGGTATTAATTCAAGCAGGTGCCAATCTCAATAGTCAAAATAATGGTGCGCTTACGCCACTCATGCATGCTGCCACATCAGGCTATTCTGCGATAGTGGATATGTTAATAAAAGCGGGTGCTGATCTCCATGTTGTTGATAATTATCGCCATACCGCACACGCTCTTGCTAAGCTAAATAATAATGATGTTTCTGAAAATTTATTAGAAGAAGCACACAAAAACGAAGAAAGATTCAACATTCAAAGAAGTATGTTAGATATCTTCAGAGCATTATCCCAAGATCAAAAAAATCCAGATGACACTGCCTCCTTTAGTACCTTATCTAGAGATCTCCAAACAGATATTTTAACTTGGTGCTACGATGGGGAATCACATAGATCGAAAGTTAAGGCTGATTTGCAGAAAACTGAAAATAAAGTGCAAGAACTGTTGTTCGATAGAGAAGATGCGCTTCAACAACGCGCAGCGGTCTTTTTATTTTAACTTTAAATTTTGATTCAAGAGGTTGTGTATGACAGAGAGCATTTTAAATAAGTCCGCAAACATAGGCCTACCTATTAATTTGCCTGTTGAATCTATTGCACTAGCTGCTTCTAATTTGTATCAAATGACACAAACAGGTATCTCTACACAAGCATTATGCACAGCCGCATTAGATACGCTTTTGGGTGGATTTATGGTGCCAAAAGTGACTAGTATTGCTTGTGATATGATTTCTCGTGCTACCGGCGTTAAATCAGACCTATTGTATCTTCCTATGTCGCTCACAACCCAAGTATTATACGAAAAAGCAAAAAATAAGATCCTCAATGAGGATAGAAATCATTATCATGAGACTGTTTTAATGACAGCTGCTCGAACTTGCAAACTTTCTTTAGTAAAAGCCTGTCTTCAAGGCGGTGCAAATGTTAACGCAATAGATAACGTTGGTAATACCTCGCTAATGCTTGCCGTGGCAAAAGGAAATCTTCCCATTGTGAATGTATTAGTTCAAGCAGGCGCAGATGTGAACACCATAAACAATGATAACTTTACGCCCCTGTTGTTGGCTGCAGGGCGTGGGTATACAGAGATAGTAAATGTTTTAATTCAAGCTGGTGCTAACATCGATTACATTGACCAGTTCGGCAACACGCCATTATTTTATGCTACTGAAAATCAACACGGTCAAACCATTGAATTATTAAATATAGCACAAGAAAATCAAGAAATTTCTAAGATTCGAAGCGACATGTTCGATATCTTAAAATGTTTAGTTCAAGATCAGTCAAGTCCTCCTGCTTGTATAACCTTTTTAGATTTACCTATAGAAATAAGAATGCTGATTTTATCTAAAAGAGAATATCCAGAATGGTACAAACCATATATTAATCGTGATTTGCATTTTGCTTTAAACAAAGTAAACAAAATGCTCACCAATAGACAAGAAAAACGTGAAGAGCAAGAAGAGAGAGAAGAACGACTAAAAGAAATCGGCTTTAATTTTTTATTTAATCTTTAAAACAGAGTCAGGGTTATTTATGACCATTTGAAAAACGCCCTGATATTCAAATATTTTACCCAAAATAGGATGGGTAATGCGCAATACCGTTTTAAAACTGTTTGCGCTCACCGCTTCTTCTTCGCTATAAATATCCCCCATGAATAAGCCTAACGGAAGCGGGATAGTCATATTCCCTATACGCCAAACATACCCCAGGCTTTTAAGAATAACTTTGTTATTCTCGTAAGTAACCTGTTGCCGAATACCTAAACCAAAACGCACGAATTCAATTACTTCATTTTTTGAGATTTCTAGCGTTGAATTAAAATGGTAAGGTTTTTTATTGGGGTAATCAAACGTTCTGTTCATAGAAATATTATTTGAATATTTTTTGCTTTGAAATTCTACGGTTACAGGAATATCCCGTCCTTGATAGGGTACCAAGGCACCGAATAATCTTAAGATGGGTGACATAATCGTAATATATTTTGAAAAAACGATAGTTAATAAACCTTGAACTTTTACGAAGTCATCACAAAAAGCCCGGTTACCATATCGTGATTTAAGTATCGGGGGCATGGCCTCCCATGTGGAACCAAAAACATGTTTAAAAATCGGTTGATTAGGCTCATGATCTAATACTACGCCTTCTAGGGGTGGCTTTTGTGCAGCAGCGTGTCGCGACAAATTTCTCATTTGTTTTAAAAGAGGATAAATCACCAAAAAGAAGAATTTAAATTTTAAAAAATAACGAAATAATTTCATTTTTTGAATCGCTCCACTTGCCTTACCCAAAGTAAAGATTTTCTGATTATTTTCAAAATAGGATAAATCAGCAAAACCATGAATTTAAATTTGAATATATACGCATTGATTTTATTAAAAATATCGATAGGAGTACTTAGCATAGCAAGAAAATGCACAGCATCTGGTCCATAATAAAAAACATTTTGGTATTTGACGATGATCCCCTCATTGAGATCATAACCTTGAGCCCTGGCTTCTTCGACCAAAGGATGAGCTGTACGAGCATTGATGGTTTCTAAGTGCCCAACTGCCTTTTTTAATTTTAGGGACTTAGCACAATGATGGCAGATAAGGCATTCAGCATCATAAATTAAATAAAGCACATTGGGATTAGTCATAATCAAAATCATAGCTGGAAAATGGGTGGGATGCTAGCCGAAAATCAAATTTTGCCTTTATGACAAAAAGGGACGGCACAGTGGCCGTCCCCTACGTGAGATCTATGTAGGGTATGGCCTCCGTGCCATACCGTTTATCAAAATAATACAAATGATTATTTTTTCGATTTTCCGTATTTCTTCTTGTCAGAAACTTCAGGACCTTCCTCATCATTAGATGCTTTATCATTATGTTTCACATCAGAACCATACTGATTAAACATCACTTGATTTGGTTTTTCGAGATCTAATGGATCTTTCGTGCCAGCATTATCAGGTTTAGGCTTATCAGCGTTTGCATCCCAAGAACGATAATCAGCGTATAATACTTTACCTAGTTCTGTCATTAAGGTATCTTTTTTACCCTCAATAACAGATTTAGAGGCTAGTTTTTTTAGCATATTTTTAAGATTTTCGAGATACACTAATTTTACTTCAACGTTGCCGTTTTGATAATTCGTCCGGTGCGCTTCTGCAATTTTATTAATGTGCGACATAATCAGATTAATTTGATCTAACTTTGGCATTTTAGAAAGATCTAAAGTCAACCAATCAATACGTGTATCTAGGATGGTCAATAGTAATTTTCTCTTACCTTCGTTATCGAGTAAATTATCTACTAACTCTCTCATATCGCTTTGGACCCGGCCAATTTGGTTTAAATTGTCTAGATAACGCAGCGCAGACCCAATGGTTTTGTCTTTTACCCAAGCCAATAGCCCTCTTATGCCATTTTCTCTGATAATATTCACCACTTTGGCTATTTTATCGTAAACATAATTAAACTGAGTCGCCGCCCAATTTTTAAATGAAACCAAATGTGCCCAACCGGCTACGCAGATATTGTTAAGCTTAGTTAAACCCCAAACAACGCCATCTTTAAGTGCAATTGCCAATTGTTTGCTGTAATGCCAAACATTTTTTAAAACAGATTCAATGCCCTGCCCTAATGCAACAACCATATTCTTAAGTTTGGTTAAACCCCAAACAACGCCATCTTTAAGTGCAATTACTAATTTTTTACCATAATGCCAAGTATTAGTGAAAATAAACTCAAGTGTATTTTCAAGTTTATTGGCAATCCAAATTATTGTGTTTTTAAGCTTAGAAGCCATATTTTTAGTAAAATGCCAAGTCTCTTTTAAGACAGTCGGCAATTCATATACAAACCCTGCTGACATACTAAACAATTCAGCAAAAGCTTGTGATCCTTGAAAGGCATAATTAAAAGAATAGGCTTTTCCTAACAATGTAAAATTGCCTGCTAAAACAAGTGGCGCGGGGTAGAACGCACCAAAAATAGCCCCTGCTATGCCTGCCCAAATTATCACACCAAAAAGTTTTTGCGTTTTTTTACTGATTTTTATTTCACTAAAATACTCATTGTTAAGGGTAACTGGTTTACGTTCGGGTGGATCGATAGGGATAACAGAGAATAAAACACCAAGAACCGTGCTCACTAATCCACCAAGTATACCTGCTAGATTTGCGGTAGGTCGCATCAAGAATTCTTGATTTACTCTATGTAGCGTTTTTGTATAACGATAGGCGGCTCTATATAATGAATTTGTTTCTTTTGCCTTTATATGTTCGCGCCAACCATCTTTACTTTGCTTAATTTTATCAAAAGCAAGTTTAAACGGCGCTAATAAACCAATCCCTAGATGCCCGAAAGCTTGAGCAACTGTTGAATAACCAGCACGATAACCCCATACTCGCCAGCCATTCAGGCGTTCAACATATGTTGACATAAAACCTCTACTATATTATGCAAATATTATTTAAGGTCTGTAAGCTAACATCCCTCTTAATTCTTGTCAAAATTTAACAACGCATTTTAGACCACTGTTATTTGTTTTCGACTAAACGAAGCTATTTTCGGATGAATGAATATGAGTTATGTTAATGGCATACTTATACTCGGTATAGGGAAAGTTAAAAATGAGGTCACACATGATGAGAAAAAAAATCGGGGTGCCAGATAAAACGACCAGCGTAAAACTCAGTTTAACGGCATTGACCTCGGGCGCAGTTTGGTTTTATACCGGTCCATTCGCTGCGGTTGCTGCCAGAGAGTCGTTTACTTTTATATATGATTTACTCTACGGCATTCCACTTTGGTATAACCCTTCGTATGCGCTCACCTATATGCCTATTCGTGAACATATCGCCAATTATGCATTTGAATACGGCGGCCTCATGTTGGGATCACTTTGTGCCCCTTTTATTTATAAAGGCGTCAATACCATCAGTAATATGGGCGGAAAAATGCTCGCCAAATTAGGCATTGTCACACCAGAAAAAAAATTTTTTATAGGACCGATTCAGGAAATTCCGCCCTTACGATTTTCAAAAGTAAAAAACCGAACCAATTTTTTTCTGGAAGGATCAAAAGATGAAAAAGAAGAAGATCGAAAGGAGAAACGTAACAGCAAAAATATGAACACGCTTTTGCTTTCTCGCTCTGATAAGCACAAAAGTAAAGACATGAATGAGCTTTTGGCTAAAGAGCCGCAAAACAGCAAAAATATTGAAAGCATTCTGCGTAAAGAGAGGCGCAGCAGTAAAGATTTTGAACATTTCATTACTTCTGCGCCAACCAGATTAAACACACAATCGTTCGTTTAACTAAATAAGGTTATTTTATGCCAACTAAAAAAAAAATTGAAACATCAAATGCACATGAAACATTGAAAGTAGGATTAACGGCTGCTGCCTCTCTCGCCATATGGTTTTATGCAGGTCCTGTGGCCTCTATTGCTGCCAAAGAACTATTCGTAATAGGATACGATACGCTCTATGGCGTGCCCAATTGGTACAATCCTTCGTATTCAATGACCTTTGTCCCATTAAGAGAACATGTTGGGCACTATGCCTTTGAGTATGGCGGGCTCATGTTAGGATCGCTTTGTGCACCTGTTATTTATAAAGGCATCAGTGCCGCTAGTGATATGGGCGGAAAAGTGCTCACACGTTTAGGCATAGGCGAGGCAGAAAAAGAGCGAAAAGAAGTACTCCCTTTGCTTTTAGGATATAAAAAAGACAAATCTTCATACCTTCGCCCAACCGACGAAAAGGTAAAAGAATATGTGCCTAATTTAGAGACGAATAATAAACCGCTTAATACAGCGCGATTTTAGTTGCCGGCTTTGGTCACCGCGTCGACAAGATAGGATGAAACAGCTTGAATGTTATCCACATCAATGCCCTCTACCATAACGCGCACAACAGGTTCTGTGCCAGAGGGCCTTAAAAGCACTCGTCCGAGATTCAAATTTTTCTCAGCTTGTTTTACAGCCAATTGAATTGCTTCAGAATTGAGCAAAACCGTAGAGGAAAAAGCAAAGGGCACATTGGTTAAAATTTGAGTATATTTTGTTAAGCCTTGTTTCAGATCATGTAGATTTTTCTGAGCATATATCATCGCGTTTAACACCTGAAGGGCACCAATAATACCATCGCCGGTTGAGGTTTTATCCATACATAAAATATGGCCCGAATTTTCTCCACCCAGTACCCAATTATTTTTTTGGAGTTTTTCCAATACATATCTGTCCCCTACTTTGGCGCGTTCAAACGGCACACCAAGTTCTTTCAGGGCGATTTCTAGGCCATAATTGGTCATTTGCGTGCCCACCACGCCTTCATCGGTATAGCCTTGAGCCAGATAATATTTGCTTAAAATATATAAAATATCATCGCCATCTAATATTTCTCCCGCATGATCGACCATCAGCAGGCGATCCCCATCGCCATCAAAGGCGATGCCTAAATCTGCTTGATGGGTTTTCACGGCATTCACCAAGGTTTGAGGATGTAACGATCCTGCCCCTTCGTTAATATTTAAGCCGTTAGGTTCTATGTGTAAACTGATTACCGTCGCACCTAATTCAGCGAATATTTTCGGTGCAATATGATACGTGGCGCCATTCGCACAATCGAGTACAATTTTAAAACCAGCTAAGCTTTCATTGGTATTAAATACATTTTTACAAAATTCGATATAACGCGCTGCCGCATCTTGCATTCTAGAGGCTTTCCCTATTTTTTCAGAAGAGACGGTTATCATAGGCTCTTCTAGATAATGCTCAATGCTTTCTTCTATTTCATCACTGAGCTTGCAGCCTTTTGCATTAAAAAATTTAATGCCATTATCGTAATAAGGATTATGAGAAGCGCTGATCACCAAACCACTATCCGCTCTTAATGTTTTTGTTAAATAAGCTACACCAGGGGTTGGCATCGGCCCTAATATCACCGTATCAATGCCTGCAGCAACTAACCCGGCTTCAAGTGCCGATTCAAACATATAGCCAGAAACCCGAGTATCTTTACCAATGAGCACTTTCTTTTGTTGATTTGAGGCCAAGACTTTGCCAAAAGCCCAGCCTAATTTTAAAACAAATTCAGGGGTAATCGGAAAAGTGCCGACTCGACCACGAATACCATCTGTGCCAAAATATTTTTTCATGCGTAAACTTCTTCTTGAAGGGTTCGATAAGCCGTAGCAGATACCGCTTGCGCAATAGCCAGAGCATCTTTAGTGGCGCCCACATCGTGCGTGCGAATAATGGTTGCGCCGGCTAAACACGCAATCACTGCTGCGGCTAACGAACCATAAAGACGATTGTCTGCTTCTTTGTTTAAAATAACGCCAATCATATGTTTTCTAGATAATCCGACTAAAATCGGAAAATTCAATTTTTTAAATTCGGCTAAATTTTTTAATAAAATTAAATTATGATCTAAATTTTTTCCAAAACCAAAACCAGGGTCGATAATAATTTGTTTAGGATGAATCCCTGCTTTTAGACAAACCTCAATGCGTGCTTTTAAAAAATCAAACACTTCTTGAAGCACATCCTCATAAAAAGGATTCAGCTGCATATTTTTTGGAGTGCCCTTGGCATGCATTAAACAAACGGGAATACCCGTTTTGGCCACCAGTTCTACAGCCCCTTCATCTTGCAAAGCAAACACATCATTGATCATACAAGCCCCTGCTTTAATGGCCTCTTGCATCACGCGTGTTTTGCGGGTATCAACCGAAATAGGCACATCGAGTTCGGCTCTAAGGGTTTCAATCAAGGGGATCACCCGTTCACATTCTTCTTCTGCCGAAACGGCTTCAGCACCCGGCCGAGTAGATTCGCCGCCCACATCGATGATATCTGCGCCGCTGTTGATCATTTTATGGGCTTGCGCCAACGCGGCTGTGCGAGTTAAATATTGGCCGCCATCAGAAAAAGAATTGGGGGTACAATTTAATACCCCCATGGTGATAGGGGTTGTCGACTGAAACAAAGACAATACTTCGGTATATTTTTTATTGAGTTCAGCTCGACCAGCAGAAAATAAATTAAACGGCAATTTCATTATATTATTATTCTACTGCTCTAATGCTCGCTGGCTTCTTCATCACGACCTTTCATGGTTTCGTTGCTGTCGTTTTTATGTTCTTTTTGTTTTAACCATTTTTCTACACTGGGTCGTTTTGCCGCTTCACGCCATCCTTTAGGTTCTCGAGGCGGTTGGCCATCCATAATGTCTTTGATTTGATCCACATCAATGGTTTCATATTTTAATAAAGCTTGAGCCATGGCATGCAGCTTATCTAAATTAGTGGTGAGAATCTGTTTCGCAACCGCATAATTTTTGTCAATGATATGACGCACTTCTTCATCAATTTGATTAGCAGTGACACCCGAAATTTCTTTACGCTGAGAAACAGAATGCCCTAAAAATACTTCTTCTTGATCATCGGAATAAGTTAAAGGCCCTAATTTATCGGATAGACCCCATTTCGTCACCATGCTTCTGGCAATACTGGTGGCCCGTTTAATATCGTTAGATGCCCCAGTTGTGACGCTATCAGAACCAAAAATAAGTTCTTCCGCTAAACGACCACCAAACAAAGAAGCCAATTGGCTTTCGAGTCTTTTCTTGGAATAGCTGTATCGGTCTTGATCGGGTAAAAACATCGTGACCCCTAAAGCTTGGCCTCTAGGAATAATAGTGACTTTATAAACTGGATCGTGTTCTTGTACGCTTAAGCCCACAATCGCATGACCTGCTTCATGATAGGCCGTGAGTTTTTTCTCTTCTTCGGTCATGATCATCGAATGACGTTCAGCACCCATCATGATTTTATCTTTGGCTTGTTCCATTTCATCCATGTCAACCAATTTTTTATTATGGCGAGCCGCAAACAACGCCGCTTCGTTTACTAAATTAGCTAAGTCTGCACCCGAAAAACCTGGCGTGCCTCTGGCAATAATCATGGGATCCACATCTTCGGCGATAGGGACTTTGCGCATGTGGACTTTCAGAATTTCTTCACGACCACGAACATCGGGTAAGCTAACCACTACTTGCCTATCAAATCGACCTGGGCGAAGTAAGGCTTTGTCTAATACATCGGGACGGTTAGTTGCTGCAATGACGATAACGCCTTCGCTGCCTTCAAAGCCATCCATTTCGACTAATAATTGGTTAAGGGTTTGTTCTCGTTCATCATGACCACCGCCTAAGCCAGCCCCACGATGGCGACCCACTGCGTCGATTTCATCGATAAAAATAATACAGGGAGCGTGTTTTTTGGCTTGCTCAAACATATCTCGAACACGAGACGCACCCACCCCAACAAACATTTCAACAAAATCCGAACCAGCAATACTGAAAAACGGCACTTTAGCTTCACCTGCAATGGCTTTAGCCAATAACGTTTTACCGGTACCAGGTTGACCGACCATTAAGACCCCTCTTGGGATACGGCCGCCCAGTTTTTGGAATTTTTCCGGATCTTTTAAGAATTCAACCAGCTCAGCCACTTCTTCTTTGGCTTCTTCTACCCCTGCCACATCTGCAAAGGTGATTTTAATTTGATCTTCACCCAACATTCTGGCACGACTCTTACCAAAACTTAAGGCACCGCGACCGCCCCCACCGCCTTGCATTTGACGCATAAAATAAAGCCATACGCCAATAAAGAGCAGGATAGGAAACCAGCTTATAAATATACTCATGAGCAAACCTTGTTGCTCAAGGGGCTTGCCCCACATTTTGACTTTGCGTTGGTCTAGTTCGGCGATAAGGTCTGGATCACCTGTACCTGGCGTTTGCGTCATAAATTGCTTGTTACCGCGCAGGGTGCCGCGTATTTGCCATTTATTATCAATGGTGACAGATTCGACTTCATTTGCTCTGAGTTGTTGTAAAAATTCAGAGTAAGCCATTTTATCTGAGCCAGCGCTTTTAGGGCCAAAGTTATTAAATACTGACATCAATACCAGGGCAATAACCAGCCATAAAATAAGATTTTTAACCATATCGTTCAAAAGAATAACCCCGCGAAAGTATAATGCCCTATTTTCAAGTTACTACAGTTTAAAGCCTCTTGCCAGAAAATACATTTCTCGTGAATCTGCACGAGAGGCTTTAGGCTTAATAATGGTGACTTTTTCAAAAAGCTGTTTTAACTGACGATGATACTCATCGAACCCCGAGCCTTGAAAAACTTTTACTAGCTGACTACCATTTTTAGCGAGCACTTGAGTTGAAAATTCCAGTGCTAATTCGGCTAAATAATAAGAAGTCGGTATATCTACTGATTTTAAACCACTGAAATTGGGCGCCATATCAGAAAGCACCCAGTCTAGCTTTCGGCCATTAATCAAAGTATTTAACTTCTCTAAGGTCTCAGGCTCAGTAAAATCACCCTGTAATACTGTCACTCGCTCTGATATGGGGGCAATAGCGAGTTTATCAAGGGCAATAATAAAGCCTTTTGGATCGGTAATAATTTTTGCCATGACCTGGCTCCAGCCACCCGGGGCCGCGCCTAAATCCACCACGGCCATGTCGGGTTTGAATAACCGTTCTTTTTGATGAATTTCTAATAATTTTAGGCTTGAGCGAGAGCGATAGCCGGCTTTTTGGGCTGCTTGCACATAAGGATCTTTCACATGGCGGTCGAGCCAGCGCTGGCCTTTTACGATGCCAGGCATGCTAAACCAATCTGTCGATTATTCATAACGAACTTCAGTAATCTCATATTCTACTTCTCCACCTGGGGTACGTACTTCAACCACCGTGCCAACTTCTTTGCCAATCAACGCTCTGGCAATAGGAGAGTTAACTGAGATTAACCCGAGTTTTAAATCGGCTTCGTCTACCCCAACGATTTGATAAGTCACTTCTTCATCGGTGTTTAAATTAATTAACAATACGGTAGCGCCAAAGATCACTTTTTTGGGACCGGTTGTTCCTGCAAATTTTGTGACATCAATAATTTCACATAAACTTAATTTAGATTCGACTTCGGCAATTCGACCTTCCATAAAGCCTTGCTGCTCTTTTGCCGCATGGTATTCTGCGTTTTCTTTCAAATCACCATGTGCTCGAGCTTCAGATATCGCAGCAATTATCCTGGGTCTATCAACTGACTTAAGTCTGTTGAGCTCTTCTCTTAATTTTTCTGCACCTTTGACGGTCATGGGTACTTTTTTCATTATTGATAAACAACCTTCTTGTGTAGTTCTTGCAGACTTGTCACAGCGAGTTCATTTACCTCTGAGAGGGCAAAAACCGTTGCTTTTGCACCCGACAAGGTCGTGACATAATTGATTTTTCGTTCAACCGCACTTCGCCGTATAGAGTAAGAGTCTGCTATCGCCTGCTTACCCTCAGTGGTATTGATAACAAACGCTATTTTATCACTCTTGATGAGATCAACAATATGGGGCCGACCCTGGGTCACTTTTTGAACAATCGTACACGGGATATGGGCTGCAGCCAACACCGCATGGGTACCTTTTGTCGCGAAAAGTTCGTAACCCAACTCAAAAAGATGTCTGGCAATGGGGACAATCATTATCTTATCGCTATCTTTTACACTAATGAGTACCCGACCAAATTCAGGTATACGATTTTGGGTAGCCAAATCACTTTTAGCAAATGCCTCACCAAAACCTGCGCCCACACCCATCACTTCCCCAGTTGAACGCATTTCAGGCCCAGGTAAGGGATCGGCTCCCGGAAATTTAGCATAAGGGAACACGCTTTTTTTCACCGAATAAAATCCAGGCACCCGTTCTTGCAACATATTTTGTTCTTTAAGGGTAATACCGACCATACATAAAGCCGCAATTTTAGGTAAACAAATGCCTAATGTTTTAGAAACAAAGGGCGCTGTGCGAGCGGCACGCGGATTGACTTCCAGTAAATAAATTTGACTGTCTTGATAGGCAAATTGCGCATTCATAAGACCCTTTACGTTTAGTTTTAGGGCTAATTTAACCATTTGTTGTTTTAATTCTTGCTGCACAGACAAAGGCAAACTAAAAGGCGGCAACGAGCAAGTTGAATCTCCCGAATGCACACCTGCTTCTTCAATATGTTCCATCACCGCACCAATCAACACCGATTCGCCGTCACATACGGCATCGATATCAACTTCAATGGCTTGGTTTAAATATCTGTCTAGCAATAAAGGCGCTTGTGCTAATTCTTCTCCCAAGGCACTGATAGCATAATTCACATAATGAATTAATTCTTGGTCGTTGTGCACAATTTCCATCGCTCTGCCACCTAAAACATATGAGGGCCGCACAATAATCGGATAGCCAATTTTTTGAGCGCCCTTTAAGGCTTCTGCTGTACTCCGTGCAATTTCATTTTCGGGTTGCACTAAGCCTAATTCGGTGACTAAGGCTTTAAATTGCTCTCTGTCTTCAGCGGCATCAATCGATTGCACCGAAGTGCCTAAAATAGGAATGTGTAAAGCATCTAGTTTTTTTGCTAATTTTAGCGGCGTTTGGCCACCAAATTGAACCACCACGCCTTCTGCATTTTCGATATGTTGAATTTCTAAAATGTCTTCTAAGGTTAAGGGCTCAAAATATAATCTGTCTGAAATATCATAATCGGTAGAAACCGTTTCGGGGTTACAATTCACCATAATGGTTTCAAAACCGGCCTCTCTAAAAGCAAGGGCAGCATGCACACAACAATAATCAAATTCAATACCCTGCCCAATGCGATTAGGCCCACCGCCCAGCACCATAATCTTGCGCCGTGTACTTGGGCGAGATTCGCAATAGGTTTCATAAGTAGAATATAAATAACTGGTGGTGGTGGGAAATTCGCCACTGCAACTGTCCACCCGTTTAAAAACGGGCCGAATGCCCCATTCATGACGTTTTTCACGCATCACCGATTCGGTGGTATTAAACAAATACGCCAATCGATTATCACTAAAGCCTTTTTGCTTATACTGTTTTAATTCTGCTGAAGTTAACGCATTCAAATCTTGCTGCGCGAGGGTAAGTTCTATGCTCACCAATTCTTGAATTTGCACTAAAAACCATTTGTCGATTTTGGTTTTATCAAATACTTCTTGTAACCCCATGCCCAATCTAAAGGCATCGGCCACATACCAAATTCTTTCTGCACTGGCATTTTGTAAATACTGGCAAACGGTTTCTTTTAATAATTCGGGAGGTAAATTAAAATCTAATTGAGAGGTTAAGCCATAAACCCCAATTTCTAAACTTCTGAGCGCTTTTTGAAAAGATTCTTGGAAAGTCCGGCCAATGGCCATCACTTCACCCACCGATTTCATTTGCGTGGTTAACGTTTTATTTGCGCCGGGGAATTTTTCAAAATTAAAACGGGGCATTTTCGTGACCACATAATCGATGGTCGGTTCAAACGAAGCCGGGATTTTTCCGCCCGTAATTTCATTGGCCAATTCATCGAGGGTATATCCCACGGCTAATTTTGCCGCAATTTTAGCAATAGGGAAGCCAGTGGCTTTAGAGGCCAATGCCGAAGAACGCGACACCCTGGGGTTCATTTCAATGACCATCACTTGGCCATTGTCTGGGTTCACCGCAAATTGTACGTTTGATCCCCCTGTTTCTACGCCAATTTCACGCAACACCGCAATCGATGCGTGACGCATATATTGGTATTCTTTGTCGGTGAGAGTTTGCGCGGGGGCGACTGTAATAGAATCGCCCGTATGAATCCCCATGGGGTCAAGATTTTCGATAGAACAAACGATAATGCAATTATCATTTTTATCTCGCACCACTTCCATTTCATATTCTTTCCAACCCAAAACCGATTGTTCGATTAATAATTCATGGGTAGGAGATGCATCAAAACCCATTTTACAAATTTCAATAAATTCTTCATAATTGTACGCAATACCGCCACCGGTGCCGCCTAAGGTATACGAAGGCCGAATAATAGTAGGGAAAAGAACTTGTTTTTGAAACTCAATGGCTTCTTCGAGTGTTTTGGCTAAAAAAGAAGCGGGCATGGCTAAGCCAATTTTTTTCATGGCTTGGCTAAATTTTTCTCTGTCTTCGGCTTTGTCTATGGCGGCTTTATTGGCGCCAATGAGTTCTACGTTATATTTTTTCAGCACCCCGTGATGGGCTAAATCTAGTGCACAATTAAGTGCCGTTTGCCCCCCCATGGTGGGCAACAAAGCATCTGGACGCTCTTTTTCGATAATTTTTGCGACCACTTCCCATCGAATGGGTTCGATGTAAGTGCTGTCTGCCAAATGTGGATCCGTCATGATCGTCGCCGGATTCGAATTCACCAAAATAATACGATAGCCTTCTTCTTTTAAGGCCTTCACCGCTTGTGCGCCTGAATAATCAAACTCTCCGCCCTGCCCAATCACAATCGGGCCTGCGCCAATAATTAAAATGCTTTGAATATCATTACGTTTTGGCATAGATTAATCTTAATTTTTGTTGTTGATAAGATTGGGCGAGATGAATAAATTCATCAAATAAGACACTCATTTCTTGCGGCCCTGGGCTGGCTTCTGGGTGTCCTTGAAAACCTAAAGCAGGTAATACGCTATGTTTAATGCCCTGCAAACTGCCATCAAATAAAGAATGATGCGTGGGCAGAACCTCTTTGGGTAAGCTCAATTCGTCTAGTGCAAAACCATGATTTTGACTGGTGATAAATACTTTATGGGTTTGTCTACAAAATACCGGGTGATTTGAGCCGTGGTGGCCTAACTTCATTTTTAGGGTTTTTGCGCCTAAACTTAGGCCTAAAATTTGATGGCCCAAACAAATTCCTAAAATCGGTATTTTTTCTGCTAATAATTTTTGGGTATTTTCAATGGCGTAGTGGCAAGCCTTGGGATCGCCTGGGCCATTGGATAATAATACGCCATCGGGCTGTGCTTCGATGATTTTTTCTACACAGAAATCTGCCGGCACCACCGTAACAGTACAATTTCTTTGTGCTAATAATCGTAAAATATTTTGTTTTACGCCAAAATCGTAAACATAAATATTCAACGCCTTGTCTGATGAGGCGCTAAAATAATCATATTTTTTACGGGTCGTGACTTTAATTGCCAAATCAAGGTTATCTAAACCCGGCGATGTTTTGGCTAAGTGTATGGCTTGCTGAATAAGGGCTTCAGTAATAACCGGTGCAACCAGTAAACACCCTTGTTGTGCGCCTTTATCTCGAATAACGCGCGTGAGCTCGCGCGTATCAATGCCCGCGATGCCAGGCACTTGATTGTTTTTTAAAAAAAAATCTAAGGTGTGTTTTGATTGCCAATTGCTTGTCGCTAAACTTAAATCCCGAACGATTAAGGCTTTAACATAAATCGATGCCGATTCATTGTCTTTATCATTAATGCCTGTGTTACCAATGTGAGGATAAGTGAGGCACACCATTTGTTCGGTATAAGAAGGATCGGTTAAAATTTCTTGGTAACCCGTCATGGCGGTATTAAAAACAACTTCAGCAGTTTGAAAAAGAGATTGATCGGAATGAAAATAGCCAATAGAAGTACCGTGGAACCGATGACCATCGGCTAACACCAAAACGGCAGGATAATTCATGTGACCCTCCAATTTGAGACACAAATTGGCTGGAGTCTATCGTAGTTCTATTTTTCGTTCAAGAGCAACACATCGTCCATTGTGTAATAGCCTGGTTTGTTAAGCTGATTAACCCAAGTAGCAGCTCTTAATGCACCCAATGCAAAAATAGATCGGTCGAATGCTTTGTGCGTAAGCTGGATTTGTTCACCGTTTAAAGTAAATAACAAAGTATGCTCACCGACTGTTTCACCAATTCTTAATGAAGTAATACTAGGATGCGCATCGGTTGCTTCAAATACGGTCTCGGCTAATTGTTTAGCGGCTCCTGATGGTGCATCTTTTTTATGCACATGATGTGTTTCAATAATTTGAATATCAGTATGGTCTGGTGTTTTTGAGCCCAACCATTTTGCTACCGCATTGGTTAAATTTAATCCTATGCTGGTGTTCGGCGCAAAAACAATGGGTAAAGTTTTGGCCGCTTGTTTAATTTGATTTAATTGTTCAGCATTAAACCCTGTGGCACAAATAATTAATTTTTTTTGAGCTGCTTTGGCTAAAGCTAACGTCTGTAAGGTGGATTCAGCTGAGGCACAATCGATGATCACATCGGTTTGATCTAAGTGTGCTTGAAGATTTTCTGAAAACAATAATTTTGTTCTAAGGGCAGAAAGCAAAGCAACGGGTTTGTCTCGGCAAGCAGATTGAGAAGACACAATGGCGCCCACTAAATTAAATTGCGCCGCAAATTCAGGCTGAGATAACGCTTTTAATACACACAGCCCCAAACGCCCTGCCGCACCGATAACGCAAATGTTAATTTTTTCCATGTCCAAACATTCCCATTCAAATAGGGGTGAATTCCCCCACCCCATCCCTCCCCCGCAAGCGAGGGAGGGGGTTAGAAAAAAAACCAAAAAATTGCTCTGCTCTAGATCCCCTCCCTCGCTTGCGGGGGAGGGGGTTAGAAAAAAAACCAAAAAATCGCTC
The DNA here is from genome assembly GCA_902826485.1 of uncultured Gammaproteobacteria bacterium. GTDB lineage: Bacteria > Pseudomonadota > Gammaproteobacteria > Berkiellales > Berkiellaceae > CADEEZ01. Next base: position 18,218 of record CADEEZ010000014.1, read on the forward strand.
TGCTCTAGATCCCCTCCCTCGCTTGCGGGGGAGGGTTAGGGTGGGGGTTCTTTTTAAAAAATCGCCACCGAATGAGTCAGGTTTTAAGCCCCTCTAAAAAACTTTTCACTTTCGCGCCCCAATTAGATTCTTTGGGCATACTTTTTTTGCCGTTACCGCCCTCAAGACTCTCTTGAAATTGCTGTAACAATTCTTTTTGTTCGCGCGTTAAGTTCACCGGCGTTTCTACGGTCACTCGGCATAATAAATCGCCTGTGGAACCGCCTCGAACCGGTTTAATGCCTTTACCCGATAATTTAAATAATCGATTGGTTTGAGTTTCAGTCGGAATTTTTAATTTGACCTGCCCTTGTAAAGTCGGCACTTCTATTTCGCCACCCAAAGTGGCCATCGCCATGCTAATGGGCACTTCGCAATATAAATTATTTTCTTGACGTTCAAATATCGCATGGGGTTTCAAATTGACTTCAACAAATAAGTCTCCTGGTGATCCCCCTAACGGAGCAGCTTCGCCTTCTCCCGTTAATCTGACTCTGTCGCCTTCGTCTACCCCAGCCGGGATTTTCACATTAAGTTTTTTCTCATCACGAACACGACCCTGACCTTGGCAACTGCGACAGGGATCGGAAATCATTTGGCCACTGCCTCGACACGTCGGACAAGTTTGCGATACCGCAAAAAAACCTTGCTGCATGCGCACTTGGCCATGCCCTTGGCACGTGGTACACGTGGCAGGTTTAGAGCCTTTATTCGCCCCGCTGCCCGCACAAGGTTTACAGCTGATATAAGTAGGAATGGTTAAGGTAACTTCTTTACCAAAAACCGCTTCTTCTAAACTTAATTGCAAACCATAACGCAAATCTGCGCCTCTGGATTGACGACGGCCTCCTCTGCCTTGAGATTGGCCGCCTTGACCAAAAATATCGGAAAAAATATTTTCAAAAATATCACCAAAGCCACCTTGACCCGGATGCCCTCCTCCAAAACCATGGGAAGGATCCACACCGGCATGACCATATTGATCGTAAGCCCGACGTTTACTTTCATCAGACAACACTTCATAGGCCATAGTGGCTTTTTTGAATTTTTCTTCTGAGGCTTTGTCTCCCCCCTGATTTCTATCAGGGTGGTATTTCATGGCCAAACGGCGGTATGCTTTTTTTATTTCAGCATCACTTGCACTACGGGATACGCCTAATACTTCATAAAAATCTTGTTCAGCCATAAACTATTTACGCCACCTAATCTATTTTTTATTATTATTTCTTGTCTTCTTTCACTTCCTCAAATTCAGCATCGACGACATCGTCTTTCTTAGCTGAAGCCGAGTTCACGTCATCGTGTGAGCCTGTCGCTTGTTCTGCACCAGGTTGTGCTTCACCTTGTGCATATAAGCGCTCTGCCATTTTCGAAGAAGCTTGTGTTAAGGCTTCTGTTTTGGCCTTAATGGCATCAATATCAGAACCTTTCATCACTTCTTTTAAATCTGCCAAAGCAGATTCAATGGCTTGTTTTTCACCGGCTTCAATTTTATCACCCAGATCTTTCATCGAACGTTCAGTGGCATGAGACATGCTGTCTGCTTGGTTACGTGCTTGAACCAATTCTTGGAAATGCTTGTCTTCTTCGGCATGCATTTTAGCATCGTTAACCATTTTTTCAATTTCAGCTTCTGATAAGCCACTAGACGCTTTCACGACGATAGATTGTACTTTGCCACTGGCTTTGTCTTTGGCCGATACGTTTAAAATACCGTTGGCATCAATATCGAAAGTCACTTCGATTTGAGGCATACCACGCGCCGCTAAAGGAATATTGGTTAAGTCGAACTGCCCTAATAATTTATTCGCAGAAGCCATTTCACGTTCGCCTTGGAATACACGAACCGTTACAGCTGCTTGGTTGTCTTCGGCTGTTGAAAACACTTGGCTTTTCTTTGTTGGAATAGTGGTATTTTTTTCGATGAGTTTAGTCATCACCCCACCCATGGTTTCAATCCCCAAAGATAAAGGCGTTACGTCTAATAATAAAATGTCTTTTACATCACCGGATAACACCGCACCTTGAAGGGCCGCACCAATCGCAACGGCTTCATCAGGGTTCACGTCTTTACGAGGTGCTTTACCAAAGAAATCTTTCACCACTTCTTGTACTTTAGGCATGCGAGACTGGCCGCCGACTAAAATCACGTGCTGAATATCCCCAATCGATTTGCCAGAATCTTTTAGGGCTATTTTGCAAGGGTCTAACGTACCAATCACCAAATCTTCTACCAAAGATTCAAACTTAGCACGCGTGACGCGCATCGTTAAATGCTTAGGACCAGACGCATCGGCCGTAATATAAGGCAAGTTAACTTCGGTTTGTTCTGTGCTCGATAATTCAATTTTGGCTTTTTCAGACGCTTCTTTTAAGCGCTGTAAAGCTAGTGGATCGTTATGTAAATCTACGCCCGATTCTTTTTTGAATTCAGTGATTAAATAGTCCATTAGGCGTAAATCGAAATCTTCACCGCCTAAGAAAGTATCGCCGTTGGTGGCCAACACTTCAAACTGATGCTCGCCATCTACATCAGCAATTTCAATAATCGATACGTCAAAAGTACCACCGCCTAAGTCGTATACCGCAATCACAGAATCACCAGACTGCTTATCCATACCAAAAGCCAGTGCCGCTGCAGTCGGTTCGTTGATAATACGCTTAACTTCTAATCCAGCAATACGACCCGCATCTTTGGTTGCTTGACGTTGTGAATCGTTAAAATAAGCCGGTACGGTAATTACCGCTTCGGTCACAGGGTGACCTAAATAATCTTCAGCCGTTTTTTTCATTTTGGTTAAAACTTGAGCCGAAATTTGTTGAGGCGGTAATTTTTCAGCCGCAGTGGTTTCTACCCAAGCATCGCCATTATCGGCACGAATAATTTTATAAGGCACTTTGCCTTTGTCTTTTTCAACTTCTTTGTCTTCGAAGCGACGACCAATCAAACGCTTTACGGCGCTAAAAGTATCTTTAGGGTTTGTCACAGCTTGACGTTTAGCAGGTTGACCTACAATGCGTTCACCGCTCTTAGTAATCGCAACAATAGAAGGCGTGGTTCTATCGCCTTCACTGTTTTCAATGACTTTCACCGTGCCACGTTCCATCACGGCCACGCAAGAGTTAGTGGTTCCTAAATCGATACCGATAATTGTGCTTGACATAATGCTCTCCAAAAAAATAAGAATTTGAACTGAATTTAGTTTACATGTTGAAAATTTGGGGGTAGTTTAGCCAATTTCAACCGTTTAGGTAAATTTTATTTGTGTTTACTATTCATCTGCTGTATCTGCACGAGATACCACCACTCTGGCAGGTCTTAATAGACGGCCTTTAAGTAAGTAACCTTTGGAATATACGGCTAAAACGGTATCAGGCGCGACATCCCCATTTTCTTGGGTACTTAGGGCTTCGTGAAATTGCGGGTCGAAGGCCTCGCCTAAGGGGTTAATTTGGGTAATCCCAAATTTAGCCAAAGTATCTAATAAGCCTTTTTGGGTTAATTTAATACCGTCTATAAACGCAACCAGACTTTTATTTTCTTCAGGAAGGGTAAGAGGTGTTTCAAGGGCCCGTTCAAAATTATCCACCACATGCAATAATTCATCGGCTAAGCGCTCAATGGCAAATTTGCTGGCATTTTCAACTTCTTGGGTAGCACGACGCTGAATATTTTGACATTCAGCTTCTTTTCTCAGTAACTGTTCCCAATTCGCTTGCGCTTTTTGATTGGCTTCAGCCAATTCATTGAGTAATTCGGCTACTTTATCTTGCCAATTCGTTTCATTAATTTCGGCCTCAGCCATAAGGCTTGCGAACTTCGCGGCGGGGTTATCTTGATCTGACATATATACACTACTCCAATTTCAATAAATAAGCAGATGGGGATTAATTTTGCTGATTCAAGGCTGTGCCCAATAACTTAGCGGTCATGTCGACAAAGGGAATCACCCGATTATAGGGCATGCGGGTAGGGCCAATCACGCCCAATACCCCCACGACTTTACCGCCAACGGTATAAGCAGAAGTGACAATCGAAAATTCTTTAAGGGCAGACCAACCTGATTCTTCGCCGATGAACATTTGCACCCCATCGGAATTTAAACACCCATCGAGCAACGATAAAATTTGCTGTTTTTCTTGAAAAGCGGTAAACAACTCAGGAATACGTTCAAGTGAACTGGGCTGATATAAATGCGATAGCAAATTCGATTCGCCTGATACAAAGTAATCTGACTTGGGCGAGGTTTCAGGTGAAAACGCTTTAGAGGCCACATCGAGTACGGTTTGCATCACCCAATCGACTTTTGATTTATCTTGCTTCATAGAGAGAATGATCTCTTCTCGAGCCACATTTAAATCTTTGCCCGCAAAAAATTGATTCATAAATTGACTGGCTTGTTTTAATTCGCCATCGGAATAAACCCTATCGGTTAAAATAATGCGATTTTGAACTTCGCATTCATTCATCACCAATACGGCCAATACTCTGTTTTCTGAAAGCGCGATAAATTCTACTTGTTTTAAGACTATTTTTTCGCGTTTAGGTAAAGTCACAATGCCCATCATTTGGGTAAATTCAGATAACACATTCGTGGTACAGGTGAGTAAATTTTCGGTGGTTTGATGTGGATTGATTTTGGCTTGGACTTCGGCCATATTTTCTTCGCCCAAAGGATGCACTGTTAATAAGCCATCAACAAAAAATCGCAAGCCTTTGGCTGTGGGCACTCGCCCTGAAGACGTATGAGGAGAAATCAAAAACCCTTGTTCTTCTAAATCGCCTAATACTTTTCTGATGGTCGCCGGACTAAGCTGATGACGGGTCTGTTCTGCTAATGTTTTTGAGCCAACTGGCTGACCTTGTTCTATATAGATCTCTATTAGCTGCTTAAGCATCGCTTGTGCACGAACTGAAATAGAAGTCCCAGACATAGAAGATTGGCCCACGGCTATAAATATAGTTAGTTGAATTTATTAAAAAAATGTATTATTAGTCGTTATTATAAACCAGCTAGGGGTGATTTAAACCACTATATTAGAAAAAAACGTAGATTAAGGGCACACACAAGATGCCACATCTGTTTTCTCTACGTACCGCGGCTTGTCCGCGGTATCCAGGGTTTGCATTAGCATAAAAAGTTTTGTAAGTCTGGATGCCGCCGACAAGCCGCGGCACGTAGGGAATGGGATTAAGCTTAGCACCTATGCACCTCGTGTATGCCCTTTTTGCCCCCTCTCTCGCTCGGCTGGGGAGGGTTGGGGTGGGGGCACATCAATTACCACCCTATCGTTTGCCCATCATATCGGTAAAACTTCACTTCACCTGGCCCAGGCTGATAGGTTTCAATGACTTGTCGCATACCGGTAATGCTTTCCACGGCATCAATGCTCGCTTGTTCCCCGCCCATACGTGTTTTTACCCAACCTGGGTGTAATAGGAGAATTTTGATCTGTTGCGGTTCTAAATCGATGGCTGCACTTTTCATGCCCATATTTAAAGCCGCTTTAGAGGTACGATAACTATAATAACCCCCACTGGTATTTTCGCCGATGCTGCCCATCGTACTCGAAACACACACAATTAATTTTCGTTTGCTTTTGGCCACATGTTTAGAAAAAGCTTCTGTTATTTTTAAAGGCGCAACCGCATTCACCATAAAAGTTTGCATAAAAGAATCGGTTAATAAATTGCCTAACGTTTCATCTTTTTCTAAGCGGCCTGCGTTATTGATTAAAATATCAATGGGCTCATCGATTTGCTTGGCCAGCGCCTGAATTTGATCCATATTGGAGACATCTAAAGGAAAAATGTGAATAGAGGGATATTGTTTTTGTAACGCCTGTAATTCATTCGCCTCAGCAGGCACCCTACAACACGCCAATATTTTTGCACCCAGGCTAGCATACTGACGAACAAATTCTAAGCCTAATCCACGGTTGGCTCCGGTAATCAAAATGGTTTCCATACTTAATCCTGTAATAATAAGTAAAACAACTTGGTAAATTAAACAACCAGAATAGGATTCTATCCGGAACGCCACTGTGCTAGCAAATGAGAATGGGTTAGGTCTAAAGCGATTAAAAAAGCGTACAATATTTTTTTAATTTAGGTCGTCTTTCTTTTTCTGGGGAAATTTTACATTTATTCATGTTGATTTCATGAGAGAGGTCTTCTTGCCGGGATTCTTTGCTTTTTATCGGCGCTGGCAATGAAAATAGGAGGGGTTCTTTTTCATTCATTGCGTTCATTATCGCCATCGAATCAAGCGCTGCTTGCCTATCTTTCCATCCCCCCTTATTTTCCGCGCGTAAATAGCTAAATAAAATGCGTTCTTTTACTTTAGTAGTCAAAAATGCGAAAGGGTTTTTTATATTCTTATCTAGAAATAAAGAGGACAATTTTTTATAGACAGAAAAACGATGATTGATGACGTTATTTTTGTAATGATTCAAATCAGTTTCTATTTCAGGTCGATTAGCAATTTCTAAGGTTAGCTGCTGCAATGACATTGCACTGAACAACAGATGAGCAACTTCCAGATGATGATATCGGACTGCATTAGAAAGTGCCGTGTGTCCCCATACATTTATCCTATCTAACTGCGCGCCAGCTTTGATCAATAAATCTACCGTGTCTACACGACCATTGGAGGCAGCATACATCAAGGCAGTAGAATCAACCGATCTACAAAGTGCATTTACATCAGCGCCAGCTTGAAGTAATAACACCACTTTGTGCGTTTCCGAAGTGCAAACAAAATTTAATAGATCATTATTCTTTCGGACTTGAGTTAAATGGAAAAACGGATTGCTATTTCCGGCAGGGTTATCCATGATATTGACGCCTTTACTTTAATTCGACATTGCCAATGCTTTTGTCTCTTGTATATACACGAAAGCTTCGACACGACAAATCAAAGATCAGCCGATTGTATTTCACCTTTTGCAGGTTATACCAATTTTATTATTAATGCTAATCAAGCAATAAAGGCTCCAAACTGTTCAATTAATAATAAGTAAAACAACTTGGTAAATTAAAACCACTGTGCTAGCAAATGAGAATGGGTTAGGTCTAAAGGGATTAAAAAAGCGTACAGTGATTTTTTCGTTTAGGCCTTATTTCTTCTTTTAGCTCTAATTTTGGGTCTAAGTTTAATTGATTCATATTTTCTATTAAATCTTTTTGACTATCTAAAAATAGCTTTTGTGAAAAAATAAGTGGTCTATTCTCAGTCATATTTTTAAAAATTTCGATGGTATCAGATTCACGGTCAACCGTCTTGTCATCAAGTTGCCTACGCGCAGCAGAATAATAAGTATAAATTAAACGTTTTATGTCGTAGGGCAAATGGCTAAAGGGATTGATGGTGTGATTATCTGTAAACAGCTGCCCCAATGCGTTAAATATTTTTATGCTATATGCTTGTTTAAAAATATCATAATAAACTTTCATTTTTAAGTAATAATCACGTGTAATTTCATTATTGATCTGCTCATCGCTCATAGCAGTAAATAGCAAGAACATAATGTCAAAATACCCATGTTCAATTGACTTAGATAACGCTGATTCACTAAATTTACTTAGTGCACTCAAGTTAGCGCCCGCTTGAATCAATAAAATCAGGTTCAATGCAATACCATTTGAGGCCGCGTACATCACCGGAGTCATGCCGCTCGTACATCTTGCATTCACATTCGCCTTCTCTTTAAGCAATAGGACTATGTCTGTGGATTCTTGAAAACTCGTCGCGGCAATTAATAAGTGCTTATCTTTGTCTTGTTGGGTTAAGCAGTTATACGGATTAATTTTGGTTGATTCACTGGTTTCCAAGATATCACCCCTACTTTAAATGCATTAAAAAATAATACAGCGTTTTTTATTATGTTTGGGATCTCTATCTTTATCTGAAACCAGGCTAAGTTTATCTAAATTGATTTCGTCAATAATGTCTTTTTCAAGCGGTGGTTTTGGTTTGGGGCTATTTTCACTCTCACTCCCCCAAGAAAAAGTAAGCACCTCAGGGCGAAAAGGGATCCATAATGCTTTTTTTTCGAGTAAAGAAACGTTTAAATAGATTAATCGTTTTAAATCCAGCGGCAAAAAGGAAAAACTGTTTTCTTTGCGCTGATTAAGAAATATCGGCCCAAGTAGGGTAAATGTTTTTTTTAGAATGGTGTGTTGGAAAGCTTCAGCGTACACTTTTATCTCCTGAGAAAGATCCGTTCTGTTCTTTCCCGCGTTAGACTGCTGTAATCTAATTTCATTATCTATTTTCTTTTCTGTCATCACACTAAAAAATAAAAAAATTAGATCAACGCCACCAAATAATATCGCATGGGTCAAGGCAGTTTGTCCCTTGTGGTTTACCGCCTCTAACTTTGCACCCGCCTGAATCAAAAACGCCGCTGCGCGTATATGGCCACAATTGGCGGCATACATCAATACCGTATTGCCCTCTTTGCCAATAGCATTCACATTTGCCCCTGCTTTTATGAGCAAAAAAATATCGTCACATTCTCCAAAAATACACCGTCTTAACAATTCACCATCTTTTGCTTCTTGTGATAGTGAAAAAAAAGGATTAAGACTTTCTAGATGATTTACCGCCATATAACCTTCCTACTTTACGAGGGCCTCATGAGGGAAGGATACGACATTTTAATTATTTATGATGGTTCTTTTAAAAACAAGACGACCTGCTGTTTTTAATTAAGAAGTAAAACAATGTAGTTTGTTTTTTTTGTTTCGAGGTTGCGCGTTTGAAGAGAGTTTAAGTTTACTCATTGCTTTTTCTAGACACCCCCCCTCTTCTGATGACAGTTTTTGTTTTATGCTGGGTGAATTAGATGAAAAAGTAAGTGGGCCGTTTTTGTTGAGGGCCTCGAATATTTTTGCGATATCGAGTGGCGCATGATAATCCTGCCATGCTTCCGTATTCTCAAAAGTGCAATAGTTTGAGAAAATTATTTTGCTTACATCTATCGGTAATAACGAGAAAATATTTTTTTGGTCTAAAAATAAAGGGCCTAATTTTTTAAAAATAGCCATCCGATGCACTACAACCTCTTTCTTAAATTTTTCGAGGCCCGTTTGTATTTTTCTGGCAAACCCTTTATTAAATATTTTCCTGGCTCGCTGGTTATAAATTTCATCGTCTACCTGGTTTTGCGTCATAACACTAAACAAAAGTGTGGCAATGGGGGTATGGTTCTTAGCAATAGCACTGCTTAACGCCGTTTCACCCCAGTTGTTTTTGATTTGCAGATTAGCACCAGCACCAATGAGTATATTTGCTATTTCAAAAAACCCGTTGGCCGCAGCAAGTCTTAATGCCGTATCACCGCTTGAGGTAACCGCATTCACATCAGCACCTGCTTCAAGCAATAATGTGACGGTGTAAGCGTTGCTAAGACAAGCATAGTTAATTAATTGCTGATTCTTTAGTGATTGAGAAGCATACAAATAAGGATTGGTTGCTTTTGACACATTATCATTATCTGCCATAATTATTTACCTCTATAAAAAAGCCCAGCATACGCATTGCTCTCTTAAAGAAGCATACAACATTTTTTCTTGTTTATGTTGAACTGCTCATCTCGAGTAACCTGACCTTCTGTTTTTTTTCGCTATTTCCTATTATTTACTACCCTGTTTTAACTTAAAAACAGAGGGGAATTTTCTTTTTTCTTTACGTGGGCTTTCTTCAGGTGAACTTAGGTTCATTTTTTCTAAATCTAATTCTTGCGCCAAACTCTTATCCAGATCCTGTCGTGGCGATATTTTATTTCTACTACCTGGCATATCAGATAAAATAAGCAATTTATTTTTATTTGGCTCTATTTTGATTTCCTTTTCTCTCTCTTTTTTTGCGTGCACTGCCAAATACGTGGTTAACATTTTCTGTTTTAATTCAAGATCAAAAGTAGAGAAAATGGTTGCCGTTTGTTTATGTTTATTCTTTTCATAAAATAACGACTCAAACAGGTGAATCCCATGGAAGCATTGATTGAAAATGGTATTATTAAAACACGCTAGAATAAATTTGATTTCTGGATATAATATAATCTGAGCATTTATCTGTTCTGATGACATCACTTTAAACAGCAAAAAGGCCACTTTAAGATGGTTTTTTTTGATTGAAGTCAAAAGTGCTGTCTCATGCCATTTATTTTGGGCTTCTACATTAGCGCCCGCTTTAAGCAATAAAGCCACATTTGACAAACATCCATTCGCAGCCGCGTAAATTAAGGGGGTAGAATCTCCTACAGAATTGACAAATTCTACATTCACACCGGCTTTAATCAAAAATGCCAGATCTTTAGCACGGTAATCGTAATAAATAATATTGGATAATTCTCTATTTCTTTGTAAAAAACTTAGTTCAGTATAAGGATTGGCATCCATAGTATTTATCCTATTTTAAAATATTCATAGTAACAAAATTAGCACGATTTTTTCGCCTGTCAATTATTAAGGCTGCTTTATTAAAAAATAGTACAACTTTTTATCTTCATTGTTCGTTTTTCTTTTTTGGCATCGTTTTCGTTTTCATCTTTGAGTGTCAAGTGAGACATATTTGCGGCGAGATCTTCTTTTTTGGCGTTCCTTTTTTGACCATACTCAGAAAAAGTAAGTAATTTTTGCTGATTTCTATTTTTAAGCACATCAGCAGCCTCAGGCACTGAACAAGGTTTTTGCCATAACGTGTTCGTTACAACGTCGTTAAACATAAAATAGATTAACGCTTTTAATTCAACAGGCAAAGAAATAAAACGATTGTTTTTATCCAAAAATAAAGGGCTTATTATTTTAAATACTTTTTTATTGTTTTCTTTTTTAAATGAGCTTAAATAGAAAGGTATATTTAGGTCTTGATCATAACCAATGTATTCTCTGAGTTCATTCATCTTCATTTCGCCCGCTATTTGCTTTGAAGACATGAAGCTAAATAATAGGTTAATCACCGCTACCTGTTTTTTTAAAATAGCATAGGACAAAGCGGTTTCAAAATGTTTATTGACGACATCTGGTTTAGCACCTGCGTTAAGCAACGCCCGCACGTTTTGAAAAAATCCATTCGCGGTAGCATACATCAGGGCAGAGTTACCTGTCTCCTTGTCTGTGATGTTCACATTTGCGCCCGCTTTAATCAGTAATGCCAGCCCGTGGGTGTCCGCAGAGGCAGACACCATTAATAATTCGATATCTTTATCAAATTGAGAAAGTGCATTAAAATAATTGAAAGATTTTAAAGAAAAAGAATCCATACTATTCCACCTACTTAATGTTTATAAAATACAATCGAATGGCAGACTCTGAAGTATATGACACTTTTTTATTTAAAAAATTTTCTATTTTTTCTGCGCTTATTTTAATTTTTGTTTTTATATTGACCCACTTTAAAAAACACAGTGGTCTATTTATAAAGCGAAAAATCTTAAATTTTTGAGCACCACGATGATACAGCAGCCGCTTTAAGGCCATAACGAGGTTTAAACGACTGCTATCCATATCGACACTCCTAAGTGAACGGATTATCCAGAAAAAACAAAAATAAGTTATTTTGATTTATTAATTTTCGAGGCAATTTATTATATACCAGCCCAGGATCATTTATACATATATAATAAAGAAAAAATCACATAGAATGGACAGTAAAAAAGCAGGGTAAGCTGAATGTTTAAATTTCAAAAAATTGGTTTAATTGGCAAACATACCCATCCCGAAATTCAATCGACCTTAGAGCATTTGTATCAGCTATTAGCGCCTCATATTACCGGCTGTTATGTTGAAGAAAATTTAGCTCACTATCTCCCCGCTTTGGCCTTATCGAGCGCCTCTCCTAAAATGACAGTTATCCCTCTTCAGGATATGCCCCATCACATTGATTTGGCGATTGTCATAGGCGGAGATGGAAGCTTTTTGAACGCCGCTAGGCTGATTGTAAATCATCGTATTCCAGTGTTAGGAATCAATCGCGGTCGTTTGGGGTTTTTAACCGATTTTTCACCCAAAGATTTGGAAACTGAGTTGTTGCCCGTTTTAGAAGGCGACTATAAACAAGAGTCACGTTTCTTATTACATTGCGATTTAATACGTAACGAACAGGTGATAGCCTCCAGCCTCGCGCTAAACGATGCGGTTTTGTATTCGGGAGATATCGCCAGGCTATTAGAATTTGAAGTGACTATCGATGGCCACTTTATGAGCCGCCAGCGTGCCGATGGCATCATTGCTGCCACCCCAACGGGATCTACGGCTTATGCGCTTTCTGGTGGCGGCCCCATTATCCATCCTGAACTGGGGGCCATGGTATTGGTGCCTATGCATCCGCTCACCTTAAGTTCGCGGCCCATTGTGCTCTCCCCTAACGCCCAAGTAGAATGGCATGTGATGAGCAATATTACGATTCATCCCAAACTCAGTTTCGATGGGCAAGTGATATTTACTTTAGAGCCAGATGACAAAATAATCATTAAAAAACATGCCACCGAATTAACCCTCATACATCCTAAAAATTACGATTATTATCATACTTTAAGAACCAAACTTGGTTGGAATTGGAGCGGTGCACGATAATGTTACACTTTTTATCGATTCGAAATTTAGCCGTAGTAGAACAAACCGATATTGAGTTTCAAGCGGGCATGACCGTCATCACCGGCGAAACCGGCGCAGGAAAAAGTATTTTACTCGATGCTTTAAATTTAGCATTGGGCGAAAGAATGGACACCCAGGTAATTCGAGCAGGGTTTGATTATGCTGAAATATCGGCCAGTTTTGATGTAAGTTGCTTACCTGGCGCCATACTCTGGCTTAATGATTTAGAATTAGGCGAACCCACTGAAGCCCCTAGTACCAACGAGTGCCTCATTCGGCGTGTCTTATATAAAAATGGTCGTTCAAGGGCATATATTAACGGCAAACCCGTCACCACCCAACAACTGAAATTATTGGGCGAATTCTTGGTTCAAATTCATGGCCAACATCACCATCAATTATTATTAAAGCCCAACGAACAATTGCGCATTGTCGATGCGTTTGGGCAACACCAAGAATTGGCAGACCAAACCCAAAAAGCACATCAGCAATTACAAAAATGTTTACAAGAAAAAGACGCTTTATTGAATCAACAAAACCAAGAACATCGATTATCGTTGCTCGAATATCAATTATCTGAACTCGAAGATTTGAGCCTAGAATCGGGCGAATGGGAAAGCTTGCACGAGGCCCAAAAACAACTCACGCATGCCACCGAAAACGTTCGATTTGCGGAAAAAGCCTTATCGATTTTAGAGGCCGCAGATAATTATAATCAAAAAGACATTGCCCATTTATTATATGAGCTCAGCGAAGCCTTGCAAAAACTCTCTCCTCCTCCTCAAGTGATCTTAGAAATGTTAGGGGTGGTGCATGCGCACATTCAAGAAATCACAGCGTCTTTAAACCATTATTATCAGCGCTTAGAAGTTGACCCACAAAAATTATACGATACCGAAACCCGGTTAAGTAAAATTTTCGAGTTATCTCGCAAGCACAAAGTGAACCCCGAGGAATTACTCAGCCATTTTCAAACGCTACAAATCGAGCTCGATTATTTAAAAAGCCGAGAAGAAAAATTAGCCACCATCGATAAAGAAATTGAACAAGCCCATGCGCATTTTTTACTTTATGCGAAGCAACTTTCCGCCAAACGCGAGCAAGCGGCCAAGTTATTGAGCCAAGAAATCACCACACGTATTCAAACCCTGGGGCTTGCCGCAGCAGAATTTGCGATTAATCTGATTGCCTTGGATAAACCCGCTTCTACTGGCCTAGAATCAGTTATGTTTATGGTGTCGGCCAACCCCGGCTTGCCATTACAACCCATGCATAAAATTGCCTCAGGGGGCGAACTTTCGCGCATCAGCTTAGCCATACAATTGGCAAGTGCCGCTTATTTAAATACGCCTACGTTAATTTTCGATGAAGTCGATGTGGGTGTGGGCGGCAAAATTGGGGCATTAGTGGGCAAATGTTTACAAACCCTAGGCCAACAAGCGCAGGTGATTTGTATTACGCATTTACCGCAAGTGGCGGCGTGTGGTAATCACCATATCACGGTTTCTAAATCCGAATCTAAAACCCAGTTACAAACTTTGATGAAAACCCAAAGAACAGAAGAAATCGCCAGAATGTTAGAGGGGCTAGACAGAACCCCCGAAACCATTGCCCATGCCGAACAATTATTAACCAGTGCGCAGGCGAAGCCGCTTAAAAAATCAAAGCGCCTTCTCGGTGCAACTTGAACAAATGCCATATAAATACATGGTGTGATGAATAATTTCATAGCCGTGCGCTTTGGCCACGGCTAATTGCCGTTCTTCAATAGCCTCATCAAAAAATTCATCGATTCGTCCACATTTTAAACACACCAAATGATCGTGATGCCCTCCTTTGTTTAATTCATACACCGAATGATCGGCATCAAAATTATGCTTAATAATTAACTCAGCCTCTTCAAACTGAGTTAGCACTCTATACACTGTGGCCAACGCCACTTCTTCGCCCATGTCTAATAATAAATTATAAATATCTTCGGCACGAAGATGCTCGGAGGCATTTTCTAAGATGTGCAAAATTTTAATTCGGGGCAACGTGGCTTTTAAGCCCACTTTTTTCAAATCAACGGGTTCATTTGTCGGTTTATTAATCATCTGTTTACTCTTGTATGGTGGTTCACACAGTGGTAGCCTTTCTGTGTATGAATCTACACGATTCAGGTTATAAATCAAATTGGTAAGTTTAATAAATGATTTTTTTAAAATCCCTTAAAACCAGTCTAGCTGCCGGTGTGTTGTTAGCCTCTGTTGCGATCACCTCTGGCTGTAAGTTAGTTCATAAGCATGAAATGACTCAGGGTAATATTATCCCCGAAAACAAGCTAGCTGAACTCAGAACGGGTTTAACGATGGAACAGGTTCATTTTTTATTAGGCACACCTATTCTCGATAATTACATGCATCAAGACCGCTGGGATTATATTTATTATCTTAAACCAGCCTATGGAAAAACCGAACGTAAGCATGTGATCCTCTACTTTAAAGACGACAAAGTGAGTGAAATTATTTTAGATAACTAGCCTTTTTATCTGGAATAACTTTTCTTTTTTTTTAGTTGCTATATATTTAAACGATTCGCTCGTTTGTAAATATAGGTATTTTTTTACAATGTTTAAAAAAATTCGGTTAGCGCATATTGTCTCAGGTGGGATGACGCTTCTGCAAGCTGCCGTATTAGCCACCAGCCTTTTTTATAGCTTAATCCCGTTTTATGCAGAAGTGCTTTGCCTCACGGGGCAAATGCATGTCCTAAAATTTTTCCTACACCATATTATTATCAGTAATGAAGGCACTAATCGACTTGCCTCTGTTATCTTTGCGTTCATTTTTGCCATTAACCTATTCACTAATTTATTTGTTGAACTCGCTCATATTTATCACTACGGAAGACAATGGTTAACCAATATATCTTGGCAAAATGTATTAAACAGTTACCTTGAGTTAGCCCATTATTTCAAACATGCCCGGGGATCCTTATTTAAGGGTTTAATATATCCATTTACTTTTTTTTCTATAATGGCCTCATTACAAGGCATAAATATCAATATCCCTTCTTATATTCTTATTCCCCTTAGCCTCGCAACGGGATTAATGGCTAACACGAGTGCTAAAACCTATTTATTAGGGTTATATGCTAAATGCCTCCAACCTATTCTTAAAAATCAAAAAACCGATCCCAATGACTACATTCACGGTTATTCTCCTTTGTTTTATGCCCTTAAAGCTAAAAATTTAGCGCTAATAGATGCCTTACTCAAAAGAGGGGCAAATCCCAATTTGCCTGTTGAAAAAGCAGGCGTATTAACCCCTATCTGGTCTTATTTTTTCCCGAATAAGTTTCCTTTCACTCAAACCAACTTTTTAGTTTGTGTGGCAATGCTGGGCGGCCAAGAAGAAAACTCTAAAGATTATAAATTTTCGGTGTCTATATTAAAAAGGCTAAGCGCCTTACACATAACCCTTAACCCAAACCAAACAATAAAGGGAAAGCCTTTATTACTTTGGTGCCTACAAGAAGATAAACCCAACGTAGCAAAAATACTTTTAAAATTTGGCCTAAATTGTTTGCCTGCAGACAGCCGAAATGAAATTTTTTACGCTTTAGCTGAACGCATCGATAGCGATTTAACCTTTAATAATATGATCGAATTTATTCATGATAATGAGAATTTAACAGAAGAAAAAATTCTCGCGTTTCTCGAACATAATCGTGCTTGTGACGAAACTGAATTGCGCGATTTCATAAAAAATCGCACCGCTTTGGTTAGCCCTGAATTTTATGCAACAAGACACCAGTATTTACTCTGGCATTCCGTAGCTAATCGATATTTACACAAATTAAACCTAAGCGAATGCCTGCCCTACGCAGGAGATAAGTCCGGCGTATCCTCTTTATTTGAATTGGCCTCCAATGTCGTAAAAGATTTACAGGAAACTGCACGCGCAGAACAACACCCTGATCCACTCGATGAACATTTTAAATCAAAAATAAAACGCATCCCCATCAGTAAACAGGCAAGCACAGAAAATAAAGCTTTTTATGAACAACTTGTGAATCGCCCAGTGGGAATGTTTAGGCCTTAAAGCTTTTTTTTGTTTTCTTAGGTTTTACTGCTTTGAGCCTAGCGATTTTGGGGTCGACATAAATAGGTCGATAAATTTCGAGTCTATCGCCTTCGGTTAACACGTGATCAGGTGACACGTGTTTGCCAAATACGCCTATTTTATTTTGAGCCAAATCGACTTCTGGGTGTATCCTAAAAAAATCGATATGACTGAGTACTTGATGGGCGGTAAACCCTTCTGGCACGTCAGTGCTGAGATAACTGCCCTTTGCATCGGGCAAAGCATAGACTACTTCAATTTTCATGAAATTATTTACTAATACTAATATACTTGTTTGGCTCTATCGGTAAACGCTTGGACCAAGCTACCGACCATGGTTTTAAACTTACCCGACATTAACGCGCCCATTAACGCGTTGCTGAATTCAAAATGCATATCAAACGTAATTTTGCAGCCTTCTTGGCAGGCTTCGAATAACCAGGTGCCTTCCAAATGCTTAAAAGGGCCTTCTTTGAGTTTCATGACGATTTTTTGGTTTTTCACCAGCTCGTTAATCGTCGTAAAGGCTTGGCTAACCGAGCCTTGTGATACTTTTAGAGTGGCTTCGATGGCCTCTTCGGTGTTTGAGTGAATGGTGGCATCGGCACACCAGGGTAAAAATTCGGGGTAAAACCCGATATCATTCACCAAATTGAACATTTGTTCGGCGCTATAAGGCACTAAGGCTTGTCTGGTGACTTGTATCATAAAACTCTCTTTAATCTACTACTAATCTAATAAGTTGCTTAGGGGATTAACTTTTGTTGTAATTTAACGTATTATTGATTGCAGATCAAAAAAACGATCTCAATACCCTAAATATGTATTATTATTACATTTAATTAATCAAATTGACTAGTATTCTACCATGAACACCAAATCAACGCCTCAAAGGCCGCCTAAAAAAGACAGAAAAAAATCGAGTGATAATCCTACTATCGCCGTTAATCGCAAAGCGCGCTTTGAATATCACATTGAAGAGACTTTCGAAGCGGGCATGGTCTTGCTGGGCTGGGAATTAAAATCCATTCGAGCAGGTGCTGCTAGCATCATCGATAGCTATGTGATTATTAAACGCAACGAAGCGTGGCTTATTGGCGCACAGTTTACACCACTTTCTAGTGCATCTACGCATGTTGTTGCCACACCCATGCGCACACGAAAATTGTTGTTACATGCAAAACAAATTAGCAAATTAAAAGGCCAAGTGGAACGCACTGGCTATACGCTCATGCCGTTAAAATTATATTGGGTCAACAATCGCGTTAAACTGGAATTTGGCTTAGCGAAAGGTAAAAAAGAGTTCGATAAACGCGAAACCATTAAAAATCGCGAATGGGATCGCCAGAAGCAACGCTTGAATAAATTAATCAGATGAGTTAATCTTAGTATTGGGGGCGATCCGGTTTCGACGTGGGTCGCGATATTCAAGGTGCATGTCGAGCACGCAATTTAATCTCGTTAAAATTAATTGCAAAATGATAGATGCAAAAAATGATGCAACTTACGGTGACTTAGCCCTACAACAGGCTGCATAGTCCCGCTCTTGACCTGGTGTGCATGTGCGCTGGGATCGAGAGTCATATATACATGACCGCTTAGAGGCTTTGTCTTACGTCTCTAGGTTAAAAAACAAGGCTCGCTTCTCTGGTTCTCTCTGGGCCAGGGCCAAAGAAGTTAAATTAAAGGCCTTACAGATAAACATGTAGACCCTTGAAGGTAGGATTTGCGGACGCGGGTTCAATTCCCGCCGCCTCCATTACTTTTTCTTATTCGCCTTCGGCGAATTTAGAAAATGTTATGTCCTCCGAAGCTTCAGCGTAGGAGGATAGCCTAGGTTGACTCTTTCAAATTACTCCTTACTGAATCTTTTTTATAATCACCTTTTTTAAAAATCCCCCCGCCTTATTCAAAGTGGGCAAATCATCGCGTAATTTTGTCATCAGATTAAAACTTTGTCATAATAAATTTAAAGCACCAACCTATTTCGGAGCGAATCATGCCATCATCACAAAAATTTACCCTCATTTTACAAACACACCCTGAAATTTATACTATTTGCAAACTCCCCCCTCACGCGCCGCTCCCCATCTGGCTAACAACCGAAGGTAATTCCTTTTTTTCACTTACCAAAACAAACGAAGAACTTTCGATTGTGTGCGAACTTGCTATTGTGCCTGAAGAAATGAACGACCAAAAATCCTGGAGAATGTTTAAAATAAAAGGCCAAATGGATTTTGATTTAACCGGCATTTTAAAACAAGTACTCGATCCTTTGGCAGAAAGTAATATCGGCATTTTTGCGGTTTCAACTTATGATACCGATTATATTTTAGTACAAGAGAAAGATTTTGATAAAGCCACGGAAGTATTGAAAAATCTGTTTGAAGTGGAAGTGTATTCAAATTAAAAATAAACTTTAGTATCTCACCCTAGACTTTGAATAGGGTGTTTTTTGTCCCTTTTAAAGGTGCCGGAAATATCTGGTGAAGCGCTTGTTCTGCGAAGCTTCTTGTCCGCCATAGCTTTAGCGACGGCGGATAGCGTAACCAGATAACCGAGGGATTTTATAAACAACCACTCTCAACCTTTTCACATGTTAATACTTCGAAAAACAACACCCCGAACCGCATTGTAAAAAACAAGCACCTAGTTATTTTTTCTTGCTATTTTTAAGTTTTATAATTTAAAATAATTTGTTAAAATATTGCTGTAATATTTTAAAAGGAATTTAAATGAATTTACTCCATCAGATAGCTGCTTCATTAGATACTATCATGGCAACACCATGGTTTTGGTTAATGATCATGGGTTTCGCTTACCTTGGTCGATATATATTATTGAGAGCCTCAAGAATGTATGCGGGAAAATTAGATAAAAACTTAACCACTACAGAGATTAATAAAAAAAAATATCTAACATATTTGGCTCGAAGCCTTTTCACTATTAGCTTATCGTTTATTATTTACTTTGTAATAATAATCAAATTCGTTTAATATTTTTTGTAAAATAATAAAAAGAAGGATTTTAGACTATATGATTGAGTCTGAAAAAATATCCCAGGATCAAAATCTTGAAGAAGAATTTAATAAAAATACTCATTTGTTTAAAAAAACATGGAAATATGCAGAAGAACTTAGTATTTGGAATCAATTTGGTGCTGCAGCAACCGCAGCTGAATTTGCATTTGCCAAACAACCTTTTATTGCAGTACCTGCAATCTATGTAGATGTGGCTTCTGGTCTCGGCGGTATTTTTCAAAAAACAAGTGAAGGAACAGTCCAAATAGGTGATTTCATTAGCTTTGGAAGCTCTTTGGCCAGTTTTGCTGGTGGTTACGCCATGTTGGCATCCATAGGAATTGAAAAAACAGCAGTAGGGCTTCGTTTAATTACTTTTGCTGAAGCAGCCACCCCTATTGGCTTTGGTCTGGTTGCTCTTGGGACCGCCATCGATAATTATCCTATAATAGTAACCAAATTTAATGAATTAAAAAATGAGCTACAGACCAATACTGCTGCTCTATTACCTCAAGATTCCGAAAGCCAAAAATTCGTTATTGAAGATTCACAATTTCATTTAGACGTGCAATTAAGTTATGGTTTTAGGCCACCTAAATCGCAGGCCTTATATAGGGTTGATGGCGTTTTAGGGAGTTCATTAAAAATCAATATTTTAGCCTCTGGGATAAAAGATCTTGAGGACGAACAAATTTGGGAAAAATCAGAATTAAAAAATGATTCAACTCTTTTAAAAAACTTCAACATCTTAGAACCAGAAAATTACGAAATTTTTTCGTTAAAAGAAAATCAAAATGTTTCTATTTTAAAAACACAAGAACAATTTGTTGGAATAAAAGACTCTGAACCTTTTCATTTTCAATTTCCTATTTTAAAGAAAGAGAATAAAATTTTGGCCATCTCAGAGATACTCGAAAATAATGAAGGCCAAAATAACCGCTTATTTCATGTTGAGGCTTCTTCTGAAGCACCCTATTGTGGAGATATTATCAAACAAAGAAACGGTGATAGTTTGTTATATGTTTGTATTGTTGCCAATAAAACTGATCCCACGTCAGAACAAATAGAACAATATATTACTCAACGTTTTAATAACGAATGGTAATTCTAGTATTGATAGCACTCCACTTAAGTATTTCGAAGCTGTCATGACAAATATCTGGGGAAGATGTAACTCACTATCTTAATGTTTACTTCTTTTTACTTTAGTTGTAGGCAATTCGGGCTGAACCTGATCTACTTTAATGCCCATCTTATTCAAGCTCTCTAAGTATTTTCCTTTTCCATTATTTATGTTTTTCAGATCAGCAAGCAGAGCAGGGTTTTCTTTAGCTTGAGTTAAAATATCCTTTTTTAATCGCGTGCACATTTTATCCATATCAGATTTGTTGTTTTTGTCATTTTTAAGGTCTGATTGCATTTTAGTTAACAGCGCGTACATAATGCACGATTTTTCATATCCAGATAAGCTTTTATCTCTTTGCAATATTGTTGCTACATTACTGATTTCGTTCATTTGCACCTGCCGCTTTTGGGGAACATTTTTAGGTGCGCCTAAATTTAACAACAAAATATTTTTACTTTTTGGATTGTATAAAGATTTCAGATGATTAGGCTGAGTAAGATTCGACATGAAAGAATTAACTATTTTATTTTCATGGTTTGTGATGTTAACATTTCTTTGGAAATTTTCAGCGAACTTAAAATTGCCAATATTGATATTTATGACCTTTGAATCCCCTTCTTTTGGGCGGTAATTGCCATCACGTTGAAATCCTACATTTAATTCTTTTAGTCGTTCATTGTTTTGTAGTGAATATAATGCCTCTACGCCATGCGGTTCAGTGACATTTTTAATTTTAATATCAAATGAAGTATGGTTAACAATTGTTATATCAAATGTATCACGACTTATTCCACACCCTTCAATTAACGCTTTTAAATTTTTAAGGGCAGCTTCATTATAAGCCTGGGCAGCTTGCTCAAGCTGGTTTTGATTCTTAGCATCTTTCTCCATTTTTGTACTTAGAGCCTTTTGTGCTTTGTTTACGTCATATCTTTGTGATCTGTCAACAGATAATAATCCTTTAAGTAAAGGAGCATTGCTAAAAACAGCGCCCTCCTTCTGCATGTCTGGAAGAGTAGCTCCTATCGGTGTACCACCATTGTATAATTGATAAAAAATCATCCCAACTGCCCACATATCATTTTTTGCATCTGGTTTTTGATAATGGTGTCGAACTTGGTTACTTTCAAATAATTCACTATTTCCAAAAGCAGAATTAATACCATAAATCTTATTACTCCACTTCTTAAAAAGATCATCAAATTTTTTGTACCTACTCGACGCTGCCCATATTTCTGGCGACATATATTTTGGTGTCCCAGATAAAGAATCATTCTTCATACTATATTGACTCTGAGGATGATGCGTAAAACCAAAATCGGTTATTTTTGTAAAATAATGCCCATCAGCATCTTGAAAAACCAATATATTGGCAGGTTTTAAATCTTGATGAATAAAACCCCTATCATGCATTATTTTCATGCCTATTAATATGCTTTTCGCAATTTCATTTTTCTGAGCTTCTGTTAGTTTGTGTCCTTCTTTATTTAGAAAATGAGCAAGATCACCACAATTGGCAAACTCTGAATAAGCACTAATTTTTTTCTTATAAGGCGTATCTGGCTTTCCTTTTTGATGGCGCTGCCCTGATTTTTTTATTTTTTGACCGACCACCTTAGCATCAATATATTTCGCTTGTTCTGGGGGTAAGCCTTTAACTATCTCTTGCGAAATAGCCATTTCATCCATGGCTTTTTTTCGTTCTTCTTTTGTCATTTTAGGGCTGAAATACAAAGTTGAATTGGCTATTTGAGAAGGTCTTGGGCTATCAATGACCCATCCTGCTACCGTGGTTTTAAACGTACCAGAAAATTTAGGGGTATTCGGATTTTTTTTGGGTAAGTTTGTTTCAGGGTCAATTTCGTCAGTTTTACTTTTGGTTTCTAATACAAGTTGTATATTGCCAGAAGCGGGATCAATAATAAAATTAAGGGTACGAGGCAAACCAGAAATTTCTCGGGGAAAATGATAGGGGCCTTTTTTCAATTCCTCTTTAATTGAATAGAGAATTTCTGTGTTGGTCAGAACCCCATTGAATACGGCTTGTAACTCTTCTTTTGAGACCAGTCCTTTTAATTCAGGGGGTAGGCCGTTTATTTCAAGCTCCACGGATCTTAGAGTGAGCCTGTCTAATAATTCTTCTATTTTCTGATCTGAATCACTATTCGCAGCCATAACACTTAACCTCACACATTCTTTACAGGATATGACTTCGTTCAAAATTAAAAAGTTCAAATTAAGTATTATGTAAGACCTATAAACAATCTAGTCTATGGTGTAACAGCAAGTTTCACCATTGGCCGCTAATCGCTTTTATCTTTCCTTTGGTCGAGTAATGGTATCATTTAAAAGCAGTATCTTTTATCATATCTTTTATGGACACAGACACCCGCTTAATTAAAAAATTAAATACTGCCCTTATCACAACGCGTAGAACTATGGCGTTGGGGTCGGGCAATAAAATTACTGACTATGAAAAGAGCAATGGTTGGTCTGCCGCCGTGCACAAACAATTGAGAGACAACAAGGATGCTCTTTATCAATGTTATCCTCTTACTGTACAAGAAGATCCTTTAAAAAACCTTCCTTCTTTAATTCGTAATCTCATAAAAGAATATCATGTGGTATTAAAAAGAGAACGTGTAGGCAATTGCGGAGAACTTGCTCGTTTTATTTCTTTATATTTATGGCAACATGCTGGCCAAGAAATTCATAATATAGAGGTGGTAACTGCCGGTGATTTTGATCATACTTGGGTGATCCTAAATCGAAAAGAGAGCAGCGATCTTTCAAAACCTGAAGAATGGGGTAATGCTTGGATTGTCGACCCTTGGTGGGGTGATGACGGACTATTTTATCCAAGCAATAAATTCCATGAAAAAATAATAGCGCTATTAGCCTATATCCAAGAACAAAATGACGGATTTTATCAAAAAGGCAACATACGTCTTCAAACTTTAGAAAATTTTAAGGCCACCTATGCTCGCTATTTAAAAGCGTTTGATGCAGGATCACTGCAGGTACCGCTCACTTGTAAAAATTCTATTCATCCTAAAGATTTTCCGTACCCTATTGACGAAAAAAAATTAAGAGCCTTAGAAGATTACTATGATTATTCACCCTATAAATACGGCGCATATGATTGCCGCACTAGGGCGATGTCTGAAAAAGCAGAGCATCAACAGAATTTTACACCATGTTTAAATGAGATAAAGGGCATAAAAATGGCGGTGCGCCGTTAGGGAGTGGGGTCCAAGCTTATTTGCCATTGATAGAGCAAAATAAACTTTCTTAATTTTTATTCGCTAATTTAATTAATACAACAATACAAGCCTGACCATCGTTTCATTCTGGAATAATTACACGCAATTTCAAAATACATACTATAAATATTAGCCTTGTATAAAATTGAATGATTTTATTGATCTATTTTTTAATTTAATATAAGGTACTCAAATTAAACATACAAGCAAGTTAGCTGAGTGTGTTATTCCTGCTTTGTTATCAAATAGTTGAGTATTTTAAATATCATGAAAGAAAAAATTGATGCTTTTTACTATAGGTTAAATTCGATATCTGAGGCTTTATCAACAAATGGCTTGCCACCTGAGTTAATAAACCTTATATCGATTGAGGATTTAAAAAAAAGCTATGCCTATGTGCTAGATGATGTTTGCAGAAATAATATATTAGAAGGCCTCATGGCATGCACCCCCTACCAATTCCATAAAAAAGACACCGGGCTTGCCAGAACATTGAACATCGTTTTTCATCCTATTTCAAATGACATTCAACTAATATTAGAAACAAAAAGCAAAGCGCTCAATAAATTGGGTATCGCAGAAAAAATAGCTATTCTTATACGGCATCACAACAATAAATCAACTAAACCTGCTTGGCGAATAGACACACCCAAACCGATAAAAATGGCCAACACGGTGTTTTATGATTTGGATAAAGAAGGTTTAGAAACCAGATTAACTTCTGGCGCTCGTGCTGCAAGCATTGCTAAGCATGTGGTCAAGACAATTGGCTTGTATGCCGCTAAATTCATACATTTGGTCGCACCAGGCATAGAAAGGATAAAAAAGAGTACCAGAGCATTTAAAGAAAATAAGCAACGGCAACCGTATGTTGCTAAACAAAGTTATTACTCAAAATATCCACTGAGTAATTTGAATGCTTTTATACAAACTTTATATCAATATAATACTGTCACTGAACATCTGCTACAAAAAATAACTTCCGATTTATTGACTGGAATAAGTTATCTGCATAAAGCTGATGTGATTCACCAAGATATAAAGCCTAGCTCCATTCTTGTTTATGATAACGAAAATGGCGATTACACTTTCAAACTATCTCATTTTGATAATTTTTCTCACCCTGCCGCAAAACCTATTGATTTACCCCTGGCAACCAGCTCATACGCATCACCTGAAATATTCGCTTTCTATACAGACAAAAATCACCCTTTATATGATTATTTTAATAAAAATGCTAATTTCTGTTATGGAAAACAAATCACCCTACATCAACCTTGCCCTTATAAAACTCCGCATAAAGCGAATGATGTATGGGCGCTTGGGGTTTCTTTATATGAAATTTACAAAAACACAATACCTACGCTAAAAAGCGATTTCAGTCATTCTGCATTAATCTCAGGGCTTTTAAGCCCTAATA
>CADEEZ010000014.1:43805-61218 GCA_902826485.1 uncultured Gammaproteobacteria bacterium
AAACCCGATTGACCATAGACGATGCTTTGGTTCTTTTTGATTCCAACCCCTTACCTATTAGTTTGAGCTATTCTTTAAAAGAAAAAATAGAAGCATTTTTTAGGAGAATTGAACATAAATCGGGGTTGCCCAAAGCGCTAGAAAATTTAGTGACCGAACCTCAACTCAAGGCCATGTATGATTATATCAAAAATCCCATCAACCAAGCTTTTTTAACAAAACACCTACTGACTGGCATACCATATCATTTAAATAAAACTAACACAGGGCTTGCCCGCACCCTTAATATCGTTTTTGACCCTATTAGGCATGATGTTCAACTGATTTTAGAAACCAAAAGTAAAGTCATCAATAAGAAAGGGTTTACTAAAAAAGGTAGCGTGCAGGTATGTACGGGTACCGAGAAATCAATTAAACCCGCTTGGCGAATTGACACACCCATCCCGATTAAAATGGCGAATGCGGTATATTATGCAAAAGGTGACTCAAATAATAATCCGAATGCATTAGAAGATGCTCGTATTAATGCCTCTTTAGCAACACATGTGGCTAAACTTGGCGGTTCCCCTGCCGAAAAATTAATGAATTTAACGGCTGTAGGGGTTGTCATGTATAAAAAAGACGTTCGAAGTTACACTCCAAATTTTAGTTATGAACCATATTATGCAAAACAAAGCTTTTATTCGGAATACGCCATCGGCGATCTCGAGCGTATTTTATCTCATTCAATGAAGTATCCAATAACCGCAACATTGCGCAACAACATGACTCACGATTTACTACTGAGCCTAAAATTTATGCAAGATGCTGAGGTCATTCACCAGGATCTCAAAACAAGAAACATTTTGGTTTTCCCAGATGCAAAAATGGGATATACCTTAAAAATATGTGATTTTGGTAGCGCTTATCATCCTAGTATAATGCCTTTCCCGAAGCCCATCGCCACCATTGCTTACGAATCCCCTGAAATTTCTGCTCTTTATGATCAGGTTGCCCCCTTTAAACAAAAAAATTATGGCTATTTTCATGGCCAAAGCCGTTTTTACAGCTATGGAAAAGAAGTGTATAAACTCAATCGTACTAAAATTTCTGTGGAACAACTTAACACCTATAGCAAGCCTCATAACGCCAACGATTTGTGGGCGCTGGGCATTGTTTTGCACGAATTGTACTTTAATACTCGCAAACCCACTGTTAAAAATAATTGTTTTGATAATCACTATTTAGGGGGTCTAATCGACTTTAATCGTGAAACAAGATTGACCATAGATAAAGCATTAGATTTATTTATAGAGGCAAACCCTAAATTTAAAACAGACGATCAGCTTAAATTATCGGCTTCTGCTCAACCGTTTGTGCCAAAATTTAATCATAATAATAATCTTTGCAATGCGGTAGACCAAGTTTCTAAAAATTTAGACACACTGACGATTTCAGGGAACAGATATTTTCCGGGGAAATAATGCTACGTCTAACCGCTTAGCGTGTTTGGCTGGCATGATAGGTTTTGGGTAATATTAAAAAAAACTGTTTTGAGCAAAACAGCCATTAGGGGGATGTTTTAGATCTAAAATTTTGCAAATGAATTTCGTTCCCCCAGTAATATTCCCATAAATCGTGAATTAACAAATATTTTTTCTCTTCCTGTCCAAGGATGGGGTCAGGCTTTTTTATATATTTAATTTCTAAATACAATAATACAAGCCTGACCCCATTTTCAAGCCTGACCCCAGTTTTTTTTTAATGGTAGCTTTGGTTTAAAACCTAAATTTTAAAGACTAACTAACTACTTTTAAAATCCCCACGGCTCATTGACCCTCTTCAGAAATTTGTAAAAATATGTTAATTAATCATATTACTTTTAGAGGATAATAATAATGACAAAAAAACTGCTAGCCATATGCCATAGCGCAGGTGACACACAACCTATTCTTTCTGCTGCCAAAATCTTAGCCGACCGTGATGTACACACAAGTATATTGGTTATCGGCCAAGCGGCTAAAGATCAAATAACCCAAGCCTTAAAGACATTTACGAAAAATCAATTAAATATTAGTCTCGTTGACATTGATAAGCTGTGCGAAGAAAAACCCATTGAAAACAAATTATTGAGTTTATCTGATAAACAACTCGAAAGTTTAACACAAGATCTTCAAAAAAGCGCATTTGATGGTTTGCTGGTTGGCACACCTTCTTATATCTTGGTCGATCAACAATCGCAGATACCTAAACAAATTTTGGAAAAATTAGCTCCGCATCTGCCTTCAGCTGTTTTTAGCGATTATGCTTTTTATGACCCATTGCATACCTTAAGCAAAGATAAATGGTTTAGCTTAGCCGATAAATTTCTCGTGCCTTTTAAAAAAGCCATTGGTGTTTTTAAAGCAGATCCTGATAAAACTGAAGTGGTTGGACACCCTGCTATTGATAATATGAAAACAAAATATGCACACTGGTTAAAAGATGAAAAAGTTATTTTAGATACTATTCATCAAAAAATGAATCAAATAGATCTCGATTCGAGTCAACCATTTGTGTTTGTAGCGGGTGGAAAAGCCGGCGATGAATCTTTAATCGAATCTTTAGCCATTGCCTGTCAACAAGTACCCAATTTAAAAATTTATATCGGTGTTCATCCCGCAGCAGAACAAACTTACATCGAACAACTACAAGAAATTATTGATAGCAATAAAATGCGTCATGCACTTAAAATTTTACCTAAAGGCAAAATTGACACAGATGAAATGGTTTATTTATCTAATGCTGTTATGTCTATTAGTTCAACGGTGAGCGCTTCTAGTGCTGCATGTAGCAAATTGGCCGCGTATTTTCAAGAAAATAAAGAACGAACCGATCTCAGTGTGCCTTATATTCTTGATGATTTCGACAATGCACGTTTTTATAATAATAAAGCAGAGTTGGTTACTTTCTTAAAAGATGCGGCTGAGAAATCGCGTAAAATAAAGGCCGATTCAGTTGTAGTTGAAATCACTGCTGCTGAAAAAATCGCCGACGCGGTTCAAACCCTGATGAAACAAAAAATATAAAAAATACGCAAAGTAAAGTCCGGGATCAGGGTTGAAAACTTGATCCCTTCCTTATTTTTTAGGGACAATCTTTACCGACTTTCTGGCTTCATCAGCCACCATTTTAGATAATTTTTCTTTATGCTCGCGAAACATAAGCGGTTTGCTTATCGATTTTTTAATAATGGGGTCATGACGCATGATGGGGTCTGTGATGGGGTCACCCATTTGCTTCTGTTATTGTAATTTACTTTTTGTATAAATTTATTTCCTAAATACAATAATACAAGCCTGACTCCGTATCTTCTCAAGCCTGACCCCATTTTTTAGAAGGATGTCGGGAGGATTTATCACGCTTAACAAATTTCTATAATTTATAAAAATTTGCTAAAATCCAATACTGGCACAATCGATCCCCTCTACCGTTCTTGTCCGCCAGAGCCTTAGCGACTGCAGATACAAGAGACAATGACCCAACGGGCTGAGTGAGGGTTAAAATATTAAAAAGGAAAACAACAACATGATGGGAAAATGCCCAAAATGCTCAGTAAAGCTAGAAGAAAAGGAACTAGACAGTTTGAAAAAAGGTGATAGCGCTAGATGTTACAAATGCGGAAACTTATATGTTAATAAGCCCTTTTGGATTTTTTTAAAGCTAATACTGATGGTATCACTGCCGTTTATTGCACCCATTTTCAAAATCAAACTTGTTACATTTATTGCGTGCATTATTTCATTTTTACTTGTCGCGTTATACCATCAGATACAGGCTTATTTACCGTTAATAGAAGAAAATAAACTTTAGTCTTGATATGGATCTACAGCTTTCATTCCTTGATAAGTAGTTCCTGCAATGCCTGCTCCTCTTGCTGCCCAAGTGGCTGCATTGGCTCTTCTTGAATGTTTATATATTGCAAAACCTAATCTAATTGCTGCAAATGCTAATGCAGCCCAACCACCATTGATATTTTTAACTTCTGATCCTGATAGCTCTCTCATAAATATCCTTTTATTGTTATTTTTAACGTCAGAGATATTAATGATAAAATTTTTGAATTACAACTCAAATAAATTGAATTTTATATAAAAATATCAGAATATTTTATAGTTAGAGAGGCGTCAAATAATGGGGTTGAAAAAAATGAATACAATACTACAAGCCTGACCCCACTCCCACAAGCCTGACCCCAGATCTTCAGATCTGTAAAAAATCAAACACCAGCATGCGTCAGAGCCATAAAGCTGGGGATAAATTATTTATTTACTATGCAACGTAAAAGGGTTTAGAATGAACGTCAAATGGTCATCAAATAAGGTGCTATTAATGAGTGGGAAAAACTTAGATAATCCTTGCGCTCCTTCCGAAGAGAGAGGGGATACCAATGGATAGTGAATCAAAAGACAAAAGCGTTTTGAATTTGAATTTAACTTTTCAATATGATGATAAATGCAATCGGAAATTTAATTTGACATCTGTCTACATCGACAGAGCCAAGCTTGCTGATTTTGATCAGGTCGCCGCGCTGCATGAAGCACACATGGTGGAGGAAGGTTCACCAGTGAATAAAAGTCAAATGGCGCACCTGAAGTCCGTTTCTTTCTCTGATAAGGAACCTCGTTTTGTAGTGTAAATCGCAAAAGATAAAGATAAAAATGAAATCATTGCTTATTCCATATACAGCTATTTGTACGCCTCTTTGATAGATGATTCTTTACTCTATATGTCGGACATGTATGTTGCCCCCAAGTATCGCCTGCAAGGTGTTGCAACTAAAATTCTCGAACATATTAAGAAAACCGAAGATCCTCCCGCCTTAACCTGGAGAGCTCTTAAGACCAACATAGAAGCGATCAAGGCCTATAAGAAAGGTGGAGCTTTGGTCGAATTTGAGAATGAGAGGCAGGTTGGTTTTCGCGTCCAACTGAAACCTTTACCAGATTGGCTAGCCAAACCAAAAATATAAACGGTGGGGGTTAAATATCGACGCGATTATGGAGGCTTGTTTGCAAAAGTGTAAAATCCCCATCAAATGTAGAGTGTCACCCATTTCATACATTGGAAGAGAAATACAATAATGCAAGCCTGACCCCATTTCACATTCAGTTTAGCAATTAATCATTTCTTGTCAGGCATACTTTCAATATACTGCTTCCCCGTCAATTCCATGCTGACATAACTTATTGTTAAATTTACTAAAGCAATCAAATCATTAAGGTCTTTCTCCTGCCAGATGCGTTCATAATGACTTTCATCATTCCCCAGCCAAGATGCTCGTCTTGCAAGTTCTTTAATATTCGCATTTTCTATGTAGCCAGAAATTACATTGGACAAAAACATTTCTTTAATTTTTTCAATATCTGTATCGGATCTGGGAGAACAAGAAATCACGTATTCCTTCATTAAAAATTCCAAAGCTTTTCTATAGCCCATTCCAGCTATTTTAAGTAAATTCAACTTCTTCGCTTTCTCTGATTCATTCAGTATGTCTACAACTTTTGGGAACTTCTTATTTATGATCTCGGGGTATTCTTTTGTTTTGATTTCTGGCTGAGCATCGCCAACAAAATGATACTTAAAATGAAATTGCCTGTTACCATATCCTGTTCGATCAGGCGCTTGTTTGGAGGCCTCATTATATAACGTGACAAAAAGTTTTTTACATTTCGGGCACTTAACAGCTACATGAAGAGAAGAGTTATCTAGTAAAGAGGCAGATTCATAGTTATCAATATGGACATTCACCTGGCAGTAAGGACAAAAATCAGAATACTTGTCTATAGAATGTACGCCGCTATTATTATTAAGAACTGAAGTGTATTGTTTATCCATGGCAATTGTTTCCAAATATTTTTTGTCCCTGAGCATAAGTATAGCCAATTAGAGCTTATTTATTAATAATATAATACAAGCCTGAACCAATAAAGCGTATTATTAAATTGAAATTATTTAATTAATCATTTTTTTATCAATGAATCTTTCATCAGGTATCCTTCTTGTATATATCGATTGAAAGCATTTCTGCTATACGAGGGGTTGGGTAACTTAAATTTTTGATTGATGTTGTCGAAGACTCCTTCAAGTGATACTCCCAGCAATCCCATTCCATGAGCAGATAAAACCCTAACAGCCGCTCCATCGTTTGTGCAAAATCTGTGTTCTGGGAAACGGCCTGTTTTAAGCAATGCTATTGCTTCTTTTTCACCATTTTGTATCATTTGATTACATCTTTCTGATGAACCTTGTTCTAAGATGGCCATTTCTACAGCAGTAGCCTCAATAAGAGTTATAGTGCCTTTACTTATCGCAGGATTTAGGTTTATTGGAATGTGATTACCATACTTATCTATATAAAAACGTGCTTCATTTATAACAATTGATGAGACACATATCTGGTAAGGTGAAATCATAGAGCTCCAAAAATTGTATTTGTGAGCGGTGATGATGATATCTGCATCAACAATTAGTGATTTAAACTTCATCATACAGATCTAATACATGGCAAGAGGTAAACTAATTTAGAGCAGGAGAGAGAAAGAGGAACACAGTACCAACTAACACTAATGAAATGGTGCACCGGCACGTATTTTAATTTTCGCAAGGCAATCTCCTTATATACTATTCATATTAGCAGTTCATCGAACTAAATGCAAGTTTATATTGCTTTTTATCCAATAAGGTCTAATATTATACTAATAAAAGTAAGATTTTGTTACATTTATAATGACTATACACACAAAAAGATTAGGCTTAACTATGAAAGAGACGATTGGGGAAAGGATTAAAGCAGCGAGAGAAGCACAAGGATATACTCAAGATGAATTTGTTCAAAGACTTCAGCTAGGTTGGAGCCGCCAAATTTTGAGCTCTATTGAAAAAGGCACAAGAGATATCAAAGCCCTAGAGCTATCAAAAATATCTAAAACACTACACCTAGAGCTTTCTTATTTTCTAGCTTCGCCTATTGAATCATCTCAAAAGCCCGCGGCGGCGCCTGCTGTGTTATGGCGCGAGAAACCTACTGACTCCCATAAGCCCCAAGAAGCCGAATTTATACAATACTGTAAGAACTATAGATTTTTAGAAAATTTGAATTGTTTAAAAGAAACTGTAGATATATACACCGTTCCAAATAAAAAAATATCATTACATCAATTTACCTACGATGAAGCCTCAACATTAGCTGAAGAAATTCGAAATGCTATGAATCTTGGGGATTACCCTGGCACTTCTCTGCTTAAAATTTTAGAAGATAAATATAAAATAAAATTTATATTCTTGAACATGGGACCAAATGGCTCCGCTGCCTCATGTATTTATGATTTTGGCACTTGCATTTTAATAAACTCAATTGAAGTAGCTTGGAGACAAAACTTTAGTATCGCACATGAATTATTCCATATTATAACTTGGAGTGAATCGCTATTAAATGAAATAAAAGACAATAAACTTTGGGATTACAATGAAAAACTTGCTAATGCTTTTGCTGCAAGTTTGTTATTGCCATCTGAAGTGCTCCACAGAGAAATAAACAAAATTGTGGGAAAAAAGAATTTTACAAAAGCAAGCTTAGTCGTATTAGCTAGACAATTTGATGTTTCTTTAGAGTCACTTCTATGGCGAATGAAATTTCTTAGATTTATTAATGAGAAAACTGTAAAAGAATTATTAGATGATGAGCAGATAAGATCTTGGGATAAGGAAAGTTTTCAGTCTAAAAATATAATTCATTATTCTGTAAGTGAAAGATTCTTTCGTTTAGCTTATTTGGCATATTCTCAGAGTGATATATCTAAATCTAGACTTGCCGAGATTCTTGGTGTCAGTTTGGCAGAAGTTCCAGATACTCTAGCTAAACATGGGTATAATGAATATCTCTTAGTTGATTAAATGATTTCATCTTTGTGTAACACTTCACATACTTTAGAGAATGTGTTTTTTTAAAAGATCAAATTATAAAATTTGAATTGCTGGATGGATATGCGATATGGGGTCAGGCTTGTATTATTGTGCGATATGGGGTCAGGATATGGGGTCAGGCTTGTATTATTGTATTTAGCAAATAAATTTATAAAAAAAATTACAAAATACAATAATACAAACCTGACCCCATTCACACTAATTTATTTTCTTAATTTACAACACTAATAATGGATGATTCTCTTTATCTAGTGGTTTTTTAATATGTAGATAAAATTTAATGTATCGATCAATTATTTCTCGTGTGAATGTCATAAATTTCTGCCTTTCTTCCCCACTAATATAGGGAACAGAACCATGCCTTGGAAATTTGCTTTTATGAGCTAATTCCTTAAGGGATGTTTCATCTATATTCAGACTATCCCTTAATGTTTTCCATGCCTCTTCCCTTATTTTACTATCGTTTTTTTTTGCATTAGTTTCCATATTTTGAAAAAAAGCTCTTATATTTTCTATTGCCTTATAACAATACATTGCTGTGTATCCAGGGTCATTTATGGCTCTTTTGTAATTTGCAAGTGCTAACCTTAACGGAGTATCATTAAATGGTAATATTATTCGATCAGATATATCTTGTTGACTTAAACTTGAGAAATTCTCTAGAGAAACTGCTTCGCTTTTAGATAAAGGTATTAATAAATTTTCATCTGGAAAAATGCATTGATATATCTCCAGTTGAGAAGATCGGCCAATTAAAAAAGCTAGACAATCAATAGGAGCCAAGGAGAATTCTTCTACATAATTTCTAATTTCGGCAATCCATAATTTTAAATCCTTTTCTTCTTCCAATTCACAAACAACTGTTAGTTGAGCTCCAATGATATTTATATTCATTTTTACAGGATTATTAAAGGATGGCATATTTATCGTTACTTCATTTTGAAGAATAATATTTGTTGATGGTTCAGGATAGAATCTACCTAAAAAATAAATAATTTGCATATTAGTCCTATTAAATTACTGTAAGTTTATTAGTTGCTCATAAAATGATTAAATTTCAGCAATATATTCTACTTTATTAAGAATAAATCGTAAAAATATTTTAAATACCATATCAAAACGATGATTTGCTAAGTTCTAAGAATGAGTTAGCATTACTATTAAAAATAGTGTCATCTCGCTTAGATAGCCTAGTGAAAAATTTTCGTATTAAGGAATGAGGTCAAGCTTGCGTTATTGTATTTCGTTTTAATTTTTATAAATACAATAATACAAGACTGACCCCGTATTCGTATCCTTCAATTGAGTTTTTATATGGTCAATTTAAATTTAAGCCAGTCATTTCAATTGAAATCTTTTCTCCTTTTCCTTTTCCATCAAAGCAATCTTTTCTCGAAGCCGATAAATTAATTTGCGAAATGCATGCTCTGCTATACTCACATCTATTTCAGCTTGCTCATTCAGATTGGGCTTAGGAACTCCTATCAAAACCCATATTATAGATTCAGCTAAAAGAGGCCCCTCCTCCACATCTGCATAACGATGTACTAGCCAGCCATTATTGTCATTTTCTTCATAGGTCCCATCTCGTGTACTGTATGTTAGCGTAATTTTAATAAATCCTGGGTTATCAGGATGCGTCAACAAAAAAAGATATGCAGGTTTTATAATCTGTTTCATCTCTTCTGAGCTCCTTTCTCCGATACCACATACAGGGCAACCTTCACCTTCTGCTACAAAAGAACTCGCGTTTTCCATTCATGGTCATTGCTACATCGAAAAGTAGCTGTTCCAGAACACCTGCTTTTTACATAACCTCTTAAGGTAATATCACGCCCCTTAAGTCGTTTTCTCATCCACTTTGTATATGAATAAACCCAATCTGCTAATGGTTTTGACGGTGGCCTTAAACCTGCATTCTTTGCAGCTTCCAAACCCTTCTCCACCCATTCCCATTCCATTGTTTGAACTTCAATTCCTCCTAGAAAAATGGGAATGGGGTCAGGCTTGCATTATTGTATTTCTTTTATTTATCTAAATACAACTATGCAAGCCTGACTCCATTTGAAATACAACTATGCAAGCCTGACCCCATTTCGACCCCATTTTCATACAAAATTATTAATTCACAAAGACTCGAGAGTTTTTACCGAAATACAGAAGAGTTGTCATCATTAACAAAGCGGCAAGGATATAAATAGCTAGAGGATTATATAGATATACTAAGCCAGCAGCAAAGGGGACAAAAATCTCATATGAAGAATGCAACCCTTGATTGACTCCCTGTAACTGCCCTTGCTTATTTTCACTTACAGACTGTGAAAGCATATTATTATAAGAGGGATCAAACAAGCCTTCTCCAACCGTGATAAGCACAATAGAAACCCACAACAAACTAGCTATGCCTAGATAGCCGCTTAGCACTATGAAAGCAAACCCTGCTATCATAAGAATGAGGCCACCAAAAATAATGCTTTTTTCAGAAAATATGAGAAGCTTTGGCAATAAAATTGCTCTTGAAACAATATCACACAACCCTATAAGAGCAAACAATACTCCAATCCGAGCTGGCCCCCAAGCAAAGACATCCATTAAGTATACCGAAATATTACTTTGATAAAAAAGGAGAGCGATAAAAAAGCAAGCGCCTAATATAAAAACTTTTCTCGCCTCTTTTAGGCTAAAGATGTCCTTAAAATGAGAAAAGGGATTAAAATCATTGACTGTTATATTTTTCTTGCGCTTCCCTTCTATAAGGGTTTCAGGCAAGGAAATATAGATAAATAGCGCTGTAATAATTGAAATCCCTCCTGCAATATAGAAGGGAAGTGAAATATATTTAATGCCTAACACCCCTCCAATTGCGGGTCCAATCATGAAACCGATACCATTGGCGGCTCCTAAATATCCGTATAGCTTTGTCCGTTCCTTCCCTTGTGTGCTATCTGCTACGTAAGCATATAATGTGCTAATATCCCCGGCTGAAATTCCAGCAATTATTCTTCCAAGAAACAATACCCAGAGCGCTCCGCCAATACCAAGAGTAAAATACCCGACCGCGGTTGCAAGCAAACTAAAAAACAAGATTGGTTTTCTGCCAAAATAATCGCTAAGAGCACCCATTATAGGAGCCATAAAAAACTTACAAACAGCATAGATCGAGACTAATATGCCCAAGTAAAGAGCGACTTTTTCCGCAGGAACATACAGACTAATAAGAAATGGAAAAAGTGGAAAAACAATAGTAAGGCCAACCGCATTAAGCAATCCTATGATTAAAATTAACCAAAGCTTTTTATTCATTTTTTAAGCCCCCAAACCAAAAAAAACTGAGCTTTTGTGTATTTGATGTAATCACACAAGTACTCGGTTGTTAAGAGGATTAACTAACAATAACTATCAGAAAAAGCTACACCTATCTTTTTCAAAAGTAATCCCTAAAATCTATCACTGATAGATTTATTGACATAGTAATCTATCAGTGATAAATTGTCAAATATGGCCAAAATTAAACGTGAAGAAGTTATCGATGAAGCCCTCAAGCTACTAGATAAGGTGGGACTCGACGGTGTGACAACACGCAGGCTTGCCGAGCGGCTAGGTGTGGAGTCTGCTTCGCTTTACTGGCACTTCAAAAATAAGTCTGAATTGCTCAATGAAATGTCGGCAGTTGTTCTTGCCCGCCATCATATCCTTCCACTGCTGGAGAGTGCGGATGATTGGCGAGACTTCATGCTCGGTAATGCTCGCAGCTTTCGAAATGCTCTTCTTGCTCACCGAGATGGTGCGAGGCTACACGCCGGAACTAAACCTACTGCGTCCCAAATGGAGTGTATATTAGCAAAAGTCGGATACTTGGTTCGCGCAGGATTTACCGAGCACGAGGCTGGTATGGCTCTTTATACTACTAGCCAGTTTACAATCGGCTGTGTACTAGAAGAACAAGCGCACCTGGGCCACAACACGGCAGATAAGAAACGCCATTCAAGGAGTCAGAAGCCCGCTGCCAAAACGTCCTGTTCCGCAAAGGTCAAGATGCCAAGTGCGACCGAGGCATTTGAATTCGGTCTCAATCTCCTTGTTCAAGGGCTTGAAAAGCAACTTGCTTAATCTTTATTGGGGTTCTAAGCGCAACAATGGTGTGCGAAAATGGGGTCACGAAAATGAAAATGGGGTCAGGCTTGTATTATTGTATTTCTTTTATTTATCTAAATACAACTATGCAAGCCTGACCCCATTTTTTAGGTCATAACTGACTCCATATTTATTTATGCATCTAGGTATGTAGGTAACTATTTATTTTCTGAATACAATCATGCAAGCCTAACCCTGCTCTCTAATAAATCTTAATTAAATATGATATTCTTTTGTTTAATGCTTTATAGCGGTTATTTATGAAGGGGTGAAATAATGATGTCTCTGTTTTTTGCCATGTTTGCATTCTCTTTAGCAATGTCGATTTCACCGGGCCCTGTGAACATGATTATTCTTTCGTCAGGCGTAAATTATGGTGTAAAGCGGACAATCCCTTATCTCTCGGGCGCGACAGTAGGCTTTACATTGTTATTGCTTTTCATCGGGCTTGGTTTTTTTCAAATTATTAAAGCCTACCCCTCTTTTCTCAATTACTTAGCTATTGCTGGTTCCTTATATATTATTTACATGGGTTACAAAATAGCTTCTGCAACGCCAAATATTGAAGTGAAAAAAACGGATATCCCTAAATTTCACCAAGGCTTTTTGTTGCAATGGGTAAATCCTAAAGCTTGGATTGCTTGTGTATCTGGTGTTTCAATTTTTTCAAGTGCAGATGGCTATGATCAGTTTTTAATCTTTTCTGGTATCTACTTCATTGTTTGTTATTTATCAATGGCTGTGTGGGCAATTTTAGGCGATAAACTATCTTTGTTTTTGAATAGTCATATTCGGTTACGACTCTTTAATATTACGATGGGGTTATTGCTGATAGTGACTGCAGCTTATTTATGTTACACCCATTTTACATAAGACATAGGGGCAGGCTTGTATAAGCCTGACTCCACATCTTTTAAAATTATTTTTTTTCAAGTGGAAAATTATGAAGCTCAACATTATTTAAATAAGCCTGATAATAAGTTTTATGAGCATATTCTGAATTCCAATGTTGTTTTTTATATTCAGCAACAAGCGGATAATATAATCCAATAACTGCTGACTGTTGTGAATATGAATTAATGACAGATTGAATATTGCGCAGGCTATCATCAACAATCAGCATTTTTTTAGGATTGATATGAAGCTTGTCAAGATAAGCATGCAACACTTCACCTTTATTATTATATTCTGAACAAAATAAAATCCCTGCTTTCATTTGTGTAGGGGCATTGAAGCCTATGGTAAGTGTTTTTTGAGGTAATTGCTTTGAACTAAAGTCAATATTGATGCTTTTTAGTTGGTTTATAGTAATGTCAACAAGTGGTACTTGGCGACTGGTTAGCCCCATCACAAAATATCCTTGTGATTGTAGTTGTTGAATCAGTTTAGGGGTTAATGGTTCTACTGGCTTAACTTGCGCATTTTTTTGAGAATATAGCCAATGAGGAAATATCTTCTTTATAGTTTGTGTCTCTTCTATACCAACAGTTTTCCCTTTCTCAATCCGATCATAAAACCAATTGGCATGCCCATAACCATAATCTTTTCCTTCAAAAACAGTATGATCGAGATCTAGCAAGATCAATGTTTCTTTATCGATGTATTTTTCAATTTCTTGCATACTTTTAATCGTATGAACTGAAGAAGTTTTTGAAAAAACAGGTTGTGTTACCAATATAAGACATAAGAAAAGAGTATTATGCAAAAATACTTTATTCATTTAATTTTCCCTATTTATTTTATAGTAGTATACCCACCGTCAATAACAATATTGCTGCCTGTCATAAAACCAGCATGTTTTGTTGCAAGAAAAGCTATCATGCTTCCAATTTCTTCAGGTTCGCCCATTCGCCCTAATGCCGTTAATTCTGACCAAATGGGACGATGTTGTTCCGATTCAGTCATCTTAGTTTTAACATATCCAGGCGAGACGACATTGACACGAATATTATGTTTTGCCCATTCAGCAGCTAATGTTTTTGTGAGCATAACTACACCACCTTTAGCAGCATCATAATGGCAGTGATGATCCGGTTTTACAGCAATAGAAGCACAAATAGATCCCACATTAATAATGCTGCCACCTTTCCCTTGTTCAATCATTTCTCTTCCGGCAGCTTGGCAACAAAGAAAGGTGCCTGTTAGATTAACGTCAATGACTCGCTTCCATTGTTCTAGTGTCATGTCTTCCGCTCGTGTAACCTCTGCTATTCCGGCATTATTAACTAAAATATCAATACTACCCCATTGCCTTTTAACTTGATAAAACATGTCTCGTACTGATGAAGGCTCAGATACATCACACAAAAATGTTGCACTTTTTACGCCCAAAGCCTCGATTTCTTTTGCCACTTCTTTTGCTTCAAGATCACTTTGAGAAGAAGTTATGACAACGTTAGCACCTAAACTCGCCAAGCTTAAAGCTGCAGCACGGCCAATACCACGAGATCCTCCTGTCACAATAGCATTGCAGTTTTTTAAAGCACATAAGTCGGTAAACCTACCATTCATAATGTATCCTCTTGAGTATGATTGTATTGCCCTTTGACTCTTGTTCAGGAAGATATGCTGCCCTGGGAAATAAGTGTAACTACTTTTATTCTTGATAAATAGACTAGGTTTATATTTCTTGGCAAAATACCATTATGGCATTTTGGAATATGCTCTCAGCACGATCGAAGATTTAAGGAATAAGGCTAAAAAAAGCTCCCCTGGCTCTCGCCAATTCGGATTATACAAACAGATCCGTAAAACGCTACAATTGCTGCAAACTAATCCCAGACATCTTGGATTACATACCCATGAGTATTCCTCTTTAGAAACCCCATTCAATTCCAAAGAAAAAGTTTTCGAGGCATATGCTCAAAACAATACACCTGGTGCCTATCGCGTATATTGGTGCTATGGTCCTGAAAAAAAACAAATTACAATTATTGCTATAACGCCCCATCCATGATGTGCCACCTCGCAACACGCTTCCTGCTACGCTATCCGCCGTCGCTAAAGCTATGGCGGACAAGAAGCTTCGCAGGACAAGTCGCGTGTTTTGGCTGGCATGACCGGTTTTGAGTAATGTGTGGGAGGCTGAGGGGATACCTCATTAGAGATTATGAATGGCAATATTTTGTAAGCCATCCAAAGCCGTTTAATGCACTCCAATGTTACACCTTTTTTTGGGCGGAATTTCAATATCGCATTTTTTTATCAAAGCACTTTGTTTTTGGCAAATCTTGTTTACAAAACGGAGCGCTTTAGCAGGTGTAAATAAACTATCTAGCTCTGTTACACATGCCTGTACCACTTCATTGGATATACTAAATTCATGGCATTTCTTAAGATATTCAGATTCGGAATCAGAAGAATGATAGGGTGTCGTATTTATCGACAGTACATGATAATCCTCTTTGAGAGAAGTTTCATTTAATAGACCATACAAATGCGCACAACCATTAACTGCAATGACTCTTTCTTTTCAATATCCTTTTGAAACGTTGCACATAACATCGTTCCTATATCGAATGCCTTCGTCTGATATATTAAAGTTTTCTGGCTCATGCTCAATGCGCTCATATTCATTAAAAGCACCAACCTGTTTTTGATTATTTAGGCCTAGGTCAATGGGTATTATTTCTCCACTTAAAGATCTCACCATCGGTAAAAGACTATCAAACGTTTGCCAACGACAACCTACAAATAATCCTAGTGATTCATATTGATTTATCCTTTCAATTTTCTTTTCATCCAGCTCGACAAAGAATGAATTAAAATCGAACAAATCAGAACATAGGTTGGCAGTCAACGTCTCAATGATAAATGAATTAAGACTATCGTGAATTTCACCTATTAATATCATAAATTTCTTGTTGTTAAATTTCGCTATTTCCAATTCGAATTTTATTTTTTGAAGCAGCGTGTTATAAAAAATAATGATTTTTTGTACAGCTTTTTCTTTAAGTTCCTTAACATATGAATCTTCTTTTAATCGCGTATACAATTCCTTATAAATTTGTTGAAATTCATTATTTAATGGATAAATTTTAAGTTCGTCTAATGCTTCTTTCAAAGAGCCTATATTCACACTGGCATGAAATTGGATGAGCAGCCTAATTGTTTCTATATTTCCTTTTTTTATTGCCAAATTCAGTGCGGTGGTTCCGTCTTTATTATTTGCATGTACATTGGCCCCACAATCAAGGAGAATTTCTGCCACTTTTGTGTTACCCCATAATGCAGCTTTGTGCAGCGGGGTTTCTCCGTTCTGATCAATTGCATTCACATTGGCTCCAAAACCAATGAGCGTTTTTACTATTTCAATGTTACCCCTTAATGCAGCTATGTGCAGCGGGGTATACCCCTGTTTTTCGACAAAATTTACATCTGCTCCGGCGTTAATGTGCGTTTTTACATCAATTAAGCTGTCTGCTGCAGTAGCGTCTATCAATTGTTGATTAAGTTCGTCTTGTGGATCAGTTTCAAAAAAAATATTAAGAAAATAACTGAAACCACTTGAAATATTCGCTAAAAAACCTTCACTTTCTTCTGAGGAAAGACGCTTCATTATTGTTTCACCCTCTAATAACATACAATAAAATTTTTCCACATTATATTATTAAACTTTTATCATATAAACTTAAATCAGATAGACGAGTAAATATTGTGAGTAAGTGGTAACTGTAGTATGCATTTTAGACCGATTTAAGCAGCATATGCACGAGTTAGCATAGAATCTTCCAGAACCTATCTTTTTTAGTTGATGTGATGGGGTCAGGATGTATTTTCATGCTCATAATTTCGAACTTTTAAATCCCCCCGCCTTTGGCATCCTGATCGTTACCCATAAGTCTCTCGTCATGATCAGCTTCGATGTCTAAGGAGATTCAATTTTGCTCGATTTTTTCATTGCGAGTGTAACGAAGCAATCCATCTTAAAATGATAAAACCAAAAGATGGACTGCTCAAAGCTCCGCTTCTCGCAGTGACAGCCGAGAAAAACGGATGGGAAACTTGTGGGTAACGATCAGCTTTGGCATCAAAGGGGGCGAACCACGCTCAGTTCTTTATCGCAA
Organism: uncultured Gammaproteobacteria bacterium; assembly: GCA_902826485.1. Classification (GTDB taxonomy): domain Bacteria; phylum Pseudomonadota; class Gammaproteobacteria; order Berkiellales; family Berkiellaceae; genus CADEEZ01. The sequence goes on from CADEEZ010000014.1 coordinate 60,950, forward strand.
AAAATTAAAATTTATAAATTTTCTAATGCCTATTTTTTTAATAACCAAATTTGGCAGAATAAATAAACATGAGGGGTTGCCCCCTTTGATGCCAAAGCATACCTTTATACACAAGTAGGCAAGATCTAAAATCCCCTCTACCGAAGCGAGCAAAGCGACTTGTCCTCCGAAGCCTTGGCGTAGGAGGAAGCGCGTGGGAGAGGGTGGCGAGGCATAGCGATAGCGCCGAGACGGGTGAGGGATTTTTAAATCATATTTTTTCCCCTCAT
>CADEEZ010000015.1 GCA_902826485.1 uncultured Gammaproteobacteria bacterium
GATTGGCCGCGATCCAACGCCTGAAGAATTATCTAAGCGCATGATGATGCCTGAAGAGAAAATTCGTAAAGTATTAAAGATTGCCAAAGAACCTATCTCGATGGAAACCCCCATCGGTGACGATGAAGATTCCCATTTAGGTGATTTTATTGAAGATACCGTGATTTCTTCACCAGCCGATTCTGCTAACCAGGCCGGCCTAAGAGAAGCCACCACACGTATCCTATCTGGTTTAACCGCCAGAGAAGCCAAAGTGCTTCGTATGCGTTTTGGTATCGATATGAATACCGATCACACCTTAGAGGAAGTCGGTAAACAGTTTGATGTAACGCGCGAGCGTATTCGTCAAATCGAAGCCAAAGCCTTACGTAAACTTCGTCAACCAAGTCGGTCAGACGACTTGCGCGGTTTCTTAAACGATACCGAAGAAGAGTTATAAGACAACCGCTTGAGATCATTCCCCGTTTCGGGGTATGATCCCAGGCGCAATTTCCGGGCCTGTAGCTCAGTTGGTTAGAGCAGGGGACTCATAATCCCTTGGTCCTCAGTTCAAGTCTGAGCAGGCCCACCATATTTATCAATGACTTAGCGTCAGTCTAAAAATTCAAAAAATTCTCGTGTCGAATATGTGTCTGTTTCCCTATGTTTCATGGGGCATATAGTTTTATCCTAACCATCTTGAAATAAATTTAAAGAAGCATAATCTGTTGTTTTGTCATTTCAATATGAGGGTCACACATGCGTATTGCAGTTTCTGGTACCCATTTTATGGGCAAGAGTACTTTAATTGAAGATTTTATTAAGGCTCATCCTGAATACAGGAGCGAAGCTGAGCCTTATTATAAATTATTAGAAGAAGAACCATCATTAGAGCCAAGTTTCGACAGCTTAGTAGCGCAGCTAGATTATAGTATTGCTGAATTAAACCAGTATGCCAATGAGCCGAATATTATTTTCGATAGATGCCCAGTGGATTTTATCGCCTATGCCATGTGCATTGCTGATCAAGATGACATAGATATTTACGATACTGAACTTTCTGATAGATTTCCCGAAATTAAACAGGTTTTAAATCAGTTAGATTTAATTATCTTCTTGCCTCTTAAAAAAGACAATTTCTTAGAATACACTGAAGAAAATCCTGCCTATCGTAAACGGGCAGATAAAAATTTTAAAAAATTATACAGAGACGAGGTATGCGATATCTTTCCAAGATACGGTCATCCTAGAATTATTGAAATTTCAGGAGACCGTATAACGAGAATAAAAAAGATAAATGCTTATCTTTAATAAATTCTTATGGAGCGTGTTTACGTGAAGAGACATTGCTATTTTCTGGTTCAAAGGTATCCAATTGCTTAGGTTGAGAATAAGGCGTTAGTTTATAAAGGTTATATAAGGTTGCATAAACCCCCGCAGTAAGCGCCCCAATGCCTACAAGGTTTCTAATTTTAACGTGTCTGGAAGCCGTTTGGAGTGAGCGTTGATATTCCCTCTCTCTTTGAATTTTATCATAGAAATTCGCGTCTAAAATATTATTAAGTCTATTTACATATAAGCTATTTCTAAGTCTATTTTCATAATTATTTTCTATTTTAATTGTATTAGCAGTGTATTTTTTTGCAAAAAAAGAAGTAAATATTCCAATGAACAAACCAAATATATTTTTTTTCTTAGAAGGATCTTGATTTTGCATGTTGTCTCTCTTGTTAATCCAGAAGGTTATAGAACAAATTCCCTGAGCGCCAAAAATAATCCCATACTTTATTCAAGTACTCAAGAAATAAAATATAATCGAGGCTTCTAACACTTAAAATCAAAAAAGTGTATTCTTAACCCCCTTCGATAGGGGGTCGACCTTTTGAGCGTAGCGAGAAAGGGCGGGGGGATGTTGGGTATTGGGGGTGATAGAGACACAAAATAATATGATAAGTTGATTTTTTGGCCAAATAATGAATACTGGTATTAAGTTATTTCTTAGCTTTCTTTAAAGATTACGCCATTCTTTGTAAAGGATACCCATGACGAATCAATTACCCACAAGCCTTTTTAAATTCATTTTGCACTTTTTAAAGCCTCACCCTATGGCAATAGGGGCATTGGTTGGCTTTTCGATGATATCTGGCACCTATGGCACCATCAATTCCTACCTCACCAAAGTGTTGGTAGATTATGTGGCTGTGTTTGGCAACGAAAATGCCGATTTATTTAAAATGTTATTTTTTCCGGCACTGTTTTTTTTATTAAATTATGAAATGCACAATCTTTCTTGGAGAGGCGTGCAATATATCAAGCTGAACACAGGGCCCAAAATTCAAGGCGACATAACCAGACAAATGTTCGCCTATGCCGAAAAAAATTCATTTCGCTATTTTCAAGATAACTTTTCGGGCAGTATTGCCAGCAACATAACCAGAATTGCAGAAAATGTCTTTGAAATCATCACCAATATTGCGCCTTTTTTGATTCGACAAATCACACAAACCACGTTTGCATTAGTGTCGATGTATTTTATTAATCCTATTTTTTGTGCGGTGTTTTTTGTTTGGATTGTTTTCTTTGTGTCTGTCAGCTTATATTTCTCTAAAAAAGTCATGACGCTATCAGACGAGTTAGCAAGTAGCCGTTCGGAATTGTCGGGCAAAATTACCGACAGTATTTCTAATGTAAACAATGTTCGCTTGTTTTCGAGAGAAAAATACGAAGTAAATTTTTTAAACCGATTTTTAAATGTGGTGGCAGAAAAATATCGTAAAGAAGAATGGTTTTCATTAAAACTTTCTTTGGTGCAAGGGATATCGATTACGCTATTAATGGGCGCGTTGATTTTTGCGCTAATCACCCTTAAAACCCGTAATTTGGTTACCGTGGGTGATTTTGCCTTTATTTTAGGCTTAGGCTTATATGTAACCGAAGGCGTTTGGTACTTTATGGAGCAAATTCATCGGTTAAACGATTTAATCGGGAGCTCAAACCAAAGTCTTCGAATGATTGTGGTGCCACAAGAAATCACTGATACACCACAAGCGAAAACCATTCAGATTAACAAAGGTGAGATTGTCTTTCAAGACGTCAGTTTTCGATATAAAAAACATAATAATTTATTCGAAAACAAATCAGTGACCATTCCTGGTGGCCAAAGAGTAGGGCTAGTCGGTTTTTCGGGCAGTGGTAAAACCACCTTTGTTAACCTCATTGTAAGGTTGTTTGATTTATCATCAGGTGCAATAAAAATTGATAACCAAAATATCAGCGAAGTGACCCAAGAATCTTTGCGCGAGAATATTAGTTTTATACCTCAAGATCCGGTTTTATTCCACCGTAGCCTCATGGACAATATTCGTTATGGCAAAATCGATGCCACTGACGAAGAAGTGATAGAAGCTGCTATTAAAGCACACGCACACGAGTTTATTACCTTAACACCAGATGGCTATCAATCTTTAGTAGGTGAGCGTGGCATTAAACTTTCGGGCGGCCAAAGGCAAAGAATCTCTATTGCACGAGCCATTTTAAAAAATTCCCCTATTTTAATTTTAGATGAAGCCACCAGTGCACTTGATTCGGTCACCGAAGGGTTTATTCAAGATAGTTTAAATAATTTAATGCAAGGCAAAACCGTTATCGTTATCGCCCATCGATTATCCACATTGCTTAAGATGGATAGAATCTTGGTTTTTGATAAAGGCAAAATTGTAGAAGATGGCACCCATCAAAGCCTTATGGCACAACAGGGCATGTATTCTACCTTGTGGAATAGCCAAGTGGGTGGGTTTTTGTTGGATGAGGCGAGTGAATAAATCCCCCCACTCGCTGAAAGCTCGCGACCCCCTTTTTCAAAGTGGGTGAAATCAACGCTCGATTTTGTCATTGCGAGGAGCAACGCGACGCGGCAATCCATTCTTATTTATTTAGATTAAATCCCCCCGCCATCCTTCGGATGTCGGCCCCCTTTGGCATCAAAGGGGGCAACCCCCCCAAGTTTATTTAATGTGCCAAATTTGAGTTTAAAAATAGTAAGTTTAAAATTTGTAAGCTTAACGTTTTTTACGTTATTGAAATGTGCGGTTTCGCCCCCTTTGATGCCAAAGGGGGCCGGCGCAGAATGCGCCGGGGGGATTTAATGAGGTTAGAAACAACTGCTGATGAAAAATTCAAATGTGAAATACAATAATACAGGCCTGACCCCATTTATTATATGCAATGTGAAAAATGGTGGTATTAAGAAATGTTAGTAGTGACCGATAACCTAAAGAGTTGGCAATTATTTGGTGCAATTACACATAGGTACTTATGCATAAGTTTAATTTTGATTTATGGAAGAATACGAGTATCAGAAAATGTGATTTTTATGATGACGATCAGTTCCCAGATTGGCCATGCCCATACTGCTGGAAATCATCCTTGTCATTGCAGGACGAATTGAAATATGTATGTAAACGCCCACAAGAGGTCAATCTAGAAGATTATAGCTACCCATTTAACGGTCTTTTATTTTGCAATAGTTGCAAGCTAATGGTTTCAATTTCTGGATGGTTCTCTATTGAAATCATTGATCATCAAGTCGAAAGCAGCAATTATCGGCCTATATATTTAGAAATTTTTGAACCCATATATTTTATACCAAATCTAAAGCTTTTTAATCTAGAAAAATATTACCCACAGGAAGTTTGCAACATTCTAGACAAAGCCTTTGCTTTATTTTTTTTGTGATATTATTGCAACATCTTCACTTATTAGAAGTGCTATAGAAAAATTATTAGATCAACCTGAGATGAAAAAAATAACCATTAAGAAGCAAATGAATAGTGAAAAGTTGCATAATAGAATTGAAGACATTATGCATGAAAAAATTCGAACAAAGCTTTTGGCAATAAAATGGTTGGGAAATTTGGGGGCTCACTTTAATGCTGAAAGCCTGGACAAAGATGACATATTATATGCTTTTGCGATGATACAATCCATACTTGAGGAATTATATTCTACTCATGAAAAGGATCTAGATATTAAAGCTAAAGAAATAAATACAAAACATGAAAATAAAGGTAAAAAGTAATATAATTTCTTATAATAATATTTAAAAATGTTGTTATAATATGAAATATTAAGATTTTGGAGATTTAAATGATTGAAGAAAAACGGGGTGGTTTCTGCAAACAGTGTAAAGAAAATAGAGTCATTTTTCGCAAAGGTACCAATCATGTTTTACACTTAATTTTGACGATTTTAACCTCTGGGATATGGTTACTGGTTTGGATTGTGATGTCAATAAAATTTGGAGGGTGGCGTTGTACTATATGTGGGAGCTCAGAAATTAAAAGCTAATCAATTAGTTTAATATAGTCCGTGAAAAGGCAAAGCAGTATTATTGTATTTTAAAAATTTTAGAAGATTAAGAATTCTTCAATATCACAAGCCTGACTCCACATGACACATATTGCTCATTATTTTTTTAAGATAAAAATGAGTGATCCTCAATCGTAAAATTGTAAAAGATAGGATTAATAAATCATGTAACAAAATAATCTATACGTTTCACATTAAGGCACCGATATGCGGATGACTAATAACTAAAAAGGTCCAAAAAAATATGGAAATTCAGGATATAGAAAACCAATTTGATACAAACATAAATCTGCCAAACAACAAAAACTTCTTTATTATAGTTGGGGGAAATAACTCTGGAAAATCAACATTCCTCAGATCGGTATATAAAGGTCACAAACTTGATGCTTATATGGTTAATGTTAATAGAACCGTATTAGATGGTGAAGGCTCATTGGATAAAAATTATTCTCGAAATATTCCTTCTTTTCAAAATCAAACGCAAAATAATAGCGATGATAACTGGAAAAAACCCTTTCAAACGCTTCAAGATTTCTTTAATTTAAAAGACGTTGAAAGAAAGCCTATTTTAGAGTGGTATAATAATTATTTTCCAAGTCGAATTTATGAAGAACGAGAAGATCCATCAAATTCAGCATCAGCAATGTTCTTAAAAGTTGATGGTTATCCTATCACAAAACAAGGTTCGGGTATTCGAGCTACCCTTGAAATATTTATCAAATTATTCGATCCAAAGGTAAAAATATTATGCATTGATGAACCAGAAATAGGGTTAGAACCTTACCTGCAGAAATATCTTTTTCAAGCAATAAAAGATAAAACATCTGCAGAGAAAAAAGTTTTTCTAGCAACACACTCTCATCACTTTTTAGATTATGATTCCATTGACAATAATTATGTTTGTCAAAGAAATTCTGAAGGTAAAATAATGCTTGAAGATGTCAAAGATTTAAAGGCTGTAATTTTCAGGTTATTAGGGAATACGCTTTCAAGCTTATTATTGCCAGAAAATATTATTGTCCTGGAAGGTGCTTCCGATACGACTATTCTCTGTAAGTGTTTGAAATTACTTGATAAGAATAATTACGCTATCCATGCTGCTGATGCGGATGGAAACATTAAATATGCTGTAAATGCCATTACCCAATTCTTAGAATTTAATGATAAAAATAATTCGATCTATAAAAATAATATATATGTCATTGCAGATCAAGCCAAAGATATTCTTTTAAGGCAATGGAGAAGTTTATTACCCGATTCCAATCGACAACTTAAAGTACTTCCCTCTAATGGGATAGAATATTTCTATCCTGAGAGAATTTTAAAAAATATATTTTCAACTTCAGATTCTCGAGAAACAATAATTCAAGAATACCTGAAAGCAAATAAAAATGTTTATAATGGTGTACAACTAAGTAAAGTTGAGCTAGCCAAAAGAGTGTCTGAACAATTAATAGTGTCTGATTTGGATGATACGAAAAATGAACTTTTCGTATTTTTAAAGACGCTTCAATAAAGAAATGGGATCTGACTTGTATTATTAGTAGTGGAGCGGGTTAGGCTTAACTTCAAGCCCCCTCCTTTTAAATCCTCCCGCCATGCTTCGGATGTCGGCCCCCTTTGGCATCAAAGGGGGTAACCCCTCCTTGTTTATTTAATGTGCCAAATTTTAATTTTAAAAAAAAATAGTAAGTTTAAAATTTATAAGCTTAACGTTTTTTACGATATTGAATTGTGCGGGTTCGCCCCCTTTGATGCCAAAGGGGGCCGGCGCAGAATGCGCCGGGGGGATTTAATGAGGTTAGAAACAACCGCTGATGAAAAATTCAAATTAGAAATACAAAAAATCTAAAACACCAGGCTTTTTAAATCTCCAGAAAACTATTAGCACCACACTATGACCCCACTCCCGATCTAAATACTCTTTTATGAAGCAAGCAACGCGAAGCGACAGCCGAGAAGCGATTTATTTTTAAATTTATAGTAAACTCAATAAGAGAGCTTATTACACGGTTAAAAATAGGATTTTATATGACGGATTCAGTTGAAAGATTTTATGCTGATTTAAAGATTAAAAAGAAAAATAAGATAAAAGATATTTATCAGATTGTATTGGCGTTAGTGTTCTGCCTTGGCGCTATGATATCTTTTTGTTTGTATAATAATTTGACAATAGGATTTTTGACAGCATGCATGTTGAGCATCATAAAAATATTAAATGATAGAATTTTTTCAGAGTAGCTGAAAAGAAATGCAGCATTAGTTTTTTAGAAAGTTTATTTAGATGCCTCAGATCGCTGAAGGCGTCTGTGCCCCTCATTTTAAAAGTGGGACACAGTGCCACATTAAAATTATGTTGTGATTAAATATTTTGCAGATAGAAAAAAATTGCTAAAAAAAATAAAAAAAAGATTGCGTGAGGAAATGAGAAAAGGTATTCTTTGTCTGCAACGTCCATACAAGGTGCGCGAACACCTTGCATGGACTAACCATAAATCAATCTACTTACAGGAGATCAACTCATGGCTACATGCATTCTAATTCATTTTTCCCCTTAATCAAAGTTGTTAGTAACCCAAATCAATCTTTATTTTTTTGATTAACTATTTGATATTAGGAATAAAAATGGAAAATTCTACTTTTATTGGCTATTCACATGCCAATCAAAACGTCTTGCCTGCAACTAAGCTTAGGGTCCTTAATACAGAAGTACTTTCTGAAATAAATGGGGGTATAAGTATTGCTGGACTTGTTTCTAGTGCTTTTGGTGGTGCTGTTGCTGTTGCCATTAGAGGAATTGTTGGCGGACCAGCTGGTATGTTTGCTGGGGCAATTTTTGGAGCGGGCATGGGCATGGCTGTACAAGCAGCTCGTGATGCTGCAGATATCCATGATAGAAATAAAAAGTAGTAAATAAGAAATCTGAATAGGTCGGTAGATGTTTATCGTTGTATTTCTATATTTATAATTTTAAGTAAGGTTTGATATGACAGACGCAACTCAAATTTATAAGCAATTTATTGCTCAAAAAAAGAAGAGTAAAAGTGATCTCATTCAGATTTCTATAGCGCTTGGGGGTAACCTGAGCGCTTTTTTTTGTTTTTGCTTTTTTAAAGAGTTAACACCCGCATTTTTGATAGCGAACACATTCAATATGTTTGCATTATTAAGTAATACTTTTTTTAGGGATTATTAGGTGCGAGGAATAATGAAATGGGGTCAGGCTTGTGAAATGGGGTCAGGCTTGTATTATTGTATTTTAGAAATTACAGAATAAAGATTAAAATTCTTTAAAGAAATACAATAATGCAAGCCTGACCCCACATGCACATGACCCCACATGCACACCCTCCTTGGCGCGCCATATTCACAATTACCTAATTTAGCTTTTCTTAATGCGCTTTAAATCTGGCTCGTCGTCAGACTCTTCTGCCAGGTCTATGCGCATTGCATCTTCATTACGCTTTCTTTTTAGGTCAGCGTCTTCAGGGGTATTATTATTCCCGTCAAAAGAAGGTAGGTAAGTGAAAGCTTTGGATAAAACAGTTGAAACTAAACCATACACACAATTTGCCGAGTCAAAAGCAAATACCTTTGTCGCATACACGGGGCAATAATGAAGACAATTTGTATACGTATAATCCGCGCCCAGTCTAACAATAATCTCCTGTCTCACTTCATCACAATCCGCTTGGCTTAATTGCTTGAACAACAAGCTTCTTTCTACTTCTGCATACTGATTTTTTGTGCTCGCATGCACGCCCGTTAAGTTTAAAGCCATTAAGGGGTTGTTGTCGCAGTTTAACCTTTGAAGCGCCGCCAGTCCTTGCACATCGAGGGCGGTGAGTTGGTTGCTTTCGCAATCTAACGTTTGAAGCGCCAGCAGCCCTTGCACATTCAGGGTAGTGAGTTGGTTGTCACGGCAGTATAAGCGTGTCAAATTTTGCCAAAAATTAACATACCCCTCTGCTTGAAAAAGAGAAACAGGAAGGCGAGTGATATGGGCCTTATCTAAATCTAACTCAGTACTATTAACGTCAATCTTTTCTTGAATAATCTCGCTATTAATTTTATCTAACGCTTTGTTTTTGGCTTCTAGTGATTGCAACGACACTGCTGTATTTTCTTGAAACACTTGCGTGCATTCTGCTGTTGCCATTAAAAAACGGTGATGTTTTGTTAAATAAGCAATTTCTCTTTGTTGCTGAGCCTGAATCTTTTCAAAAGCTTGCTTAAAAGCAGGTAAGGCACCTTCTTGAGGTAAGGCTGCCGCTAAAGTCTTATCCATCGCGTAAAGGCGATTATAAAGGGGCTGCAAGATGACATCATGTGAGCCGATAAATTGGGCAACTTTACAAAGTTGTCTAAACTTAGCCAAATCATCATTGTCTAAAAAACTGGCTATGGTCACCCATAGGTCATTTGGAAGCCAAGGGTTGCTATAGATGAAGGCATTACCGATCATGATTTTTCTTCTAAACTGCTTGAGAGCCAATGAGTAAGTTGAATTTCAATATTCTTGCAAACTTAAAGTATTGTAAATTAACTTACTTTCCTATGGAAGTCTACCATTACCGACAAACGGGGGTTTTAGTCAGATAAATACAAGCCTGACTCCATTTCATTTTCTTGATTTTCAACTTATAGGCTGGTAAATAACACTTATTAAAAATTACACTTAATCTTAATAAAGAGAGGAACTACATGAATCTGATACCTAAAAAGACAGTTAAAGCTCACAAAGAAGAAGAGATAAAGACAGTTAAAGCTCACAAAGAAGAAGAGATAAAGACAGTTAAAGCTCACAAAGAAGAAGAGATAATATTATTGATTGAGCAACTTTTGGATAAAAAACCAGCTCCTGAAGACAGAAGAAATGAATGCGATTTTTTGACAAATTTTTTACTAGTACAATTTAGAAGACAATGTGAAAATGCTACTACAGGTCAGGTTTCACAAGAAGAGAAACTCAGCCCTGAATTAACGGATAAAATAATCGAGCGCATAAAAAAACATGAGAATCACTTTACAAAGTATAAATTATAAACACGGTCTTTAAATGAAAGTGAAGTACCCCCGTACTTTAGAAGAAGTGACGAGCCCTTCAGCGAAGAGAAGTGGCCCCTCATAATGGGGTCATAATGGGGTCAGGCTTGCATTATTGTATTATATAAAATGCAGAATAAAGATTAAGAATTTTTCAATATCAAAAAAGAAATACAATAATACAAGCCTGGTTAATCATGACACGGGCTGAGTTGTATTAGATACCAGATCAACATTCTCAACTTCAGCCCATAGTTCATCCCTGTTATGTACATAGAGAGACAAATTTACCGCAAGCAGTATTTTTCCGAGCGATTTATAAAATAAATCTCGACTGGTAAGCAAAGATAGACCAAGCCCAGTGTTAAAAAGCATCAAAGCTATAGCCCTTTCTCTATTATCTTTATTGATCCCAGCGCCTTGGATAAAGTGCATTTCGGAAGAAGTTAAATTTCTCATAATACTCCAAATTATTTTAAAAAAGAATGTAATATTACAATAATGTAAGCCTGAGTCTAGTCCTTAGAGAGGGATTTTTTTAAAAATAATCCATCATCGGAAACTTATCACGCTCGTCAATACAGTCCTGCAGATATAAAGCCAATCCTAAATCACCACACCAAGCGTCTGTGCGAATGCACACGGAAATGGGGTCAGGCTTGTATTATTGTATTTTAAATTACAGAATGAAGATTAAAATTCTTTAATAGAAATACAATAATGCAAGCCTGACCCCATATGTTTTTGATAATACTGCAACTTTAAAATTTTTTAAAATTAAACCAGAAAACTATGGGTTGGACATTAAATCAACATTTATCAATGAAATTGTTACTGGTCTTTCAATAGATAGTGATGGGTATAAAAAAGGTTTGAGAGACGGGCAAAAAGTAATATCTCACAAAGTTAATTATGATGATGTTAATAAACCTATTTTATTAACAGTGTTATCAAAAAACAATACAGAAGAATCATTTTTATTAGAGCGACTCGGCAAAGCGGTTTCAGTTCCTCAATATTTTTAAACACCCAAAATTATTTGAAATATAAAAATTTAACCCATCACAATTTAACTTTAGTAATCTTATCAAACGTCTTAATAAGTTGCTCACAGCGTTCATTAACAAATTTTTTGTATTCCTCTAGATAAATTTTTCCTTCTTCGGTTTTTGCTATTTCCTGGATGTCATACGCCAAAGCCTTTTGCGCTTTGGTGACTAACATTTTTAATTGTGTTACAACTGAACGTCTTGATAATCCACATGCATCTGCAAAATCCGCTAATTCATAGGCAGTCACGGTTTTGCTTTCGAATTCATCACCGAGGGCCATTGCCATGGTTTGATCAAATTCGGTGTGCATTTTTATGTTAACTAGATCATAAAAAGGAGTTAAAGAAATTCCCTGTTTAGAAACAAAAAAACTAATATTTTTTCCATGGGCATCGAAATTAAAAATTAATATATTAAATAAAACCCAATCTAATATTTTTTTCTTAGTAATTGCCGGATTGCTACATTTTTCAGCAAAGTTAAATAACTTGGGTAAAGTAGCCCCATCTCGTATATGCGCAACATCCCGACCATTGCCAAAGTTACGTTCATATTTAAACTCTGGAGGCAAGTTAAGGGCTTGGCAGCCATCTATAACATGACGACGTTTAACTTGTAACGATGAAATGAATTTCCTATCAAATCGCTCTACGAGCAAAGTTGCGTGATTGCCAAAATAAAGTATTTGTGTTTTCGCAACATCCAAGCCACATTCAGCTGCTAGTTTCATTGTGAAATATTCATTTAAAACTAAATGAGAAAGTTTTTGTTTTTCAAATTTTAAAAGATGGGTAGAACAAAGAGCGCCTTCACCAAAACCAATATTACCCTTATCATCTAACACAATATTTATTTTATCTTGCACGCCAGCTACAGACAATCTAGGTTTATTATCCCATATGAGTAAACTGTAATGCTCTCTGTCATTTAATCTTTGGATTAATTCTTCTTTTGGCAGTGATCTAAATTCACCTTGGGGCAACTTTTTTCCTGCTTGTAATACAAGAATTGCTCCAGGTATATCAAGTCCAAGCGCTCTAACTAAACCATAAGTATTATTTTTACTTAAATTGTAAGATGCACTTAATTCATCTAAAAGGTGGCCTTCAGGTAATAAATTACGGAGAAATCTTTGTACGTTTAGAAAAGGAATATTTTCGGATAATGGCAAATGAGGTGAAATAGGAAAACCATTTGCTTTCCAACTGTCTGTATAATGCCAAAGTAATTGATCATCCTGAAGTAAAAGATGTGCTATCAATTGAGAATCTAAATATATATCTAATTGATTACTCATTATGCTCACCATTATCTTCTACCCACGGCATAATGCGTAATTGGATCCCTAAGCCGTGGCATATTTGCAAAATAGTCTCGAATTTATTTTTACCCAAACCGTGCTCAATGTCTTGAAAGGTTTGCTTTGCCACATTGCAAAGTGCAGCGGCATCTTCTAAGCGCAACATAGTTTGAGAGCGTCTTGCTCTAATTGCTTGCCCTAATAATTCTGAGGTTAAGACCCGATCTAAATTAGGTGTGGGTACAGGTTTTATTTGTTTGGCCATATATAATCCTACTATAGTAGCTTTATACTAAAATATAGCACAAATTTTACTTTAATCCTATTATAGTAGGATTAAATATAAAATTTAAATAAAAATTATTATAATCCTACCATAGTAGGATTAAAGTCCGCGGCTGGCATCAAAGTGGGCCGTGAGCGCAGCGAGCGGGGAAATTTAAAATCGGCTTTGTTAAAAATAATCCATCATCGGAAACTTATCACGCTCGTCAATACAGTCCTGCAGATATAAAGCCAATCCTAAATCACCACACCAAGCGTCTGTGCGAATGCAAGCGTAATGATCGCGCATGGTTTCATACTGATCCATTGCATGCATGGCAAACTGTAAAGCCCTTTCATACCAGAATTTATTCCCCGTTAATTTATATAATTTTAAAAAAGCGTAACCATTTCCCGCCGTACCATGACATAAACCCCAGGGTTTTTTTAATGGCCCAGCTTGCCAGATTAAATTACCCGCGTTGATTAATACTTGCTTAAATTCTTCACTTGCCAAGGGCCATAGACTGGCAACACCTAGCACGATACTTGGTGCGCCATGACATAGCTGCACCAGAAATTGGTCTCCCCCTGTGCGAGGTTCATCAAGCCGGGGCAACCAATTGGCTAAATACCCGTCGATTTTAGCTGTAGTTAATATAGTTTTTTCAGTGCGAGAACTTAATTGTTGCTGCTGATCATCTGAGAGTAATTGCATTCCTTGTAGCAGTGCAAACACATTGCCAGCAAAACCATGCACTGCCCCTAAGTATTTGGCGTTTTCGCCATAGATATGTTGTACCCAAATATGGCATTGATGAAGTGTATCGAATTCCCAAGTCGAAAACAGATAATTCGCGCTTTGCTGATATAAATCACGCCAGCGTTGCTCTCCTGTCTCTAGATATAAAAACCACGCACAAAGCATTGTACCGGGCGCTGCCCACATTAATTCATTAATGGGATTAGTCATGTTGCTTTTGATATTGTCTTCTAAATCATCAAGAACCTTCGCATCATGCGTCAATTTCCAGCGTAGCAAATTAATACCCGAATATCCTAAAAGATAACCGGGTGCATCTGTTTGAATCTTAGCGTTGGGATCAAACTCAGAAAGAGAAGCTGCTTGTTTATTAATTATTGTATCCATATAAGGCGTAAAATCATGTAGTGGCAATTGCGCATTTCTTTGCTGTAATTCCATTAATGCCCAGATGGAACCCGCCGCGCCATAAAATAAACCGGTAATTGGTTTGCTTATATTATATTCATTTTTTAGATCGGGATGCACAGGCCATAATTGTTCGCCCTGAAAAGCGTTTATGGCAGATTCAACAATTTCAGTAATGATTTGTTTTGCTTTAGTTAAAGACCAGGGCATTGTTTGCAATGCTTCATGACGATCGGGGATATAGAGAGTCATTATTTATTTCCTGCTGAATTAATTCATTTACATTAAAAGGGGTTAGGTTTGCATAATTGTATTACATAAATAAGCAAAAGATTAAGCATTCTTCAATGCAAAAAAAGTTAAGGTAAAATTAAAAATACAATAATACAAGTCTGACCCCCGCCCCTGTGACCCCAGCCCCTAAGATTAGGTGAAATTACACTTATTAGGAAAAGTTTTGAAAGAGGCATTTTTGAAATTTTAACTTATTGATTCATAAGCAAAATTATAAATATTCCATATGCTATTCTACATTCTGGATTCTAGAATATAGAATGTGCTATTATAGCTATAGGGGGAATGATTATGTTAAAGCCTATAGATCTTTTAGTTGGCCTAAAGATTTTAACTTCAAAAGAAGGTTGGACTCAAATGGGAGTTGCAACTGAACTATGTATATCTAGCTCTCAAGTTAATTCTGCAATTAAGCAGCTTTTGGAAGCTAATTTATTTACAATGCGTAATGGTAAGCCATATCCTATTTTTTCTGCCCTAAGAGATTTTATGATATATGGAGTACCTTATTGCTTTCCCGTTAAAGTTGGTGAATTAAGTGTAGGTATGCCAACTGCTTATGCTGCAAAACCTTTGAGCGACCAAATCTCCCTTGGGAATGATCCTATTCCAATTTGGCCATATGCCTTAGGGAAAAGTAGGGGTATGGTGCTAGAACCTTTGCATAGAAATTTACCCAAGGCATTAACAGAATTCCCCGATGATAATTTGCATGAAATATTGATTTTTCTAGATGCACTTAGAATAGGGCGAGTGAGAGAAAAAAATATTGCTCGAAGATTACTTATAGAAAAGTTAGAAAAGATGAATCCTCATCACAGAAAAATAAATATTAATATTCGTTCATCAAAAAGAATAAGGAATGAAGAAAATACAGAATACATTAATAAGAGTAAGGGAGCAAAATTTGAGTAATCTACATTTAGTGGCTTATATTGCTAATAAAATAGGCCACTTAAAAAATGAACTGGTGTTTGTTGGGGGTAGCATTGTAGAGTTATTACTGGATAAAGATTATCCAGTATCCCCAAGGCCAACTAAGGATGTGGACGCAATCGTAGGGATATGTAATCGAAAAGATTTTAATGATATTGAGAAAAAACTTCGTAAATTAGGTTTCAAAAATAATATAACTGATGGCGTTATTTGTGAGAGCGGGGGGGGGTTAAAATAAACTCACTGTTATTTTCAGACTAATTTTACTATAGTAAAGTAAAGCTTTTGAATCAGGAGAGCCCTATGGAATATCAAGTTAAAGTGAATGATCAAAAAGAAGCAAGAAAAAAATACCTCTTTCAGCTCTACGTGGCATTAGGTTCCACCTTAGCTGCTTTCCTAAGTTATATTTTTTACAAAGACCTAACCATTGTTTTTTTAATTTCTAATATGCTAAGCATGTTGATGTTAATACGAGATAAAATTTTTGAGGATGTCTGAAAAAATAATCAGTATTAGTTAACAATAAAATACAAAAAATAAAATCATTAAAAATTTTAAAAAAAAGATTGCATGGATTTAAGAGAGAAGTATTCTTTGTCGTTCATACAAGGTGCGACAACACCTTGTATGAACTAATCATAAATCAATCTACGTAGAAGAGATTAACTCATGGCTACACGCATTCTAATCTATTTTACCCCTTAATCAAAGTTGCTAGCGAACCAAATTAATTTTTATTAGTTTTGATTTACTATTTGATATTAGAGATAAATAAAAACATATTGCCTACAACAAAGCTTTGCGTTCTTAATGGGCGGCATAAGCATTGATTTCTTGTGGGAATAAAAAAATCTGAATAGGTCGAATAAGACTAAAATTAATAACAATGAATTTTTTTTTAAGTCACTTTCTTTGATGCCAAATTGGGAAAAAATTATAGGGCTGCAATTTGAAAATCTTGTTTTAAAAAATAGAGCATACATTAAAGAATGTTTAAATATAAAATCAGATGAAATCGTTTTAGATAACCCATTTTTTCAAAGAAAGACGCTTCAACATTCTGGTTGTCAGATTGATTATATGATCCAGTGGAGTGAACGATGAGGTTGTTAGTACTGGATTTTTTTCTAACAATATTGATTTTAGTCGTTTTTTAGATAATTAATCAAGATTTCTGACACTTTGAAACTTTTGATATTAAAACGCCACAACTTGATGTTAGTTGCATAATTCTTTTCAATCCTGTTTAATCGAGAATGATTTAAGTACAATCCTAGAAAAACTAATATAGTGGAGTGATATCATGAAAGCCGTTTGTATACGTGAGTTTGGAAATGTAGATGTTGTTAAAATTGAAGACAAAGAAATCCCTACTCTCCAAAATGAAAATGATGTATTAGTTGAAGTGCATGCTGCTGGTGTAAACCCGATTGATTGGAAAGTTCGTGAAGGGTATTTTTCAGATAATTCTACAGATTATTTCCCTTTCCCCATGGGATGGGATTTTTCAGGCAAAATTACCGCTATGGGTAAAAACGTTTCTAAATTTAAGCTAGGCGATGAAGTATTTGGCTTAATTCGATTTTTTGAACCCGCAGGTACCTTTGCAGAATATGTCACAGCGCCCAGTGCTCAAATATGCCTTAAACCAGCCAATTATGACCATGTTCATGCCGCTGCTACACCGCTTGTAGCGTTAACGGCTTGGCAAGCATTCTTTGAAGTGGCTGATTTACAAAAAGATCAAACCGTTCTTGTGCATGCAGCCGCAGGGGGTGTGGGTCAATTTGCTGTTCAGTTGGCAAAATGGAAAGGCGCCAAAGTAATTGCGGTGGCTTCCAGTGCATGCAATGAGCTATTAACCTCATTTGGGGCAGATACCTTTATCGATTATAAAAAAGAAAATTTTGAAGACAAACTTCAAAATGTTGATCTCGTACTCAATTTGGTTGGGGATAAAGATACTGCGTTACGTTCGCTGAATGTCATGAAGAAAGGTGGCAAAATTATTTCTTTCTTAGGGCCTCATGATCCAGAAGTCGTCACTAAAGCGCAAGAAAAAAACATTGAAACGTTGTCAATGATAGTTCAACCCAATGGAGCGCAATTAAATTCTATTGCTCAGTTGATCAATGATAAATTAATTCACACGACCATTGAAAAAACCTTTGCGCTAGCTGATGTGAAAGCGGCCTTAAATTTAGTTCAAAATGGGCATTGTCATGGGAAAGTAGTGCTGAAAGTGAAGTAATTTTACCTCTTTTTAAATCCCTCCACTCTCAGCACTCACGGCCCCCTTTGACATAAAAGGGGGATACGCTAGTAAACCTCAAAAGCGTTAAATTTCCACTCTAGCACAAATTTCCCAGCAAATTAGGGCGAAAAACCAAAATAGGTTGAACTTATTGTCGACTTTTATGGTCTTTTATTTAAAGCGCTATTTTTCTTTTCGCAGTATTTGGTTTTAGGTCGACCTGATTCTTCAAAAAACATAATTTCTAGGAATCCTAAAAGTCAAATGTGAACAATTTTTAGTTCACAAAGAATTGATTAGGAGTCCTAATATGTCAGTTGAAGATCTTTTAGAGGACATTGTTAATTATTTTGATGAAGATGATCTTGAAGCGATAAAAATTGGGCTACAAGATCCTAATGTTGATCCCAGCATCAATTTTAATTATGCCTTGCAGATTGCCATTGATATGGGGTTACTACCCGTTGTGGAACTGCTTGTCGCGGATCCTCGAGTCAACCCAGCGAAATACGATAATTTTCTCATACGAAGAGCCGCTCAAATGGGCGAGCGAGACATCGTTAAATTTTTATTAAAAGATAAACGAATCGATCCTTCTTCCGGAAACAATTTTCTACTACGGTGGGCAACAGCGGGCAATTATCTTGACATTATTGAGACATTAAAAAACGATCCTCGTGTAGTAAACCATCAAGCAGAGCCCTTGCTTAAAATTTCTGCTGAAGAGTGGATAAAGGCTAAGGATTATTTTAATTCACATCAGGAGGAAATAAAATTCTCTAAAAAGCGGCACGGAACAGATCATTCGTTTATTAAAGTGGAGGGTGAAATTTATGCTTTAGCCGTTCGCAGCTTTCTGGGAGAAGGTAATTTTGGCCTCGTTAAAGTTGCTCAAACAGAAGCCGGAGAAAATTTTGCTTTAAAAATAGAAGGGCTAGATTTAAACGCAAAGAATAATGCTGAAACGGAAATTTTGAAAATACTTGGTATGATAAAAGCACAAGCTACCAGGGCTATTCCAAAAAAAGAATTTAAAGAAAGGTTGGTTACAGAAAAACTTTATACTATGTTAAAACTGATAAAAGGGGAGGAGCTGTTTAAGTCAATCTATATCGGCTCTAATCGCACCCGTAGGCAGTTTAGTGAAGAACAAAAGCTAGATATTGCCCTAAAATGTTGTGAGGCCATACAGCATTTACATAATCTTGGCATCCTTCATAATGATATCAAAGCGGCGAATTTTATGGCTGACATTTATGACGCCTACATTGTCATTCAAGCCATTGATTTCGGTTTTTCTTTAAGACTAAAACCTAACCAAGATAGCATAACCAAAGAGGGCGTCACCTATTCTTTTGGTACAGACATTTATGACCTAGGTATGCTATTAAAAGCGGACTTACAGCTGGATGAAAAATTTTATAAAAATATGCTTATGCCAGATATTACTGAAAGAATTACTTTGCCTGAGCAAATTATTTTCTTAAAATCGGAGTTAGTAAAGATACAGAAAAATAAAATAAACGAAGCGCCGGGTCTTGCACCAATAACGCCCTTTAATGATAGCCAAAAAGAAAATATTAAAAACAAGGCCTTAATAGATCCAGTGAATCATACAAATAAATCAGAAAAAAAACAATTAAAGTAGCGATTTTAATTCAATTGAGTTTCATATCCTGTTTTGATAAGCTTTCGTTTTCTAACTATAGCGAGTGTTTAAGATATGAAGCAATTAACCATAAACGACGTAAATTCAGTGAACGGTGGTAATACCGACCTTTTGATCGCCTTAATGCCAGTTGCTGGCGTGGCACTAAAGGGACTCTTGATGAGTTATGAATTAGGCCTAAAGCCTACTTCAGTGATACCAGTCGTAGCGGTGGTCGGACTCTTTTCGGGCGTAGGTGCAGCGTTTGGGTATGCGATTTATAATAAGCCTGCGCTAGGAAGTGCGGTAGGGGGTGGATTAGGCATGCTGAGTGCGATGTATTTTAAACTGGATACATTAGCTTAACAATCTTCAAGAGGGGCCTTTTCACAGGCCCTAGTTTCTTTGTCGCCTTTCATCATAACTCGTAAATCTCTTACTTTGTATAACATAGGGAATGATAAAAATGGATAATAAAATAACAAAAGAGATAATTAATAACCTCATTAAAGTCATGAGTATTGCCGTAAATGATTCTACTCATAAAGAATCGGCAGTGAAGGAATTGAATGGCTCTTTTCGATATTTCAGTGGTGTGTGATGTTTTTCAGTTGTCAGATAGCATTGGAAGAGATTTAGCCGAAATGTATAAATCTTATGGGCCTGATGGAAAGTTTACACATTATGTGGGGTTGCAGGATAATGAAATTGTGGCAACGGGAACAACTTATATAGACGGAAAAGTGGTAGGTTTATATAATGGCGCCACTTTAGCTAAAGTTCAAAAAAGCGGATTTTGCACTGCTTTGATTCAAGCGGCAATTAAAGACGCAATAAAATTAAATTGCGAGTATGCGATAGCACAATTGATGACACCCGGCATGGCAAAAGGCTTGACTCAAAAAATGGGGTTTAAACAGTATTGCAACTTGCTTCCCTATTTAAAAGATCCGCGTGTAACAATTTCTTGAATGCGCGTTTGTCTCCCACGTTCCAGCCTGTGCGTCTTTAGTGCAGGCATGGCGCCGATATATATCTTTTTCTAGATTTTTAACTTGCGTTAGCTGAGTAAATTTTAAAGGTTTAATTACTTTCATCCTATCCAAATATTCTATATGATGAAGATAGAAGCTTTTTTAATTTACGGATATTTGTTGAAAACGTAATTTTTTAAACAATAAGTCAGTTAATGTAAGAGAGGTTCATTATGTTTAAGAATAAAAATAAAATTGTTATATTGAGTTTATTCCTGGTAATTTCTGCTTGTTCTCATACCCCTTCTGTGGGCGAAAAAATGATGATACAAGGATCTCAAACAAAAGAGATTGGCCAAAGTTGGGTAGAGGGAGATGAATTAATTAAAAAAGGAAATAAATTAATTCATGAGGGTGAACACCTCACCAAAAAAGGAAAGGCGCAAATCCTACAAGGTCGCGCTATGGTGAAAAAAGGGAATAAAATGATCAAGAAAAGTGAACACGTTTTTCAAGAGAAATTCCCTGAAATTCCAATTGAAGAATAGTTAAGTTTAAAAGAGTCAGGTTCACAAACCTGACTCTGTTTTTTATATTGACAAGCCAAATATCTTTTTATTTTTTTTAATTTCTTCAGTCGCTTTTTGAGGCGTGTTAATTTGAGTCTGCGCTGCCAAACTAGGTAAATACACAGATTCTCTGCCTTTCTCTACATTATTTATATTATTATTATTAATCACATTTGTTTCAAGAAATTTCTTTTGCTTTGCTTCTAATAAGACAGTAAAAGTATCAATATAATTATATAGCTCTGCATACATTATGGCTGTATAGCCAGTGCGATCTTGTGCATTAAGATTAGCATCTGCTTTAATTAATTCTATCACTATTTGAGTATTATCCTTGCGCGTTGCCAAAATAAGCGCCGTTTCTCCATCACTGTTTGCAGCATTTGGATCGGCTTTCACTTTAAGCAGAGAGATCACAGAGTCGAGATAACCTAAATTAGAATATACCCGTAACGCATAATCTTTTTCAGGCTGAGTACGCTCTTCAAGTAGACACGTCGCTTTAGAAGGAACAAAATCCATAACTTCACCATAATGAATGTAATAATAAGAAAGAAAACTAACCTTTAAGTGAAGCCCTACTTATATAATTAAAAAGGGATTTTTGCTATCATCGCCTTTAACAATATAGGGGTACTTTATTATGTCATTATTGATTCAATTGCACGATTATATGGAAGCTGTTTTCAACGATCAACAAATTATTCCGGAAGAAGTTATTCGTAAAGAAGGGTTACAAGTTGTAAGCGATTTAAAAAAATATAATTTTGTTCTTCGTAATCATATGACGGATAAAAATGCGCGTTCTATTTTTGTTAAAATCCAAGAATCCTCTGAACGTAAAGCGACAGATGAAATATTGAAAACCACACACGGTATGGGTCCTGACGAAGACATGCGTAAAGCCTTTGTCGGTCTTCAACAATCGTCAGAAAGCAAAATCGTTGATCATCTTGTTTCAGAAAAAAAATTGGGTAAACTTGCCCAATCAATATGGATCATTCACACACCCACCGTTGCCACCCCTTGTGTTTCAGATGGCACGCCCACGCCAAATTTAATGACCGATGAAATCATGAGTGATGAAAAACGTAAAGCGCTGACGCTATCACGGGCGAATATTCTGCGCGATTACCTAGAAGCAGGTGGGGTATTGATTGTGGCGTATGATGCAACACAAGTAAAAGTGCGTACCGAGCAACAACTTGCTATATATGAAAAATTAAAAAACCAATATCCCAGGCAAATCATCGATTTCCCTATGAAATTAGGGGATATATACCCCGAAAATATGATTGGCGCAACTTACCTCATACAAGATTCAGAAAGCAAATTTGAAATGACCAATTTGGGCGTACAAGCCAATGCCACCCATGATGATGCCACTTGGGGTGTATGGATGCATAATCGAAAATCAGCCGTGCTTGATGTGACTAAACGTATGGGCGCAGTCATGTCATTTTTAAGTGTAGCGGGTTTGAGTCAAGTATTATCAAACCATGCGCAACAACATAATATTGATCCGGATGAATTTGCAGGCTTATTATCGCGTTATGTTAGTTTAGAAATTAGTCCTAAAGATGGCATCAGTTGTAAAATTCAATAAAAATCGAAAGAAGAAGGGGGGCACTTAGGTGAGACCCTTTTTCATGTTTTAGCCGATACTTTTGATTTTTTTGCTGAAAACATATCTTTTAAGCTGCTGTTTTTTGATCCTTTCTGCTCAATTGGTTTGTTTAAGAAAGGCACATACGTGTTTGCAGATGGACTTATTTCTTTTTCATTGGCATTTTTTGCATTCATTTTTTCTATAAAGGTATCAAGGCTTGGCGTTACTTGGAGCTCAAAGCTTATTTGCTCAGCCGTCATTGCTTCTAATAACTGAAAAATAATCATTTCGTGATTTTTCTGAAAGGCAATTTTGAGGGCTGTGCGCCCAAATTTATCCACTGAATCGAGTTTAGCATTTGCATTAATCAATCGGGCTGTAATTTCAGAATAACCGTTGTAGACTGACATCATCAGCACGGTTTGACCTTGATCATTCGATGCATTGGAACTAGCACCTGCTTGAAGCAAAGCGTTAACACCAATAAGAGAACCTTGACGTGTGCAAATGAGTAAGTAATTATCTTTTTCTATTTGCGTCAAGTTTTTAAAATCGATATTACTAAAATCCATAATAAAGCCTTTTTAAATAAAAATATCATTATTAGTTTAGCAACAAATTCCTTATTTTAAAATCGTTTTTTTAATTATGCTTTGTTATACTTAAATGTACTGATTAAATAGGAGGTTGCATGTCGTCACAAATATTGGTTGTTTCAGAATGGTTACCCAAAGAAAATCAAGAAGAAGCGTTATTTGATTCATTTAAAAAGCTAGCAAAAACAACGCTTGAAAAAGAAAAAGAATGTTTAAAATACCATGTGACGCGTCAAACTGCGCATCCTGCCTCAAAAGGGGAATCTAAATACCCTATTTTATTGGTTCAAGAGTATGTGAACGTAGATGCTTTTAATCATCATTGTACCTCTGAACATGTGGCCGCTTTTACTCAAAGTCAGTTTGAACAGCCTGAAAAAAGTATGATTGAAGATTGGCGGTGTAGGGTTTTTAATATTTAATATTGTAGTCAGCTACTGAGATAAATCCGTATGCAAAAAGTATTTTGGGATAATCCTTACCAGCGTGAATTAGTCACTAAAATTGCCTCTGTTAACAATAATCGAATTTTGCTAGAAGAGACGATTGCATTTTCATTTTCGGGTGGACAAGAAAGCGATAAAGCAACCCTTAATGGCTTGCCTGTTTTAAGTTCTGAGATGGAAGGCAATCTGATTTATTATACGCTAGAACAAACGCACGGATTAGCAGTCGGTGATGAAGTTAAAATGGAAATTGACTGGCCTCGGCGATATAAATTAATGCGTTTGCACTTTGCGGCAGAATTAATTTTGGAACTTGTTACAAGAAAATTAAAGGTTGAAAAAATTGGTGCACATATTGCTGAAAACAAAGCCAGAATAGATTTTTTCTTTGATAAAAACATTGCACCTTATTTTGAAGAAATTCTAAAAGAATATAACGAAATAATAACAAAAGATTTGCCCATTACAAAAGACTTTTCAGATAGAGAACATCAAAGAAGATATTGGGAAATTGAAGGATTCGCTAAAGTACCCTGTGGGGGAACCCATGTAAAATCAACTGCTGAAGTGGGGATGGTGAACTTAAAAAGAAAAAATGTGGGTGGCGGTAAAGAAAGGATTGAAATTGTGCTTGTTAATGATGTAAGTTGAGTATCCAATAGCAAATGATTTTAAATTTTCCCTTACCCGTCTCGGCAAAGCCGGGACGGGTGAAGGCGTTTAAATCGACACTTTATTTTTAGAAGCCATTGTTAAAGAAGGCGCTTCTTCTAGTTTAGATTCTTGTTCAATATTTTTTCGAGTGAGATACCCTCTAAAAACACTTTGCAAGCAGGTTGCTGCAGCGTTTCGTGAAGTCATGATTTCTTCAAAAAGTATTTGGCTTTTTGAAGCCGCTTCTGCCGTTAATTGGTATAATTCTGCATATAAGCCCTGAGTCACTTTTGCTGTAGATAAAGGGTGCTCTACATAAAATAGCGTGGTTAATTTATCTGTGTAAGCCAAACAAGCTTTAGAGTGCTCAGCAACGGCAGACCCATATTCTTGTAAGGCAAAAGGCAAATTATGCTCATGTTGTTTTAAGTTTGCGGCTAAATGTAAAGCATTAATAATGCCTAATAAAACCCCAAGCCCTGCGGTGGGCGCCATCGCATGAATAGCATCGCCTAATAGAGCAATGCGGTCTTGATGACACGAAGAAAAGGGCAGTTGGCGCAAAGTTGAACTGGCAATAATCTGATCATGGGGTGTTTGTTTGATTAAGTTTTGAATATTGCTTGGGCAAAGGGGCATATTTTTTATTAAAGTTTCAATCTCGGTGTCTGTGACTTCGACAGAGGGGCGAGTTTTGCATTCACTGGGGTCAACGCGATGTGCTGCAAACCAATAATAACTTGTTTGATTGTTTTTAGTATCATCAAAATTGGGATAAATCAGAATTCGATAGTTAGGGCCGCAATAGAGATGAAAAGCTTCTTTTGGAAGCGCCAGCATATCCCTATCAGTAAGTTTTGCGTGAAATGTTCCTCGATAGGCCCTAATATTCAATGCTTCTGGTTGTACTGTTGGAGAGATAAGGTTTCTTACATTAGAATAAATACCGTCACAACCAATCACCACATCAGCCCTAATGGGCTGATTTTGATTTTTGAAAAAAATATCACAGCAATCTGATTTTTGAACAATATCAATACATTCAAACCCTGTTTTAATCGTTAAACCACATTCTTTTATTTTATCTAATAGTACCGTGTAGATTTTTTCTCTTAAAAACCCATACGCTTCTTCTCCCTTCTTTTTTTCCATATCAAAAGAAATGGGGGAATCCGATTCGGTTAAAAAAAAGGTTTTAGATTTAGGTAAACATACCCCTGCTTGGGTTAAGTCTACCCCTATTTGTTTTAATACCGAAACCACTTCAGCCCAAAAGATGATGCCTGTTCCTTCAGCACGAGCATGTTCAGCTTTTTCGAAAATTTCTATCTCATCCGGCAAAAACCCTAATTGCCTTAAGGCGATTGCTAAGGTTAATCCATTGATCCCGGCTCCGATTATGGCGATTTTTGGCATAAAAATTGCTCCGCATTTCAAGAAATAATGCGTCAATAAACCATAATTTTAATTTTAATACAATAGCATGTATAAGCATGAAAACTAACGAAGAAGTATATCTTCTAATCTTATATATGCTTAGATATACTGTTTTAACTTAAGTTTATTCTTGTAAGAGAGCGCATAAATCATGACAATATTTAATGCCCACGTCCATTTAAATGGGGCTATCAGTTTAGAATATTTAGAAAAAACAGCCACGAAAAATAAGTGTTTAGATGAATACCAGGCCTTGATATCAGAACAGGATCCTTGGAAAAAATTCGGTTTTATTCATAAAATAATTCAAACCACAGAAGATATCACCAACGCGACGATAGATGTCGTTGAAAAATCCAATGCAGATATTATGGAAATACGCACCACACCTAAACCGATAGAAAATCAAAGTATTGAAGAATACGTAAAAGCTTTTATTAAAGGCTTAGTCACCGCAAATGATTCATTCAAAAATAAAAAAGCGCGAGGCTTACTCAGTATAGATCGCTCGCGGCATTCTCTTGAAGAAGCAAAACGGATTATAGATATTGCTTTAGAAGAAAAATTATCATCGGGGATGATAGTTGGCATAGATTTGAGTGGTAATTATTTAGCTAAACGTACTCTAACTGGCGATGACCTCTATACGGTCATTCAATACGCATTGAATAAAGACATTGGTTTAGCGTTGCATGTAGGGGAAGTGGATTCGGAAATTGAACAACAAGATTTTGATCTCATTTTGAAAGCAATGACAGAATATAAAGATAAAACCAAGGGGAAAATTTACGGTAAAATTCGGTTAGGCCATGCGATTTATCGAACACCAGCTCAAGATGTCATTATCAAAAAACTTAAAATCCCTATTGAAATCTGTCCTTCTTGTCATCAACAATTGGGATGGTGGATAAAAGATAAACCTCATCCTATTTTATCTTTGTATCAGCATCGTTCACGGGTGATTGCAGGCACCGATGATGACCTCCTGTTTGGATGTAATGCAAAAGAAGAACAAAGAAAGCTAGATGAAATGTTAAAGCCATCGGACAAATACACGCATTTAACTGAAGATGAACAAGAAAATATAGTAGCTAACAAAAGAAAGCGCTATATGTTTTAATCAACGATTAAAATTTACAAAGATAAACGTATTTTCAGGTGTGAGCATGCTATATTAAATTAAATAGCATATAGGTTAGTGAGTGGCCCGATGACGGATGATGTCAATAATAAAAATAATATAAAATTAATCATGGCAGCGAGATCGGGCAATATAAAATTAGTAAAAGCATTATTGAAAAAAAAAGCTGACGTCAATGCATTAAGTAACAGTGGCAATACTGTTTTAATAGGCGCAGTATATTATAAGCATAAAAAGATTATTCAATTACTTCTGGCAAATGGAGCAGATTTAAACAAGGCTAGTGCTCAGGGAGAAACAGTATTGCGATGTGCTGTTCGTATGGCACTTTTTGATATGGTCAAATTATTTATTCTGCTGGGTTCAGATATAAATGCTGAAACTGAGTTAGGCCACACGGCTTTGATGGAAGCGACCGAAACTGGCCAGCTGGATATGGTGGACTATTTAATTGCCAATGGTGCAAACGTAAATCATGTTGCCGATAATGATCCGGGAAAGAACAGCGCCCTGAGTTTATCGGTTTCCAATGGATACACAGAAATAGCTTTTAGACTCTTAACTGCGATGTTGCCAGAACAACGAATGAATGCACTCGCCGGCGATCATTTTTTAAATAATATTATAATGGAATACAACCAAGCTGTTTCAGAAAATCGGAATAAATTATTTACTATTTTTGGTCCATTGTTAATGAAAGAAAACCAAAAATCTTTTTCTGCCTCTAGGTATTCTGTATTTTCACCCGAGTTAATGGCTCGAACTTTATATTTATCTTCATATTTTCCATTATGGTACAAGCATCGACTGATCGCCGATTTAATGTTAACTGGTGATGTGCTCGATAAAATGTGTAGAAAAAATCAAGAAGAAATAAAAATAGAAGTAGAGATAGAAAACACACGTCGTTCATTTTCAATGCTGACATTTGGGTTCTCTGCTAAAAAAAATGTCGAAAAAAATAACAACCATCCAGTTGCACCACAAAAAGACCAAGAGAAGCGATCCAAAAAACGGAGCAATCCTAGTTGCAATCTTTTTTAAATAGATTGGCGACGTATCGGCTTTAGCTTAAGTATATCGTCAAATCTATCTGGTATTAGATCAAATTCCTTTTGTTGAGTGCCAGATAGCCTGCCGTGCGCGCGCCTTAAGTCGTAAACCAATTTCATTTGTTTTGATTCATCAAGTGGTTTACTCCCTTGGGAACGCCCTTTTAAGGGGTAATGTTTTTCTTTGTTAATAGTTTTAGCAATTTTTTTTGTATTAGAAAATACAACGGCTTGGGGTTTTAACGTCACGGAGGGGAGGCTGTCTTCTTCACTGTCACTTTGATTATTGATATTGACTTTGATAAAGCCCTTATCTTTTTTTGAATTATCTTTTATTGGTGAAGCCCCAAAAAAGTCATAAGGCACATCTGCAATGTGTGTGACGAGTTTTTCTGTTAAATTTTTATCTACTTCTTTTGCTACAACATTATACGCTTTTAGTCTTAATAAGGGCGCTAGATTAGACATTTGTAAAGCCGCTAATAGGGCTTCTTTACTCATATCATGTAACACAGGATTGGTTTTGGCAAATTTATCAATATCGCGACGCGTATTTTCTAGTAGGGTTTTTAATTGTTCCACTTCTTCCTGATGAGGTGTTTTACTGAGGATACTGTCAATATTTCCTTTGAGATCATATATCGCAGGATTTAAATTAATGATTCGTTGGACGATGTCATCACTAATGGCATAAGCCGAGTTGCTATGGCCTAAGACTCTTTCAGAAACCGCCTGAGAAATATATTTAGCGATATTAAAGCCTAAAGCACCGCCAAGCCAAAATCCAATCATTGCCACGACAATTTTCGAGGCAATATTGCCTAAAAACGGCAGTGCTTTTAGTACAATATCTTGAAGATATGCACACGTATTGGGTTCAAGAACAAACAGCACCGCGGCTCCAGCCGCTAAGATGAGTGACAAAACCAAGCAAGCAATGCTACGATAGGTTTTATAACCATAGAAAATATTCATTGCATTGGCAATGATTTCACGCACCGTGTTAGTTTGTAAGCACTGTTGAAAAATTTTGCCTATTGTTTCTAAGATAGCCATACATTATCCTTAATGTAATTTAATTCCTTTTTAAGAATATATCACACATGTTTAAACCTTTACAAAAAAACAACTATTTTGTCTTAACTGGCGCCATGGGTGCAGGTAAATCGACTTTATTAAACAAGCTAATAGCCCTTAACTATACGTGTATAGAAGAACCGGCACGCCCCATTATTTCTCAACAACGCAATATTGGCGGGCAGGGCATCTATGAAAAGAACCCCGCATTATTCATTGAGTTGATGTTATCTCGTGCTATATTTCAATTTCAGCAAGCACAAAGTTACCAAGGCCCCGTCATTTTTGATCGCGGTGTGCCAGATATGATGGGATACGCAAATTTAGCAGGGATTGAGCTTGCACACTTAAAAAAAGCGGCTGAATTATATCGTTATAACCCCATTGTATTTTTTACACCCGCCTGGCAAGAAATATATACAACTGATGATGAAAGAAAAATGTCCTTTGAAGCCGCGAGTGAATTTGGTGAAAATATCAAGAAAATTTATTTAGAATTAGGCTATAAAGTGATAGATGTGCCATTTGATACACCCGAAATGAGAGCGGAGTTTATCATAAATACAATAAAAAATACGACTTTTTGACTACACTAAAATAGATTTAAAATAATACAAATTTCTTTTTTTTGTGCTGTAATTCAGCTGAAAGGGGAGAGAATTCGACTAATATTGAAAAGTTAGAGAAGGCTGATTCACCATCATGTGGTACACAATCTCTAAAAAGTTTTATAATCGATGAAAGGTAGGGGGCTGTTTTTTCAGCATGCTCAATTTGTTTCTCAGACATGGCAAATAATAAGTTGAAAATAATTTCAATTTGTTTTTTTTCATAAGCATGCATTAAGGCGGTATAACCTGTATTGTCGATAGCGTTTAATTCCGCGCCATATTTAATTAAGAATTTTACCATGTTTAGTTGATTGCTTAAGGTGGCTAAAATTAACGGCGTTTGACCATCTGAATTTTTTGCCTCTATATTAGCGCCTGCTTTAAATAATTTATAAGCAGAATTAGGAAAATCTTCGCGCGCGTAGATAAGAAGCGCATAATCTTTTTCGGATTGGGTTTTGTTTTTTAGGAAATCACTATTTTTATTTTGACCCGAATCCATCATGCATTCCTTACGTCACCCCGATTGGCTTAAAATTTGACCTACCTGTATTGAAAATACGTCGATAAATTCTCTTTTTTCGGCCCCTATTTTATGATAAAAATTTTGGCCTTGCTGATTGTCTTTGACACACCATACATTTAAACGGCCAATATTTTTATCCTTCGCTATTAAGGCTAGCTGATGAATTAAATGTTGGCCAATTTTTGCGTTTCTGTATTCTGGGCTCACATATAAATCATCAATTTGTATCATAGGACTCAAATTAAAAGCTCTGTTAATATTGGCATAAGTATATAAGCAAAATCCTGCTAATTTTTCCTCTGATGTCGTTGCGACTAGACAATGCCAATCGGCATGCTGGCTAAACAATTCATTTTCTAAACGTTCACGCGTGAGCTTAAATCGCTCAAAAAGACCTTCATGTTTAACTAAAGCTACTAACATGTTAAATAATTGATCTAGATCTATATTTTTTACAGGCCTGATGACAGGATTTATAATATCTTTTTCCATAAAACAATTTATCCCCTAGGTAGTGAAACTGAAATATTTTTTGTTATAAAAGGCGTGCTATCAAATTTTCTAATCGATTCACTTTCAATGGTCTCCAAAATGGTTTTAAATTCTTTTTGATAATCGATTAAGCTCATGCTTTCTATCTCTCTGTAGTTTTGACAATGAAAGTCAGTTTACACAACCTTATTTTTAAGTCAATAATTATATGTGTACAATCACTTGTAATGCTTAAATCCGATAACTATTTTCTAACATCTTGTATTGGCGTAGACTAACCTTTAGACGATAAGGTGTGGAGCATAAGGCATGAAACCAAAACAAGTGGTGATCGTAGGTGCGGGGTTTGGGGGATTAAATGCGGCTAAAGAATTCGCAAACCGCCCCGATTTTCAAGTATTGCTTGTTGATAAAACCAATCATCATTTATTTCAGCCCTTGCTTTATCAAGTGGCCACAGCCGCTTTGTCACCTGGCGATATCGCGATGCCTATTCGTGAAATATTCAGACATGAGCAAAATATCAAAGTATTAATGGCAACAGTGACCAGCGTTAATAGGCAGAAAAAAGAAATTACCTTAGATTCCCAACAAGCTATTTTATATGATTATTTAATTCTGGCTCCTGGCTCTCGGCATGCTTATTTTGGTAGACCTGAATGGGAGCAATTTGCACCCGGATTAAAAACCCTTAGTGATGCGCTATATATTCGAGAATGGATATTAAATTCATTCGAATTAGCTGAGAATACATCCGATCAAACTATCATTGAAAGTTTATTAACCTTTGTTGTAATTGGTGCGGGGCCAACGGGAGTAGAAATGGCAGGGGCAATATCTGAAATTGCCCACCAAAGTTTAAAAAAGAATTTTCGGTCGATTGATCCGAGTCATACTAAAGTTTACCTTATTGAAGGCAGCGCTCAGATTTTAAATGGCTATCCCCAAAAACTGGCCAATTATGCTCAACGAGATTTAGAAAAAAAACGGGTAACCGTGTTATTAAACACAAAAGTTGAGGAAGTGCTCGCAGAGGGCGTGCGCATTGGTGAACGCTTTATACAAGCACACAATATTATTTGGGCAGCAGGTAATACTGCTTCACCCTTATTAAAAACGTTAAACGCGACATACGACAAGCAAGGCAGGGTCATAGTAGGCGCCGATTTAAGCCTCTCAGATGATCCAAGCGTATTTATCATAGGAGATGGGTGTTGTTATCAAGAAAAAGATAAAATCTTGCCTGCCATTGCACCTGTGGCTGTTCAGCAGGGAAGATTTGTGGGTAAATTAATCCGTAAAAACGATCTTAAAGTTAAAAGACCTGCTTTCCATTATGTCGACAGAGGCATGATGGCGAATATCGGCAAGTTCGATGCTTTGGTGCTCTCAGGCCCATTGCAATCTACCGGACTATTTGCGTGGTTTGCTTGGTGTTTTGTGCATATTTATTTTTTAATTGGGTTTAGAACCAAGTTGTTTGTCTTTATTCAATGGGTGTTTTATTTTTTCAGAGGTCAAAGAAATGTTCGGTTAATAGAAACGCCATTTCAAAAAAAGAATCTTAAGTAAGTTAATATATGAAATTTAATTGTCTAAATAATCAAACAGTAGTCGAAGCAAAAGCAAGCGATCACCATCCTATTATTATGGGTGATATATGTGCCTTTAATTTGCTTTGTCGATGCGAATTTAAACCGCGTTATGCCAATAATGGCTTTTCAATAAGTGAAGGCGTTGATGCTTATCGAGACAGATTATTAAATAGATTAATTCCAGTGATAAGTGAGCTCATTGAAATACATCAAGTGCAAATATTGGCGCTGCAAGAAGCGCCGCCTATGGTGCTTGGGAATAATCCTGATGACAATGAACGGGCTACCTTTGAAGTAGCTCAAGAATTTTATCGAAAATTAAAAATATTATTTGGCAATTATATCATCGACCCTGCCTACTATAAATCAATGTGGGGTGGGTTAGATTCTTGTGGGTTATTTTTAATTTACAAAGAAACTTATAAAATTCAAAATGAGATAACGCAAAAAATTGTAGATAATATTTCACCGAAAAATAAATTACGCTTTCAAGCGTTTCAATTAGCAAAAAATAGAGATAAATTTAACTTGGTTAATCTTCATGCTGATTTTAATGATCAGAACGGCACAACAGAAGATATCAAAAATTTAATACAAAACAATGATATTGTGGCAGGCGATTTTAATTTAAAAATTTTTCCGCAAATAGAAAATTGCAGTCAAACTGTTCAAACAACCGAACCTGGATTGATGCCTTTTGATACTTATGATGGCATTTTAATGAGGGGCTAAGCCTAATCCTTCCGCCTGCTATCGCAGTCGGCCCCCTTTAATACTAAAGGGGGCAAAGATCCCATTTTCAAAATCGTAAAAAATCAAAGCGATCTTTTACCCCCTTTACTATCAAAGGGGGTCGTGAACTACGTGAGCGGGGGTATTTTGCTTAGTCTGTTGTCTTTTTGCCAGCTTCACCGATAGAAGGCAACAGACAAAAATCATGATAATTAAAAAAGAAAAGGCAGCAGAAAGGTCGGATGCGTCATAATACCGGGCGCCATCCAGGCTGTATTCTCCTTTCCAGTTTAAATCTAAATACCAGCCTATTAACTGTTGTACTATCGCCCCACCAAGCATGTTGAGTGTATTCACCACGCCCAAAGTTAATCCCGAATGTGAAGAAGGGCTTAAAGCGACTGCACCGGCAAAACAAATCATTTCTGCTCCACAAAAAAGACCAATGCTCGTGAGCAAGAAGGTGAGTTGCCAAATTTCTAGGCTATCGGCGTACAATAAAACACCCATAGAAATAATCAGACCCAGCCCGCAGATTTGTATGACATGTCTTACTTTACCCCATTTTAAACTTAACCAAGGTAATACAAGGCTGCCTAGGGTAAGCCCACTGTATAGATTTAAAGACAATTCTGCCGCGCTAGCGCGGGGCAAAGAAAATTTTTCCATTAAAAAAGCGGTGCCCCATAAATCGGCTAAAACACACAAAGGCGTGTACACACTGATAGCAATAATAGAATAGAGAAGAATGTCTTGTTGTTTAAAAATGGCTTTCAATCCCTGTCGAAATTGTTCCCAAGTATCTAAGTGCATAGAAGTAAGCGATTTTTTTTGTTTAGGAATGATGGCCAGCACCAGTAATAGAATTAAAGCACCTAAGCCTGCACAGATCAATAAAGTATGTTGCCAGCCTTGATTGTCTAACAAAGACACCAAAAATTTACCCGATACCAAAGCGCCTAAGGTGCCCACACTGAGTGTAATGCCCATAAATAAACCACAATATTTCTCAGGTAAATGGTCATATACTAATTTGAGTGCACAAATAAAGGCAGGCGCGGAGCCTAACCCAATAAGAAATCTGCCCAATTGTAACATCCAGATATCCGTTGCATACGCAAAAAGGTAAGTGCCGGCGATACAGATTAATATGGCAAAGGTGATAACACGCTTCACACCCATTCTATCTAAAATAAAACCTAAGGGAATTTGTAATAACGAATACGAGAAAAGGTAAATGGCCCCTAAAGAAGAAAATTCCTGGGCGGTTAACTTAAAGACCTGACGCAGTTCAACGACCATCACCCCTGGGCAAATGCGCAAAATATATTGATAACAATAAAATGCAGCAATAATTGCCCAGGCTAAATAAAAAATAGCGGCTTTGTTTTTATGTAACGTAAATATATTCATAAGTCTTTCCCTACGCAAAAAGAAGATTCAGTTTAAATTTTGATTAAAACGGGAAAAGTCGTAAGGATCCAATAGAAAAAGCGGCCTTACGACTGCGTAGGCAGACGAGGCGGTTGAGGCAGAATAATAATGTAGGAAACAATATTGGTACGCATAGTGATCAACATAATTGCTTTATGAAAAGCTGTCAAGGGGTATTTCAGTAGGGGGAGGATTTTGGATGATAATAAAGGGGGGCAAAGCGTCGGGCAGCTAATGCATCTGCCCGAGTTTTTTGTCCTATATTATTTTTTAACCGGGCATTGGAATGTTGCCGGTTCTAACATATTCAAGCGCAACGTCATGATTCCAAAAATCGATGGGATCCACTTTGGTGAGTGCCAGTGCAGCTACACCCACATCAAAGCCAGCTTGACCGCGCGCTGCTGTGATCATTAATTTTACGTTCATGCAAACCATGTCGGTAGTAGGATTGCCAGGAATAATTTCGCCACCTGATATAGTTGTAAGATCAATATTTTTTAGTAGTTTCATTAACTTTCTCCTTGTTGTTTTCTTACAGAAAAAAATTCTGTAATGGGTTTTATCTTAATAGATTTCGAATAGCAAAATAACTGTTTATAAGTGCAGGATTCTATGACTGCTATAATTTTAAAAAGGGTGAATTTTTTAGGAAAGTAAGTGTATGGCAATAAATCTAGAGGCGTATTTTAAGAGAATTGATTATCATGGTCCTCGAACTTGCACCAGCCAATCTTTAATAGAAATTCATCGTCAACAATGTTTTCATATCCCTTTTGATATGCTCGATCCGCATTTAAAAATTCCGCCTTCTCTTGTGCCCACTTTCATTTTAGATAAGCTATTGAATAAGAAACGGGGAGGCGGATGTAATCAAATTAATGAGTTACTAGCCTTGGCATTAACAGAATTGGGTTTTAAGGTAACCCGATTAATGGCCAGAGTATTGTATGACAACCCTAAAGACAAAGCACCCATTTTAGCGCATAAAGCACTTCTCGTAGAGTTTGATGATCAAAAATGGTTATGTGATACGGGGTTTGGTAGTAATGGTTTAATCGACCCTATTCCATTTGAACTGAATAAAAAGTTTGATCAATTTGGTAGTAGTTTTATGCTGGTTGAAGATAAAGCGTATGGCTATAAACTTCAAATATTGGTTAAAAATCAATGGGAAGATATGTATGCTTTTCATTTGATTCCGTTTTTGGCAGAAGATTTTAATGCCATACATTATTATAATTGCAGAAATCCTGAAAGAGTTTATGTAAGACATGCTATTGTAACAATGCCATTTCCTCATGGCAGAAAAGTGCTTTCCGACAGAATATACAAAGAACGAACTTCAAATGGCACAAAAACTATTGAAATTGCAGATGTAAGGCAATATCATGAGTTGTTAAAAAAAGAATTTAATATTGAATTACCCGATCATCCTCTATTTTTCCCTAGATAAAAAAATATACAACGCTTAACAGCACTGTTTTAAATTTAATATATTTTACCTCAATATGGCCTACCTTTAGTAAGTCATCAATGAATTTTAAAAAATTTGAAA
Organism: uncultured Gammaproteobacteria bacterium; assembly: GCA_902826485.1. Lineage (GTDB taxonomy): Bacteria > Pseudomonadota > Gammaproteobacteria > Berkiellales > Berkiellaceae > CADEEZ01. The sequence goes on from CADEEZ010000015.1 coordinate 35,818, forward strand.
AAAAAAACAGTCCGTTAAAAACAGGAGATAGTATGAATAAAGATATAATTCAAGGTAACTGGAACGAAGTTAAAGGCAAATTAAGACAACAATGGGCTAATTTAACAGATGATCAGATTTCTCATGCTAAAGGTACAAGAGAAGAACTTTCTGGGATGATACAAAAAACATACGGTTATCAAAAAGATCGTGCTGAAAAAGAAATTGATGATTTTATTAAATCAAATAATTACAAAAATGATTTGTAGTTTTCCGTTACTTTTAAAATAGTTTAATGTGGTTAAGCATAAATATTTATAAAAAATAGGTGCTTGACCATACTTTTTTTTGTAGATTATAATGGTAATAGGTCATATTTTTATCGCATATGGGTGTATAATAAATTTATAACAGGGTAATATTTTTTTGCCGTGTTACATAACCTATTATTAAGGTTAAGGAGTCTTGTATGACAACTCATACGCTTTTAGTGATAATACTGGTTTTGTTACTGCTTGGTGCAGTACCAACGTGGCCGCATAGTAAAGCCTGGGGATATTACCCTAGCGGGATCATTGGTGTGCTTTTATTAGTATTAGTAATCTTAATACTAATGGGACGAGTACCCTTTTAAATATAAAAAATAGCATTAATAACTTCGGGAAATTATTTAATTTCCCGAGCTAATTTTTACGCACTCGTTATTTTAATGAGATGAGTGTGTTTTATTTATTTTTTATCCATCATTTGTGCCATACGCTTTTTTATCATGGCAGGCGTTACCTGTTCAACATGCGTGGCCACACACCATCTATATCCAAACGGATCTCTCACCCCACCACATCTATCGCCATAAAACATATTTTCAATGGGTTGTGTTAATTTAGCCCCGGAAGCCACGGCTTTTTTAACAACGGCATCTACATTATTGACATATACATATAGACTTATTCCCGAATTATCATTCGCTTTGGGCGCCGAAGTTTTCATTTCAGGGCATTCTTCTGCCAGCATAAATTTAGAGTCACCTATTTGTAACTCTGCATGCATAATTTTTCCCTTTTGGCCTTTCACCACCATAACCTCTTTTGCGCCAAAGGCTTTTTTATAAAAAGCGATGGTTTTGAGTACATTTTTTACCACTAAAAATGGGGTGATGCTATGATATCCTTTAGCCGTGCTGGGTACTTTCTTTTTTTTAGTCACTCGTTTTTTTTGGGGCTCGGTGACGTTTTTAATTAGTTTTTTAACCGATTTTTTTATTGATACAACTTTTGCCATGTGCTGTTCCTCCATATTTTCTTTTAAATTTTAATTTAATTAAAAAAAAGGGGCAAAATTTGCCCCTTTTTTATTAGCAAAATATCAGTCAGAAACTTTAGTGATTTTGCCTGTTTCAACATCAACTTTAATTGTTATTTTTTCGCCTTTTTCATCTAACGCTTTTACTTTATATTCATGGCCCAACATTTCAGTGTTGATTTCATACATATTTTTGTAGCCAGCATTTTGTACTTTTTTAGCAATTTCAAAAGCAGTCCAACCTGTGATGTCGTCTTTAGGTTTTACCATTTTGCCTGTTTTAGGGTTAACGGTTATTTCAAGATTTTTACCTTCTGCATTGACTACATCGGCTTTAAAATCGCCATTGCTATCATCAAATTCAACTTTTTTAACAATCATGTAACCTTTAGATTTTAAATCATTTAAAACCTTAACCATTTGGCCCGGTTCACTTTTCATATCGCCAGCTAGCGCTAAAGGTGAAGCAAAGGCGAGTCCTGCACCTAAAAACAAAGAAACCAAAGTAATCGTTTTCATAATTTATAATCCTATGTAGTTACACAAAAAAATCGTATCTTAAAATAAAAGCACATTGTATAAGGATAGCTTATTTAACTAATGACTATCACTATATATATTCACAGTGTTTTTTTATATTAGTTTGCTATTTTTGTAATATTACCCGATTCAACGTCGACTTTTATATTAAGTTCTTGACCGCTATCGTCTAATACTTTTACATCGTATTGATGACCTAATAATTGCGTGTTAATTTCATAAATATTGTTATATCCAGCATCTTCTAGTTTTTTAGCTATTTGGATTGCTGTCCATCCCGTAATATCTTCTTCTGGTTTTTGCATTTCACCTGTTTCTGGATTTACTTTAATTTCTAAGCTTTTTCCTTCTGCATTTACGACATTTGCTTTATAAATGCCTGAATCTTTTTGAAACTCAATTTTTTTGACGATGATGTAGCCTTTGGATTGCAAGAATACCAATGCTTTAAGCATTTGCCCTGGTTGGCTTTTCGGTGTGGCGGCGAGTACGAATGGCGAAGTAAACATTAATACTGTTCCTAATAACATTGGAACAAGCTTTAAATTTTTCATGATACGATTAATCCTTACTGTTAGAGTTAGTAAATTTGTCTCATCGGTATAGAAGGATAGTGCATTTTAATTGCAATGACATGTATTTTTATTTTCAGTTAATTTTTGTGGGATGATGGTCTAGCCTTATTCATGCTTGGGAAGTAATTCATACTTACCAAAAAAACAGTGAAAATCAATTCACGTGTAATAACAGGAGACGATTGCTATGAATAAAGATATTATCCAAGGTAATTGGAATGAAATTAAAGGCAAAGTAAGACAACAATGGGGAAATTTGACAGACGATCAATTGGCAAAAGCCAAAGGTACTCGCGAAGAACTTTGTGGAATGATACAAAAAACGTATGGTTATGACAAAGATCGTGTTGAAAAAGAAGTAGACACTTTTATTAAAAATCAACACCTTCAAGATAAATCTTTTCGTCCCTAATGAACAATATTGTCGTTCGTAATCAAAATAACATGGCGCGATTTATTCATTGCGCCATGTTAAACTTTTTTAGAGGGCCATTTTTCGATGGCCCAGCGTGTAGCAGGTTATCACTACCCTTTAGGTTTCATATACTCCTTGGTACGCTCATTTACTTCGCTCATAATACATACCGCAGAAGCCACCCGAGCCATCCGCCACTCGCACCCTTTATATAGACCCCTAATCCCTTCTTTTTGGACAGTCTTTTTAGCGATCTCCCACATGGGGGTAATAGGGGCAGTCACTTTTTCAACTAGCTGCATTTGCGTTTGCTGTATGGTTCTAAGTGTATCCCAGGGTTGAGATAAAATGGCCACAGGAAGGCCCGCACCGATCCCACCCCCTACTTTTGCAGCATTATCATCCAAGTAAGGTGATAATTTATTTTTAATATAAGGGGAAAGAAAGCCAAACCCTATGGTAAATTTAGCATCTCTCATTATCGTGCCGGGTAATCCAACGGCAAGCCCCCTGAAGCCGTGATGGGTATAAATATTTTTTAATGTGCTGAAAAACCCCCTTTCTTTAGTTTGTTGCGCCATAGCAAGTTCGGTTGGGCCCCCGACCAGAGCGGACGTTCCTCCGCCGATAGCATTGTAAGATAAAGCATTCAGATCAGAAGGAGGGTTAACATCCGGTGTGTGAAATAATTTGCTTAACCCTTCTGATATGCCGACCTGCAATGCAGTGATGGGCACCATAGAAAAAATATTCGGCATAAAACCGCGATATAACACACGCGGATCAAGGGTGAATTTTTGGTTTTTAGGAATTTTATCGTTTTGATACCGCGTTTTCAAAGTCCAAAAGGGGTGATCAAAAAATACCTCGCTTGCGCCAGCTAAGCCACCAGAAAAAATAGAAGCCCATAGCGCCGATAAAAAACCTTTTTGCGTAGAATCAGACATAGTAAACCTCTTAAATCATAAATTTAGTTAAAAAATAAATTTATCTGTAAGGTTCTGGCCTAACGAGGCACAGATGGTTTACTCGATAGGCCTAAAGAGGAGGTGATAAAAATGACCACGAGCGTAAGCACAGAAAAAATAGCAAAAACAGCCAGTTTGACTGAATTAAATAAGCTATTTATCTTTATGCTGTGGTTGAACACGTAAAAAATCTCGTTTTAGTATCATTACTTATTTGAACTTAGCACATTATTTTTTTTAGTACAACCCCTACGCTATTTTTTGGCCATACATCCGTGCTTCAACTATTCTTATTAATAATGCATTTTCAAAAATCTCACAGCCACAGGGGTTTAATATGCTTCCACAAGATATTTGGCATCTGATTTTTAGATATTTACTCTCCACTCAAATCGCGACTTTCCAGTTTGTTTCTAAAAACTTACAGACTTATACCAATGCCTATATGCAATACCCTGATTTTTGGCAACCATTATTTAACCAACTGTCTTTTATGCCGCCTTATAATAATATTAAAACGGACCCCTTTAGCCTTCAAAACATAGATTATAACAATATAGATTATAGAAAATATTTTAAAGATAGATTTTTTTCGGTTGTGCTACAACAAAAAACAGAGTGGGCCACTTTGGCGCACAGTAAATGGACAATGGCGCATATGATTCCTGCTAAAAAACAAACCGGCTCTTTAAAAGAACTCCTTTCAAGAAATCAATGCTTAGACAAAATTAGTGCCGAAAATATTGTGCTGTGTCAAAATGAAAAAGATTTGCTGGGTCGTATTAAATTTTTACCTATTACGCGATTACCTTATCATTTAAAAGACGAAATGAATATCACTAATTTTTTAAATAATGAATATAAAAATATTTTTATCACTACTTTCCATGATTTTTTGGGTACGGCGATAGGGCATGATTATCAGTTGATTCCCTATGGTGTGGATATTAATGCGCTAAATGAACAGGGTCAAACCAGCCTACATTCAGCCGTGTTAGTGCCTGATATTTTTTTAATCCAAAGATTGTTGCTTGCCAAAGCAAATATCAATGCAAAAGATATTGATAATCTTACCCCTTTACATGCGTATATCAAAAAAACACCAAAAGAAAATTTTAATGTAAATTTTGTTAAATATTTAATTAATGAGGCTGGGGCTGAGTTTGATACTATTGACAAGTTCCATTTTTCTCCCTTAACGACGTTGATTTATCGTGCTGCTTTTGGCACGCTAGAAATGAGTAAGGTTATCGAGGTAATTCAATTTTTAATAGACTCTAAAAAATGTAATATTAACTTAGCGAATACACATGGCAACACCGCACTGCATATGGCAATTATATATGCTTGTGATATTTATTCGGTCAATTGTGGGCCGATGGTGTATTTTTTGATCAACAGCTGTCATGCCAATGTTGAAGCGCTTAATAACGCTAAGCAAACCCCTTTAATGATCGCCATATATCAAGATACCAAAGCTTCTCCTGTTGTGGTGGCCGATTTACTCTTATTAGGTGCAAACGGTCATATAACAGATGAAGCCGGGCTCACCCTGTTGCATCACATAGCGCTAACCTGTCATTATTATGGTTATTTGAACAAGATTGTGAGCCTTGGCATAGACATTAATACGCCTACACGAGAAGGTAGAACACCGCTTCATTTAGCGGTATTCAGCGGTTCTTTACCAAAAGTAAAATTTATAATAAATCATCTCAATGCAAATATATTAGCACTAGATAATACAGGTAAAACACCCTTACATGTTGCAGCAGAAATAGGAGATTTAGAAATAACCCAATGGCTGGTGGATAATACTAAATCGAGCATGTATGTGACAGATGACACGGGTCATACTCCCTATCAACTCGCCTATCAAAAAAATAATATATTGGTTTGCCAATATCTCAGAGGAAAAGAAATTGGCCTAGAGCCTTTACTAAGAGAAACGGCAAAGCCGATTGTAGATTATTTCGATAAGTTTTGTGCCGATTTATCCAATGCACTGCCGAGTTTTAATAATGAACAAAACGGGCCTAATAATCAAAAGCGTTTTGGCTTTTTTTAAGCGTGCAGCTACAAATAAAAATACAGTTAATTTATTCTCTGCCGATTAACCGAATATGCATAAGAGAAATACCGTTAATACACTTATTATAAGCCTGCTGTGGGCTGGATTATTAACCTTTCAGGTTAATGGCTTTTCTATGAGTAAAGAACCTGAAGCAGCGCCTGGCGTGGCGCCCCTTAGCCCTGGTCAAAATACCACCACCATACGTGCCCCGCTTTCTTTTGTGATAAATGAGTCCAGCAACATCGCTGTTGAAATCACGATCCCGGACAGATTTGCGCCTTTGGTGGGAGAGGATAAAGTACTCGATGCGATTAAACGTGGCCTAGTAGAATATAAACCAAAATCTGATTTTCAATTAAGCCATTGGACAGAATTATTAACGATTATCCCGTTAAGTGGCACGAGTGGCCTACCGGCTTACACCTTTAGAGATTCTGTGTTAGCAGAATTAAAAGGCAAAACCAATGCATTCGTCACAGTGAACAGTGCCTTCAAAAATGAAAAAGACTATCAGGTGGCTACGGCTATTGCACGGTATCAATTAAATGGCAGAACAGAAATATTATATTTTTATGCTATCTCGGGTCCTGCCAGGCTAGTGAGCGTTCAGTATATTAAAGCCATTTCGCCTAAAGAAGATTTGCCTCAACTCATTAATCAGCTAAGCGCCCTTTTTGCTAAAAATGTTAAGATCATAAAATAAATTTTTAATATTCTGATTCAGCATGACCACCAAAATGGTGGCAGAAATCACAAATAAATAAAGCGGATAGACTAACGAATGGATGGATTCTGTTCCGTCGAATCGATGAAACATCACCCCAAAATTTAAGGCGCTCGCCAGAGAGAATGCTGACCATCCAATTATGCTTTCGGATTTGGGATTAACAAAACTTTTGCGAATGGTGGGCAATGCACCAATGCCGTCGATAATAATGCTTAGCCATAAAGCTAAGACAACCATGTCGAGAATCAACCACAAGCCAAGCCCAACAAAAGCACTGGCAAAACAAAATATATCAAATTTGCCGGTTCCCCCTTCACCATACCAAAATGACAAGATAGCCACGATAGTGGGGCCAACCATATAGACAAGCGGTACACAAATCATCATCCAGTCATAGTCGCTTAACTCAAAACTAGTGAAACACAAAACAGTGCCCAATATAGACCAAATGAGCCAAGTTACCCGATTGGGTTTGCTTTTTCTTTTGATGATGTCTGAAATGTAGGGAAGATAACCCGCTATAGAAATAATAGTGGCGATAGCAATAAGAATAGTGTCAAGGGCTAACATGGTGCGCGGAAAAGTGCCGCAAATACCTCTTTTTTCAATTAGACAGGGGCATTCTATCACAAAAAGTGCCAAAGAGCCATTTTATAAGTTTATTGACTAATTTTATGTAGGTCAGAAAAAAAGTACTTTCTGTGTATTACCCCATCTTCCGTTGCTAGCCCCGTCTGGAGTTGCGCTAGCAACGGAAGATGGGGGAAGCCGGATAACAGCAAAACTATTTAGGTTTATGCGGCCGAGCTTCACGGCTGCCACCAGATATCCATTTGAGTAAATTGGCAGGGATAGGCTTAGGAGCTGATTTTTGTTGAGTAGTTAACATGTTTCCTCCATGGAACAACAAGATAAAATTATTATCCGGTTATTTTAAGTGGAAAAATTATTCTGTCAAATTCAGGGAGATTAAAGTTATAAAGATTTAACGCTGAAAATATCAGGCAATCTACTGGCTAGCCAAAAGTTAACCAGTAGAAGTAAGTCAAGAAGCCGTTTATTTGTTGCTTTTACGTTTTCTTACAGTTGATTCAGAAGTAAGATTATCGCCCTCAAAGTCTTCAGTATCAGAGTCGGCACTATTCTCTGGTGTCGGAATTTTACTAGCTGAAGTTGCTTCATTAGTATTTTGACTTCCACCAGTATAGCTAGGGGTAAATCCAGTTGGGCGATCGCCAATGGATGGTTGATTATCCGGATTAAATCCTGATTCTTCGCCAGTTTGTAATGTTTGCGTTCCAGTAGATTTTGGTTGTTCATCCTGCTTTTTAGGCTCAGCCTTTTTGCTGGGAAGCACAGACATAATCGTTTGGTAAACAGGAGGTAACACTTTTTTGGCAATAAAACCTAATCCTAGTCCTGAGACTAAATTTGCTAAAGTACCCAGTTTGTATGTTGAAGGAAACCCAACCGCAAACCCTAAACTGCCTAAGATCATCCATTTGATATTATCTCTGGCAAATTGTGTGGTGGCCAAATTAATTGGACCTCTGTTTTTATGATCTAACTCATATGCTTCTGCTTTTGATGTAGAGGTAAATTGCCCAATGATATTGCCAATAATTTTTTTAGCTAAATACCCGACAGCGGAACCAATGGCGTCAGATATAGCGAGTGTCCTAGGACGCACGGCATTGGTAAATGAAAGCACTAATCCTTTGAACTGGTCTAATGCTGTATTGTTTTCCAAGGTTGTACTTTTACCATATACAGACAATTCTTTTAGTACACCTTCTAAAAGGAAATCGACTGCAGCGCGAGTAACGTCATAAGTTGCGTTGCCTACATAGTTAACCCAAGATTCGCGAATACTTTGGCGAAGTGTGGGGACTTGTTGTGGTGTACCTGAGTTAGTTCCTTCCAAGGTGGTTGTATCCGTCATACTGATATTCCTTATTGTTATGATTAAAATCTTCAGCGTTATGAATATATCTCTCTAAAATCTGCACAGCAATATAATTTTGTAAAACAACAGAGATTTTTAAAAAATAGCTGGATAGATAGTCAGTAAAAATTTTTAAATCAGATAGCACGCTGAACATGCTATCTGATTGTTAACTATCAGTTAATCGTTAATTCGTCACAGAAGTTTCAGCGGCGGGTGGCACTATCGTCACTAATCTCAACATTTTGGGGTCGATGCTTAGTTTAGATTCTTGAACAGTTTCAGAATTAATCATGATCGCTAAATTATTGTTCACAATATAAAAATTCATTGCACCACCCGCTTCAGCGAACGTTGCCGTATCGCCAAAAGTTAAAATGGGTAGACCTTTGTAAGCTTTAATTAATTGATCTTGTTCTTTTTCTTTTTGCTTACTAACAAAGACAAGATTACATTGAGAGGTAATGCCTTCTTGGATGGTGTTAATAGTGGTTACCGTGATGCTTTTGTCATTCACCACTTTGCCCGTAATAGACTGTAAGCCTTCAAGAGAAGGCACTTCGCCATAAATACAAATAGTCGAAGAAGGTGATTTAGCTGCCACATCAGCAGGCCAATTGACATACTTGACAACATATCTCAAAAAAGCAGCTTTCAAATGATATTCTCTAGAATCAGCTCTTGTTTCAGCAAGACAAGAATAGCTTAATAGCAAACCTACTAACAAAGCCACAAAACGGCTTAAAAATATATTACGCATAATACTGTCCCTGTTTATGATAAGAATGGATGAATGATTGTTTATCTTATTTGATCAAGACTCGTTCTGGCAAGGCAAATGGATAATAAATTCTGCATATTCGCCTTCTTGTGATTTCACACTGATGTCTCCACCATGTTCTTTGACGATGGTGTCGTAGGCGATAGATAGCCCTAAACCTGTGCCTTCACCGGTGGGTTTGGTGGTAAAGAAGGGTTCAAATATTTTACGTGTATTCGTTTCGGGGATACCCGTGCCATTATCTCGAATTTTAATGGTAATGGTGTCTGCAGTTTTTGTGGTTGAAACCACTAACTCAGGCTCAAAAGAATCTGGGTGACTTTCTGCTTTCTTTTGCAAATAATACATGGCATTCATGGCAATATTTAAAATCGCTCGGCCCATTGTTTGCGGAATAATGGTGAGTTCGCCAACATTTTCATCAAGATTTTTCATAATTAAAACTTTAAAATCTTTATTTTTGGCCAAACTATTGTGGTAGGCCAAATCGATTTGTTCATCTACCAATTTATTGATGTCGGTTTTTTCTTTAGAGGCGGGTGTGCCTTGAGAATGCATTAACATGTTTTCGACGATTTTATCAGCCCGTTTACCATGCTCGACGATTTTTTCAGAGTTGGTTATCAAATCTCCTAAAATATCATCTATGAATGATTTGGCCTTGTCTGATGGCGTAGCATAAAAATCACTTAATTCTGTTTTGAGTTCTTTGATTAAATCCCGTGAAGCTTCTGAAAAGTTATTCACAAAATTAAGGGGATTTTTAAGTTCATGGGAAATACCGGCTGTGAGCATACCCACAGAAGCCATTTTTTCATGTAGCACTAATTGCTCTTGCGTATTTTTTAATTTCTTTAGGGTTTTTTCAAGATCTTTATTTTTGTCTGTTAACTGTTGCGTGCGTTCTTTGACTCGGGTTTCAAGACCCTGGTTTACCAATCTCAAATCTTCTTGGGCACGTTTTCTTTCTATTACTTCGGCATTTAATTGTCCAATGGTCGATTGAATGCGCCTAAATGCCCAAACCAGTAAACATAATAATATTACCGAGAAAACATATAAGAAAATACGGTTCATATTTGATTGTCGTAAATACTCATCAAAATCGCTTCTGAATTCTGCATTTAAATCGCTTAATGCATCCATCGTTTTAACATTAAATATTTGTTTGGCAATCTGTTCAACTTTAGGCTCATTAATTAAAATTAAATCGGCATAAATTAGGCCATTTAACAATTCAGGACTGGCTTCTTGCAAGGTACGTAGTTTGGTGACAGTAGACACCAGCGAATTTTTTAAATTAGGATTGGCCGTATTCACATACACCAACATATCGCGATACAACGTATTGGTGAGTTCGGTCAACTCATAAGAGAATTGACCCGATAAACACGCTTCGACCACTTCTTCGTGTGTTTGAGATTCAATAATTTTAGAAAGCGCATTCGAAAAGTGTAACACGGCTATTTTTAAAATCGTGTTATCTTCTTTAAATTGTTCTACTAAGTCGCGTTTGGTATGTAAAGTGGTGGTCAGCTTAGTTAATAAATCATGTAAATGATCATTTTGAATGTTGGCCGAAATTCTACTCAGATCTTTTACTCTTTCTTCTAGCGAAGAAACCGAATAGTTAATCGAATCGTATTGTTCTAATAAACCATAACGAGAAAGCACAATGGCTTCATTTAATTCGGCATCATAGGTTTGAAAGCGATAAACATTATTTTCGACTTCTTCGAAATTATAAGGCTTTAAAGTAAGCTCATTATATATCGTGTAAGCAATCACACCGATAATAGTAAAAAACAAGATTAAAATGTTAATCTTTCTTCTAGGGAGCATCATCTTCTCCCTTGACCAACTTAGATTCAAGTGTTTTTAGAAATAAGATAAGGCTGTTGACTTCATTTTCTTTTATATCATTGCCTGTTTGGTATTTTGCCATAATTTTAACGGCATCTTCTAAGCTTGCAATAGACCCATCATGAAAATAAGGACCCGTTTTTGTGACATTTCTTAAAGAAGGCACGCGATATTTTTTCTTATTGGGATTCTCAGGATAAGGAAAAATAACCCCCAATGGCATAATGAGGTTACCCCCAAGCAATTTTCCTTGGTGGCACAGATGGCATCCTAAATCCATGAATTTTTTTAACCCGGCTTTTTCTTCTGTACTGATGGCGGTTAAATTGCCTTTTAAATAGGCATCAAAACGCGAAGGCGCATAGTCAAGAGAAGCTAAGTAATTGAGAAGCACATCTATGACATTAGGGCCGGTGAGTCCATCTTTAAAACTATGCTTAAAATCATTGGATATCACGACATCATTTGATAACACCCCTAAAATGTCTGGCCACTTCCCTGACATAATCGTAGGATCTTCTATGTGATAGGTAAGGGCTTTGTTAATATCGCTTTCTTTTCCTTCCCAAAAAAGTTTATACAATAAGGTCGAATTATATAAAGAAGGGGTATTATAATTGGCAATGTGGTTATCGGGGCCGATGGCTTTAGGCCGGCTATCTACGCCATTAAGCTGATTAATATGACAGTTGTGGCAAGCGATTTGATTGTCTTTAGAAAGCCTTGCATCATGAAATAATTTATTGCCCAGTGTCGCTTTTTTGGCATCATATTGCTTTTGAACGGGAATGGGTAAAAACGGACCGGAAGAGGTAACTAAACCCCAACAAGTGCTTGTTGGAATGGCAAAGAATAATAATATAATTGAAAAAAAAAAGGTTTTTCCGCTCATAGATTTAGCATAGTATAAATAGCATAAACTCGAGGTGTTTAGGGTGTGCCCATAATGTTGCCATTATCTTCAATTAAGGAAACCAAGGCAGTAGGACTACTGGGGGGAGGGGCAATAGGATCCATTGGCCCGAAGTTTTGTAGAATGACGTTTGTGCCATTTTGAAGCTGGAAGCTGATATTGGCGCCAGCGTAGGGGCTATCTGAATTTACAGTGGATATTTGTGAAATAATTTCAGAATTTTGAATAACCGTATCATTGTTCGTATCGTTCACGTTAATGAATTTAAGGGTATTATTGCCGCCTTCGCCGAAATCTTGAATCACAATTAAACTAGGGTGTAACGACATGCCCATATCGATGGTAAAGGTATTATTACCACCAGCGCCCGACATCACAACCGTACCTTGGTTGTTTACGCCATTCTCGTTTAAAATATCGTCTACTGGGGAGCCTGGTAAATTAACCAAGGTATAATCATTGTTATAAACAGAAGCTGAAATTTGTCCTTGAGCCTTAATATTGGCATCATTACTCATGGTGTAATTAAATGATTCATTGATCTCTTCAGGGGCATTAAAACCTGGGCCTGCTTGATAGGTAAAGGTACCATCTATGTTCACAGTCACAGTTGCGCCTTTGGCTGTGGTAAAGATTTCTTGAGGATGACCAGTGGATAAATTATAAATAAGCGTTGCATTTAATGTGGGATTAAAATACGTTACTTGGGTTACGCTTAAATCATTGGGCACATTATCAAAGGTATCCACATCATTGGCCAATAAATTCATCGTGACGGGCGATTGATTGGCTAAGTTATGATATAAAGCATTTAAATTAATGATTTGACCATTGTTATAATCTAAATTCACAATTTCTGTCGCTTGACCTGTGTTGCCTACAGGATTTAAGGCATTATTAATGGTGTTATTATTACTGACATCGATGGTGACGGGAATCACATCGATTTGTTTTACAGTAGAGCCCGCAACCCCACCAAAACTGGTATTATCTGGGTCGTTCACAAAACCTTGCCAAGAGGGCGTTAAAGCAGTGGCTGCATGGAATGCAGTGGGCGCACCATCTGTCATAAAATAAACAATATGCGCATAATCTTTTATGCTACTGTTTGGCGCGATAGCGTTGTCTAAATAGTTTCGGGCATGAAATAAAGCATCATCATATTCTGTACCAGTGCCTAATCGTTGATTGGCTGGGTTTCTCATTTGAATAGCAACCGAATTAATATAACTAATCGCATCGGCGGCGTTGTCTACTGAATGTGAAAAAGCGCCACTATGACTGTTAAAAATAGACGCATTCGATCCAAAAGGAATAATCGTCACTTTTAAATCACCAGCCAACGCATCATAGGTGTTTACCACATTAATGGCAGCAAGTTTTTCTATGGCAAGTCTGGATAAGCCACTCACCATGGTGTTCATGCTACTCGAAACGTCGAGCATTAAAACGATATCATAACTTAACTGACCCTTCGTATATAATTGGTCATTATTGGCGTATACCACTTGATCGGTTACTGAAATACTTAATACGCCTTTATTATCTCCTACTGTTGCCACTTGCGATAAAGGGGCTGTAATTGTATAAGTCCAATCATAGTGCGCATCTTGTGAAATGCCGCCTTGAGGCTGATAATAATCATAATGGCCATTAGATTGTATTTTTAATACAGATCCATCAGGCATGTTAATAGGTAATATTGCATTTGCATTGGGTAAATTAAAGGAAACCGTATAAAGATTTCCAACGGGGGTAATCGTTGCGCCTTGGGTTGTGTAGCTTGAATAAAGCGTAGGATAATTTGATAATAAATTTTCAACCACAAATTCTACTTTACTTACACTAATTGAATTATGTGGCGCAGTGCCGGCAATATCATTATCCAATACATTACCGCTTTGAGTAGGTGTGGTAACGGGTAAATTTGGATCTAATTCAGCTTCTGATACGCTGACTGAATCATTGGTTGCTTTTAGCGTAAAGAAATCGTCATTTTCTATGGTGACTTCAGCGCTTGGTTGTGACTGAACATGAGTCGAATCTAAATTAACTGCTGCGCCAGTGACATTGACATCAAACACTTCTGTGGATTCAGGATCGGCATCATCGGTAATGGGTACTTCAATGATCACTTGCTGTGAATTGACGTTTACAGTAGTAAAATCAATGGTGCCGGTTGTGGTTTCATAATCATCTGGGTCAACGGCACTATTATCTTGAGTTGTATACTGAACGGTAATACCTTCAGGGATTTGCCCAATTAATTCGACTACGATGCTAGCATGTGTATCGGTACCTTCCATCACAGTCGTTTCGTATACGTGAACAATCGGTTTATCATAAAGTTGAATATCCACATTTGCGCTGCTTTCAGACCCATCTGCATCCTGGGCAGTATAACTAAATTCAACGGGGCTAGGAGCGCCGGGTAATACAGTATCATCGGGCGCAGGAGGTGTATAGGTATAATTACCGTTAGCATTCACCACTAATAAACCGCCCAAATAAGTCAATACACTTGCAGGGGTGCTGTTTGTGATAGTCGCCATTGCTTCAACATTATTAACGTCTCGATAAGTAATCGCGACGATTTTTAATGGGCTGTCCGCACTACTGGTGTCATTAGTAAGTAAATTACCGCTTGAATGAGCGTCATCCCCGCCTTTTATCGCATAAAAACCAGTATCATCGTTTGCTAAGGGTACGTCATCGGTAAACTTAAAAGCATCGCTAATATCTTTAGTCGCACTCGAGGTATCCAAATCACCATCGGTTGCTACGGCCGTTAGAGTAACCAAATCAGGAAATAATCCGGCTTCCATACCATTATCGTTTACTATTGCACGGCTTTGATCTAAAGTGACAATACCTGTATTGGCATCAACAGAAATGTTAAATACTTCTATATTACTGGTTGCGGTTCTACCAATTATTACACCGTTTTCTAAGTATAAAAGTATGGTTTGAGTAGAGCCAGTATCGACCAAACCGCTATCTGTTCCATCTCCAGGGATGCCCAAGAAATATTGAATGGCATCGGGATCTTGAACATCATCATTATCAACGTCTTTGAAACCATCTTTGCCAAAATTTGTGTTAAATAATCCAGCGAATGAGCCCGATGCGTCTGTACCAAAATCGCTGTCACTCACCGTTAAGGTAGGGGTGGGGGCAGTGATGTTTTGAAGTACACTAGGGCCATCATCTTCAAATCGGAACGATCTGGCAATAGGACTAGTGATGCTATCTGTGTCACCATCACCATCTGTGATGGTAGCGGTGATGGTAATTAAATCACCGCTTAGATCTATCATACGAGCAGTTGAAGTACCTGATTCAACTGGATCATTAGGGTTATCATGAACAATCGAGCGACTGAGGGTTAAGGTGGTTTGACTTGTTTCAGCATTCATTGTGATTCTAAAAACTTCTAAACCGCTAAGGGCAGTTTTACCAACAACCTCAGCGCCATCTAAAGATAAAAGAATTGCTTGCCCAGATAAAGTATCTACTAATCCTGAATTTACATTAGGGGCCCTAATATTTAACGCATAGGTGATGGCATCTGCGTCTTGATTACCATCATGATCTGTATCTTTAAAGCCATCTGCGCCAAAATCAAAAACAAATCTTTGTGAAAAACCATCAGGACCACCGGTTGTTGGAATATTGGTATCATCGACAGTGATGATTGTTGCAACGGATTCAGTGGTTTCTACTGAGGGGCCATCATCGTGAAAAACTAAAGCCTGGCCAATATTAACAGTGCCAGAGCTGGTTTGAGCATCACCATCGCCGTCGGTAATTGTACTAGTAGCAGTTAAGGAAATTAAATTATTGTCGCTTAGCGTGACGGTATCATCGGCATCGTCGTCATCAGGATGATCTAAAGTACGTATTTGAGTGAGCGTGACATTGCCTGAACTATCAACGGACACGGTAAAGACTAACTCACCACCGGTTTCGGTATGACCCTCAACGACTCCTGCATTAAGCGATAAGATAACATTTTCACCCGTATCTTCATCAATTAAACCGCTTTCTCCTCCTAGAGTTGAAAGGGTATAGGTAGGTGCGGGTAAAGTACCTGCGCCATCAGCGCCATAATTGCTGGTTACTATAAAGTGATCCGCAAAATTGGCAGTGGCAGGGGTGCCAAAGGTGGTTTCGTCGACTGATAAGGTATCAACCGCTGCGGTTGTGGTAATGGATATCGAAGGGCCATCATCGTGGAAAATAAAGTCTTGGCCAATATTAATAGGAGCAGAGCTAGTTTCGGTATCGCCATCTCTATCGGTAATGGTGCTGGTTGACGTTAAGCTTATTAAATTTGCTGCGCTTAAGGTAACGGAATCATCAGGATCACTGGTATTAGGATGTTCTAATGTGCGTATTTGGGTGAATGTCACATTCCCAGCGCTATCTACAGATACGGTAAATACTAAATCACCGCCGGTTTCTGTATGACCTTCAACCACGCCTGCATCGAGCGATAAGATAACATTTTCACCCGAATCTTCATCCACTAGCCCACTGGGGCCGGCTATAACAGAAAGCGTATAAACAGGTGGAGGTAACGACCCTGCGCCATCAGCACCATAATTGCTGGTTACGGTAAAATGATCCGCATAATTGGCGGTTGCGGGTGTGCCTAAATTTGTTTCATCGACTGTTAAGACATCAACCGCTGCGGTTGTGGTAACAGTGATGCTGGGACCATCATCATGAAATATCAAAGCAGTACCGATGTTAATGGTTGCTGCGCTCGTTTGCTCATCGCCATCTCTGTCGGTAATCGTGCTTGTCGACGTTATTTTAATTAAATCTGCTGCACTTAAAGTAACCGTATCGTCAGGATTCCCGGTATCAGGATGGTCTAAAGAACGTAGTTGAGTGAGCGTAACATTACCTGAACTATCAACGGATACAGTAAACACTAAATCGCCGCCGATTTGTGTACGGCCCTCAACTACACCCGATCCACTAAGAGATAAAATCACATTTTGGCCTGTGGCGACGTCAATTAAACCACTGGGGCCGGCAATCACAGAAAGGGCATAACTAGGCGCCGGTAACGAACCGGCATTATCTGCACCAAAGCTACTGGTAATATTAAAGTTATCGGCAAAGCTAGCGGTGGCAGGGGTACCTAAACTGGTTTCGTCCACGCTTAAGATATCAGCCGGTGCGACGGCGGTAACAGTAATACTAGGACCATCATCATGAAATATTAAAGCAGTACCGATGTTAATGGTTGCTGCGCTCGTTTGCTCATCGCCATCTCTGT
>CADEEZ010000016.1 GCA_902826485.1 uncultured Gammaproteobacteria bacterium
ACAGAAAAGATTAGATATCTGTGAATTTTCTAAGGTTTTGTAGGGGACGGCCTCCGTGCCGTCCCTCTAAAATAAGCTTAAAAGAGCCTAGTAACCGCCTAGAACCGTGTCAGGGTGATTATCAGGATTACCCATCATCGGGCCGATTGGGTGAGCATACATCGGTTCGCTGTCATGATTATCATAAGTACCCGCTTTTGAAGCGCCAGGTGCCTTATGATGATTTTGATCGTGAGGCGTCACAACATGATCTCCAGGCAATACGTGATCTGTATCGATGGCTTTCATTTTGTCTAATTTAGCTTGAATGGCTTTAGGCACTTCAGCACCATACATTTTTAACATGTTCACAGCGCCAATTTCATTTGCTTTAAAAGCCAATTCTAAAGCCGTTTTGCCTTCACTATTTTTGTGATTCACGCTGGAGCCTAGCTGAATTAATGCTTCAATTGCTTGTAATTTTCCGCCTTCAGCTGCATGTTCTAAAGGCGTTGAATTATCTATGCCAGCAGAAATTTTCGCGCCATTGGCCACCAAGCATCTAATCATGTCTGCGTCGTCGTTAATGATCGCAAGATCTAAAACAGAGATGTCTTCGTTATCGGTTTGGTTGATTTTAGCGCCGTTTTTAACAAGCAAATTAACCAATTCTTCTTCGCCAGACATCGCGGCAGCAAATAAAGGCGTACGCTCATTCAGATCAACCGCATTAATTTTAGCGCCTTTTTCGATTAATAATTTGGCAAATTGCGTGTCGCTGTTGGAAGCCGCATAATGAAGGGGCGTCCAGCCATTGAGATCAACCGCATTAATTTTAGCGCCGTGTTCAATTAATTTGAAGGTGGCATCTAAACTGTCACTCATCACAGAATTATGCAGCGGCGTGCGTTTCATGAAATTTTCATGCGTATTAATATCGGCTTCGGTGTGAGCAAGAATTTTTTCGATTGACCAAGTGTCATTCGTATTAGCGGCTTTAAGTAAATATTGATTCGCAATATCGGTTTTATGTAATTCTTTTGGCAAAGTGGCATTATTGGCTAATAAAGTCACGATAACTTGCGTCTTACCAGCGCTTAGGGCCATTTCGATAGGAGAGAGCGTAAAACCCCAATATCCTTTCGAATTTACATCTGCGCCTTTTTGGATAAGATATTCCATTACTTTACGTTGACCAAATTGTGCTGCAACGGCAATAGGGGTATCATTCCAACCCGTAAACCCAGTGTAATTAGGGCTGTAATTTTGGATTTCGATTAAATTTCTAACCGCTTGTAAATCGCCTTTGGCAACTGCGTCATTTAAATTAGTCATGAATTACTCCAATTTTATATTTTTTTTGTTAATTACTTTGACGCTTTTCAGCAAGCTGTGCGGCAAGTAAAGTATTTTGCATTAAGGTCGCAACGGTCATTGGACCCACACCTCCTGGGACTGGGGTTATATAACGGGCATTGATTTTGGCTGTTTCAAATTCTACATCACCCACGACTTTTCCTGAAGAGAGCCGGTTGATACCGACATCTATAACAACAGCACCCGGTTTAATCCAGTCACCGGGGATAAGATTGGGTTTTCCGACAGCGACAATGAGTAAATCCGCTTCTTGAACATGATTTTTTAAATTTTTAGTAAATTTATGACAAGTGGTGGTGGTAGCACCGGCTTGTAATAATTCTAACGTCATGGGCCGACCGACAATATTTGAAGCACCCACGATAACCGCATGGGCGCCATAATAATCAAAAGAGATAGAGTCTAATAGCTGCATAATCCCAAAGGGCGTACAGGGCCTTAAAACGGGTAAACGCTGCGCCAATCGGCCTATGTTGTAGGGATGAAATCCATCCACGTCTTTATAGGGTGAAATCGCTTCAATCATAGCTTGTTCTGAAATGTGCGCAGGTAAGGGCAGCTGAATTAATATGCCATGAATTTCTGAATCTTGATTTAATGCATGAATTAAATCGATTAACGCACTTTCTGAAGTATTATCGGGCAAATCATAAGCACGGCTAATGAATCCTAGTTCGAGGCATAATGCGCGTTTTTTCTCTACATAAATTTTAGAAGCAGGGTCTTGGCCCACTTGAATAACCGCAAGACCCGGGGCAGGCAATTGCGCCAAACGCCTATTTTTCACTTGAATAATCAAGTCTTGTTTAATACGGTCAGCTAGTTTTTTGCCGTCTAAAAGTTGGCAGGCTTGCGTCATTTTCTTGCCTTTATGATTAAATATTTAGTTCAATAGATAATAAAATAGTCTTTTGGTTTATTCTCGCACGAGAAAATAGTGTTTGCACGTGTTTGACGATTGGCCAAGTAAACAGTATTATTTGCGAACTTGGATATGAGGGCGTTTTCTGATAGAGTGCCTTCGCCTAGTCGGGGTATAGCGCAGCCTGGTAGCGCGTCTGCTTTGGGAGCAGAATGTCGGGGGTTCGAATCCCTCTACCCCGACCAATAAATTTGGTAAATTTAGGTTGCATTCGCGCCTGTAGCTCATTTGGATAGAGCATCGGCCTTCTAAGCCGAGGGTAGCAGGTTCGAATCCTGCCAGGCGCACCATAAAAAATATGGTGGACGTAGCTCAGTTGGTAGAGTCCCGGATTGTGATTCCGGTTGTCGTGGGTTCGAGCCCCATCGTTCACCCCAGATTCTTTGTAGTGATTTTAAAGAGTTGGGCCGTTAGCTCAGTTGGTAGAGCAGCTGACTCTTAATCAGCGGGTCGTTGGTTCGATCCCAACACGGCCCACCAAAATTGGTTGATATGCGAAAGTGGCGAAATTGGTAGACGCACTGGATTTAGGTTCCAGCGGGGCAACCCTTGAGAGTTCGAGTCTCTCCTTTCGCACCATTTATAACATCTAGCTTCCCTGTTGAGTTGAGAGGAATTGCCATGTCTATGCAAGTGTCTGTGGAAACTACGAGTGAATTAGGCCGTCGAGTGACGATTCAAATTCCAGATGCAGGGGTTAATAGCAAATATACTGCAAAAATTAACGAACTCAGCAAAAAAATGAACCTCAAAGGTTTCCGCCCAGGTAAAGTACCTGTGGCGACCATCACCAAGAAATTTGGTCCTCAAATTCGTTCAGAAGTGATTGAAGAATTAATTAAAGATCATTTCCCTAAGGCCTTAACTGCCGAAGGCATACATCCTGCTGGCGTACCCACCATTGAAAAAATTCTAGATGAAAATGAAAAATTAGAATTTGTGGCCAGTTTAGAAATCATGCCTGAAATTCAATTAGTAGACCTAAGCAATGTGACTTTTGAAAAACGTGTTGCTGAAGTAACCGATGCTGACATCAGCAGCATGCTTGAAAAAATGAAAATCCAATATTGTGATTGGACTAAAGTAGAGCGTAAAGCCAAAAAGGGCGACAAATTATTAGTCGATATTTCTCGTCAATTACTAGATGGCAAACACCCAGAAGCATTTGAACAAAAAAATGTAAACTTAATTTTAAAATCCGAAGGCATGATTCCTGGATTAGTTGAAGGCTTAGTGGGTAAATCTGCAGGTGATAAAGTTGAGCTCAAACTCGCTTACCCAGACGATTGGAAAGACGATCATGATGCGGGCCTAGAAGTTGAAATCAAGCTTGAAATTTTTGAAGTCTTAGAACAACAACCGATGACGGACGAAGCGCTAGCCAATAAAGTTCGCATCGAAGTAAAAGAAGGCGAAGACTTAATCGCTAACCTAAAACTAAAAGTTCGTGAACGCCTCACGAATGAATTACAAGAAACATTGACAGACGAAGTAAAAGAAAAAGTATTAGAAATTCTAATAGAAAAAAATAAATTTACTTTGCCAGAAGTGATGATCGAGCAAGAAAAAGAAAACGTTTTAAAAGAATTTGAACAACGTTTGAAAAATAATGAACATGTTCATTTTCCTGAAGAAGCTGAGTTACAAGACATGGCTGAAAAAAGAGTCATGCTGGGCTTATTAATTAATAAAATAGTGGAAGTAAATAAGATTACTGTTTCACCAGATAAAGTACGAACTGAAGCAGAGAAGCTAGCTAAAAACTTTGGTGCAAATGCTGAGCAATTTTTACAATATTACTTGTCTAACCAAAATTTAAGAGCTAACTTAGAAAGAAAAGCACTTTTAGATGAAACGGTTAGCTGCTTATTAACACAATTAAAAGTAAAAGAAACCCCTGTCAGTTTTGACGCCGTCATGTCATGATGGAATGAAGGTCTCAAAAGGATGTAACTGGCGTATTACAGAGAGAGTAATGATGAGAAATATTTTAGATAACCAAATAATGAATCAAACCCTCGTCCCGATGGTGGTAGAGCAATCAGCGCGAGGCGAAAGAGCCTATGATATTTATTCTCGTTTATTAAAAGAGCGTGTAATATTTCTAGTTGGTCCAGTTGAAGATTACACCGCGAATTTAATCGTCGCTCAGTTTTTATTTCTAGAATCAGAAAATCCAGACAAAGATATTTATTTATATATCAATTCTCCCGGTGGGTCTGTTACTGCAGGCATGGCAATTTACGATACCATGCAATTTATTAAGCCAGATGTCAGCACACTTTGTATTGGTCAAGCTGCTAGCATGGGGGCTTTTTTACTTGCTGCGGGCAAACAGGGTAAAAGACACGCTTTGCCTAATTCTCGTGTGATGATTCACCAACCTTTAGGTGGATTCCAAGGCCAGGCAAGTGACATAGCAATTCATGCAAAAGAAATGATGAAGGTCAAAGATACACTGAATGAGCTTTTGGCTAAACATACAGGTCAGCCAATAGACAGAGTAGCCAATGATACTGACAGAGATAATTTTATGAGTGCTGATCAAGCCGTTAACTACGGCATTATCGACTCAGTCTTTGCACACAGAGCGTCACTCCCAAATCAGCCAACAAACACATAAAATCTCATTAAGTTTCTGGTTTTAGGCCGTTAAGTAATATATATATAAAGAAAAGATAAGGTTAATCTGCTTTATACTAGATATAAATTTGGTATAGTAAATAACAGAACAAGCAGATTTTAAGCAAGCGGTATTAGGGGTACATACATGAGTACTAAATCAGGTGGCAAAGGGTCAGAAGGGGGCAAACTTCTTTATTGCTCATTTTGTGGAAAAAGCCAACACGAAGTTCGTAAGTTAATTGCCGGCCCCTCTGTTTTTATTTGTGATGAATGCGTCGAATTATGTAATGACATTATTCGTGAAGAAATTGACGAAACCTCAGAAATTAATCAAAAATCACATTTACCTACACCTAAAGAGATTCATGCCATCTTAGATGAATATGTCGTAGGTCAAGGTCAAGCCAAAAAAATTCTTTCTGTTGCCGTGTATAATCACTATAAACGTTTACGCAGTAACCTAAAAACCGAAGACATTGAATTAGGCAAAAGTAATATTTTGCTGATTGGCCCAACCGGTTCGGGTAAAACGTTATTGGCAGAAACATTAGCCAGATTATTAGACGTACCTTTTACCATTGCCGATGCAACCACGTTGACAGAAGCAGGGTATGTAGGCGAAGACGTCGAGAATATCATTCAAAAATTGCTCCAAAAATGCGATTACGATATTGAAAAAGCCCAAACAGGTATCGTTTATATCGATGAAATCGATAAAATTTCTCGTAAGTCTGAAAATCCTTCTATTACCCGAGATGTATCGGGTGAAGGCGTTCAACAGGCCTTATTAAAATTAATCGAAGGCACAGTGGCTTCGGTTCCTCCACAAGGGGGTCGTAAGCACCCACAACAAGAATTTTTACAAGTAAACACTTCTCGTATGCTGTTTATTTGTGGGGGCGCTTTTGCGGGAATGGAAAAAATTATCCGAGATCGTACCGATAAAACAGGTATTGGTTTCTCAGCAGATGTTAAGAGCAAAGAAGACAGAAAAGCCAATAATGAGCTGCTCAAACATGTTGAGCCTGAAGATTTGATTAAATATGGTTTAATTCCCGAATTTATTGGCAGATTACCGGTTTTAGCGGTGCTAGAAGAGCTAGACGAAGCTGCTTTGCTGAATATATTGGTTGAACCTAAAAATGCCCTCACCAAACAGTATGCAAAATTGTTTGAAATGGAAGGGGTTGAGCTGGAATTTAGAAAAGAAGCTTTACGAGCGGTGGCTAAAAAAGCCATGCAGCGTAAGACAGGGGCCAGAGGCCTTAGGTCCATACTTGAAAATGTTTTATTAGACACCATGTATAAGCTGCCTTCTTTAGAAGGGGTAAGTAAAGTGGTGATTGATGAAAGTTTAATCAAAGGCGAATCTGAGCCTTTGCTTATTTATCAAAACCCCGATAAACCCCTCAAAACAAAAGAAGGGGAAGGGTAACCTCCAGCCGAGTTTATCATTAGGTTATATCAATAAGGGGATAGATAAATATGGAACTTGTCACCATGAACATTCCGGTGTTACCACTTAGAGACGTGGTTGTTTTTCCACATATGGTTATTCCCTTATTTGTCGGTCGAGAAAAGTCTATTAAAGGCCTCGAAGCAGCAATGAATACCACTGAAAAACAAATCATGCTGGTTGCCCAAAGAGAACCTACTCAAGACAACCCAACAGATAAAGATATTTATGATGTGGGGGCAGTTGCCACCATATTGCAATTGCTAAAACTTCCCGATGGTACGGTAAAAGTATTAGTGGAAGGTGTTAAGCGCGGCAAAATAATTGAATTTTTAGAAACAGATCCGCATTTTTTAGTTCGTGCACAGATTATCGAATCAAATGAACTGAGTGAAAATGAAAGTACGGTTCTGATTCGTACGATTCTTTCTCAATTCGAAAAATACGTAAAATTGAATAAAAAAATCCCGCCTGAAATCATTACGTCGGTTGCGGGTATCGAAGATCCAGGTCGCTTAGCAGATACAATTGCAGCGCATATGTCTTTAAAAATTCCAGACAAACAATCTGTTCTAGAATTAATTGATCTGACTCAGCGTATGGAAAAGCTGATGGCCTTAATGGAGTCGGAAATTGATCTGCTCCAAATGGAACAGCGCATTAAAACCAATGTTAAAAAACAAATGGAAAAATCTCAGCGAGAATACTATCTCAATGAGCAAATGAAGGCCATTCAAGAAGAATTGGGTCATGAAGCCAACGAAGGCGAAGATCTGCGCAAAAAAATTGAAAATGCAGGGATGAGTGCCGAAGCTAAGCAAAAAACTTTAGCTGAGTTAAATAAACTTAAAATGATGGCACCTATGTCGGCTGAAGCCACGGTGTCTAGAAATTATATCGATTGGATGTTAGCGGTTCCCTGGAAGAAAAAATCTAAAGTCAGTTTAGATTTAAAACAGGCAGAAGAAATTTTAGATGCCGATCATTATGGCTTAGATAAAGTCAAAGAACGTATTTTAGAATATCTGGCTGTTCAAAAACGCGTTAAAAAAATCAAAGGACCCATTTTATGTTTAGTTGGGCCGCCTGGGGTAGGTAAAACCTCATTAGGGCAATCCATTGCTCGAGCAACGCAACGCATATTCGTGAGAATGTCGTTGGGCGGTGTGCGCGATGAAGCCGAAATTAGAGGTCACCGTCGAACTTATATTGGCTCAATGCCTGGTAAGATTTTACAAAAGCTTTCTAAGGCGGGTGTTAAAAATCCGTTATTTTTGCTTGATGAAATCGATAAAATGAGCAGTGATTTCAGAGGCGACCCAGCGTCTGCCATGTTAGAGGTGCTCGATCCGGAACAAAACACGGCTTTTAACGATCATTATTTAGAAGTCGACTACGACTTGTCTGACATCATGTTTGTGGCTACAGCAAATTCTTTGAATATACCGCCGCCCTTACTAGACAGAATGGAAGTGATTCGCTTAGCGGGTTATACCGAAGATGAAAAATTAAATATTGCCAAAAAATATTTGGTACCTAAGCAACGTAAAAATAATGGCTTGTTGCCTAATGAAGTTGAGTTATCTGATGCGGCGATATTAGACATCATTCGTTATTATACGCGTGAATCGGGTGTTCGAAGCCTCGAGCGAGAAATCTCTAAAATTTGTCGCAAAGTGGTGAAAGATTTATTGCTGAGCCAAGACATTGAGGCAGCTAAGTCAAAAGATGAAGGCGCACCTAAAGTGGTTAACGCCATTAAATCAAGTAAGATTGAAATTATAGATGAAGAGCCCGAACTCGATCCCGCTAAACCCGAAGAAGAAACCGAAGGGGTAGTGCCTGAAACCAATCAGGTTGAAGAAGTGATGGTTGCGCCTGTCTCTAGCCCGAGTGATGTACATGTCACGCCTGACATGCTTGAAAACTATTTAGGGGTTCGTAAATATCGCTTTGGTCGTGCAGAAGAAAATGACAGAGTAGGTCAAGTGACCGGATTAGCCTGGACAGAAGTCGGCGGAGAAATCCTCACCATAGAAGCCATTGCAGTAGATGGCAAAGGCAAAGTCACTCGAACAGGCTCACTGGGCGAAGTGATGCAAGAATCGATACAAGCTGCTTTGACAGTAGTAAGAAGCCGAGCAAATAGCTTAGGTATTCCTAAAGACTTTTACGAGAAAAAAGATATCCATGTCCATGTCCCTGAAGGCGCTACACCTAAAGATGGTCCTAGTGCTGGTATAGGGATGGCAACTGCACTGGTTTCGTCTCTCACAGGCATCCCCGTGCGTTCAGATGTGGCCATGACAGGGGAAATTACCTTAAGAGGCGAAGTGCTTCCTATAGGGGGGCTGAAAGAAAAACTTTTGGCTGCGCGCAGAGCGGGCATTAAAAATGTGGTTATTCCTGAAGAAAATCGTCGAGATTTAAAAGAAATCCCTGAAAATGTTCAACATGACATACATATCCACTGTGTTAAGTGGATAGATGAAGTGTTTGAACTTGCGTTAACCAGACCGCCAGAGCCTTTGCCAACGCCGCCAGATGGGCCTGCGGGAGAAATAAAAACGAAGCCAGAAGACAAGAAATCAGACGAAGGTAAAATAGAGGCGCAAGATGATTTGCGTCATCATTAATCCCGTGATACCTTGCTCGTGCTCGGGTAAAATTTTTGAATAAATAAAAAATTTGGATAAATAAAAAGGGGATCTTTGTGGGCAAAATTGCGGTCAATAAAACTGATTTAATCGATGCGATGGCTGAAGCTTCGTCTATTTCCAAAGTGGCTGCAGGTAAAGCCCTAAGTACATTCTTAGAATCTATTACACAAACCCTACAAGCGGGTCAGTCTATCTCTTTATTGGGGTTTGGTACGTTTGGTATGAAGGCTAGAGCAGCAAGAACAGGTCGTAATCCTAAGACCGGAGAACCTATTCAAATCGGTGCCGCAAATATTCCTTTCTTCAAGGCTGGTAAAGCGTTGAAAGATGCTGTAAACTGCGGCTCCAATGAAGTTGATGAAGTTCATCAAGAAAAGCAGGGTGCTTAGCTCAGTTGGTAGAGCGTCGCCTTTACACGGCGAATGTCGGGGGTTCAAGCCCCTCAGCACCCACCAGTTATCGGAGCGGTAGTTCAGTTGGTTAGAATATCGGCCTGTCACGCCGAGGGTCGCGGGTTCGAGTCCCGTCCGCTCCGCCAGTTTTCAAAAACTTAAATTTGAGTTATAAAAGGCGTGGTGACACGCCTTTTTTTTTACGTGAGGATTACACACATGCTGCAAAATATTCGGGAAAAGGCACAAGGATGGATTGCCTGGGTCATTTTGGGCATGATAGCCATTACCTTTGTTTTGTGGGGTGTGGGAGACAGGCTAGGCGTTAATCCTAGAGGTCAGGCTGCAGCGGAAGTCAACGGCGATAAAATCACCTTGGCTGAACTAGATACCCTTGTAGAACGTTTACAGCGTCAGCAGTCTATGCAGAATCCTGAGCTTGAAGTCGACGTAAATTATTTAAAACAAGTTGCGCTCCAAAATCTTATCGAAGTAAAAGCCCTTCAATATAAAACCCAAGACATGGGACTACGCATCAGCGATGATCAACTTAAACAAATTTTATTGACCATTCCTGAGTTTCAAGAAAATGGGGCATTTTCACAAGAAAGATTAAGTCAATTTCTAAAAGGCATGGGCTATACACAGTCTGCTTTTCTAACAGAGATTCGAACCAATATTTTAGTAAATCAACTCCAAAAAGGGATTGTTTACAGTAATTTTTCGTTAGCGCCTGAAGCAAAAACGCTGATTAAGTTTATTGACCAAAAAAGAGACATTGATTATGTCGTGGTGCCTGCGAGTCGTTTTACCCAAACAATAAAAATCACGCCTGAAAACATAGAAGCGTATTACAAAGCGCATGCTG
Source organism: uncultured Gammaproteobacteria bacterium (assembly GCA_902826485.1). Lineage (GTDB taxonomy): Bacteria > Pseudomonadota > Gammaproteobacteria > Berkiellales > Berkiellaceae > CADEEZ01. Next base: position 10,280 of record CADEEZ010000016.1, read on the forward strand.
AAGATTTTGTGACCGAAGAAAAAGCCTCTTTCGATTATTTGGTTTTGAATACAACTGATTTTCAAAAAGAGATTCAACCCAGCGAAGCAGATCTGCAAGCTTTTTATCAAAAACACCTGGCGCAATATACCCTGCCTGAAAAAGTCAAAGCAGCACATATCCTAATAGGCTTGCCAGAGGGTGCAAATAAAGAAGACACGCAAAAAGCAGAAAAAATAGCCAATGAAATTCTTGCAAAGTTAAAAGCGGGTGATAATTTTGCTAAATTGGCTCAAACGTTTTCCGATGATACCGGTTCTGGTAAAAATGGCGGTGAATTAGGAACTTTTGGCCAAGGTGAAATGGTCCCTGAATTTGAAAAAGCGGCTTTTGCATTAAAAAAACCAGGTGAATTATCGGGTCTGGTCCGTTCACAATTTGGATTGCATATCATCAAATTAGTGGAAAAATTCCCTGAAACGCATGAGCCTTTTGAAAAAGTGCGTGCCGAACTCAAATCACAATTTATCGAACAAAAATCCGATGAGCGCATTAGCCAAATAGGGGATGAAATATCCACCTTGGCCTATGAACAACCAGATTCATTACAGCCAATCGCGGATAAATTTAAACTCAAGATATATCAATCTGAGCTATTCTCTCAAGAAGATCCTAAAGAGTTATTCAAAAATCCTAAATTGCTCAAGGCGGTCTTTAGTGCCGAAGTATTACAAGATAAGCATAACAGCGAGTTAATAAAAATAGACGATAAAAAGTTTGTGGTCGCTCGCGTAAATCAATACAGCTCTGCTAAGCAAAAACCTTTAGAAACCGTAAAAAATGACATTGTGAGTTACTTAACCTCTGAACAAGCTCAAAAACAAGCTAAAGCATTAGCGTCTTCTATGCTGAAAGAGGTAGAGTCTGGTAAAACTTTACAACAAGTCGCACAAGCGAATAACTTATCAATACAATCTAAGAAAAGCTTGGTGCGTAAAGAAGTAGAAGAAACTCGTTATTTTCCAGGCGCTAAAATGGGTATTGATCCTGCCATTGCACAAATGGCCTTTAGCTTGCCTAAGCCTGTCGACAAATCTCAAAATCAATCACAAGCAAAAACCACGGAATTATCTAATGGTGATTATGCTTTGATCACCACCAGTAATATTATCGATGGTAAAGACGATAGCCAAATTCAAAATCCGGCTTTCATGAAGAGTTATGCTAATTCTTTAGGTCAGGTTGAATTTAATTTATTTATTGAGCATGTGTTGAAAGCCTCAAAAATTAAAAATAATCTTGAAGTTAAGCCTGAAGCTTCTGATAAAGAAGAAGATAAGCTAAAAGATCAGGACAAGAATAAAGCTAAGGCTTAGTAAAACCCCCTCACCCGTCTCGGCGTCGCTTTTAGCTCGCCGATCCACCCTCTCCCATGCGCTGCGCTATGGTAGAGGGTGGCCTGATATTGCGTAAGCAATGTCAGGACGGGTGAGGGCTTTTTTATTTTCTAATTATTTCATACGACCGTTTAGGTTGCTGCCCCTTAGGAACAAAAGTAAGCGCAGCTGAATTAATAGAATAACGCTTGCCTGTGGGCTTAGGCCCGTCGTTAAAAACATGGCCTAGATGAGACTCACATCGTGAGCAGAGAATTTCGGTTTTTCCCATACCCACTAATCCCTTAATTTGATCAGTCGGATCAGGTCTTTCAATAACGGCACCGGGTAGGGAGGCAGAAAAACTTGGCCACCCTTTTTTCGAATCAAATTTTGTATTAGATGTATAAAGTGGAAAATCTCCTCCACAACAAGAACAATAATAAATTCCTTCGTCATAAAAATTATTTAATTTACCTGACCCAGGTGGTTCTGTTCCCGCGTTGCGACAAACTTCATAAGTTTCTCCAGCAAGAACACTATTCCAAAATTCAGTGGATTGTTTTTTATAATCAAAAGCAATAGGCTTGATTTCCTCTGCAGTTGATAAACTTACATTCATTGTAATAAAACTGATCAAAAGTGTTGTTGATATTTTGAATCTCATATTGGTGCCCTCTGTTTTTTATTTAATCATGCTTGAAAGTAATTTATTGTCCATCAAAAATCCAATCGCTTCAGCGATATTAAAATCCGAATATTCTTTTTCGGTGTTTTCAACACATTCAGATAACGATAAGTTTTTTACCATGTTTTCAAAAAATAAAAAATATTCTGGGGGCACCCAATAAGTCATTATACAATTTTCAGGTCGGGCAATAACGACACACGTTACCTTTTTTGTGAGTTCAAACCCTGGAACATCCGGTTGTTCAATGATTTCTTGAATTTTATCTATAGGGTAATCAGATTGCATTAAATAGACACTAGGATGAAAATGTAGTTTGCAGTTTGCCAGATCATTTTCAGATAAAGCACTCAAATCAGCATAATTGACATAATCACTTTCAAGTTGCCCATAAGCCAAATGCTTTAGCCATTCGTATTCACCATAGGTTTTGAGATAGGGTAGGCCGGATAATTCTGGTTGAAGGGCTAAAAACTCGGGGAAGTCTTTTCCCCACTCATCCAAATTTCCACTGACAGGAAATTTTTTTGCCTTGCTGCAAAATACATAAGCGGCACTGTCCGCACAGGCTTTCCCTAACAAACTCCAAATGCCTGGATAAGTGATTTCTAAAGCGTGTCGCAGATTTTCTAATATGGTTTGTTTGTAAATATTTAATCGTTCATCAGGATGATCGGATTTGATAAAAGGCAAGATAGGTGCTTTGTTATCAAACATAGTATGATAAAAATCATTTTGGGTTTGCTTAAGCTTTTGCATGTTTTATCCGGTTTGCTATGTTCATGTCACAATAAGCTTGTGCTTTTTTGGCTTCTGCAATGAGTACGCTAAATTCAGGAATATCAGCATCCCATTCTATCAATGTTTGAATTTCACCCAATTTCCCTAAACCATAAGCATATAATTCCCAAACTGCTTCACAAATTTTGTTGTTGTGAGTGTCTATGCGTAAGGTTTTTGTAGGTGAAATCATTTTAGTAGAATGGCCAGCCAAATGAAGTTCTTTTACTAATCTCGAGGGGATGGCATCGATGTATTTTTTAGCATCCCACCCATGATTACAGGCGGACACATAAATATTATTAATGTCTAATAAAATTTTGGCACCCGTTTTTTCACATAATTCAACTAAGAAATGTGCTTCAGAGATTTCAGAGTCTAGATATTCTAAATAGGATGAAGGGTTTTCGATTAATAATTCACGTTGTAAATAATCTTGTGCAACAATCACATTTTGAGTCATCACGCTTAGGCTTTCTTGCGTATAGGGCAAGGGTAATAAATCTGGTAAAAATAGGTTACCGGTTTTTCCCCAAGATAAATGGTCTGAAATTAAAAAAGGGTTAACTTGATTTATCAAATGTTTAATTTTTTTTAAATGTTCCCGATCTAAACCAGAGGCAGACCCTAATGACAAGCCCACGCCATGCAAGCTAAGGGGATAATGGTCTCTAATTTTTTTTAAGGTTTCAAGGGTGGGGCCACCCAAATGAAAGAAGTTTTCACTATGCACTTCAAACCAACCAATGGCAGGACGTCCTTCCATTATTTCCTTATAATGAGGGTGACGCAATCCAATGCCAATAAGTTGGTTTAAAGTCATATGTATCTCATATTAGTCCATTAATAATCAGCATAAAGGCTTTTTTAAATTAATTAGCGCCTTCAATTTTATCTTTGATATCTTGGCTTACACCGCTAAAATCACCAGCGTTAATTTTTTCACATTGGCCTTTTGGCACTTTGATCCAAGATTCGGCATCGCCAGCTTTGTTTTGGCCAGCGCAAGAATGGCTTGTGCCTGCACAATCAGCTTTATTTGCTTTAATCATGCCTTTGCCGTCTTTAACAACCTTACATTTGTCCATCATCTCATCAGCTGCAAATGCAGTGTTTGTAGAAAGGGCAGCAGCCATTGAAATGGCCATAAGGATTTTTGATTTCATAACTCTTATCTCCAAAAATTAATATCACTATATAAAAATACACATCCTAATCGGAACTAGGTAGTTCGTTTATCGCTTAAGTTACTTAAAAGTTTAATTCATTTGCTTAGTGGGTCATAGAATAATGTAGTTACACAATACTTCTTTATGACCAAAAGCGATAGTGAGGGGATAAGCGGTAGAGTTTAATCGACAAACGGTATAGTTAATTAGTTAAATAGTAAAAAATATCTCTATACAATGATTCTCTTAAATACAAATATAGGTATGACTTCATGAAAACAATTTCAATGTCACAAATAGAACAAGTATCCGGTGGTTATACCCAATGCTTGATGTCAATTTATGATGCAGTAAGCAATACTTCGCATTGTTTGGTGCAAGTATCGGGCGATATGCCTACTTTTAATATTCCTATGGAATATGCCATCCCTTTAGCGATTATCGGTTTTGGTATACAAATGGCCTATGACATACATAAAGAAAATAGATATTGTCAGCTCGAACCCAAAATAACGTTGCCGCAAATTACATTGCCTTAAGGCAAGATGAAAAATGGCCGGCACGGAGGCCGACCACTACAAATTACGAGTTTTATTAAAATTTATCGTATCTATTCAGCATAATGGCACTTTGTTTTTTTAAAGCCTTGCCCTCACTCATTCAAAAATGATAGGGAATGGAAGAGTTTTGTAGTGGCCGGCCTCCGTGCCGGCTATTTTTCATACTCATTTATCACAAATTTTCTGACTTTATTTATCTAATAAATTTCAAAAAGTTCAATAAAGCAGATGAGTGGCCTTTTTTATCGCATCAACGGTGTAGTTAACTAGTTAAACTATGTATCATAACTCTATACAATCTTTTATTCGATTATATTCATCGTTAATTTAATTTTATAAAAGTAGGTATAGTTAAAATGAAAACATTGTCTTTAGATCAGTCACTTGCTATAGCAGGTGGTTTTGATGTTCAAACCGGGATTAAATTAATGTGTGCAAAAATTGGTTACGATTTTGTTGCCAGTGCTTATGCGGGTGCATTAGGCAGTTTGCTTGTGCGTAATACGCTGAGTTTAATTGGGCTACCCATTATGCTTAATCCTTCTTTAGTGATTGGTATTACCATGGGGGCATTAGGGGGCGGCTTTTCTCAAAATGTACCTGCATTGGGTCATAATATGATAACAGGCATGATCATGGGCGGGTTATCTGGATTGGCGAGTTACACCACCAATACCACTAATCTTATTTTTTAATATTAAGGGATTTCCTAAAGGGGGTAGAGACAAGTTCCATAGACTATTCCCTACGTGCCGCGGCTTGTCCGCGGCATCCAGAGTTACTAATGCTAATGCTGGATACCGCGGACAAGCCGCGGTACGTAGAGAAACAGGTACCTAGCGATTGTGCCGCTACGGGAAAAACTAAGCTCATAAAAAATCAAAAAGATCTTTTACCCACTTTGAAAAAGGGGGTCGCACACACGCAGTGTGAGCGGGGGGATTTTCTTAATATTTCTTTTTAGAATAACGATCGGGTTGTGGTTCCACTTCCTCTACAGGCTTGCTATAGTGGGCAACAAATCGTTTTTCTATACCTTTAAGATCATAGTTATTGGGTGCATGATCTCTTTTACTTGTTTTCATTCGTTCAAAAGCATGCGTAACCAATTTCTTTTGCAGTAAGTGCTTGATGTCGCGTTCATGCGCTTGATCATTTTTATCCTGTTTATGTTCTCCAACATTTTTTGAACTCATTGGCGTGTTTCGCTCGTAAGCTTTGGCCATCTGATTTTGGTATTCTTCCATTTCAGCTTCCCAATCAAAAGAATCAGAGAGTTCATCAGAAGAAAATTTAACTTTCATTGCAGTAGATAAGGTATTTTTAATCTCCTCATCAGATTCATAGCTATCGCTCTGTCCTGAATAAGAATTAGAAGGAACATAATTTTCTTTACGAATGATGTCATAAAGATTATCATCCTGTGAATAAAGAGAATCTTCTTCAGAATCTTCTTCAGTATCTTCAAAAGAATCATTGCTATTGGCGGAAAAAGAAGAGTGATAAGTATCGCTCGTTTCTTCTTCAGTAGATTCATTGCTATCGTGTCTTTGCTGCTCGTTAGAAACACTTTCTTCTTGAGTATTATTTTCAGACGATTCAGTACTCATTTCATCGGAATAATCATCATAGCTATCGTAATCCGAATAACTTTCGTATTCAAAAGATCCTTCGTTATAATTCCCCGCATTATATACGGGCTCAGTAATCATTAAACGTTGCAGATGTTCTACTAGACCCTCTGCAATTTCGTGCTTAATGGCTTCTTTGTTGGTTTTGCTAAGATGCGCTTTAGTATGATTTAATTTTTTATCTAATATTTTGTTTATCCGAATCGGGTGTTTTGATACAGGATGAAACCTTTTTTTATCGACAATTTCTATAAGAGGAGGAGGTTCATCTCCTGAAATATCATGAGGTCTATCTGATCTTTTCGATAATATTTTATTGATTCGAGCGGGTGGCTGCTTTATTTCACGATTATGATTATCCATTTTTTCTCCTTGTGTATAAAAAAATAAGCAAAAGTTTATTCTGCTGTTGCGGTATCTGTAGTGTTAGCGGCAGATAACGCGACTAATTCACTCATGCCAATTTGGCTGTAGCCTGCATCAACATGCATAATTTCACCGGTAATGCCCGATGCTAAATCTGAGCACAAAAAGGCAGCCGCGTTGCCCACTTCAATGGCATCGACATTTTTGCGTAAAGGGGTAACTTTGGCATTCGTCGATAACATTTTTCTAAAATCTTTAATGCCTGAAGCCGCTAAGGTTCTAATAGGGCCAGCTGAAATGCCATTTACGCGAATACCCCGAGAACCTAAGCTATTGGCTAAATAGCGAACAGAAGCTTCTAAACTGGCTTTAGCTAAGCCCATTACGTTGTAGTTTGGAATGGCGCGCTCTGCCCCTAAATAGGTAAGGGTTAACATCGCCCCTGCGCGATTTTCCATCATAGGATAAGCCGCTTTGGCTAAGGCACAGAAGCTATAAGCGCTCACATCGTGGGCAATAGCAAAACCTTGTCTATTAATCACCTCAACAAAATCACCCTCTAATTGGTCGCTAGGAGCAAAGGCAATAGAATGAATGAGCACATCTAAGTAATCCCATTTGGTTTTAAGGCTTTCAAATAAATGTGCGATTTGCTCGTCTGAGCTCACATCACATTGAAAAACCAAATCAGAGCCAAATTCTTGTGCCATTTTGGTGACACGATCTGAAAATTTGTCAGTTTGATAGGTAAATGCAAGTTCAGCGCCTTGGGCTTTCATGGCTTCAGCAATACCATAAGCAATAGACTTATTGCTGATTAATCCTGTTATTAAGACTCTTTTGCCGTTTAATAATCCACTCATGGTATTTAATCCTCTATCCTGTAAACAATTAGCTACACTAAATTAGGTTGCTATTCTATCGTCATCAGGTCGGATGGAGTAGTAGGATCATAACTAAATTTATATATAAGTCTACTAACATATAAATTGGATATAAAATACAGGATGTTATTGAAATTACAGACGCCCTTGATGCTGATGTTTTTGGGGCTTTTAACTGCGTGCTCAGATAAGCCTTGGAATGATCCTTATCCAAGCGATGATCCTAAAGCGAATACGTTTTATACGTCTTTTTCTGAACGCCCAAAACATTTAGATCCCGCTGTTTCTTATTCAAGCAATGAATGGGTGGTATTAAACCAAATTTATGAGCCGCCATTACAATACCATTATTTAAAAAGGCCCTATACCCTAGAGCCGTTAGTGGCACAGAGTATGCCTACAGTAATTTATTTGGATAAAAATTTTAATCCTACAGAGGCACAGCAAAATATTGCTTATACACAATATCAAATAAAAATTAGCCCTCATATTTTTTATCAAATGCATCCTTGTTTCTATCAAGAAAAAAATCAATATGTTTATCATAATTTAAATGAAAACTGGGTAGAAAGATTAGATTCGTTAAACGACTTTCCCAATACAGGCACACGAGAAATCACAGCAGATGATTTTGTGTTTCAAATAAAACGATTAGCTGATCCGCTTGTAAAGTCGCCCATCTTAGGGTTAATGCAACAACATATCGTTGGGTTAGGCGAGCTTTCAGAAAAACTGCAAAAAAAATATCAAGCACTCAATGCAACGCTAGAACATCCTGTGTTTGTTGATTTAAATAAAATCGATATGGTGGGTGCAAAAGTAATAGACAAGTATACCTATAGCATTACCATTCATGGACAATATCCGCAGTTTATGTATTGGCTGGCGATGCCATTTTTTGCCCCCATGCCTTGGGAAGCCATAAAGTTTTATAGCCATCCTACTATGGTGGAAAAAGACATTACCTTAGACTGGTTCCCCGTGGGTACGGGCCCGTATTATTTGCAAAAAAATGATCCTAACTCTCAAATGGTATTACAACGTAATAAATTATTTAGAAAAAGTTTTTATCCAACCGTATCAGATGAAACGGGAGAAGGGCAGTACAAAGAATTTCAAGAACTGATGGGTAAGCCTTTGCCCTTTTTAGACAGAGTAGAATTTGTGTTAGAAAAAGAAGATATTCCCTATTGGAATAAATTTTTACAAGGGTATTATGACAGCTCAGGTGTCAGTAGTGATAGTTTCGATCAAGCGTTTCAAGCGAGTGGCACGGGAGGAGGCTTACAGCTCACCGAGCCGATGCTCGCTAAACACATAAAACTCACCACCGATGTGTTGCCCTCTACATTTTATTGGGGCTTCAACATGCTTGATCCCATTGTAGGCGGATACAATGATAAAAATAAAAAACTAAGACAAGCCATTTCTATTGCCATGGATATTGAAGAATATATTACGATTTTTCTAAACGGTCGAGGTGTGGTTGCCCAAAGCTTGCTACCACCAGGCATGTCACAATCAATACCAGAGAATTTAGATTTAAATACTGTTGTATATGATAAAAATAAAAACAGAAAATCTATTTCGGAAGCGAAAGCCTTATTAGCGGCGGCAGGATACCCTAATGGCGTGGATAGTAGCACAGGTAAACCCCTTATTTTATATTATGATGCGGTACAAGGGGGTGGCCCAGATACCAAAGCACAATTTGAATGGATTCGTAAACAGTTTGCCAAATTAGGCATCGATTTAATTGTGAGAGCCACGCAATATAATCGTTTTCAAGATAAAATGCGCAGTGGGGATGCCCAACTGTTTTTTTGGGGGTGGAATGCCGATTATCCTGATCCAGAAAACTTTTTATTTTTACTTTATGGACCCAATGCTAAAGTAAAATCGGGTGGCGAAAATCCCGCTAATTACGACAACCCAATGTATAACAAATTATATGAAACAATGCGGAATTTGCCCGATGGAGAAGAACGAGCAAAAATATTAGGCCAAATGTTAGATATTATACGAGAAGACGCGCCTTGGATCTGGGGCTTGCATCCTAAGTCCTACGCCTTAAGTCATCAATGGTTATATCCTAGCAAGCCTAATGCCATGTCTCACAATAATATAAAATATATTAAAATCAATCCTGAACTCAGAGCCAAAAAACGCATAGAATGGAATCAAGCACATTTGTGGCCATTAGGGGGCATGTTCATCGGTTTAATGGGATGTTGTTTGCCTGCCTGGTTTATGTATAGAAAAAAACAACATAAGCCTCTGAAAAGATTTGATATTTAATTAAGTTCTTGGACTTTGTCATGCCAGCGAAGGCTGGCATCCAGGAAGCCACGGAGTGGCGTAGGAATTTAGCCCCGCGTGAAACGTGGGGAAATAAAAGTCTGGATGCCAGCCTTCGCTGGCATGACAGATTTTGAGATAAAATAGGAAAATGTGATTCAATGTTTGTATATATCATTAGACGAATTTTATATGCTATCCCTATCTTAATAGGCGTGAATATTCTTACGTTCGCTTTATTTTTTATTGTTAATACCCCTGATGATATTGCCCGAATACATTTAGGGCAAAAATATGTCACAGAATCGGCAATTGAAAATTGGAAAAATGCGCATGGCTATAACTTACCCTTGTTTCTTAACAATGAAAAAGAAGGGCTCGACCAGTTTAAAAAAACAATATTTTATCAAAAATCACTTAAGTTATTTGCCTTCGAATTTGGTTCTAGCGATGCTGGCCAAGATATTAGTTATGATATAAAACAACGCATGCTTCCCTCATTAGCCATTGCTATTCCGGCTTTAATTTTGGGATTATTGGTGGATATTACCATCGCATTATTATTTGTCTTTTTTAGAGGCACTTATATTGATACAGGCGGGGTGATTATTTGTGTGATGATGATGTCAATTTCAGCTTTATTTTATATTATCGGTGGTCAGTATGTGTTGGCTAAAGTATTAAAATTAGTACCTGTTTCAGGTTATGAAGCAGGGTGGAATTTAATTAAATTTTTAATTTTACCTGTGATAATAGGGGTTATTGGTGGGTTAGGATCTGGGGCGCGATGGTATCGAACCTTGTTTTTAGAAGAAATTAATAAAGATTATGTTAAAACCGCTTTGTCAAAAGGCTTTTCGGAAATATATGTTTTGTTTAAACACATTTTAAAAAATGCTTTAATTCCGATTTTAACTGGGATAGTGGTGTTATTGCCATTATTATTTTTGGGCAGTTTATTAACCGAGTCGTTTTTTGGTATCCCAGGTTTAGGGAGTTATACCATTGATGCGATTGAGCAACAAGACTTTGCGATAGTCAGAGCAATGGTCTTTTTAGGGTCGGTTTTATATATTATTGGCCTGATTCTCACGGACATCTCTTATACCATGGTAGACCCTAGAGTAAAATTAAATGATTAATTTTTTACAAAATTGGCAACATATAAAATTTACGCCATTATGGACTGATTTTTTATTATACATATTAATCATCATGGTAATAGGATTTTTCTTGAGTATTCGCAATAACCCAACGATGCTAGAACCATGGAAAAAAGTGATTCAAAAACCTTTAAATATTTTTGTCATGATGTTATTGAGCATGTTTATTTTAATTACCATGCTCGATTCTGTACATTTTGAAGTTTTACCCCAACACCCTTTAGCCAAAGAATATCCCAACACATATGGCACCGGCCAAACCAAAAGTATTCTTGATACGATGATGAAAGATGCTATTGAGCACCAAGAAACCTCTTATTCTGCTCCGTTTGCGCTATACGGTTTTAACAAAGAAAATATCATGCGAAATGGGGAGATGATAAGAGATTATCCGAGGTTGCAGTACGCAGGAAAGCATTTAAAATCAGATTTAGATAAATCTAAAGATATTCTCAAAAGAATGTTTGCGTCTGCATTGAGTGCTTTAGGATTGGTGGTCATACTATTATTACCTGCTATTAAGCTTCCAAACAGCAATTTATACCTCTTTATAAATAAAACCTTCATGAGCACTTTGTTTATTATTTTTTTTATTGTCATATTTTGTGGTTTAACTTTACCTCACTACCATATTATGGGTACTTCTAAAATTGGTGAAGATGTGTTGTACGAAGCCATCAAAAGCATTCGAACAGGTGTTTTAATCGGCACGTTGACCACTCTGGTTATGCTGCCCTTTGCGATATTTTTAGGGATTTTAGCAGGTTATGTACGTGGGTGGATAGACGACTTAATTCAATATTTATATACCACCTTAAGTTCGATTCCAGGGGTATTATTGATAGCCGCAAGTGTATTAAGCTTACAGGTGTTAATGACCAGTCATCAAGCTTGGTTTAGTTCGATGGCAGAACGAAGTGACGCACGCTTATTGGCTTTATGTGTGATATTAGGCGTGACAAGCTGGACGGGGCTTTGTCGTTTATTAAGAGCCGAAGCACTCAAATTAAGAGAAATTGATTATGTCACGGCGGCGCGTAGTTTAGGCGTGTCTCATTTTAAAATCATGCTAAAACATTTATTGCCTAATATGTCGCATATTATTTTAATTTCAATTGCCTTAGACTTTTCGGGCTTGGTGCTTGCAGAAGCAGTGTTGTCTTATATCGGCGTAGGGGTAGATCCCACTTCATACAGTTGGGGAAGCATGATTAATGGGGCAAGATTAGAAATGTCACGCATGCCAGTAGTTTGGTGGTCTTTGTCGGCAGCCTTTATTTTTATGTTTACCTTAGTTTTATCGGCAAATATTTTTGCAGATAGTTTAAGAGATGCCTTTGATCCAAGAATGAGAGATCAAAAATAATGAATCATAAACCTATTTTAGAAGTTAATAATCTCAAAGTGTATATCCAAAGCGAGTCAGATTATATTAGAGCAGTGAACACAGTGTCTTTTACTTTGCATGAAACCCAAACCATGGCCATTGTAGGAGAATCAGGTTGTGGTAAATCTATTACCGCGATGTCTATTCCAAGATTATTACCGCTACAAGCCCGAATAGATTTACAATCTGAAATATTATTTCGCGGAGAAAATCTTTTAAATTACTCTGAAAAACAAATGCAAGCGGTGCGTCGAAAAGAGATTGCTGTCGTATTTCAAGATCCGCAAGTGGCTTTAAACCCCGTATTAACGCTAGGGAAGCAAATCATTGAAGCGATTCCCTTAAAATTATCAAAAGCCGCCTATCGTATTAAAGCAATTGAATTATTAAAAGATGTGCTGATTTCAGAGCCAGAAATGATGTTAGATAAATACCCTCACCAAATTTCAGGTGGACAAAAGCAGCGCGTAATGATAGCCATGGCGTTGGCAAAATCCCCGAGTATTCTGATTGCCGATGAACCCACTACGGCTTTAGATGTGACCACGCAAGCACAAATTATCGAATTATTAAAAGTCATTATTAAAAAAAATAAAATGGCCCTTATTTTAATTAGCCATGATTTAGGGGTGGTGCGTGAACTGGCTGATACCATTCATGTGATGTATGCCGGGCATATGGTAGAGCAAGCGCCTGCAAAAGAATTCTTTTTTTCTCCCAAGCATCCTTATGCACAAAAATTGTTTAAAGCCCTGCCAGAAAGGGCAGAAAAAAGAGCGCCCTTATCGGTTATTCCTGGCCAAGTGCCGAGTTTAAACCAAACGTTTAATTTATGTCGGTTTTTGGGTCGGTGTGAGGTCTCATTTAACGCTTGTACAAACACCAAACCAAAATTATATGACTATAAAAGTAGTGAAATAGGGGCGGTGCGTTGCCTGCATTATCAGCCTGAATTGCTCGAGGAATCTGCTCAAAGTGTGGCCCAAAATTTAATGGGTGTAAAAGAAATCATTCAATATAGTGTCGAAGAAGACATTCATCTGCAGCATGTAGAAGAAAAGGTAAATTTAATTGATATAAATCATTTAAAAGTATTTTTTCCTATCCAAAAGGGCTTATTCAAAAGAACAGTGGGCTATGTCAAAGCGGTTGACGGGGTGAGTTTATCCATTCATGAAGGAGAGACAGTTGCGCTAGTGGGGGAATCTGGTTGCGGTAAGTCCACTGTGGGCAAAGCCATTTTACAGTTAATTAAGCCGTCTTATGGCAATGTGATTTATATGGGTAAAGATCTTACCCGATTATATCCCTGGCAGTTACATAAAATTCGCAGCGATTGCCAAATGATTTTTCAAGATCCTTATTCTTCTATGGACCCGCGTATGCGTGTGTCAGACATTTTAGAAGAAGGCATGATAGCTTTAAATATTGGGTCGAATGCAGAAGAACGCCAAGACAGAATGGATAGCTTATTAGAACAAGTTGGCCTAAATAAAAACATGAAATATCGTTTTCCTCATGAGTTTTCAGGTGGTCAACGGCAACGTATTTGTATTGCCAGAGTATTAGCGTTGGGCGCAAGATTTATTATATGCGATGAACCCACCAGCAGCTTGGATGTATCTGTTCAAGCGCAGTTATTAAATTTATTTCAAGCGCTACAAAACGAGTTTAATATCAGCTTATTATTTATAACCCATAACATATCGGTAGTTTCTTATCTAGCTGATACGGTTGCTGTCATGTATTTGGGCAGAATTGTAGAGCAGGGGCCTGCAGAAGCAGTATTAAATAGCCCCAAACATCCTTATACCCAAGCGCTATTAGCTTCGGTACCAAGCTTAGATAGCCCTAAAAAGGTACATGCGCCTATAGGGGAAATCCCTTCCAATATCACCCCACCTAGTGGCTGCCATTTTCATCCCAGATGCCCTCATGTTATGCCTATATGCAAAGAAAGTTACCCACCTAATTATATTTTACTTAAACAAACTGCTAAATGCTTCTTATATTCAGACAAAGTGGAATAACAATTCTATAAAAGTTCTTTACCTTAAAGTCATGTTAATGTAATATCTCCAACTAAGTATTTCTAGTAGTTTGAGAATTAACATGACAGATATTTCCCGCAAAAAAATTAACAGAAAAAAACAACAGTTAGACAAGGTAACTAACTCAATCTTAATGAATTATTTAGGGGCAAAAACCCTAGAAGGGCAAAAATCACAGTTATCAAACCTAAAATATCATTTAGAAAAAAGAAAAAAAACATCTACCTACAATATTAATGATGATATTGGTTTTACGATTAATTTAAATAATTTTGGTTATAATTATTTCTGCGATTTGGTCTTGCACTTAGATGATCTTGATTTATTTTTAATGCTAAAAGATTTGGGGTTATCAGATATCGTGCCTCAAGGAAAACCCCTTTGGCATAATATGATCTATTTTAGTTCACATCGTTGTTTTTCATCTTATTTTTGTAACACACCCATTGACATATATTTTACAGCAGGAGAATTAAATCCTCTGCATTATGCAATATCAACTTATAATCAACCTGCTTTTAATACCATTATGTCGCATCCTGAGTTTAAATTGAGTTATTTAGAATATGTGAATAAAGCCAAAAGCAAAAACGCACTGGCTTTAGCTGCCGCCGCTTTTAATTTAGAAGCAGTGGATGCTTTGCTTAAACTAAAAGCACCTTGCCTTACGGTAAATAATATGACCTCGGCATTTGATCATGCTGTGATGAAATTTTTAGATTATTTTTCAAATAATAAAGTCACCCAATTTTTTAGAACTCAAGAAGGCATGCCATGCCCGTTAGTAAGCCCAGAGAAGAGTAGTGGCTTAAAAAAAGCGATGAATATTGAGACCATCAGAGAGGTATTTTATTTATTACTGAATAAAACACCACACGATCTTAATATACATCAATTATACAGCATACTTCCAAACGAGAAAAAATTAGATTTGTTTGAAAGATTAGAAGAACTCCATGAAAATCATATTCACTTTTCTAGAGGCTCTTTTAAAATATTATTAGATATATTATTAAGTGCAGGCCCAGGATTATGTTTTTATGACTTGCCCATTTCACTTCAAAAGATATATGTCACGATACCTGATGATGCCGAAATTTGCATGCCAATCATGTCTAAAAATCAAGAAATAAAATATATATATAAATATAAGGATTTTGAAGGATATTTGTTGGCAAACAGAGAAAACTTTATACCATTGGCTTCGTTATATCAGTATATAAACAATAAGTTAAAACGTCCTGATTTAAATTCTAATACGACACACAGTTTAAGTGCGTTAGAAGAGATTATTATGGGCAGTAAAAATATTCATGAAATAACAGTGTGTATTGTTAGGCCCAAAGTAAATGACTTTGTTAGAGAAGAAGGACTCACTCCTGTTGAAATGTTTAAAAAAATAGATCAGGTTAAGCTGATTAGTTTTAACAAAGAAACCTTATCAGCACTAATGAAAGAAGAAATAAATCCTTTAAACAGAATTGAGGCAAATTTAGTAGGAGACGAATTTTATCAAATCAATGAAGATAATCTTAAAATTGTTCGTTCTGCCATGTTAGATACTTCAAGCACTTTGCCAACATTATTTATTCATTTGCTACGTTGCAATGAGATTTTTCGTCAGTTACCAAATAGAGAAGTATACTTTGATGATTTGATGACAGTTAAAAAAACCATTCTCGTTTTTGAAAGAATATGTTCAAAAATAGATTTTTATGTTCTGGTATCTCTCTATCATCATTGGAAAATCATTAAGCGCTCGCCAGGTGAATTAATAGAGTATTTAAATGCACTATTAGTGCCCATTAAAATATTAAATAAAAAAATAAATTTAATGGATAGTGAAAGGTATCTACCCGCATTTTTAAGAGCCCAATATTTTATTTATGGGTTGTTGATTGAAGCTCATTGTAACAATAATCAGCCTCGGTTAGCAAAAAAAGCTTTAAGAGAGGTCATGCTAGTATCACAAAGTGCTGCGGATTCTGATTTTTTCAAAGATATTTACCATAATTTGGCTCATCACATTGTAACAGTTCAGATTTTTTCTATTGTATTAGAATTTGGCTTTCAATATCTTAAACCTAAAGAAATTTATAAACATTTTTCTCAGGTGCTAAATTATGAATCAGGCATAGTTTTACAGAAATCTTTCTGCCAAAAATTAACAGAGTATATATTAAATTGCATCCATGCTAATTTATTTACTCACGTTGAAAAATTATTAATACTTTTGCAAAAGCATGTGCTAAATGAAAACATGCTCCCACTTGTTGAATTAGAAAAATTATACATAGTACAAGTAGGTTTATATTTAAATAAAATAGATGCGAAGTTACTCAAATCTGATTTTTCTGTACGATTTAAGCTGGATGTCGAAAAAAGTACATTAGAAATTGATTGTAGTGAAATCTCTTTTTCATTGAAGCATATACAAAAACGCATCCCTATTGAATGTAAAGCGCTAAACAAAAATTTAATATTAGAAGAAATTCATTTGTATGCCATGGATGATGTAGAGGATTTTTTTCAAGCCCTTGATAATATTTTTTCACTCGATTTAAAGAAAAAACAAAAACAAATTGATATTGAAAAATCCAAAACAACGGATCCATCTTTCGCGAAAACAGATATTGAGATGGCAAATAATATGTCATGTTTGATGTTGTATGAATCTAATGTAAAGACTTACAATAGAACAAAAAAAATAAAAAAAGATATTTTAGAGCCAAAATCAATATTTGAAAATCCCATCAAGATAGTAAAACAGTCTGATATAATCATAAACCGAGCAGAATTAAAAAAAGTAACAAATATAGGAAATGAGTTTAGTGATTTAATTATGATTACTAGTCCTTATGGCAAAATAAGATTCGTTGTTATAAAAAAATCAACAGAATTTAATTGTTTTTTTGAAGCTTGTCATCACTTTGAAAATAAACAAGGAGAATGGGGAGTCAAATCGGTTAATCCTTACGGGAGTAATCAACATGGTGTTAAGCTCTATGACAATAAAGTAGATGATAAGAATAAAAAAGAAAGTGTACAGTCGAATATTAAAACAGAAAAATATGTAATAAAAATAAAAGGATCAGGGTCAGATAGAGCGGTTGGTATTGGTAGAGAAGTAGAGTATTTAGGTAAAAAAATTATAATTTATCAAGTGGATACCATATTGACCCACAAAAAAGCAGATAAAGTATTAAAGTTTTAGGTGTAAAAATGTCAGATTCTTCTAGAAACATAATCAGCAAATCTAAAAATAAAGTAAGAAATTATACGAAAGAGCTTATTAGAAATTACTTAAATGAAAAAAATAAAAAAAAGAAAGTAGCACACTTTGAAAAGCTAACAAAACATTTACGTGAAAAAAATAATTTTAATGTCAATCAAAATTTAGGTTTTGAGATAGAATTGCCTGATGATTCGCTCTCGAATTATCTCGTTGATATTGTCTTAGCTACAGATGATGTTGCACTATTTTCATTTCTCAGAGAGTTAGGGTTGTCAGATATTACCCATCAAGACAATAAGCTGTGGTATAGCTTAATGTATTTTAACTGTGCAGCATGTTTTGATATATATTATTCAGAAAGAGCTATACAAAATGATTTTTCAATAGATGAAATCAATCCGTTAGGTATGGCGATTGCACTACATAATCACTTTGCACTAAAAGTTATTCTCAATCATCCTGAGTTCAAAACCTCGTATTTATACGCGGTTGATAAAACCAAAAATAGAAATGCACTAGAGTTGGCGGCCACTTATTTTAATACCAATGCTATTAAAGCTTTACTCAAATTAAAAGCGCCTTGTTTTACATCAAATAATATCTTAACAGCACATGATCATGCTTTTAAAATGTATTTGGATTATTTTTCTAAAAATAAAGTAAGTAACCATTTTAGAAAAAAAACCGGACTTGAACCGTTGACGGCTTCACTAAATGCGAATGATGTTTTTATAAAAGCAATGAATTTTGATACTATTTTAGAAACATTTTATTTGTTGCTTAATCATACCCCTCAAATCCGTTATTGTTTTACCCTGTATCATAATGAAAAAATCCCGAATATAAAAAGCATATTTGAATATATTTTTGAAATCCAACAGGCTCAAATACCCGTTTCACCAGTTGCCTTTAAAACCTTTTTAGATATTATTTTAAGTATAGGTCCTGGCTTGAATTTTAATGCCTTGCCAGTTTCTATGAAGGCTCTCTATGTGAATGATGTTTCTAAAGACGCAGAAGTTTGTTTTCCCATTATGCACCCAGGCAAAAAAACAATATACCTAGACAGTGCTGAAAAAGTGGAAAGTTATCTTAGCGAAAACATAAAAGAACATAAAGCAGTTGGCGCTTTATTTCAGTACATTGAAAATATACAAAGTAATCTTAATTTAGATGAAAAATCGGTTAAAATTACAAACAAAATCAAAGAGATTATTTCAAGAAATTTTGATTGTATGGATATTATAAACAACGTTATTTGGCCAGATCAAACTCTAACAGAAAACAATGAAAATAAAAACGATTCTGAAAAATTAAAATCCATACACAAAAACATTTTAGTCACTATCAATAAAGAAAATACATCCACATTAGTTTCAACTGAATTATTTTCTCTAGAAAAGCTAGAAGAACTTTTGCCTAGCAATGAATTTTATCTTAAATTTGAAAATCATCCACAATTTATTGTAAATGGCATAAATCAAAATGCAAAGCACTTCCCTTCGTTGCTCATCAACTTACTTCGTTTAAATGAAACTTATAATCAACTAAATAAAGTAGAAGTGTATCAAACTGATCATGAATTGATCTTTAAGTCAATTGCGCTGTTTAAAAAAATGTGTGCAAAGATCGATTTTTATGCAATGATATACTTGCATCATGAGTTTAATCTTGAAAAAAAGTCTGCTATCCAATCAATTGAATCGCTTACTGAGCTATTAAATATAATCAAAATATTAAATAAAAAAAATAGCCTAAAAGATCAAAAAGAATATTTGCCTGCCATGCTGAGAACCCAATATTTTATTTATGGCTTATTAGTGCAAGCTTATATCAATGCGAAGCAACCAAAATCTGCCAAAGCCGCTTTTAAACAAGCCATGTTGTTAATTAAAGGCGCTAAAAATCCGGATCTTTTCAAAAACGCGTATCAAACCATGATTCATCATGCTTTTGCCATTAAGACATTTACCCTTGTTATTGAATATGGGTTCGATATGCTTTCGGTAGAGGCTATGTATAAACATTTATCTCAAGTAATCCGTTATGAAGAAGGCATGATTTTTCAACAGTCATTTAGTAAAAACTTAGCAAAATATCTCACTGAGGCGATGAAAAATAATCGTTTTTCTCATATTGATAAGATACTGACGCTTTTAAAAATATATGCGCCAAAAGATAATCGAATTTCTGTTGTTGAATTAACTCAATTAAAAGAAAGTAAAATACAAGAATATATAAATGATATCGAAAAAATGATATTTTCTTTGGGTTTAGATGAAAAAATTAAGCTTGATATAAATAATTATACGCTGCACGTTGATTTGAGTGATGTGCATGTAACCTTAAATCAACTTAAAAAATACTTTCCTGCCGAATCAAATTGTATGTCAAAAATATTACAGTTCTCAGATCTTTATTTAAATACAATTGATGAAATGAATGAGATTTTTTTAACAATTAATCTAATCTTAGAAAATGATTTGAAGTATAAGAAAAAACAAATCGATAGAATTAATGGTAAAATTAAAAACTCGAATAGTGTTTTGGAAGACAATTTTGATTTAGAAAAAAACATGTCATATTTAAGTTTATATGATCATACTAAAGTAAAACGGCTTCCAAGAAAAAATAAAATACAAGATTCAACATTAGAATGTAAAAAAGGTGATAATTTCATATTTAATATCAAAGAACCAGAAATTAAAATTAATCGTGCTGAATTAAAAAAATTGGCCAAAATTGGGGATGAATTTAGTGATTTAATTATGATCACAGATTCTTTTTCGGGGAACAGCAAGAGATACCTGGCCATTATAAATGAATCTGAGTTCGATTGTTTTAAAAACGCGTGTCATCATTTTGAAAATAATGAAGGGGAATGGGCGGTCAAATCCGTTAATCCTTATGGCCAAAATCAACATGGTGTCAAGTTGTATGAAAATAAGCAAAATCAAGGACATCAAAATAATAACCATTCTGCTAAAACGACTACAACCACTACGACGATTAACACTAATCATAATTCAAATTTAAAATCTGAAAAATACCTAATCAAAATTAAAGGCTCAGGCTCAGAAAGAGCAATAGGGGTTGGAAAAGAAGTAGATTACCAGGGTAAGAAAATTATTATTTATCAAGTAGATACTATATTGACGCATAAAAAAGCAGATAAGGTTTTAAAGTTTTAATTTTTAAAATATTTTAGAAAATAGGCAGGCAGTATAATGGATAGTTCTAAAAATTCGAAAGCAATAATAAAAATAATAAAGCCAAGTAAACAAGATCTCACAAAAACAAAAAATTTAACCATCAACTACCTTGATGCAAAAACACCTGAATTAAAAGATAAACATTTAAATGTGTTAAAGAACTTTTTATTAGCGCGCAAGAAAAAAGAAGGGTGCATTAAATTTAATTCGGTTGCTGATGTAAAAATTCCTAATTCTACTAATACTAAATATTATAATAGATATATAGACGTCGCTTTAGAAGAGGATGATGTAAAATTATTTGGTTTACTTATGGAAGTAGGTTTAGATGATCAACTTGTTAAAGACTTATCCTTAATATGTTATATCGTACATCATAATGCAATAAAATGTTTTAAGCTATTTATTAACAGGGGAGATTTTAAAAGGCATTTTTCAGAAGGAAAGTACTCGCCTTTGATATTTGCAGTGACAACTGCTCCTATCTATTTAGAAATGATTTTATCACACCCAGATTTCGACCCTAAATATTTTTCTTATGAAGTGGCCTGTTCTAATCCATTAATTGAAGGGGTAGCGCATTTTAATTTTGAGGCAAGCAAAACTTTACTTAATTTAGGTGCACCTTGTACGCTCGAAAATAAAACCAAAACAGCATTTGATGCAACCCTTAATGTATATCTCGATTTCTATTCACAAGATAAAGCCACAGAATACCTTGAAGCAAAAGAAGGGCTTTACAACATATATGGTACAACAGGTCAACCTACATTAAAAGATTCGATGGTATATCATAATATTATTAAAATATTCTATTTGCTTTTAAATCAAACCCCACACATTCTTAATAAATATCAATTGAACTTTACTCATGATGAGCGCGCCTCAACAAAATATATATTTGAAGTAATTGATGATGTGCTTAATAATGTTAAAATTAATAAGGGATCTATAAAATTATTACTCGATATTTTACTCAGTGTAGGCCCAGGATTATATTTTAATATATTGCCAGAAAGTTTGAAAAATCTATACAAAGATGTGCCTAGTACAGCTGAAATGGTTATGCCGATCATGCTTTCTGATAATAAAACAGAGTATTTCTATACTTATAAAGAACTTGAACTGTTTTTATTAAATAAACCTGAAAATTTTATACCTATCAGTGCAATGATCCAATTCTTTGACAATGAGCTGAAAAACCGTTCATGCGAAGATTTCCATTATTCTCAACTAGAAAATTTAAAGAATATAATTAAAGATATTCCTGGTTTTAATACTATGGAACAAACCATTGTATGGCCAAAACATGAGAAAATAAATCTTTCTCTCAGCCAACCCCCTTTAGAAATTTTATCTCAAGGGTTACAGTCGATAAAACAGGTATTAAAGGATGAAGAAAATATTTGTGTTGAATTTAGTCAAGAAATATTTACTTTATATGATTTACAACAAGCGTTGATATGTGAAGAAAATTATCCTGTGTCTGGACCATTATTATATCCTAGCTTAATTCGTTTAAATGAAATGTTAATGCAATTGGTTCTCAAAAAGAAGCTTAATGTAGTGATAATACAAGATTTGACAAATGCGAAGCTATTGTTCGAAAAAGTTTGTCAAAGAATAGATGTTCATACAATAACATGGCTATCTATGTTCTTAACAGAGCATAAAACTTCAGATAAAGAACTGATTGATATAGTCAATCTTCTTATTTCAATTTGTAAGGTTTTAGGTAGAGAGCTAAAATTAACCGAGCGCGAAGTTTACTTGCCTGCTTTGTTAAGATTAGAAGTCTTTCTAAAAGGTATTGTGATTGATTTATATGTTAAAAATAATCAACTCAAGTTGGCATATAATGTTTATAAACAATATATAGTCACATTTGAAATCGCTTTTAAAAGTAATTCTTTTAAAAATAGATTTAAATCAAGTGCCAATGAAAAATGGTTTGTAGATATTATTCAATCTGTAAGTTGTTTTGCCATCAATAATCTTTCAGCGAAAGAAATTCAACCGTATTTGTGCCAAGTCCTTAATTCTCCTATCGAGATTTTAAACGAGTCATTTGTGGAACAGTTGTTAAGATATATGGAAGGTTGTTTTTCTGCTAATTTATTTTTCGAAGTAAAAGATCTTATGATAATACTTAAGGAAAAGTCAATTAAAAATAAAATAATTGACTCGGAATATATTGAAACAGTAAAAAAAGAGAACTTACAAAATTATATTGAGAAACAGATTGCATTGGTCAAAGAACTAGCTATAGATGATTTAGTTAAAGTTAAGGGTGAGGATTTTGCCATAAAAATTGATCTTAATCCATTAAGTTTAAAGCTAAATGAAATCAAAAGACTTCTGCCTGCTGATTTCGCCATGTCTGATAAACTAATTCAGATTAAAAGCGTCGATGATTATTCTAAATTTGACCTCAAGATATTATTACAAACAATCGCGCGAATTAAAAAACACCATCTAGAAAAAACAAATAAAATAAAAGAGAGTTTGTCAGAAAAACTAGAGCCCAGTAAACCTTCAACTTCCAGTACTTGTACAAATGAGATTAAAGAGGATCTCGTTCTTAATATGTCATATTTAAGTTTGTACGATCGCCATAAAACGATAAAACCAAATAAAGTTAGATCTAAAAATGCTTCTATTCAAAATAATGATGTGCTGAATAAAAATGAAAAAATAATTATTCCTGAAGAAAAGTTTAATCGATCAGAACTTAAAGATATGGCAAATATTGGCACAGAGTATAGTGAGTTAATCATGATTTTCAGCCCTTATTTTGGTAATAATAAAAAATTCCTGGCTATTAAAAAATCAAAAGAGTTTGAAAGCTTTTTTGATGCTTGTCATCATTTTAAAAATGTTAAAGGTGAGTGGGCTGTAAAGTCAATTAACCCTTACGGTAAAAATCAACATGGTGTGAAGTTGTATGAAAACAAGCAAAATCATGAGAATCTAAATAATAACAATTCTGCTACTAGTACCAGTACGACGACAACCACTACTAGTATTAGCTGTAATAATAATTCAAATTTAAAATCTGAAAAATATTTAATAAAAATAAAAGGATGCAGTTCTGAACGAGCCATAGGTACAGGGAAAGAAGTAGGCTATATGGGCAAAAAAATTATTGTTTATACTGTGGATACAGTTTTGACTCATAAAAAAGCTGATAAGAAATTAAAATTTTAATTTGAGGCTAAAGCTTCGAAGGACAGGTTGCTGCATAACAACCCTACTTATTACCCATCACCAACAATGGTAATAGGTCATAATAACCACTTAGTTAGCTTTACAAGTGCTTTTTATAGGGATAAAATATATGAACCTATTGTATAGATATAGCTAGGTAGCCGTATGAGGAGGCGTTATGACAGATAAGGGTAAAGATAATAAAGAGGATAAGCTTAATACAAAGCGTTCTGAAGAAGAAAGATCATCAGAAGGGTTTACTATGCCTTCTTTTGCCGAATTAGAAAACCTAAATGCGCAATACAAACAAATTAGTGATAAAAAGAAAGAAATTAAAGAAAGCCAATCTGCCTTAAAAATAGATGAAAAACTGAATAATGAGTTAGTCTATAACTGGAAGAATCTCGAATTAAACGATCCAGAAAAAATATATTTTTATAATAAAGCGAAACAAAGTATTTTAGAGAATGTAAACAGAAGATTAAGAGATGAATTTTCTCCTTCAGTTACAATGGATAATGAAAGAGTGCAACGCATAATAAAAGTAGAAGTAGAAGATTTGGCATTTGACTATTACAGACAAGCAAATTCTCCAGATGCTAAGGCGAGTCATAAAAGTACCCCCATCCCCAACAATAATAATAACAATCACTTAAAGATTGAAACAGAGGCCAGACGGCATTCTACGGGAAACTCAATTACGCCTAAGCAGGAGAAACTCCAATCAAACAAAACGATGATAATTTCCTCCCCCACGATCTTGAAAAAATCTAAATCAGATGAAATTAAAACAGAGCATAACGAAAAAGATAAGAAAGATAAAAAAAGCGTCGCTAGCAAAAAGAAACGACGCTGGTCTACTAAAAAATAAAATTTATAATAATCGGGGCAGTTCTACCATACTGGGAGTTCGAGCCACAATGCCAATATGTAAGCCCATGCTAGATTTGTAAGGACGCGCTTCAAATCGTTCGATAGACCCACTGGTAGGGATAAATTGCTGACCATTATAAACAAAACGATTATCGTTACTCCAAATGGCCATGCCTCGAATACCAAACCATTTTAATAGCATCCATTGGGCACCAAATCCTATACGGCCAATCGTTTTACTGGGATTCCAAACATAGTAATCTTCAGTTACCCCCGTGCCAGCTGGGGTGTAATATATATTTGAATGGGGTCTTTGAAAAGAAATTCCGCCAGTAAAAATTAAATCAAAGTTGCAAGGAATGAGATTTCTATAAATCATGAAGTCGGTATGCCAACCTTTGAAACGATTTTCTACATGGCTAATATCGCCCCCTGCGGCAACGCGATTAAAAAATAAATGGTTATTCGGTAGAGACATGCGCTCTGTTTCAAGGCTGCTTCTTTCCCAGCCTACATCAATGCCCCAATCCCAGCCTTTCCAATTACCAAATCGTAAGCCGGCATATAAATTTTCCCCTTCGTGCATTTCAGGGAAGGTGGGTCTAAATTCTGCTTTGGGTCTTGCCCCAAAATGTTTGTAATCAGCGCCTATATGCAAAGAAATAGGATTCATTGCCCAAGTTAAGCTGGGCAACAAGAGTAATAAAAACAAGCTTAGAGGCTTACGCATAGTCATCCCAACTGTTTGTTTATATAGCTAATATAAATTTTGATATTTTAATTATAGTTGCTTTAGTATAGTCAGCGGTCAGATCAGACAACAGGAATAATTAAAAAGTTACCGGCTTTTATTTGATTGCCTTTAAGATGATTGGTTTTTTTTAGGCTTGATACAGAGACTTTATTGTATTTAGCTATTTTAATTAGCGAGTCGCCCGGCTTTATTTGATATTGTTTGGTTCTATGATGAAAGGCTTGTTTGGGTTGAGAAACCACCAAGAAATCGGGTGGGGTAGGAGATTCAGCACAGAGAAGGGGGCTATTGATGGGACTATTTTTTTCTATATTGGTCATTAAATGTAAACGGCAGTGATAGCGAGAGGGGTTTTTCATGATACTGGCTAAAGCAAGCAGTTTGGGAACAAAGGTTTTGGTTTCTTTAGGGAGATTTAAATCCCAAAATTCGGTGGGTAATTGATTTTGTTGATTTTTTTTAATTTCTTTTTTTATGCGGCCTTCGCCTACGTTATAGGCTGCAATGGCGTGTAACCAATTGCCATCAAAATACTCATGTAAATATTCTAAATAGTTTAAAGCAGCATGAGTAGAGTCGATAATGCGGTAATCGGATTGAAGGGGATCTAATCCTAAGTTTTTAGAGCGGAATAGTTTATTGGTCGAAGGCATCATTTGCCATAATCCATTGGCACCGGTTCGTGAATTTCTGACAAAGGGATTATAGTCACTTTCAATCATGGGGAGTAAGGCTAATTCTCCTGGCAGTTTACGCGCTTCAATTTCTTCCAGTACCGCACCAATATGCGCTGAAGCATTGTTGGCTATTTCGTTGAGATGAGAAGGGTTTTTTAAATAAGCGTGAATGTAATATTTTACTTTGGGGTCTTGCTCGGCATGATCTAAATTAAATATTTCTGCTAGCCTAGACCAAATGTGAGCATGTTTTTTAGTTGAAGAACTCGTTTCAAATAGTAAAGGTTTTTTCACCAAACTAGGGATGTTCCCAAAGCTGGGGGTTAACACCAGAAGCAATAAGCTCAGCGAAGCAATAATCTTGTTAGCTAAATTCATGATGGTTCTAAGTCTATCAGGTATATAAAATTTTTTCACCTAAAAAACTAGAAAACAAACTTAATATTTATTTTGATTTAGTGTGCTATTCGTTTTAAAGTCTAAATTTACATTTTGGTAAAAAGTGCATGGATAATTTTAGTGAACCGACCGGGTGTTATCAGGGACACCTGGGTGACTTACTGGTTGAGGCAGAGCAAGCAGTGCTGAAGTCACTTTTTTCGCGCCTATTTGGCTTGCATTTAGTTTGGGTAGGGTATAATGCCTTATTGCCTGTTTTAGAATTCAGTTTAGTTCAGCATAAATTAGTATTAGGTGAACACCTTAGTCCTGATTTGAAGGTAAGTAAATTAATTTCACATCCTGAGACATTAAGTATTCAACCTGATTCTGTCGATGTGGTGATTTTGGCACATGCCTTAGAAATGAGTAAAGAACCGCATCATGTGCTTCGCGAGGCACATCGCATTCTCCGCCCTGAGGGACAGTTAATTATAACGGGCTTCAATCCTGTGAGTATGCTAGGTGTTTTGCATAGTTGTACATCTAAACAAAAATTATTTATGGCCAGTAGAATTATTGATTGGTGCCAATTGCTTGATTTAGATTTATGCAAACAGGAACATTTTTTTTATCGTCCCCCTTTACAGCATGTACGCTTAATGAAAAAAATGGAAAAACTAGAAGCGCATATGCCAAAATGGCTTTCTGGTCTTGGCGGGGGGTATTGCCTTAATTTTGTCAAAAGAGTAGTAAAACTTACCCCTATTCGTCCCAACTGGCGGCTACTCAAGAAAGAGGTTTGGGTGGGTGACACCGTCCAAAATACCTCACCTCATCAAAAGTGTGCAAAGAAAAAACCATGACCACAGTCAAATTGTATACAGATGGCGCTTGTAGCGGCAATCCAGGGCCCGGTGGATGGGCGGCGCTGCTTATTTACGGCGATCACGAAAAAATGCTGAGTGGACATGAGGCGCATACCACCAATAATCGCATGGAGTTGCAAGCGGCCATCGAGGGGTTAAAAGCCTTAAAATTTAATTGTGAAGTGGTTTTATGTACCGATTCAGAATATGTCAAAAAAGGCATGACGGAATGGATAGAAAATTGGAAAAAGCGGCAGTGGAAAAATAAAGAGAATAAACCTGTTAAAAATAAAGACTTATGGGAACAGCTCGATATTGAAGTCAGTAGACACCAAATTACCTGGGAATGGGTAAAAGGTCACAGTGGGCACCCAGAAAATGATAGAGTCGATGAAGCCGCTCGACTTGAAAGTAAAAAATAACCCTATTTAATGAATAAGTAAAATTATGCGCCAAATTGTATTAGATACTGAAACCACAGGCCTTTCTACTAAAGACGGTCATCGGATTATTGAAATCGGCTGTGTGGAGCTATTGCACCGAAAAATCTCAGGCAATACCTTTCATACTTATTTGAACCCTAAGCGATCTATCGATGAAGGGGCGATGCGGGTGCATGGTATCACCAACGAATTTGTAGCGGACAAACCCTGTTTTAGAGATATCGTGAATGAATTCAAAAAATTTGTTCAAGGGGCAGAATTAATTATTCATAATGCTCCCTTTGATATTGGTTTTTTAGATTACGAACTAAGTTTATTAGAAGATCGCTGGGTAGGGATTCGCGACCACTGTAAAGTAATCGATACCCTCGTGATGGCCCGTGATAAGCATCCAGGCCAACGAAATAATTTAGATGCATTGTGTAAGCGTTATGAAGTAAACAACCAACATAGAGAGTTTCACGGCGCGTTGTTAGATGCGTCTATCCTGGCGGAAGTTTATTTGTCGATGACAGGCGGACAAGGCACCCTGTTTTCATTAGAGCCTGAAAAAGGAACACAACAGAAATTAGGGCATCAACGTTTGAATAGCACCATAAAAGGCTTGCGCGTGGTGCAAGCCTCACAAGACGAATCTATGGCACATGAGGTGTTTGCCGATAAATTTTTAAATTAAATGGCTTCGATTAAAGTAAACCCTTTTGTAGGACGACAAAAGGTTTCTTTAACCAAAAAGACTGCCAAGAAAAACGCCAGTGAAATAAAGGCAATCAAAAAAGCGAAGGTAAAATGATAATCGGAGAGCTGCAAATTACCTTCATTTCCATGAAAAGCAAGCAACCAACCTACAATTGGCGCAATAATTGAAGATAAAAATCCCACCATGCAATTATTAAACCCGATACCAATGGCTAAATAGCTTTTGCTGCATTGTTCAGCCATGATGGCAAAACCAATGCTTTGGCCACTTGCTCCCAGCCCGAGAAAGAAAAACGCGATCATTAAGATTGCTTTACTTATTGGATAATAGACAATCACAAACATTGAAACAAGGCAGCTCATTGCCGCAAAAATCATGATTAATTTTCTGCGTTTGAGACAATCGGATAAAAATCCTAACAAAGGAGAACCTACCGCGTAGCCTAACCACGCTAAGGTAATCATATAGGAGGAGAAATTCGAGCTATACCCATTTAGCTCTATAAAAACTTTACCTTCATTTTCTGCTAAGTACTCAATAATAAAATACACGCACGCAGAATAAAGCGCGATAACCCAAGTCTGTTTTTGTCTGAATAAGAAAAACAAGTTTTTACTCATGGCAGTAGGTTTGCTAACGAAGCGAAACTTGTGAGTATTGTTATCGTTATTTTTAACGAACAGAAGTACCAAGATTGCCAAAGGTAAGCAGAATAAGCCCAAACTGAAAAATATCATGCGCCAATCAAGCTGCGAATGTTCAACAATATTATTCAAGGGTCCTGCGGCAAACATAGGGCCTAGAGTACCCAAAAATTGAGACAACCCAATAAACAGTCCAGAATGCTGTTTAGGCATCCAATCGTATATCGCTATTAATAAACAAATAAAACCAAAAGACGATCCTAATCCCATTAACATTCTTGCGCTGAGTGCAGAAGGCAACGCATGACTATAAGAAAATAAAATGGCAGAAAAAGCGCAAATGGCAATGGCCGTTAGGAGCGATTTTTTTAATCCCACTTTTTCAGAAAACGCACCAGCCGGAATTTGCATTACTGCATAAACGACAAAATAGACCGTTGTACTTAAGAGCGCAAATGACATGGGCGTTAAAGTTAACTCTTGCATAACCGGTATTTGAAAAGTCCCTAAAACGGTTCTTAATAATAACTCAAAGCCATAAAAGACGGCGCAAATGAGCCAAATAACGGTCCCTTTTTTTGTTAAGACGTTATTTTTTTCCATTTTATGCTGTTTCTCTTTGTTGATCTTCCCAGGTTTCAATTACGACACCCGCTCTGTCACAGTCAATAAATGAGGCAATTTTAAAAATAGATAACCCTTCGTGAACAAGGGGAGTCGTGTTAATGCCCACCACAATGCCATTTTGATTGGCTTTGACAATTTCGCCAAGATCAGAGCAGAAGGGGTCTGAAATGGTGCCAATTTTTTCTCCCTTACTGATGGTTTGGCCAAGGGTAACGGCGACATGTAAAATACCGCCTTTAGGGGCAATAATCCAATCTTCATCTTGTGAAAACACAGGATTAATCACATTAACTGAACGTTCTTTTGGCAACATTTTGATATCATGCATGATATTTTTTATGCCTTCAATCCCCGTGTTGATGGCATGTTCATCGAATCGCATGGCTTCGCCAGCTTGATATAAAATTAAAGGAATAGATAAACTTTCCATGGTTTGACGCAATGTATTTGTTTTTACATGCACATTAGTAATCACAGGAACTTGAAATGCTTTTGCCAACTTTTTGCTTTGTAAATTTTCAAAATCACAGTAGATTTGAGGCAAAATGTTGTGGTTGAGTGCGCCGGTATTTAATTCAATACAATAAGTAGATTTTTTGATGAGTGCCTCTGTAAAGATATGGGCAATTCTTTCACCATAATTACCGTCAATTTTTCCAGGAAAACAATCAGCCAAATTTTGGCCTGAAGGCATGGTTTTAGGATAGTGCGTTAAGCCATACACATTGACCACAGGCACAGCAATAATGGTGCCATGAATATCACTGGCTCCTAATGCGTTGATTAAACGGTTAATTATTTCTAACCCATTCATTTCATTGCCATTTAAGTTAGAAAAAATTAAAAGGCACGGCCCTGGATGCTTACTATGTATAATTTTAATGGGCATATAAATAGGTGCGCAAGAATAGAAATCAGGCATTTTTAGCGCGAGGTTTGCTTTTTCACCGGGTTGAATATGTTCGTTGCAAATAGTTAAGGCAGAATTTTTCATAGTATGCTCTAGTGCTCATATAATGAAGGAAATACCAGACTAACAGAAGTCGAGTTAAATTTAAAGTGTTTTGTTAATTAACTAATTGATTTGTTTTTTTTATAATGTAAAGGCAGATGACTATTTTGAAATTTTCTGAACAAATTATCGCGTTGTGTTTTAGGTAATAGATAATATAAATATCCACTCATGGTTAAAATTAACCATTGGCTATCTGCTAAAGACGAATCCCAAGTTAAGAGCGCTGCGACGCAAGTGGTGTTTTCTACTAAAATCGATGCCCAGTCATCATAGATATTATAGGAAGCGTAGTATTCCCAGCCTATTTGACCAAATAACAACAAACTACATGCCGGTAACAAGTAATAAATGCCACCATATATCACCGTAGGCATCAGCGTATTATCTGGAAAGGTTGATACCTGCCAATCATAAGCAGCATAATATAAGTTATCTAGTCCTGGTGCGAAAATGACCACCACCATCCACATAATCCAATAATATCCTGTAAAACTGTACTGCGTAATGTCACTTTGACGAAGAGTAGAAAGCATCCAAGAAAGCAGCCCAATATAACTCGATACACAGATAAATACGGTTAATTCAAGTCGCCATAAAGGGTGGACTAAAGCGAGCACGTCAGCAGCAGCATTAGCAAAGCACCAGAAAGGAAGAAGCCAAAAACTGAGTAGCAATAATAAATTTTGCCTAAACGGGGGGGGCTCTTCAATGGGGTCGATACTTTCTAGTGTCATTAAAGTTCAATTCCTACGTAAATAAAATTAATCACTATACTTCTTTATTTACTGATTTTGTCAGTTTTGTCAAGTTATCAAGACTATAATTCTTGTATAGATAAGTAACTTTAAAAAGTAAAGGATCAGGGCGAATGATAAAGTTAAAAAGAAGTTACCGAATATTTATACAGCAGCCAGGTTTTACTTTGATGGAATTGATGGTTGTCATGGTGATTATTGCTGTACTGGCTGCGATTGCTTATCCTTCATATTTAGGTCAACTACAAAAGAGTCGCCGGGTGGATGCCCAAACAGCGATGTTAGAATTAGCGCAATACATGGAGCGGTATTACACCACAAATGGCACCTACACAGGTGCTACTTTACCTTTTACGGGTTCGCCTAAAGATGATGCCACCAAGTATTATACTTTCACGCTTTCTGCCCTGGCAGCGAATAGTTATACCTTATCAGGCGCGCCCATCAGCACGCAGTCAACGGAAAGCTGTGGCACCTTAACGTTGAATCATACTGGCGCAAAAACGCCTACAACAACGGGATGTTGGAATTAAAGTGGCTGAGATGAGGCAAAAGGGATTTACCCTAATCGAATTACTGGTCGTGATGATTATTGTCGT
The DNA here is from genome assembly GCA_902826485.1 of uncultured Gammaproteobacteria bacterium. GTDB lineage: Bacteria > Pseudomonadota > Gammaproteobacteria > Berkiellales > Berkiellaceae > CADEEZ01. The sequence continues at coordinate 42,600 of CADEEZ010000016.1, forward strand.
TATTTTAACGACAGTGGGCGTCCCTAGTTTTAGAGCAGTGATGGCAGATAACCAAGCCACAAGTGCAGCAAACGAATTATTATACGCCATACAATTTGCTCGAACGGAAGCCATTAAGCGTAATGTTGAGGTGGCCCTTTGTCCTAGTAGCGATCAAACGTATTGTACGCTCTCTGGTAATTGGCATGTCGGGTGGATTATTTTTGAAGATACGAATGGGACGGGTGTTCGAGGTCCTTCAGAAGACATTATTCGGGTACAAAATGTATTTGAAAGCACCGTGACCTTATCAGGACCTTCGTCCATTCAATATTCTGTTGGCGGGTATTTAGATCCGGCAACCGCTAGCTCGATACAAGCCTCTGTTACGGGTTCGAGTAATAACAAATGGGTTTGTCTAACGGCAATTGGATTAGCAAAGGTGCAAAACACATCATGTTAAAAAATGCGGGTTTTTCTTTAGTTGAAGTGTTAATCACGATGCTCGTGATATCCATTGCTTTGCTTGGCCTTGGGGTGCTTCAGATTAAAGCCATGCAATATTCTTATGCCAGTTATCAACGCTCAGTTGCGACGATTCAAGCAAATGATTTGGTTGAACGTTTATGGGCGGGCATGTGTGCCCTGCCAGCCAGCCGAGATACGATTGCCGCAGAATGGGTGACAACGAATACAAACAGCATGCCTAGTTGGTCTGGTAGCCTGGGTTATGATGCCACAGGAAATATACCCATTTATACCATTACGGTTTCTTGGCAAGACGGAAAAATTAAATATACCGGAACAGATACATCACAAGTATCACAACAATTTATTCAAAAGGTCAGTATACCCGTTATTGATTGTAGTTAAGCGTAAATGATTATTTAGGGGAAAGCATGCAATTAAAAAAATCCATTCAGAGCGGTTTTACCCTAATCGAATTAATGATTTCGTTATTAATTGGATTGTTTATTATGGGAGGCGTAATCAGTGCATTTGTTGTCAATCAACAAACCGTCAATACCAAACGTAATTTAGACAATACTCAAGAAGCTTTAAGATTTACAGCCAATACGGTGAGCAGAATAGTTAGGCAAGCGGATTCTATTAGCAACACCAGTACAAGCAGCCAATTAGTGGTTTCGTTTACAGGTGGGACCGGATTAAAAAATTGTTTGGGTCAAGTGGTTAGTGGCGTGCAAACGAATACATTTACTTATTCAAGCAATCAATTATTGTGCAATAACACTGCATTGGTAGGCGATATTACGGCCATTAGTTTTTTATATGGCGTAGATGCAAATGCAGATGGCTATATTACGAATGCAGAATATATCGCAGCCCCAACCAATTGGGCGTTAGTCGATAGCGTTAGAATGTCGATGACTTTGAGCAATGGCAAAACAAATAGTTTTACCGCAACCTTAAGAAATAAATTGATTAGCAAATATGCAAGCTGAGGCTCGATATGAATATTAAAAATAGTTTAAGCCGCCAAACAGGGAATGCAATGGTGATTGCACTGACCTTAATATCCGTTGCGGCCGTCGTGACCTTGACCTCAATGCGTGGCAGTATGTTACAAGAAAAAATGGTGGCCAATCAAAATGTGAAAGCCATTTCATTTATGGCAGCCGAATCGGGCGCGGCAAGTTTTACTAAGTGGTTAAAAGACCCCAGCACCACTTGGAATTCAACCGGTTGGCAAACCACTATACCCACGACAGCAGCAGGTGCGCCTAATGTGGGCAGCAAGGGATATTATTGGATAAGCCCTGGCGATGTTTCCTGGGGGGCAAATTCCGTAACGCTTAAAGTAAGGGGTTATGCTAAATCTGATAGCTCTGCAAACGCAAATGCTAAAACGACTTTTCAAATTACCCTCACTAAACCCACTGCAGGTGCTGGCTCTGGTATTTATATTGGTTCAGGGATGATATCAGGCGGCACCATGAATTTAAATGGCAGCAAAAATATAAATGGTAGTCTTTATGCCAATGGGAATATTAATTTAAACGGAAACACGACGATTACCAATGGCACCGTAAATTCACATGGTATCGTAAATGTGAATGGGGTATCAGGCGCTTTAATAAATCAAGGCGTGCCCACCATTAGTGTGCCAACCATACCACCGTCTTTTTTTAGTACTATGAATACTCAAGCTGATGTAAGGTCTTGTCTGCTTACTTTAATTGGTGATCAAAATGGTAAAATTTTTTATTGCAGTGGTAATGTGACCCTTATCGGCAGTTTTTCAAATGCGACCATTGTGTCTACGGGCGATGTGAGTATGAATGGCTCAGGCACATTAGGTGGCTCGGGTAAGAGCAGTACTGCAGTGACAGTGGCAATCGTCGCAGGGGGTAATGTGAATTTTAATGGCGCCACGAACAATTATTCGGTTGTTTGGACAAATGGCGATTATAATCATAA
>CADEEZ010000017.1 GCA_902826485.1 uncultured Gammaproteobacteria bacterium
GCAACAGCAACAGCAACAGCAACAGCAACAGCAACAGCAACAGCAACAGCAACAAGTAAACTTACCAATTCATATTGAGCAAATAAATCCTCAACAACCTGTAGTGACGCTTGATTTGACTGATGATATTGAATCAAATCCCGTGATAATTGAACCTCAACAAAAAAAGAAAAATCTTAAGTTAATGTGCCTACAGGGTAAATACGATGAAGTATTACTTATTTTAAATGATAAAAACAACCAAAATATTTCTATTATGGATAAAACCCTCTCACTTGAAAACTTAATGATGTTGAACGAAGAGGATAATAATATCCAATGTTCTATTGCTATTAGTTCCCTTATCAGCAATATGCTCATTCACTTATCTTCAAATAAATCGCTCTCTCTTGAAGAGAAAAAAACGGTATATAATATTCTAAATAAAAGCGAATATAAAAATAATTATCATTTGATTCTTTCATGCTTATCGAAAGACATTCATAAAATAAATCCAAACTATATGCCTAGTTATCAAGCCGAAAATAGCAGTCATAAACGCACCTTCATAAAAATTGAAGAGGAAAACAATAATGAAGAAAATACAAACAAAAAAGTGCGGATAAATAACAACCAATCATAGCCCTTGATACAGTTTATTTTCGGGATGGATTGCTTCCCCTTAAGCTACTATAAAGACTTCCGAACGTTAGTTGGTTAGCTTTTTTTAATTTGAAATATACCTCCATCTGTTATAAACTACGGGGCTTGCTTTTCTGGTCGCGGAAAGCAATTATGTTATTAAATTAAATTATTTTTGGAGTCTGATATGGCAACTACAGGATTGTTTGAACTGGATGCCGCTCCTCGTGAGCTGTTGGGGAAAGGTGCGAGCCGCCGCCTTCGTCGAACCAGTGACAATATACCCGGCATTTTGTATGGTGGTGGCCAAAACCCGCTTCCTATTTCATTAAATAAGAATCAAGTAAAAAAAGCCTTAGAAAATAAAGCCTTTTACTCTCACATTTTAACTTTGTCCCTTGGCGGCAAAGAACAAAAAGTGGTATTAAAAGATATTCATCGTCATCCGCACAAACCCTATATTCAACATATGGATTTTATGCGCATTCGTGCCGATCAATTAATTAATATGCACATTCCTATTCGTTATTCCGGTGAGCAAGAAGCACCTGGCTTTAAAGCAGGCGGCATCATTTCTAAATCATTAGTTGAAATTGAAGTCCGTTGCTTACCAAAAGACTTACCTGAATTTATTGAGCTCAGCTTAGCTGGCATGCAATTAGATGAAGTCATTCACTTATCTAATCTAAAGCTGCCTAAAGATGTTGAAATTCCTGCTCTAACACATGGTGCAGAATATGATCATCCTGTGGTCAGTATTCATAAGCCAAGAGTCGTCGCGGAAGATGAAGCAACTCCTGTTGTTGCCGAAGCGGAAGCAAAAGACAAAGCAAGCAAAGAAAAATCAGGCAAAGAAAAAGCTGCCGCCGCTGCTAAACCTGCAGCAGCTAAAGCGCCTGCAAAAGATACCAAATCTAAAAAATAATGACCGCTAACGTCATTAGACTGATTGTGGGCCTGGGCAATCCAGGCTCCGAATATGCCGCCACCCGGCACAATGCCGGGGTGTGGTGTATTGAACACCTTTGTCAAAAATACCAAATAAATTTAAAATATGAGACAAGTTTTAAAGCGCATTTAGGCAAACTTGTGTTACCCAAGATTTCAGCCTCTCCTATCTGGTTGATGGTACCGGGATCTTATATGAACCTGAGCGGCCAACCGGTACAGGCTGTTCAACAATTTTATAAAATACTCCCCAAAGAAACCTTAGTCATACATGATGAGTTAGATTTGCCGCCAGGTGAAATTAGATTAAAACTAAACGGGGGAGATGGTGGCCATAATGGCTTAAAAAGCCTGATTCAGCACATGCAAACCAAAGAATTTTATCGACTCAGAGTGGGGATTGGTCACCCAGGCGATCGCGACCGTGTCGCCGATTACGTTCTCTCCAGACCTAATAAATCAGATGAAGCCTCTATTCAAGATGCCTTGGCTTTTGCCCTACCCGAATTTGAAAAAATAATCGACGGCCAAATAGATAAAGCCATGCAAGTACTTCATACAAAAAAATAATTCAACTAATTTAGTAACAGACAGGAAATAGCTATGGGTTTTAAATGTGGAATCGTGGGTCTTCCCAACGTAGGCAAATCAACGTTATTTAATGCCTTAACCAAAGCAAAAATTGCTGCGGCCAATTACCCTTTTTGTACCATAGAACCCAATCACGGTATTGTGCCCATGCCAGATGCCAGGCTAGATGCGCTCGCTGCAATCGTCAAACCTGAACGCATAGTGCCGACAACCATGGACTTTTTTGATATTGCGGGATTAGTCAAAGGCGCTTCTAAAGGCGAAGGGCTCGGTAATAAATTTTTGGGTAACATTCGTGAATGTGAAGCCATTGCACACGTTGTGCGGTGTTTTGAAAACGACGATGTGATTCATGTATCGGGTAAAGTTGATCCCATTCTAGACATCGAAACCATCGAAACAGAACTGATTTTAGCCGACTTAGACTCCGTAGAAAAAGCTTTATTAAAAGCCGAAAAAAATGCCAAATCTGGCAACAAAAAATTAATTGAAGAAAAACAATTATTAGAAGATTTAAGAAATCATCTGAATGACAGTAAGCCAGGCAGAAGTTTCGTTTACCAAGGTAATTTAGATCAAGAAAAATTGGCTTTATTAAATAGCCTGCATTTACTCACCACCAAACCCGTGATGTACATTGCCAATGTCAATGACGATGGTTTTGAGAATAATCCTCATTTAGATAAAGTACGAGAATTGGCCAAACTTGAAGGCAGCCCGGTTGTGCCTGTTTGTGCTGCGATGGAAATGGAAATCACGGATTTATCCGAAGAAGAAAAACAAGAATTTTTAGAAAGCATGGGCTTACATGAACCCGGTTTAAATCGCGTTATTCGTGAAGGCTACGCCCTACTTAAACTTGAAACCTATTTTACTGCGGGTGTAAAAGAAGTCCGTGCTTGGACCATCTCTGTTGGGCATACTGCGCCGCAAGCAGCTGGCGTGATACATACCGATTTTGAAAAAGGCTTTATTCGTGCCGAAGTGATTAGCTATGATGATTTTATTAAATATAATGGCGAAGCCGGCGCTAAAGAAGCAGGTAAATGGCGTTTAGAAGGCAAAGAATACATCGTTCAAGATGGCGATGTGGTGCATTTTAGGTTTAATGTATAAAAAAAATTATTGAACCAAATCTTCCCATTCCTAGTCTACCCCTTATGTTTCATAGCTGGGTGGACAGCTTATGTCAGATTCTCTCAAAAGACTTAGGCACAGTGATTTAATCGCTCTAACAAGAGTATTTGCACCCTATTTAAACGAAAAAGGGGTCTGTAATGGATTTACGCCTATGTGGATTCAAGCCTTGCTCACAAGTAAATCAGATGAGGCTATTTTTTATCAACGCTTAGATGATATTTACGCCTACATAAAACTACATCCTATTCAACATATTTCCGAAGAAATTGATGCCATTTTTCAGTCAAGAAATCAAGATAGCCCACCTTTTACAGAAGAAGAATTAAAAAAAATTCAAATAAAAGCATTTGCTCAATCAATCGCCATTCAACAGGCTCCGCTACATGAAATGTTTGGTGAACATATCAATGCGCTACATAAAGAAAAATTATACCCGCTCACCACTTCTAAAAAACTTGACGATATAAAAGCGAAAATTTTTGTGAATCCTCTGGGGCTATTGGATCCTAGCATGCCCGAATTAACAGCCTATTTTAAATATGCAGAAAGTTTGTTAAAACTAAGTGAAAACAAAAGCCCTATTGCTTTTTTAATGTGCTCAGAATTCCATGCCGTTGGCTTAACCTTCGATCATGAATCTAATCAATGGCATTTCATTGATATAAACTACTTATACGGTAAAAAAAACTATTATTTTGAGTTGTCGTCACAAGCATTATCCCAGAAGATTTTTACTTGTTTTGAAGATGCGCTCCATACCTATACTGCCTTTTCAATTCAAGCTATTTCATTATCTGAACACACTGAATTGATAGGAAATTTAAAAAAACTAACATTGGCAGCTGTTTCATTGGAAATGAGAGAGAATAGCCGAGGGACAAATTTATTATTTATCGCTTGTCTATTGGATAATGAAAAAGCAGTTCAATTAATTTTAGAAAACAAAGCCATCAATATCAATAAAGTAAATAAAAAATATCTTACTTCCTTACATCTTGTTTGTCGTGACGGAAATATTGCTATTGTTAAGTTATTATTAAAGCACCCTTCAATGAATAGCTTAAACGTGCCTACCGATAAAGGTTTTACCCCTCTGCATTTTGCTATTTACCAAAGCCATATGGATATTGTGAAATTACTTTTACAACAACCTGGAATATATCATAGCATTAACATGAGAAATAGTAAGGGCAATACACCTCTACACTTGGCTTGTGGAAGGGGGGAGCTTGACATCATGAAGTTAATGCTAAAAACAGCTAATGTAACAATAACCATTAATGACAGTGATAACGAAAAAAATACACTTCTGCATATTGCTTGTTCGTGGGGACACACCGATATTCTTAAGTATCTTCTTAATCATCCTTTATTAAAAACTTTAAACGCGCCCAATAAAGACGGCGATACCCCCCTCCACTTTGCTTGTTTGAATGGCCATGAGAAAATTGTTAAATTATTATTAAAAGCGGGTGCTAAAAATAGTCCAAATTTAAAAGGGGAAACGCCCTTATCTATTGCTCAAGAAAAAAATCAGGCTAAAATTGTTGCCTTATTTTCTCAGAATTATTTGAATGGGATGGAAGTAGAACAACAATTAAACAAAAATACCAAAAGAAAAACAGATTCTGAAAACCTAGTGAATACAGAAGAAAAACTTATATCTAAAAAGCGCAAAAAAATGTAAATAGCCTACAACTTATTTTTTATCTGATAGACCGAACCGTTTTTTAGCCACATTTTTTTCAGGTATCAGTATTTTTGTCCCTTCTTGCTTTTCATGTTTTTTAGCCTCAAACCATTGGGTTAAGGTTTTTGAAATTTCTAAGGGTTGCATTTCTTGTTCATGGTGGCTTTGATTGGGGGCATTTTTATTTCCAGCCTGACTCGTAAGACTAGCCATGTTACTGGGCTTTAATTTGTCTTTAAGCCCAGCACTGAATTTATCCTTTAGGGCTTTGAATGGGCTGTCTTGTAATTGATAGGCAAACGCTAATTTCCCAAAGAAGGCTTTAATTGTGCCCGCATAATAGCCTGTGACGCCCCCTAGAGCCGAACCAAACATTCCTGTCATCAAACAACTGGCTGGACTATACCCATTCCATACACCATAGAGAGAACCCCCAATACCAAATAAGATAATACCGCCATAGATATAATTTCTGGTATTAAGCGCTGTTTTTAATTCATTGGCATGCAGGGCAAATTCTTGTGTTTGATGTCTTAAATCTTTGGTCGTTTCATCTAGTTTTTCAAGTAACTCAGCTCTTGCAATCAAGTTTTCCACATTTGTCTCTAAAATTTTCTTAGTGTCATCCAGATCTTTCTGTGTTTCTAGAATTTTTTTTTGGGAGTCAGTCATTACAGCCTGCCTTTTTTTACAATAACTTATTGATTTATATAATTTTTATTTCAAGGTAAGGTATAGCACACTAACTAACACAAATTGTTTACCCTGCCCTTGGGTTCGTCGCTTGAAATCAAACGGCCGTCAAGATTGACAAATGGGCTGCCTTTAGCCAAAATGCCAGGCTTCAAGAAGATAATGGCTATGTAGCTCAGCTGGTTAGAGCGCGGCACTCATAATGCTGAGGTCGGTGGTTCGAGTCCACCCATAGCCACCACATCAATATACACCCTCTGTTTATACAGCCTTTTTAGTTCTAAATTTTTTTATGTTCCCTCCGATAACCTCAGTAGACCCCTAGAACTGGGGAATCTTTTATTGGAGTGATCATGGCTCAAGAAATACCCATTGGTGCAGAAAATGTCAGCAACGGCATGTATGTAACCAAACTTGACTGTCCTTGGAGCGACACGCCATTCTTGTTGCAAGGCTTCCTTATTCAAGATCAAGAAGACATAGAAACCTTAAAAAAATATTGCAAACATATTTATATCGATCCTATGCAAAGCAGCATCCCCATCGAGTATATTAAGCGATTTGAAAAAAGAGAATTGCTTGCTAACGCGGACTATAAAGATATTCCGTTGCCAGAAAGTATCGGAGCAAAAAATCAATATGAAATTCTCAACTCTGTTGAAGATGAAATCAAAATATTTAGAGCAGGTCACCTAAAATTAACAGACAATGTTCACCAAACTTTAGAGCAAATCAAAAAAGGTGAAAAAATTTCAATCACCACTTTAGACAGTGCCATTGAACCTTTAGTCAATAGCATTATCCGGAATCCCGATGCAGCCACTCTATTGAATCAAATCGAAGAAAAAGATACTTATACGTATAATCATTCTTTATCTTGTGCGATTACGGCCGTTGCTTTTGGGCGACAACTGGGCTTCCCTAAAGAAGATTTAAAATCGCTTGCCTTGGGTGCCCTATTATTTGATATTGGTAAAGTAAAACTACCCAGTAGTTTGCTAATGAAAACAGAAAATTTCACTCAAGAAGAATTTGAGTTTATTAAAAAGCACGTTGAACTTGGGTTAGATATTATAAAACAAAATATTGGTCTAGATGACACCACCGTATTAATGATGTGGACCCACCATGAAAGATTTTTAGGACAAGGATACCCCAGAGGATTAAAAGGCAATGAAATTCCCTTAGTGGGCAGAATTGCAGGTATCATAGATTGTTATAATGCCATGACCAGTCAACGGCCTTATGCCAAAGCCATCCCTGCTCATGAAGCAATTAAACAATTATATCAATGGCGAGATATCTTTTTTCAAAAAGAATTAGTGGAAACGTTTATTCAATCTATTGGTATGTTTCCCGTTGGCACTTTGGTGGAACTCTCTACAGGGGAAGTGGGGGTCATTATCTCTCAAAATCCAAAACGAAGACTTAAACCCAAAGTCATGCTCATACTCGACTCAGAGAAAAACCCTTTAGGATGCTTTGCCACCAGAGATTTACAGACAGATGAAAGAGATAAGCAAGGCAATCCCATTGAAATAAAACGAGGGCTGGAAAAAGGCGCTTACCATATTAACCCTAAAGATTTTTACTTATAGAGAGTTAATTAAATTTATGACTGTTTCTAAGTTATTAACCAGAACACAATTTTTTCATCAGTTGAAAGAAACCTCTCAGCTATATCAAAATACGCGACAAGAATTTGCCCTTATTCTCATTGGCATTAATCGATTTAAAAAAATAAATTTACTTTATGGCTTTGAAGTGGGCGATCAAATATTAGATCAAATGTCTGAACGAATCATTGACATTTTGCCCGAAGGTAACGTTATCGCAAAAATCAATAACAGTGAATTTGCCATTTTGTTAAAACAAATCAAGCATGCGGGTCAAGTTATTCTTGCTACCAATAAAATAATTTCTGTTCTGTCTGAACCTTTTAATATTGCCAATGAAACGGTACGAATTAAAGTGAGCATTGGGATTTGCAGTGCACAAGCGAGCATTACTCGCTCGGATGACTATATTCATCGAGCGGAAGTCGCACTAGAACTTGCTAAAAAAAGTAATGCAGAATATCTTCTTTATTCTGATGCCCTCGATTTGGATTTAAATAGACAACCTGACATTGAAAATAAAATTAACATTGCTCTTGAAGAAGGGGAATTTGAATTATATTACCAACCTAAAGTCGATTTAAAATCTGGGACGCCAATTGGCGCTGAAGCTTTAATTAGATGGAATCACCCTCTTTTAGGTCAAGTGAGCCCTAATGCTTTTATTCCTATTGCCGAACAAACAGGACAAATTATCCCCATCACTTTTTGGACATTGAACACGGCATTAAGACAATTAAGCGAATGGCCGGAATTTGAGACCATGTTGAATGTGGCTGTTAATTTTTCTGCCATTGCCACTAAAGACGAAGATCTGGTTGAGCGAGTGGAAAGCGCGTTAAAAATTTGGGGTATTGATTATACGCGTTTGACCATTGAGATCACCGAAAGTACCTTACTTTCAGATCCCACAAAAACCTTTGAAATATTAAAAAAATTAAAAAATTTAGGCATTAAAATTTCCATTGACGATTTTGGAACAGGCTATTCTTCTCTTTCCTATTTTAAAAATATCCCTGCAACAGAACTTAAAATTGACCAGTCTTTTGTCAGTAAAGTATTGAGTAGCCCTACTGATTTACAAATCACTAAAACCATTATTGCGATTGCCAAAGAATTTGAACTTAAAGTGGTGGCTGAAGGCATCGAAGATCAAGCCACTTACGATGCCTTGGTTAAACTCGATTGCGATATTGGGCAAGGTTATTTTATTGGCCGCCCCATGCCTTTGGATAAGTTTGTAAATTGGCTAAAAACCCCAAGATTCTCTTTCACAAAAAACGTCAATTCTAACGACGCCGAACACCCGAATTCTCCTAATCGGGATACTTAGCTGTAGCATCTTCGGGTTAAAACAGCTAAAATTCTCGGTCTTATATTCACAATAAAGTAAGCAAGATGACCGAATACGTTTATATTGAAACTTGGGGCTGCCAAATGAATGCGCACGACTCCAAGCGAATGGCAGAACTCCTTGATTCTACGCATAATTTAAAGCTAACTGCTGACCCGGAACAAGCAACTGTGCTCCTTATGAACACGTGTTCAGTACGTGAAAAAGCGCAGGAAAAGCTTTTTTCTCGTTTAGGGCAACTGAAACCCCTAAAAGATAAAAATAAATCCATTGTCATTGGTGTGGGCGGATGTGTCGCCAGTCAAGAAGGAAATGCCATCTTTGAACGGGCGTATTATGTTGATCTTGTTTTTGGTCCACAAACCATTCATCGATTACCTGAATTAATCAATCAAGCCAGAAATCACGAAAAAAGAACCATCGATATTTCTTTTCCTGAAATTGAAAAATTCGATCATTTGCCTGCGCCCAAAGCCGATGGTCCTACGGCTTATGTTTCAATACAAGAAGGCTGCAGCCAATATTGTAAATATTGTATTGTTCCCTATACCCGAGGCGAAGAAGTTAATCGCCCCTTTAATGATATCATTATCGAAACAGCAGGCCTTGCAAAACAGCAGGTGAAAGAAATTACTTTGCTGGGTCAAAACGTGAACGCCTATACCGCTGAACTTGATTCAGGCCAAACAGTCGATTTAGGATCACTCATTCATTATATTGCAGAAATCCCCGGTATTGAACGCATTCGTTTTATGACCTCACACCCTTCTCAATTTTCAGATACCTTGATAGAAGCCTATCACCATGTCCCTAAATTAGCGAACCAATTACATCTGCCTATTCAAAGTGGATCTGATCGCATCTTAAATTTAATGGGCAGAAATTATACAGTTTTAGACTATAAATCGAAAATCAGAAAAATTCGCAAAATTCGCCCCGATATTACAATCACTTCTGATTTTATTGTTGGTTATCCTGGCGAAACTGAACAAGATTTTGAAGAAACCATGAATGTGATTCATGATATTCATTTTGATCAATCTTATTGTTTTAGTTTTTCACAAAGACCAGGCACACCTGCCGCAACTTTGCCCAATCAGGTGCCTGAGGACATTAAAAAAACGCGTTTACTTATTATGCAAGCCAGACTCGCTCTACAAGGCCAAAAAATAACCCAAGCCATGATAGGAACAAACCAACGCATTCTGGTGACTGGCCCTTCTCGTAAAGATCCCCTATATTTAAGTGGTCGTGCTGAAAATAATCGATTGGTCCATTTTAAAGGTCAACAAGAACATATTGGTCAATTTGTGACCGTCAAAGTGACAGAGGCCCTTCGGAATTCAGTCAGAGGAGAATTGGCTTAACCTATCCCTATATGATGAAACATACGCTGTCCATTGATATTGAACACGAAGATCAAAGGGCTTTAGCTCAAGACCTTTATCAAGCGATCCCTGCAGATAAAATGACTGCTTGGTTAGAAAATACAGTTAATAACCTTATTTCTGCTCACCCCGATCACGCCCAAGTTTATCCTGCTTTGGCAAAAGAACTACTCGAGATATTTTCAACTTTTTATTTGGCCCTTATTTTTGTCGACAGCGAAAAAAGCCAAGCTCTTAATCATCAGTATCGACAAAAAAACAAACCCACCAATATACTAAGTTTTCCTTCTGCCATTCCGATAGATTTTTACAAAACGCTACCCCATGAAGAACAACAGTTTACGTTAGGTGACTTGGTTGTAGATTTATCTGTTATAAAAAAAGAATCTGAAGAACAACATAAAAAACTCGATGATCACCTTGCTCATATTTTGGTGCACGGTTTATTACATTTGTTTGGCTTTGACCACGAAAATGTTGATGATGCTATGATAATGGAAAGCTTAGAAATTGAATTATTGCATCATTTGGGTATTATCAATCCTTATGAATCTGATTAATCTGTTTATTTCATTGCTAGGAGCAATTTGTTATGAATGAAGAAGACCCTTCCTCTTCTTTACCCCGTTCTTGGTTAGAGCGTATTACTAACGCCTTGTTAGGCGAACCCAAGAATCGAGAACAGTTAATTGAATTACTACGTGATGCCGAACATCGCGCCTTACTCGACGCTGATCAACTTGCCATGATAGAAGGTGTCTTACAAGTCTCTGAGATGCGTGTTTCGGAAATTATGGTGCCTCGAACAAAGATGGTGGTGATTCAAAAAGATCTGCCGATTGATCAAATACTTGAAGCAACTATTAATTCAGGACATTCTCGATTCCCGGTTATTGGGGAAAATCGAGACGAAGTGGTTGGAATTTTACTTGCAAAAGATCTGCTCCCTGTGGCGGTTGAATATCAAAAAAGCAGTTTTAGCCAATTTAATTTAAAAGAATTGCTGCGCCCAGCGCTTTTTATTCCTGAAAGTAAACGCTTAGATGTCCTATTAAAAGAATTCAGAAATAATCGCAATCACTTAGCCATTGTGGTCGACGAATATGGCGGCATAGTTGGCTGCGTTACTATTGAAGACGTTTTAGAACAAATCGTGGGTGAAATTGAAGACGAACATGACACCAACGAAAATTTGTCTATTAGACAATATAAAAACAACCAATATTCAGTTAAAGCAATTACCCCGATTGAAGAATTTAATGCGTATTTTAAAACGCAATTATCCGAAGACGAATTTGATACGATTGGTGGCGTGGTGATGAAAGAATTTGGTCACTTGCCTAAACGCGGAGAAAGTATTAGTTTAGAAGGACTATCATTTACGGTTCTCAGAGCAAATCGGCGCCGTATTTTGTTACTTAGAATTGAAAAACCCAAATAACTGGTTAAAAAACTGTATGGCAATCAAAATCCCAAAAGCCTTAAAACCGTTTATTAACCCTTTCATCGCTTTGGCAGCAGGCATGCTCTTTCCGCTTGGTTTTGCGAATTTTAATTATCCTGCCGCCTGTTTCGCTTCTATTGTTATTTTTTTATATTTACTCCATGGTAAAAAACCCAAAGCCAGTTTTTTTCTGGGTTGGCTATACGGCATTGGTTTATTTGCCGTCGGGAGTTCTTGGGTATATGTCAGTATTCATGTTTATGGCCCCACACCGATTTGGCTCGCAGGGCTATTAACAAGCCTATTTATTATCGTTTTAGGGTTATTTTATGGGGCAGTTGGATTATTCACCGCTTATCTCTTCCCCAATACGAATTTAATTCGCACGCTCGTCGGTTTCCCCATTATTTGGGTTATTTTAGAAATTTTCAGAGGATGGTTTTTAACCGGTTTTCCTTGGCTGTATGCTGGCTATTCTCAATTAGGTACGCATCTTCAAGCACTTGCCCCTATTGGCAGCGTATGGGCTGTTTCTTGGGCTGTTTTGTTAACGTCGGGCATTTTGTTTCACTTTGTGTACTACTACCAAGACAAAAATGCACCCAAACGAATCAGAAATATTTTACTCCTAACCTTCGCTACTCTGTGGGTCGGGTGTTATTGCTTAAATAAATACGACTTAGTCAATCCATCGCTATGTGATTCTTCAAAATCACTTAGGGTTGCCCTGATTCAAGGCAATATTCCGCAGGAAAATAAATGGCAAAGTGAACACATGCAAGATATTGCCAATAAATTTGCTGTGTTTAGCACCACCGCCATTCAAAGTGGCGTTGATTTAGTGGTTTGGCCAGAAGCGGCTATGCCTGTGCCACTTCCCTATTCCAACGATTATTTTACAAAGTTAAGTGACCAAGCAAAAGAAAGCGGTGTGGGTGTGATAGCCAGTGCGCCCGTGGAAGTTCAAGTAGGCGAACCCCCTCAAAAAGCGTATACGAATGCCATTTTCGGTTTAGGCATGGCCTCTGGCATTTATCATAAACAACATTTAGTGCCTTTTGGCGAATATGTTCCCTTCGAAAATTGGTTACGAGGCTTAATTAAATTTTTTGACTTGCCTATGTCAAATATGACAGCCATACCCAATACAGAAAACCAGCTCTATTTCAAAGATTGGCAGATTGCACCCGCCATTTGTTATGAAATCGCTTACCCTACTCTGGTTCGTGAACGCGTCAAACCTAACACCGATTTTATTCTTACCGTCAGTAATGACACTTGGTTTGGTCAGTCTATTGGCCCTTATCAACACATGCAAATTGCTCAAATGCGTGCACTCGAAACAGGACGTTATTTAGTGCGGGCGACCAATACAGGGTTTACCAGTATCGTTGAGCCCGAAGGCAGTATCATCGCCCAATCTCCCCAATTTGAGCCTCATATATTAACAGGCAAAATCTTACAGTGTGAAAATCAAACGCTCTGGATGCGTTTTGGCATCGGCCCCCTCTTTATTTTGCTCGGGCTTGGACTTTTGTTTGCATTTTATTTTGATAATAAAACCAAGAAAAAATAAAAATTTGTTATACTTCCGAAAATCAAAATCAAAAGCACACAAAGTCAATTAACTAAGCCATATAGCAGATTAATACATCATGACCAAAATCACAGAACAATATCATCCCGAGATTATCGAACCCCAAGCCCAAGCTTATTGGGAAACACATCAATGCTTTATCGCCAACGAACAAAGCGATAAATCAAAATATTATTGTCTCTCGATGTTTCCTTATCCAAGTGGCCATTTACACGTAGGGCATGTTCGAAATTATTCTTTGGGTGATGTGATTGCCCGTTTTCAACGACTACAAAATAAAAATGTACTTCATCCTTTTGGCTGGGATGCTTTTGGCCTACCGGCAGAAAATGCGGCCATACAACACAATACCTTACCTAGCATCTGGACCAAGCAAAATATTGAACACATGAAAACCCAATGTAAATCATTAGGGTTTGCTTTTGATTGGTCAAAAGAACTCGCCACTTGTGACCCCAGTTACTATAAATGGGAGCAATGGCTGTTTACCCAAATGTTTGAAAAAGGTCTTGTCTATCGAAAAGATTCTATCGTAAATTGGGATCCCATCGACATGACTGTTTTAGCGAATGAACAAGTCATCGATGGCCGAGGTTGGCGTTCTGGTGCTTTAGTAGAACGTAAATCCATTCCACAATGGTTTTTAAAAATAACCGATTATGCCGACGAATTACTGACCTCTTTAGATACTTTGACCGGTTGGCCAGAACAAGTTAAAACCATGCAAAAAAATTGGATTGGTCGCTCCGAAGGCGTACGTTTTCAATTTACAGTAGCATCCCATTCAGATTTTTCTAATACCCCTATTGCACCTGTTGATGTATTTACGACCCGTATCGATACTCTCATGGGCGTGACGTATTTAGCCGTCGCTTCTCAGCATCCGCTTGCTTTATTGGCTGCACAAAAAAATCCAAGTCTGAAAGCTTTTATAGATGCTTGTCAAAATATCAAAGTCGCCGAAGCAGAACTCGCCACTTTGCCTAAACAAGGTATGCCTTCAGGATTTGAAGCCATTCACCCCATTACCCAAGAAAAGCTCCCCATATGGGTGGCAAATTATGTCTTAATGAATTATGGCACCGGCGCAGTAATGGCCGTTCCTGCACATGATGAAAGAGATTTTGAATTTGCAACACAATATAAATTGCCTATAAAACAAGTTATTCAGGCGCCAGAAAATAACTCAACTCATCACGCTGCTGCTTACACCGGCCCAGGAACCCTAATCAATTCCGGAAAATATAATAATATAACCACTGAAGAAGCAAAAAAATTAATTAGCCAAGATTTAATTAAAATGGGTGTAGGCGAACAACAAGTTAATTTCAGATTACGCGATTGGGGCGTATCCAGACAACGGTATTGGGGCTGCCCTATCCCGATTATTTATTGTGATGCTTGTGGGCCACAAGCCGTGCCTGAAAAAGATTTACCCATTGTACTGCCTGAAGAAAATATATCTGAATTAGGTCTGGGCTCACCTTTAGCTAAAATGCCTGAATTTTATGAAACGACTTGCCCTAACTGTCACAAAGCGGCTCGTCGTGAAACCGATACTTTTGATACGTTTGTAGAATCTTCTTGGTATTATTTAAGATATACGTGTGTCGATAATCAACACGCGATGCTAGATAATCGTGCCGACTATTGGGGGCCGGTCAATCAATATATTGGCGGCATTGAGCACGCTATTTTACATTTACTTTATGCTCGTTTTTTACATAAAGTCTTAAGAGATTTAGGCCTTATACATTCTGACGAACCCTTTCAAAATTTATTATCTCAAGGCATGGTCCTAAAAGACGGCAGTAAAATGTCTAAATCAAAAGGCAATACCGTTGATCCTAAAGAATTAATTGATCAATATGGCGCAGACACCGTTCGCTTTTTCATGATGTTTGCTTCCCCACCAGAGCAATCCTTAGAGTGGTCGCAAGACGGCGTAGAAGGTGCTTATCGTTTCTTGAAAAAGCTATGGCGTCAGGCTTATCAAATTTCAGAAGTGAATCACACACAAAATACCCTAATAGATAACCCTCTCATATCTGAACCTTATAAAAATTTAAATCGTAAATTACATGAAACCATTCAAAAAGTAACTGACGATTATGCTCGGCGCTTAACCTTTAATACCGCCATTGCGGCGATGATGGAATTGTTTAATGCGCTCACCGATTTTAGAACAAATCATGTTCTTTCTAAACAAGATAATCTTTTAGTTAATCAATGTTTTGAGACAATATTAATCATGCTGTCTCCCATTGTGCCACATATTACGCACGCACTTTGGTTTGATTTAGGGTATACCACGCCTATTATTGATGCGAAGTGGCCCCTTGTTAATTCGGATGCTTTGGTTCGTGATACGTTAACCATTGCAGTTCAGATCAATGGGAAACTAAGAGGCAATATTCAAGCCCCCGCCGCTGCCAATGCTCAAGAAATTGAAGCCCTGGCTTTAGCGGAGCCCAATATTCAAAAATACACGCAAGATAAGTTAATTAAAAAAGTCATTTATGTGCCGAAAAAATTACTTAACATGGTTGTACTAGACAAATGATTCGAATAAACATACGTTTTTTTTGCACCCTTGTCTTGCTAATAAGCTTAGTGGGTGGCTGCGGTTTTCATTTACGTGGCACGCATAACCCTAAGACCATTCATGTTAAAGAATTGGTTTTACTGCCCTACACACCGTATGATAGATTTTATCAAATAACCAGAGAAAATTTAAAACGTGCGGGTGTCGATGTGCTTTTGCCTCAAGATGGCGCGAGTCAAGCTTGCCCCACTTTGAACCTAACTAAAAGTGATATAACCCAACACACACTGGTTTATAGCTTACAAGGACAAACCCGCCGCGAACGTTTGCAACTTGGGTTAAAATATAATTTAATTTTACCCTCGAGTGGGCAGGAATTTAATCAAAAAATAATATCGAATCGCGATCGTCAACTCAATCCGAACCAAGATCTGGCTGACCAATATGAACGATCGCTGCTCGAAACAGAAATGCAGCAAGAATTAATTCAACAATTAATTCAACAATTAAGTTTTCTTCCCCTAACTGAGTCGTACCAATGCGTATCTATCTCGACCAATTTCAAACCTTAGTGCAGCCTGCCCCTAGTGGGCAAACAAAAATTTATCCTCTTTATTTACTCTCGGGCGAAGAGGATACTTTGTTAAATGCCTGTCAAGAGCAATTATATGCCTGCCTAAAAAAACAAGGATTTAGCGGGCCTGTTTATCAACCTGATCCGAGTCAACTGTTTTCATCACAATTATCGCTGTTTAGTCAAAAAGAAATTATCATTCATAAACTCGCAAAATCCAGTGCCGAGTTTACACGCGACTTAATGCAATACACAAATCATCTGCCTACCCATACCAACGTCATAGAAAAAATTTATGTTCTGCTCACGGGCAAATTAGACAAAAGCCAAACAAAAAGTAAATGGGTTCACTGCATTGAATCCAACGGTGCTGTCGTCACCATCTGGCCACCAGAAGGCTATAAATTAAAAAAATGGCTTTCAGATACGGCTCATTATTACCAACTTACCTTAACAGATGCACAAAAAATTTGTATTTTAGAAAATTTGCCCAATAATTTGGCTGATATTTATCAGTTGATTAAACTGTTGAGTTTTTGTTTTAAAGATGAACCGATTACAGATGAATTATTACATCAATTATTATGCCATCAGCCCCAATATTCCGCTCAGCAGCTGATTGAAGCCATTTTGGCCTGTGAACTGAACGCCGTGCTAAAAATTAGCCAACATTTGCATAAACAACAAAAGCTACTTTTAGCCATTTGGTGGCTGACGCAATTATTTGATTGGTGGCAACCGAATCTAGACAATAAACCCGCGACAAATGCCTATTTTGGGGCTTCCCCCTTAAAAAACCAAGCGCAAAGCCTGCCATCTGCTGTTCAGCACCGCATACAATTTTGCCTAGTTGAATGGAAAAATCAGCTCTTTCAACTTGATCTTTATGCAAAAAATAGCCAACCGCTAGAAGCCGAATACCAGCTAAATCAGCTACTTTTAAGTGTAGTTAAGACAATATCAGCCAAGCAACTTTAACACAAACTTTGATAGAAATACTGAAATTGGTGTACAATTAAATTGTGGGAAGCCTTTGCTCGGCTAACCGTGTATTTCATCGTACTGATAAGGGGAAATATGAAGACAAGCGAACTGCTTAACTCCGTCCTAGATGAACTCAACAATTTAAAAGCCTTAAATATCCATTCTATTGATGTCCAAAACCTGACGACTTTCACCAGCTATATGATTGTGGCAAGCGGCACCAGCAGCCGACATGTTTTTTCTATTGCCGACAATCTTGTACAGAAAATGAAAGCCGGCAAGGTGGCCCCTTGTGTTTTACAAGGGGATAGCGATGCCGAATGGGTATTAGTTGATTTAGGCGAAATTGTGGTCCATATCATGCAGCCTAGAACCAGAGAATATTATAATTTAGAGCAACTTTGGTCTGAAGCAAATCAAATACCCAAAACAAAGCTAGCCTGCGCGTGACCACAAAGATTATTGCCATTGGGCAAAAACATCCGAAATGGGTGATAGGCGCCTGTGAAGATTTTTTAGTGCGATTACCTAAAACGTATCAACCTAAAATTGAAACACTGCCTTTAGCTGTTCGCCCACAAACAGGCTACGATACAAAGCAAGCGCAAGCCTTTAAAAAAAGTGAAGCCGAGCTGATTTTTAAAAAAATTCAGCCTGGTGATTGGGTCGTTGCTTTGCATCCAGCAGGCCAATGTTATCCCACTGAAACCTTTGCTCGATTCTTATCAGAATGGCATCAACACTATAAAAACCTTATCTTTTTAATTGGTGGGCCAGATGGCCTATGTGATTCGATATTATCAAGGGCCAATTGCAAACTTAGCCTCTCTTTGCTTACTTTTCCGCATACACTGGCTAAAGTGATTTTGGTTGAACAGCTTTATCGGGCTTATACTTTGCAGCAAAATCATCCTTATCATCGTTAAATCCCTCTGCTGCATCGCTTCCCACCACTTTTTAGATTAAACTTTAAACTTATCCACCCAATTTTTATTTCTAGCACAAAGAGTATCCAATTGAGATGATGATCTCACCGACTAAGCGTTTCACGCTTAAAAATCATCTGGCAGAAAATAGGATGTATGTCCAAAGGGCAACGATTGCCTTCTTTATAGTCATTTTTCTAACGGTAATTATTTTTGTTCGAATCGGATATCTTCAAATTATTCAGCATGAAAAATATTCACTCTTATCGCGCCACAACCAAATTCGTGCCGTCCCCCTCAGCCCCATGCGAGGCATTATTTATGATAGAAATGGCATCATCATTTCTCAAAATACACCTGGCTTTAATTTAGCGGTGACACCCGAACAGGCCGGTAAGCTGCCAGACTTATTTGAAAAAATTAATCCTATCATTACGCTCGACAAAGAAGACATCGATAATTTTATGGTTAGGAAAAAGCGAACGCGCGCTTTTAACCCTATCCCTTTAAAACATCATCTTTCTGAAGAACAAGTGGCGAAATTATCGCTCAATTTACATGCCCTCCCAGGCGTTGAAATTTCAGCTTCACTCAATCGGTATTACCCTTACGGAGAAGCATTTGCACATGCGATGGGCTATGTAGGGCGCATCAGTGAATCTGAACTCAATAAAATTGACACCAAAAATTATCAAGCCACGCATTTTATTGGCAAAGTGGGCATAGAGAAAAAATACGAATCCGAGTTACATGGCAAAGTGGGTTTTTTGAATATCGAAGTAGATTCAAAAGGCCGAATGGTCAGAATGCTCTCGCAAGAAGCCCCTGTGCCAGGAAAAAATCTCCATCTAACCCTCGATGGCCGTTTGCAGGTTTTTGCTCATAAACTCATGGCAACCCATCGGGGTGCAGTCGTGGTATTAAACCCTAAAACAGGGGAAATCTTAGCCATGGTTTCCACCCCCAGCTTTGATCCAAATTTATTTGTGCATGGTATTCCGCACCAAACGTATCAAGCACTCTCTCAATCCAAAGCAAAACCCCTCTACAATCGCGTGATCCGAGGGCAATATCCTCCCGGTTCAACCATCAAACCGTTTTATGCACTTGGGGGTTTAGAACAAGGGTATATTAGCCCAAACTATAAAATAAATGACTTAGGATTTTTCACCCTACCTAATCAAAATCGACAATATCGCGATTGGCGCCCAAGGGGCCATGGCATGGTCGATGTCAGAAAAGCCCTCGCAGAATCTTGCGACGTCTATTTCTATGAATTAGCGCATAAAATGGGTATTGATAAGCAAAGTGCCTGGTTAGATCAATTTGGCTACGGCCAACTCACCAATATAGATACCGTGGGGGAAAGTGCAGGCGTTAACCCCAGTAAAGCGTGGAAACTCAAAGCCCGTAAACAAGCCTGGTTTCCAGGCGAAACGATTTCAAATGGCATTGGACAAGGTTACTTTGTCGCCACCCCCATTCAAATGGCCACAAGCGTGGCTATTTTGGCTAACCGGGGGATACGAGTACAACCTCATTTGGTCAAAACATCCACTGCCTCCGCTGAACGCACTCAAGTAGTTAAATTAGCTCGCCCTAAAAATTGGGATATTGTGATCAATGGGATGGCCGATGTGGTTACAGACCCACATGGAACGGCTTACAATAGCTTTAAAGGTATTAAATATACCGTAGCGGGTAAAACGGGTACCGCTCAATTATTCAAAATTAAACAAAATGAAAAATATCACGAAAACAAAGTGGCCGCACACCTTCGAGATCATCATTTATTTGTGGCTTTTTCCCCTATCGATACTCCAGAAGTAGCCTTGGCCATTGTGTTAGAAAATGAAACGGGCCACAACCTCATCGCACGAAAAATAATGGATTACTATTATTTGCTCAAAACGGGTGCCGTACCAGTCGATCAACTTTATCCAATGATGCCTGAACCAGAAGCTGATGTGCCCGTAAATAAAGCTAATTTAGAAAAACCTAAAGTCATCTCAAAAATCCAAGCAGTCGTAGTAGAAGAACAAACAGATGAAGTAGCCCCCGATCTCCCCTATGATAACGCGCCCCCTGCCGAGGAAATAAACGCCGATGAGTCTATTCAAACCGAAAGCGAATAACAAAATTGAGTATTCGAATGCCGACAGTTTATATGTAGACGTCATTCCGCGCTCATTTTACCAAAAGCTTCATATCGATTTGCCCTTGCTACTCGGCATATTAGTGCTCTGTGCTTATGCCTTAGTGATTTTATATAGTGCCAGTGGCCAAAATATGCATTATGTGCAAAAACAGATGATTCACTTTGTGATTGGTTTTATTGTGATGATTACCCTTGCCCACATTCCACCTAGGCATTTTGCTCAATGGGCACCTGTTTTATACACCGTGGGATTATTATTGGTTTATTTGGTTTTGGTCACCGGAACAGTTTCTAAAGGGGCACAACGTTGGTTAGATCTCAGATTAATTAAATTTCAGCCTTCTGAAGTCATGAAATTAGCGGTACCCTTGATGCTCGCACGCTTTTTAGATCAAAAGTTGCTCCCCATCGGCTGGAAAGATATGGCTATTTCAGGATTAATCATTCTGGTTCCCGCTATCCCTATTATTTTACAACCCGATTTAGGAACAGGCTTATTGATTATTGCTTGTGGTTTATCGGTTATCTTTTTTGCCGGCATCCCCTTTAGATTTATTTTTTTAATGACGGGCTTATTTGTTGCCAGCTGCCCTGTCTTTTGGTTTTTACTTCAAGATTATCAAAAAAGCCGAATTTTAATGCTCTTAGCGCCAGAACGCGATCCGCTGGGTCGGGGCTACCATATTATTCAATCGAAAATCGCCATTGGTTCCGGAGGCATTACAGGCAAAGGCTGGTTACAAGGCACGCAAGCGCAATTAGATTATTTGCCTGAACGCACAACCGATTTTATTTTTGGGGTACTGTCAGAAGAATTTGGCTTAATTGGTATTTTAATTTTAATGGCCATTTATTTAGCAATTGTTTCACGAGGGTTATATATTGGCACCAGCAGCCAAGATACATTTTCTAGATTATTGGCTGGAAGCCTTACTTTAACATTTTTTGTGTATGTTTTTATTAACATCGGTATGGTAAGCGGGATTTTACCTGTTGTGGGTGTGCCTTTACCTTTAGTCAGCTATGGTGGCACATCGATGGTGACGTTGATGACAAGTTTCGGTATATTGATGTCTATTCATACGCATCGTAAATTATTAGGTAAATAATATGAAAAAGCTGCCACTCGCCCTTGTTCTTTCTGCTTTATTATTTAGCCCACTGAGCTTAGCAAAAGCCCCTAATACCCCTATTACAGACAGAGCAGAAATTAAAACCTTTATTGATCAAATGGTTTCTAAGCATGACTTTGACAAAAAAACACTCGAAAATTGGTTTAAAAAAATACAAATCAACCAAACCATTATCGATCAGATGAACCACCCGGCTGAAGCTAAACCTTGGCATCAATACCAAAAAATATTTATTACTGAGCAAAACATCAACAATGGTGTGACATTTTGGAAAGAAAACGAAAAAGCCTTAAAACAAGCAGAAAAAAAATATGGTGTGCCCGCAGAAATTATTGTGAGCATCATCGGGGTTGAAACAAGGTATGGCAAAATTACGGGTAATTTTCCCGTACTTGAAACCCTGACTACCCTGAGTTTTGATTACCCAAAACGCGCGCCCTTCTTTAAAAAAGAACTTGAAGAATTTCTCTTAATGACCAGAGAACAACAATTTGATCCCTTTGAACTTAAAGGCTCTTATGCCGGTGCAATGGGAATGCCTCAATTTATGCCAAGTAGTTACAGACATTACGCGGTAGATTTTCATGATAAAGGCCAAAAAAATATCTTAACTAACGCCGACGACGCAATTGGCAGCGTCGCTAATTATTTTAAACTCAATGGATGGGAAGCTAACCAACCTGTTTTGGTTAGCGCACTTGTTCATACTGACAAACATGTGGCATTGCCTAAAGATAAGAAAAATCCAAAGCCAACGCTCACAGTATTAGAATGGATCAAAAATTACGATGTTTCTCCTACTGAAGATCTACCGACTATGCCTATTAATAAATTAACCCAACAGAAAGCGGCCTTGATCGAACTTGAGGCGCTAGATGGTAAAGAATATTTTCTCGGCCTAAATAATTTTTATGTCATTACTAGATACAACCACAGTGACCATTATGCAATGGCGGTTCATCAACTTGGCCAAAACATAAAAAATCGTATTTCACAAAAGGGCTAAGAAAGTCTAAAATAAATAAATGATATTAGTTAGTAGCAAGATTTTAAAATTATCTCAATTTGCCCTGGTTGCCATTTTAGCTTCGCAGCTCTTTGGCTGTGTGAGCTTAAAATCTAGGGCAGATGTAGATGGTCCCCCTGTTTTTCCTCGCAGTGTCAAAAATATTCCAGATGCGGTACCCAAAGCAGAAGCCAAAAGTAAGTATGGTAACCCAACTACTTATTCTGCATTAGGCAAAACCTATCGAGTATTAGACAGCCATGAAGGGTTTGAACAAGTTGGCATGGCATCTTGGTATGGCACCAAGTTTCATGGTAAACGCACTTCAAGTGGTGAACCCTACGATATGTACGCGATGACAGCAGCCCATCCCCGATTACCTATCCCCTGTTACGCCAAAGTGACGAATCTTCAAAATGGCAAAACAGCCATTGTTAAGGTTAACGATCGCGGGCCTTTTAAATCCGATAGAGTCATGGATTTGTCTTATGCCGCGGCACATAAATTGGGCGTATATCAAAATGGGACTTCTAAAGTAAAAGTCCAAGTGATTAATCCAACAGAATGGGATCATGATTTATATTTAGCCGAAGCACAAAAAAATAAAACCCTAACCAAAATTGCCCAAGTAACACCCAAAGCAAAACAAGAAGTTAAAAAAGACGCGCCTGGGGTTTATTTACAAGTGGCGGCTTTTAGCCAAAAAACAAATGCCCATGCTTTTGCGGATAAAATTCAGGCCCTCGTTCAATCTCATCCCGTTGAAATTAAATTAGCTGATTCAGAGACACGTTCTACTTATCGCGTTCGCGTTGGGCCCTTTGCTCAAAAGCAAGAAGCTAATCAGGTTGCCAGCTTGCTTAAAGCTAAAAATCTGATGGCGCAGGTTAGCGAGACGTTTTAAAACAGCGGCACACAAGATGCGCTCCTACACTCCGATATCCTCTTTATTTGTCCCTTAATATCTCATTCCCTACGTGCCGCGGCTTGTCCGCGGCATCCAGATCTACAAAATTTTTAAGGGTAATGTAAACCGCTAGATACCGCGGACAAGCCGCGGCACGTAGAGAAAGGGGGCAATGAGTCTGTTCTCTTAAACAAAAGGGATTTACTGATATTCTGTTGTATAATATTCCCAACTATTATTTATTATCTGATTGTAATCGCCTGAGGAGCCTCAACATGCAGCTGCGCAGCTTTATTAAAATACTAATTCCATTTTTGTTCATTTTCCAACACATGTCATTTGCTGTGCCTAGTTTTACGCCTACTGCGCCTCAAGTAGATGCTTCAGCCTATGTGATCATGGATTACCATAGTGGCCGCGTACTGGCTGCATTAGAACCCGATAAAATTATTGAACCCGCCAGCTTAACAAAAATGATGACTATCTATGTTATCGATCATGAGCTTCAAGCGGGCAGCATTAAATTAGACGACATGGTTCGCATTTCAGAAAATGCGTGGCACACCCAAGGCTCTAGAATGTTTGTTGAGGTCGGTAAATTCATTCCAATCAAAGACTTAATCAATGGGGTGATTATTCAGTCGGGTAACGATGCTTCTGTTGCGTTAGCTGAACATGTTGCTGGCACTGAGCAAGCTTTTGCCGAATTAATGAATCAACATGCCAAACGGTTAGGCATGCATAATACCCATTTTATGAATGCCACCGGCTGGCCTCATCCTCAACATTTGACCACGGTAAAAGATCTGGGTTTATTAGCCCAAGCATTAATTCGTGACTTTCCAGACAGTTACCCCATTTATTCTCAAAAATGGTTTGAATTTAACGGCATTAAACAGCCCAACCGCAATCAATTATTGTGGCGTGACCAAACAGTCGATGGCATCAAAACAGGACACTCTGATTCAGCAGGTTATTGCTTAGCCGCTTCTGCTCAACGCGATAACATGCGTTTAATTTCTGTATTGGTTGGAGCAAAAAGTGACAATTCTCGTTCACAAGGTTCACAAAGCTTATTAAATTTTGGTTTTAGGTTTTTTGAATCACATCCTGTCTTTAGTGCAAACAAGGCACTCGAAAAACAACGTATCTATATGGGCAACAAAAAATTTGTTCAATTAGGCGTGTTACAAGACTTATACATCACCCTGCCCAGAGGCCAATATCGTGGTCTAGAAACGACTTTAAATATCAATAACCACTTATCTGCCCCCCTTAAAAAAGGCCAAGCCGTTGGGACGATTGTGGTTAAAATGGGTAATCAAGTTATCAGCAAGCAACCGCTTGTGGCCTTAGAAGAAGTGGACAAAGGCGGCTTTTTTGGAAGGTTAACAGACTTTTTTACTTTGACCTTTAGAAAATTATTTAACAAACAAAGTTTTGTGGCTATTAACAAAAAACAATCTGAAACCTCAGATTTTTCAGCTTAAAAGCCAATTATTAGACAAACGGGGGTTTATCCCCCGTTTTTTTTTAGTAAAATGTCTAGATGAAAGACAAAGCACTTATTCAGTTCCCTACCGATTATACTTTTAAAATAATGGGCGAAGCTTCGCCTGAATTTGAAAAAGAAGTACTCATGATTCTACATACCCAATTTCCCAACATGAGCGAAGGGTCACTTAAGCTTACTTACAGCAAAGGGAATAAATACCTTTCTATCAGTGCTACCGTTCATGCTGAAAATTTTGAACAACTCGAAGAAACTTACAAAGCATGTAAAGCAAATACCAGAGTATTATTCGTTTTATGAATAATTCAGGCCTTATTTTTAAAACATTCTCTGGTTTACAGCCATATGACTTAATTTGGGCACACATGCGCGAATTGACCCATGCCAGAAGCCAAGAGCACCCTACCCCCGATCAAATTTGGTTTTTAGAACATGCCCCTGTTTTTACCCAAGGCCAAGCAGGTAAACCCGAGCATGTTTTATCTAACAAACATAATATTCCTATCGTTCAATCAGACAGGGGTGGCCAAGTGACCTATCATGGCCCTGGCCAACTGATGGTCTATTTATTATTAAATTTAAAAAACTATGGGTTTCATGCCAAAAGTTATGTACATTATCTTGAGCAAAGTATTATCGCTTTATTAAAGCAATATGAAATTATGAGCTTTACCCAGGCTAACGCGCCTGGTGTCTATGTTCAGCTACCCGGTGAATCACACATAAAAAAAATAGCGTCTATTGGTATTCGAATTCGCAAAAATTGTAGTTACCATGGTATTTGTTTAAATATTGCCGGAGACCTTAGCCCCTTTCAGGATATTAACCCTTGCGGCTACCAAAATCTTGCGATGGCACAATTATCTGATTTTCTCCAAAGCAAACAGGTAACCATCGAGCAAGTCATTCAAGATCTGACTCATTATTTTCAAACCACTTTATTTCAGGAAACCCTTCACCATGCCAGATAAAAAACGCGCCGCAGAAAAAATGGCTCGCATTCCCATCAAAATTATTCCGACGACGCCTGAAACAAAAAAACGTATTCCTGATTGGATTCGAGTGCGCGCGCCCACCGACAATAAGGTCGCCGAGCTAAAACTCTTATTAAGACAAAATAAAATGCATACGGTGTGTGAAGAAGCTTCTTGCCCTAATTTAAGTGAATGCTTTAGCCATGGCACAGCGACCTTTATGATCATGGGTGACAAATGTACGCGTCGTTGTACTTTTTGTGATGTGGCACATGGCAGGCCCGATGCACTCGATGTAGAAGAACCAGCTAATTTGGCTAAATCTCTGCAAAATATGAAATTAAAATATGTCGTGATAACCTCAGTAGACAGAGACGATCTCAAAGACGGCGGTGCCTCGCACTTTGCGGCTTGTATTAAAGAAGCACGATTGGCTTGTCCAGAAATCACCATCGAAGTGTTGGTGCCTGATTTTCGAGGCAGAATGGGATTAGCCTTAGATAATTTAGCGCTTCATTTACCCGATGTGTTTAATCATAATATTGAAACCGTTCCCAGATTATATAAGCAAGCCAGACCCGGTTCAGATTTTCAATGGTCGCTCACCCTCATTCAACAATTTAAAACACGCTTTCCGCATATTCCCACTAAATCCGGCATTATGTTAGGCTTAGGTGAAACGTACGAAGAAGTATTAGAAGTCTTTGAAGCATTAAAAGCTCACGGTTGCGATAGACTGACTGTTGGACAATATTTACAACCGAGCCTGCATCATCACCCTGTAGAAAGATATGTGACCCCAGATGAATTTAAAGCATTAGCCGAAATAGCCAAAAAAATGGGTTTCTCGCATGTGGCGAGCGGGCCTTTAGTTCGTTCTTCTTATCATGCAGATTTGCAAGCAGCGGGGAAAGAGGTTTCTTAAACTCTAACTCATCGATGAAAAATGGCCGGCACAGAGGCCGGCCACTACAAATTACGTGCTTTAATAAAATTTATCGCATTATTCAACATATTATCACTTTTTTTAAACCTGCTTTAAGATGGATTGCTTCGCTACGCTCGCAATGACGGCTCAAAGTGCAAAAAACTTAGAACGCTTCTCAGGAGATGGGAAAAGTCTTGTAGTGGCCGGCCTCTGTGCCGGCCATTTTCATCAATGAGTTAAGATTAGTAACGCCTATGCACCTTTTATGTCGCCGTTTTGTACAGAAGGATTTTGCCCACTTTTGAAAAAAGGGGCCGACGCAGAATGCGGCGGGGGGATTTAATTAATGTTTTTTAGCAGGTTTATTTTTATTAATCTTGGTAGGATGATGAATATGCGCACCATGGGATTCTAATAACTTTGCAACGCTTTTGCGATTATAAGCATTGGCCAATTCAAGGGGGCATACCTGATTTAAATTCACCGCATTTACATCTGCCCCTTCTTCAATCACCTTAGAGACTTCGTCTGAAGTACCCATCATAACAGCCACAAACAACCTCAGGTTCAATTCATTCAGTATAGAGGTAGGTTGATTGGCCATGGCTTTTTCAAAGCGATTCAGGGTTGATATATGGCTCTCATGCGCTTCTTTTTTGGGCTTAGTACCAGACATAAAATTTTTACCCTATTCCTACTTTCATTAAATAAATAATACTGATAAATATGCACGTAGGACAGTTTATTAACTAAATAAGTTCATTATCTAAGTATAGATCCAGACAAACAGTAATAAAGGGGGTGATAAAAAACAAAGTGATTAACTTGTTTTTAATTGCATATACACTATAATTCCTGGTTATGGAAAACGAAAACAATAACTTAGTCCCCCCCTTATCCACGGAAAGCGTTCAAGGCATTGAGTTATATCTTGTAGAATCCAGCCAGCTGATGGAATCTATCAACTCGGCCATACAACACAGACACGCTGACACTGCCTACGATTGTTTAAATAGCTTAACCGCTTCAAGCAAAGAAATAGGCGCCACCGTTTTTGCTCAGCTTTGTTCACAAATTGCTTTTTGCGTAAAAGAATATCGTTGGCCTGAAACGCTTTTGTTGTTAAAACAACTCAATAATTGGTACGATAATTTAGTAAGTGAATTACAAAAAATCTTATTAAAACGAGGAGGATAACCTCTATACTTATTAGCTTAATTATACTACCCTCAATTTTTAGGAGGAAGGTAGAATGAATCAAAGCACAGTGGAATATGAACCGCATTCTGGCACAGCGGTGATTCGTCTTAATCGTCCTGATAAAAAAAATGCCCTTAGTCTTGGCATGTATCAAAAACTTAACGATTATCTTGATGCGGCTTTAAACGATACGCAGATCACTTCGGTTATTTTCGCAGGCCATGAAGATTTTTTTACCACAGGGAATGATATTCAAGATTTTGTTTCAGTAAAAAATCAAGAAGATTTCACTGATGTCACCGATTTTTTATTTAAAATCGCCAATTATCCCAAACCCTTAATTGCAGCAGTGAATGGACTGTGTGTCGGCATTGGTACCACTTTATTACTTCATTGTGATTTAGTGTACGCAGGAAAAGAAGCTAACTTTCATATGCCCTTTAGTCAACTTGGCCTTACCCCTGAAGCAGGTGCCAGCTATTTATTACCCGCCCTCATGGGACATCGCAAAGCCAGTCAATATTTACTCCTTGGTGAACCTTTTAATGCCAAAACAGCGCTAGAATTAGGCATGATTAATGAGATCGTAGAAAAACAAGACGTATTGCCGCTTGCTTTAAAAAAAGCGGGCATATTAACGCGCTATTCTGCTGAAGGCATTCGTGCAACCAAACAATTATTAAAAAAAACGCATCAAGAACACGTGACAAACACCATTAAAACAGAATTGCCGATATTTTTTAATTTATTACAGCAACCCTTTAGCCAAGCCGTATTTAAATCATTTTTGAATAAAACACCTCAGGACTAACTCACTATGCCACAAATTTATCTCACCGGGAGTGGCGTCTTTACCCCCCCTTATGCTATTTCAAATGAAGACCTTGTGACGAGTTTTAATCAATATATCGATCAACATAACCAAAAAACCGGCGAATCACTCACGCATTCCAGTGCAGAATTTATCGAAAAAGCATCGGGCATTAAAAGTCGATATGTTATGGAAAAAGCAGGAATTTTAAATCCCAACCGCATGCGTCCGTTTTATCCCAAACGCCTTGATACAGAAATGAGTATTCAGGCAGAAATGGCCCTACCGGCCATTAAAGAGGCCTTAGCGGCGTCCAAAAAAACGGCTAAAAATATCGATGTGATTATTTGTGCCTGTGCCAGTTTACAAAGAAGTTATCCCGCTGTTGCCATCGAAATTCAACATTATTTGGGTGCGAGTGGTTATGCTTTCGATGTCAATGTTGCTTGTTCTTCTGCGACGTTTGCCATTGATATAGCTTATCACATGCTGCAAACAGGGAGTGCCAATACCATTTTAGTGGTTAACCCAGAATTGTGTAGCAGCCATTTAAATTTTAAAGACAGAGATTCACATTTTATTTTTGGTGATGTGGCCAGTGCCGTTATACTAGAACGTAAAGAAGTGGCTAATCAGCAAGCAGATGCTTTTGAGTTATTAGGCACTTTTCTTAAAACCAACTTTTCGAATAACATTCGAAACAACGATGGCATTATTAATGCCACTGAAGATCCTGAAGATACGCCGAATATCCAATTTCATTATTTTACGCAGCAAGGTAAAAAAGTATTTAAAGAAGTGGTGCCGATGGTCAGTGAACATATTCAAACGCAAGTTTACAATCATCATTATACCCCCGATAAAATAAAACGGTTATGGTTGCACCAAGCCAATATTAATATGAATAGATTAATCGCTGAAAAATTTTATAATCGAGATATCACCCCTCTTGAAGCCCCAATTATATTAGACACGTATGCAAATACCAGTTCAGCCGGTTCTATTATTGCCTTTCATCAACATCACCAAGATTTTAAAACCGGTGAACTGGGGTTAATTTGTTCTTTTGGCGCAGGTTATTCTATCGGTAGCGTATTGGTGAAAAAAGTATGAATTTGTATTTTAGATTATTTATATTTCTCTGTTCTTTGCCTTTTATCAAAAAAAATCACAAAGTTGATCTCAATCATAAAGGTGAAATGAATCTGTGGGTATTACCCAATGATTTAGATATTTTTAATCACATGAATAACGGCCGATATTTAACCATTATGGATTTTGGTCGTTTTCATTTAATGGCCCAATTTGGCACCTTAAAAAAAGCCTATCAAAATGGCTGGTCTCCTGCCGTAGGCGGCGTCAGAATGACGTATATTCGTTCTTTAAAATTATTTGAAAAATATAAACTCACCACCCAAATAATATGTTGGGATGAAAAATGGATTTACATGGAACAACAATTTATCAAATCTAAGAACAACGAACTGATGGCCACTGCTTTAGTCAGGGCCTTGTTTATTAATAAAAATCGCGAAAAAATTTCTTCTCAAGAATTAGTTACCTGTTTTTTCCCAGAAGGATTGGTCAGCCCCGAAATGCCCGAGGCTGTTAGAAAATGGCGGGAGTCGGAGGGGAAATAAATCCCCTCGCCTTTACCACGTATATTTAAACTTCAAAGAACCATGAAACGCTGAAAATTTCGTTTCATTGATTTCATAATCTAAACCCACATGACACGAAACATTTTCAAATCCATAGGCCGACAAAGCCATCCCAACAATATAAGAACTTCTCTTGGGTTCAATGCCATCGGTTTGGAAGGTCGGGCCCCCTACCACAAAATTCGATAAAAACTGTTCTTTGCTGTTTAACAGCTCAAAATTATAATACGCATGTATTTCAGGAATAAGCGACGCCCCTTCTGAGCCTAACACACTCGATATTTTAGGCCCCACAGATAACCTTAAGCTGTTGATATCACGAGGGCGATTGACTAAGTTTAGTCCGCCTGCTCCTTCGTCAGTAAAATCATCTCTGTCTAAATGAGAATAAAATAACGCTAAAATAGGCTGGAATAACACTTTATTATATTGGTAAACAAAACCTGTTTCAGCACGCGCAGATATTTGCCAAGCTTCGTATTTTGATTTGGCGGAACCTGACACTGCTCCTACACGAATATTACGTGTTTGCTCATAATCATGTTGTGATAAATATAATATGCCATCCACATACCAGGGATTAGGGAAATTATACGTGCCGTATAACATCAACGAATAACTGCTGATTTCATTGGTGGAAGCAGCTTGTGCACGAGATAAAGTTTCAGTGCTCGCATAATTAAATCCAAGCCCGTATACCACGACATCATCCGGACTTGTATAATCTATGCCCGCAGCAATACCGTAAATATCTGACTTATATCCTTCAATGCCTCTATATTCTTCTTGTTTTAATCTACTCGCTAAGAGTTTGGTCCACACCCCATAATCTTTCAAAGCGTTATAACTGCTCGCTGAATAGCCTGTATGCAGATAATCTAATTGCCCTAAACGATAATTGTCTAGCCGTTCACGTACTGTTTGTACGCCTAATCGAGTGAGCGCCATGATGCCTTCGAAGCCATCTCCATCGACAGAAGGCGCTAGCGAAGCGAGGGCACGATTAAAATCGGCGGCATTGGTAAAATTATCGAGCTGATCTAACACAGCAAAAATATCTGGATCAATAGGCGGGTTATTTTGAATCACATCGAGTGCGCCAGCGACCCCTAGAGTAAAGGGAAATTCAGCCACGCTGGTGTTGGTGTTACGGGTGACCGTTAAGGTAATATCGGCTGGATTATGCGTTAAGGTAAAGTTGCTGAGCAAAGTAGAAGTATTTTCTAAGGTTGCAGGTCCTCCCCCTCCAATAACTACACCACCACCAGCCGTAACAATTTTTAAATCTGTATTATTAGGAATAAAGCCCGAAGTCGTAATTTTAAAAACAGGCGCATCAATTGTTGCTTGATTGGTTACCGTTAATTTACCAAAAACGGTGGAACTCTTTAAATCAAAAGTAACTTTATCTGTATTGTTATTAGTAACTAGATTAACCCCAACTTTTATCTCGTTATTTCCAAGTTGTAAATTGGCCCCAGTCGCATCTAAATTTAAATTACCGCTAAGGGTCGTGGGCTGATTAAATACTAATGTAGCCCCATTTCTGACTGTCACGTCATCTGCACCAACAGGACTATTATTTAAATTAAACGTTCCGCCATTAAAATTAACTTCTGCTAAATCATTTGTATCACCAATCTGCCCAAAGCTTTGCGAAGAACCTAAAAAGGTTAAAATACCACCACCGCCGCCAAAACCAATCACCGAGCCGTTGATGAAATTCCCATCGGCAATCGTTAACTCTTTATTATTAGATTGAAAGGCTACGCCGCCGGTAACATGAATATTTCCGGTTACGGCCGTATCGTTATTTGCACCCACTAAAACTTGATTTAATTTATTTGTGCTAGAGCCTATATCTCCAATAAATATGCCGACTTTAGTTAAGTCAAGAATACCTTTTCCATTGGTTGCCGTAATAATATTTGTTTTAACGGTTGATGTGCCCGCAGAAGATAAATTTAAGGTATTCTCATTCGCGCCTGCATTGAGAAACTGAAGGGTATTTGCATATACATCGCCAGTAAGCGTAACAGTAGAATTCACATTTGACATCTGAATCAGCGATAACGGCTTAGCGAGCGTGCCCACATTGCCAATAATGGCACTGTCTTTTTCAAATACAATCGTGCCTGCACCGGCTGTATTGGTCGTAATTGCACCTGTAATCTTAGCACCATCGGCTAATTTTAAGGTATTCGTACCTGTATTAGAGGTAAATTTAAAGGTAACTGCCTGGTTAGGATTAACACCGCCATTATTCAAATAAACGGTACCCGAACCTAATTGCACATCGAGCAAAGCATTATTTGATCCTAACAATCCATCAGTCACAGTTGAACTGCCTAAAAATTTAACCGAACCTTCACCTGCATTATCAGTCAGTACTGCGCCACTAAAATTTACGCCATCGTCAAAAATAACCGTAGATCCTGTCCCTTTATCTTTAAAATTGATTTCACCGCCTATGCCCATAAATAAATTTTGGTTCACATTTAAAGTGGCGCCTGCAAGCGTGGTGAAATTAATTTGAGACGCACCATCGGTTAATGCCGTCACGCCATTAAGGGTAACGCTGGTGCCTCCGCCCCCTTGTAACTCAAGAATTTTTACTCTGTTACCTGCTGCAGGAGGTAATGGGGCAGCGGAAATGCTCCCAGTAACAATTGAGGTACCTTGAAAAACAATCGTTGGAAGAAAAGCACCATTGACCTTAGCGCTTACTCCAGCTGTACTTCCAATATTACTTCCCGTTGGAACGGTCAAAGTAACGGCTGGCGCTGTAAAGATCACCCCTTCCGCTTTGCCATCTGCATCAATCGGTGCACTCGCCGCAAGCGATTGTGGTGCGCCCAGCACTGCTGTTGGCAAACTAGAAATTAAACAACTCGAAACTAAAAATAATTGGGTAAGACGACGCATTCATTATTCTCCTGATTAGGTCCACTCGTACCGCATTCTCAGCCACGCTGAATGTGCGCGATAATCACCCCGATATTCATAGTGATAATTAGTGCTGTAACTAAATCCGTGACCGTTATATAAAGTAATGTTAAAACCGGCTTCTAAACCATCTTTTCTCGGTCTCAAACCATTTAATATAAATTCTGGTCCGCCAGCGATAAAATTAGCTTTGGCGTCGTCGTGCTCACGATTAAAATCATGAGACCATAACACATACACATCGGGCATAATCATGACTTCGCCATAGACGCCGCCTTCATAAACCGAGCGTAACCCTACTGTCGTTCTAAATAAATTCGTGTCATCGAGTTTCACTTGTAAATTTAACACATCGGCGCTGGTTTCGCGGTAAGAATCAAAGTGGGTATGAACATAAGTTGCGCCGAGCACGGGGGTAATTTTAATTTTTTCATAGCCCCACATATAGCCTAATTCAGCGCGCGCACCTGCTTGCCAACCATGATAGCTCGATTTACTGTCGCGCGCTGCACCACCTGAATGGATGTGTCTGCGCGAGTGATATTGGTTATAGGCTGTAGAAAGGTTTGCTTCGAGATATATCGGCAGTGTCTCAAAATCGTAATTGGAATATAAATCGAGTTGATAGCTGTCTATGTCATTTTCTGTGGTGGCAAAATCTCTAGGGTCAGTTCCTAGTGACAAAAAGCTGACATCGACGCCCACTTTATTTTGTTTTTCAAAGTTTTTTTCAAGCCCGATTTCAACACCGGCCGCGTCAGCATGATACCCTGCGAATTCGCCTTTTTGTTTTTGCTTAGCCCAATGGCCATGCACTTGCATCCAAATGGAAGTATGCGGCGAAATGTCGATTTTTGCAGCAGACGCTTCAGGTGCAGCTGCTAGAGGCTCGCCGTCTTCTTCTCCTGCGGAATATCCCCTAAACAGGCTGGCCTGAGGAGACGACTCGCTACCTGGAAATTCATCAAACCGATGATTAATACGGTACATGCCTCGTATAAATGACAATTGACTGCTTTGCGTTATAGCACCATTTAATTCTGGGGCTAAATTATATAATTCTCGGTTGCGCACGTTTTGATTCGCCAGGGCATTAATATTATTATTAATCAAAACGATCTGGGCTGGCGCCGTCCCGCTGCCAACAAATACGGTCAGGGCATCCCCTACCGATTTACTGATCGGCGTGGTGCCAACCGCACCATAAGATATTGTGGGAATCGCGATTATAGTTGGAAAAAAAACTATTTTAAATAAATTACGTAAACACATATATACCCTTAAATTTCTTCCCTGAGGGCTAACGAAGACGATAACGCAGCACTAACTAATTTACTCTTTTTTTAGGAAACAGCCAAAGAACTTATTTTAAAGCCCCCTCACCCGCCCTTCGGGCACCCTCTCCCATCACCACTCATACCGCAATCTCACAAACCCCGTATGAGAACAGTAATCATTCTTAAAGTCGTAATCATAACTAACAGAAAAAGCAAGCCCGCCTTCACCAAATAGCGTTAAGCTGGTTCCCGCATTATAGCTCTCTCTGGTTGGTGTGTAGCCTACCGTATCATATGCTGGCCCAATACTTATAAATTGGCTATTTATTTGTTGTTTGTCATCCAATATTTCATAACGGGCTTTTAAATGGGCTTCGGGTTGCATCAGCATATTACCTAGGACGAAATTGTTAACAAATTTTACCCCTAATTCAGCCTGCAAATGATTTTGCGCTGAATGGCTTACTGTTTGATTGGCTGTTCCGGCGCCCGTTTCCGTGTAACTTTTTATATCCAAGTGGCTATACGTTAAAGCAAGGGTGGGAAGGGTATGAAAAGATAATTTGCCAAAAGCATACCCTAATTCTGCCCGTGCACCATATTGCCAACCAGGATAATCAGCTCGAACAGGAAGCGTTAAACCACTAAATTTAATGGTGCGCTTTTGGTGATAATCTAAATATGTTGCGGCAGCCATCCAATTCATAAACCAGGGGTTAGTCATATTCACTCCCCCATACACACTGGCTTGATAGTAATTTATATCTGTTTTTGCTTCGTTTAAATCATGGTTAATCATGCTATTTGCATAAGCAAAGCCTAATCCTATTAAGCATCTATCTGTAAGCATTAAATCGCCACCCAATGCAAAGCCGGTGGTTGTGCTGTTAAATCCATTAATAAAATCTTTTGGATCTTGCTCACTGTGATTTACAAATAATTTTACCCAAGCGCCTTTATCTTTTTGATTTATGTACCCCGCGTTATAGCCCGTCTGATTTTCTGCTCTGAGCTCTTCAATTCTTTGCGTGAATAATCCAAATACATCTTGTTGCGTCGTTTGAGCGGTTTCATTGATTGCAGTATCCACAATTGGCGTGACACTAGCCAACTCTGTTCTAAAAGTATTTAAATCAGTAAAATTATCTAATTGATTTAACAAGGTTAATAATTGCCCCGATACACCTGCTTGCCCCCCTATTTGATCGAAAAGCTTACTCACGCCTATCAAATGGGGTTGCATGGTAATCTCTGCCATATGCGTACGATTAAACACTAAATTAAGCTGACCGGCCTGTGTACTTAAAGCGGTGGTCATAAATAAATTATGCCCTTCGCCTGTTAAAATCGGTATATTTAATACGGCACCACTCGCATCTTGAATAAGATTGACCGAGGTTTGCCCAAACGGAACAGCCGCCACTTTAGGTGCATCAACCAAATTGACGATACTCGTTGCATTGAATGCCACTGTACCTGTTGCTGTTAATGCAGGTGCAAGTCCTGTCACCCCGTTGGCCATATGATAATTTAGCGTGGTATCTGCGTTAAAGGTCACATTAGCCGACGCGCCCAACATTTGAAGGGTTTTACCAAACGGTACGGTGAGTTGAGCATTATTATTTACAAGCAAATTTCCGGTGATGCTATGATTAATTGCATTGTCGATTAATAAGGTTTCTTGTTGGTTAATATTGACTTGGGCAGCAGCGATATTGTGTTGTAAAGTAAATATACTCCCTCCGGCACCAGTAAAGGTCACCGAAGCTAAACTCCTGGTGCCCCCTATCGTGCCATAACTGGTATTGGTGTCATTAAACACCAAATGACCAATACTTACCCCACTCCCATCAATAATACTTTCACATTTTTTACCTGCATTAACGGTCAGGGTTTTATTTGCTATTTTTGTTTGGGTGGCCTTAAAATCGGCATCAATAACCGCATCACCCGATACGGTGAATAATCGAATGGGGTTGGTTTGACCGACGGCTTGACCAAATGTTACCGCGTTGGTGGCCGCGGTTTTTATTTCACCTTGATTGTTTACGGCTGGATTAATAGGCGCAAAAATATGGGTTGGCCCTGCACCATTAAAAGTGAGTGTGCCATCACCAGATAGCGTAATGCCTTTGGCATAAATTTGGCTTGCAGATATTTGCACTTCTGTGCCCGTCGCGCCTGCTGTTACCGTATTTAAACTTTTGGTATTTTGGCCTAAGTTCCCCACAAAAGTCGAATTCCCTACAAAAGTGAGATTCCCTTGTTGATGATTTTGTGTGACGATCCCATTTGTCACTGTGCCGTTTATAGCCGCATTTAGGGTGAGCAAACCATCGCCTGTAAAATTAATCTGATTGGCGACGGTCATATGATCTTTGGTGATTAAATGGCCGTCCCCCCCTATAACCACATTATTCACGTAAATGGGATTGTCTAGTGTAAGGCTTTTACCCCCTGATTGATTCAAAAAATCCAGTTTGCCCAGGGGTGCAAGCGCCGCCCCTGTTTGGCCAATAATTTCACCGCCTTCTAAAAAGCGCACTGTTCCTGTATTAATCGCATTAGTTGTTATATTTGTTTTGGCAATTTGGCCATTTGTTTGAAAAATTAAAGTGCTATCGTGTTGAATCTCGAGTGTACCCGCTAAGATATTACCGGCTTGCACTAGAATTTCTGCATTGAGATTATTTGCTGTATTCAAGTTAATAAAATTAATCGAACGGGTATTGCCATAATCGCCAATACTTCCCGAAACAATAGAAGAACCTAAAAAATTAAGGGTAACAGCGCCTCCGGGAAAAGGATTATGATCAAAACTTACGCCAGCAGTATTCGTGATGGCGTCATTGTGGACAATATTAAAAGAGGCTATCCCACCTCCTGCAAAGTTATAACCTGCACCGGCTGGTGTAACCGTGCTATCACTGCCATCTACTACCGGCGTGAGCACGGCCAAAGTTGAAGGGGAGAAACTTAATATAGTTAGAAAGATGCTTGATGATAAAATCGCATGTGTAAGGGTAAATTTTCTTTTCACCAGTCACTCCTTGACTTAGGAAACAGCATCCAAAGTCAGTATATCACTTTCGGTGTTTATCCAGAATATGAAAAATCCCCCCGCTCGCCCTCATCGGGCTCACGACCCCCTTTTTCAAAGTGGGTGAAATCCACACCTGGTATTGTTATTGCGAGAAAAATAAGGATTTTGCCCACTTTGAAAAAGGGGGCCGACGCGAAGCGGCGGGGGGATTTTCTCCCCTACCACTCATATCTCAATCTAAAAAACCCTGAATGCGCATGATAATCATTCTTCCAGTCATAATCGTAACTAATGCTAAAGCCTAATCCCGATTCATTCCAAGTCGTTATGCTCACACCTAAGTTGTAATCCCAACGAGCAGGTGAGCCGCCTGCAACCTGATAGGCTGGCCCAAAGCTCACAAATTGTCCCGTCGCTTTGGAGTCATCACCAATAAAATCGTAACCGGCATTCGCATGCACTTCTTGAGTTATTAAACTTTTTGCTGTTTCAATATCGTAAGAAAATTGAATGCCTAGGCCTGCAAGCAAGGCATCGACCGAGCTGTAAGCCATAGTTTGATTCGCCGTAGAATTTCCTTTTTCACGATACGCATCAAAAGTAACCCGAGAATAGGTCAATGAAGCCGTAGGCGTAACATGAAAGTTGGATTCCCCTAATACATATCCCAATTCACCTCGGGCACCATACTGCCAACCATCAAATTCACCTATCATCGTTTGGTTAAAGTTACCAATGATAATATGGCGTGTTACGTCGTATTGATTAAACGCTGCAGAAGCCATCCAATTCAAAAATAAGGGCGTTTCAATATTCCAACTGCCATATAAAGACCCTTGATAGCTGTTAATGTCTGTCTTCGCATTGTTTAAATCATGATGCACGTCTACGGTTGCCCAGCTTAAGGCAGCGCCTATTAAATTCCTTTCTGTCACCATCGTATCAAAACCCGCCGCTATTCCCCCTGTGGTGGATTGATAGCCTTGAATGTTATCACTGTGCTGACTTTGGTGGGCATGATTGCCAAAGAATTTTATCCACGTGCCATGGCCTTTATTATCCATATGGCCTGCAGAATAACCGGCATGATAATTCTCTAACCCTGCTCGTAATTCGCCAAGACGTTGTGAAAATAAATCAAAGGTATTATCTTGCGTGGTTAATGCCGTGGTAGAAACACCGCCATCGATTAACGGCACGATTTGCCCTAACGCTTCATTTAAAGTATTCAAATCAGTGATATCACCAATATTATCCACTAAATCGAGCAAGGCACCCGTTGCATTGGTATTGGTCACTGTGCCTAACACACCCACAACATTATTATTGTTGCCGACTAATTCTGTTGGCACAACACGAGTGGTCACAAGAGTTAAGGTATTAGGATTGGGCACATCTAAAGTAAAAGTCATAAATAAATTATTAGGCGCGGTCAAAGCAGGTCTGGATACCACGCCATTTCCTGTTTCCGTGACGAGATTTTTGGTGTTGGTACCCAGTTGATATTGAGCTAAGTTTACATTCAACACTTTTACAGCCTGAGTGTTATTAATCGTCGCTTTACCCACCACATTAATTAAACCAGGCGTGGCGGTATTACTTAAATTAAACACAAATCGCGCGCCATTGGCCGCATTGGTTAAATCTCCCCCCGCTAAAGTTAACACTGCCCCACCTGCAACACCAAGGGTAACACCGTTATCCAACGCAAGATTTTTACCGACATTAATTTGATAACTTTGGTTAAAATTAACGGTGGCGGTATTATTTAAGAACATATCTCCTGTTGCAGCACCTCCCCCATTAAAATGAATAATAGATTGATTAGAGAAATTCCCCCCCGCAATGTTTCCTATTTTATTAAAGGTAACTTTGGCTTCTAATGCCGTATTCATG
Organism: uncultured Gammaproteobacteria bacterium; assembly: GCA_902826485.1. GTDB lineage: Bacteria > Pseudomonadota > Gammaproteobacteria > Berkiellales > Berkiellaceae > CADEEZ01. The sequence continues at coordinate 39,565 of CADEEZ010000017.1, forward strand.
TCGTTGACAATATTGGCGTTGGCATTAAAAATAGATGTAGAGGTAAGTGCATTAAAATCATGATTGATGGTAACGGCTTGATTAAAAATAGCCGAACTGGCATCCTGAATATTAAAATCGTTGCCAATATCTACCGTGCCATTATAAATCACGGTGCGGCTATTAATCGTTGCCGCATCCAATGCCGCTGTTGCACCGTTAATCGTGACTGTTTTGTTTGGCAGACCATTAAAAATAATGGCTCTTAACGCACCATCAACGCCAATACCAATCGTGCTTGCAACAGTAGAATCACCCAAAAATGTTAAGGTACCTTGATTAATGGCAGTCGTCTGATTTTGTGCTGAAAACCCCGCGCCATTGCCAATGATGTGTCCATCAGTAATATCAATATTGTCATCGGTGGTAAATTTTATATCATTGCCACTTACCGAAGGAATGCCCGGGCCATTTACATCAGTTGTCGCTGCATATACTGTATCCAAGTAAACTATCGAACAAATTAAAACACTGGATGACAAAAAAGTTTTAATTAGATTATTATTTCTCAACATCGTATTCTCTCTCCTGAAGATATTAAAAATCCCCCCGCTCGCCCCTATTTTTACTTCTAAGCACTTATCTTTGCCCACTTTGAAAAAGGGGGCCGTCACGTCGAAGCTTTAGCGTAGACGTACAGAGGGATTTTCTCCATAAAAAAAGCCCCGTTTACCGGGGCTTTAAATTTTGGTCAAAACTGCTAGAAAACTTGGCTCGCAACCAAGTTTCTTAAACTACTACCACTCGTATCTCACTCTTACAAAACCTGAGTGCGCATGGTAGCTGCTCTTCCAATCGTAGTCGTAGCTAATGCTAATGCCTAGGCCAGAATCACCCCAAGTTGTGATGCTCGCACCCACGTTGTAATCCCAACGCGCAATTGAAGCACCCGATGCTTGATACGAAGGACCGAAGCTAACAAATTGTGCATTCACTTCTTGTTCATCACCAATAATATCGTAACTCACATTAGTATGAATTTCGGGCTGTAATAAGGCTCTTTCCATTTCATAATCGAGAGAGAATGACACGCCTACACCCACAAGCAAGGTATCAACGTCTTTATATCTCACGAATTGATTTGCAGTAGAATTTCCTTGTTCACGGTAATCATCAAAATCTATATGCGAGTAAGATAATGACATGGTTGGCGTAATGTGGAAGCAACGCTCACCAAATACATAACCTAATTCACCGCGAGCACCATACTGCCAGCCATCCATATCACCAATGGTTGTTTGGTTAAAGGCGCCAACTGTTGTACGACGTGTTATATCGTAATCATTATGGGCAGCAGAAGCCATCCAGTTAAAGAATAATGGTGTTTGGATATTCCAACTACCGTAGAAAGAACCTTGATAGCTGTTAATATCCGTATCAGCGTCATTTAAGTCATGGTTAACATCTACGCTAGCCCAGCTTAAAGCCAAACCAATTAAATGTCTTTCGGTGATCATCATGTCGATACCAGCAGCAAGACCCCATGTTTCGGCAGTGTAACCAGGAATGCTATGGCGAGTGCCTTGATCAGCATGGCTACCAAAGAGTTTTATCCAAGTGCCATGGCCTTTATCATCCATGTGACCTGCAGAATAACCCGTGTTGTAGTTGTCTAAACCTGCACGTAGCTCGCCAAGACGTTGTGAGAATAAATCAAACGTATTTTCTTGAGCCGTAACCATTGTTGCACCTAGGCCGCCATCAACTAAAGGTGCAATTTGTAGTAGTGCTTCTCTTTGTTGTTCAGCATTCAAATCGCCTAAATTGTCTAGTAAATTAGATAATTCGCCTGACGTATTAGCTGCCGTTGCTCCACCAAATACATTTGCTAAGCCTTGGATGCTATCATCAAGGCCGGTTGGTGTAGTACGAGTCATTACTAAATTTAAAGCTTGATTACCAGCAGGTATGTCTAGAGAGTAATTAACAAAAAGATTGCTAGGGGCATTTAAAGTTGGTTCAACAGCAATGGTAGCACCCACCGCACTTGTGATGAGCGTTTTAGTCACTGTAGCTCCAGCTCCAATTAATCCTATGTTCACGTTGCTAACGTTAACAATTTCATTTCCGACTATGTTCGCATTATTACCAGCCGCAAACACACCTGGAGTAATTGTGTTATTTAAGTTAAATGAGAACTGAGTTCCAGCTACTGTGTTAATGTTCGCACCTACATTTGCTTTTGAACCCGATATCACTGAAGCTTGACCACTATTCGCAAAAGTTAAATCACCAACAATGTTAAATTGTCCACCGAGAAAATTAACCTGTGCGTTATTGTTGACCAACATATCATCGCCAACATCACCTGTTCCTAAATTAGCAATCGCACTGCCACCAAGGGTAAAATCTACGCCCGCAGCATCATTATCAATCACACCACCAGTTGCATTTAAAACTGAAGAGCCACCCATTGTGATAGCACCGTCAACTTGCAGTGTGTTTCCGGTTCCAACATTAATGGTACCCGTTCCGCCAGTTGTTAACGCGCCTGTAATGGTGTAAAGGGCAGCATTAAAATTAACGACTGAACTGCCATCAACTTCTGCAGCACCACCCGCTGTACCTAATTGTAAATTGGCTGTTGAAGCGCCATGAAATTCTAAATCATTTGTATTTAAGGTACCGCCTGCACCAACAGTAACTGTACCATCTGTAACAACTGTCTCACCAGTAACTCCTAAAATTTTAGCAGCTGTAACATTAATAACGGCATTTGAACCGCCGCCTGTACCGGTTACTGTTAAATCTGCGCCAAGAGTATAATTTTTGAGGAAGTTTACTGTCGCTGTATCAGTTACAAGCAAATTATTAGCATTCGTTGTACCGGTATTTAAATTAAGGGTAGTATTTTGCGCAACAGTAACTAACGCTTTAAAATCAGAGCCTAAAGTGAATGTAGTTGTAAAAGAATCACCTGCAACGGCCCCAAAAGTTGATAAAGCTAGAATTGAGTTTTGATTGAACAGAGCGCTACCATTACCCGTCGCTGTTATAATTGAAGGCGTTGCGGCACCCACTGTACCATTGAATATAACTGCACCGCCATTTTGGAAAGTTAACGTTGTAGCGTCTGTAGCACCTGTAATCGTAACATCGTTCGTATCTGCATTTTGAAAAATCAATTGTTTTATTCTATTGGTGTCTCCAATACTACCATTGACATTCGATACACCTTTAAATGTTACTACACCCCTATTAGCAACCGTAGTTTGAATTGATTTACCAGCGTTGTTAGTTATATCATCACCATCTCTGACTTCTAAAGTGGTATCTGCTGTAAAATTATAATCGCTGGTGCTATCTGCGGTTACAGTTGGCGCACCAACAGCCACAGTAGCTGCTTGAGCAACATTCATGTATGTCACTGAGGAAATCAGAACACCTGAAGCTAACACTGTTCTGACTAAATTATTTTTGGTTTTTCTGGTAGCTAGCAACATAGTATTCTCTCTCCATGAGTAAAAATTAAATTCTATATCAAGTTTGAATAAGTCAATCAACTAATGTAAACTTGGGATAAAATAAGCCATTGAATTAATAGTAGACGAGCTTATTAGGATTTGCCAAATCTCCCCGGCTCGTCTTTGACTCTTCACCCCCCTTTTTCAAAGTGGGGTAAATTATGTGCCACTATCTGTGCCCAACTTTGAAAAAGGGGGGCAGGCTACTTTTGCCGTTAGGCGAGAGCAGACGGGGAGATTTATTTTAAATAAAAGTAACCTAAACTATGGCTATGTTTAAATTTATTCCTGCTACATACCTTATATATAATTTATCACTATTGATATTACTGATGATTTCAGGCTGTCAAACTCCTGGCACATCCTCTGAGTTTTCTCACCCTGAAATAAAGCACGCTCAAAATTCTGGATTTAAAACCAGTATCATAAAAACAAAAGAGTTTGAATTAACCAGCTTAATAAAAAATAATAATAATCACGCTGATATTCAAAAATTAGTTATATATATAGAGGGGGATGGAAGAAGCTGGATAAAAAAACAGATTTTATCAAAAAACCCTACTCCTCCTTATGCGTTAGCATTAAGATTGGCCATTCAAGATCCCAGAAATAATCAACCAGATACAGCCGTGGCCTATTTGGCTCGCCCTTGTCAATTTACACAACACAAACTCACATCTGAGAATTGCTCAACCAAATATTGGTCTAGCGACAGATTCAGTGAATTGGTGATAGATAATATTAATCAAGCAATAGATATACTAAAAGCAAATTTAGGGTTAGGACTAAACGATAAACTAGAATTAATTGGGTATTCAGGTGGCGCAGCGATAGTTGTATTAGTGGCTGCACGTAGAAATGATGTAGAAATAATTAGAACCGTAGCAGGAGATTTAAATCATGAAATGATGACAGCGTATCATCGCACCACTCCACTGCCTAATTGCTTAAATCCCATAAATTTTACAGATAAATTAAATAATATAAAACAAATACATTATATTGGCAGTACAGATAAAATTGTTCCAAAAATTGTAACAGAAAATTTTTTGAAAAGATGTGAAAAGAATTTAAATTCAACATTTTCGCAAGTCACTATGGTACAAATCAATGCTACTCATCAAAAAGGATGGGAAGAACAATGGACTTCTTTAGTAAGAAATAGTAATAAAAATTAAGACATTATTTAGTAGTAGGTTTACCTCCCGTGGGAACAGATGGCTTGGTTGGGTATAGTTTATCATTATATTTAAATGCGCTGGGCTGTTCAGCAAATTCTGCAAATGAATATTTTTTAGCTGTATCATTTTTTCTTAAGTCAATTACTAATTTATTTAACTCTGAAACAATTTCCTTAAATTCGGATTCATTGCTAGATAACAAATGTAGATCTGCCAAAATTAAATTTTTATGAGCAGGATGCATCCCTTTTTTATATTTATTTGGTTGTGTTTGTGTCAAATCAAATACCTCTTGTGCTTTTTCTTTGGCGCTTTTATCTGCAGATATTGACTGCTGTGCAACTAACCCACCTGTCTGCTGCTGAGTATTTAAGCTAGGGGTAAACGTTGGTTTAATATTTACGGGTACATTTTGCTGAGCTGTTTGATTAGGTACAACGGGTGTTGTTTGCGCAACCGGTGGTTGAGTAGGCCCAACAGGGGTTGTGTGCGTAGGTTGCTGAACCTGAACCGGTGGTTGAGTAGACCCAACAGAGGTTGTTTGCGTAGGTTGCTGAACCTGAACCGGTGGTTGAGTAGACCCAACAGAGGTTGTTTGCGTAGGTTGCTGAACCTGAACCGGTGGTTGAGTAGACCCAACAGAGGTTGTTTGCGTAGGTTGCTGAACCTGAACCGGTGGTTGAGTAGACCCAACAGAGGTTGTTT
>CADEEZ010000018.1 GCA_902826485.1 uncultured Gammaproteobacteria bacterium
CTCTGAGTTGTCTTATCATCAATACATCCAATTCGAAGTTGTTCTACTAAAACAATTTTATCTTCTTTAGGATCATACAACAAAAGTGCGGCTGCATTTGCCCTGTTGATCTGCTCTCGAATAACAGAATCTGACCATTCGCCATTAAATTTCTTAAATTTAATGAGTAGTTCGTTAAGCGTAAAGTGCCCTTCGTATTTGTGCATACTAGACTCAACAATCACGTCTTGATGTGTAAACTCAGATTGCCAGATTTTTTTAGTCAATTTTCTTACCTATTCGTTTATCACAATCGGGGTATGAGCCATCTCGAGGGTATGATAATATTTTTTTCCCGATCAAAGATCAAAACCTAAAATCAGATAACAAGACAGTTATACAACTATGCCAAATTTCTTAGAAGCCAGACAAAACATGATATCTTGCCAACTTAAAACTTGGGGCGTTTTAAATGCCGCGGTATTGGGACTAATGCTCCATACGCCTCGAGAAAAATTTGTGCCAGAAGCCTATCAACAACTTGCTTATGCTGACACTGACATCCCTTTGTTGCATAACCAAAGGATGCTTCCGCCCAAAACCTTAGCAAGGGCCATACAAGCGCTCGAGATACAAGCGACCGATCATATATTAGAAATTGGCACAGGGTCTGGATACAGTACCTTATTATTGTCACGATTAGGGAAAAAACTGACGAGTATTGAAATTATTCCTGAATTACTTTCCCTTGCGAAGCAAAATCTTGATCCCTTTACTCCTCATAATATTGAATTAATCTTGGGCAATGGGGCGTTGGGCGATACGTCAACCCCAGAAAAAACCTTTGATAAAATCCTCGTGACAGGCAGTTATGCCGAATTTATTCCCAGTGCACTCATCAATCAACTTAGCCCTGGCGGTAAGCTATTTGTTTTTGTAGGGAAAACATCTACTCAAGAGGCCATTATTATGTCTAAATCGCTTGATAACCATCTCTCACAAGAAAGCTTATTTGAAACGGTGGTTACCCCTTTGATGGATGCGCCTCTCCATCATCGGTTTGACTTTTAATCTCAAAAAATCAGCAAGGAAGAAACCATAATGAACAAGTTTAATAGAAAAAAAATCGGGACAGTACTCGGGTTGCTTTCCTGCTTTTCAGCACCGATTCAAGCAGAAGATTTATTAACGGTCTATCAGCTGGCTTTAAGAAATGACCCCACTTATTTGGCGAGTGAAGCAGAAATGCGTGCGACCAACGAAGTGGTTCCTCAGGCATTTTCAAGACTATTACCTAATCTCAGTGCCACGCTTTCCACTACCGGGAATGATAATGAACTTTATGCCCCTCAGCAGAGGTTTAACACGCATAGTTACACGGTGAATTTGACACAGCCTATTTTTCACGTTGACTACTTTTCACAATTGAAACAATCCACTTATCAAAAACAAGTGGGCATCATGACGTATGCGTTAAAAAAACAACAACTTATTTTACGCGTGTCTCAAATCTACTTTGATTTATTAGCAAGCCTAGACGATTTACAATTTGCCAAATCACAACACACCGCATTTTCTAGAGAGCTAGAACAAGCGCAACAACGTTTCGACGTGGGGTTGGTGGCCGTCACCGAAGTGCATGAAGCCAAAGCAAAACGAGATCGTGCCTTAGCCTCAGAAGTGTCTGCTAAAAATGCGGTTGCAAATAATAAAGAGAAATTAATTGAAATCATTGGGGTTGATTTTCCAGGACTTTCTCCGCTTCAAAAAGAAGTGAATTTACATAAACCCATACCTGAAGATCAAACATTGTGGATTGACGCGGCGCTCAAACATAATATTCAATTACAAATTGCTCAAACAAATTCTACCATTGCTCGATATACTATTTTTAATGCCCGTTCAGGCCATATGCCTACAGTCGATATACAAGCTAGCACAGGCAAATCAAAGATTGCCCCTTCTTTTATCCCTGACAATAAAGAAGTGTATAACTCAAGCCAAATCACCTTAAATCTTACTGTACCGCTTTTTGAAGGCGGCGCGGTGATTTCCCGAACTCGGGAAGCCTCTGCAAGATTCGACCAAGCCAATCGAGAGGTTGATTTCCAGATAAGAACGCGTACCAGTGAAACGTTGCAAGCTTTCCGCTCAATTAATTCTAGCATCAGTGAAGTGCGCGCCCTTTCTCAAGCCGTTATTTCAAATGAAAGTGCTTTAAATGCCACACGCGCCGCTTATGAAGTGGGCACACGTACTGTTTTAGATGTGTTGGCGGCAGAAACAGATCTATTAAGTGCCAGAAGAGATTATGCTCAAGCGCGATACAAATATGTATTAGAGGGCCTCAACTTAAAATTTGAAGCCGGTAGCTTAGGGGAAGAAGATATGATTGAAGTGAATCAATTGTTGATTCAAAACATCAGCAACTGGCCTGAGCAATATTTGCCTATTAATTATTTGGCGGAATAAAGAAATTTAGATCTTCGCCCCTTTTGATAGCATACCTAAAAACATTTGTGATGGCTCAAAAAAATAGCTCGATATGGCTTTCTCCCTTCTACCGCAACGAAGCGTAGCTGAGTGGTAGCGGGAGAAGGTGGCCTGAAAGGCTGGATGAGGGAAAAAACATGATTTAAAAACACCCTCACCCGTCTCGAGAGATCGCGCCTACTTATGTAGGTATGCTTTGAGAAGGGGATTTTTAGAAAAAGCCTCAGTTTTTAATTCCCTCGCATTCGGGGAGGTTAAAAATAATTATCCAAGCAATACGTCCCGCGTGTAACGGGTTTTTCACTCGTTGCACGGTAGTAATAAGCAATTAAATCATTATTATGCATTTCCCACGCATGAAAAATATTATCATCAAACATCACTAATTGATTTTCTTGAATGAGATAATCTTCACCATCAAAATGAAGTTTCATCTCATTTTTCGTGTTAATTAATATCACCCAAGGGGTATCGCCATTACTAAAATAGCGATTATGAAGAGGATAAATAGCCGTATGTTGATTTCGGGTTTCTTCTGCCAAGAAAATAGCTTGAGATAGTTTATTTTTACACGCTTCTACCGCCTCTGTAGTCGCTTGCGTTATATATAGTTTATCCATATTCATTCCTTATGTAAGCGTGAAAAGATAATTTAATCGATAATGCATTCTATCTCAAGACATAATTCATAGCATACGATTAAGTTGCATTTCAAATATATCCTTATATAAAATCAACCCGATTTGAACATGGACCCTCAAAAAGGATGAAATAATGAAGGAATTAAGTCTCGGGCAAACTAAACAGATTTCAGGCGGTGCTTGGTCAACCGTTTTTAAAATTGCCTTTACGACGATCATGAATATTGGCGAATATATTATTTACAAAAAAAGTAAACAGGAAAAAATTACCATCCAAGGTTTAGCAATTGCTGTGGGTTCGGGGATGATTGTGGGTGGGGCGACGCACAAAGATAGGATTAAGGATGATAGGCTTTTAACGGATAATACGATTTAATAAACAATTTATATTTTGGCCGGCACAGAGGCCGGCCACTACAAATCAGTGCCTATAATATAATCTCGGGATGCTGCGATCTTGTAGTGGCCGGCCTCTGTGCCGGCCAGAATTTTAGGAATTTGGATCTTAGCCCCCTTTGATAGGGGGCCGACATTTGAGCGTAGCGATATGTTTGTGAGCAACTTCAAGAAAATCCCCCTCACCCGTCCCGGCTTTGCCGGGCCACCCTCTCCCGTAACCGGTAGAGGGGATCTAAACTGTGCCAATTTAAAAAACAATTCACTATCTGGCTCGATACTAGATCCCCTCTACCATAGCGAAGCGCATGGGAGAGGGTGGCGAGGCACAGCGTTAGCTGTACCGAGACGGGTGAGGGCAAAAAAAACTACTTAAGCACAGTATTAATCAGTTTCCGATTTTCCACAAAATCCATCAACTTGCTTAATGCGCCTCGATTTTTATTGAGCACCGCTTTACCTGCCTGCCCTTTTTCATTTCTCAAGATTTTATCTTTAAGCAAGATACCGACTTTTTCTGCCAAATCCTCTTTATTTTGAATAATTTGAGTGTGATTAGCAGCAATAAGCAAATCACTGATGTGCACAAAATTATGTAATATCGGCCCTGTTAAAGCAGGCACCGCAAATAAAGCAGGCTCTAATAAATTGTGGCCCCCTACTGGCACTAAACTGCCTCCCACAAAAGCGACTTCACTTACCGAATACATCAGGAGCATTTCTCCCATGGTATCGCCCAGATAAATATCAATTTTAGGGTGCATCATCCAATCTTGTTGGCTTCTTCTGGCGACTTGCCAGCCCCCATCGACACACAATTTGGCCACTTCATCAAAACGATTAGGATGTCTGGGGACCAAAATTAATAATAAATTTTCAATTTCTTTTTTAAGCTGTGTAAAAGCCGCTAAGACGATTTCCTCTTCTTGCGCATGCGTGCTTGCCGCAATCCAAATGGGCTGATGCGCAAATTTTTTGCGCAGTACCTCTGTTTTTTCTTCTATATTTTTAGGAAATTCAACATCGAATTTAATATTGCCCATATTTTCGCTGTGCTCGGGTAATACCCCCAATGCGCGATATCGGGTTAAATCTGCTTCACTTTGGGTTAAAACAAATATTTTGCTTAAAACCGGTTTGACCCAATTTTTAAGCTTAAGGTAAGCACCAAAAGAATTAGGAGAAAGCCGAGCGTTAACAATACAAACGGGGATTTTTCGTTTTATGGCAGACCAAAATAAGTTTGGCCAAATTTCTGTTTCCATAATAAAACCGCATTCTGGCTTAAAATAAGCTAAAAAACGATTTATGAAACAAGATATGTCATAAGGTAAATAAACATGCAACATGGTTTTTTGATTGAGCTGTGAAGCAAAAGTTTGCAACACTCTTTCAGACCCTGTGGGGGTCATCGTGGTAATTAAAATCAAGTGCTGAGGGTAACTGCTCTCTAGTTTTTTCATTAAGGGGATCGCCGCTAATACCTCACCCACTGAAACCGCATGTACCCATAGTACAGGGCCATTACACTTATTTTTTTGTTTAAAAACAGTTGAATAACTACCTATGCGCTCTGCCCATCTATGGCGATATCCAACACTATTGCGCCCTTTTATCCACAATCTTAAGAAAACAAAGGGTAAAACTAACCAACACAACACGGTATATATTGCACGAAAAAGCAAAAATCCCACTAAAATCACCTGCTCAGAATAAAGAAAACAATAAATTTACGCTTTTTTAGAGTAAGTAAGATTATAAAACATTGAAAACAGATATAATATATTTTATTCAATACAGAGATAAACAGTATAAGTTATTTGACTTGCAGGTTAGTTATCATGGTTTCACATTCTATTCCAATCAGTGTACTGATTATCACCTACAACGAAGCGCACAATATTGAAGCATGTCTGCGTTCAGTGTCTTTTGCCAAAGAAATCATTGTGATTGATTCTGGTTCTACCGACCAAACCGTGGCGCTTGCTAGGCAATTTACCCCGCATGTGACGGTAACCGATTGGCCGGGTGATGGCCCTCAAAAAAGACGCGCATTTGAACGCGCTACGCAAGATTGGATTTTAGTGCTTGACGCCGATGAACAAGTTTCTGCAGAATTGGCGAATGAACTGGCTGAAATTTGTGCTGCTAAGACTAATATGGCTGGCTATGATATTCCGTATCAATCTCATTATTTTGGATACCCCATAAAATTTGGTGATTGGCGAGGTGAAAAACATTTAAGATTATTTAATCGACACCAAGGTGAAATTACACCTGATGTGGTTCATTGCCAAATAAAATTATCGGGCAAAAAAAGCAAAGCTCAAGGCAAAATCATTCACCACCCTTTTCGCTCATTTGAAGCCTTACTCCATAAAATGAATGTGTATTCCACAGAATCGGCGAAGCAAAAATTTAGCCATAATAAAAAAGCCAGTTTATTTACGGCCATTAGCCATGGTTTATGGTGTTTTATAAGAGGGTATGTTTTAAAATTAGGCTTTTTAGATGGTAAAGCAGGATTCATGCTGGCCCTCTCAAATGCGCATGGCACCTATTACCGATACATAAAATTAATGATGATGAACAACAATGCTTAATTTAAACTTACTGGTTTTAATGTACCATAAAATAGTTGAACCGCTTTCTCCCGATTTTATAGCAAAATTTGAAGCGCATTTAGATTATTTAACCAAAAATTTCCCCATTGTGTTTCCAGGAGATAAACTGGATGCTAAACGGCTCAATATTTGTTTAACGTTTGATGACGCGTATTGTGATTTTTATAGTCATGTTTTTCCGCTCTTACAACGTTACCAGGCCAAAGCCATACTGGCTGTACCAACAAAATATATTCTAGATTCTACCGAAGTGCCCGCCCAAACGCGATTAGCCGTCCCCTATCCGAATGGCATGGATAATATGCTTTACCAATCTCATGTGCCTTTTTGCACCTGGGAAGAACTTAAAATTATGGCGCAGAGCGCTAATGTTACTTTAGCTTCTCATAGCCATTCTCATTTGCACCTAGCAAGAGAGCTGAGAAGCGAACAAGATTTTGAGCGAGAAATTATCTTATCTAAGCATATCCTTGAACATAAAACGGACTCTCCTGTCAGCAGCTTTGTTTATCCCTATGGAAACTTTTCGAGAAGCCTCGATAAAAAAGTGAATGAAACCTACCCACATACTTTTAGAATTGGGAGTGCACTTAACCGCTCATGGAAAAGCAGTTTATTGTACAGAGTAGATGCAACCCCTTTTTGGCAAGAGAACCGCTTTTTAAGCGACGTCGAACTGAATCGATATACTAAACAATTTTACTGGAACCGGCTGAGACTAAAATAATGTTGAGCTATTTGCATAAGTATCATGCAGGAAACTTTAGCGATTTGCATAAACAACTTGTGTTAACAGAAATTTTAACGAATTTACAAGAAAAAGCTAAACCTTTTAGCCTGTTAGACACCCATGGAGGAGAAGGGCTTTATCCGCATTCTGCTGAATCCTCTAAAAATTATCGTGAACTCCAATCGGGATTGGGACCTTTTTTTAATCAAGTGGACGCCCTCATAGCTGATCACAGTGTACCCAACCTTATCCGGGTTTATGCTCAGATATTAAAAAAATATAATCCTGACAAGTTATTAAAACAAATACCGGGTTCGCCCTTATTGTTCTCTTCTTTTTTGAATAAAGACGTAAAATTAACCGTATGCGAAAAACATCCAAGCGTTTTTAATGCCCTTGAAACACATTTTTCACCTAAATCGCCCAATTTAACATTATTAAAAAACGATGGGTATCAAGCCACTAAAGCACTATTGCCTCCTAAAGAAAAACGCGGCATTATTTTTATTGATCCCAGTTTTGAAGAAAAAACAGAATATGAACAAATTGCTGACTGCCTCACACAATCTGTTAAACGATTTTCTACCGGCATTTACGTGATTTGGTACCCTATCTTAAATAATCGCCCTCGAGATGGCATAGAATGGTTAAGCAAAAAAATCAGTCGATTGCCCATAAACTCCCTTTGGCAACATGAATGGTATCTAGAACCCGGTTTGGACCCAGAGACTTCAGGGTTTTATGCGCTACAAGGCTCTGGATTACTTTGCATTCAATTACCTTGGCAAACACAAGATCATCTTAACCTGAGTTTTGATTGGTTAAATACTCATCTTTTTCCAGGAAGGAAATGTAAAGCTTCATGGTTAAAACAACCCAGTTAATTTTTATTTTTACGCTTGTATTTTTTTGCCTACCCAGTTATGCAGATAGCCCGTATTATATACTCACTTTTGGTGAATATGGCTTAGCCAAAACAGCAGGGTTTAATCAAATCCCAAGAGGAGGAGATCAAGCCAGCTCGAGTTATCGAAGGCCTAATTTTAATGAACTCAATATTGGCCTTGAAACCTATCATACGTTTGGCGCAGGCGTTCAATATGGCACTTGGCAAATGGTCTACAGCCACTCTGCCATTCACTTAGAAAATAGCGCCATGTTAAATCAAGCTTTATTTTCTCATGGAAAATCTCTGCCTATTGATGTGCCCTATCATTTTAATATTGAGCTAAATAAAAACAAAATCCAATTCAAAAAGCAATTTTCGAGCCTCCCTCAAAATAACAATTTTCATTTTGCCATATTCAGCAATATCGACTGGATAGGTTATCACTATCATTTCTATCCTTTAAGTGAAGTGTTCGGTGTACCTGCACCGTCTTCAGATCGAGATTTTATTAATTTATCTTGTTCTTTTGGGACAGAGTTTCAATACCGTTGGCACCCTTATTTTTCCAGTGCACTTTCCTTATCCGCGTCATTACCCCTTTTTCATTTACACATCAGTGAAGCGCGTTTGGTGCAACGATTTCATTTATTTGATACCCATTTGTCTAAATTAACACCCTATGTAGGGATTAGTTACTTAAAAATAGACCTTCAAGACGGCCAAGGGCTTGCCAATCATCTTCGCTTTACAGCCAAACCGTATTTTTTTATTGGTGCCGAATTTCTGCTGATTTAAACAGTCTTTATTTTCTAATCCATTTCAGGTTATGATGGACTTAGTAACTTAACTAATGGCTTGCTTTAACCATAAAGCAGTAGGAGCTATCATGAGTTCAAGAATCATTACCGCCTTATTAAATCAAGAATGGGATAAAGCCAAAGATCTTATTCATTCGGCCAGTGTATTAGAAATTATGGCAACGTTAGAGAATGGATTAAGCGCACTTCATATTGCTATTCAATTCAATCAATTAGCGATTGCACGAGATTTATTAATCAGAGGGGCTAAAATAAATGCAGTGGCCCAAGACATAGTTTGTCAAAATATGACGCCCCTACATTTTGCCGCACTGATGGGTCATCACCACTGTGCACAACTCTTGACCGCTTGGGGAGCTGATACTTCTATCAAAAATAGCCAAGGAAAAACAGCGTATGATCTTGCTTTGCTCGCCGATCATCATCAATTGGCTCAAACACTTAAGCCCACTGTGATAGATGCACGTTTATCATCGATTTTGGAATTGGCAAAAGTGCAACGCAGTAATAATCCTTTTATTAAAGATATGATTTCAACCAAACTATTAGAACTTGAAAATTCCACGCCCGAATCTAAAAAAGCAATGCAGACGCTAAATCAAAAATCCACGCGGTCAAAAAACCAGGCGACTCAAGAAAGCAATGTCATTGCATTCCCTGTTTTTTCATCCAATAAATTAAGATCAAAGTAAGATTCAACCACAAAAGGGTCTAAACTTGCTGAAATATGTTGATACAATTCAGCTTTATTTGACCCGGAAAATGAAAAAAACCTTTCTTCAATAATAAATTCTGCCACATATATCTGCAGGTTCGGAAAATAATCTAATTGTCCTATGAGGTTTTTAAATCGAAGTTTCATGTCTTAATCCAGGCTACTTAGATATTTTTTGACCCCTTGTTCTACCGTTTTAAATTCACTTGCATAGCCTGCCTTTCTGAGCAACATAATATCTGCTTCTGTATAGCTTTGATAATGTCCTTTCAAATGTTCTGGAAAAGGAATATATTCTAATTCACCTTTTTGGTAATGCGCTATCACTGCATTCGCGACATCATTAAAAGTTTGGCTTTTACCTGTTCCTGCATTAAAAATGCCTCTGATATGGGGATGATTCATCATGAATAAATTAATGTTTGCGATGTCTTCAACGTACACAAAATCTCTGCGTTGTTCCCCATTTTTATATCCATCGCATCCTTCGAATAATTTGATTTTACTTTTTTCTTTTAATTGTTGAGATAAATGATAAGCAACAGACGCCATGCTGCCTTTATGCTGCTCATTGGGGCCATAGACATTAAAATAGCGCAAACCCACTATTTGGCTATTCGCTTTTGGTAATTTTCGGACATATTGATCGAATAATAATTTAGAATAACCATATACATTTAAAGGTTTTTCAAATTCTGGTGATTCTTTAAATACTTTGCTGTTACCATAAACGGCAGCAGACGAAGCATAGATAAATTGAATATGGTGAGCAATCGCATAATCTAGCAATATTTTGGAATAAGTAAAATTATTTTCCATCATATACTTGCCGTTCCACTCTGTTGTCGTAGAACAAGCGCCTTGATGAAAAATAACCTCTATTTGATGATTCAAAAAGTAATTGGGATCGGATTGAATGTGGTCCAGAAATTCATCTTTATCGTAATAATCTTGAATTTGGCAATCGGCCAAATTGGCAAACTTAACGCCATCTGTCAAATCATCTACGGCAATAATATCAGTTCGCCCTATCTTATTTAAGGCTCGCACCAAATTTGATCCTATAAACCCAAACGCGCCGGTAACAACAATCATGATAATGCCTTTTCTTGAATTTGGTTAATACTGTTGGTGGTAGAAAATCCATCTACAAAATCCAGGACCTTCACTTCGCCTCCGTTTCTTAAAATAGCTTCAGCACCGGCTATTTCATGAATTTTATAATCCCCCCCTTTTACTAACACATCGGGCAACAAGGAGGAGATTAAGCGCTCTGGCGTATCTTCTGTAAAGGCAACCACCCAATCGACTGCTTTTAAACCAAGCAAAACTTTCATTCTGTGTTCAAGAGAATGAATGGGTCTCGTCGGCCCTTTTAATCTTTGTATCGATTCATTTGAATTAACGGCAATTAATAAGTAATGACCAAGTCTTTTGGCTTGTTCCAAATAATGTATATGACCTGGATGTAATAAATCAAAACACCCATTGGTCATCACAACGCGTTTTCCTTGAAGTTTGGCCAGCTGAATTTTTTCTAAAGCTTCTTGCTCTGACAAAATATTATCTTCTAGTTCAGTGCATTCATTTTGCTGCCACAGTTTTTCTAATTCATCAAGTTCAATGGCTGAAGTACCCAACTTCCCCACGACGGCACCTGCGGCAATATTCGCCAATTTAACCGCATCTTCCCACTGATGATGGTTGGCTAAGGCAATGCCTAATACCCCAATCACGGTATCGCCCGCACCGGTGATATCAAAAATTTCTCGGGCTTTAGTGGGAATGTGTAATACTTTCTTTCCTTCAGATTGAAGTAAAGTCATGCCTTGTGCGCCACGGGTAATCAATAAATTTTTAAGCCCAATTTGTTTGATTAACTCAAAACCACGCACTTCGAAATCTTCATCGGTGACACAAACCTGACCCACCATTTTTTCAAATTCTGATCTATTTGGAGTGAGGCAATCGGCGTGTTGATATATATCAAGGTTATATCTTTTTGGGTCAACAATCACCGTTTTGCCTAATTTTTTGGCTTGCTTGATAAAATAATCCATATTATCGAGCGTGCCTTTATTATAATCTGACAAAATAATCACATCTGCATGGGGTGCATGTTGATCAAAAAGCGAAGTTAAATTAATTTCTGTCGATTTTTCTTCAAAATCGAGTCGAAGCAATTGCTGTTGTCGACCAACCACACGAAGTTTTGTGATCGTAGGAGCCGATATGGCTTGGCAATCAAGATTAATCTTACTTTCTTTGGCAAGTACAGATAAAATTTCGGCATTTTCATCGCACCCTACGGCGCCAATTAAAGTCACCTTCGCCCCTAAGCTTGCAATGTTTTTTGCAACGTTTGCTGCGCCACCCAATCGGTTTTCAATTTGCTTAATATTCACCACCGGCACGGGTGCTTCTGGTGAAATTCGAGAAGTATCACCATACCAATACCTGTCTAACATCACATCGCCAATAACTAAGATATTGACCTTATTAAAATTTAGTTTCATGCTACCTACTCTCTAACTCATGATAAAAATAATGATACAATTCACTATTTTTTTGTTTTAAATGCTCAATGTTTTCTATAAATTTATCGATTTCTTTTTTACAAAACTTTGCATGAACTCTTTTTTCTTGTTTCATTGCATCTAAATCGATTAAAAAAACTTTATCTTCACTAATAATCATATTACTTAAATTTAAATCACGATGCCTTAAACCCAAGGCATTGAGTTTTTTTATGAGCGCAATGATTTTATCTGCTATAGGCTGCCATTGCGCTTTATCTGACTGTTTTTCAAAATAAGCAATGGCTTCTACACCGTCTATCTTTGTCATATATAAATAGTTTATATAACTCAAACCCAATACCTTTTTATCGACCATCATAATAGGCGTAAAAGTATCGATATGATGATAAGTTAATATATGCGCAAATTTCCAATTTCGTTTTATTCGAGAAAAACAAAAAAACCGACGAATAATCGTAAATAAATTTTGAGCATTAATGCGTTTTATAATCAGTTCATGTTCGCCAATTTTTTCTTGAGATACCGTCGTAGCCAAATCATTTTTAATTATTTTTTGTTTAAAATAATGATCAGTATTCTCACGAATATTTTTAACCATCTCTTCAATTTCTGGCCAAGTGCTATTCGGGTTAATTCCTATTTTCAATCCCCAAAAATACAAAATTTTTGGCTGCATTGCCTCACTGTGCATATTGATTCAACCCTTTTGGTGCCACACAATAAGAGGAAAGAATAACTTGTTCTAGTTTTTTAAAATTTTCAGAGGCTTTGTCTCTGGGTTGCTCTGCGTGCCAAAGATGTATCACGGGGGCATAAAACCGAGCTTCTTTACGCTTTATGCCGTTTCTCAATAAACGTATAATTAAATCTGAATCTTCAAATCCCCAGCCGGTAAAACTTTCATCGAAACCATTCACTTCCAGCAAATCTTTTTTCCACACAGCTAAATTACACGTTTTAGCCCCTTGCCATTTTTGTTTAGCAAAAAAATTAACAATTCGCATCAGGGTTTTTGATTTAATGCAAGGCAAGATTCTATTGATTTTATTTTTCTTCGCAGCACTCAACCACTTTAAAATTCCCCATTGATGCAAAGCAATCTGATTATTTTTATTTAATAACACTTGCGTAAATTCGCGTGTTAATAAAACGCGATTGCCACAAACAAAATGCGATGCCTTTTTTAATTTTAATTGATTTTGAATAAAGTCTTTTGCAATAATGCAATCACCATCAATAAAAATAATATACTCGCCGGTCGCTTTTACAATGGCTTTATTTCTAATTTTTGCGGCCTGAAAACCATTATCCGGTTGCCAAACATGATGTAAAGCACACTGTATTTTGCTTTTGGCTTCATCAATAATGATTCTGGTTTCTTCATCAGACCCATCGTCGGCAATAATAATTTCCATATCGGGCGTCACTTGTGCCGCTAACGCAGTTAAAACTAACTTAAGCGCTTGGGGCCAATTGTACGTGGTGACGATGATGGATAACGCTCTGTTCATGCACTTTACCTAAAAACAAACTCAAAATGATAACAATAAACATTCCTTCAGAAAAATCCATGAGCCAAGAATTGGCCAAACAGCCTATTAAAAAAGCCACCCAAATTCCGCGAATTAAATACTGTTGATTCTTCGGTATTTTAGTGATTTGTCTTAACACCGTTAGGATCAAATAACCCAACCAAGCTATGCCAAATACCCCAAATTCCACCGCCATTCTCAAATATTCATTGTGCGGATTATTGGTATATAAATGCGGATTGGTGACGGTGGTTTGATAAGCCTGCCTAAACCCACCAATACCCCACCCTAACCAAGGTTTTTCGCAAATTAAATCGCTGCTGCCTGCGATAAAATTAAGCCTGGCCCCTATGGAAGAAGTGGTAACATCTTGTTTAACCAAAAACATCTCTATATCGACGGGAATTTGCGCTATTCTTTCAGCTATTTTTAAAGAAAATTGTTGTGAAACCAACATGACCGCTAATAACACCCCAGACATGATCATTACTCCACGCACTTTGGCTATTTCCCAAAAATAATACAACGCCAACAACGCAAAAATAATATACCCAATCCGACCTTCACTTAAAAATAAAATATTGCCCGCCATGAAGGCAATACCTAGCCATAATAATAAATTTTTTGGACTTGCACGCAAGGCATTGGCCATAAAATAAACTGCCATGCTCATAAAAAAACTGGTTTTAATATGATTTTTAAAAACGGCGGCTTCTGTTAAACCTTGTTTATGCGGCAAGATATGAAAAAAATACTTTAAATAGGACAATACGGCCGTTACAATCATGGCCAAAACAAAGGCTTGTATACATCTCTTTTTTAAAATAGGAAGCGCCTCGGGTGTTTGTTGCATAAAATAATAGATAAACACCGCAATTGCGCCTAACCTTAAGCTATCTTTTAGCCCACTGAAAGCCTCTTTTGCATTTGCCTCTGTGTAAAATAAGCTAATAAACGACCCCAGCATTAACAGTAAAAATACTCGTGCAATGTGATGGGTCCAAAACAATTTTATTTTTTCTTTATAGTCTCCCGTCACCCCCCACAATAAAACCAAAGATAACAAACAAACGGTTGTGCCAAAAGTGCTAATGGGTATGGTAAAGCAAAATAAGGGCAGTAAAAAATAGAGTATTTTTTCTGTTTGTTTGGCCTTTATCATACGCTTAATCTTTCCATGACGAGATCGGGATGAATAATTTGATAGCAAGGGGGAAAATTCTGATTGTCTGTTTTGACATACACACAATGCCGCTTTAAACACGGAGCACACGAATAGGCTTTGGCATTCAATTGATTCACCGCAAGATGAACTTGATTTAACCCTCGTGTCCCCGTGCGTGAAGGATCTGTTGGGCCATATAGATTAATGGTTTGCTTTATAATACGGAGCTTGGGTAACACTTGCGCTTGTGCGCTTGTTTTTGCCAAGCGCGTTGCGCGAGCAAATTCATCGGCTGACCCCCACGGTAACAAAATGTTCAGATGCGGGTATTTTACTGAAATTAATTCAATTAATGTTTGCCAATAGGTTTCAGGCCAATGTTTGGTTTCCCATGTGGTACCATGTAATAAAATAATATACTTTTTTTCATCTAGATTAAGTAAACCATCGGGTTTAATTAATTTACTGCTTTCTATCCCATAATTTATTTCTGAAGAGACAGGGTAAGCAAATATAGCCGAAAATAAATGTTTAAGCCGCATCACGGCATGAAGTGACCAAGATATGTTATGGCTTTGATCATATAATTTGCTTGCCATAGGCTCTCGACACGACGCTTTATCTAAGCCCACTACTTTTTGACTTTTTGCTAATTTAGCCAATACGGCACTTTTGATTAAGCCTTGTGCGTCAATCACTAAATCATACCGTTGTTGACGTATTTCTTTTATTATTTTAGGGAGTTCAGTGAAAAATAATTTTGGCTTTTTTCGCGCGGCTCTTAGGGGGAAAGTATAAACATGCCGAACACCCGGATGCCACTTTAAGATATCTTTAAAAGCCGGTTCAACCACCCAGTCAATTTGTAATTGGGGCACCTGAGCAAGACATTCTGTGATGGCAGGTAACGTATGAAGCACATCTCCCATGGAGGATAATTTAATGATTAAGACGCGCATAATTTATCTACTGCTTTCAACACCCTGTCGGGTTTAAGATCTTGCATGCACTGATGATGCCCTAAAGGGCAAACGCGTTTAAAACAAGGGCTGCAAGGTAAAGGCAATTGTACAATTTCAAGCTTTTCCCCTAACGGTGGCGTAAACCCTGTGCTAGTAGAACCATACATCGCCACCACGGGTTTACCCAATGCACAAGCAATGTGCATCAGCCCTGAATCATTGGTGACCACATGATCGACAACAGATAATAAATCGATGGCTTGATCTAACGATGTTTTGCCAGTGAAATCAACGCATTGAATGCCACTTTGCGCGATAATGTGATCACAAATGGCTTTATCTTTTTCAGAGCCAAACAACCAAATTGTCCAATCTGCTTTACTTAAGTCTTGAATTAATTTGGCAAAATGCGCTTCTGGCCAGCGCTTTGAAGGGCCAAACTCTGCACCAGGACACACCGCCATGATTTTTTGTGTCGATAAAGTGTGTTTATTCAGTCCAAACTGTGTCAACGTTGTCTCTACCTGCACAGATGAAACAGATATTTTCGGCCGTCTAATTACTTTACCTAAACTGGCATGAGCAGGATATGCGAGGGCTGAAAATCGTTGAACCATAAGGGGGTAGGCTTTTTTATTTAAAAAACGAAGGCTATTTAATAAACCCCATCTTGCTTCGCCACACCATCCTATTCGCTTAGGGATATTGGCAAAAAAAGGCACTAAGGCCGATTTAAATGAATTCGGTAAAACATACGCTTCGTCATAATTATTTTGCTTAAGTTTTTGCCCAAGCTTCATCCGCGCGAAAAAGCCAAATTCACCATGTTTAAAAGGAGAAATAATCGCTTGATTTACTTCAGGCATTCTTGAGGTTAAAGCTTGTGTCCAACTGGGTGCCAAAACATCGATAATGACATCGGGGTTTTGAAGCTTGAGCGAAATGAGAAGGCTTTGCGCCATCATCATATCCCCCACCCAACTGGGGGCAACGATTAATACTTTCTTTTGCATGGTTACTTTACTGCTAATGCCCTTTGCCTTTTTTCTTAAACGCTTGAAAATCCACCATATGAAATGCCGTGCCACAATAAGGGCAAGTCGCCTCCCCTGTTTTTTCTATGGGCAAATATACTTTAGGATGCGCACTCCATAAGCCTTGCAACTTAGGCGGACAAGAGAGCGGCAAATCATGGCTAGTCATGTCTATTTTTTTCTGATCAGTCATTTTTCTTCTCGAATATTAATTAATATAAGTTAACCACTCAGGGTATTTTTCTGATTTACCCAAAGCTAAATCGAAATAATCTTTTTGCAGCATCGTGGTAATAGGGCCTCTTGTGCCTTCTCCAATTAACCGACCATCGAGTTGTCTTATGGGGGTTACTTCAGCTGCTGTGCCCGTAAAAAAGGCTTCTTCTGCAATATAAACTTCATCCCGCGTAATCGAGCGTTCCACCACTTTGAGGCCTCTGTCTTGAGCCAATTGCATAATTGTTGCTCGTGTGATGCCTTCTAAACAGGAGGTAAGTTGTGGGGTCATTAAGACGCCATCTCTGACCATAAAGAAATTTTCACCGCTGCCTTCTGCTACATACCCTTCTGGATCGAGCAACAAGGCTTCATCGCACCCTGTTTCAATCGCTTCTCTTAACGCAAGCGCCGAATTCATATAATTACCCGTTGCTTTTGCTTTACACATCGCAATATTGACATGGTGTCTTGTAAAAGAAGAAACGCGAACATTAATGCCTTTTTCTAAATTTTCTTTACCCAGATAAGCACCCCACTCCCAAGCAGCAATACCCACATGGACTTTGAGTTTATCTGCTCTTAATCCCATCCCTTCAGCACCATAAAAACAAATAGGACGGATATAGGCATGTTTTAAATCATTTTTTTTAATAATGTCTAGTTGAACCTGATTTAATTCGTCTTTAGTATAGGGTATGGCCATTTTTAAAATATGCGCCGAACGAAAAAGTCTATCGGTATGGGCATGTAAACGAAATATTGCCGTACCTGATTTTGCTTCATAAGCCCTTACGCCCTCAAAGACGCCCATGCCATAATGCAAGCTATAGGTTAATAGATGCGTTTTCGCATTTTCCCATGGCAACCATGCACCATCCATCCAAATATGACCTTTCTGAGTTGCCATTGTCATGGAATCTTTCCTTTTTTTATTTACTGTCTTCTACTTTTTGGACTTTCAAAAGGGTTCCATCCACACCAATCACTTTTACTTTTGATCCCTGTGGCAGAGTTGGGCCTTCTACTCGCCAGCTCGAATCGTCTACTTTAACTTTGCCAAACCCATTCACAATCGCTTCTTCTAAATAGAATTCTCGACCTAAATACTGATTCGCACGTTGATTTAATGCCGTTTTGGGTTGTTTGGTGATAAATTTTGGTTTAAATTTTTGCCAAACAATTATCACGGCTATCGCCACTACCGAAAAAACCATAATTTGCACTTTTAGGCCAAGCGGATATATATAATCCAACCCGGCGACCAAAAGAGCCGATAACGCACACCACATTAAGAAAAAATTAGCGCCAACCGTGACTTCGATTATGCCTAAAACGACGGCTGCGATAAGCCAATAATGATAATCATGCATCTTTTTTGAAACTCTCTTTGGCTAATTCTGAAATACCCGCCAGTGATCCAATCACACTAGAGGCTTCTAATGGCATTAAGATAACCTTTTGGTTATCACTAGAAGCAATCTTTCCAAGCGCTTCAATATATTTTTGCGCCACAAAATAATTCACCGCTTGAATACTGCCTTCTTTAATCGCAATCGACACCACACGCGTTGCGGTGGCTTGCGCATCTGCTGTACGTTCTAAGGCTTCTGCTTCTAAAAAGACTCTGTCTCTGTTGGCTTGTGCTTCTAAGACCACTGCTGTTTTTTCGCCTTCGGCTTTTAAGATAGCTGCTTGGCGATACCCTTCAGCTTCTAATACCCGTGCACGCTTTTCGCGTTCAGCTTTCATTTGCTCTGCCATGGAATTAACCAAATCTTTAGGCGGAGAAATATCTTTAATTTCAATACGAGTGACTTTAATGCCCCAAGGCGTAGTGGCTTCGTCTATGACATTTAACAATTGGCTATTAATCCTGTCACGTTGAGATAACGCTTCATCTAAATCCAATGATCCCATCACAGTACGAATATTGGTCATGATCAAATTACGAATAGCGAGTTCGAGATTTCTGACTTCATAGGCAGCACGCGCCGCATCAACGACTTGATAAAAGCAAATGCCATCTACTCGAACCATGGCATTATCTCTAGAAATAATTTCTTGAGAAGGAATGTCTAAAACCTGTTCCATCATGCTGAGCTTTACGCCTACCCTGTCTATAAAAGGAATAATAAGCGTTAAGCCAGGTCGCAAGGTTTGTATATATCGCCCAAATCTTTCTACTGTCCACTCATAACCCTGTGGAACTTGTTTCACGCCTGCAAAAATAACCACTACCGCAAAAAGCCCAATCAGCATAAATAAATACATATTGAAAACATTCCTCAAGATTGATTTTGTGTAATAACTAACTAAAAAAACTATACTTTATTATGATCAATAGCTAGAGTACTTTCAACTAATGTTAATTGACTACCCTTTTATCAATGACCATCAAGGAAGTTGCCATGGAACTCCATGAGATACTTCATAAAATGGCCGCTATCAAAGGCTCTGACTTGTATTTGAGCACAGGGTCGAAACCTATGGTCCGGGTTAATAATAAGTTAATTCCCATCTCTGAGGAAAGCCTAAAAGTAGGTGAAGTCAAAAAACTTGCCTATTCACAGCTCGATCCTGAGCAAATTTCAGTGTTTGAAAACAAACTTGAATATAATTTAGCCATTCCCATTTCTGGCTTAGGTAGATTTCGAGTCAATATGTTTGTTCAACGTGGCGAAGTCGCGATGGTTATCCGCAATATATTAACATATATACCTAACTTTAAAGAGCTTTCTTTACCAAGTATATTAGAGTCAGTTGCCATGGAAAAAAGAGGGCTGGTTTTAATTGTGGGGTCGACTGGATCGGGAAAATCCACAACCCTTGCCTCCATTATCGATTACAGAAATAAGAACAGCTCTGGTCATATCATGACCATTGAAGACCCTATTGAATATATTCATCACCATCAAGGCTGTGTCGTTAATCAGCGCGAAGTGGGTATCGATACCCTGACCTATGAAGATGCTCTCAAAAATGCTTTAAGACAAACGCCTGATGTAATATTGATAGGGGAAATTCGATCTCAAGAAACCATGGAGCAAGCCATTGCTTTTGCAGAAACAGGGCATTTATGTATTTCTACTTTGCATGCCAATAATGCGAATCAAGCGCTAGATAGAATCATCAATTTTTTCCCTGCAGACAGACGCCATCAATTATTACTCGATTTATCTTTTAATTTAAAAATGTTTTTTTCACAACGATTGATTCCCTCTTTAGATGGCAAAAGAATCCCCGCTTGCGAAATATTATTAGGTTCCCCTTTGGTTTTAGATTTAATCTATCGAGATGAAATTCATTTAATTAAAGAAACAATGGAAAAATCAACTGAAGTTGGCATGCTTACGTTTGATCTGAGTTTAGAAAAACTCTATCGCGAACACAAAATCAGCCTAGAAGAAGCACTTGTGAATGCCGACTCTAGAAACAATTTAAGATTAAGATTAAACCTTGCAAACCAAGAAAATGCCGGCCCTAAGAATCCGGGTGACTCTACCGCATCGGATCCCAATGGTCTTCATTTAGTCGATTAGCTATTCCTCCCTCTTCCCGCATGCCATACTTATAGGCATAATCCTAGAGTATGGACTTCAAATTGATGAGGATAGTTGGTATGACAAAAGGTTTAATGCGAAATTTGAAATTGTTGGCGGTCGTATTTTTCGTCGTCGCCATTGCCCCATTTATTATCATGAAATTAGGCTTTTGGGATGAAACTTTCGCCAAATCGAGTTCACCCAAATATACAGAAGCCTACCCGCCTATCGCAAATCCACAAGTGGTTTCTTATGCAACGGCGGTAGAAAGAGCCGCGCCTGCGGTGGTGAGTATTCATCCAACTAAAATTATTTCCCAAGACATGAACCCCATTTTGCGTGATCCCTTTTTCAGGCAATTTTTTGGTGACATGGGCATACAAAATATGCCTCAAGAAATTCAACCCAGTCTGGGATCGGGTGTCATCATCAGCAAAGAAGGGTACATTTTAACGAATAATCACGTGGTCACTGGTGCAGATGACATTAAAGTTAAGCTCGTAGATGGCCGCTCTGCTCAGGCTAAAGTAATCGGAACCGATCCTGAATCTGATGTGGCTATTTTAAAGATCGAGTTAGCTGATCTCCCCGTCATTGCAATGGGCAACTCCGATAATTTAAAAATTGGGGATGTGGTCTTAGCCATTGGCAACCCATTCGGCGTAGGCCAAACTGTCACACAAGGCATTGTGAGTGCAACCCAAAGAACCAGTGTGGGCATTAATACCTTCGAAAATTTTATCCAAACAGACGCGGCCATCAATCCTGGCAATTCAGGTGGGGCATTAATCGATGCTTATGGCAATTTAATTGGCATCAATAATGCGATTATTACGCGTTCTGGTGGTTACCAAGGTATTGGTTTTGCTATTCCTGTTAGCCTTGCCAAAGATGTCATGTCGCAATTAATTGAAAGCGGTGCGGTGACACGGGGTTGGTTAGGTATTACGGTGATGCCACTCACGGATGAATCTCGCAAATCTTTAAATTATCCTAAAGGAGACGGAACGGTTATCGGTGCGGTCGTCAGAAGTGGCCCTGCTGCCAAAGCGGGCTTACAACCAGGCGATATTATTCTTTCATTGGATAATCAAAAAACATACGATGCGAACAGTGTGTTAAGTATTGCTTCTAAATTGCTGCCTGAAAAACCTTATCCTATTACTGTTGTTCGTAATGGCCAAACATTGGATGTCAGAATCGTAGCTGGCAAACGACCTGGTCCGGTGCTTCGCGCAGAAAATAATCCAAAGTCTTTGGCAAAACCCACGCCAAAACCAATGGATTAGTGTAAATTAATCATTGCCTTCTTCATGCTCAGGATGATCTATGTCTGAGCATGATTTTAATTTTAATAACAAAAAACAAAGGAGCCTACTCATATGGATTCGAATACAAAACCTACCCCTTCGCAACTGCCTACTGCTCTTCATGGCGCACATCATAAAAAATCGACTAAGAAAGATAATCAATCTGACGAGCGCTCCACGGAAGATAAAGATGAAAAAAAAACCCGTCGTCTTTCTTTAACACCGCATGACAAAGAATATTACAGAAAAAAATCCGAGCAAGAACTGAAAGAAAAAGAACAATTCCAAAAAAAATATGAACAAGTCAATTCACACGCCTTAAAGTTAGAAGACCTTGTTAATAGCCAAAATTTTGAAATTCTGAACTTACAAAAACAGATAAAAAAACTAACCCAAGAAAATGCTGCGCTCAAGAAAGATGGTCAAGAGCTAATAGATATACTGAAAGCAGAAAACACTAAAGTAGATGTACCTTTATCAAAAACAAAAGCGCGTCCAGACACTAAAACTGATAACCCTGAACCCACGCCTGTTTCGTATTATGATCAAATAACAAATGCTTTAGGGACGGCTTATGGGTATGTACCGAGTTTTTCAAGCCTAACTGCTAAGCTTCCTCCTCTACCAACGATGCCTAAATTATTTTCGACCATAGAGACGCATCATGAGGCAAAGCCCGAAGATAAAAAGCTGAGAAAATGAAGCTTTAAAAAAAGCCCTTAAATTCTGGCCGGCACGGAGGCCGGCCACTACAAGATTTTTGCTAATTCCACTTGGAATATCTTTTTATTAAAGGCAGTGATTAGTAGTGGCCGGCCTCTGTGCCGGCCAAAGTAAAAGATGCACCGCTCGTTTTATCATGAATAAAAAACCAACAATTACTCAAACGCACTAATATCAGTTAAATGTTTACCAACAATCAAATGATGCATATTGTCAGTGCCTTCGTAAGTAAACACCGATTCTAAATTATTCATGTGTCGAATCACATGGTATTCTAAACTAATGCCATTGGCTCCCAATAAATTTCTGGCCATACGCGCTATTTTTAAAGCTTCTCGACACGCATTCATTTTGCCTAATGACACCATCACAAAATTTGCGTCGTTGCTTTGCATCAACTGCCCTAATCGCAAATTATAGACTTGGGCTTTAATGATTTCGTTAAACATATCGACTAAATCTTTTTGAATTAGCTGAAAGCTGGCCAGCGGTTTCCCAAATTGTTTGCGTTCAAGCACATAGCGTTTAGTGCGTTCAAAACAATCCATTGCCGCCCCCATGACACCCCACGCAATGCCGTATCGCGCTTTGGTTAAACATCCCAAAGCAGCGCTTAACCCTTTGTCTGTTTTGGGCAATAAATTTCCTTCGGGCACAAAGCAATTGTCAAAAACCAATTCGCCCGTAATCGATGCGCGCAAAGACCCTTTGTGTTTTATTTCGTTTGTCTTAAATCCTTCAAAAGATTTTTCGAGAATAAAAGCCCTAATATTTTTATCGTCTATTTTTGCCCAAACTATGGCAATATCCGCTATCGTTGCGTTGGTTATCCACATTTTTGAGCCGTTGAGCAGCCAACCATCTTGCACTTTTTTGGCGGTGGTTTTCATGCTGGCGGGATCAGACCCTGCATCAGGTTCAGTTAAACCAAAGCACCCAATGATTTCCCCTTTGGCCATTTTAGGTAACCATTGTTTTTGTTG
Organism: uncultured Gammaproteobacteria bacterium; assembly: GCA_902826485.1. Classification (GTDB taxonomy): domain Bacteria; phylum Pseudomonadota; class Gammaproteobacteria; order Berkiellales; family Berkiellaceae; genus CADEEZ01. The sequence continues at coordinate 23,296 of CADEEZ010000018.1, forward strand.
TGCCTCATTACCATAAGCGTAAATAGGATACATGCATAAAGAATTTTGCACCGACACAAAACTTCTTAATCCACTGTCTCCTCGTTCAAGTTCTTGACATACCAGCCCATAAGCAATTTCAGAAGCAGCTTGTCCTCCCACATGATTTGGCAAGGTCATGCCAAATAAACCTAATTCAGCTAATTGGGGAATTAATTCTGTTGGGAAATAACCGGCTTCATAAGCAGACGTAATCGTAGACATCACCGATTCATCGACGAATCGCCTTGTGGCGTTTCGAATTAATTTTTCTTCAGCCGAGAATAATTGATCTAATAGCAGGAAATCTTCCATGATTTTTTCCTTATGCTTATTTTAATTGCTGTTTCATTTTATCAATAGTTTCTTGATAATTGGGCGTATTAAATATGGCAGAACCTGCCACAAAAGTATCTGCGCCGGCTTCATAGACTGCAGCGATATTATCGATATTAATGCCCCCATCTACTTCGAGTCGAATGGGCAAATTCGCATTATCAATTATCTGACGCGCCGCTTTAATTTTCTTAAGCATTTCGACAATAAAACTTTGTCCACCAAAACCCGGATTCACAGACATAATCAAAATCATATCTAATTTATCTAACGCATAATCTAAATGGGTTAAGGGCGTTGCGGGATTGAACACCAAGCCGGCTTTACAGCCAGACTGTTTAATTAATTGAATGGTTCTATCGACATGATGCGTCGCTTCGGGATGAAAACTAATATAGGTTGCCCCTGCTTTTGCAAAAGCCGGAATTAAACTGTCTACCGGAGAAACCATTAAATGCACATCAATAGGCGCTTTAATACCATGTTTTCTCAATGCTTCACAAACCATGGGGCCAACCGTTAAATTAGGCACATAGTGATTGTCCATCACATCAAAGTGTACAACGTCAGCGCCTGCTTTTAACACCGCGTCTACTTCTTCCCCAAGTTTGGCGAAATTTGCTGATAATATCGAGGGTGCGATCCAAGGAGCCTGCTTCATAACCAATATCCTACACTTAATAACACCATATTTACCCCATTATTAGGGCGCTTAATCGAGGCATTTGAATAATGCGTGGCTCGAACGCCTATATCATACTGTTGTTGTTCACCAAAACGTACCCCTAAACCGACCTTATCTTCAAATTGAAAATGCGTAGAAAGTTGACGACCTGAAATAGTTGTGTCCGACAACCAAGAAGCTGCTATGCCTAACTCTAAATACCCAGCAATATTTTCTGTGTTACCAAACTTATATTGAAATCTGAACATCGGCCCTGTCGTAAAAGTGACAATATGGCTGGCTCCCCCTTTTCTGTCATCCACCTCACCATCCCAATAACCGAGACTGGTTTCCCAAAGCGGAATAACCCGCCAACGAGAAGGGGAAAAATCGTTGATGGCCCTAAAGCTCCAGACCCCGGCCACTCGATAAGGATGAATCCCACTTGCTGCCCAACCACTTGAGGCATTAAGGCCCCACTGTGCTTCTGATACAGGGATATATGACAATAAAAGCAACCCTGGAATTAAGCAAGTAACCCAAATATTTTTACTCTTCCTTTCTGGCCTATCGCCCATCTTCGCCCTCCTTCCCTAGAAAACGTTAATCTCTATAATCAGTGTAATTGTTTTTTTTTACTTATATGACAAGCAAAACAACTTATGTTAATATTCCAGCCTTTCTCGACTAACTGAGTAATCTTTTGTTCGAGCTTTTTCTAGGAAGTCAAAAATCAAAATAAGAGGTAGTTATGCCAAGAATAAAACAAAACGATAAACGCGACCGTTTAGTCGAAGCCGCAGATAAGCTCATTTATGAAAAAACCTTTCATACCACCACGTTAGCTGATATTGCTAAGGAAGCAGACGTCCCACTAGGCAATGTGTATTATTATTTCAAAACTAAAGATGCCATTATGGAAGCCGTTATTCAAAAACGTGCTCAAGAATGGCAGAATTTATTTAGTGCTTGGGAACAATTAACCAATCCAAAAGAACGTTTGGTTGCCTTAATCAATCACACGGTTGGTCAAGCCGATATGATGGCGCAGTTTGGCTGCGTAGTCGGATCGCTGTGTCAAGAATTAGGCAAGCAAGGTGGAACCATTTCCGCTGGTGCAGCTAAATTGATGCATGACATTGTAAAGTGGGCTGAAAAGCAATTTAAAGCACTTGGCAAAGAAAATGAAAACTCAGGCCGTTTAGCTGAGTATCTCGTTTCTGGCATCCAAGGCATGACCTTATTGACCCTTACCTTTAAAGAACCAGGCTGTATGGATCGTCAACGCATTAACTTGGAAAACTGGTTAGCGTCCGTCTAATTGGCTTATTTTTTTAAAAACTAGGTACTCACATACTTTCATTTGTGATGCCTAGTTTTTTTTTTGTAAATTACCCATTAAGGTATTATGAGTTATGGATAACGCTCATCACCCCTCTTCTGAATATAATCTGACTGCCTTAATGCAAGTCGAAAATAATCACCCCAGTAAAATAAAGCTCATTGATTATATTAATACCTTAACAGAAAATGATTTTACTGATCTGTCTTTACAAAGTTTTTTAACTGAAGTTATACATCTGACCGCCCAGGGTCAGAACGAAAATATATTTTGGCTAACCTATAGCGTTTGCGAATCAGCAAAGTCTTTTAAAATTACTGAACAAAAAAACAAATTAGGGGACAGAGTGATTCATACCCTTATGCGTTACCCTCACTCATCCAATTTACTAGAAGGGTTATTGAGCCACGAGCCTTTGTTGATAGGACAACTCAATGATTTTCAAGAAACCCCTCTGCATATTTTTTTAAACTCGCTTGCTTTCAATCCCATCTGCCGGGAAAATTTGTTACAACCACCAGAAACACATTTGTTCCGGTTTTTAGACATACTCAGCCAACCTTTTCTATATGGCGAAACGACCACTTCAAATTTAATTCGGTATGATAAAAAGGGATATGCGCCCATACAGTTATGTGCTTTATATGGTCTGGAAAACGAATTAGATTATTTACTTACACAATTTCAAACTCTCGTAGATTTTCCTACCGCTAAGAATAAAACGTGCTTACACCTCGCCGCCAACCAAGGTCATATTGGCATTATTGATATTCTGATAAAACACAAAGCAAACCTTGAAATAACCACCCTGACAAAAAATAATAACGCGCTACATATTGCCGCTCAAAAAGGCCATCTGCTTGTTTGTAAAAAAATAATGCAAAAACTGCCTGAATTAGCTGACCTTAAAAATAAACAAAATTTAACACCCTTACAGTTGGCCAAACAACATCATCGCCATGATTGTTATGAATTATTACTGGAACACGAAAATCAGCAGGCTGTCTTAAACCATCATCAAAGTTTTACGCCAATATATACACAGAGTGAAAACAGTGATAGAGATATCGTGCCTGTTTTTTCAGACAAAGAATTAACTTTGAATACGTATTTAATGGGTATTACGCTAGGCTATGAAATAGCGTATCAAAAAATCCCTGAAGGCAAACTGATTGCCATTAAAAATGAATTGAATCAAACGCACCTATATGCTGCACATCAGTTGTATCATTCATCTGGATTGATTAGTTATATTTTTATCCCCTTCAAACCCAATCTTGATGAGTTAATCGAAATCTATGTGACTTTTCAAGGGACAAATGATACAGATGCCTTGCATCGCGATCTCGAAGACAAAGGGCCTGGCTATCAATCATACAAACAAAAAGAACCCGACCTCATCGCAAAATTTTTCGACATGATTTCTCCTTTTTTTCACACGCACACCAACAAAATTTCTATCACACTCGCGGGGCACAGCTTGGGCGGGGGTGATAGCTTTTATTTTCTGCAGTCTTTGTTAAAGATTATCGCCCAGCATTCCGTGATATCGTATGATAAATCTTTATTCACAGAAAAGTTGATTGCCGATAAAACAATGAATGCCAACGATGACATCATGGGCATTATCAATCAAACAGAAAAATTATTATTAGAAAAACCCTTAATTAAGATCCTTTCTAATATTAATAATATTACTCGGACACGGATCATTGCCTTAAATCCAGTCGGTTTACCTAAATCCATCGATCATGCCCTAGAAGGGGTTTCAAGATATCTGAAAAATAGGCTGATAATAGACTCATTTGTGTTACGTTCTGAGGGAGATTTTGCTCAACGCATGAGTGATAGAGTGCCGCTTTGCGATATTCCCGCCCAGTATGTTAAGGTAAATTTCTTGCTTGCGCCTGGCGATCCTTTTGCGATTCAAAAAGCATCGGCCTGTTATTTTGGTGCCACCAGTCTAAATCCTCGTGACACCTCAGCAAATTTTATCAACATCGGCACTGACATGGCGATGTTGGGTACCTTTGGTTGTGTGACACTGGGCCCATTAGGCTTATTGATTGGCTTGGCAGCGGGGGGTGCACGATTGTATACCTCCGATAAATTAAAACAATGGGGTAAACAAATGGCGTTAAAACCGCACTCGCATTTGTTGCCCGAAAATTCAGCTCAAGATCTCTCGCTATTAGAAAAAGTGACCTTGATTGATAATACTACTCCAGAATCTTGCGCGCAGATCCGAGATATAGGGCACAATTTAAATACCAGCACGTTTGAACGGTATGTTACTGAAAAATCAAAACAAGAATTGGCTAAAAATTTAAATTATTCATTTTTTTAATTTATGCCTTTTACCGCACATATATGTTCATAGGCTTTTTGAATTTTCTGTGTTTTTTCTGTGGCGAGTTTAATCATATTTTCAGGCAACCCTTTAGCGATGAGCTTATCCGGATGATGCTGGCTGATTAATTTACGGTAGGCTTTTTTAATTTGATCGGTATTTGCTTTATCATCTAACCCTAACATGGCATATGCATCTTTTAATTCGGTTTTGGGATTAGGCCGAGCATAATGCTGATGCTGCGATTGGTGCTGTTGTTGACGTTCGTATTGATACTGGTATTGGTATTGATTTTGGGTTTGATGTTGATTGGTGGCATACACTTGTCGTACCAGCACATCGATAATGTGCACAGGGATTAATAAACATTTGGCGACATTTTTTAATGCACTTAACGATTGAGGATTAATGACCCCATCTGCCAAGGCCGCTTTGATTTGCAATTCGATAAACAGCTGCAACAACATGGTGTTGCCCTGGCACAAGTGGTGCAATAGCTCTAAGTTTTTTTTCATCGGGAATTGACCCGATTTACCTTCATTAAAAAGTTGAATCGCTTGTTGAATTTGATCGGGCGTTAACCCAAGCTGATCCATGATGGCTCTGGCATACCGAATTTCTGCTTGGCTGACACGCCCATCCGATTTCGCAATGTAGCCCATCACCAAAAAAGTGTTTTGAAAAAAAGCCGTTTGAATCGCCTGAATATTGCTGCTTTTTGGAAAAACAAATCCAAACAAACTTTGTTGGTTGGCATTGGCTTTAATGCTTTTATCAAATAAATGGCCAATGGCAGCCCCTAGCACGACCCCAAATATTGAGCCCCCTCCCAGTAAAAAACCAAAAAATGCGCCAACTAATTTTCCAAATATCATGCTCTAGACTCAAGTGCTTGTAATCGTTCTATCGAACCCACATCATACCAAAATCCCCGGTAGAGTTCAGCGCTAATCTGTTGTTTGGGCATCGCTTTAACAAATAAATCGGGTAATCTAAACTTTCGAGTCGTTGATTTGTCTTCGTCTTCAAATAAATTGGGGCTCAGTTTGGCGATACCTGCATAGGTGTAAGTAGGCGTATTATTCACAAAACCTAAGTTATCTATGCTGTAATCCCCTAACATATGGTGTTCGGGATTAGGCACCAAAACGAGATGGGCCAATAAATGATTGTCGGAAACGGGAACCAAAGCGAGTGGTTTAAAATCAAAATCAGAATACACATCGCCATTAATTAAAATAAAATCTTGCTGGCCTAACAAAGGCAAGGCTTTACAGATCCCTCCTCCGGTTTCTAATAAATCTGTTTCTTCTGAATAGACGATATTGAGCCCAAAACCCGAGCCATTGCCTAGATATTTTTTTATTTTATCGCCCAAATACCAAAGATTAATCACCACATCGGTAATATGGGCTTGAGCCAATTTTTCGAGATGATAAACAATTAACGGCTTATTTTTAACTTGAACCAATGGCTTGGGAAGGGTATCGGTGAGGGGTTTTAATCTCGCCCCTCTGCCCGCTGCTAAAATCATGGCTTTTGGATACATTAAGCCACCTGTTCGAGCAAAGCATGATAATTCCCTTTGTCTTTTGGCGTGGCCAAAATGGGGATATGTTGTTTGTGCCAATACGCACTAAAAGCAGGTAATACACGTTGCTTCATAAAATCGTTAAATTCAGCCAATTCAGGATAAACTTGCGTCACCGCTAAAACATAAGCCAATACTCTTGGCATATCGTATAAGTAGCGCGATTTATTGTCTCTCAAATATAATCTTGAAAAAATACCTAAAACTTTTATGTGTCTTTGTAATCCTGTCCAATCAACCCAACGATGAAAAACCTCAAAAGAAGGAATGGCTGCCTTTTTGTCTGCCCGTAAGGCCAAATAATAATCTTCTAAGAGGGGGTTTAATTTATCTTGAGGCCAAGTTAAATAGCAATCTTTTAATAATGACGCCACATCATAAGTAATGGGCCCTATCACGGCATCTTGAAAATCAATCACGCCAGGTGCGCCTGACATGTCATCTAAGACTAATAAATTTCTAGAATGATAATCACGATGAACCAGCACTTGGGGTTGTGCAAAAAAAACCTCTATCAGTTGGCCAAATACTTTAGCTAAAACAGCTTCTTCTTTGCTACTTAAGGTCAAGTTTAATAATTTCAAACACCATTCAGTGAATAAACTAAATTCAGTTTGAATGGCCAATTCATCAAAATGGGGCAAGTTAGGCGTTGTACCAGATTGCAGATTCAGCAAAGTTGCTAAGGCTTTTCTATATAAATCTGGCATATTATTTTCTGAGATAATCTCGTAATACAAGAGATCACCAAAATCTTCCATCAGAAAATAACCTTGAGCAAGATCCACCGCTAAAATAGTGGGTGCGCGCACCCCTCGTTGAATCAGTAATTTGTCTATTTCAAAAAATTCAGTGATTTTTTCTTTATGAGGCGGTGCAGCCATAACCATATAATTTTTTTGTTCATGCGTTACTCTATAAAAAGCTTTAAAACTCGCATCTCCGGTTAAAGCTGATAACGTCACCTCAGGCAGACCAAAATAAGCGGCGACCCAGGTGCTTAACTGCATAAAACTATTTTCAAAGCTTGCTTGATTACTATTAGTGGTTAATTCCATGACGCATCCATTAGTGTTTATTAGGTCTATCTCATCATTATCGTTATATCTATAAGATTTTACCATGAGGCTATACTCTCTCGGCCAGGTGACCCTATAATATCTTAAATTGATAAAAAGGGTTTGAGCCGTAATGGGCAAATGGATAGGATTAGCCTTAATAAGTTGGGTTGGTAGCTGTATTGCAGCACCCGATCAAGATTACCCAGATTGGCAGGTTAACCCTGAGTCTGTTTGTCGGGGATATTATGTTATTCCTGAAATGGATTTTATACCTGATGAAAACATTTCAATTAAAGCGCATGAATCTACTTTTGATCCCGCGGGTATTTCAACGGCCAGTGGCGATGTACTGCTACGCTATCAAGATAAAAAAATTACGGCCCAAGAAGCCCAGATTTTTCTCGATCAAAACACCCAAAAAGTCGATCACATTCATGCTTATGAAGGCATTGAATATCTGGATCCAAATTTTAGGATCTGGGGCAATTCAATTGACATAGATGTGACGAATCATCGTTTTACACTCGATAACATTGATTATCGTTTATATGATCGCCAAGCCAGAGGCACAGCAGACCGCGCCATCGTTTCTACTGATGGCATAGCAGATTTATTCAAGGCCAGTTATACCACCTGTGCACCGAATCACACTACCTGGGAATTAAATGCACAGGAAATTCATCTAGATCGTAATGAAGGCTGGGGCAAAAGCAAACATACGACGATTAAATTTTATGACACCCCCATTTTTTATTCGCCCTATCTTAGCTTTCCTATCGATGCCAGAAGAAAAACAGGCTTCACTTTCCCTAAATTTGGTTCCACCGCACGATCGGGTTATGCATTTTCCTTTCCTTTGTATCTTAATCTTGCACCGAATTACGATCTGACGCTCACCCCCCGAATTTTAACCGAGCGCTCTCCAGAACTACAAACAGAATTTCGTTACTTAACGCGATTAGGCGAAGGCACGCTATTTGCCAATGTTTTGCCCGATGATGAAAAATATAGAGAATTTAGACGCGTACAGCGCCTTAAAGCACTTAATTTGCCGCCTACTGATCCCAGAGTCACAGGCTTAGATAATGGCAATCATCGTGCTGCTTTTTCTTATCATCATCATTCTCAACTGAACCCCCACTTTTCGGGAGACATTAATTATGATTATGTGAGTGACGATAATTATTTTGCAGATTTGGGTAACGATTTAAACACAGCCAGCACAACTCATGTGCTACAAGAAGGAAAACTCAATTATCACGGAACCCATTGGCAGCACTTTTGGAAAGTACAAACGATTAAAACACTTTACCCCATTGACGGTCCAGTGAATAAAGTGCCTTATAAATTACAGCCTAAATGGAATTATACGGCGCATTATCCTTTCATTTGGCGTTATCTGAATGCCGATCTAGAAGGAGACGTAACCCGATTTACCCATGACAAAGACCCCGTTACCGGTGAAATATTCACAGAAGGAGAGCGCTTACAATTTAGACCTAGCGTGAGCTTTCCCCTTCACAGACCGTGGGGATTTGTTATCCCTAAAATGAGTTGGGATTTAGCAAACTATGATCTTAAAATAGGCACTTTCGAAGATGACACCAATAAACCAAAGCACCCTTTCCGTTCTATTCCGATGTATTCCCTTGATTCGGGTTTGATTTTTGACAAAGAAATTCCTTTCCCTACTCAAAACGTTACTCATACATTTGAACCCCGTTTGATGTATTTATATGTCCCCTTTAGAGATCAAAGTTTATACCCTAATTTTGACAGTGGATTAATGAATTTTAGCTATTATCAACTGTTTAGAGACAATCGCTTTAGTGGATTAGACAGAATCGGAGACACCAATCAACTGACCTTTGCGCTGCAAACTCGTTTTCTAAATCCAAACGGCCGAGAATTAGTGAAGTTAGGTGTGGGCGAAATTTTTTATTTTTCTAAACGGCATGTCACGTTATGTGATTCTCGCACACTCAAAGATTGTTCTGATATTGAAGATCCCTCTTTATCAAAAAACTTTTCCGATTTAATTGGCAAATTAGACGTCCATTTTGATGACAGGTGGTCTGCCTATGGCATGCTAGAGCATGATCCTTCTCGTAATATTACCAATAAAGCAGGTTTATCGATTCATTATCAAAATGAGAATCGTACTTTATATAACCTGGGCTATTACTGGATTCGAGTCGATCCGGCTGAAAGTAATTTTACCACCAACACGTTTCAAAGCTTACGCCAAGCCGATATTTCCTTTTCCAAGCCCATTGCTAAAAAATGGACAGCCTTGGGTGGTGCGCATTATGATTTTGTTAGCAATCACATGATGCGAGTCACCGCAGGCGTAGAATATGACAGCTGTTGCGTTGCTTGGCAGTTTGTCCTCTCTCGATATTATCGCCCAACAGAGATTACTGGCAATAGCCAATACAGTAATAGCTTTATGCTCCAAGTAATGTTGAAAGGCTTAAGCAATTTCGCCCCATTGGGCAGACAAAGTAAATTGTCTGATGAAATTTTTGGCTACCAGCCTTTTCAAGGCAATCAAACCTGGCAAAAACCCGTACCCAGCCCAATTGCCAATTTAGGATAGTGAATAGATCGGCTTTGCCTCGGGGTGAGGGGGATTTTAGGGCGGTGAATACAACGTGTGAACAGAGAGATTTCGGGTTATAATTCTTGAGTTTTGGGTCTTTGGCGTACGAGGAAGATAAGTATGTTAGTTTTCAAGCAATTTTTAATTCGGGCTCTTTTGCCTATCGCAATGGGGGCTTTATCGCCTACTGCGCTCGCTATTCCTGAACACCCTTCAGCCCCTGCTGAAGCACTTGATTCTGTTGTGGCCGTGGTAAACAAGAGTGTGATTACCCGCTCTGAGCTAGATAAAGAAGTCATTCGTATTCAAAAACACATTGAACGTACGCAAAAAATCACCCCGCCTGCAGAAGAATTAACGCGGCAAGTGCTCGATAAAATAATATTAGAAAAAATCCAACTCCAATATGCTCAGCTGACCGGCATCCAAATTGACGAATCTATGGTGACCGATGCCATAGAAGATATTATAAATAAAAATAAGTTAACTAAACCCGAATTCAGAAAAGCGCTTGAAGACGATGGCATGTCCCTATCCGAATATCGCGAAGTCCTAAAAAAAGATTTAACCCTTTCTAGATTGCAATCTCGCGATGTCGCTTCCACTATTCCGGTTTCTCAACAAGAAGTGGATTTCTTTCTTCGATCCCCTGTGGGTCAAGATATGCTAGGCCAAGAATACTTAGTGGGCCATATCATGGTCTCCATTCCAGAATCGCCTTCTCCCGAACAAATCGAGCAAGCAAAAGAAAAGGCAAATGCCTTATTTGCCCGCCTCCAAAAAGGGGAAGATTTTACCGAACTCTCTGTTGTGGCTTCACAAAGTCCTAAAGCGCTGACAGGGGGTAATTTGGGTTGGATGAAACTGGGTCAACTCCCCACCATTTTTGTTGAACCGGTTACCAAAATGGCCATTAATGATATACAAGGGCCAATCCGTAGTCCCAGTGGTTTTCATGTTATCAAACTTTTGGAAAAACGCTCTGCGAATGTTGAAGCTGAAAAAATCACCCAAATGCATGTGCAACATATTCTGATTAAAACCGATGCCATGAATTCTAATGATGATGTTGAACTCAAACTCCAACATCTCAGAGATCTGGCTGTGCAAGGCCAAGCATTTGATACCCTTGCAAAAACACACTCTCAAGATATTGGCTCAGCGCAACTGGGTGGCGAGCTCGGGTGGGTATCGAAAGACTCATTGGTGCCTGAATTTGCTCAAGCCGTTGAAAAATTAGCTATTGGGGAAATTTCCAAACCTATTAGAACCTCTTATGGATGGCATTTAGCAAAAGTACTGGAACGACGAGATGAAACTTCCACTAAAAATTTGGGTGAGCTCCGAGCAAAGCAATATATTCATCACCGTAAATTCGAAGAACGGCTTGAAGCATGGTTGCGTCAAATAAAAGAAGAGGCGTATGTTAAAATTGTTAGCGCCGATCTAGCATCTCATGCCAGCTAATATTCAACCCTTTACCCCTATTCTTGCTATCACTTTGGGTGAACCAGCAGGGATAGGGCCTGATATTTTTCTAAAAGTAGCGCAATCTGCTCAACCTGCGCATCTCATTGTTTTTGGCTCTCCCGATTTGCTTTTACAACGCGCCAGTAACCTCGGATTAGATATCAAATTAAATTATATCGATGATATTGCCGCTTATACTGCTTCTGCTGAACCGCTTGAGCCTTCTAAGCCTTTTGACATTAACATCGTTCCTATTCCGCTAACGCATCTGGTGGAGCCAGGACAGTTATCGGTTCATCACAGTGCATATGTTCTTGAAGCACTTCGACAAGCTACTGATGCGTGTTTATTAAATTATTGTCATGCCATGACAACAGGGCCTGTTCATAAAACGATTTTAAGACAATACGATCATGTGTTTATCGATCAAACACATTTAATCAGTGAACAATGCAAAACGGAATACCATCATGTCATGATGGGGTTTATCAGTGAAGGCATGAAATTAGGCGTCGCGACTTTGCATGAGCCTATTCATAAAGTCTCAAAATTACTTACCCCTGAATTAGTCAAACACAAAATGCTGAGTTTTGGCCGCGACCTACGCACTTTTTTTCAAATTGAACAACCCAAAATCGGTTTGCTAGGATTAAATCCCCATGCCGGCGAAAATGGCCTTATCGGTTTAGAAGAACAAAATATTATTCTGCCTTGTCTTGAAGAAATTAAAAAAAATCATCCCGACTATATTTTTAGTGAGTTACTCGCCCCGGATAGCGCTTTTATGTCCATCAACCGAACAAAATATGATGGCTTTTTGTGTTGGTATCACGATCAAGGCTTAGGCCCTTTTAAAACTTTATATGAACAAAATGCGGCGACTATTTTATTTGGGCTGCCCCTTGTTCGCACTTCTGTCGATCATGGCACTGCTCTGCCTTTAGCCGGCACAGATAAAGCGGATGCTGGCAGCTTTCAATATGCCATTAATTTAGCCTCCACTATTACCAAGAACATGCAGTAATTTTATGCGAACAAAAAAACATTTTGGGCAACATTTTTTAACCCAACCCGCGATCATTCAAAAAATATTACGCGAGCTCTCTGCGAGTCTAGAAGATACGTTAATTGAAATTGGCCCAGGCAAAGGCGCAATTACTCTGCCCCTTTTAGAACATGATCATCAGCTCACGGCCATTGATATCGATCCGGATGTCATTGAATATCTCACCCCTTATCTTGAGGCTTATCCCAAATTTAAATTAATACACCAAGATGCTTTAGAAGCCAATTTAGAAACCATTGCATTAGGTTCACCCAATCATAAAATAAAATTAATTGGCAATTTGCCCTATAATATTTCAACCCCTCTCATCTTTCATTTTTTGAAATACGCCAGTTTTCTACAAGAAATGGTTATCATGGTCCAAAAAGAAGTGGCCGACCGCATCTGTTCCGAATCAGGAAATAAAATATATGGCCGTTTGAGTGTCATGGTACAAGCAGTATGCCGAGTAGAAAAATGTTTTAATGTGCCCCCTGGTGCGTTTACGCCTCCGCCTAAAGTACAATCTGCGGTGATTAAACTTATCCCTTATAATCCCCAAACAAATCCTTCGCCTTATGGCGAAATCGATTATGCTGCCTTAGGTAAATTATGTTTAAACTTATTTACCCAACGTCGTAAAACCCTTAAAAATTTAATTAAACCTTATTTTAATCAAGCAGAAGATGTCGATGCATTTTTTGTTAACTATCCGCAATTTTCTGCTATGCAGCGTCCTGAAACGTTATCTGTGAAGGATTTTATTGAGCTGAGTAGCGCGTTAAACAGTCACGGCATAAAACCAGAATAAATCTTCGATTACTCCAGCCCCCACCCCAGCGGAGTGCATACCCACGATGGTTTTCTCTACGTACCGCGGCTTGTCCGCGGTATCCTAGAAGTTTACATTATCCTTAAAAATTTGGTGAACCTGGATGCCGCGGACAAGCCGCGGCACGTAGGGAATGACATATTTAAGCTTGGTGCCTATGGACCTTGCTTGCCTGTCATAGCTTTAGCGTAGACAGCTGTCTGCCCTTTCCCTCTTTTCAAGAGTGGAATTATGTTAGTTGTAAAACATTATATTAAAGAATATCTATTATATACCCAAAAAACCTATAAAATTGTGTTAAAGAACTAATGTTTGATGATATACTTCCGAAAATTAGTCAGCTTCAATGATAATAGGCAGTACATACACTATGAGTATATTTGATTCTTTTTTTGATCTTATCGATAACGTCATCACCTATGTTGGAAATGGAATCGATAATTTTTTTAATAGCTTCGGCAATACCCTAGATAACTTTGGTAATGCTTTAGATAATGCTGCCAATAGCTTCGACAATGCTTTAGATATTGTTGCCACTAACCTCGAAAATGCAGTAGACATTGCTGCCAATAACTTTGGTAATGCTTTAGATAATGCTGCCAATAGCTTCGACAATGCTTTAGATATTGCTGCCACTAACCTCGAAAATGCAGTAGACATTACTGCCAATAACTTTGGTAATGCTTTAGATAATGCCGCGGATAACTTTGACACTCTGCTCAATAATATCACTAAAACACTTCAAAATAAGTCGATTATCTATAATCTAGATTTCATGAAGCCCGATCAAATCGAAATTGAATTTAATAATAAAGAAAACTCCCCTGAGTTAAAAGCCCTTATTTATGCTCATCAAATTAAAACACTACTCAATGAATTATTTAGTATTTTTTGGCCTTTATATCAGCAAGATAAAACCATATATTCTCCATTGAGTGAGGCACCCATCGAAGTATTAATGCGTATATTTTCTAGAAAATATAGTATCTTAACGCCTGAAGCTTTAAATGAAAATTTAAACCTCGCGTTTGGGGCAATGAATACCATGGCAAAAAACATTTTACCATCGCCGCCTCCTAAGCCGGTTATCTTTTCAACCAATGATTCGGTCCCGGAATTAGAAAATTCTACCGATGCATGCAGCGAATTGAAAACGCAAAAACACCTAGGGCTTTGAAAGCATTCATTTTTAATATTGGGAAGTACATCACCATGAGTATATTTGATTCTTGTAGAGATTTTTTTAAATACGCCCCTTATTTACAAGAAATGGTGATAATGGTTTAAAAAGAAGTGGCCGACCGCATCTGTTCCGAATCAGGAAATAAATATATGGCCGTTTGAGTGTCATGGTACAAGCAGTATGCCGAGTAGAAAAATGTTTTAATGTGCCCCCTGGTGCGTTTACGCCTCCGCCTAAAGTACAATCTGCGGTGATTAAACTTATCCCTTATAATCCCCAAACAAATCCTTCGCCTTATGGCGAAATCGATTATGCTGCCTTAGGTAAATTATGTTTAAACTTATTTACCCAACGTCGTAAAACCCTTAAAAATTTAATTAAACCTTATTTTAATCAAGCAGAAGATGTCGATGCATTTTTTGTTAACTATCCGCAATTTTCTGCTATGCAGCGTCCTGAAACGTTATCTGTGAAGGATTTTATTGAGCTGAGTAGCGCGTTAAACAGTCACGGCATAAAACCAGAATAAATCTTCGATTACTCCAGCCCCCACCCCAGCGGAGTGCATACCCACGATGGTTTTCTCTACGTACCGCGGCTTGTCCGCGGTATCCTAGAAGTTTACATTATCCTTAAAAATTTGGTGAACCTGGATGCCGCGGACAAGCCGCGGCACGTAGGGAATGACATATTTAAGCTTGGTGCCTATGGACCTTGCTTGCCTGTCATAGCTTTAGCGTAGACAGCTGTCTGCCCTTTCCCTCTTTTCAAGAGTGGAATTATGTTAGTTGTAAAACATTATATTAAAGAATATCTATTATATACCCAAAAAACCTATAAAATTGTGTTAAAGAACTAATGTTTGATGATATACTTCCGAAAATTAGTCAGCTTCAATGATAATAGGCAGTACATACACTATGAGTATATTTGATTCTTTTTTTGATCTTATCGATAACGTCATCACCTATGTTGGAAATGGAATCGATAATTTTTTTAATAGCTTCGGCAATACCCTAGATAACTTTGGTAATGCTTTAGATAATGCTGCCAATAGCTTCGACAATGCTTTAGA
>CADEEZ010000019.1 GCA_902826485.1 uncultured Gammaproteobacteria bacterium
CCCCAATTGTTCTACCCTTACCCGCTAAAGCGCCCCGATGAGAAGCCCCATCCACTCCAATGGCTAAACCACTGGTGATAACCAATCGCTTTCCCACTAGATAGCGTGCAAATTGAAAGGCCATTTCACTGCCCATGGGCGTAGGGTTTCTAGAACCCACCATGGCCAATTGCGCATGAGATAAAATATCGGCATCCCCTTCGACAAATAAAAGCGGAGGCGGGTTAGGTATTTGTTTGAGTAAAATAGGATAAGAAACTTGGTTATACCGAATAATATGCCCATGGGGTTTATCTAAAAATGCCAAATCTTGTTCTACCGCCGCCCAATTGGGCTGAAGATTTTTAGCACCCACTTTTTTTAGAAAATTTTGTAATTCTATAATGGGGCTTTGGTTATGAAATAAGCTGGATAATTTACCAAAAGTTTGATGTAAATGCTGAAAATGTTTAGGCCCAATACCCGAATATCGGTTTAGGACTAACCAATATGGCAACTCTTGCTGATCATCCTTTAACGGGGTGATAGTTAGCACAACATTGCCCTCCCTCTCCTTTCATTGTGGTGCAAAATAGCCGAAGGGGCAATTCTAGGGGCTGGCCACCGTATCTAGCAAATATATTGCTTGAGTTGCCTTCACAACTAAAGCATGACTGAGGTGGTCATACACACCAAATACCAATAATTTACCTGCTTTTTCTTTTGGTAATGGCACTGGTGCCTCCACAGGCTGATGTAAAATTGTGAGCACATCCCCGGGTCTTCGGTTCCTGTCTTTACCTCCCGTAATAGTCACAATTTGGTATTGGCTAATTTGACTGAGTCCTTCTGCCACATCCACAATTTCGCCTTTAGCCATGTTTTGATCACTGGGCTTTCTGGGGATAAAATAAGGGGTGATATTTTCTTTTTTGCCAGGCATTAATAAATCTCCTGTAGAAATTTCACGATAGCTGGACAAAATCTTTAAGGTGCCAACCCCAACGGCGCTCACAGCTGTTAATTCTGCCTCGCCAACCACCTCTGCCTCTGTGCCCAAATATCGATGGCTTTTGGGATGCAGTAAGTCTTTACCTAGCCTGAAAATATAGAATATCGACCCGACCGGATAGAACATCGGCGCCGCATAAGCGCTATCCCCTTTGCCAACCCTAATATGCTCGCCTTTTAGTGCTTCGATACGCGGCCAAGGTTGAATAGGTTTATTGCTTGGCAAAATTTTTGAATGGTGGAAAAAAGGTTTAATTTTTGATAATGGTATAATTGGGATAGGCGCAACATTTTTGCTCACCCGTTTTTTGGGCAACACTTTGCCGGTACGCACATCATAAAATTGCTGAGGATGAAAATCAGATGAACAGCCAGCCTGTTTTTTAATGCTTAATCTTTGTTTGCCATTTTGCTTACTTATTATTATTTCGTCGCCCGGATAAATTAAATAAGGTTCTTCAAGATCAGGATTTTGAGCCGCCAAATCATGCCAAAGCCAAGGTGAATGCAACTTCTCTTCCGCAATTTGCCACAAACTATCTCCCGGCTGTACCCGATAAATTTCAACCATTTCTTGATGGCCAAAGGCATTTGGCATAAAACACAGTGTAACCAGCAAAAAACTGACCCAACCACCTAATTTAAGATCCCTGTTGCGCTTATCCATTTCTACTCTTAACCCCTTGTTTGCGTCGCTCAACTTGCGAATGATGAGTCAGTAATTTAATATTCAGCTTATTTTCTGATTTACTTATAATTAATTCATCCTATTTAGCTTAGTAAAAAAAAATGCTGTAGCGCAGGATTATCCGACAATTTAAAAGTTTATCAGTTAACTTATAATTAATAGCGAGTAAAAATATGGCCAGTTTATTTGTTTTGGTTTATCCAGATGATCGCTTGAGAATAAAAGCCACGCCTGTTTTACAATTTGACGAAACCCTAAAGCAAGAAGTATTAGATTTATTTGAAACCATGTATCAAGATCATGGTGTGGGTCTGGCTGCCACCCAAGTGAATATTCACAAAAGAATTTTTGTGATGGATTGCTCAGATGATCAAAGCACCCCTATCTGTTTCATTAACCCTGAAATTGTTTATAGCGAAGGCGAAACACAGAGTGATGAAGGCTGTTTATCTTTTCCGGGTGTGTATGCCAAAGTGCCACGTGCCTCAAAAATTCGAGTGAAATATTTAACCGACCAAGGTGAACAACAAGAACGTGAGTTTGAAAACTTAGAATGTATGTGTGTTCAACACGAAATAGATCATTTAAATGGCATTACCTTTGTGGATCATTTATCTAATCTTAAACGCGTGCGATTATTAAAAAAACTCCAAAAACAACAACGTCAGACGCTGTAATCACGCCATGAATATTGTCTTTGCTGGCACTCCCGAATTTGCTAAAAATATATTAAGCGGCTTAATTGCTCACCCCCAAATCACTATTCTGGGAGTATTCACCCAACCCGATAGGCATAAAGGCCGCGGACAACATGTATTGGCTTCTCCCACAAAAACTGTGGCTTTGGCGCATGGATTGCCAGTTTATCAATATACCAGTTTAAAAACGCCCGAGAACCAAGCAGCAGTACTCGCCTTACCCTGGGACAAAATCGATTTATTGATCACCGCAGCTTATGGCTTAATCTTGCCACCTTATTTATTAAGATTACCCAAATACGGCTGCTGGAATGTGCATGCTTCTCTATTGCCTCGCTGGCGAGGTGCCTCACCCATACAACAAGCAATATTGGCTGGCGATGCACAAACCGGCATTACCCTCATGCAAATGGACGAGGGATTAGACGATGGCGATATTTTATGGCAAGAGGCTTGCGCAATTACCCCTCAAGATACTTATGTGAGCTTAGAACACAAATTAGCGCACATTGGATCTGCTTTATTATTTCGATCTCTAAACGCATTCATAGACAATCCCGGCTGCCTTAAGCCTATACAACAAGAGACCAGTCTAGTCACACACGCCCCTAAGATCGCCAAAGAAGAAGCGCACCTGGATTGGACCTTACCAGCAGAAATACTCGAACGAAAAATTAGGGCTTTTGATCCTGCGCCTGGCTGCTTTGTAATGTATAACGAACACCGCATCAAAATTTGGGGTGCCGAGGTTTTAACTCAAAAAGACAAGCACCCACCTGGTCATATTATCAATATTTCTCCAGAAGGCCTTACTGTTCAAGCGGGAGATCATAGTTTACTTCGGCTCACCCACTGCCAGCTTCCTGGCAAAAGCAAAGTGCCTTTTAGCCAAATATTAAATGGCCACACCGACTTTTTTACTGTCAATACCGGATTAAATTAAATACACTCATGAAAAAAAACATTACCCATACACGGGCGATTACTGCCATTATATTAACCGAATTGTTTGAACAGGCGCAGCCGTTTATCCCCTATTCTGCCAAAGAATATGAATGGGTTAAAAGCCACGAAGACAAGGCTTTTATTACTGAACTCTGCTTTCAAACCCTAAGAGCTTTTCCCAAACTAGAATTACTCTCTCAACAGTTTTTAGATAAACCCTTTAGGGATCAAGATACCGATGTGTATTTTTTATTGTTAATTGGCTTAGGTGAATTAGACAGAGAACAAAAAAGTCATGCGGCGATATTTGAAGCGGTCGAAGGGTGCGTACATCTGAACAAACCCTGGGCTAAAAAAGTGGTCAATGCCTGCTTAAGAGGCTATCAACGTGAAAAAACCAAAATAGCGGAGCGTCTGAAAAATAATCAGGTATTTCAAACCGAACACCCCAAATGGCTCATCGATAAAATCAAAAGTGCGTGGCCCGACAATTGGGAAAGTATTTGCCTCGCAAATAACGAACACCCCCCTATGACACTTTGGGTCAACCCCAAGAAAATTAACTTAGGGACTTATCAAGAAGAAGTAGAAGCCGAGTTGATTGACGCTTGTCCCTTTGGCTTAAATCTCATTGATCCCATGCCCCAATCAGAATTACCGGGCTATACCGATGGCTGGGTGAATGTCCAAAACGCCAGCGCTCAGATAGCGGCTCAATTGCTGAATATAAAAGACGTTGAACAGCCTTTAAGAATATTAGACGCCTGTGCGGCACCTGGGAATAAAACAGCTAACCTGCTGGGTTATTTAATTAATCCCCATAGTCATGTCCTGGCGCTTGATGTGCACAAAAAACGGTTGAGTTCTGCTAAAGTTTTATTAACTCGGTTAGGGCTAGAGTCGATCAATGTTACGCTTGACGTCGCCAATGCGAGCAAACCAGAATCTTGGTGGGATGACGTACAATTTGACAGAATATTATTAGACGCGCCCTGTAGTGGCACAGGCGTCATTAGGCGGCACCCCGATATCAAATCTCTCTTAACCCCAGAAAGGATCACTGAAGTTCAAGCCCAACAAGCTAGCCTATTAAACGCCCTATGGCCTTTACTCAAACCTGGTGGATTATTTTTATATGCCACTTGTTCTATTTTGCCAGAAGAAAATGAACAACAAATAGAGCAATTGTTAAGTAATTTTAATGATATAAAAATTGAACCGATTAATATCTCCACTTTGCATAAACTTACTTACGGCGTGCAAATTTTGCCCCAAGGCGTATGGGATGGTTTTTATTATTGTTTGATGAGTAAAACAGCTTAGGCTTTATTTTACTCTTTTATTTTACTCTATAGACAAACCACCAATTTGTTAAAAATAATATCGCGGAAACTAAGGCTACTGGGATGCCATAATTCATCATTACGCTGAACTGAATGATAGGGTTAAAAACAAGCACCACCACAATAAAAGCAATGGCCCATATTAAATAATTTTTTGGCTTTTCTATAAAGTGTAAATAGCTAATATAGGCGGCAGCCACTGAAACAATAATTTGTAATAACAGAATAGCAACGTAAGGAAAAATCACGGGCAACAAACTCAACAGCAGCACAATCGCGGGCACAAACCAAAGCAGCATGTGTTTAGGGGTTCTATTGAGATTAAATTCCGACATAATTTTTTCCTAGATAAAATAATGTTGCGTTTAGCATAGCATAATTTTTATTTGTCAAACGTGCTGACTTTATGTCCAGACTACGGGACGACCATACATAATTAACACTGAACTTTTGTAGATAACTGCCGTCAAAAGATAAAACGGGAGGTGTTATATGATGTACTTTGGTGAACATTCACTGCTTTATTATGCAGTTATCCTTGCTATCTGCGCCGTTATCTTGGGCTTTTTAGGGTTTGGTGGCCTGGCAGGCGCCTTAAGCCAAATAGCCGGTATTTTATTTTACGTATTTATTTTATTATTTGTTTTGGCCATCATTGCGCATTTAGTCAGGTAAAGCGTCCCTTAGATTTGAGGGACACATAGATAGGCTCTGGATACCGCGGACAAGCCGCGGTACGTAGAGTCTAGAGCTAAAAACATAAATTAGATTATTTATTCATTTTTTTCTTCAATACACATAAAGTCACTTCATTGCCGTCTTCGGTCATGATCCTTTCTTTAGGCTTAAAATACACACGCGTTGAGCCGCCTGCACCTTTTAATTTCCCTCTCACAATCAAGTCACCTTTAGGCCCTATTGAAACTTTAAAACCCGAATCATTCACTTCGCGTGCTTGTACCACGCCATTAGGATGAAACAATTTTTTAAATTTACTGATGGTTTCATCATCTAAAGCAGTGGATTTTTTATCATCCCACGCGACAATTATTTTAGGCTTGTTCATAGCTTGATTTGCTTTAGAAAGAAAGAGTGGCGCCACACGACTATACCCTTCTAAATTAAAACCATATTGTTCAGCAGGTTTTTTTACTATCAAAGGTGATTTACTCGCCACTGTTGGTTGGATATTATTTTTTGCCCCACCTGCAGCTCCTTGTGTTTTTTTCTTTGGGCCTTTTTTAGCAGGTGGTGCCGGTTGAGAGGTTAGCTTGGGTTTGCTAGTCACTGGTTCTAATAAAAGAGGGGATTTTTGCTGAGGTTGCATGGCTAACCGACTGCATTCTAAATCAAGTGCTTTATCTATTTGTTGAATTAATTTACGGATAGCATTAATAACGGCTTGATTGTTTTCAGAGCATGAATAAAATCTAAAACCCGTCACAACTTTATCTTTAATTGCTACTTTATCGTATTTTTTTAGATCGGTTATTGCTTCATCGGAAGATAAAGTAATCTGATTTTTAGGCACTTTCTCTAGATATAAAAATATATTGAGTCTTGGGCCACTTATGCTCACGCCACATTTATTAGGAAATTCTTTAATTATCTCAGCTTGGAGATCGATTAGCTTTTTTGCTTTATATTCAGACACATATTTTTCTATTTCAGCCATAAGTTCTTTTTCTAGGCTCGCTTCTCTATCATTTGCTGTGCTGATTAAAGTTAACGCTTTTGTAAAATACTGTTGGGTTTTATCCGGCTCAACTTCAGAAAAATGCTTCCCTGCAAGATATAACATATTAAATAAACTAGAGGTGTATCTATAGTCAATTTCAAGTGCCTTTCCTAGGCAGATCGTAAAACCTTCTATGTCTTTATTGTCTAGCGCATTCTTTGCTTGTGCACAAAGAGAAATGGTATCAATAAGCTGAAACGTTTGACAGTTTTGAGAGGTTTTCACTATTTTTTCTTTTAAAAAATCAGCAATTTCTAACAAATTTTGTGAAAATATTTTTTCAGGGGCACCGCTCATGGCTAAAAAATACGCAATATTAGCATAAATCAATGCTACATATGGGGTGGTTATCTTTTGTACGTGTTGAACAAAAGGCTTTATCATTTTACGCTCCCATTGCTGGGAGGGAACTTGAGTACTTCGCTCAATTAACCACAAGCCTATTTTTCCCCAACTCTCTAGGGTATCAAAATCTATATTTTGATTAGTTTCAAATTGACTGTAATTTAAAATGGAAATGATTTTTAAAAACAAAATATCTAATATATATAATGCGTCTAATTCATCAACAGATAAGGTTTTAATTATTTTTTTGATTTCTTTTAAAATTAACTTTTGTTCTAATTTTAAATTTGTTTCATCCACCGTAATATCAACATCAAACTCAAGCTTAGTGCGTCCATCCTGGTTATACTGAAATGACGGATATAAATACAATTGAAACATCTTAAAAGGTGCCAATTCATGCTCACCTGCTACTTTTTTATCACTCTGCAAAAAAGACGCTTCATGTGCCCGTCGAGCACCATAATGCAACATAGCGGCTTGATCTGTGAATATTTTGAGCTCGGCCATTTTTTCGTCATGCGTGAGCTCATTGCTTGCCATGCACGCTGCGTAACGCTTCATAATCGCTTCACTAATCTGCAATGCTTCTTGACCACTATAGTTTATTTTATTTTTTTCTAAACGCTTCCTATCTTGAATACTTAAATTTTCCATTTGATCGATTGCTTTTTTTACATGCAGTCCTTCAAGAGCTTGTTGAAATATTGGTGTATCGGGACATTTTTCTAACAACTTAGTCATAAAGGCATCCTGCAGCTGTTGCTTAGGCTCTAACAAATGCTCGCGTGTAAAAGGCAGTTCTTTTTCTATCCATAAATTTAATATTTTATTTGCTTTTCGTAGAATTCTTTCACATTCTGCTTTTGTTATGCCTATATCCATAAATAACCTCTTAACTACTGATAAAAAAAGATAGAAAATTTATAGGTCAGCTTAACAACTACCCCTCTGAAAAACAATGATTTTATTGACCGTCTGTCGGGTTTTAGGGTAAGCAAAGCGGATGCTTCCATAATCCTTAGCTTAAATATGTGCTTCTCCCCCTGTTTCTTCATTTTTTTGTTCAGTTTATTTTTAATAATTCTTGACTAAAGGGCTTTTTAATTTTAAATTTAAGTCATTATAATAAGTAAAAAAATAAGATTAATTAAAAATGGATTTTTTAACGAAACTAAACCTAGATGGGTTCTACGCTCACAAAAAACCTTGGCACAGTGGCCCTTCTTTTTTAATTGCCACACGGCTTAACCAAATCAATGCGCTCATTCAAAAAATCAACGCGCCTTTAAATCAAGCACCTTCTGTTGCACACCAATCGCTTTATCATCGATTCTCAAGCGCTTATTTTTGGCAAAGCTTGGCAACGCATGAACGCTACGCAGAAGCAAATGAACTCTGGCAAAACACGCATGACTTAATTTATGCAGAGGGAGAAACCTTAGTGTGGTTTATCGACTATGCCTTTCCCCTGCTTGAAGAATATTTATTATGTGCCTTAAAAGAATGCCAGGTGCTAAGTAAAAATGCCCAAGACTCTATTTGGCAAAAATATTTACCTGGCTTTAGCTCTTACCTTGAGGGCATCAACCAACTTGATAAACAGTTAACCGTTCTTAATTTAAATTTACATAAACTTAAAAATCAAACAACACACGCCACAAAATTAAAAATAGAAAAAAATAATGATTTATTAAAATTAATTGCGCGCTTACTTGATGTACCTTGTGAGTTTGAAAGCACAGAACAGCTTAATATTAATACTTTAATATTTTTAAAACAAACACACCCAGATTCAAGTTTAATATTACCCAAAATTCAGCTCGATAAAAATGCTCCCCTCATTACCCCTTTTGAATCCACCAATGCGTGGGAAAATCTTACAAAGCGACTTCGCGAATTGAAAATTAAATATCGCGTCACCTCTCCTAAATTAAATTCGTCTAACACCTGGTACACCACGCTGATTAACTTTAATTGGCCCAGTGTTTATCAAACCAAAATATATTTTCTCCAAAAAGCATTAAAATACGCAAGCCTTCCCATTTTAACTGGATTGTTTTTAACTGGGTGGTTGCATTTTAGACTATTTGGAATAGGGGTGACGGTTTGGGCGAGCTATCCCTATTTGAGTGAATTAGCCAATAAGCTATTAACTCAGTGGCAAAGGCTCGATGATATTTTACTGTCTTATTCTGAACGCTTTTTTAAAGATTTTCTCATTGACCGCACTGAATACATAGAAATGCTTGAACGCAGTGCATTATGGCGAAAAAATAGATTAGCAAGTGGTTGTCATCATTTGAGTTCATTGGATCCGAGTTTACTATTGCGACCCTATGAAGACTTTCAGAGCGTACTACAACAAAAAATAAAAGATTTAGACACAATGCGTCCGTATTTTTGGCAAGTATGGCGTCATGAAAGTACCGAACTCATTAATAACTTGATAGCAGAATTAACCCAAGAACAATCTCATTTGCTTGCACACTTGCAAATATATGCCACCGATTTGGCCAGTAGAATAAATCAGTCTCTTTTTTTTGAAAAAGTGTATTCCCTTGAAAAATTAACGACCTTTATTTCTCAATTTGCACCAAACGCATTGCGGCTGCTTAATCGAGAAAATCAAGCTATCGACCGTTTTCTTGGCTGTTTAACTGAAGAAATAAATGCCCCTTTGTTACTGAGACATGCTATGGTTTCGCCCACCCATTTTGCAACGCATTGTTGTGATGTGGTTGCCATCAATAAATTAATAGACCAAATCACCCCCTTTATTAAACAAACTGATAAATTACGCGTCATCGTTGTTTTAGCTCAACTGTTAAAACAAGAAAGGAAGATGAGCTTAGATCAACTTGAAAATTATCTTGCAAAAATTGCCACTGAAAATTATTCGGCTCAAAAACTTAAAGAGGCTATTCAGCAATATTTATTTTCAACTTTCAAGGGTGACAATGACTTGGTTAAAACGCTTTGCAGCCCTACTCATTATAAAAGCTTAACTATGTGGCTGCAAAATAAGCAAGACAACATTATTCAAGCCCAAAAATATTTTCAATTATTCTTAAATTTATCCGATCATCAAGATTGGGGGAAGCTTCCTGAAGACTATTCGATTTTAAACTCAGATGATTTTCGAAATTATTTGATATTGTTAAGACTTAATGAAGACCAAAGTTTAATACAATTACTCCAGCATAAAATACTCACTCTGGCGCCTCATTACTCGGGAGCCCCTTCGAAAATTTGTGATTGGTTGGCCCTATTATGGCAAGAAAATTGCCCTATAGAACTTGAAGAAATTGTTATTGACGCGCGATTTTCTTGGACCTTTGAAAAAATAGCCTGCGAGAACGGCCTGGAATCGCTTGATGCCTTTGTGCAAGATATGACCAAAGTTTTTCCCAGAGCCGATCATAATCACCGACTTTCTCGCGCCTTGACCCATCACCCCAATTTTTATTTGCCCTGGCATGTTCATACTCAAAAAGCCCTCGCACAACTTGAAGAAAATGGTTTGCTCCTTTCTGAGGCAAAAGTAGCTTATAGTAAAAAAGGGTTGCAACAATGGTTATACCAAATATAATAAATAATCAAGAGAAATCCCATGACTGATATCACAAGCGCTGTTTTACCTGATTTGTCTTTGACTTCAAACACCACAAGTAACACTTTATCTTTAAATGCTTTCCAATCTGAGCACGATTTTTTATCACACCCATGGACATTTACCAATTGCGAAGAATTTTGCCAAGAATTTGGTATAAGAAATAAAATTTTCCTGCAATCTGTTTTTGAAAAAATAAAACAACTCAGTGCTGATGAAGAGGATCCTAAAATTTTTGAACGCTTATATCAAGCGCCTCACCTCCCCATTTTTTTAAAAAAAATAATAGCCTTTCCAGAATTTACCGAGTATTTAAGTACCCAAACTGCCAATCATTGTTTTAGTATATTAACTAAAAGAATTGAAGCGTGTGAAAATCATAAAAAACAACTCACATTTATTATCGATTTATTTAAAAAGCACCCCACACAAGCTTGTTTAGCTTTCGTTCGATTTACGCATTCAGTGGATACTTTGCCTATAGGGGAAGAAAAAAAACAACTTATCTGGCTATTAGAGCAAACTAAACAGGCTTGGTATAAAGAAAATTATCTGGTGAGTCATGCTTTAACCAGTCCCTTTTTACAAGATTATCTGAATACCCACCCCCATTGGACACCCTGTGTGGATTTTGTGCTGACCCTAATTAAAGAACAAACGCATTATTTAACAACTGAATGGGAAAATATTTTAGGATTGGCCCATTATAATACACCGGTTTTTTGTGAAATTTTAAGCCAATCTCCTTTGATTAACCAGCTAGATCTAAGCTTATTTAATTCATTTGTATCAACTCACCCTGACAATCTCGATGCCTTTTTGAACCTCTCTCAACATCATGCGGCTAGATTTACTGTTTGGGCTGAATGGATCTGCCTTATCCCTGAGCAAGCTGCCGTTATTTTTTGCTATTGGCAAAATCACTTAGTTCATCTTTCTGATGAAATGCCTCACCAAGAAAAAGCACTTACCGGACTCTTGCAATCCATCAAAACAGGTGCTTTATTGCTCAGTTCGGAAAATACCCTTGCTTTAGAGATACTTATTCAAAATCATTTTGCCGTTAAACAAAGTGCGCTTACTAATAGAGAAAAAGACAAATTACCCGAGGCCAAAAGATATTTAATCACTGAAATGGTGTTATTACTTAGTGTGAAAATTACCTGTTGGGCCTTTGGCGCGGGCATTTATATGCCAGCATTACTTTGCGAGCTGTATAATCAGAAAATTGCCCCAAAAATCGGCACCCAACCCACCCCCGAAACCGGTTTTGATCCCGCTTATTTTGGGATGTATGCGGCTGTGGGCAAGCCCTTAGCTGGCAACCGAATTTTTGAATATAGTGGCCAAGATAATTTTAAACAGACCTTTTTAAATGGATTTAAGCTATTTAAATGTCCTGAAATCGGAAAACAATACTTTGAACACCTCAACCGACCTCAAATGACTGATACTGAGTTTTATAAACGGGTATTAGCTAAGCCTTAAAAATATCAAATTCGCTGATTATTTCACTTTTACCCTGTTATATGCTAGGATTTCGCCTTTTTTCTAAGCATAAATGAGGTTTATTTTATGACGGATATTTCGATTGGCCAAGCCTTGCTGATTTTAATAGATCAAAATAGAAACGCTCATCCCAACTATGTTAAAAAATTAAAAAAACTTTATTTTTCAGGGTTTAAAACCAAAGCAGAATTCACGCAGTTAGAAGCAATAAAAAAAGATCCGCTTTTACAAAATTATCAAATCTCTCTCTCACCTGAAACCATTAATGAGGACGCCTCTAGAAGATATTTTGAAACCCATCTTTGTTTTGAAACCATGCAAAACAAATTAAATACATTTCCACTGGAATTGGCAAAAGCGCACTATGCCAGCATTCGAGATGCTTTTAATGAATTAGGTGGGGATATAGATATTGCTGCATTTAAACAAAGTGGCAAAAAAATAAGGACTCGCAATTATGAAGCCGAATTAATCGAGCGAAAAAATAAAGGCTTAGACAATGAAGATTTAATAAAAGGTCTAAGCAAAAGGGAACAAGATACCATCGATAGGCTATTCTCTGGTTGCTTTATAGAAACCGATCATGAAAATGCTAAAGAATATGCCGATTTATTTATTCAACTTAAGCGCAACACTGATTTGTCAGATAAGGATAAAGAAAAAGCTATTATCCTGCTCAAATCGTGGCGTTTGGCGATGATTCTGCTTCGAAAAACTAAAAAATATCAAGATTTAGGTTTATATTCTGTTCATAATATTCCTGGACCTGATCTGTATCATAAAG
Organism: uncultured Gammaproteobacteria bacterium; assembly: GCA_902826485.1. GTDB lineage: Bacteria > Pseudomonadota > Gammaproteobacteria > Berkiellales > Berkiellaceae > CADEEZ01. Next base: position 12,654 of record CADEEZ010000019.1, read on the forward strand.
GTATTTTTTTAGCTGAAAACAGAGGAAAAATAAGCAAAGAAAAAGCCGCTCAAACCCATGGTACACAGGCCTTCGGCTTAATCAAAAGTTATATGCCCTTGCCCAAAGATGACCAAGCATTAGCGAACGATCCCTTTAATTATCTTAAACCGGCTGAAACCTCAACCTATACGAATGAAGCAGAATGGATAAAATACAGTATGGGATTGCTCGTACACCCTTATTCCAATGCCATCTCAGGAACCATGTTACTTCAACTCAGAATTCTGCTTAAATTAAATAGTGAAGGGAAATTATGTTTAAACGACAAAGATAAATTACAAAATTATCTTACCCTGCTCATCTCGATATTAACAGCGCATACAGGCGGGCATTCTTTATTGGAATTTACTGCCCCCCTCTCTCTACCAGAAGTAAAAAGCTATTTTGCCTTTATGAAAAATTTTGAAAGCATCAGCATTAAGTCACTTTTTGAAAAAAATAATGAAGTCGCTTTTGAAAATGCCTTAAGTAAGACCCTTTCTTATCATAATCAATTATTAAAAAGGGCAACCCTACTAGCTGAATTAAAAATGCTTTATCAAAACAATACGCCCCAAAACTTAGCCCCTCACCCACAAGCGGAGACGTATTTTAAAGCTTTCACTTGGACTTGCCCTCAGCAAAAAAAGCCCAGTCCAGCCGTTTTTAAACCGCCTCTATTAATGGAACATGAGCTAGCAAGCCTGAAACTCTAAGGTTATACTGGGGGTTTTTTACACCAAGAGATTTTTAATGCTATGAGTCTAACCTATCATGAAATGGTGGAAGCCCTCCATGCCTTTTGGGCAAAGCAGGGCTGTGTAATCTTACAACCGCTTGATATGGAAGTAGGGGCCGGAACCTTCCACCCTGCGACTTTTTTAAGGGCAATTGGGCCAGAACCCTGGCATGTAGCGCATGTGCAACCTTCTAGGCGCCCAACCGATGGCAGATATGGGGATAACCCTAATCGTGCCCAAATGTTTCATCAATATCAGGTGATACTCAAGCCCTCCCCCGAGAATTTACAAGATTTGTGTCTGCAAGCCCTTGCCGCTATCGGCATATTACCCAGCGAAAATGATATTCGCTTTGTAGAAGACAATTGGGAATCACCCACTCTGGGTGCATGGGGCTTAGGGTGGGAAGTCTGGCTAAACGGAATGGAAGTTATTCAGTTTACATATTTTCAACAAGTCGGCGGTCTTCCCTGTGAACCGGTTACGGGCGAACTGGCCTTTGGCTTAGAACGCTTAGGTATGTTTATACAAAACAAAGAGTCGATGTACGATTTAATTTGGGCAAATAGCCCGAAGGGTGCCGTTACTTTTGGGGATATCTACCACCAAAACGAAGTAGAAATGTCAGCCTATAATTTTGAACACGCTGATGTCTCTATGTTACTTCGACACTTTGAAGATTATGAAAAAAGCTGCCAGCACCTTATTGAGCATCAATTGCCCTTACCTGCTTATGAAATGGTGTTAAAAGCCTCTCATACGTTTAATTTGTTAGATGCTAGAAAAGCCATCGCGGTGACTGAAAGACAACGATACATTTTAAGGGTACGAACCTTAGCAAAATCAGTAGCAGAATGTTTTTATGAAAAACGTAAAGCACTTGGCTTTCCGTTACTCAAAACCTAGTATAGCGAGAATCGTATGTCTGCCTTAGAACCCTTATTACTTGAAATTGGCACCGAAGAACTGCCTCCTTTAGAAATGATTAAGCTAAGAGACGCGCTGAGCGCTCAGCTCAGTGAAAAATTCACAGCAGAAAATATCCCGTTCGGTGAAATTAACACCTTTGTTTCTCCCAGACGACTGGCGGTGTTGTTTCAAAACATACCCACCGTGCAACCCGATCGCATTGTAGAAAAAAAAGGCCCTCCCGTACAAGCAGCTTTTGATGGCCAAAAACAGCCCACTCAAGCTTTATTAGGCTTTGCAAAATCTGTTGGGGCAACGGTAGATGATTTAAAAATCGTTGAAACAGATAAGGGTGCTTGGTTTATGTATCAAACTCAAGAACAAGGTAAACCCACTGCCAACATCATTGCCGGCTTACTTAAATCGGTATTATCTAATTTGCCGGCCAAAAAAACCATGCGCTGGGCCGATAAATCAGAGACTTTTGTTCGACCCATCCATTGGATAATTTTATTGCACGGCAAAACCATTATCCCCTTTGAAGCCTTTGGTATAAAAAGCGACCGATTCTCTTATGGACATCGCATTCACGGCAAAAATCCGATTGAAATTAAACAAGCAAATGATTATGAAAACAGCCTAGAAAAACAATTTGTGATAGCCGATTTTGATAAAAGAAAAGCAAAAATCAAACAACAAATTAATCAACTTGCCAAGCAAATGAATGGCGAAGCAGTGCTAGACGAAGATCTCCTCGATGAAGTCTGTGGGTTAACCGAATGGCCAACGGGATATGTGGCAAAATTTTCTGACCGCTTTTTAGCCATTCCCAAAGAAGCGTTGATTTCTGCCATGCAAAAACATCAACGGTGTTTTGCTGTCATTGATCCTAAAACACATGCGCTTTTACCTTGCTTTATTTTGATCAGCAATTTAGAACTGGCGAATCCTAACAATATTATTCACGGTAATGAACGGGTAATGAATGCCCGTTTATCTGATGCTAAGTTTTTTTATGAACAAGATAAATTAACCTCGCTTGAATCAAGGCTTGATTTATTAAAACAAATGACTTTTCAAAAGAAGCTCGGCACCCTGCATGATAAAAGCCAACGGCTTTCAACGCTTTCCAAATATATTGGGGAACATTTAGGTGCCTCTTCCCATGAATCTGAGCGTGCCGGATTATTATGCAAAACCGATTTATTTACCCATATGGTGAATGAATTCCCAGAGCTTCAAGGCATTATGGGCCATTATTATGCCTTAAACGACACAGAAACCCCTGCCATTGCCCAAGCGATAGAATTTCATTATTATCCCCGATTTTCAAAAGACATTATCCCGACCGATAAAATCAGTTTAGCGGTAGCCTTAGCAGACAAACTAGATACCTTAGTGGGTATTTTTGGTATTGGTATTGTGCCGACAAGTGATAAAGATCCTTATGCCCTTAGGCGTTCTGCCTTAGGTATTATTCGTCTCATCGTTGAGTCTTTTTTAGATTTAGATCTAAATGAATTGATAGACACAGCTTCTAAAAATTATGGCTCAGCTTTATCCGAACAACCTCATGCTAAATTAATGCCCTTTATTTTTGAACGGTTTAGGGCTTATTGTTTAGACAATGGCTTTACCAATGCTGTTTTTGATGCGGTGCTTGCCAACTCGCCTACCAAACCTTTCGATTTTTATTTAAGAATAAAAGCCCTATCTGCTTTTAATCAGCTCGATGAAGCTGAAGAATTGGCCAAAGCCTTTAAGCGCGTCAATAATATTTTAATCAAAAGCGGCGTAGAAACGAAAACAGAAAAATCGTTGCCGGTTTTAAATAATTTATTGACCGAACCTGCTGAAAAGATTTTATTTGAAAAAATAAATGCATTACAACCTTTAACAACACCTTTAATACAAGCACGACAATATGATGTTGCGCTGAAACATTTAGCGACGATTAAACCCGAAGTGGATGCTTTTTTTGAATCGGTGATGGTGAATGTAGATGATGAAGCTGTGCGAAAAAATCGTATGCATTTATTGCTCAGTTTGCGAAATTTATTTGTCAAAATTGCTGACATCAGTTTATTGAGTTAATCACCATGAAATCAACCCGTTTTATTATTTTAGACCGCGATGGCGTCATTAATATAGATTCTCCCGATTATATTAAAACACCCGATGAATGGATTGCCATTGCTAATAGTTTACAAGCCATTGCGCAAATGACCGCACTGGGGTATCAAATTATTGTGGTGACCAATCAATCTGGTTTGGCCAGAAATTATTATACTGAAGAAACCTTAAAGCGTATTCACGAAAAAATGGTAACAGAAGTTCGTGAAGCCGATGGTGATATTTTAGATATATTTTACTGCCCACATGGGCCAGCTGACAATTGTGTTTGTCGCAAACCGGCTACTGGCATGTATGATCAGATACAAAAAAAATATCCTGATATCAATTTTAAACAAACGTATTCAGTGGGTGATTCGCTGCGAGATTTGCAGGCCGCTCAAAAGTCTGGCTGTTTACCTGTTTTAGTCAAAACAGGCAATGGCTTAAAAACACTTGAAAAAATTAAGTCAGATGCCACTTTGTCTGAATATCAATCAGTCCCGCTGTACGATAATCTATTTTCTTTTTCTGAATTTTTAAGGCAATAATATGATGGTTCTTTTTCGTTCTGCACTTTATATGTTTATCCAAATTCCTGTGACCATCTTTTTTTGTATTGGGGGTTGTCTATTAGCCATCGTACCGCTTAGATGGCGCTATTATTTTGTGACCCGCTGGACCATGACCATGCTTTTTTTCTTAAAGCATATTTGCAAAATAGACTGTGAAGTGATTGGTGAAGAAAACATTCCCAAAGAACCAGGCGTTGTATTGTGTAAACATCAATCTGCGTTTGAGACAATGTATTTACAAAAGATTTTCCCTATGCAAACCTGGGTGATTAAACGTGAATTACAATTTGTGCCCTTTTTTGGCTGGGGATTAGCCTTATTACATCCCATTGCCATTGATAGAAAAAATAAAGCCTGTAAACCTAAACTCATTGCCGATGGGATTAAAAAAATTGCCGATGGCATTTGGGTGGTGATTTTTCCTGAAGGCACACGGGTTAAAGTAGGTGCTACCGGGCGTTTTACGCGTTCTGGTTCTGAATTAGCCATTGCCGCCAATGCCTGGGTCGTGCCCGTTGCGCATAATGCAGGGATTTTTTGGCCTCGAAATAGTTTTTTAAAGTACCCCGGTAAAATTACCATAGAAATTGGTAAAGCCTTTAAACCGGCTGATTTAAATACAGAGATTACCGGGCCCGAGCTAACCGATTATGTGAGAGATTGGATAGGTGAGACGACGCAAAAATTGGAGAAAAAAGCGTTAGCACAAAATGAGACAACAAAAACTTCTTCCTCATAACCAGAATACTTTCTCTCTCGTGCATTTGTCGCTTTTGTCACGAGAGAGAAATATATAGACTTAAGGACTGTTTGGCTTGTGTTTTTTTAACTCAGGCCCTTCGATCTCTTCTTTGCCCTCTGCTCTTTTTCTTTTATCATTATTTCTGTCTTCATCCATAAGCTCTTCGTCTTTAGATTGCATTAGAGGTAAAAATACATTCTCTTTTTCATCAATCATCTGTATATCTTCAAAGCTCGCTAAGCTCGGACTATAAAAACAACCATATTTATAACAGTTTTCCTGATTATAACTTTCACCTAACAATTTAATAAGATTTTCCCTTTCAGAAAAATCAGCAAAACATAATTGTTTGAAAATGCGATTTTCTTTTTCTATAAGTCTTATACCTTCAAATTTTTCTTTTATTATCTGAGAAACACCTTCTAAATTTTGATATATTAATTCAGCTAATATATTATCATCTCCAGAAAATATCCTTTTAAGGGCAGCACATCCTTTAACATTTACATAGACTAATGGGTTTCTTCCGCAATAAACTTGTTGGAGCCAAGCAAATCCCTCAAAATTAAGATCGGTTAATTGGTTACCAGTGCAGTGTAGCTCTTCAAGATTTACAGACTTCTTTAGACTAAGAAGGGTTAATTGGTTTTCGCTGCAGTCTACATACCTCAAATTAGGACATCCTTCAAGGTTTAAGGTGGTTAATTTGTTCGAAGAGATATTTAGAGATTGAAGGTTAGCAAAATAATCTTTCTTATTCTCAGATATAATAAAACGCGTAATTCCTGCAGTTGATAACCCTAACTTGAGTCCTCCTTGCAGAGTAATACATTCATTGATTCGGTGGATATTAACTTGGTTTAAGAGTGCATGTCTTTTTTGTAAAGCTTCTATCGTGTTGGCTGGAATAACCGGAATATTATTGTGCTGTGTTTTAAAATAATCTATTTCAACTTCTTGTCTAGCGCGGATTTTTTCAAATGCTTTTTTAAAACAAACAAAGGCATTATTAACGTCTAATGCAGCATCAAGGCTTTTATCTATTTGATACAGTCGATTATATAAAGGCTGTAAAAGCGTTACATCAGAGATTTTATGGTTTAAGGATTGGCACACCAATTGAAGAGAGGCTAAATCTTCTGGACTTAAATAATCTGCAATCAGGTGTAGTAGCTCGTTATGAATATTGCCTAAATCAGCCATTTTATTCTCACTTCTTTAAATTTAATGGGCACATCAAGATATGTCATTCTAACAACTTAAAGTCTTATTTTGAAGAAAGAACCGCTACCGTTTGTCGGATTTTGGTACTCGTTGAGTAGATTAAGGCAATAACAAGAGTTGTTGAGAGATAGTTGTTTTTCCTTTCCTAATATATAAAGATCTCATTCACCCCTCATTCACAATGGTTTGTTAGGAAGTTAATTGAAAAGGATTTTTAAGAAATGAAAAATAAGTTTTTTTTAGCCTGTGTGCTCTTTAGTTGTATCATTGCCACCCAAAACATATGGGCTATTGAAACATCTACCTTTAGAAAAATGCTGGCAACCGAATTATCTGAAATGTATTCAAAAGAAATCCCCGAATATAAACAATTCACGGAAATTGTCAAAGCCTCTAATCTGGCGTTTTTAGAAAAAAATCACCCCTTTAAATTTTATAATAAAGAAAGAGTTTTGGAAGAAAAACACGGCGCGATTAGGGTTAGCACGCCTGAAGAAATGCGACTATTCGCTAGAATATTTAAATTAATGGGTATGTACCCCGTCGAATTTTATGATTTAACCCCCTCTGGTATCCCCATGATTGCCACTGCTTTCCGTCCTATTGATGGGTCAATAGAACAATCTGCTTTTAGAATGTTTACCTCTATGCTGCACCCAGATTATATTCCTGACGAGGTAAAACATGAGGTAGACATTATTTTATCTCAAAGAAAAAATAATCCTAAATTTTCTAAAAAATTATTAACTTTATTAGATACAGCAGAAAATAGAGAATTAAATAATCTTGAAGCAAAAAACTTTATCGCAGAATTGGTCAACGTTTTCAAACTTGAAAACTTAAAACCTATTTACTTTCCCTTGTATAAATCCCTTCGTGAAAAAAATGATGTCTATGCTGACAATATTTGTGTTGGCATTAATTTAAATCATTTAACACCACGTGCTTTTGACATTGTAGATGCGCAAAAAAGATTAATTGATGCAGGCGTGCCTATGAAAGATGGCGGCATAGAAGGCCCTCCCATGAGAATCAATGCAGCTAATGTACAGCTAAATCAAACATCGAGAAAAGCCCCTGGTGAATTAATCGTGGTGACTTCAGATAAAACTATCTTGGAACTCTTTTATGAAAATAGAGTACATTACGACAATTTAAAAAAATCTGCGCCCATTATTCGCTTAGACAAAAATCAATCTGTGAGCGATTATTTAGCTTTAATTGAAAAGACATTAGAAACACACAAATTGGTTCATATTGAACATAAAGCCCGATTTGGTGAAATCGAATCGAGACACGTTGCTTTAACATCCGAAGGTGAAAATTTATATAAAAAATTGCTTGAAGAGAATAAATTTGAACAGGATTTTCCTACCACTCACGAGGAAATGTTTGAACAAAATTTGGCGTATTATAATTTTGAAGTTAACCCAAAACAAAAATTAAAAAACAAACCCACGAATGCTGATTTACAATATTTGATTAAGCACCAATATTTAAAACTGGTTCCTCAAACTTATGAAGATTTTTTGGCTGTCAGTGCTGCCGGTATATTTAAATCAAATTTATCAAATGGCGTACAAAACTTACAGAAAAAAAACCAAACCACTTCACATGAAAATCGTTTAATATTGGAAAAAGCGATTGGGTTTAAAATATTATCGCGACATGATCTCGCTTTAGCCGAACAAGCTAAAACTAAATTAGAAGCCTATAAAATTTTAGGACTTTAAATTTTCAATCATCATCGCATAAAAAAAGGGCGTACGATTATGCCCTTTTCTTAAAATAACCAATATTACACGTCTATATTGATCGCATTTAATGCATTCGATTCAATAAAATCACGACGTGGTTCAACGTTATCGCCCATTAAACACGTAAAGATTTGATCCGCTGCAACCGCATCTTCTATTCTCACTTGTAATAAACGACGCACACTTGGATCCATCGTGGTGCTCCATAATTGCTCGGGATTCATTTCTCCAAGACCCTTATAGCGTTGGATTTGTTGTCCGCGTTTGGCTTCTTCAATGAGCCATTCCCATGCTTGTCTGAAATATTTAACGGTTTGTTTTTTCTCGCCCCGTTGAACATAAGCTCCGTCTTCAATCAATTCTCTAACTTCTTTCCCAGTTTCAGTGATCATCTGGTAATCTTTAGAATTGAAAAACTCCATCCACATAGTGGATTTTTGAGAAACACCGTGCTTAGTTAATTTAATGTCTAAACCAAAAACAGCCCTGGTTTCATCAAAGTGAGAAGCTAATTCAATTTCTTGTAATAAAGCATGCGTTGTTTGACGCTCTTCAATACAAGTATTCAGCTCTTTAATCCATTCACTAATATAATTTGGGTCGGTAATTTTAGCTTTATCTAAAATAGAACAATCTAGTAATGCTTCCAGAACAATTTCAGGATATTTATGCGTTAAACGCTTTAAACGTGCCAATACCGATTGATACTTTAAGACGATCTGTTCTAAAGGTATTCCTCTAATGCCAGGCGTTTGCGGATTAGTAAATAACGACGCATCTTCTAAGGCAATTTGAGTTAAATAACGCTGTAAATCTTCATCATCTTTAACATATTGCTCTTGTTTACCTTTTTTCACGCGGTATAAAGGCGGCTGAGCAATATAGATATATCCTTTTTCAACAATCTCTTTCATTTGTCTGTAGAAAAAGGTTAATAATAATGTACGAATATGCGAACCATCCACGTCCGCATCCGTCATGATAATGATGCGATGATAACGCAATTTATCGATATTAAACTCTTCTCGGCCAATACCGCAACCTAACGCAATAATTAATGTCCCTACTTCTTGAGACGCTAACATACGGTCAAATCTGGCTTTTTCGACGTTTAAAATTTTACCCTTTAATGGCAAGATAGCTTGTGTCTTACGATCTCTACCCTGCTTAGCTGAACCACCTGCAGAATCACCCTCAACCAAATAGAGTTCTGATAAGGCCGGATCTTTTTCTTGGCAATCGGCTAATTTACCCGGTAAACCCGCCACATCTAATGCCCCTTTACGACGGGTCATGTCTCGTGCTTTTCTAGCCGCTTCTCTTGCACGCGCAGCCTCTATGACCTTATTGGCAATGGCTTTAGCTTCTTGTGGATGTTCAAGTAAAAACGCTTCAAAAGCCTCTGCAACAACGGCTTCAACTGCCGGTTTAACTTCAGAAGAAACCAATTTATCTTTAGTTTGAGAAGAAAATTTAGGATCGGATACTTTAACAGAGAGTACTGAGGTTAATCCCTCTCTGGCATCATCTCCAGTCGTGCTCACTTTCGCTTTCTTGGAGATGCCTTCTTTTTCCATATACTGGTTAAAAGTACGGGTCATTGCCCCTCTAAAACCAGATAAATGCGTTCCGCCGTCGCGTTGAGGTATGTTATTGGTAAAACAATAGATATTTTCTACGTATCCATCATTCCATTGCAGGGCAAATTCAACGGTAATTCCGTTCTTTTCACCTGAAAAATAACAGACATTAGGATGAACAGAGCTCTTGTTTCGATTTAAGTATTCAACAAAGGCCTTAATGCCCCCTTCGTAACAGAAAGTTTCTTCTTTTTCGGTTCTGTCATCTCTTAAGGTAATTTTTACGCCTGAATTTAAAAATGACAGCTCTCGGAGCCTTCTGGCTAAAATTTCATAATGAAATTCAATATTCGTAAATGTTTCGGCACTTGGCTTAAACCATATTTCGGTACCTGTTCCGGTACTCGTCCCTGTAATGCCTAAAGGTGCTTGCGGCTCTCCATGAATATACAACTGCTCATATAAATTGCCGTTACGTGAAATTTTTAATCTGAGTTGTTCTGACAAAGCATTTACAACTGAAACACCCACACCGTGTAAACCGCCAGACACTTTGTAAGAATTATCATCAAACTTTCCGCCCGCATGCAAAATAGTCATGATGACTTCTGCTGCAGAACGTCCTTCTTCAGGATGAATATCTACCGGGATACCTCGACCGTTGTCTCTGACGCTAATGGTCTCGTCAGCATGGATAATCACTCGAATATCGGTACAGTGACCCGCAAGTGCTTCATCGACGGCGTTATCCACCACCTCAAAGACCATATGATGCAGGCCTGAGCCATCATCGGTATCACCAATATACATTCCTGGACGCTTTCTAACGGCATCCAAACCCTTTAAGACTTTAATACTAGAGGAATCGTAGGCTGTATCTGAAGCCGCCATTGCTAACTCCATTTATTTATTAGGTTGTTCATGGGGTTAAGTTGTGAGATTCGCAAAAAATGTTCTACGTAGAACATTTAGGGTCTAAATCTCGCTTTGTTTATCAAAAATCTATCAAATTCATTGATAAATAAACATAAAATTAGGGACCATTTTACCAGATTTTCATCCAAATTGCTTGATTTTCCTAGGGGTAGGGGCTTAAAAGGTGGCCCTCACCTATGCTAAAGCTTTGGCCGGCAGGCCCGCCCTGTGGGGAAAATAAAGAAGGGCAACCCTCAGCCCGCGACCTAAGAGCCGCTTGGTATTAAGATAGAGGGAGAATAAATCAGGGACGGCATAGAGGCCGTCCCCTACATAGAATCACGTTAAACAACAACCTTTAACATAAATTTTTGCTTAAAGTCATTTTCCAGAAGATCCGCTTTATGTGTAGGGGGCGGCCACTGTGCCGCTCCAATTTCGAGAGGACTTTTAAACTCTGCAAACTCTACCATTTTCGATGCTAAATCGACGAAGATCGCCTACTTTATCAGCAAAGTTTAACCCTTTCTCATCAACTGCTGTAATCAACACTTGCTGTTGCTGAGCCTCTAGAAAGGCTAAAAGCTTTGCTATATTTATGTTATCTAACTCAGATATAACGTCATCTATCAGCAGCACGCTCTTTTTTCCGGTATTTTCTTTAAGCCATCTCGCCTGAGCCATAAATAAAGCGATCATGATCAACTTCTGCTGACCTCGGGATAACACTTTTTCTATTGAGATCTCACGATAGGCCATGACTAAATCTGCCCGATGAGGCCCCACCTGGGTTGCCCCCAAATGCAGATCTCTTTGTAAAGATCTTGCTAAAGCCTCTTCTAATCTTTCTTCTTCTGACCAACCGGCTTGATATGTAATAGATATTTCAGAGCTTAAATTGGGTAACAACTGCTCAATTGCCAAAGCTATTTCGGATAATAAACTCGCTACCCATTTACGGCGTATCAACTCAATCTGATTTCCTAGGGCTATTAGCATTTCATCCCAGCAACAAATTTCAGCATGAATAATCGTCCGCTTTAAGGCAGAATTTCTCTGCTTTAATACTTTTTGATACTTTGCCCACAATAAACCAAAAGAAGGTTCTACGTGGAACATTCCCCAATCGAGTATCTTACGGCGAGGTGCTGCGCCTGAATATACTTGCTCAAAGCTTTCTGGATGAATAATTTGAATAGGGAAAAATCGAATCATTTCTAAGAAAGTCACATCTTCTTGGTTCAGACGCACTAATGTTTTGCCATTTGAGGACTTTTGATAGCCAAAACGGTAAGAATCGTCTTGATCTGAGCGTATGTCAGCGGAAACGACCAAAGTCGTTTGACCAAATTTTATTAAAGGCCTAGTATGATGAGAACGAAAGGATCGGCCGTAACCAAGCAAGTGAATGCTTTCTAAAATGCTGCTCTTTCCACTGCCATTCTCGCCTAAAATCAGATTAACGCCATTTGTAAATTCAAGTTGTTGCGCTTCAAGGTTTCTAACATGATGAATATTAACATTAGTTAGAATCATGAATTACAACTTCATAGGCATGATCACATAACGGTTATCATGATTGGCAGACTGGTTATCCATACAGGGCTCTAGCAAGGCGCTATTATCTGCATCTGTAAAAGAAACTTTGACTAAAGGAGATTGAATAATCGCTAAATATTCTTGTAAATAACCGACATTAAACCCTATCTCAGTTTTTTCACCGAGGTATTCTATGGCTAGCTCTTCTTCTGCAATGTCTCTATCGGTATTCATTGCCGTGATTTGAAGCAGGTTTTCTTGAATAACGAATCGCGCCCCTTTGACCTTATCGGATAATAAAGCCGATACGCGCTGTAGGGTATCCAAAAACTGAACTCTGTCTATGGTAAAAGATTGCGAAGAGGTAACAGCAGGCAACACCAAACGATAATCTGGAAACTTACTGTCAATTAATTTTGTGGTTAAACTGTAGGTGTGATTAATAAATCGCATATGATTAGGCGAAACCACCACCCCCAACTCTGTTTTTTCATCCGCAAATAAACGTTGTAACTCCACCACCGATTTTCTCGGCATGATCACAGCAAATGACTGGGTTAAGCCTGTTTTGACAGGCACCAGGCAAGTCATTAACCGATGACCATCAGTGGCCACTGCCCGAATACCCACTTCATCAAAAATAAAATACACGCCATTCATATAAAGCCGCACATCTTGTGAGGCCATAGCAAATGTCGTGTTTTCTAGCAAAGTGGTTAAAGCATTTTGAGGCAAAGAAAACTCTAAGCTGCCAACCGATTCTTGCAACCTAGGAAAATCATAGGCGCTTAAGGTCGCTAAAGTAAACTTCGTTTTTTGGCAACGAATAATTGCTTTGGTTTCTTCTTGCTCTACTTCAATAATGGCATCATCCGGTAAGACGCGACAAATATCGACCAGTTTTTTGGCATTAACCGTAAATTCGCCATTTTGTGTGGCCGCAACCTCCCCTACTCTTGCCACCAATTCCATTTCTAGATCGGTGCCAATGAGAGACAATAAATTGCTTTTTACCCCAATGAGAATATTAGACAAAATAGGCTGCTGATGTTTACGCTCTACCATACCCGAAACCAACTGTAACGGCTTGATTAATGCAGCGCGTGATATACTGAATCGCACCCTCGCCCCCTATTTTCTAATTTGACAAGATTCGCATTAAATTACTGAAATCTTCCGAGATATCGGTATCGCCTTCCCGCATTTTAATAATGGTTCGACAAGCATGCAGCACGGTCGTGTGATCCCTACCCCCAAAAGCATCGCCAATTTCAGGCAAGCTATGGTTTGTTAACTCTTTGCACAGAGCCATGGCCATTTGTCTTGGCCGAGCAACCGAGCGGTTACGACGTTTAGACAATAAGTCGGCCACTTTGATTTTGTAGTACTCTGCCGTGGTTCTTAAAATATTGTCTATCGAAACTAATTTTTCTTGTAAAGCCAACACATCTTTAAGGGCTTCTTGTACAAAATCGAGGGTAATGGCCGAGCCTGTAAATTGAGCATTGGCCACTATTCTTTTAAGCGCGCCCTCTAACTCTCTTACGTTAGAACGAATGCGTTTCGCAATAAAAAAGGCCACTTCATGCGCAAGCTCATAGCCCGATTGTTGTGCTTTTGAAATTAAGATTGCCACACGGGTTTCTAATTCAGGTGGCTCAACGGCTACAGTTAATCCCGATCCAAAACGAGACTGTAAACGCTCTTCAATGCCATGTATCTCTTTGGGATATCTGTCGGAAGTCAGAATTATTTGTTGTTGGCCTTCTAACAAAGCATTAAACGTATGGAAAAACTCTTCTTGGGATCGTTCTTTTCCCGCAAAAAACTGAATATCATCGATTAATAACGCATCTACCGAACGGTAAAAACGTTTAAATTCGTTAATGGTGTTACTTTGTAGGGCTTTGACCATATCTGCCACAAAGCGCTCTGAATGCAGATAAATTACTTTGCCTTTAGGGTTGCCCGCTAAAATCTGGTTGCCAATAGCGTGCATCAAATGGGTTTTGCCCAGACCAACACCCCCATATAGAAATAAAGGGTTATAAGCCCCTCCAGGGTTCTCTGCCACTTGTTTAGCTGCCGCTTCTGCCAACTGGTTAGACTTACCCACCACAAAGCTCTCAAAGGTAAACTGGGTGTTTAAATTACACTGATGGGTAATCACCACCGCCTGGCCAGAATGATGAGAAGAAGCCCCTTGTCTGCCTCCTCCTCCGTTTTGATTGAGACCCGTATGCATTTGAACTGGGTGTGGCTGCTCTTCTGGTGTGCCGCTCCCCTGTTGCTCTGCTTCAACAGACGCTTGCCGCGTACCAATTCCGACAACGACTCTAGGGGGGTTGCCTTGGCTAAATTCTGATAACAAATTGGTTATATGGGCCAAATAATCTTTGGTGATGCCATCCAACACATATTGATTGGGCGCCCATAACATTAAACCATAGGGCGAAATTTCTGCTTGCAGCGGACTAATCCAACGATTAAATGCCTGCTGTTGCATTTCTTCTTTCAAACGCTCTACGCACTGATGCCAAAGCGATAAATCCATCGTCACCGATCCGCTACCTTATAAAAAAGTTATTTAATTAGAATAATTCGATAAGACTATCGCTAATCCGATTTTCCAGCCAAGAGCCACAAGTTTATACCCCTTGGCATTTGATGGGAAGGTAAGCAAAGCTGTTAATTAATCTACCATTATGCTTTATTCAGCTGTGGGTAAGTACTAGCTTTTATACACAGACAAAAACAAAACCTAACTTATCCAAGGGTTATGATAAAAAAAAAGCCACTTATACCGCCCTTTCTCCCCTCTTAAAAACACAATATCTAATTGTATTTAAACATTAAATATCACTTATCCACAAATAATATCGCTATAATAATCATTATTATCTTAAATATATATAAATATAATTATTATTAGCTCATTCCCTACTGCTTAGTTGTGACATTGATATGCCAGCCAAGTAGCACTAAGAATCTGTCATGCCAGTAAACACTTGCTTTTAGGACTTCATCACTTCAAAAGATTTATTTCAGCTTTCTTTTAAGGTACCAGCCCGCAAGGACTGAGGGTTGTTGTGATTAAAAACCCTCGGCTATCTGCTTAAGCTCTCGCTTCAGAGACAACTAGGTAGCGACCTTCGATACAGCCTGTGCATAACTAGCCTTATATATATAGATTTTTGGCTAACAAGCGGTTAACAAAGGTTATTTTATCCACAGATTTTTTAAGACCCACTACTTATCCACAACTCATCCCCCTATTACTCTCCCCTTCATCCCCTGCTTTATATTTGGATAGGCCATTGTAAAATAGGATTAATTTCACCTTATCCACAGATTTTAAGCCCTTAATCTTAATCATTAGTTTAAGAATTTAATTAATTAATATTTATTAACGTGCCATTTTTTATCAAACAAAAAATATCTTAGTTTCATTACTTTTTAAATACGTCAAAACAACAAGCAGTGGATAAACTTAAGAAAAACCCTAGGCGGCTGGTGGATAAGTGGGGGGTTAGGAGGGGAAAATAAATTAATCGTGAGTTATCCACAAATAGATCAAAGGGTATAAGGGCAAAAACCCCCAAGATAAATTAAATTTAACTTGATGTTTTTATTGAATAATATTAGGTTATACACAGAAAAAAATGCCCTAATAATCATCATAATTCTTCATTTAACTTTATATATCAATATATAAGAGGGTAATTGACTTCATTTAGACACTAGTATATAGTTAACCGCCTTAAAATAAGATCTTGATCAATTAACGTTAAGTTTCGAGCTAAAAAATGAAAAGAACATTTCAAAGAAAATCCAAAGTCACTCGGGCCCGTACACATGGTTTTAGAAAACGTTCTAGAACAGTAGGCGGTAGAGCCGTATTAAGTAACCGCAGAAGAAAAGGGCGGGCACGTTTAGCCCCAACCGGCGGAACGACTAAATAAGCCAAATGGCTAAGTCAATATACCCTAGGACAGCCCGCTTACTCAAACCACAAGCTTACAAGCAAGTATTTGAGTGTGGACGAAAGTTAAAGCGGGGTGGGGTGTTTTTGTATGTTTGTCCTAACCAATCAGAAAGTGCACGTCTTGGCTTAGCCATTAGTAAACGATCTTTTGCCAGTGCGGTTGTTAGAAACCGCATTAAGCGTATCGTGAGAGAGTGTTTTCGCTTAGAGCAACTTTCCTTGATAGGGTGGGATATTGTTGTGATGGTAAAACAATTACCACGCGAAACAGACAACGCCTCTTTAAAACCTGTGGAGAGTGAACTTTCTCCTTGGGTAGATAACCTGTGGCAAATGCTTTGTCGTGCTTAAAAACTTTGTATTGATTTTTATTACTGGTTATCAAATTTTTATCAGGGCTTTTTTGCCTCCTGCCTGTCGCTTTTTCCCTTCTTGTTCAGAGTATTGTCATCAAGCAATTGCAGAGCAGGGGATATTAAAAGGCGGATGGTTGAGCATAAAACGAATACTTAAATGCCATCCCTGGCATCCAGGTGGGATGGATGAACTCAAAAAATAGGTGAGATACAGCTATATGGAATATAAACAGACTCGATTATTTTTACTGTTAGCGATAGCAATGGTTGGCTTATTTTTATATAGCCAATGGGTGCAAGATTCTCGTGCGAGTTTAGCCGTTGCCCAACAAGAAACCACTCTTACTGAAAACCAAACAGTTAAAACAGATATTCCTTTAGTGAGTTCATCCAGCTCATCAGCTGCCCACTCTGTGCCAACGACACAAACCCCTGTGGTCAATGTGCCTGAAGATAGATTGGTTTCGGTTGAAACCGATTTATTTAAAATTAAAATCGATAAAATGGGGGGAGATATTATTTATGCTGAACTTAAAGATTACCCTGAGTCGATTGAAGATAAGCAAAAAGGCTTTGTTTTATTATCCACAGATGCCTTAAGAAATTATATTGCGCAAACAGGCATGATAAGCCCTATTGGGCCAGATAGCCCAGAAAGTAGGGCGGTTTATGTTTCTGAAAAAACAAATTACAAATCCATAGATGACAAACCATTGGTGGTTGATTTGCATTGGGAAAAAGATAATATTCGCATCACCAAGCAAATTGTTTTTTCACCTAAAAAATATGTCATTGATGTTAACTATAAAGTAGAAAATCTTTCTGACAGCGTGTTTACCGCGAAACATTATGGTCAATTTAGACAATTGCCCGTTAAAGCTGCTTCAAGCATGATGATGGGCATGCAAACCTATAGAGGGGGAGCGGTTCATACTTTAGATAAGCCCTATAAAAAATTACCGTTTGATAAATTAGAAAAAGAGCCATTTTCTCAAACCATCCCTGGTGGATGGGTTGCCATGGTTGAGCATTATTTTTTAGGGGCGTATATTCCTGAAAAAAATCAAACAAACCAATATTATGCTTATGAAAAAGCCGGTTTTGCTTATGTGGGTAGTCTCTCCGATATTTCGGTCGAACCTAAACAAACAGCCATGACCACAGGGCAGTTTTATTTAGGACCAGAATTGGCAGATGAATTAAAGCCAATAGCACCTGGACTAGAACTGACGGTCGATTACGGTATTTTATGGCCCATCTCGATAGTATTGATTTGGCTGCTTAAACAGATTTATTTCATTATCGGTAACTGGGGTTATGCCATTATTGGCGTGACACTTTTAATTAAACTCGCGTTTTATAAATTATCGGCCTCGAGCTATCGTTCGATGGGGAACATGAGACGTCTGCAACCTAAAATTCAGGCGCTCAAAGAACAAATGGGCGATGACAAACAACAGTTTGGCCAAGCGATGATGGCGCTATATAGAAAAGAAAAAATTAATCCACTGGGTGGGTGTTTACCTATATTAGTCCAGATCCCTGTGTTTATTGCTTTATATTACGTTTTATTAGAAAGCGTGGAATTAAGACAAGCGCCTTTTGTATTCTGGTTACAAGATTTATCGGCTAAAGATCCTTTTTACGTATTGCCTGTATTAATGGGCATTTCGATGTTTGTACAGCAAAAAATGAGCCCGGCACCCCCTGATCCTTTACAAGCAAAAATGATGATGTTTATGCCTGTGTTGTTTACGGTGTTATTTTTAAACTTCCCGTCAGGCTTAGTTTTATATTGGGTTGTGAATAATTTACTTTCTATGACTCAGCAGTGGTACATCACAAGACAAATAGAAAATGCTGCCAGATAATGACACGATTGCTGCGATATCAACCGCCCCTGGTATGGGGGCGATTGGAATCGTTCGACTTTCGGGTCCGTTATCTTTAAGTATTGCTGAGCAGGTTACTCAAAAAAAATTAAGCCCTCGCGTTGCTTGCTACACTGAATTTTATGAAACGCCAGATAATATAACTGGTACATTATCTGTATTAGATAAAGGCCTTTGTTTATATTTTCCTAATCCTTATTCGTTTACGGGCGAAGACATTATTGAATTTCAAGGCCATGGTGGCACCATCGTTTTAAACCAATTATTAAAAACGGTTTTAAACTTAGGCGCAAGATTAGCCACACCAGGTGAGTTTAGTTTACGTGCCTTTTTAAATAACAAAATTGATTTAGCACAAGCAGAAGCCATTTCTGATTTAATCAGCGCCAAAACCACTCAGGCCGCACGTTCTGCCGTGCAATCGTTACAAGGCGTGTTTTCAAAAGAAATATTGGCCTTACATGAAAAATTAATTCATCTGAGAGTGTATATAGAAGCGTCGCTAGATTTTCCAGAAGAAGAAATCGATTTTTTGAGTGGTAAAGAAATTTGGGAAAAATTTGAACACATCGAAAGCACGCTTGATAAAATCTTAGATAAATCTATTCGAGGCAAAGTGATTAATCAAGGGTTATCACTGGCTATTATCGGATTGCCGAATGCAGGAAAATCCAGCTTATTAAATTGCCTAGCCGAAGAAGAGTTAGCCATTGTGACAGATATTCCAGGTACAACGCGAGATTTAGTTAAAACCCATATTCATTTGGATGGTATTCCCTTACATTTAGTCGACACGGCTGGCATTCGTACGGGCGCTGATATTATCGAGCAAGAAGGGATTGCCCGCGCCTTTGCAGAAATAGAAAAAAGCGATGTTATCTTGTGGATAACAGACAGCCAAAAAGTTAATTTATCACATGAACAAGATGACCAAATACTTTTAGACAAACTTACCCCTTATTTAAATAAAGTGATACGGGTTTTTAGTAAAACCGACCTGACTTATCCACAAGATATTCAACTTTTAGAACAAAAAGGGGTGCCTGTTTCTGTTCGCACAGGTGAAGGCCTTGAAGGCTTAAAACAAAAAATAAAAAATAAAGTCGGCTTTACGCAAGAGGAAGATATATTTTTGGCGCGCACGCGCCACATAGAATCCTTGACCCAAGCTAAAAAAGAATTAGTGCAAGCTCGAGCAGAATGGCAAGCCAGACGTCATGAATGTTTAGCAGAGTGTCTAAAGCGAAGCCACATGCTATTGGGTGAAATTGTCGGTGTCTTCAGCACCGAAGATTTATTGGGTAATATTTTTTCTAGTTTTTGCATCGGGAAGTAACCATGAGCACATTTGATTATCCAGATAAATTTCAGGTAATTGTCGTCGGTGGCGGCCACGCAGGAACAGAAGCGGCGTTAGCTAGCGCAAGAATGGGCGCAAACACCCTATTAATTACGCACAACATAGAAACATTGGGGCAAATGTCTTGTAACCCTGCGATTGGGGGGATTGGCAAAGGCCATTTAGTAAAAGAAATAGATGCACTAGGCGGCGTCATGGCACATGCAGCTGATTTAAGCGGCATACAATTTAGAACATTAAATGCATCTAAAGGCCCGGCAGTGAGAGCCACACGCGCACAAGCCGATAGGGCTTTATATAAGAAAAATGTTCGACATATTTTAGAAAACACCCCTAATTTAACACTATTTCAGCAACCCATTGCCGATTTATTATTAGAAGAAAATAAAGTCATAGGTGTGCAAACTGAAATGGGCGTAAATTTTTATGCGCAAGCGGTGGTACTTACTGCAGGTACTTTTTTATCGGGTAAAATTCATATTGGTACCACCAATCATGCGGGCGGTAGAGCAGGGTGTCCGCCATCGGTTTCATTAGCGCAGCGTTTAAGAGAATTGCCTTTTCAGGTTGGCAGATTAAAAACGGGTACGCCCCCGAGAATTGATGGCAAAACCATAAACTATGATTTACTTGAAGCGCAACCTTCTGAAAATCCGATGCCTATTTTTTCTTATTTAGGCACCAGAAGCCAACACCCTAAACAAGTTGATTGTCATATTACGCATACTAATCAAACCACACATGACATTATCATGGGCGGCCTTCCTCGTTCACCTTTATATTCAGGCAAAATTGAAGGCGTTGGCCCAAGATATTGTCCTTCCATAGAAGACAAAGTGGTGCGTTTTGCAGATAGAACATCTCATCAGATTTTTATTGAACCTGAAGGCTTAGACACAAACGAAATCTATCCCAACGGCATTTCAACGAGTTTGCCCTTTGATATTCAATTAAATTTAGTTCGGAGCATGAAAGGTTTTGAACATGCGCATATCACGCGCCCGGGTTATGCCATTGAATATGATTATTTTGATCCCAGACAGTTGCATCCCAGCTTAGAAACCAAGGTTATACACAACTTATTCTTTGCCGGCCAAATAAATGGCACCACAGGTTATGAAGAAGCGGCAGCCCAAGGATTAATCGCGGGGATGAACGCAGCTCGAAAAGCACAGAACTTATCCACATGGTATCCCAAACGTAATGAAGCCTATATTGGTGTGTTAATCGACGATTTAGTCACCAATGGTACTATCGAGCCTTATAGAATGTTTACCTCGCGTGCCGAGCATCGATTATATTTACGTGAAGACAATGCCGATTTAAGATTAACCCCAAAGGGCATAGAACTTGGTTTAGTTTGTGAAAAAAGAAAAAACTTTTTCGAAACCAAATGTACTTTAATAAAGCAAGTACAAGATGTCTTGAAGAAAAAATTTATTCATCCGAATACACCGTTGGGTGATGGCTTTGTGAATTTGGCTCAAAGCGCTTTACACAGAGAAATGCGCAGCATTGAATTATTGCAACGTCCAGAGATAACGCTCAACAGCTTATTAACACTTTCTGAAATCCATGAGTTAGTTTATAGCGAAATAGATAAAATTTTAGCCCATTGGCAAGATAGCCTCGAGTTAAAACAACATTTAATTGAACAAGTGTTATTTCAAGTGGAAACCCAAGCAAAATATCAAGGATATATCGATAGGCAAGAAGAAGACATTATCAAACTTCAGCGCCAAGAAGAAATGAGCATTCCTGCGGATTTTGATTATAAAACGGTTTCAGGTTTATCTAATGAAGTGGTTGAAAAACTCACTAAAGTGAGACCCAGCACGTTGGCGATGGCAGGCCGTATAGCTGGCATCACGCCTGCTGCCATCACATTATTGTTAATATCCCTTAAAAAACAAGAAGTATCGCTGATTTAATGAGATAGAATGAGTAACAAAGCTTTAAAAAAAATCCTTGAAGATGGTCTGAATACTTTAAACATTCAAGCCACTCCGGCCCAAAATAACTTGTGGATAAGTTATGTTGAATTATTAGCCAAATGGAACAAGGTGTATAATCTTTCGGGTGTAACTAATCCAAATGATATGATGATTAGACACGTTTTAGATAGCTTGTGTCTAGCATATTTTTTAGAAGATGAACATATTCAAGTGATCGCCGATATTGGCACAGGCGCGGGCGTACCCGGCATACCGTTAGCTATTTTATTTCCTGGCAAAAAATTTATTTTAGTAGAACCTCGCCAAAAAAGAATGATATTTTTAAAACAAGTATTATTTACTTTGGGTTTGAAAAATGTTGAACTAGGGCATGGCCGAATCGAACAGTTACCTGTTCCAGAACAAAAACCCGATAGAATTTTAAGCAGAGCCTTTGCCAAATTGGCAGATATGTTAAATCTCACCAAAGCTTGGGCAAAACCAGATACCGTTTGGTTGGCCATGAAAGGCGAGATTTATCCTGAAGAATTAACAGGCATTCCACAAAGTTATCAACAACCTGAGATCACACGTTTGAAGCCGCCTTTTGAAACGGCCGTTAGACATGTTGTGTTAATTACACAAAATACTCCTAAATAAATATAGTCATAAAAACAGTGAGTCTGATTAAATCAATCACTTACCTGAAAAATAATATTTATCTGTACTATGATTCATAGCTAGAGCTTGATGACTTCTTATCTAATTCAAGCTAAGGAGTATTTTGTGTCAAATAATCATTATTATACGCCTAATGACCTACATGATCTTTTTATTTATATGTTTAAAAAAATTGATTTTACGGTTGAAGATTTAACGACTGACACGGGTTGTTCAATGGTCTTTTCTCCTCCTCCAGAAGAAAAGACGAGTAAATTTTATGAAGCTGAATTTGAGTTTTATGAAAACCATGAAAAGAACTTTATCTCCGATGTTATTTTAAAAACGAAACAAAACAATTTTGAGCATACTTACAATTCGCATGATTGGGTAAAAATTTATAAACATGCTTTTCAACATACTGAACTGGTGAACAAAGATAATGAAGAAGCGATGGTAGCTTGGCACCTTTTTTCAACTTATTTTAGAGATGCCTGCAAAAACAATCTAATAGCCCCCGAGCAATACAATCTTCAACTTAAACATTTTATGGCGGTACTTGCCTTTAACAAGTCAGAATTAGAAGCAAAATGTATCCATCAGTTTTTGCATCTTGCCTCTAAAATATATTCAAATCAATTTACTAAAATCGACAGTGAAAAAGTAGCCAATATGCTGGGGGGAGTATTTTATACCGCCTTAAAAATAGAGGGGATTCATAGGCCCTTTAAACTATCAGAACTAGATAAAACCCAGCAACAGTCCTACATGGAAAATGTTCAAAAAATATCAAAAGTATTAAGGTATGTTATTGAAGATCCATTTTTTGCCAAAGAATTTAATAAGAAACAGTATGCTGATTTTCTCATTGTAGAAAAACCAACCCCTATTTCACCTCATGAAACCCCTCGTATAGAAGTTTTATTGGATGAAGATAAATTACCTGATGAATCGTTTATGCTAAAATTTAAATTAAATAGTTCTTTAGAAATAAGCAAAGATTTACCCATAGATGAGTTTAGGGCTTTGCATATTTCAGAAAAAAGAAGGTCGAGCGCAGACAATTCTTCTAAAGATGAATCTGGTCTTAAAGTCTCTTTTTCTGAAGAGTGTTTACTAGAAAGACCTAAAAGAAGAAGTGTTTGCGATGAAAACACTGAGAGCCAACAAAGAAACGATAGAATAGAAAAAACACCTAGCAAAGAAATTAAAAAAAGATACATACCAGGCAGTTCTTCGTTAGGTGAAAAACCAGATCAATTAGAAATAAAGCGAAAAAATGATTTTGAACCAAAGCAACAGGGTAATCTGTTGAGCAAATCTGATGGCGATAAAGGTGCCGATTTAGAAAGAAAAGATAAGAGTTTGTTATTTTCCTCGAGTTCTAATCCTGAGATTAAAAAAAATAAACTTCGCTCAAGTAAAGAGATCAGTCCTGATACTGAGATAAGAAAAACGCCTTCTAATAAAGACCTCAGTCTTAGTCCCAATGCTGATATAAAAAAACGTCGTTTAAGTAAAGACGTTGGCCTCAGCCCGGATGCCTTGAGAAAAAAACTTCGCTCAAGCAAAGAGAGAAGCCTTAGTCCTGATACTGAGAGAAGGAAACGTCGCACAAGTAAAGATGTCAGCGCTGAACCAGAACGACAAGAACTTATCTTTAGCCGTAGATCGAGTAAGAGTGAAGAGGCCTCTCCTGAAATAGAGAAAAGAATAGTACCAGAGGATCAAAAAGAGTCTTCCAATAAATTGGCATTTTAAAATCCCTGCTCGCTATCCTCCTATGCTAAAGCTTCAGAGGACAAGAGGCTCGCGACCCCCTTTTTCAAAGTGGGTTAAAGATCTGTAAATATCTGTGAAATCTGTCATGCCAGCGAAGGCTGGCATCCAGGACTTTTGTTAATTAACATAAATACATATTTTTTAAGAGATAAAAAATAAAACAAGAAGATATGATTGGCTGGATGCCAGCCTTCGCTGGCATGACAGATTTAAAAAAATGTGCCTTAAATTTATTTAAATCCCTTTTTGTTCACACCCTCTACCTTCATCTCATTTTCATCATCGTTCACTTCATTAAATTTTGATTTTTTGGAAATAAGATTTTTATCTGTATTATCAGAATTTAGAGTTAAAGCCTGAGTTGAAAAAACAACCGGTTCCGGTTTTTTATCCTCGTTAAGTTTTTTCTTGATTTCTACAATTTTTTGCAAGATCAATTTAATATCATCTTGTATTTGAGGTCGATACCACTCAGGGTATGCACCTTCTTGAGAGATAATAGAGTACCATGCATCATGGTGATACAATTCTTGTTGCTCACTACCGCGCATCACAGCCCAAACAATTTCAAACATCTTTTTTCTTATGTCAAAAATGATTTTATTTTTTTGGCCAGCAATAAAACCAAGTGGTATTAAAGTGAGATC
>CADEEZ010000020.1 GCA_902826485.1 uncultured Gammaproteobacteria bacterium
CTCAGCTACGCTTCGTTGCGGTAGAAGGGATAAAGCCATATCGAGCCATTTTTTTTGAACCATCAGAAACACCCTATATTCCCATTCCCACCCCCTAAAAGCCCCATATATATAGCGTATTTACGACCTATCAGCAAAGTTGGCCAAGGGTACAGCGACCCTTTTGTACAATATAGAAGTGTTGATAAGCATGCTTAAATTAGTTTAAGACTCAATAGGTTTAGGCAAGTATTGCCCTAAAACCATGTAACTACAACGAATAATTGGAGTTGGGTATGGCAGTAGAAAAACAAGTCATCGCTAAAGTAAAAAACATCGAAGGTGAAGTTGTTGCCATTAGCCCGGATGGAAGCAAGCGAGTTTTGATAGCAGGGGATTTCATCTATTCAGATGAAATGATTGATACGTCAAAAGGCAAGGTGTTTTTAGTTCAAGATGGCGATATTGTATTACAAACTGATATTGCCGCAATCTTAAGTCAAGGTGAGCTCTCTCCAGAAGAAAAAGCCAAAATTGATAAAATCTTAAAAGACCTAAATGCCGATGATAAGGATATGTTGGCCAAAATCGCAAAAGAACAGCTAACAGCGGCTTCAGGCGAAGCCGGACAAGATAAACATGAACCCCCCGTGTATATTCCACATAATCCCGGCCAAGATCCCGGTGTACATTCTCAACCCCAAGTACTGATTAGTTTTGGCCCCCCTCCAGATGCGGTTAAAACCTATTTTACAGACGATACCCCAGAACAATTTCTTCCCCCCGTAATTACGATTAACCCCATAGAAGTAAGGGCCACTACATTAAATCAACTTGCCAATCCTAACGATCCTGATTCAGTGGCGGATTATTTTGGTGTATTAGGGCAAAACAATAATATCGTTAAACAAGATCTGAGTTTGGGTTTAGATGTATTGCTCCATTCGCACCCCGATGCCGTGTTTGCAGTCACAGTCACAGGAAATATTGCCGATTATCTTGTTTCCCCTTTAGAATTTCCTTCGCCCATTATTTTGCCTTTTGGTTTAGGCATGCAACCTTGGAAAGTTGTCCCCGGAGATGTGCCCAATACAATTTCTTATTTATATCGTAAAGAAGATTTAAATTTACTCAAAGCCATGGAAAGCAAGCAAGACTTAATTGATGCTGCAGATGAACATATTCAGCATATTCACGAAGTAAAAACCTTAATAGAACAACAAATTTCTGGCATTTCGAATTTATCTTTAGATAAATTTGAAATTAAAGCCAATTTAAATGTGAGTTTTACTTTTTTTGATAATTTAAAAAATCAACTCCAATTAGAAATTGGTCAGCTTAATGCGCAAAAAGTAATCGCCAATGCAAATTTAACTGCTTGGGAAAATACAAATCATAATTTTGGCATCCCATTAGGCACAATATCTAATGCGGCAGCGATTATGGCATTAGAAGCAAACTGGAAAGTACTAGGGGGCTCCCCAGAAACCATCCCAGAATTACTAGAAAGTTTATACTCACAAAGAGGAGTTTTTGAACACGACATTAATCATCTTGATACACAAATTTTGGCCGATCAAACTTTATTAGATGGCATTGTACAAGATGTGATTACGCCTTTATTACTTTTAACTAATTTTAATCCTATAGACGATGCTGATTTTAAACAAGCATTAATGAAAGCAAGTGAAGAATTAGATAAACAAGATCTGTTAGCACAAGGCTATAAAAATGCGTTGGTAAACAGCTTAGACAGTTTTGATTTGGTGCTAAGAACAGGTTTAGCCAATGATGCCGACTTTGCGTTTAAATCACAAGTATTATTAGTCGATGATATCAACGCCGTTAATCCTGTTATTATTGGCGATTTATTTGAACAAAATGGCAGTTTAGTCAACGTCGATGCTTTAGCAAGTGGTCTAAAAGTTGAATTAAATGGCGATTTGTCTCACGATCAAATTTTAACGATATCTAGCGTATTTAATGCTATTACCACTAAATTAATCTTTAATTTAGATTTAAAATTTGCCAATCCTTCTGCAGATGAAAATATTCACATTGAGTTTCCGGGCGTACCAGGGTTGAATTTGAGTGTGACCACCCTGAATTTTCCCTTTGTGCTCTTTAACCCAAATATTGATCAATCAGGTCAATGGGTATTACACCCTGATAACAGCGTCACTTTAGATTTACCTTCAGCTTCTCCAAATTATGTCTCTCGCCCTAGTATTGTAGATACATTAGAATTAAGCTTTCCAACGTCGTTGTTAAAAAATGTAGAGCTGAATAACTTTAATTTTAAAATTTTAATTAATAGCCAAGTGATACCCATAGGCGATAATGAAGCAGATTTAAGTAATAATACATTACATCAAGAATTTAATTTTGAGGTGGGGGATTTACCTGGTCGCGGCATTTATTTTGTTGAAAGTGTAAGCCAAGCTGATGCTTTAGCTAATGTTGAAAAACATGCTATTGTAGATATTAAACCTTTATTAGATAACATATCAGTGTATTTAGATATTTTAAGTGGCCCTGCTGAAACCAATTTTTTAAATAATACGCGAATTGAATTTAAATTCTTTAACGTCGATCCTTTAGAACCTCCAAAAGTTTTATTTAATGATGGCGTTGTCCATAGTTATGATTTTGTGAAAGTGGGCGATAGTTGGGTTTTAACAGGCCAAGCCCTTAAAGATTATATAGACGCGTGGAATGCTGCAACGCCTCCAAATAAAGCCTACTATGAACAACCTGTTATTATTGGCGCACCTTATGGGGCAGAAGATATTTTAATTAGAGTGTTTGGATTAATTAATGGTGCCAATGAAGTCGTTGTGCAAGATATTGTGCCTTTAATCATAGATGCCGTCGCACAAGAAATCACCGCTGATGACGTAGATTTAAGTAATGTCGTATTAAATGTTGATTTTACTAAATTTAATTTAAAAGTAAACATCGTCGCCCCCGATGGTGACGGTTCTGAATCTAGATTGGTTGATATTAATTTAACCGACGTTTTCAATTACACCTCAGATGTCCCTCTCGGCTTTAATCCAAACTGGACCGTATTCACTAATAATGGTGTATGGACAATCGATACCGTTTCTGTACCCGGAGAGATTCATTTAAAAGGCAATATAGCCGGCGCCTCAGGCACAGTATCTTCTGAACTAATATTAGGTTTTAGCACGGCGACCTTAGAATATTTGCCTAAAAATATTAACGGAAATTATGAAATTGAGATTGGCAGCTCGACTTTTGATACGCCCTTACCCGGAGAAAACTTAGCAGGCGTTATTTCAAAAGAAATTTTAGACAGTAATGAACAAGATTTTAATCTAACAGATGACCAAGCTGGGCCTGTATACTTAAAATCAGGCACCACAGTTGAAGTGCCTGCATCCATTGTACTTCGGAAAGAAGCGCAAGTAGATGTGGCTGATTTAACACCCGGAATTGATGCGTATAGCATAGATATTTCTAAAGCTTTAGTGGATTTATATTCAAGTTTAGATGCGGCTGGTAAAGTAATATTAAACTCGGGTGTGATTCCTTTACCCGGCACGAATGCCAGTATAGATGCTTTAATATTAAACACCAAAATATTATTTTTAGAAAACAACATCGAAAGTGCCCAGTTTACGATTGCCGGTA
Organism: uncultured Gammaproteobacteria bacterium; assembly: GCA_902826485.1. Taxonomy (GTDB): domain Bacteria; phylum Pseudomonadota; class Gammaproteobacteria; order Berkiellales; family Berkiellaceae; genus CADEEZ01. The sequence continues at coordinate 3,637 of CADEEZ010000020.1, forward strand.
ATGCGCTATTTAATAAATTACACGATTATATTACAGCCGCTCCTGTTGACCAAGCCGCTTTAGGTAAAATATTATATTATGTGGGTCAATATGATGCAGAAAGTAATGATGTTCAAGTATTATTGACCGACGCAGGCAATGTTCCCATCATTATTTATCCCGACTTAGTCGGTGGTGAAATATTACCCGAAAAAACCGTTATATTTGATGCCGTAGGCAGTGGTACAGAAATTCCTAATATGGCTGCCATTGGGGTGGTATTAGGGTTCCCCACTTCAACACTCAATTTAACTTTTGATGTGGATGCCAAAGATATTACCACAGAAAAAGTTGAAATTATCATTAATTTACCCAACGCACCTGATCCCGCTTTTTTGAAAGATTTTGCCCCTCCCGGGTTAGTATTCGGATGGACACTCGATCCTCTCAGTGATCCAGCGTGGACACTAACCGGCAATGTCCTAAAAGGCACGTTTGATTTATCTACTTTGTTAACACTAAATGTCGCTAGCTCACTTGCACTTCATTTTAATACCGTGGTTTTAACCAATTTAGACTCCACTGTCTCAGGTTCAAATATTTTTAATTTTGGGTATGCTATTCATACGATTGATAGCGATGCACCTAATAATTACATTGTATCTGACAACCAATCTCCTGATATCACAGGGTCATTTGCTATTGATGTAGGCAATTTAGCCGGTATATATTTAATCAAAGAATTAGACAATACTAATTTTGATGCAGCAGATGCCGTATTGCCAGCAAACAATCAAGCATTATTAGTGCCAATTAATGATGTGATGGTTCAACTATTTAATAAAATTAATGATGCAAGCTATGACGATCAAGTAGAATTGGCTTTGTTTTTTGCTTCAAGCAAGATAACCGTTGAAATTTCTCCCTCTACTTTACCGATTACTGAAGAAAACTTACCCAGAGTAGGGTTAAATGATCCCAATGAAATTATTTTACCAGCCAATGCGACAGGTGAAGACAGATTAATAGATGTAGACAATGTTACCCCTGGCACCACGATTATTTCTGGGCTTTTATTAAGAGAAATATACGATGCGTGGGTGGCTTCAAATACCGATGTTGCTTTAAGAACAGTCCCTGAAATTGCTATTTTCGGTGGACCATTTTATGATAATGACTTTAAATTAAAAGTAAGTGCAACCATTGGCGATATTTTAAGCCCGCTTAATAATCAAACTTTAGATGTTTTCAATGAAACAACGATTGTTGTTGATGCCACAGCTTGGGGTGTTGAAGTCATTAATTCTATACCACAATTTTTTGTAAAACCAGATTTAGATTGGGTAATAGACGCAAGTGGATTTTTAACAGGGTATGTAGATGTTACTTATACTTTTGATGCCAAATTCTTAGATTTAACTGGGTTAGAATTCCATCAAGCCATATTAGATTTAAGTTTAATGCCAAGTGTTGATCAAACTTCTATGCAAATTGTAGGTCAAACTGGCACTGATGTAGCTTGGTCTAAACCTGTTGCGGGTGTGGGTATTTTTACCAGTGATGCTATGTTTAGTTCGACTTTGAATCCAGATATGGTCGGTTCTGTTACTATTCGTTTCAATGGTGCAACTTTACCTGCTGATTTCTTTGATAATTATGGCTTAAAAACAGTTGGCTTAAATGCGGTATTTAAAATTGTTTCGACTATTGTGCCTGTTGACCAAGAATTTATTACTTCAGACAATCAAACCACCAGTACTTTTAATTCTCCTTTGGTGGCGATTAGTAACGGTGTAGATGAACAAGGGGCTTTAAATGTCATTCCTCAAATACCCACTAATTTGGTTGTGGTGCCAAGTTTAAATACAACAGTTGATTTCGAAGCAGTTTTCATTCAATTACAAAACTTATATGTTATCAATGGCATTGTTACTAATTCTACCAATATTAAAGCAAGTTCTGTTACCATTGAAACCAGTGGTATTCCCGTAACCAAAGAAATACCCGATGTCTATTTTAATAATGTATTACAAGATGTGTTTAATCCTTCTCCCGTAGATAATGCTGCAGGCAAATTATTTAGTCAAGGTGGTTTATCATCGGGGATTACTTATACCTTAACTGGCGATGAATTATTACAAGTCTTTACCGCTTGGTTAAATGGTGGAGATGCGCATGTTAGAGTGCAATCAGGCATCTATAATTCATATCCATTTAGTGTCAGTGCTGATGGCGTTGTGATTCAAGCAAATCTTATCCCATTAAAAGTCGTTGGCCAAGTGGATACCTTGGTTAGAGTCGATGCTTCAGCAGAAGGGTTTGTGAACAATACCATGGCGATTGATAGTAAGGTGGCATTTGAAGCCAATGAAGACACCGGTGTGCTAACTGGTAATGCGATTGTTGAAGTGATATTAAAAGGCCAATTGACGGATATTGATGGCTCAGAAACTTACCGTCTTGAAATTCAATTACCCAATGCAGTAGGTAACCAATTTAGTTTATATACAGGTGGCCCAGCATTTGAATTACACTGGGTATCGTTAGGCGGTGGAAAATTTGCGGCAGACATTAATTTAACGGCTGCTTCTAATGAACCTGGCTTTGTTTCCCCCTTATTCTTCTCCAATGCAGCAACAGGTGAGTTTGACACCAGCTTTAAATTATTAATTGATAGTGACGATTTAGCAGGTTTAACCGGTGGTCAAATTCAATTAGTGGGTGTTTTAAGTGCTCATGATAATCAATCGGTTGCAACCGGCTCTACACTTACGAGCCCATTTACTGAAATTACAGCAGTCAATAATAATTATGCGATTACTTTGCCACAAGTTAATGACAGTAATCAAGTTAGTACCACAAAAGTAAATGAGTTAATTTGGGATCAAGAAATTGTTAAATTAGCTTTGCAAAATGTCAATTATGATCAATTATTACCTATTCCAATTTTTAAAGAATTTATTGAAGCATTTAAAATAGCTGTAGACACAGAAGTTTTATTCTTAAATTCAGATAGTTTAATTGGCCGAACCTTTACTTTACAATTAGATATGATCGGCAATAATGTCGCTTGGGGAGATACTCAAGGCTATATTGCCTTATACAATAATGGCGTCAACACCATTATTCCTATTGACTTAGACATATCTCATCCTACAGCTTTAACAACAAGATACACGGCTGATATAGACGGCCAATATCTAAAAGCCATTTATGATGCCTATTTTAATACAGGCACCTTTAGTGAAGATGACATCAATTATTTAACCAATATATTTGTAGCACTTCCTACTGGATTTAACTTAAATGATTTTACTGCGGCCAGCTTAACCCATATTAAAACGGGCACCACTGATGTCCCCAATATGTCTATCACTTTTGATCCAGATTTGGTCGGGTTACCCGCTAATCCTGCTCCTACTTTTGATTCTACTGCGGTAGATAAACAAGCTATCACAATATCGATTGAAGCAGCATTAGATTATTTATACACTCAATTGGTTTCTGGCAATTCAGTCGATAGCAGTCGGTTGGCAGATAGCAGCATCGTAGTAAACTTGAAAGGCGTTGATGCGGCCAATAGCTTAGTTTATATGGCTGACCCTAATGGTGGTGTTCCCGCTCCAGACCCCAGTCAAGTAGGCATTTCACCTAACGCGAACAATGCCTTTATTGCAGGTTCCGGAGATATTAATTCTTGGAGTATCACAGGCACAGATTTAGTACAATTGTTTACCGAACGTTTTGGCAGTACACCTAGCAACATTAATCCTGCTGATTTGCCTGATGTGGGTATTATGGGCCAAATGTTTTTGGGCAATGACTTATCAGTTTCTATGGATGTTCTTTTAAGTAATTCGCCTTCACCAACAACCACTCAAAATATTATTCCCGAAACGTTATATATTGTCGACGATTCTAGTCATGGAGCCTTAGTCAATCGCATATATGATGAAGGCTTAAGCTTAGAAACAGTGGTAACCTATCAAGCAGATTCCAACCAAGACGATCAGTTTGATGGCCCTGAAACCACAGGTGGCTTAATCGGAACAGTTAAAATAGAATTTAAAGTTGATGCTGGCATTTTAGATGTGAGCAGTGGTGAACAACATTATTTAGTCATTGAGATGTTCCCCTCTAACTTAATAGGAAATGATCCTTTAAATTTACCTGAAATCAATGTGAGTAACGCCGATTCTAATCAATTACAATGGGTAGAATTCGAAACGCTTCAAGGATCCATATTTATCGCCAAAGTACCCGCAGGAACGCAACATATTGATGCATTGCAAAGTATATTCACTGTCGAAATGAGTATTGAAGATTTAAGAGCGAAGGGGTATGTAATAGATAAAGATCCGGGTCAGTCTGATATATATTACAGTTCTTTAAACCAATTAGCCGTTAATTTTAGTACCGATATCAAATTATATTCGACGTTAGATATGAATTATATTATCAATGGTTACAATACAGGCTCGTTGAATACGGTGTCTGGCGCAGATGGTTTACCAGGCAATAATTCACTTGTAAATGATAAAGCCAATCAACCTTTACTCTTTAATTATTCTTCAGTGCCTGTTGCCACCGCGGATGATTTAACTAATATTAACACCACAAATACTTTCTACTTTAATATAGCATTAGTATTAAATGCGATTCACGATAGACTAGAATTTTTAGGTCAAATCTCTAATGATGATATTGTTAAAGAAAGTAGCATCACTATCACCTTAATTGGTAAAAATGGGGTTTCTCCCACTTTAGCAGGAGATGCCGATTTACCTGATGGCGTAGGTGGCACAAAACTTAGCACTTTATTAGAAAATGGCCCTACTTATACATTAGATTCTGACAATATGTTAGCGTATTACAATTTATGGAACAGCCAAACGACTACACCTGCTGAAAAGCTTTTATTAGAAAATTGGTTTTTCCCTCCTGAAGTAGGCAACGATCGTGATTTTAGTGTTCAAATTGATTATGTAGTAGGCGGATATCAAAATATCGTGCCCATCGAAGAAAATTTATTAGAACCTCATTTGGTGATAGTAAGAGCAGTTGCAGATTCAACCGTTGATTCTGCTAGTTTAGATGGCTTACAGCCTATTGTGCATACTGGTGCAGTACCGGCTTTACCAGGAGAACCAGCTCCTGCCAATAGTGCTTTTGATTTTAATGCAGCAGAAGCCGCCAGATTTGTTACACAATTACATGTCAACATTCAATTTGGTGAACCTAATCCTAATGTGATTAGATTAGTTGAAATTTTTATGCCAAAAGCAGGATCAAATCCCGATAATTCTACAGGTAATATCGATTTAGGTTGGAAAGTTGTACCCGGTGCCGATAATGGTTGGCAAATTGATGAAAATTATAGTGCAACACAAGTTAAATTGTATAAATTATTTGAACCAGGGGCGGTTATTCCTCCCGACGCGACTGGCAACATTGACGAATATTTAGACTTGTCATTTTTAATGACAGGAGTAGGAGGCTTTGATTTAAGAAATGTTGGTCAATCTGCCATTTTACAATATATGGGTTTAAGCTACCAAGTCACAACAATTACACAAAACGTAGACTTTGGTGGTGGAAACGTTGCAGATCAAGAAGATACTGTTGTGGGCACCGTTACACAAGATATCGTTGTGCCTTCATTCGTAGGCGTAGCTGGTTTAGCACCTGCCTTTACAAATCAAGATGATTTATACTTTGTATCAAATCCTGATTCAGGATTAAGCACAGGAAGAACAGTTACTTTTGCAATTGTCTCAGGTACTATCGATGATCCAGATGCCCATTATGATGCGAATCTTACTAATTACTTAAATGTTGAAAATGGAACAGCGCCCTTTTCCTCACTCTTTGCCGTTCAAAGTGGATTTAATCCTTCCAATCCATTTCCTTATTCATCTACTTTAGTGGATCAACACACAAGCGGACCAGATTTCTTATTACCAAGTGATGGAAATATTGATCCTTCATATGCATATATCAGATTTACTTGGGCAAACTCAGGTGATACTCATACATTTAGCTACCAATATCAATTAAATGGATCAGTCACAGAAAATGGAATAGGTCGCTTCTTCGAACCAGGAGAAGGAGATGATATTGTGATTGGTTCTTATGGTCGTGATATATTCCATGGTTCACAAGTAGATTTTGTAGGCGGCGTTAATACACCTTTATTAGACATCGGTGGAGATCCCGTTGATTTAGGCAAAGATGTATTTGTAGGTGGATTAGGCAGAGATTGGATAGAGTCAGGAGCAGGGAATGATATTGCTTATTCTGACGGTATGCCAATTTCGAATGATGCTTATAGTATCAATTATGTTGATTTTGCGCCTGTTTTCTTAAGCTCAAGTATTGGTTCAGCTTCGATATACATGCCTAAGATTACAGATGTGATAGCAACTGGAGCGGGAGATGACATTATTTACACAGGTGGATTAAACTATAATAGTTTATTTGGCACAGGTGGCGGAAGTATTGATGGCCACGATGCGGTAGGCATTACAGGCAAAGATGCCGGTGTATTAGTGTTTGCAGGCCCTGGTGATAACTTTATCTTCTCAGGTAGAGGCGCTGATATTATCGTATTAGATGATACACTTGGTATTACGCGCATTGCGCCAACCGCTGGTGGGTTTGAAGTGCCAACCGGTACAAATCTTCAAGATGGTTTACATTATGTTTATAATGCAGATGTTGCAGGTGGAAATTATGATAGCGTTTACACTGGTTCGGGTGATAGCTCTACTTTCAGTACGGTAAGCGCTTTAACATTAGCAGGTAATATTGGAACTATTTCTAGTAACGGTGTTAATTCTTCGAACAATTACTTATACGATATTATTCGCCCCATATACGAATCAAGCGTTGATACCGATCTTACCTACGGTGACAATACATCGGGTGCAACAGATATCACATTCAGAACTGCTGAGCATGGTGAAAATACATTAGTGTATTGGAAAGATTCTGTTAGTTCGAATGCCGATTCTGCAGACGTAGTCATGTACTTTAATGTTAACTCCGATAAAATCAACTTAACTGCTTTATTTGAAGAGTTGAGCCCAAGTATGTCTCAAGCAGATAGATTAGCTGCGATACAATTGAGCACTATTACGTCAGCCACACCATTTGATTCAACGTCGAGTGATTTTGCTACAGCTAGCTACGATCCATTCTCAACAGATGGTAGAGAAGGCACACGCGTATCAGTCACCATCAATAGCCAAACTTTTGTTGTTGCCGACTTAGCAGATGTTCAAAACAATACGATTGTAAAAGCGAATGTCTTTGAAGTAATGGCAGCACCTGATGTACCTCAAATTTAATCCTTTCAGTTTGGGGAATATAACTTTGGTTTTATTCCCCCTGTTTTTTTTATCAGATAATCTATGAATTTAACCCTTTTTACCTCAGTTTACAGCTCTATACAGTACTTAAGATACCCTAAATCTAAGTCTATGAGCTAAACCTAATATATATGGATTTTTTAATACTGAAATGGACAAGATAGGTTAAATACGTGGCCGTCGAAAAAATTGCTAGCACAGCTTCCACGGAACAGTCCCCCATACAGTTTGGCCAACAAATTGAAGCCGGGGCAGATACGCATGCCCATGATATCAATCAAGATGGCTTTTTAAGCCTTTCTACCCCCGAATCGCTCCACACTTTAGTAGAACACGGTAAAGTGCTTGAACTTTCAATAGCACCCGAAATAGAACAATTAACCCATTTACAATCACAAGGTCATGATGGCTATTTAAGTGTAACTTTGCCCATGGTTGGGCTAACCGATTATTTGAGTTCAGAGGGAAGCGACAGTGCTTCTCATGCCTTTGGATCGGTGCTGGGGTTAAATCATTTTTCTGCAGATAGCCAACAATCGCATTTTTCCCGTCCCGATTTTATTATGGCCAAAGACATTGTGGGCAATCAATATGAAATTTTAGTGGAGCCTAATGGTAAAGTTGCCGCACCTGAAGATGGGGTAGGCAAATTTTCTTTATTATCTGAAGTGAAATTAATGTATGGGCTCGATCAAGTTTTAGAGGGCAGAGGGCTTTCAGAAGGCGGAGCCAGTGCTCAGCCGGGCAGTTTATATTTAATGCCACCCCCTGGTTTTCATGGTAAGTATTCTCCTGTCATTTCAGTGAGCCAAACACAAGACGATTTTTCAGAAAAAGAGCTATCGAGTCGAAAAGCACCCGTTTTATTACAAGAAGCGCATAACGAAACGGGGCCTTATAAAGCGGTGATTGATGCCCATAATTTAGGCTTAGAAAATCAGCAAGAGAAGTTGAGTGATTTAGGTTGGCAGCCAAGCAATCAAGCGGGCAGCTTTGAAAAACATTTTGGGTTATCTGATGTTGGTTTGCATAGTGTGAGTAAATATTTATTCACCGAATATGATTTCACCAAATCGATTTTATCGGGCGATGAATTTGGCGTAAAACACACTAATGGGTTAAATGATTTTGGAATGAGCCCTGAAGCCATAGGCGTTTATTACGATTTATGGTTAAGCAGTATGGTAAATCATCAAATTAGCCCAGATAATTTCTTAGCGCGAATTACGCCTCAAGATTTACTGGGCATACAAAATTTTGAAGAGTTAGGCTTAAGCCCAGCCGATCAATTAAGTATGGAAGCGATTTTAACCCAAGCAAAATTAGGCGATTTTAGTGGATTGCAAAATTTATATGAACCACATTTTAATCAACCTGATAGTATTCAGCAACATGTGTTGGCAGAGTTGGGATTAGATCATACCCATGCGCAGGGTGTGTCTGTAGAGCCAGTGAATGCTGATTTACCTGCTCAGCACGCAGATTTGATTGAACACAATACTATTCAAGATCATTTGTCTGATATTCATGTGTCTTCACAGGATAATCAGGGCGCTTTTGGTAAAACGGTTGCGCTTAATTTTGATGATGTGTTTGCCCCAGGTGAACATCCCGGTGCGATTATCTCAGGGTTCAATGTAAACCAGGATAAATTAGATTTATCGCATTTGTTAAATCAAATGCCCAGTTTGCAAATTCAAGATTTATCTGCCGATTTACATGGCCAAGATGTGCATATTAATTACCAAGATCCTAACACAGGCCAAGTGCAAACGTTGGCGACTTTAGTGAGTGCTGCCCCAGACCATTTCTTACCCGATTTATTGCATTATCTGAGCTTGCATCACGAGTAAATTTTTAATCCCCTCGCCAGCCTACGGCTGTCGGTCCCCTTTGGCATCAAAGGGGACGAACCCCCTACGTTCTATTACGTAGAACAATCTAGCTATTTTTTACCGTTTATCAGGAATTTTACTCCTCTTGTGCATTTGCCTTCTCAGGGTTATTTAAATTATTTGCATTTACATCATAATACAATCCCTTCAATTGAAAAATTGAACCTATAAAACCAAAGGGTTGTCTTTTAATAGATGATGATAGTATTTTTTCATAATTTTGAGTAACTACACACATGAGTGATATACCAGATAAACGAAAACCAGCTTCTTACTGTTTTGCGCAACAAAAAGACAGCAGCTGCCATGTTATGCCTTTTATGAATTTAAGCATACTAAATAATACACGACAACAAGCCTTGGAACAAAAAAATGAGTTTTCGGTTCAGGATCAAAAACAGTGGTACACAAAATTAAATTGGTTACCCCAGACTTTTTTGTGGACGAGAACATGGGATGAAGCAATTGCCAAAACAGAACATACTGCATTTGGAGAATACCAAAAAAAGGTTTTACAAGAAGGAGTGATTTGCGGACATGCCTACGATGAAAAGGGATATAATTTTTTTCAGTCGAGGAATCCCATTCAGAATCATGTTCGTATGACTTTTATGCCCTATAATTTTACAGACGCAAGGATTTTACCAGAAGATTTGAGATACAAACATATTGGTGCGGCATTTAAAACGTTACCCTTATTTTGGGATAATGGAAAAGCAAAGATCTACGATCCTGTGAAAAAAGAGTATGTGATATTAAAAGAATTAACCGATAAGGAATCAATAAAAAAAGGTAATTGGGATATTTCAACTTCAGCGATAGAAGGTACCTCTTCAGAACAAAAAGCACAGCAAAACATGATGTTGTCCCAAGAGGCAGCTTCGTTAGTCAGATCGGATGAACAACAAAGGGAACAGGGGTCGTGGCTTGAAACATTTTATAATGCAAGTGTAAACATTATCTCTGCAGGTGTATGGGGTATCACGAAAACGGCTGAGTCTGCATATGAGGCAGTTTCACAACTCAATGCACAAATTGATCCAGATACTGATTATGAACATCAATCATTTCAGCTGCAACCCGGGAAAGGTTTTCTAACATCTAGAAAATTATATCATTTTTTCAAATTGACCCCTGAACAAAAAAAATTCTTAAATCTTCCTGACCATACTCATTTGAATTTCCCGGAATATTCAGTATTAGGTCACGAAATGGTTTTCAAATATCGCTATTTACCAGAACAATCTGAAATGAATAGTTATTATATGTCAGGTTTGCTACAGCAAATGCTTTTTTGCATGGGGGTAGATAATCAAAATCAACCTATAGATGAGCAGCATCCTTTATCTGATGCAAATATTGGGTTAAAAAATGAAATACAATCTTCTGAGACCAACCCTTGGGCGCTGCCGAGCTTTAAAAAAGAAAATGTTTTGGAACATCAAATTGCAAATATGATTCAGCGAGATCCTAGTTTGAAACAGAAAATGATTAATACGGTCGATATTCTTTTTCCCAGTTGGTATTATTATAATCAATTAGATAATTTATATGATTCAAAAGACCCCAATAACAGAAAATCTTTAAAAGAAGCGAAGAAATATTTATTAGGAGAAGATTTGTTTTTGGCGTATACCTATGTTGCAAATTTACGTTGGCTGTGGGCCGCCGCCACTTCGCGAAAAGCGTTTAATGCCGTATTTGAGCTCGATCCTATTTTGGCAAATTTAATGAGGCTTCCTGGTGTACCTGGCCCAAATCAGCTGATGCGAAATGCACAAGCAAAAACAAAAGAAGGGTATTCTTATTTAGATGTTTGGGAACAAATTCAGATAAATCTGATAGCAAAACCCGATGTGCCTAAAGAACTCGCTTCCTTTTCAGGCCATGGAGTTGTGCTAAGTTTTTATCATGATTTAATTGAAGAACAAAAAAAGAACGGCTTAGAAAATCCTGAGGTAATGAAAAAATTAAATTTTGCCTTAATTGATTCTTACTATGGTGAACAATTAAGCCCTATCTATAGGGATGTAAATGGAAAAGAAAACGAAGAAGCTTGCGACTTGAAAAAACTGACTACACCTACCGAGAACCTATTACTTTCAGTGGGGCAACCCATTCCTAACAAGGTGAAACCCGGCCGTTAAAAGTTGGCAGGGCCGCAATAGCAGCCCGAGGGGATTTACTTTATAATCCCCCCATGAAACAACGTTACGCCTTAGGCATAGAATACGATGGCAGAGGCTTTAAAGGCTGGCAAAGGCAAGAAGGTGTACAAACGGTGCAAGCTTGTCTTGAAAATGCCCTTAGTAAAGTTGCATGTACGCCTATTATTACTTTTTGTGCAGGCCGCACCGATGCTGGCGTGCACGCCACGGGCCAGGTTGTGCATTTTGATACGGCCCTAGATTTAATTCGAGACCCTAAAGCCTGGATAATGGGCACAAACCAATATTTACCAAAAGGCATTCGCGTTTTATGGGTAAAAAAAATGCCCAGCCATTTTGATGCCAGGCGTTCTGCTTTTGCACGCGAATATAGTTATAAAATCATTAATCATCGCATTCGTCCCAGTTTATATCGAGATTACCTCACCTGGGTATTTCGGCCCCTCGATGAAAAAATCATGCATGAAGCCGCACAAGTCTTGGTGGGCACGCACGATTTTACCAGTTTTAGAGCATCAGAATGCCAAGCCATCACACCCATCCGCACCCTAAATTTTATCCGGGTAGAAAGACAGCAAGAACAGGTTATTATTACGGTTCAGGCTAATGCCTTTTTGCATCATATGGTGAGAAACATTGCTGGGGTATTAATTAAAGTGGGTACGGGCTTAGCACCAACCGAACCGGTTAATTGGGTAAACCAAATTTTGGCTGCCAAAGACAGAAGGGCAGCAGGGGCAACGGAAAAGCCGAATGGCTTATATTTAACCCAAGTGTATTATCCAGAAGAGTTTGACCTACCAATAGAACCGGTTAATCCTGAATATATCTGAAATATTAGTTATTAAGCTGATAAAATTTTATATTATAATCCCGTTATAATCTTCTTATCATACCCAAAGCAGGGTAAAATAATGCCCTTATATTTAATTTTCACTACTGCAAATGATTAGGTAATTATGAGTTGGTTTCAAAAATTACTTCCTTCCCAAATTCGGGTAAGCAATGACAAGAAAAAGTCTTCTATCCCTGAGGGCCTTTGGAGCAAGTGTTCAGCTTGCCAAGCTGTTTTATTTAAAGCCGAGTTAGAAAAAAATCTCGAAGTTTGCCCCAAGTGCAATCATCATATGCGACTGGGCGCCCGTGCGCGGCTCATGTTGTTTTTAGATGGCGCTGATCAAAAAGAACTAGGGGCTGAATTTGCGCCTCGCGACTTGTTAAAATTTAAAGACACCAAAAAATACAAAGATAGATTAATTGCTGCTCAGCGTTCAACTGGCGAAAAAGATGCGCTAGTGGCCATGAAAGGCTTTTTATATGGCATGCCCGTGGTGAGTTGTGCATTTGAGTTTAGTTTTATTGGCGGTTCAATGGGCGCCGTTGTAGGCAAACGTTTTGTGTTAGCGGCTGAAACAGCGATTAAACAAAAATGTGCCTTAGTGTGTTTTTCCACCAGTGGTGGGGCACGCATGCAAGAATCTTTAATTTCGCTCATGCAAATGTCTAAAACCAGTGCGGCTTTACAGCGCTTAAGCCAAGCCGGCTTGCCCTTTATTAGCGTTTTAATCGACCCTTGCATGGGTGGCGTATCGGCGAGTTTGGCTATGTTGGGTGATGTGATTATTGCCGAACCCAATGCCCTAATTGGTTTTGCTGGCCCAAGAGTGATCGAACAAACGGTGAGACAAACGTTGCCAGAAGGGTTTCAACGCAGCGAATTTTTACTCGATCACGGTGCTATCGATATGATAACCGATAGACGCCAACTCAGACCTGTTGTTGCGGGTTTAATTGCTAAATTCACTCATCAACATCCAGATATTACAGACGATTTGCCCCCATCATGACGGTAGTTGAGTGGTTGGCCTATATAGAATCGATTCATTCAGCAGCCATAGATATGGGATTAGATCGCGTAAAAACCGTTGGTGAGGCATTGGGTCTTATCACGAATTGGCCTTGCCGTATTGTGACCGTAGCAGGCACAAACGGCAAAGGCACCACCGTTAAAACATTATCGACCCTACTCAATACCCTCGGCTATCAAGTTGGCAGCTACACTTCTCCGCATTTATTAGACTTTTCAGAACGCATTGAAATAAATTTAAAACCCGTGTTAGACCCTCAATTGGTTGAGGCTTTTCACAAAGTAGAACAGGCGCGTGTTGCTTTAAGTAAAACCTTAACGTATTTCGAATTTGCGACCTTAGCGGCGTTATTGATTTTTAAAGAACAGCCACTTGATGTGTTAATTTTAGAAATTGGTTTGGGTGGCAGGCTCGATGCGGTTAATATAATAGAACCCGATATCAGTATTATTACCACGATTGGATTAGATCATCAGGATTATTTGGGGAATACGCTCGATAAAATAGCCGAAGAAAAAGCGGGCATCATTCGTCAAAATAAACCCGTAATAATTGGGCAAGGAGCTTATCGACCTAGTTTAATAGCCATTGCACAAGCAAAACAAGCCAAAGTTTATTTACGCGGCAGAGATTTCGACGATGAACATATCTCGGGTCAAGGCCAATGGTTGAATCAATTATTTCCCGAAAGTCTGCAATTAGCCATTCAAGCCTTGAAGTTATTAGCACCAAATCTTGGATTAACCACCAGTCATATTCAACAAATATGTCAGCAGTTACCCAACATTGCCTTAATAGGCCGTTTTCAGCGAATAGTATTTAAAGAAGTGGAATGGATACTAGATGTGGCGCATAACGCGCCTGCGGCAAATTGGTTGGCTGAACAGTTAAATAGCTTGTCTCCCGTGTCTACCACGCATTTTGTGTGGTGTAGTTTTGTGGATAAAGATTTAGAGGGTATTTTATTAGCTTTTCTAAATAAATTATCTCCAGAGCTCAAACAGAGTAGTCGTTGGCATATTGGGGCACTTAATCACCCCCGTTCAGCAGAAAAAACAAAATTAGAAGCGGTGAATTCAGCCAATTTAACGAGTAATTCATTGCATTCATCTGTATTAGAGACATTTGAACAAGCTTTAAATCGAGCCTATAATCAAGCAAAGCCAACCGACAGAATTGTGGTCTTTGGCTCCTTTCAAGCCATCAATGAAGCGCTTGAATTTATGAAAAAAGGTGAGGGTTAAGTGGAACGAAAAACCAAAGAAATACTATTTGGGGCAGCGATCATTGTTTCGCTTGTGGTGATATTTATCCCCTACGTTTTAAATGGTCAATTAAGGTTAGTTGATGCCAGCACCAATATCCCTGATGCGCCTATTTGGCCAGACAAACATCAATTAGTACCACAACCTAAAGAAATGGCCGATTTTAAAGCACAGGGTCTAGAACCTCATAGCAGTAATGCCTTGTTAGATAAAGGCATAGCATGGGTAGTGAGTGTGGGTGTTTATTCTTCTAGCCAAGAGGCCGAAAAAAAGGTAAAAAGTTTACAAACTAAACAATTACCTGCTTATTTGAAAATCGACACAACACATGAATCGGTGCCACGATATCACGTTTTGGTAGGGCCCAAGCTTCATAAACAAGAGGCTACGGATATTGTTAAACAGCTTAAGAAAGATAACATAGAAGCAGAACTCAAAATTTATCACCCTAATATGGCGTTTGATTAATATGTCAGGATCAATAAAAGCAGATTTAATTATCATGATCATTCTTGGTCTCTCAGTGGGATTAAGCTTTATTCGTGGATTTGTTAAAGAGTTAATTTCATTATTAAGCTGGGTATTTGGGATTTGGTTAGCGATTTTATATTGTCACCAATTGGCTGCTTATATGACCTTTACCCAAGTTGAATTACTTCGAGTAGGGATCGCGTTTTTGGCCATTTTTGTCCCCACGGTGTTTTTTGGTGCGGTGATTAATTTGGCCATTACCAGCATTGTTCGTAAAACACCTTTTAGTCTGCCAGATAGAGTATTGGGAATGGCATTTGGCTTCGTGAAAGCGGGGTTATTGTTAAGTGTTTTGGTGTTGGTTGGCACCTTAACCGATTTACCAAAAGAACCTTGGTGGCAGCAATCGAAGTTGATTAAGCCGCTTGAATTATCGGCAACTGTGATAAAATCGTATCTGCCAGAAGATTTTTTAAATAAAAAGCCCAAAACAGCTAAAAATTAGGTAGGGAATCTAGCCATGTGCGGTGTAGTTGGAATGGTAGCCAGTGGCCCAGTAAATCAAACGCTTTATGATAGTTTAACGGCCTTACAACACAGAGGCCAAGATGCCGCAGGCATCATGACTGATGACAATGGCAGAATGTATTTAAGAAAAGCCTTAGGCCTGGTTCGAGATGTGTTTGATACACGTCATATGTTAAGGCTTAAAGGCAATATGGGGATAGGGCACGTACGTTACCCTACTCAGGGCAGCTACTCAGAAAATGAAGCACAGCCTTTGTTTGTGAATTCGCCTTATGGCATCGCGCTGGTTCATAACGGCAATTTAACCAATGCCGAGGTCTTAAAAAAGCAGTTATTCACCGAAGACTTAAGACATTTAAATACCGATTCCGATTCGGAAATTATCCTCAATATTTTTGCGCATGAGCTGCAAAAACTCAAAAAACTTCAACCCAAAGCCAACGATTTTTTCGATGCCGTCGCAGGGGTATATAAACGCTGCCGGGGTGCTTATGCAGTGGTGGCGATGGTAGCAGGATATGGCTTAGTCGCCTTTCGCGATCCCAATGGTATTCGGCCGCTCATTATTGGGCACAAATCCGAAACGGGTGAATGGATGGTGGCTTCCGAAAGTGTGGCTTTAACCTCCTTGGGGTTTAAAATTTTTAGAGATATTCAAGCGGGCGAAGCGATTTATATTTCACTCGATGGACAACTGTCTCATCACCAAATCATTGAAAAGCCTATTCATGCGCCGTGTTTATTTGAATATGTTTATTTTGCTCGACCCGATTCTATCATAGATAAAATATCCGTTTATAAGCTGAGATTAAATATTGGTAAACGCCTCGGCAAAAAAATATTAAACCAATGGCCAAATCATGAAATCGATGTGGTGATTCCTATTCCTGAAACGTCTCGCAGTTCGGCATTAGAATTAGCGTCTGCCATGAAAGTAAAATTTCGAGAAGGGTTTGTTAAAAATCGCTATATAGGCCGAACGTTTATTATGCCGGGCCAACAATTTAGAAAAAAATCTGTTCGTCAAAAATTAAACCCGATGGAACTTGAATTTCGAGGTAAAAATATTTTATTGGTCGATGACTCTATTGTACGGGGCACCACCAGTAAAGAAATCATCCAGATGGTGAGAGAAGTGGGGGCGAATAAAGTGTATTTTGCTTCTACTTCTCCGCCTGTAAAATTCCCTAATATTTACGGTATCGATATGCCGAGTAAAACCGATTTAATCGCCAATAAAGGTGCCGTAAAAGAAATTGCTGATTTTATTGGCGCAGATGATTTAATTTATCTAGATTTAGATGATTTAAAAGCAGCGGCACAAGACGGTAACCCAGATATCACCCATTTTGAAGCCTCTGTGTTTGATGGTGAATATGTGACGGGTGATGAAGAAGACTATTTGAAGGCTGTTGCTGGTAGGCATGAATAATTTTTTTAATCATATTTCACAAGCGTTATTCGAACCTAATCCAACCACTAAAGTAGAATTGGTTAATGCACTTTGGGCAAAACAAGCTGATTTACCCCAATTAATTTTAGCAGCGCTAGAAGTCGAAAAAAATAATCTGACCCTTCCTGCAGAATATAGTATAGCAGCGGGGCGTCCTGATAAACCCGAATTAATTTCTCCGAGGCTGGTGCCTCAGCGTAAATTAGGCACCCCCCTAGGGATAACGGCCATGGTGCATGCGTTGGCGCATATCGAATTTAATGCGATTAATTTAGCCTTGGATGCCTGTTATCGTTTTAGACATATGCCCCTAGAATATTATTTAGATTGGTTCAAAGTCGCAAAAGAAGAAGCTTATCACTTTAGTTTATTAGCGGGTATGTTAATACAACGCGGCCATCAATATGGTGATTTTCTGGCGCACAATAGCTTATGGGAATTAGCAGAAAAAACAAAACACGATGTACTCTATCGTATGGCATTGGTACCCAGAATAATGGAAGCCCGAGGGCTAGATGTCGCACCTGCCATTAGAGATAAAATGATTATTTTAAAAGAGCAGGCTATTGTCGATATATTAAATATTATTTTACATGATGAAGAAGGGCATGTAGAAATCGGCAATCGATGGTTCAATTATATTTGTTATGATAGAAAATGTAATCCCGAAAACACTTTTCAAGAATTAGTGTTGCAGTTTGCTGTTAAGATGATTAAAAAGCCTTTTGCGACCCAAACACGTCTTAAAGTTGGGTTCACGGAAAAAGATATGGCATTTTTAGAAAGTTTATGAAGATTTATACTAAAATAATATTAAGGATGTTTATCAAAAAAATTGTAGTATAAATAGCTTTGCTAACAAGGATCGTAGCTATGCCAAATCAGCCAATAGAAGTTAACCTACAGGGTACTTTTTTTGAAATGGGTAAGCAATATATTACTCAGCTTAATCAAATAGTAATCAACCAATTAGCGCTTTCACGTAAAAGTATTCGTCCAGTTACTACAGATCCTCAAGCTCAAAAATTATTTGATATAAAGATTTTAGAGTTTATCTCAAAGGTAAAAAAATCTTATCCTGTCGAAATGTTAGAGTTTTTTAACGGTATACTTCAAACAGATTTTGCAAAAAGAAACAGTCTTACGTTAGATGAATTAACATACCTAGATAACATGTATATAGTATCGATGATAGCAGATAGAAAATCAAAAGAACACTGTTCATTTATTGGATTTGGTCTTGAGAGTGGTGTAGTTGGGGGGCGAAATTTTGATTTTGCCAATAACAACCTTCAATGTATGACAGATACACCTGTTATATTAAGAATGCAGCACAGTAATCTTCAAAAATATCCCAATAAAATACTTTCAATTGGATTACCTGGCACCATATGCAACCCCACTATATTGAATAATAAAAATTTATTTTTAGAAATAAATACAGCATCAGATAGCATAGGATCAAAATTAGATGATACAAGGTTCTCTACACTAAGTGATTTTTTGTTAAAAATGATGCAATGTGAAAACTATCAAAACTTACATGATTTTCTTATTTCAAAACCTGTTTTTATGGGTTTAAATGTAAGCATTGCAGGCTCAGAAGGCATAGCACTTCATACTATCGAAATGTCGCCTTTTAACGTAAAAAGTGAGATGGATCCAGAAATACCTAATTTTAAAAATCGGGCACGGGCTGCTAATTCAGAAGACACTCTTGATCCTTCAAATTGGGATAATAATCCAAATATATTAGTATCTACCAATGTCTTTAGGTTATTAGATTGGTCACAGTATACAAATAAAGAAGGGGATAAAAAACATGAAAAAAATTTTTCAACAGAACGTTATAAAAATTTAATTAAATTAGGTCGGGAAAAACAAGGTTGTTTGGCTAACAAGCCTTTGAATGTGATTCAAGAAATCATGGAGCATGGTTTTAATAATAATGATCCTATACCTGGGGCGACAAAATATATACCGACGACAGATCCTTCTCATGCTGGTTCGACATCCACTTACTATACAGTCGCATTTAAAACATATAAAATAAATTCAAACAAAACACCAAAATTTTCTGTGCGTTTTCAACAGCAAACTTCACCAGAATCTAAAGGTGTATGGACAAAGTGGCAAAAATATAAAGTATAAGCCAAGCCTGGGAGGCGTTAGCAACCGGCGCCGGCTGTGAGCGGGGGGCTGTTTTTCCAACTAAATTGTATTGAGTTGTTTTTCAAAAAAATCCTCTATAGAATCTCCCTCGCTATCTAAAACTATAATAAATATAAGGATTATGAAAGAATTAAAAATGCCTGAAGTTCAAGTTGTTTCAGGTGGAATTTGGGGGGTTTCTTGTGCCCGTAGTGATCGCTGTAGGCGGCGTCATAGTTGATGGTATAAGACATCGTAAAGATAAAGATTTAGCAAAAAGAGAAGGGATGGATCCGAATAGAAGAGAAAGTGGTGGTTTTTAAATTTTATTCCGTACTTGGATAAAAATCTAAATGGTGTTCTCTGTTTTGCTAAAGGCATACGGAGAATGCCATTCTTAATATGGACTAATAAAAAAAATGAACCAATTATATCCATTTTATAAAAAAATATATTATTGGTATATTTTACTCGAATGTACGTTAATGCCAGTTATGTTTTTACCTGTAAACTCGGCAATCATTCATTTAAGCATTTTTTCAGCATTTGTTATCGGTGGCTTTACTTTATATCATGCAATTCGACTCTATAAAGCTATGCCAGGGCATCTTCCTTTATTTGGATTATTCACAGGAATAATTTTTGTTCTTGGGGGAAGTATTTTTGACATGACTACAACGATTATCTGTTCGCCTGATTTAAGTGAAGAAGGTAACCCTCTTCTTGTTGCATTACTTAATCACAATTTTCCATTATATTTTATTTATTTATTTACGTTATTTTATCAAATGCTAAAAGTTAGTATTAATCTATATTTATGGAGTGCATTTTTAAAAGGATATCCCATGATATTGAACTCAATACCCTATAAGAATTTTTTTATCACTATACAGTGGTTAATAGGTGCTGGGAAAATGAACTTTTCAGATTTTTTATTAAGCAAAAATATTCAGTTTGAATTTTTAGTTCCTTGCTTATGTTTTATTATTTTTTCGTCAAATTTTATACATTGGTATGCCGGGTTAGAATGGTTAAAAATTATTCCTTATGGACCAGATACTATTATATTGGCATTTTGGATCATTTTATTTTCTGTATTAATACTTGCATGGATGACTCATTTCAAACTTAAGCGAATTCACAAAAATAAAGTGCTCGTGGCTTAAAAATAACATCCTCCCGCCTGATTTGTTTTCATAATATGTCTAATTTGGGCACTAAAGAATTTGTCATGCAGCGAAGGCTGGCATCCAGGCCAATAATCTCTTTATGAAAGTTCATCTTCTAAAAATCATATTTTTTAAAAGTACTGGATGCCAGCCTTCGCTGGCATGACAGTTTTTAAGGCAGTGCTATCGATAAGCCGGCTGTGAGCGGGGGGCTGTTCTTTTAAGTAAATTGCTTGAATATTTTCATTTTGCTATATTCAATGCTTACTTATATTTAAGCACATTTACTAACAAGGAACGTATCTATGCCAAATCAACCTATAGAAGTAAATCTACAAGGTACTTTTTTTGAGATGGGCCAGCAATATATTGCTCAGCTGGATGAGAAAATAGCCGGTCAATTAGCATTATCTAGAAAATACATTCGACCTGTCAGTGAAAATCCTGAAATTCAAAAAGGATTTGACATAAAAATTGGGCAGTTAATCGAAGTGGCCAAAAAATCTTACCCAAGAGAAATCATGGAATTTTTTATGGGAGCACTTCAAACTGATTTTGCTAAAAAGAATAATCTCCTGCTTAATGACTTAGTTTATCTTGATAATGCTTTTATTGCTGCAATTGTAGCCTATAAAATCGATGAAGAAACCAAAGATAAATCAATGGATTTATGTTCGTTTATAGGTTTTGATCTTGAGAAGGGTAAAGTAGGCGGTCGAAATTTTGATTTCCCTAAAAACAAGTTATTTTGCATGAATGACACGCCTGTTTTTTTAAGAATGCAACACAGCAATGTCGAAAAATACCCTAACAAAACCATGTCTATTGGTTTGCCAGGTACCATTTGTAACCCGACGATATTTAATGACAAAAATTTATTTTTAGAAGCCAATACCGCTTCTGATTGCACCGGTAAAAAAACAGATTTTTCTCGGTTATCTACGGTAGGTGATTTTCTTTTACATATGATGAAAGCACAATCCTATCAAGAATTATATGATTTCTTTATAACGAAATCTTCATTTATGGGATTAAATGTGAGCATTGCAGGGCCAGAAGCTTCACAACTTCATACCATTGAAATGTCACCTTATAATGTTCAAAGCGAAGAAAGTAAAGATATTCCTAATTTTAAAAATCGTGCGAGAGCCGCAAATTCAGAAAATACCTTAGATCCGGTCGACTGGGACAATAACGAAAATATGCTGGTTGCCACCAATTTATTTAGGTTATTAGATTGGCCAGAATACACAAACGAACAAATTCCCAAAGAATCAGCAGATGGCTTTTCAACTGAACGCTATGAAAATTTAATTACATTAGGGCGTGAAGTGAAAGATCACTTGTCTAAAAAACCTTTGGATGTGATTCAAAAAATGATGGAACATGGGATTAATAATAATGATCCTATACATGGCGTGACAAAATACATGCCAACGACTGATATGAAGCATGATGGCCCCACTTCAACTTATTATACTGTGGCCTTTAAAACCTATAAACCAGAAGCAAATAAAACACCTAAATGTACGGTGCGTTTTCAGCAGCAGGAAACGCCAGAGTCTGAAGGCGTGTGGACAGAATGGAAAAAATATAGAGTATAGTTATAATGAGGGGGCTTTATAAAGTTTTTAAAGAAATACTTTGTTCATCCACTTTAATATAATTACCCTGCGTGTACCAATCACCTAGTACATATCTTTTACCGTTAGGGTAATGGTGCACGCCCATTTGATGAACATGTCCATGAAGAATATTGGGCACTTGATAAGATTTAAGCCATTGGCTAACAGTAATGGGATCAACATCCATTACATAACGCGGTTTGTTGATATTTTGTTTTTTGCTGCCTTTTCTTAAAAATTTGGCAAAACGTTTTCTGAACCACAAGGGCAGTTTGGGAAAATTAGTTTTAATAAACTTATGCTGAGCTATACTGCGATACCAAATGTATTTTTTATCTAAAGTCATAAATTGATCACCGTGGGTGAGCAAAATATCGTGACCACATAAATTAACCAAAATCGGATCTGAAATTAAAATAACCTGCGCTTTTTCACTAAATTGTTTGCCGAGCAAATAATCACGGTTACCTGCCATAAAATATAAAGTGATATTTTCAACAGGGCAACGTTGAAATAAAGCGGTTATCTGTTGCACTAAGGGACTGTCAACGTCATCTCCTAGCCACACATCAAATAAATCACCTAAAATAAAAACATTTCGGGGTTGCTTGGGGGCCAAAAAAAGATGCTCAAAAAAAGCTTTGAATCGTGCCGTGATCTCAGGACGCGCATCTGAAAGATGCACGTCTGAAATAAAATAACTGAGGTTAGCGCTTTTAAGCACGTTCATTATTGATTTTCTATGATAGTAGCAGGGGTAACCACTTCTACTTTTTCAATAATCACGTCATTAAGTGGAACATCTCCGTGGCCCATTTTATTACCGGTTTTGACTTGGGCGATTTTATCGACCACATCCATGCCATCTTTTACAGAACCAAATACGCAGTAACCGTAGCCTTGAGCGTTCGCGGCTTTATAATCTAAAAATAGATTATCAGCTAGGTTGATAAAGAACTGAGAACTGGCTGAATGAGGATCGCTGGTGCGAGCCATTGCGATAGTGCCTCTGCGGTTAGTTAAACCCGTTGCAGCTTCGTTCTCTATGGGTTCGTAAGCGTCTTTATCTACTAGCCCTTCAGTGAAGCCACCGCCTTGAATCATGAAGCCAGGAATCACACGATGGAATAACGTGTCTTCAAAATAACCTTCTTCAACATATCGTAGAAAATTTTCAACCGTTTTTGGGGTTTTTTCTGGGGTAAGCTCAAGTGTGATTTTCCCAAAATTAGTGTGAATAATAACCATTTAAACCTACCTTATTTATATCTGGACTTTAAGTTAATCATCTAAAAAATAAACCTGGTTTGCATTATACACTTTTTTAAAAATGCGGGGTATGCGGTCAAATTGGTCAAAATGTGAACAAATATATAAACGTTGAAAAAATCAGACTATTTTGAATTATGCACAGCCTGTGTACATACTCTTAACAATTTCATGCCCAGAAATTGTGGAAAACCTGATATTTTTATCTTCTTGTGAGTAAAAACAAGATGTAAGAAAAATAACTATATCATTTTGTTCAAAAAACGATCAATTATATACATCTTGAAATAATCAGATTATTTTTGTTTATACACAGCCTGTGTACATGCTCTTAACAATTCCATGCCCAGAAATTGTGTACAAAATCGAAGTTATCCCTACTAGAAAGGCCTATCTTTTTTTTCCCTTGAATATCTCATTCCCTGCGTGCCGCGGCTTGTCCGCGGCATCCAGGCTCACAAAATTTTTAATGCTAAAGCAATAAGCTGGATACCGCGGACAAGCCGCGGTACGTAGAGAAAAGAGAAAGCGACTAAATTTAAGCTTGACGTCTATGGGGTTAGGGTGGGGGGTTGAATTCAATTATCCCCCCATCTAAGGTATGATGATGCCTTATATATTATTATTAAATTTTAGTAAGTTAAGGTTGTGGTTCATGAAATCGCGTTTTAGCCCAAGTCCAACTGGATTGATGCACCTAGGTAACGTTCGTACGGCACTTTTTAATGTATTAGTAGCCGAACAGGGGGTATTTTTACTTCGAATCGAAGACTCAGATAAAGAACGTTCTAAGCAAGAATATACAGATGGATTACTAAGAGATTTAACGTGGCTAGGCTTGGATTGGCAAGAGGGTCCTTATTACCAATCTCAACGCAATGATATTTATGAAAAATATTATCAGCAACTTATCGACACGCAACGTGCCTACCCGTGTTTTTGCACAGAATTAGAATTAACTTTGTCTAGAAAAACACAAGTATCTTCTGGCAAAGCACCAAGATATAACGGCAAATGCCGCAATTTAACACCAGAACAAGTGGCTAAATTTCGTCAAGAAGGCTTAACCGAAGCCCTAAGATTTAACGTAGGTGAAAAGGCCAAAATAGAATTCACAGATTTGGTGCAGGGGCCTAAAGTATTTCAAGCAGATGATATTGGCGATTTTATCATTAAAAAGGGCGATGGTTCTTCGTCGTTTATGTTTTGTAATGCCATTGATGATTCATTAATGAGTGTCACCCACGCTTTAAGAGGCGAAGATCATTTAACCAATACCCCAAGACAATTATTGATTTTAGATGCGCTGGGTTTATCAAGGCCACAATATGGCCACATTCCGCTCATCGTGGGGCATGATGGTAAGCCTTTATCGAAGCGTAATGGCAGTCAATCCATAGAAGATTTGAGATCTCAGGGGTATTTTAATTTAGCGTTAGTGAATTATTTAGCCAGACTAGGGCATCATTACAATGTAGAGCAAGACAGACAATTATTGCCGCTAGCAAAATTAACCCATTATTTTGAAATAGATCACATTGGTAGAAGCCCAGCCCATTATGATGAAACCCAGTTGCATCATTGGCAAAAAGAAGTCATCCAAACGCTGTCAGATGACCAATTATGGTCGTGGATGCAATCGCATGTTGAAGCATTGGTGCCTAATAATCAAAAAGATTTATTTGTCGAAACCATTAAAGCCAATATCGTTATGCCAAAAGATGCTTTATTTTGGGCAGAAATCTTTTTTGCGCAGCACGAAACTCAAGAAGAAGCTAAAAATTGGTTATTAAGCACAGACGCTTCTTATTTTGAAGCGGCTAAACAGGCGATATCTACGCATGGCGCAGATTATAAAAAAGTGATAGATCAAATTAAAACCATAACGAATGTAAAAGGCAAAAATTTATTTATGCCTTTAAGAGCGGTGCTCACCGGGGTTTGTTTTGGTCCAGAATTAGAAAAAGTATTTTTACTGATGGGCAAAGATAAATTATTAGAAAAATTAGGAAACCGCCTGTGACACTACCCGAACTGGTTATTTATAATACAATCAATCAAAAAAAAGAAGTATTTAAGCCCATTACACCTGGCAAAATTAAGCTGTATGTTTGTGGCATTACCGTATACGATCATTGCCATATTGGTCATGCTCGTGTCAGCGTGGCTTTTGATGCCATGGTTAAATTTTTAAGATGGGAAGGTTACGAAGTTGATTATGTTCGTAATATTACCGACATAGACGACAAAATTATCGAAAGAGCCAATCAAAACAAAGAATCGATAGAAACATTAACCACTCGGTTTATTGATTTTATGCATCATGATTTTGAGCGTTTAGGTATAGAATTACCTAGTTCAGAACCCAAAGCTACCCATCATATACCGCATATTATCGATATGATTCAGAGTTTATTAGATAAAAAAATGGCCTATGTGGGCCATGATGGCGATGTATATTTCGCCGTAGATCAATATCACCATTATGGTGAATTATCACACCGCCAACTAGAAGATTTAAAAGCGGGCGAGCGGGTAGAAATCGTTAAATCAAAACATAGTCCCTATGATTTTGTCTTATGGAAAAAAGCCAAACCAGGGGAACCCAATTGGGATTCTCATTGGGGGCCTGGGCGTCCGGGGTGGCATATTGAATGTTCAGCTATGTCTACGCATTGTCTAGGCAACACTATTGATATTCACGGTGGCGGCTTTGATTTAATTTTTCCTCATCACGAAAACGAACGAGCCCAATCAGAAGGCGCAACAGGCGAAACTTTTGTGAATTATTGGATGCATGTGGGATTTGTGCAGGTCAATGATGAAAAAATGTCTAAATCGCTCAAAAACTTTTTTACGATTAAAGACGTTTTGGCAGTGTATCATCCTGAGGTGATCAGATTATTTTTGTTATCTAGCCATTATCGTAGCCCGATTAATTATACGCAAGAAGGCTTAGAAAATGCTAAAAACAGTCTAGCCAGATTATATTTAGCATTGAATACTGTATGGCAAACAGATTTTGTTAAATATGCTGAAGTTTCAGATCAAGATAAAGCAATAATCAAACCTTATCATGATAAATTCATGCAAGCCATGAATGATGATTTTAATACGCCTTTGGCCATATCTATTTTATTTGAACTAGCCAAAGAAATAAATTTAACTAAAAATAAAGTCTTTGCAGCAGGATTAGTTGAGCTTGCAGGTGCAATAGGCTTGTTACCCAGTATCCCCGATGAATATTTAAAATCTAATAAATCAGCCGAAGTGTTATTAGAAGCTGAAACAATCGAAAAAATGATTGTAGATAGGGCGCAAGCCAGATTAACTAAAAATTTCTCAGAAGCCGATAGACTTCGTAAAGAATTAGAATCAAAAGGCGTTGTAATTGAAGATAGCCCAGAAGGGACATCTTGGAGAAGGGTATAAAATTATCGGGATTAGTTGGTAGGTAGGGGACAACCTCCATGTTGTCCCTTATCATGAGATAATTAATTAAAATAATTCTCATTCTGATCAGGTGTATTTAACATAGGCCCAATGGGTTGAGCATATACTGTTAAAGTATCAATCATAACATTCGTTTCTGTTGTAGCGGTAGTATTAGTCGGGTTAAGCGTTTCAACCTTATCTTCAACTTCAAGGTCAACCTTAACATCAACAGTCGGCGCCGCAGGCGTCGTAACAATCACGTCACCAGGTAACACGTCAGTGGTATCCATAGGCTTCGTTTTATCTAACTCTGCTTGAATATACTTAGGCACTTCAGCACCGTGCAAAATTAAAGTATTTACCGCGCCCATTTCGCCAGCTTTATAAGCTAATTCTAAAGCCGTTTTGCCTTCTGTATTTTTGTGCGTCAAACTTGATCCTAAGCTTATTAATGCTTCAATGGCTTGAAGTTTTCCAGCGGCAGCTGCATTTTCTAAGGGAGTATCACCGTGTGTATTGGCAGAAATTTTAGCGCCATTGGTCACTAAGCATTTAATCATGTCAGCATCATCATTGATGACGGCAAGATCTAATACCGTTACGTCTTCATTATCAGCTTGGTTAACTTTAGCGCCATTTTTAACTAAAAAAGTCACTAATTCTTCTTCGCCACCCATTTGTACTGCGGCAAATAATGGACTACGGTCATTATTATCAAGCGAATTAATTTTTGCGCCTTTTTCAACTAACAGCTTTGCAAACTGTAAATCGCTATTGGAGGCGGCATAATGCAAAGGCGTCCAACCGTGTAAATCGATAGAATTAATTTTAGCACCCAGTTCTAGCAATTTGCAGCTTGCATCATAACTGTCGTTCATCACGGCGTTATGTAAAGGCGTGCGTTTCATGAAATCATCATGAATATGAATGTTGGCTTCTGTGTGGCTTAAAATTTTGTCTATAGACCAAGTATCATTGGCGCTAGCCGCTTTTAATAAAAGGGCATTGGCGATGTCTGTTTTATGAAGATTTTCAGGAAGCTGAACATTATTGACTAATAAGCTCACGATAACTTGTGTGTGGCCATATTTTAGAGCCGCTTCAATAGGGGAGGAACAAAACCAACTACTTTTAGTGTTGATGTCGCCGCCTTTTTGAATCAAATATTCCATGATTTTGCGTTGGCCAAATTGCGCTGCAATCGTCAGGGGAGTATCGCTGAATCCTAAAGGACCAGAATAGTTAGGTGAATATCCATCTGTTTCTATTAATTTTCTTACTGTGTCTAAATCGCCTTTAGCGACCGCATTATTTAAAATAGTCATGAACTTACCCCATTAGATTATCAAAGAAACTTAACTTAATTTAGTTTGGCTTTTATGTCAATATTTGTGACATAAAAAATGTAGTTGAATTACTTTATTTCTGATTTTTCTTAATTTTAAGCAAGTAGTTTGTGATGGGGGCTTTTTGTCCCTTCCGTCTACGGCTAACGCTACGCCGTGACAAGTTCAAGGGACCAGAAGGGCTGAGGGTTGTTCTTGTGTATTTGAAGGGACGCCACAGAGGGCGTCCCCTACAATGAGTTATATATCAGTGGTGTGTTTTCAAGGATTTTGTAGGGGACGGCCTCAGTGCCGTCCCTGTAAAATCATGCAGCATTTGGCCGTTAATCAACCAAAAGAGACCACCGGCTGCTCAATCGTCTGATTCAACGTTGCGTTAATTTCTGGCACATAGGTACTAACTTGTTCATCTGCAGACTGAATATTATTGTGCTCAGTAATAACTTCTGAAGCGAAGTCCGCTTTGCCATCAGTTATCATTAATACTTCGTTTATATTAATGGGTTCAATCACTTCAATATGAGTATCATCCATCTTTGGCACAGCAATTTCTGCATTCTGAAGGTTAAGGGTATTTGCCAATTCAATATGGCCGTATTTTAACGCTAAATCAGCTGCTGTTTCGCCATCATGATTTTTATGTGTTAGATCAGCACCAGCTTCACTCAAAGCATTAACAGCATGTTCATTACCATTGCTTGCAGCGATGCCTAAAGGTGTCCAACCATCTACTTCAGATACTGCATTAACATTAGCCCCGTTTGCGATTAAAAAGTCTATCACCTTGTTGTGTTTATCGTCGTTAAAACAAGTTGCTAACATTAAAGGGGTAAAATTTTTAAAATCGGAAAAATCAATGTTGGCACCGCTTTCTAGCAATAGGCTAATAATATTAATGTTGCCCTTTAAGACGCTTGTATGAATAGCGGTATGATTTGAACTGTCAAGCTGGTTAACGTTTGCGCCCAATTCAATAAGTTTTGAGGCAATGTCTAATTTTCCCTGTTCTGATGCCCTGTGTAAAAGGGTTGAATCAAAACCGTTGTTTGAAATATCTTTTGTATTAATTAATTCGGGTTTGTATGTTAAAAGCCTTTCAAGAGAGGAAACATCATTCGCGTCAATGCTTTTTAGTACATATTCTGTGATGAGTTTTTTTCTATCATTTTCTGTACCCCAAGGTACCTCAGGTAAAGCAGCATTGTTTGCTAACAGAATACTCACGACAGGAACATGTTGGAATTGAAGCGCATGCTTTATGGGCGGAGCAATATCACCCCAAACTTGATTAATATTTGCTCCTTTTTCAATAAGGTAATTCATGATCTCAGGTTGATTATAATGTGCAGAAATCACTATCGGCCTAGCACTCGTATCAAAAAACCAGTAATAACCCGTATATTCGGGTGAATATCCTTCGACTTCGATTAAGTTTTTTACTGTTTCTAGATCACCTTGCTCGATAGCGAGACTTAATTTATTCATCAAAAACTCCTGAGGAATTAAAAATTTTAAAAGAAACTTAACTTAATTTAACTTGGCTTTTATGTCAATATTTGTAACATAAAGAATATAGTTGAATTACTTTTTAATAGCACATGAAAAGGGACGCCACGGAGGGCGTCCCCTACAGTAAAGATGCGGTTTTTGTTAATTTTCTAGGTTCTGTAGGGGACGGCCTCCGTGCCGTCCCTTTTATATTGTATTTCGTCGTCGTTAATTAACCAAAAACATGCTCTTGCTGCTCAAGTGTCGTGTTCATAGCAGGTATTTCACCTTTCACAAAATTATATTCGGGCTGAGTATAACCTGTCTGTAAGAAAGGGCTTTGGTGTTCAATAATAATATCTGAAGTAAAATACGTATTATTAGATATTAATACTTCATTTATTTCTATAGGGTGTTGTTCAGGCGGTTGTGCACCGTGTGACGTTAGGATATTCACGACTTCAATATGGGCAAACTCGAAAGCGATATCTGCTGCAGTTTTGCCATCACTTGTTTTATGATTTAAATCAGCACCTGCATTTAATAATGTTTTTATAGCGTTGGCGTTGCCAGACGTTGCTGCATATTCTAAAGCAGAAAAACCATACGCATCGATTTTGTTTATGTCTGCATCATGTTTAATTAATAACTCGAGCACCTTTTCATGTTTTTCATCTTTGAAAAAAGAGGCTGCCATTAAAGCGGTGCGATTTTCTGGACCAGTTTGGTCGACTAGGGCGCCGTTATCGAGCAATAATTCGACAATTTCTGGTTTTCCTTTGAACACTGCGCGATGTAGGGCAGTAGTAATATGCAGGTTATCAACCAAATTGATATTTGCACCTAATGCTATCAATTTTGCAACCACTTCAGTTGCTCCATGGTCGCATGCTTTATCAAGCAAAGTCATTTTCGAAAAAGAAGAATAATTGAATTCGGTGCTATTGATATCTGCTTTGCTGCAAGTAAACAGCGTTTCAAATGCAAATACATCATCGGCTTCTATTGCTTTATTCATATATTTTTTGATTAGATAGGGTTTATTGAGCCATTCGGGCAAAACTAAATCATGTTTTAATAATTCAGCTACAACTTGTATGTAGCCTTTTTCATTGGCGATCACAATCGGAGAGTTATATATGGCTTCGTTTCCATTAATGTTAGCCCCTTTTTCTATCAGATATTTCAAAATTTCCGGTTGGTTATGTTGAGCTGCAACTTTGATAGGCAAAGGGTATATATTTATTAACCCATAAAACCCTGCATAATTTGCCGAGTAGCCTTGAGCTTCAATTAAGTTCTTAACCGTTTCTAAATCGCCATTTTTGATTGCGTTATTTAAGATGCTCATGGGATTCTCCAGAAAAACTATAAAGGAGATTAACTTAATAAAATTTGGCTAATGTGTCAATATTTCTAACAAAAAACCACTAGTTGAATTACTTTTTAATAGCACATGAATAGGGACGCCACGGAGGGCGTCCCCTACAGTAAAGATGGGGTTTTTGGTAATTTTCTAGGTTCTGTAGGGGACGGCCTCCGTGCCGTCCCTGTAATATCATAATGCCTTGGTCGTTATTTAACCAAAAGAGAGTTCTGGCTGCTCAATCGTCTGATTTAACGTTGCGTTAACTTCCGAAACATATGTATAAACTTGTTCATGTTCCAGCTGAGCATGATTAATGTTAGAAAAGCTATGATTATTGTGGTCAATAACATCAGATGCAAAACTCCCCTTATCAGTGTTTAACGTTAATACTTCGTGTATTTTAATGGGTTCAATTAGGTCAACATTATTATCTTCGATATTTGGCTTAGTGCTTTCTAGACCGTGCAAAGCAAGTTTATTCACAATTTCAATATGGCCATTTGCTAAGGCGATATCTGCTGCCGTGTAGCCGTCATTTGTTTTATGAGTGAGATCAGCACCGGCTTCAATTAATTTACTCACCGCATCTAAATTACCTTGTTTTGCAGCATGATCTAAAGCTGAATAACCATCATCATCTACTTTATTTACGTCGGCACCATTTTTGATTAATAACTCAACGATTTTTTGGTGTTTTTCGCTATTACAAAAAGCGGCTGCCATTAAAGGGGTAACATTTCTATGGCCTCCTACTAAATCAATTTGGGCGCCACTATCAAGTAGTAATGCGACGATTTTTTCATTGCCCATTCCTATGCTGTAAAGAAGGGGGGTGACATTAAAGGCATCAGCCAGATTCACATTTGCGCCCATTTCAATCAATTTAGAGATGACTTCTAAGGGTTGAGCTTCAGAGCTTGTGGTTTTATGTAATAATGTCTGATCGAAAAAATCAGAATCAGGGCAATCTATATCTGCTTTAGTGTATGTTAAAAGCGCTTCAACAGCAGAAGGATTATTAGACGCTATAGCAAAATCCATAAAGTAATTTATATTTAGATAAT
>CADEEZ010000021.1 GCA_902826485.1 uncultured Gammaproteobacteria bacterium
GCAGTATACTAAGAAACTAAGCTCAAAGCTAAGGGGGTAGCAAACTATTGGATGAAAGGTTGAATTTAACAGACAAATTTTAAACAAATAAGCTATCTAGAAAACTTATTATTTATGGATCCCGCGGACTCGCCGCGGTACGTAGAGAGAACACCATAGTACGCCAACTAAGTTATTTACCCCGTGTTTCTCATCCCTGCTGCAATACCAGCAATACTAATTAACAAAGCATGTTCTATGAGTTCGTCTGTTTTATCCGCGCGTGATCGCTTTAATAATTCTACCTGTAAAATATTTAAGGTTTGAATGTAAGGCTCACGCACCTGGATTGATCTAAATAAACTAGGCTGCTCAGAAAGTAATTTTGGCACTTGTAATGCCGTCATCACTTCATGTTGTGTGTCTTTAAAATAAGTTTGTAATAAATCCGACAGTTCTTTTACAGGGGTTGAATTAATTTCACCTAACACTTCATCATAATACTTTGCCAATTCAGGAGAGGCTTTAGATAACACCATTTCAATCATATTTAATAATGAATGAAAGAATGGCCACTGTGTGATCATTTCATGAGCCGCTTTAGGATGTTTTTCTCGCAAATTTTTCATCCCCAAACCTACCCCAAGCCAAGCGGGCAAAATCAGTCGATTTTGCGTCCAGGCAAACACCCATGGGATCGCTCTTAAGCTAGATAACGCTTGTAGCGCATTTCGTTTAGCAGGTCGTGAGCCAATACTGAGTTGGCCAATTTCTTGTATGGGTGTGACTGCATTAAAATAGGCCATAAAATCTTTTCGATTTAATATTTCTCTATACAATTGGCAAGAAGATTGAGCCAAGTGCCCCATATATTCGCGCCAATTATCTTTTGGCATGGGCGGCGGCTGTAAAGAGGCTTCTAGTGTTGCACTGGTATAAACGGCTAATGATCTTAAGGCTGCTTGCCAAAAACCATATTTATGACGAATCACTTCACCTTGCTCTGTCACCCGCAAACTCCCCCCAACAGAACCTGGTGGCTGAGATAAAACCGCATAGTGTGCCGGTGCTCCTCCTCGCCCTACTGTGCCCCCTCGTCCATGGAACAAAGTCAGATGAATGTTATGGCCTTTTGCTAAAGCGACTAATTTTTCTTGCGCCGTATATTGTGCCCAACTGGCTGCTAATATGCCCGCGTCTTTACTCGAATCTGAATAGCCAATCATAATTTCTTGTTTATGTTGAATGGTATCTCTATACCAATCGAGGTTAAATAGCTCGGCCATAATGCTTTGCGCATTTTCTAAATCTGATAAGGTTTCGAATAAGGGTACTACTCTAAGTGGAAGCAACACGCCCGCTTCTCTTTGCAACAACATCACGGCTAAAATATCTGAAGGGGCTTTGGTCATAGAAATAACGTAAGCACCTAAGGTATCGGGCAACTGCTTTGCCAGCATTTGAACCGTTTTCCATACTTCTGATGACATTTCTGTCAATTGTAAATTGGGTGAAATAAGCGGTCTTTTAGCTTGTAATTCTGTTAATAAAAATTGTTGTTTTTGGGTTTCTGACCACTCGTGATAATGCCCTAGCCCTAAATGAACCGTAATTTCATCTAATAAATTCGCATGCAGAGATGATTCTTGACGAATATCTAACCGCATTAAAGACACCCCAAAAGAGGCTACTCGACGTATCGTATCCGTTAGCTCCCCTTCTGCAATAATGTCAGCTTTAGAAGCTTTCATTGAGTTGTAACACAGTAGTAAAGGCGTAAGCAGTTGTGATTTATGGGTAAATAATTCCGCTTCGGGTACCGAAGTTGCAATACCATTGATCTTATTTTCTATCCACTTTTGTGTTTTTAATAATCGTTCTCGGGGTTCTCTCAGTAAGGCTCTATAAGGCTCATGTGCGCCCTCTCCCACTTGTTGACGTACATGGCTGTCACATAAAGTCATGGATAAATTGGCGCTCAGATGTGTTAGGGCTTGCCAATATAGCTCACATGCTTTCCATCTCATCATTAACAAGGTTTGGCGGGTTATTTTTGCCGTGACGTTAGGATTGCCATCTCTGTCACCGCCCATCCAAGTACTAAAGCGAATGGGCGAATCGAGCAAACTCAAGCCCTTTAAGCCGTTATCCAAGCAGGCTTTATTGAGTTGTTTGAGATGTTCGGGTAAAGCGTACCATAAGCTGCTTTCTACTACCGCTAAGCCCCACTTTACTTCATCAATGGGACTAGGCCGTTTTTTCCGAATTTCATCCGATTGCCAGATGCTGGTGATTTCTCTGTATAGCGATTCTATGCTATTTTTTTCTTCTTCTTGAGTCAGATCGCTTTTGTCTAAGGTAGATAATACTTCACTGATGAAATCATATTTTTGCATTAACGTTCGGCGAGTTACTTCGGTTGGATGCGCAGTTAAAACCAAATCGATGTTAAGCGTCGAAATTTGCGCTTGTAATCGATCTTTGGAAATAGGCCAATTTTTAGTTTGTTCAAAAAATGCGGCTAATGAACCATCTTGAGGCGTGGTTTCGTTTTCACGTTGATGCCATAACGCTCTTCTTAAACGATGATGATTTTCAGCTATATTCGATAAATTTAAAAAGAACCCAAAAGCTCTAGTGATCGCCAATAAATCAGCTGAGTTTAGCTGAGATAATAACTTAACAAGGGTTTGCTTAGCCGCTTCAGATTCAGTTTCTGTTAAAATAGATTTAGAGAGTGAACGGATCGATTCAATCGTCTGATAGATTTGATCGCTGACTTGCTCTCTAATCACTCTTCCAAGTAAGTCGCCTAATAACCTAATATCATGACGAAGTTTACTATGTGGATCGGCTTCTTCCAAAGAGTGAGCTTGCTGCATATCTATCATATCTACCCTATAAGTTAACATATTCGCTAATTATGAAATCATCGTGAATTTATCTATACTATATATAGTTAGTCTGAGAATAACAAAAATTGCCCTCTTGATATAAAAAAGGATGATTATGACCAAAGTCAAAACCCCGGGCAAAGAAGCTCGCCCAACCGTGCCAACCATTAATGATTCTTTGATGAGTCGTGAATCTTGGAAAATTTTTCAAGTAATGGCTGAACTGGTAGATGGATTTGAAAGACTTGTCCACATTAAACCTTCTGTGAGTATATTTGGCTCAGCACGCACCAAACCTGGTGCCCCCTATTATGAATTAACTTACGAAACCGCCAAATTGTTATCTAATTCTGGCTTTTCAGTGGTAACGGGCGGTGGCCCAGGGATCATGGAAGCAGGCAATAAAGGGGCAAATGAAGGTGCTTCACTTAGCATTGGCTTAAATATTGTCTTGCCTAACGAAGAATGCACCAATGATTATCAAGATATTTCATTAAGATTTAGACACTTTTTTACCCGTAAAGTGATGTTTGTGAAATATGCTGCCGCTTACGTAGTGATGCCAGGGGGTTATGGGACTTTAGACGAAGTGGCTGAAATTCTTGCCCTGGTTCAAACCAAAAAAACCCGTCGTATTCCCATTGTTTTAGTACATGAACCTTTTTGGCGTGATTTAATTAAATGGTTTAAAAACCATTTAGTGAAAGAAGGCATGATTGAAGAAAAAGATCTCGATTTATTCACCATTGTGAATAAGCCAGAAGAAGCCGTTGCGGTCATTAAAGAGTTTTACAAAGACAGAAGTTACGATCCGTCTGAACGTGAAAAACAAATGATGGCAGGGTTATAAAAGCCTACGATCCCCTATTCTCTACGTACCGCGGTTTGTCCGCGGTATCCAGTACTATGATTTCTTCAAAAAACAGGTTTTTAATACCAACCCTTTTACTTTATCTGCGTTACATTCAATTTCTTCAGGGTCGTCAGTGAGACGTATGTTTTTTATGCTTGTGCCACGTTTAAGGGTAACTGAGGTGCCTTTTACTTTTAAATCTTTAATGACTTGAACTGAATCGCCATCATTTAAAATATTGCCATTGCTGTCTTTGGTTTCTGTCATTTTTTCACTCAAAATAGATGATAAATTTAAGATGAGATGAATTATAATATTTTTATGATTTTAATCCTATAGAGTTAGTTAATTAAACATGCAAGATCCTATTATCCATAATAATGCCATCTACAATAAAAGCCTTGAATCCTACCCGAATGATTATAGAGGGGTAAAATGGGAAAATGCCGAATCTCAATTTATCCGGTTCAAAATTCTGTGTGAAATTTCACCTTTATTGTTTACTACCTCCGTGCTAGATGTGGGTTGCGGTTTAGGGCATTTAGTTGATTATTTAATGAGTCAAAATTTTAAAGGGTCTTATAAAGGAATAGATATCTGTAATAAAATGATTGAATTGGCAAAAAAAAGACATCCACAATTACCGTTTGAGCATAATCATATCGAAAATATAGCCGAAAAAAGCGTAGACTATATTTTAGCTAGTGGCATATTCGCTTTTGTCGATTTTACTCAACTGCAATTAATTATCCAATTATTATATGCTAAAGCCAGTAAAGGCGTTGCTTTTAATTGCTTAAGCCCTTATATTTTAGAAAATAAAAAAGAGCTTGAATTATTTTATCCAAGCCCTAGTGAAGTGTTTGACTTGTGCAAAAGGCTTACTCCTTATGTCACCTTAAGGCACGATTATTTAGAAAATGATTATACTATTTTTCTTTACAAAAATTTATAATTTCAGGCGTCTTTCAATACACGGATCAGAATCACCGTGGTTCACCATAGACATTTCCGATAATTTAATTTTTTCAAAACAGACACTATTTATTTTATCTATTCGCTTGGCCAAATCAAAGACTAACATAAAATTTCGACCGGCATGCAATTTAATTTTATTTGATAATAATAATCCCGTTTGTACCTCTGCTAAGCTTACGTCTTTCTTGAACACTTTATCTTCTAGAAACTCTATTAATTTAAAATACGCTTTTGGAATAGTATAATGGTGATGGTGATTGGTAAATTGTAAGTATAAAGGCAAAGATCTTTTTAATAAAACCATGCCAGCCAAATCATTTATCGTTTTACACTTAGAAATATCAGGTACTTCTCTAGGGAAAGCATGCAAGGATGTCTCATACACTTTATCTTCATCTAAGACAATATTTTTCATTTTGCTTAATGAGATACAGGTTTGCAGAGGTTTTGCTCTATATAATTGTGCCAGGCTATCATCTAGATGACCAAACATCCCACCAAGCAATTCAAATTTTTCAACATTTAAACTACCATCTACTTGTAAAGTGGGATTCCCGTCCTCTGCAAAAGTTAATTCTTTCAAATGAACTCCTAAAACCGGTATAACAATTTTATTATCACTCACAGCCAATTTAATTGCCGCGCGATAGTTTTTCATTGAACTGTCATACGAAAAAAGTTTTTCAATATCGTGCAATATTGCGTTGATGAATGGAACGGTTTTCAGGTAGTTTAATCTCGAAACTGCAACATGATTCAAACCAGAATAAATAGCATGCGCCGTATTAAAATCACCCAATTGAATCAGTTTTGTGCATGCTTGTACATAAAATGACATAACATTAACCTGGTGATGATAGCTTAAGCTATGTACAATATCATTTGTTGTTTGATATGAAAGCACGTTATAATCTGCAATAATTTTTTTAAGCGTCTGTCCTTCGGAATTCGGATCGTTTAAATTTTTAGACCAGGCCAGATGATAAAAATCCTCTGGCAAAACATTTAAGAAATTATGATAAGCAATATTTTTTAAGGCATAAGCAAATTGTTCTGAAAATACCTCTAATGACTTTTTGTCAATTTCTTCGGTTAATTCAAATTTAACAATTTTTTCCAAATCCATTAATGCTAATTTTGCAGAACCATCTATCTTTTTAATCAGCTCTTCTCTTTTTCCATCGTAGGCACCTGCCTGCAAAGCAACCAAGGACAATTGGTTTTTTAAAATATTCAATGTGTTATCATTAACATCTGTATATAACATTAACCGTTTTATAATTTCACAATATAATATAACTTGTTCAGATTGATTAATTCTTTCAAGTAAAACAGCATCTGGATCTTTCAAAAATTCAGTTAGAAAATGCATAGATTTTTTATTTCGATCAATTAAAATCAATTTAGTCAATAGCTTTTCTAATTCATTTGCAAGATACTGAACATTGTCGGGGGTGGCGTATAAGTTTACTAAATCATGGATATTTCTTAATATATCCATCGGAATCGTAACAGAAAACATACCGCGATATATCTTCTGACGTTGTTCAAAGGTATATTCATTACTAAAGAGTGTCATCTTAAGCAAATCTTTATTTAAAAGATTTTGATATGCAGTTGTAAATTCTTTTTTTATTCTATCAGGATCTAATTCTGAATTAAAATTGTGCGGAAAATATAACTTAACATAATAACCATATGGAATTTCCACAAAATTAAAGGATATGTTAAATTTTTTCATCGTACTTTCAAATGCGATTATCGCTTCCTGACTCGGAGAGAGAATATGCACATAATTTTCTCCATTTTCAAAAATATGCACATCAATAAAATCATTTTTAAACTCGCCAAAAAAATTTTTAACCACTGAAAAAATATGCTCATCTTCGCTCTTTGCAAAATGCATCCCATTTTTTTTCGGGCAAAACATATTCTCCATAAAATTTTCTTCGAAAAACAATCGAGCTTCTGCCCATTTTTTTTCTGATTTTTTTATCAATGACATTTCTGTGTCAATATCCATGTCCATACACTCACCTCTCAACTGTATCAATTTTAATTAAGATAAGGTAAGTATTGCAGCTATGTAATACGATTGAATAAAAGGGGTAAAATTTAGACGAAAAATCAGATTAAAGGTAATGAACTACTGATTTTTTATTTTATTCCAGAGGAGATCTAGTTCATCTATAGAACAGGTATAAAGCTCTTTACCTAACGAGTGAATATGGGCTTCAAGCTGCTGAAACCGTTTAGTAAACTTATGACTGGCTAATCTTAAAGTTTGTTCACTATCAAAACCATTGTGTCTTATCAAATTCACAACCGTAAATAATACATCCCCTAATTCTTCTTGAATTTTATTTGGATGATTATGCACCAGTGCTTCTTGATATTCTAAAACCTCTTCTTGAAGTTTATCGATGATATCTGTTGTTTTTTCCCAATCAAACCCTTGCGACGCTGCCTGCTTTTGTATTTTTTGCGCATAAGATAAAGCAGGTAAATTAAGGGGGATATTAGACAAAACTGAATTCATAGAGTTAGAATCAGACGTTTTAGTTTTTTGTTCAGATTCTTGCTTTTTAATTTCAATCCAATTTTTTTCTAACTCTGCCAAACTTGGATTTTTTTGAAGATGATCTTCATCAAATAAATGGGGATGTCTGCGTGTGATTTTTTCATCCAACCCTTCAATAATATCGTCAAAATTAAAATCACCCTGTTCGTGAGCAAAATCAGCATAAATTAAAATAGAATATAATAAATCGCCTAGCTCATATTTCAATTCATTCATTTTTTTATTTTCAACGGCATCGGCAACTTCATAAGCTTCTTCAAGGGTATGCGGCACAATAGAGGCTAATGTTTGTTGCAACATCCAAGGGCAACCGTTTTTTTTGTCTCGCAGTTGTCGGATCTTATCTATCAAATTATCTAAATTAGATTGATTTGGCACGTGAAACTTCCATTACGTTAGGGAGTTGAGCAATTTTATTTAAAACTTTACCCAAAGCATTTAAATCGGGGATTTCTATTGTTAAGTTAAATTGCGAGGCATTATCTAATTTATTGGTAAAGGTATTCACCCGTATAATATTCACTTTTTCTACGGTTAAAATACTGGTAATGTCTCTCAATAAACCTTGTCTATCATAAGCACTGATTTGAATATCAACCGGATAGACAGAATGACCTGTATCGCCCCAGGATACTTGAATTAATCTTATGTCACTTTCTTCTGAGGTATGAAGCACATTTAAACAATCTTGACGATGAATGGTTATACCTTTGCCTACAGTGATATAACCAATAATGGGATCACCAGGTAAGGGTTTGCAGCATTGAGCATATTGATATTTTAAATCTCCAACACCTTGAATTGTGATTTCAGAACGGTGATGAATCACTCTAGATTTTGCCAAAATCGGCATTAATTCAGGCGCTAAATCCGCTTGGGGTGAAATAGCATTAATGATTTGAGAGGGTTTAAGTTCTCCTATCCCTAAAGCATTATACATATCTTCTAGGTTTTTAAAATTTAATTGCTGCGCAATTTTAACGAGCGGAACTTCTTCAACACCTAATCGTTTTAATTCTTTGTTAATCAGCTCTTGGCCCGCTTGAACATTTTTCTCCCTGTCTAATTTTTTAAACCAAGCCAATACTTTGCTTTTGGCACGAGATGAAAATAAATAACCCAAATGATGATTGATCCAATCTCGACTTGGACCTCCCTCTTTAATGGTAATAATTTCAACTTGATCGCCCGACTTTAAAGGTCGATTTAAAGGCACCATTTGACCATGAATTTTTGCCCCTCGACAACGATGACCAATATCTGTATGCACTTGATACGCAAAATCAAGTGGTGTCGATCCTTTGGGTAAATCAATCACTTTGCCTTTGGGGGTAAAAACATATACCCTATCTTCAAACAATTCTGATTTTAATGAATCGTCCACTGGCAAATTATCTACATTTTCTAAGATTTGACGTAAAAAGACGAGTTTTTTCTGTAATTGCGGATCAGATTTACTTCCCTCTTTATAACGCCAATGTGCGGCAACACCCAATTCTGATTCTTGATGCATTTCAACCGTTCGAATTTGAACTTCTAAAGATTTACCATTAGGGCCAATAACCGCTGTATGTAAAGATCGATACCCATTTTCTTTGGGTGTGGCAATATAATCATCAAATTCATGAGGAATGGGTTGCCACATAGAATGAACGATACCCAGTGCGGCATAACAATCTGAGATTTTATTGACCAATACACGCACAGCACGTACATCATATATTTCTTTAAAATCTACCTCTTTATGCATCATTTTACGCCAGATGCTATAAATATGTTTTACGCGACCAACCACTTCACATGCCACCCCTTCTAGTTCAAGGGCTTGGTGTAAATCTTGTATTACCTGATTAATATATTGTTCACGATCCAGTCGTCTTTCATCTAATAATTGTGCGATTTGTTTATAAGCATGGGGTTCTATATAACGAAAAGCAAAATCCTCAAGCTCCCATTTAATTTGGCCAATGCCTAAACGGTTAGCCAGAGGCGCATAGATATCTCTGGTTTCGAGTGCAAGTTGTAACTTAATTTTGGGATCTAATGCATAACTTGCCCGAAGCGCACTAATACGCTCAGCTAATTTCACTAGAACAACGCGAACATCTTCAACCACAGCCAACAACATTCTTCTTAAACTGTCACGTTGCTGCTCAGTACTTAAGGTATGCTCACGGGTGGTTTTCGATTGCGTTTCTGAAATCTGAGCCACACCTTCAATCAAGCTCACCACAGCTTGACCAAATTGTTTTTGAATAATTTCTATCGGTAACTGAGCATATTCAACTGAGAAATACAAAATGCTTGCCAGTAGCGTGTCAATATCAGGATGAAGGGTAGATAAAATTTCGGCACAAACCAAGCCTTGTCTTAGACAAGACTCTTTATAGGCTGTTAAATGATGCGCACCATAATCAAAAGCAAGTGTACAAGCTTGGGTAAGCTTTTCTTTATCCCCTGCTTCTCTGTCTTCAGAAATTCGCTCTATCCAGTGAGCTAAATCGATTGCACCTTCTTTGGTTTTAGGCAGGTCGTCCCTTACTTTGACCATTTTTTCCTCTTTTATTCCCTTTGTGGGTAAATAATGCCATGGTTTCAATGTGATGGGTATGAGGAAACATATCCATGATCCCAATGTGGGTCAACTCATAATTTTTATTATTAAGTAAAATGCCAGCATCTCTCGCAAACGAAGCCGGTGAACAAGAAACGTATAATATTTTATTGGGAGCCCACCGCTCAATGCGTTCACAAACTTCTTTTGCCCCTGAACGAGGCGGATCGATTAATAAGACATCTACCTTATCTATCCAGGGCTGTGGGGATTCTAATGTTTTGATATCAAATAAATTCGCCACATGAAATTCTGTTTTGTCAGCTAATTGATTTTTAGCTGCGTTATGCTTTGCCTTGACTATTAACTTAGCTTCACCTTCAACGCCAATCACTTTGCCGGCCTTTAAAGCTAAGCCTAGTGTAAAGTTACCCAACCCACAAAATAAATCAATGACTTTATCCGTTTCTTCTAAAGCCAACCAAGACAGCGCCTGATTGATCATTTTTTGATTAATACCGGCATGAATTTGGGTAAAATCAAGGGGATGGAAATCAAAAGCTAATTTTTTATTATCGATATTTAGCGAATAAGTCAGCAAATTTTCGGTATCTTCAGGCACCGTTAAAATAGGATAAATCTGATAGACAGAACCCGGTTTACCTGGTTGTAAATAAATATCTAATTGATTCTCTTGTCCAAAAACCTTAAGTAAATCTATATCTTCGGTAGATAAAGGCTTCAGATGCCTAAACACCAGTGCCACTTGCGCCACTTCCGGGCGCTCATGCTCACCTACCGCCATTTCTATTTGAGGTATGGCATCCTTAATCGATAAACTCATGATTAAGGTTTTAATGGCTTCTAAGCGCTGCCCAACGGCAGGAAATAAAATAGGACAGATACTCAGTTTGGCTAATTTGTTGCTGGCACGTTCTCTAAAGCCCACATACATGGTATTTTTTTTGCCATCCCATTTGACCCCAATACGCGCTTTTCGACGATACCCGGTATTATCAGACAACAAAGGACTCATCCATTGAGCCTCTGAAAATTCCAGTTGGCTAATTTGAATTAATAAGCTTTTTAACGTTTCTTGTTTAAATTTAATTTGATCAGGATGGCTGATGTGCTGTAACTGACAACCGCCGCATAAACCAAAATGTTGGCAATGTGGCTCAATGCGTTGTGGACTAATTTGTTTAAGCTCAATCACCACCGCTTCTTCATAGCGACGATGGCGCTTCATGACTCTTACGGTGGCGGTTTCATCTGGCAAGGCCCCTAATACAAATACTTTTTTGCCATCTTGACGAGAGGCAATGCCTATTCCTTCATGGGTTAAGGCAGTAATATTCAGGATTTCTTCAGATTCTTGGCTTAAATCAGCTTTCATAATTTGGCACTCTTCTAACTTAGCTGTTTGAATTAAGTTATTTTACCTTATATTCTAGCGATTCTCTATAATGTTGATTAACTTGATTGCAAAATGCAATACTGTAAAATATTCTTTATTTTAGCCAAAAAACTAGCATCTGCGCACTGCGCAAGTGAATGTGAGGAATGATGCCTATCATTATGACCGAAAACTTGTTGAGATCTATACAAACATTGGAAAAATCCTATGAGCTTTTATTAGTAGCAGACAAATCTTCTATAGAATATGAAATATATAGAAACTCTACTATTAAATGTTTTGAAATTGTTCTAGAGCTCACCGCAAAATTACTCGGAAAAAAGATTAAACCCTATTTTGCTTCTTCTAAAGAAGCAGATAGGCTAAATTATAAAGACATCTTCAGACATGCACTAAAACATGGTTTATTAAAAGAAGATATTGTAAGCAGATGGTTTATTTATAGAGACAATCGAAACGATACTGCCCATAATTATGGAGAAAGCTTTGCTGAAGATACGTTAAAATTATTAAGCAGTTTTATTCAAGATGCAAAAACAATACGCGAGATCATCGCGAATGA
The DNA here is from genome assembly GCA_902826485.1 of uncultured Gammaproteobacteria bacterium. Taxonomy (GTDB): domain Bacteria; phylum Pseudomonadota; class Gammaproteobacteria; order Berkiellales; family Berkiellaceae; genus CADEEZ01. The sequence continues at coordinate 11,819 of CADEEZ010000021.1, forward strand.
CTAAATTAAATGTTTCGCCTTTGGTCTTGCAAGAAATACAAAGTATTATGAAAAATTTATACCCTGAAGCTATCGTTTGGGCCTATGGTAGCAGGCTTAATGGAGAAGCTCATGAAGGAAGCGATTTAGATTTAGTTATTATCACCTTTGGAAATAAAATGGGCGAACTCAGTAAAGTAAGAAATGCCTTCACTGAAAGTAATATTCCTTTTTTAATAGATCTTCATTATTGGCCTGATTTACCTGAATCCTTTCAGAATGAAATAGAAAAAAATTATGTGATTGTCTGTGGAAATTAAATAAGTCGGCAGGTTGTTTTTATAAGCTTTGCCCCAACTCCTAGGCCATGTTGTTCAAATTGACCTTTTGGGAGCTCCAAAGCGTATCTAATAGGTTTTGTTGAGGGATGCAAGTCCTCAGACTCGGGTACGAGTGCTTCAATGGCAAATAAGCGCCCCTCTTCGGATATAAACCCAACAGATAATGGCACGTATGTGTCCTTCATCCAAAAGCGAGCAATGCTAGGCGGCTCAAAAGAAAACAACATGCCTACCCCAGCATCCTGACGATTCGATAGGCCCTTCTTTCGTTGTTCTGTTGTTCTGGCAATAGGAATGTCGTGAAGCTGAATATTTCCCGTAAAAAATAAATCACAAACTTCTGTTTTTTTAGGAAGTTCAGAAGCTTGTGCTTGGTGTATCGCAAGTAGACAGATAAAAAACTGAGCAGTCATTATAAACGCGATAATACTTCTCAAAGATACTTGAAATATATAAGTTTGGTTAAGGAACTTGTATTTATTGCTAATCATTATTACATTTTAATACAAAACTTCTGTTTCAAAAAATATTAAATAATCCTGATTGATAAATCCCCCCGCCATCCTTCGGCTGTCGGACCCCTCGTATCTTAGGGACATAATCATGGAAACATGGTTATGTCCCTAAGATACGAGGGGGTCGCGAGCTTCCAGCGAGCGAGGGGATTTTTAAATTGGTTAAGGTATTTTATATTTTTTAATGTCTCTTCCACGTTCATTCAAATGCCTTGGCGCCTTTCTTTTTACTCCACGTTCTTCAAGAGAAAAAACACATGTGGGCGGGAAAAAAAAATCTTGAGGATCTTCCAAAGATAATACGGCGAAACTTTTAGTTATTAGGCATTCATTTATATTACGTTTCTTGATCTCTCTTTTAGGATCATCCAGCTGTTTTACGGCTTTCCTTTTTATGCCTCGTTGATCCCCATCAAAAAGATCTGCCGAAGGAGCTGAAGGTTGAAAAATAGGAAAAGCAGCATTCAAAGACAATGTTGAAAAATTTTGCATGATTGAATCTTCATCAAACATTTCTTCATCCTGGTTTTCTCCAATCAAAAATTCCTGACATAAGGGCACAGCAGGTAAAAATTCTGACAGATCGGGATAAATTTTCGGCGTAGGCGTTCTAATCAAAAGCCCTATTCGCCAACTTTTTGATAAGGCATCAAGAACAGCAGGATCTTCGCTCTTTTTTGCCCAATCGAATACTGTCTCATTTTCAAAATTTTTAATATTAATATCTGCATTATTTGTAAGCAATAGTTCAATCATCTTAACATTGTCATACATCACCGCATACATCAAAGCGGTATTGCCTTTATAATCTCTGTAATTTACATTAATTTTTTTAGTATTCATTAACACTTGAGCTTCTTCAGGTTTCTCTTTAATTGCAGCAGAAATCATCGCCGCATTAATCATATCCACTGACATATATTGGCCATAATTTTTCATTAAAAAATAAAAGGTATTCTTAAGTTGATCATGCCACAAGGTTAACATCAATGCATTGTATCCCAACCGATCAGTATCACATAAAGTAAATATATTATGCTTAAGAAAAACGGATATTGTTTTATGATTACCCGCTTTCACCGCAAATAAAAATGGCGTCATGCCATTTGGGCAAGTTATATTTATATCGGCACCACACTGAATTAATATTTCAATCAATTCGCTGCTGCCATTATTTTTGGCAAGGTTCATTAAACGCGCATTTTTTTCTTCTGGAAGTAATTGTGCATACAAAACATCAAAACTTGAATAATGCGAATCCATTTTATACCTACTAAATCATGGTTATATATAATAAGATTGATTTTAAAGAAATAAACCTAATAAACATAGGAATCATTGACGAGCTGTCATATTAATACGACGAATAACAATATTTAACGATTTGCTAGTTGGTTAGCTTTTTCGTTAAATTGGTAAATCAGGCGCGGGTGGAATCGGTTTGCCAGGAATCAGTTTTATGGTCGACTCTGGTTCAGATTCATTAATTGCATCTTGCAAGCTAGCCTCTTCTGCTGAAAGTGCATCAGCGGGGTCTGCATCAAGTTCTGGGTTGGGTTGAATGCGACTGCGAAAATCACTGTTCCATTTACAACCACCGGTTCCTAAGACATTACAAGCTAAAAAAGCATATATAAGTAATGTATAAAATATCAGCTTATTGTTTCTGGCACGAGCCATTTTTGTTCGCTTGCTTGGCATAATTACTCTGATATCACTTAATTTTTGCGTCAATAAATATAGTTTAGCACCTAAATAAGTATATGACTTGAATAATACCTTCAGCCAAGGTATATATCTGCTTGCGGAAACTTCTTTTTATTTATTTAATTTGTTGGTGAACTGTTTGCCAAATTTAATTGCTTTACTAAGTTATATACTTATTGTCTGTATATTTCCTCAGGCTATGGCCCAAGGTCACCACTACAAAATTGCGATTCTGACTGAACCACATCATTTTGAATTAAGTAATCTTATTCAAGAAACTTTATATAAATCACCAAATCATAAATCAAGAATTACGCGATTTGAGCCTAAACCCATACTTACGCAAAATCAATTAGAACAACTTAAACAAAAATTTGATTTAGTCTTAGCAATAGGGCCCAAATCATTGCATTATTATTTTGAATCTAAACCTTTTGATTATCCTTTACCGGTTGTCAGTATTTTATCTAGGCCCTCTGAGTTAGATAAAATCTTAAAAGACCTCACGCCACAACAAATTGCTGTTAATAATGTCGTTCAGCTTTACTTAGATCAGCCTCTTTACAGACAATTGAATTTAATTAGAACACTTTGTCAACAATCTAAATGCATTGGATCTATTGGTATTGCCCTTGGCCCCTCTTCTAAAAACTACCGAAAAGAGCTTGAAAAATTAGCGGAAAATAATCAGATCCCCATTAATATTGTCGAAATAAATCCTCAACTTCATCCAGTTGAAAATATGCATCATTTGCTCAAAGAATCGATGATGCTGCTCGCCATTCCAGATGAAACAATATTTAATTCACGTACGGGTCGAGGGCTGCTGCTCAGCAGTTATCATAATAAAACCCCGATTATTGGCTACTCAAAAACCTATGTAAACCATGGTGCATTGGCTGCTGTTTACACCTCTCCTAAACAACTGGCAGAAGAAACGGCTCATTTAATGCTTGACACACTCTCTCGCCCCCTCCCTTTTCCCGCAAAAGGCATCTACAGTAAAGATTTTTCTGTGGCAATCAATCCTCAAGTGGCTAAATCAATGGGCTTCATCCTAAAAACAGAAAACGAAATTAAACAACATATGTTGTCACTTGAAATGAAAGAGCTGCCGCATGGTCAATGAATGGGGCATTAAAGCCCGAGTATTATTTTTAACGTTGGTCCCCACCATTGTGATTTCACTGCTACTCAGTGCCTATTTTACCAGCAGCCGACTTCAAGATTTAGAAACCGCGCTTCGTGATCGCGGCTATGCCTTAGCATTACAACTTGCACCCGCGAGCGAATATGGCGTATATTCTGGCAACGCGCGAACCCTGCACGAATTAACGAAAGAAGCGCGTAGTGATCCTGAAGTGCTTTCGGTAACGATTTTTAATCGAGAAGGTCACGTCTTAGCAAAAGATGGACACGAAATTGATATCAAACCACCTGAATTACCCACCCTTGAAAACCAAAATAAACTAAGAGAAATCATTGTTACAGAGAGAGGCAACTCTTTATTTTTTACTGCGCCCGTCTTTATTCGCGATATTTATCTTGATGATTTTAATACCAATTTACCGCTTAATCATCCTGTTGATTTATCCTTAAATCAAGTTACTAGTAACACTCAAATTACACGCGATCATATATTAGGCTGGATAACCATAGAAATAAGCAGGGCCGATACGACTTTAAGGCAATTTAAAGCGCTAGTTGCTTGTAGCATTATTGTGCTAATTGGTTTAGGGATCAGTTCGATTTTTGCTTTTAGAATGGGGCGAGATGTCACCAGACCGATTTTAGAAATGGCTTACGCCGTGGAAAAAATCAAAGACGGTAATCTCGATGCAAGGGTTTACACCAATGCACGAGGGGAATTAAGGCTGTTAGATGAAGGCATTAACAGCATGGCGCAATCCTTAAAAGCAGCGCATGAAGAAATGCAGCAAAGTGTTGAACAAGCCACCGCAGATTTAAGACAGACGTTAGAAACCATAGAAATTCAAAATATCGAATTGGAAATGGCCCGTAAAGAAGCCGAGACTGCCAGCCGAGTGAAATCCGAATTTCTAGCAAACATGAGCCATGAAATTCGTACCCCCCTTAATGGTGTTATTGGGTTTATTAATTTATTAACCAAAACTGAATTAAATTACAAACAAATTGATTATTTGCAAACGATCAAAAAATCTGCTTCCAGTCTTATGACGATTATTAACGATATTTTAGATTTTTCTAAAATGGAAGCCGGAAAGTTGCGTTTGGATAACCTTGCGATGGATTTAAGAGAATGCATTGAAGACGCACTCACTCTTTTAGCCCCTCAAGCGCACGAAAAAGCACTTGAACTGGTGCCGCTCGTTTATAGCGATGTGCCTACTAAAATTTTAGGTGACCATTTACGTTTAAAACAAATTATCACTAACCTAGTCAGCAATTCAATTAAATTTACTGAAAAAGGCAGCGTAATTGTTAGGATCATGCTCGAAAAAGATTCGGGAACCCGTGTCGTTTTATGCGTCAGCGTGACTGATTCAGGCATAGGCTTAACCAATGAAGAACAAAAAACATTGTTTCAGGCCTTTAGGCAAGCGGATTCTACCTCAACTAGAAAATACGGTGGCACAGGCTTAGGATTAGTGATTTCTAAACGCCTCGTACAACAAATGGGCGGAGAAATAGGCGTTGAAAGCGAATCAGGCAAAGGCTCTACTTTTTGGTTTACTTTTGTGGCAGAAAAAGTATTGCAAGAAGCACCTCCTTCTAAAAAATTAAATGGGTATCGGTTTTTATTATACGAACAACACCCCACTTCTCGATTGGCGATCAATCATTTGTTGGGCATATGGGGCTGCAGCGTCCATGAACTGAATGATATCAGTCAGCTTGAATCAGAATTAGAAAGGGTGAGCTTAAATAATCAGCCTTACCATATGTTATTGTTGGGGATGAATCAACCTGATTTAAATAGCCATTTTGTTGAAGATTGTGTAAAAAAAGCAACCTTAATTCATCGCGTGCCTGTCGGCGTATTACCCAATACAACCGATGAAGTCGTCACCAAAAGCATCATCGAAGCGGGTGCCGCTTTTTGTTTATCTAAACCCGTTCGGCTGCATAATTTATTCGACAGCCTTTGTCAATTATTAGTACATGATTACGCTTCTGAGTTAAATCAAAGTCAACAAAATAAAATCGCAGATACCCCCTTAAAATTAAGCAAAATTTCGCCTGTACATTTAGGCAAACAATTTGAAGTATTAGCCGTAGACGACTACCCTGCTAATTTAAAACTCCTAAAAGCGTTATTAGAAGATTCTGGCATAAAAATCACCGGTGTTACTTCAGGTAAAGAGGCATTACAATATGCTAGATTACAAGAATTTGATTTAATCTTAATGGATATTCAAATGCCCGGTATGGACGGACTAGAAGTAACCGACAGAATCAGACAACTCCCTTCCGGTAAAGATGTACCCATTATTGCCTTAACCGCCCACGCTTTAGTTAGCGAGCGCCAAGCCCTACTTCAAGCGGGATTTGACGATTATTTAAGCAAACCCATACAAGAAATTGAATTGCTCAATATGATTAAAAAATGGGTACGAAAAAAATCGCCTGCTATACCGCCTCTTTCAGTGATTGAGGTTGAATCTGAACCCATGATTTATGATTGGCAAATGGCGTTAAAATTAACAGGAAATAAACCTGAGATCGCCAAAGAAATGTTACAACAACTTAAATCCATGTTACCCAAAGAAAAAGCGGCAATTCATTTGTGTTATAACAATAAAGATTACGTAGGGCTGCGAGAAAAAGTGCATCATCTACATGGTGCAGCATGCTATTGTGGCGTGCCTCGGCTTAAAAATGCTTTACATAATTTAGAAACCATTGTGGCACAATTGCTATCTAAACCTAATAAAATGCCTTCAAATTTTAGTGATCAACTTGCTACTGCATTAGAAAAGGTCGATCTCGAAATAAGTGCCCTTACTGAGGCCGAATGCTATTCGGTCTAGGCTTGTCTGAAACTATTTGTGAGGATATCTCAGCCTCGCTTGAAACCGTTTTATTTGAACTAAATTGCAGTGTTCTATTATTTTTATATAGCGCGTTAACTTGTATGAATGATTCTGATAAATAATTGACTTCTTCTTCCTTATCAATAGCACAATCAGCTGAATCTGCGCCTAAATTTACTAATGCTTGAAGTAGATCAACTTTATTTTGATCTTTTAAATATTTAATAAAGTAAGCATCAATATTATTGCGAAAATCCATCCAAACTGCCCCATCATCTATTTTTATGGAGGGTTCAGTTTTTCGAAAGTCTAGATAGGCTTCGATCAGTGAAGATAATTCAGCATAGTTTACAGTTTTATTCGAAAAAGCATTAGAAAAATCAATCCTTCGACTCTTTTCATTTAGATAGTTTTGAATAAAAGGAATCTCGTTAATTACCATAACCAAACCAACGTAAGCACCACCTGCTAGATAAGAAAGTAGCCCATTAGATAAAGAAGCTGAGCTTAAATATGCATTCGCTGGATCATGCAACATCCAAAAAGTTGCCCCTATAATAGGTATTGTGGGAATGAATAGACACTTAGCTAAGAAAGAGCCGAACGCTTCCCTAAAATCGTCTTTGATATCTAATAATCTGATATTTTTTATTACATTTTCTGTATCTTTGTGTATTGTTGTCATTTTAAACTGCTCATAATAAAAGTATTATTTACGTGATATGAAATTTGATCAAGTAATTATTGATAAACGGTAGGATAAAAAAGATAGGCGGTAGAAGTTTTTCAATTGATTAAAGCATTAAGGCAATTTTAAAGAGTGTAAATACATCAAGATGGATTGCTTCTCCTTCGCTTCACTTCGCTTACTCCTACGCTGTTCGCCGTCGCAAGAAGCAGAAAAGCATCCACAACTTCTAAAAATTCTTGGTTATGATGACCAAAAACCAAATGAGGAGCATCTTTTATAATTTTAACTTTAAGTTCAGATTTTTTGAGTTTATCTTTTAATGAATTCATGTAATCAACATTAATGCCAATATCTTTATCTCCAACTATCAGACATACTGGCAAAGTTGAATTTTGAAGAAAAGACTCTGCATCTAAAACCGTATTAAGATATTTAGTATTGTCATAATCAGCCAAATTCTTAAATAAATTTTTACGCATGAGCGGATCTGATTTAACCAGATCTTCTATTGCAAAATTATCTTCTTCTTTAAAACCAAAAGGAATAATCATTTCTCTGGCTTGTTCAAATAAATATTTTTTGGGATTTTTTACCCAAAATGGAATAAGGGTATTAATAAAAAATTCATTAAAGCCTTTTAGAAAACCCTGTATTGAAAATCTCACTGGAGGAGAGCCAATTGTAATCAGACTAGACACTAATGATGGATTTTCAATCGCCACACCATATGCTATATGGCCACCTAGTGAAAAACCTATGATATGTGCTTGTTTAATCATTTTAGTTTCAAGAAGCTGTACCACTTCAGCTATCATTGCAGAAGGGTTAAAAAATGCTTCTGCGAACGCTTCTTTTTCATCTGAATTCAGTGATTCTAACTCACCTATTTTTGTACTTTCACCATGCCCTAATAAATCAAGTGCAATAACACGATAATTTTGGTCATAATAATCAATTTCTTTATTGAATATTTTTTTAGAAAGAGAGTTTCCATGAATAAAAACCAAAACAGGTTTATCTGGATTACTTTCATCAGAATCAAATACATCTATGAATAATGAAATATTTTTTTGAGTCATTTTTGCACAGAGCTGTTCAGAAATGATCAATGAATTATTTAATTTGAGTTCATCTGCTTTAATTCTAAACTGACTATTTTCAGGCATACATCTAACCTTTAAAAATTTGTTCAGCTATGGCTATAGCAAAAATCAGATTTTTTTCATCACTGATATTCACATGAATTTTAGCAATGCCCAGTTGCGTTAATACTTGATTGCTTTTATCCGAATAGCTCAAAATAGGTTTACCGAGATTATCGGGCAAAATACTAAAATCGCCAAACCTTAACCCCATTCTTAACCCAATGCCCATCGCTTTTACGATGGCTTCTTTATAAGCAAATCGCTTTGCGATAAATCTGGGTTTATCTAAGCAAGCTTGGTATAAAACCAATTCTTGCTTAGATAATATTCTGTTAGCAAATTTATCAGGATGTTTTCGATAGATTTTAACGATTCGGTTATAATCAACAATATCGTTACCAATACCATATATCATCATTAAATTCCTCTTCTGGCTCCCAGCATGAGCGCTTTCATTTTAGACACTGCTTTTTCAAAACCATCGAATAACGCTTGAGATACAATGCTATGCCCAATGTTCAATTCATATATTTCAGGAATTTGAGCAATTGCCTCAACGTTATGATAGGTTAAACCATGACCAGCATTCACAATCAACCCTAACTCATGGGCCAGTTTGGCAGATTGTTGTAATTTTAGTAATTCTTGATTGTATTTATACTGACCACCCTTTTCAAAGCTAGCTTCAGCATACGCACCCGTATGTAACTCAATTAATTTTGCGCCAGTGTTTTTTGCTGCGCGAATTTGATCTTCATCTGGATCAATAAATAACGATACCTGAATATGATTTTCTTGTAATATTTCTGTATATTTTTTAATTTTATCGAAATTCTTAATCACATCTAGGCCACCCTCGGTGGTCAACTCTTCCCTCTTTTCTGGTACTAAACAACAATAAGTAGGCTTAATCTTCAAAGCAATATCAACCATTTCTTGCGTAACAGCCATTTCAAAATTAAGGCGGGTTTGAATGGTTTGAGAGAGTAAGAGTAGATCTCTATCTTGAATATGGCGTCTGTCTTCACGTAGATGCACCGTAATACCATCTGCCCCTGCCGATTCGGCTAATAAAGCCGCTTGTAGGGGTTCTGGATAAGGGACATTGCCTCGAGCTTGTCTTAAGGTTGCCACGTGATCTATATTAACGCCTAAACATATTGTCATATCATTTCTCCTGTTTTTCCCCATTCTATCCCTGCTAATTCACGGGTATAAATTTTCTTTTCACCCAAATGAAAATCGAGGGATTGTCTTAATATATTTTTAGATAATTTTAAAAATAAAGCTAACTCTGTGTTCGATTGCTTTAATTTATCCAAAAAATGATCTAGTTTATTGAGATCTAATTTACACATCAAGATCAAAATTTCGCCTAAAATGCCTGTATTTAGACAATTACTTTTTGTAAAGCCAATACTAGGATTATATTCATAATATTCTGCCCCAATAATAGGCAGGTGTGATTGAGCAATAGTGCTAAAATCTATACCATACCCCACTGAGGTTAACAACTCAATCTCGATGGCTCTTAAGATAAGCTGACTGAAATAATTTTTAGAAAGTGTATATTTAGAACAAAGGTTATCCAAATTAAACAAATAGCCCATGGCAAGATGAAAAATGGCAAACAATTCAGGATGAGGATCTTCTTTTTTTAAAAAACGGAGAATAAGCTCATTTAAATATAAACCAAAAATAAGCTGATTAGCATGACCATAGGTATAATTTGTTTTTTCGTCTATGTGCGTTAATGTTTTAAGTTCATTTTTACCCACAAAAGAAAAATTTAATAATTTAAAAGGGAATAAATAAGCTTTAAAATGGCTTTTGGGGCGTTTGGCCCCTTTTGCGATTAAGGCAATTCGGCCAAAGGTTGGCGTAAAAACTTCTAAAAGCACGCTCGTTTCTGAAAAAGGCTTTTGATGTAAAATATAGCCTAGTTCATTATTAATACGCATAATCAATCAAAGTCATAATACCCTAAATGTTCTAAACTTTTACTGTCATCAGACCAATTTTCTTTCACTTTTACCCATAACTCTAAAAAGACTTGTTTACCCACAAATGATTCGATAGAACGCCTAGCTATCGTCCCTATTCGTTTGATTCTGTCACCATTTTCTCCAACGATAATAGCCTTTTGGCTATCACGTTCTGCCCAGATGGTTGCCCCTATTTTGATGATTTTTTCTTGATCATCCCAAGTATCTACCGATACGGTCGTAGCATAAGGTAATTCATCGCCTAATTGCAGCATTACTTGTTCGCGAATCATTTCACTGACATGAAACCCAGGGCTACGATTCGTTTTAGATTCTTCAGGATAATAAAAAGGGCCTTCTGGAATATGGGCAATGATTTCTTTTTTCAACACATCACACTGAAGACCTTTTTCTGCCGAAATGGGGATCACTTGAGCAAAATTAAACTTAGATTGTAAATTTAAGATATAAGGCAATATTTTTTCTTTGTCTTTAACAGTATCAATTTTATTGATGACCAAAAATACAGGCGCATCAACAGACTTTAGTTTTTTTAACACCGCTTCATCTTCATCGGTGAATTTTAAAACTTCGACCAAAAATAATACCACATCTACATCAATCAGTGCTTTAGAAGCCGCCTGATTCATATACTGATTCAGTTTCTTTTTGGATTCTCGATGCAAGCCTGGCGTGTCCACAAAAATAAGTTGCGTTTTATCTAAGGTAATAATCCCTTGAATTTGTTGACGCGTGGTTTGAGGCTTGGGTGAGGTGATACTCAAATGACTGCCCAAAAAAGAATTAATTAAGGTTGATTTACCTACATTCGGGCGACCTACAATGGCGATAAACCCTGAGTGGGTTTTGTCAGTGTTTTTATTCATGATTTTACTACTTTAATCTGTTGTACTGCTAAATAGGCTGCATGTTGCTCTGCAAAACGCCTAGACTTCCCTCTCCCGATGGTTTCAATGCTTAAGCCCTCTATCACACATTTAACTGTAAAAAGTTGATTGTGTTGGGGTCCTTCTACTGATTCCACCGTGTAGACAGGTAAATTTAAACGCGCGGATTGTAAATATTCTTGAAGTTGGGTTTTGGGATCTTTCGATAAGGTGATTAATTCAGGTGAAGCCAGTTTTTCCTGATACCAAGAAAGCACACAGGCCTTTGCCGTATTAAAATCACTGTCTTGATAAATTGCCCCTATTACCGCTTCGAGCGCATCGGCTAAGATAGACTTTCGATACACCCCACCTGATTTAAGCTCACCTTGTCCTAAAGAAAGATGCTCACTTAAATCAAAGCTTGTGGCCAATACCGCTAGCATTTCTCCACACACCAGTGTGGCACGCATACGCGTAAGCTCACCTTCTGAGGCTTCTGGAAATTGATGGTATAAAGTCATGGCCATCATGCCATTTAGTAGCCCGTCTCCTAAAAACTCTAAGCGTTCATTATTCACCCCACTCATGCTTCGGTGCGTGAGTGCTTGTAATAGCAATGCTTCATTTTGAAAACGGTGCCCAAGTTTATTTTGCAATTTGGACAAAGCTAAACTGCTCATAGTAATGTTATACTATCTCCTGATAATGAAAAGAGATGACAAAATCAATATTGCCAATAAAGTGTTTTCTGACTTCATAATCGAGTTGTATATTTTTTTTATTATCTTTAGGCGTAATCATTAACTTTTCGGGCGTCACTACTTTAATAAAATTTGTCACTAAGTATTTACTAAAATGCTCTCGTACTTGATCAGGCAGTTGATTACTGATATCGGGATCACTCACTGTTTTTTCAAATGCCTGTTTTACCCCATAGTCTTCCAAATAAACGGGGAATAATTTAAAAAACACGGTCAAAGAAAAACCCAATAAGGCCAATACAATCAGCCATCCCATTAACGCCATTCCCTTTTGATTATGTCGCATTATCAACGCTCCTTGTTAAGTTAATATTAATTAATTTTAGACCAGACATGGTGCCATCGTATGTCTTTTTGTATCCCATTCCAACTCATCCAAATAAAGAAAGCTCTGCCTTTTATTGTTTCTTCTGGTACAAAACCCCAATATCTTGAATCATGACTGTTATTTCGATTATCACCTGCCACAAAATATTCCCCTTCTGGCACAATTCTTTCTTCCATTTCAATTTGTTCAGTGGGCCTTAAATATATAGCATGGGTTTTACCATCGAGCTGCTCAATATAACGATTGACCATGATAGACACACCCGGCTCAGCATCTATTTCTTTGCCTTTAAAGTCTTGTGACTGAGCTTGCCCATTTAAATATAAAACATTATTTTTATAAGCAACTTTGTCTCCCGGCATACCCACCACACGCTTAATTAAATTCATATCTGGGCTTTGTGGGTATCTAAAAACAATGATGTCACCTCTTTTGGGTTTACCAATTTCTAAGATTTTATAATTAAAGCCAGGTATTTTTAAGCCATATTCGTATTTATTGACTAAAATAAAATCACCTGTTTCCAATGTGGGTTTCATTGAGCCAGAAGGAATCCGAAAAGGCTCGGCAATAAAAGACCGAATGATAAAGACGATTAAGATCATCGGAAAAGCCAATCTTGAAAATTCAACAATCCAAGGCTCTTTTTCTGATTTAATCACTTTTTTTCCGACTAGCCAGATAAAACCGGTTAACAAAACCGCGATTAACAATAAAAAACCAAAATCTGAATATAGTTTCATTATTTATTCTCTTTCTTCGAATCAGATTTTACTTTTAAAATCGCCAAGAAGGCATCTTGTGGTATTTCAACTTGTCCAACTTGTTTCATTCGTTTTTTCCCTTCCTTTTGTTTTTCTAACAATTTTCTTTTACGAGAGACGTCTCCCCCATAACACTTAGCCGTCACATTTTTTCTGAGTGCTTTAATGCTGGTTCTGGCTATCACATTACTGCCGATCGTGGCTTGAATGGCCACATCGTACATTTGTCTTGGAATGACTTCTCTTAATCTTTCGGTTAAGTCTCGTCCTCTGCTAATGGCATGATCTTTATAAACGATGGCGCTCAAGGCATCCACTCTGTCGCCATTGATTAAAATATCGAGCTTCACTAAGCTGGCCGCTTGAAACCGCACAAAATGATAATCGAAAGAAGCATAGCCTCGGCTTACTGATTTTAATCTATCAAAGAAATCAAGTACGACTTCATTTAAAGGCAATTCATAGGTTAAAGACACTTGCTTACCCAAAAAGAGCATCTTTATTTGAACGCCCCTTTTTTCAACACAAAGCTGAATCACATTACCTAAATAAGTTTGAGGTACTAAGATATGCGCTTCAACGATGGGTTCGCGCATTTCTTCTATAATGGCCGGATCAGGTAAGTTTGACGGATTATCGATATTTAACACTTCTTCTTTTTTGGTTAAAATCTCATAAACGACCGTCGGGGCTGTTGTGATTAAATTGAGCTGATATTCTCGCTCTAATCTTTCTTGAATGATTTCCATATGCAGCAGCCCCAAAAAGCCACAGCGAAAACCAAACCCAAGTGCTTGAGAAGATTCTGGTTCAAAAAACAAGGAGGCGTCATTTAGGCTGAGCTTATTTAAAGCTTCTCTAAAAGATTCAAAATCTTCAGCATTCACAGGAAAAACACCGGCAAAAACTTTAGGCTGAATTTGTTTAAAACCAGGTAACCCTTCAGCTGAACCATTTTTAGCAGTGGTAATCGTATCACCAACCGGCGCACCATGAATGTCTTTTATACCCGCAATCACGAATCCCACTGATCCCGTGTGCAAAGAATCACAAAATTCTCTTTTGGGGGTAAAGTAACCCACTTCAGTGACGATATGTTCGTGGCCCGTAGATAAAATTTTAATTTTACTGCCTTTATCTATTCGGCCATTTTTCACGCGAACCAAAGAAATCACGCCCATGTAACTATCAAACCAAGAATCAATAATTAAGGCTTGGAGAGGCGCTTCTGGTGCCCCTTCAGGTGCAGGGACAAGTGCAACAATTTGTTCGAGTAATTCTGTTATGCCTATGCCTGTTTTAGCGCTTACTTTAATGGCATGATGGGCTTCAATGGCAATAATCTCTTCAATTTCTTGAATGACTCTTTCGGGTTCAGCTTGAGGCAAGTCTATTTTATTTAAAACAGGTATCACCACCAACCCTTGTTCTAAGGCGGTATAACAATTAGCAACTGTTTGCGCTTCCACACCTTGTCCTGCGTCCACAACCAACAAAGCCCCTTCACAGGCAGCAAGAGATCGAGAGACTTCATAAGAAAAATCGACATGACCAGGTGTATCAATAAAATTAAACTCGTATACCTGCCCACTGAGTGATTTATAGTTTAAACGGACACTATGCGCTTTAATGGTAATACCACGCTCTTTTTCGAGATCCATTGAGTCGAGCACCTGACTTTGCATTTCGCGTTCAGACAGGCCTCCACACTCTTGAATAAACCTATCAGATAGAGTCGACTTGCCGTGATCAATATGGGCAATAATAGAAAAATTACGAATATATTGCATTGCTAAAATCTTAGTTAGTTTGATTTAATTGTTATGTTGCCGTGTTTGGTAGCTATTCTACCGTTTTAGCAAAACAATTTCAGCAAATGATCTCGATTTTAGGTATTACGTAAAATGGGCCTAATTTTTCGTTCAATTGCGGCGCGTGCCCTAAAAATACGAGAACGTACTGTGCCAATGGGGCAAGACATGACCCCTGCTATTTCTTCGTAACTTAATCCTTCTAGTTCTCGCAAGGTAATAGCTAATTTTAGCTCTCTGGGAAGATGATCGATGGCCATAAACACAACATGCTCTATTTCATCTGATTGAATAATTTTATCGGGAGAAATAAATTCTTTTATTTCATTTTTCAGTAAGGTTTGATCGATATCAATTAATTCGACATTGGCTTCCATCGCCCGTTTATTTTGAGACGCTAAGTAATTTTTAGCCGAATTGATAGCAATACGATATAACCAAGTATAAAAACTACTATCACCCCGAAAATGGGCCAGCGCATTATAGGCTTTAATAAAAGATTCTTGCGTAACGTCTAATGCTTCACTTTGATCAGAAATGTAACGGGAAACCAATTTATTTAATCTAAATTGATATTTTTCAACTAATATATCAAACGCATGTTTATTTCCTTTTAACACGAGCTCAACTAATTCATTATCAGAAAGTTGATTGCTCATACTGATTGCCCTCGTTACTGGTTATATTTTAGGCTACTCTCGATTTGATCTTATCTGTCAAATATTTGACTAGCGTATCGGCATGGCCCCTAGACAAGTAAGCGTACAATGGTACATATTCGATGAGCGGTGGCATTTAAGGTTAAATCAACATGAACTTTTAAAATTTACCTAGACATAAAACCAAAGATGAGCGCAGAGTTTTCGGTAAACAGCAGAAGGGTAAAAAAAGCGGGAAATTACAATAGAATAGCGTTTATGTTGGTCTAGTGTTTGAAAATTCAGTACTAACCACCAACGCGATCGATAACTATCGCCATTTAATCGGACTATTTTAATGTCACGATTAGCAAAGACAATCTTCCATAAATCCACCTGCCCGGGCGCAGTATATTGTGTTAAGCGAATTATTTTATTTTTATTGTTTTTTTTAAATAAACCAACAAAGGGATTATCTTTTATATTAATAATCAGCATGTAAAGATTATTGGGCTAGTCGATAAGCGCGTATTAATTTTATGATTTCATTAAAATTGCTGTCATCAGGTTGAGCACGGAGCATTAACCAATCGAATAAATCAACATCATTTTCTTCTAATAGAATAATAAATGTCTTTTTTCGCGCATCATTTAAAATAGGATAGATATTTTCACAAAAAGGGATTAAAAAAATATCCAATTCCAACATGCCTCTACGGCAACGCCATTTGATTGTAGTGGCATCTAGCAATAGCCCGGTCATAAATTAAACTCATATAATAATATAATGGATTTGAAGTTTTACAACTTAGATTCTAAACTTAAAAAGTTATTTATATGCTATGTAAAAAAGTTGCACAATCTGATAAATTTTTGCACAATATGAGACGCATGGCAAATGTACTAAGTTGTTAGCTATGTTATCATTTTAATCTTTGAGGTGAATCATGTCTAAAAATATAATTAGTGCTTCTATTATAGCGCTACTCTTCTCTTCAGTTTGCTTTGCAAATGTTCAAGGCACGAGCGATGCGGATCCTATTCTGCCAACTGAAATGAAATCTATTCTATCCTTTTGTGATGATCATGAGGGCGATACAACGCTAACAACAGAAGACAACTAATTTTTATTTTTACCATTATATTTTAACAGGCAAATTTTTTATCTGTTTTTAATTAATTGCCTGTATAGTTATAGTTCTGAACAATCTAAATGTTGCCATTTTTTTAACAAAAATTTAGTAGTTATCTTTTCAGATCCTATACTTTGAATTTGGGTTTGAGCGTTTTTTCTGCTAAAGTCTCTAGGACATTGCTTGTTTATTTTTTTTGCAGTTTTTATAAACAGGGTTTGTTAAATATTTTTAATTAATTGAGGTGATTTATGTTTAAAACTCTAGTTGGTGCTTCTCTTGCAGCACTGTTCTTTTCTTCTGTTTCAGTAGCAAATGTACCGGGCGTAACTGAAGGGGATGAAGGTTCCACGCCTGAAATGTTTAGTCTATTATTAGTAAATGCAGACCAAGATGCACATCCTGTTGCACCAGTTGAAATGAAATTGTTTGCTTCTGCAGAAGCAAAAGATGATGCCATTCCAACAGCTGAAATGCTCTTATTATTTGCTCATAACGAAGAAGGTGATGTATTACCAACTGAACGTTTAGCTCAAATAGAAGATGATGCTATTCCAACGGCTGAAATGATGGCTCCTTTGTTTGTACAAAACGAAGAAAGTGATGTATTACCAGCTGAACGTTTAGCGCAAGTAGAAGATGATGCTATTCCAGCAGCTGAAATGATGGCTTTTTTACTGTTTGCACAAAACGAAGAAAGCGATGTATTGCCAGCTGAACGTTTAGCTCAAGTACAACAAGATGATGACGCTATTCCAGCGGCTGAAATGTTGTTATTGTTTGCTGATGCACAAGATGCAGTAGACGTGCTTCCAACAGACATAGGCTAATTTTTAGCATTTACGCCTATTTTTTTACCAGGCAATTTTTTTAGCTGTTTTTAATAAATTGCCTGAGTGTACTTGATTAAACTCACCCTCTGCCTATATCATCATCGCATTATGTATGCTTAGAGTAATGATAATGACCGATTGGCTGCCTATACTTCAAAAGTTTTCAGGAATATTGAATCAAGAACCTTCGCACTTAGTGCCTTGTGTGAGTTTTAGCGAAAAAAAACCGCAGAAGAACAATTTAATATGCCCATTAACTAACATATCTTATTTGTCTGTTGAAGGTGTTGATGCAGAAAAGTTTTTACAAGGTCAACTAACTTGTGATCTGCGGGAAATAAGCACAAATACCATAAAACTTTCTGGGCATTGTAATCCAAAAGGACGCCTACATGGCGTATTTTATACTATTCAAAATAATATCAATCATTATTTTCTTGCTATGCCCAGTGTTCAACTTGAACACATACAAGCGTCTCTTAAAAAATATGCCATTTTTTCAAAAATAAAAATAAAACCTGTCGCTTTATATAGTTTTGGAATTATCGCTGAACAATCTTCTCTAGAGCAGATTGATTCAACTCTAACAAATATAAAAATATTTGATAAATATGACCAAGAAAAAACACATACCAGTTTTATAAAACTGCCCTGCCATGATGAAAATTTATTTCGTTTTTTTATTATTTTAAATCCTAACCAGGCAACAACTGAACATGAACAAGTAGCCGATTTTTGGCATAATTTAACGCTATTGGGTTTTAATGCTATAGGCACTTGTGATTGGCACAAGTTTAATATTTTAAGTTTATTGCCTTCAATCTACCCAGAAACAACTGAAAAATGTTTACCCCATACTTTAAATTTGCCACAACTGGGTGCAGTCAGTTTTAAAAAAGGGTGTTATACAGGGCAAGAAATTGTCGCCCGAATGGAATATTTAGGGAATCTTAAAAAAACGATAACTTATCAAGAATTTCAATCTAGCACGCCCCCCCCACCTTTGGGTGAAAGCATAACGGATAAGTCCGATCATCTTTTACTAGATTATGTACCATTAAACACATCCGAAAAATCTAACACTTATTTGGGTTTATTTATCACAGATATATAACGCTGCTTTGAAGCAAAATCAAACTTGTGAAAGCGATAACATAATTTATCAAGACTATTTGCTTTGTGAGAGAGAAAATCACGAAGCGGGGAAAAAATTAAATTTTTATTCACCTTAATCATCTTTTGCTTATCACAATTAACCCCGAATTTATTATTTTTTACTTTAGGCTTAAACCCACTTCCCTCTTTAGGAAAATAATGATTATCTTCGAACATTATAGCCTGATCTTTAAATCCTTCAAATAAAATCGAACAGTTATCAGAGGGTAGCTTAAAGGCCTCAAGTTTACTCGTATCAAGACACCAAACAGATTTATCTATTCTAAGTTGTTTATTATTATTTTCTAAGGGTAAATACAATATTCTATCTTGAGAATACTGCATTAATTCATGAAGACATTTAATTTTGACATCTGCTTGTATGCTCAATGAATCGATAATTTTCATCTGTGTTTTTGTGATATTAAAAAAATCAAAAATTTGAGACAGGTCATTTTTAGATAAAAGCTTAGAAAAGCACTGAGGAACTGATTTTTGTCTCAAGCGCTTAAGGCGTTTAATAAAACGTTTAAAATTTTTATGCCTGGCCATAAAGCTGATCCTTACATAATTTTATATGATTATAGATCAGATTTATGACTATATTTGACTGTAGGTCAGTATCCTTTTGCTGTTATTTTGACCTTAAATGAGGAAATAAAATGACATCTCTAATAGAAGCAGAATCGGTCAAAAGCATCACAAACCTATCTATGCCTATGCCCACACCTGCACTTGGTGGCAAACCATGCTCTAGTGCGGTTATATAATCAGTGTCATAATGCATAGCCTCATTATCACCAGCTTGCAATTGTTCCACCTGTTTTTTAAAGCGTTCGTCTTGATCTTCGGCATCATTTAATTCTGAAAAACCATTAGCCAATTCCCGGCCACAAATGATTAATTCAAACCTATCGGTAATATCAGGGTTTTTATCATTTTTACGTGCCAAAGGTGAAATTTCTGTGGGATATTCTGTTACAAAAGTCGGTTGAATCAAATTATGTTCAACCGTTTTTTCAAAAATTTCAGCTAATAATTTATCTTTACTGGCAGTAGGAGAAAATTCTATTTTAAGCTTTTCAGCATGCTGTTTCATTTTTTTAACATCAGTCAAACACGCTTGGGTAATATCTGGATTATATTTTAATACAGAATCTGCCATAGAGATTCTTAAAAAAGGCTGACCAAAATCTATTTCATGATTTTGATAGGTAAATTTAGTTGTCCCAAGTACTTTTGTAGAAACCTGTTTAAACATATCTTCTAACAAAGTCATCGCTTCTGCATAATCTTGATACGCACAATAATACTCTAACATCGTAAATTCAGGATTATGACGAGGTGAAATACCTTCATTTCTGAAATTACGATTTATTTCAAACACTCGCTCCATGCCGCCTACCACTAAGCGCTTTAAATACAATTCAGGTGCAATTCTTAAATACATATCCATATCGAGTGCATGATGATGGGTTTGAAATGGCCGAGCCGTCGCACCACCTGGAATGGCTTGCATCATAGGTGTTTCCACTTCAGTAAATTGATGACCTGTTAAAAATTCACGAATGGCCTGTACAATTTGTGAACGTGATTTAAATGTTTTTCTGGTTTGCTCATTCACAATCAAATCTAAATAACGTTGTCTGTAACACGTTTCTTTTTCGCTTAAGCCATGAAATTTATCTGGCAAGGGACGCAGTGATTTCGTTAATAACCTGATATTTTTCGCTTTTACAGACAATTCACCTGTTTTGGTTTTAAACAAAGTGCCTTCAACACCTAAAATATCGCCGATATCCCAATGTTTAAATTCTTCGTATGTGTCTGGTGTTGAGAGTCCATCCGATTTAACATAGACTTGAATTTGCCCACCCATATCTTGAAGATGACAAAAACTGGCCTTTCCCATTAAGCGGCGTAACATCATTCTGCCAGCCACTTTCACTTCGACGGGATTCGCCTCAAGTTCATCATGTGATTTTTCACCAAACTCAGCATGTAAACAAGCAGATACATAAGTGCGCCGAAAATCATTGGGGAAAACATTTTTTTGTGTTGCTCTGAGCACGGCTAATTTTTGTTTTCGAACTTGAATTTGTTCATTTTCATCGATTAGCGTTTCTTCAATGGGATTAATCGTGTTAGTCATGTTGGTTTATTCCTGCTTTTAAGCTTGCTTCTATAAACATATCGAGTAAATCGCCATCTAATACGCCTTGCGTATTGCTGGTTTCTACCCCGGTTCGTAAATCTTTAATTCTAGAGTCGTCTAATACGTAAGAACGAATTTGGGAGCCCCAACCAATATCGGTTTTTGTGTCTTCTAATGCTTGTTTTGTTGCATTACGTTTTTGCATTTCAAGTTCATATAACTTTGCGCGTAATTGAGACATCGCTTCTGCTTTATTTTTATGTTGAGAACGATCACTTTGACATTGTGTAACCGTGTTGGTTGGCAGATGCGTTATTCTCACGGCTGAATCTGTTCGGTTGACATGCTGCCCCCCTGCTCCACTGGCACGATACGTGTCTATTTTTAAATCTGCCGGATTGATATCCACTTCTATAGAATCATCGATTACCGGTGAAACAAAAACTGCGGCAAAAGAGGTATGTCGTCGATTACCTGAATCAAAAGGGGATTTTCGGACCAAGCGGTGAACACCTGTTTCGGTTTTTAGGCGCCCAAAAGCATATTCGCCCGATACTTTTATCGCCACGCCTTTTATGCCCGCCACTTCCCCATCAGATTTATCTAAAATGGTGGTTTCATAGCCCTGGGCATTGCACCATCTAATATACATTCTCATAATCATTTCAGCCCAATCTTGCGCTTCTGTGCCACCCGAACCTGATTGAATTTCTAAAAAGGCATCGTTAATATCTGTGACACCGCTGAACATACGCCTAAATTCAAGATCGGCGACTTCTCGAGCAAGTCCATCCGTATCAGCGTCTATTTGGTGCACGGTTTCTTCATCTTGACTTTCAAGGGCCATAGTAAGTAAGGCTTGATTATCTGCCACTGAACTTTGTAGATAATCTAAAGCATGTATGACTTTTTCAAGGCTAGCACGCTCTTTAGTTAAGGCCTGGGCAGCAACAGGATTTTGCCACAAAGCAGCACTTTCTAATTCTTTTGATACTTCTTCATAGCGTTCTTTTTTGAAATCATATTCAAAGATACCCCCTAAGGGCATCTGTGCGTTTTGCTAAATCTGCAAGCAGCTCTGTAAGTTGGTTTACTTCCATTTTTTCTCTCGAAAAATTAATTAAAACTATTTTATCACATTCAATCCCACAATTTGAAACTGCACACTTTCGTTGCCTTGGTAATGATTTAACCCCGCTTGAAAGGCGATTTCTACTCTTTCATTAGGGTAAACGGGCGAATCTGTCTCGGGTGATTTTTTATAGTTAAACCACACCATGGATGTTTTTTTCCCAAAGTTGTCTTGAATCATCACGCGCGCATGCAAACCTGATTTACCCAAATTTTGAATGGTGAGTACTTCCGCTTCTGCATAATATATCGGTATTTCAAATTCACGGCCAAAAGGCTCAAGTTTATATACCCCTTGCTTAAAATGCGTTAACGTTAACTCATCAATGTTTATGACCCCATCTACGATGATTTTAGGGCCGACTTGAATATTTTGCTCAACAAGTTGTTTTGCAATGACTTGCTCAAATGAGACTTTAAATTCATCAAAATATTGCCGATATATCGTTAACCCAGCTGCCCCTTTGTGACCACCAAATGCCTTAACAAAATTAGGCGACTTATCATAAACTTGTTGAAGGGCTTGTCTCAGGTGTAAGCCATCGATATTACGAGCCGATCCTGACAACAACTCAGGTTCATTTAATTTAGGGGTAAATAAAATAGTGGGCCGACCATATAAATCTTTAATCCTAGACGCAGATATACCGTGCACCCCTGCATGACTATCGTCAATTAAAATACACAAACTTTTTTGTTTGAAATGACTTTGTTTTAGTTCTGCTTCAGCCGTTTGTTGCGCTTGAAGGGTAATTTTTTGCTGTATTTTTTTTCTTTCTTCATTTTGACTCATCAAAGAATCAAGCCATTTACTCGCACTTTCATCTGTCTCTGCCAATAAAAAGCTGACTGAGCTCATTGCGGTATTTAATCGACCATCACTGTTTAATAAGGGGCCAATTTTAAACCCTAAATCGACAGCCATAAGCTTGCTCGACTCTATTTGAGGTAAAATAGCCCGCCAGCAAGGCCTTAAACCTTGCTCTATCAATTGCATGCCATATTTTACGATAGCCCGATTATTCACGCTATTAGCCATCGACACACAATCTGCGACTGTGCCGCATGCCACAAAGTCTAATAATCCTGATAACGAAGCAATTGATTTGTTTTGTAATAGTTCTAATTTTTTTCTTACACCCGTCATGAGTAACCAGGCAACCATACACCCGGCTATATAACTATCGGTATAATCACAATCTTGACGAGTTGGGTTTAAAACAGCATAAGCTGATTTAGGGATGCCTTCTGTGGGGATTTCGTGATGATCTGTCACGATAACATCAATGTTTTCGGTC
>CADEEZ010000022.1 GCA_902826485.1 uncultured Gammaproteobacteria bacterium
ATTTGACGCGCAACACGATTTAACTTGTTAATGGTTTCAATCATGTGCACAGGAATACGAATGGTACGCGCTTGGTCTGCAATCGAACGGGTAATCGCTTGACGTATCCACCAAGTGGCATAAGTCGAGAATTTATACCCACGACGGTATTCAAACTTATCGACTGCTTTCATGAGGCCAATGTTGCCCTCTTGAATTAAGTCTAAGAACTGTAAACCACGGTTCGTGTACTTTTTGGCAATAGAAATAACCAAACGTAAATTGGCTTCGACCATTTCTTTTTTAGCACGACGTGCTTTGGCTTCACCAACAGAAATACGACGATGCAATTCTTTGATTTCAGGAATGGTACGACCCACTTTGGTGCTGATACCCAGTAATTTTTGCTGATATGCCATAATGGCATCTTCGTGCAAAGCCAACGCATTTGAGAACGATTTGGTTTTGGCGACTTGTGCTTTTACCCAATCGAAATCTGCTTCATAACCAGGGAAGGTGGTAATAAAGGTTTGTCTGGGCATTTTGGCTTTTTGTACACAAATGGTCATAATGCCTTTTTCTTGTGCACGAATCGTTTCAAGTATTTTTCTGGTATTGCCAGTTAGTAATTCGAATAAACGAGGAACTAACTTGAATACAGAAAACACTTCGCCTAAACGTTGATATTCGAGTTCCATTTCTGGATCGCGATACCCTAATGCTTTTTCTTGCTCTAACGCTCTGGCATAAGCACGTCTTAATTCTTCGAATTTGTTTTTGGCTAATTCGGGATCGGGACCGGGTTCGATGGTGTCTTCTGCATCGCCTGAGGCTTCTTCTTCTTCTTCTTCGCCAGCCACTTTAGTTTTGGGCTTAACCGCCACTTCAACAGGCGCATCTTCGCCGTCAATCAATTCCTCTTCAATCACCGCTGGGATGATAGAATCGGCTTCTATTTCAAGTACGACTTCAGGAATATCCAACACAGCCATCGGTGTTGCAATCGCCGCATCAAGCGGCTCTAAAAAGCCTGTGATCACTTCGCCAACACGAATTTCGCCCCGTTCTGCGCGCGCATATTCGTGCAACACAGTAGCCACATTCGGCAAGTAAGTCGCTAAAGAAGACATCACATGACGCATGCCCGCTTCAATACGCTTAGCGATTTCAATTTCACCTTGGCGAGTCAATAACTCGACGGTGCCCATTTCACGCATATACATACGAACAGGATCGGTGGTACGACCAAACTCGCTGTCTGAAGCCACATAAGAAAGGGCCTCTGATGCTTCTAATGCTGAGTCATCATCCGAATCACCATTATTACCTAATAGTAAGGTGTCTTCATCTGGGGCTTCTTCATAAACCTTAATGCCCATTTCATTGATCATGCCGATAATGTCTTCGACTTCTTCTGGATCAACGATATGATAAGGCAACAGATCGCTTACCTCAGCATAAGTGAGGTAACCTTTTTCTTTGCCCGCAGCAATCAGTGCCTGGAGCTGGGATGCTTGTTGATCCTGATCAACATGACTATCAACGCGACTCATAAAACTTTACTCTCGGATGTTATAATTTCAACTTAATTACTTAATTGTTCTTTTTATGAAGGTCATCTGCTAAGTTAACCGCTGATTGTAACGGTTCCTAGGCATTCTAACCAAATTTTTATTATGATGCAGTTGCACTAAAATATGCTATCTATATAACTCTTAGATATCTATACAGTCAATAGATTCCCCCTCTGGATAAAATTATTTTTAAGTGCTCCTTTTCTTCAGAGGAAAGTTCCCCAACGTGGGCTTTTTTCAATAAGCCCTCGGCTATTTGTTTTCTGGCCTGTTGGAGTAGAACCTTCATTGCGCCCGCAAACTCCTTTGCTACCCCTTCTTGAGGGATAAGATCCAAACGTTCTTTAAAACGAAGGTAAGTATCATGTACCGGACTGAGACTAATTAAAACTGGTTTGAGTTCCAGTCTATTTTGTTCAGTGGCATTAACGGCAGCATTTAACCGACGAAGCCCCCCTACAATCTCGGGAATCCATTCTATCGTCGCTCGCTCTAAATGGGCTAAATCGCTTTCAGAAGGCAATACTTCGGACAATAATTCAGGATATTGGGTCAATAAATACCAAGCCAATTCACCTGGGGTAATCGATTTGGGCGGAAGCGGCTCCACCACGCCCTGATAAGGGCTTTTATTTTTGTAATAGGTTGACCATTTTTTAGAGGTATTGCCATTCGGATTTGTATAGGTATTGGCTTGCTGTGGCGCTGAATACCTTGTTTCATGGTTCAGTTTTTGAAACATCATGTCTTTAAACGCCCCACGCGGTAATTTTTCTAAATAGGTTTTCACCGCTTTAACAAAACTGGCTCGGCTATCAATACTCGTGGTCGGATACTGTTCACGCAATTGGGCAAATAAAAATTCAGACAAAGGCTGCGCATTCACAATCAATGCCCCAAAAGCCGCTTGGCCCTGATTGTTAACAAAATCATCCGGATCTTGGCCTGTGGGCAAAATCACAAATTTAATCACCCGACCATCTTCCATATAAGGCAACATCACTTGTAGCGCTTTCCACGCCGCTTGTTTGCCTGCTTCATCGCCATCGAAACAAAAACACACTTCCGAAAATTGACCAAACAGCGTTTTCACATGCCATTCACCAAAAGCCGTGCCCATGGTCGCCATCGCAGAATAAAAGCCATGTTGATGCAACATCACCACGTCCATATACCCTTCGACAATAATCGCCGTGGTGGCTTTTTGTTTACTCAAAAAATATTCGTACAAGCCATATAATATTTGTTGCTTATGAAACACGGGGGTTTCAGGTGAATTCAAATATTTAGGTTTACTGTCGTCTAATACTCTGCCCCCAAACCCCACGACTCGGCCAATTTTGTCGCGAATGGGGAAGACGATTCGGTTGCGAAATCTATCGTAGTGTTTACCCGAATCATGCTGAATGGTCAGCCCTGACTGTAATAAAAGCCCTGGATTTTTCAGCGTTTTAACTAGGCTATCCCAAGCGTTAGGTGCAAAACCCATTTGAAAGTGTTTGACATTTTTGCCGGTTAAACCCCGGTTTTTTAAATATTGAATCACTGGCTGGCGTGCAGGGTGGTCCAATAATTGTTTTTGATAATATTGATTTGCCTGATAAAGAATATCGTAAATCGGTTTGGTTTTTTCTTGTTTTTGAAGCTGTTCTGGCGTAGTGGGGATTTTCATGCCCGCCCAATCGGCCAATTTATTAATGGCCTCAAGAAAACTCAAATTATCATAGGCTTCTAGAAATTGAATGCTGTCGCCGCCCGTACCACACCCAAAACAATGGTAAAGCTGCTTAGCAGAAGAAACACTAAAAGAAGGAGATTTTTCTTGATGAAAAGGACAAAGCCCCGTGTGGTTAGCGCCCGTTTTTTTTAATTGAACGCGCGACCCAACCAGCTCAACGATATCGACTTTGGCACGTAGTTCTTGAATAAAACTGTCAGGAATACGTAAAGTTTGCACTTCGCCCCCTCAAATTTCATCCAAGAATCCAAAAATAAAATTAACCAGCTAAACGCTGTTTAATTAAACTACCCACCACAGCCATATCTGCTCGGCCCTGCATTTGTGGCTTTAATATCGCCATTACCTTGCCCATGTCTTGAACGGTTTTTGCACCCGTTTCAGTCATGGCAGCTGAAATCAATTGCGTCACTTCAGCCTCTGTCAACGGTTGTGGCATAAACGTTTGAATGATCGCCACTTCTGCTAGCTCGATATCGACTAAATCTTGTCGATCTGCCTTTTGAAATTGTGCAATCGATTCGCGTCTTTGCTTAAGCATTTTATCTAAAATAGACAGCATTCGGGCATCATCGATGGTAATACGTTCATCGACTTCAATCTGCTTTGCTTCAGATAAAATTAACCTGATGGTCGTGAGGCGCTCTTTTTCTTGAGCGCGCATCGACGCCTTCATAGCATCCGTAATCGTTTCTTTTAAAGACAAGGTCATGGCTCACCAAAAATAATATAAGGTAAAATATAAAATAGTCGCCAATCAATAACTAGTGAAAACTAGTGACGACCCGTTTCTCTTTCAAAAGGCTTACCGCGACCTTGCTTCTTACGAAAACGTTTAACAGCCGATGCCATAGCACGTTTCTTTTTCTCAGAAGGAGATTCAAAAAATTCGCGACGACGGACTTCTGAAAGAACCCCAGCTTTTTCTACAGTTCTTTTAAAACGACGTAAAGCTGATTCAAAATTTTCATGATCTCTAACACGGATAAATGGCATGGAAAAGCTATCCTCAGTCAATAATATATGTTAATTAAATTACAAAATAACCGACCAATCAGGTGATCGGTGGGGTATTTTACTCTAAAAGCTTGTAAACGTTAAGTTTAGCAAGAAAATAACTACGTTGGTTATAATATAAGTTAGTTTTAATCAAAAATCAGTTATTATATTGCCATGATAGTTTTAGGCATAGAAAGTTCTTGTGACGATACCGGGGTAGCCATATACAGCGCCGAACGCGGCCTGCTTGCACATCAGGTTCATGCTCAAAATGCCATTCATGCCCAATACGGTGGCGTGGTCCCCGAACTGGCCTCGCGAGATCATATTCGCGTGGGTTTGCCCTTAATCGATCAAGTTATTAAAGCTGCAGGCCTAACTTCCCAAGACATTCAAGGCGTCGCTTATACTAAAGGCCCAGGATTGGCGGGCTCTCTGCTGGTAGGCAGCTTATTAGCAAGAAGTTTAGCTTATGCATGGCAGTGCCCTGCTATCGGCGTGCATCATTTAGAAGGCCACTTACTCGCCCCCATGCTTGAAACCCCTCAACCCTCTTTTCCTTTTTTAGGCTTATTAGTATCAGGTGGCCACACACTGATTATTGCCGTTAAAGCTTTTGGCGAATATGAAATATTGGGGGAGACTTTAGACGATGCCGTCGGAGAAGCTTTTGATAAAACAGCCAAACTATTAGGCTTAGGCTACCCAGGTGGTGCAAAATTAGCCAAGTTGGCTGAATTATTTTCTGATGATTTATCAGGACACCCATATTTACCCACTAAATTTCCCCGCCCCATGACCGATAGGCCTGGGCTCGATTTTAGTTTTAGTGGTCTCAAAACCCATGTGGCGCTCGAAATTAAAAAACGCACTGCTCTATCAGAATTAAACGAGCTATCTGAATCAGATAAGATAAACATTGCCTATGCTTTTGAAGAGGCCGCTGTCGATACCCTCGTGATAAAAATCACCCGCGCTTTAGAACAAACGGGTTACACCCAATTAGTGGTGTCAGGTGGCGTGGGCGCCAATAAAAAGCTTAGAGCTAAACTCACCGAACTCGGCAAAGCCAAAAACATGACGGCCTATTTTCCCCGTTTCGAATTTTGCACCGATAACGGCGCCATGATTGCCTATGTGGGTTGCCAGAGGTTATTGCGTGGGGAACATGAAGATTTAAATCTGACTGTTTATCCTCGGTGGCCTTTAGATAAACTCTAAGCCCGCCTCAAATTAATTCTGTTGTTTACAAATTAATGGGGGTTTAAATTGATCCCAAACAAAAGTCGCTTCTGTATCATGAAACTCTATATAAGCCCCAAACTCACCATCAAACCGTTTTTTTTCTTGCTTATTATTCGCTATAAAAATGGCTCGTTTATCTCCATGCTCAACAGCGACACTTGCCAGTGGCTCTGTAGGCATAGAAGTCACATAAAATTCAGCACGGTTCTTTTCACAAAAATAACGTTCTGTTGTACTTGGCGGAACCAATAACCACTTCGCCTGTAAATACGTAATACGAACCAAATAGCTCGATTTAATACAATCAATCATATTATTTTGAGCCTTCCAGCAATCGTTTCGGCCCTTTATCCAACCGCCTTGAGTCGCTTTAAGTTCTTTAACCGCTTTATCAGGGCTATCATCAATAGAGGCTGCTTTATGCGCTGCCTGCTGGAATACATCATGTAGTTGATTGTCGAGCTTAATTAAGGATTGATTTTGGCATATGGTTATCTCAACTTCTCTTGTTGCTTTTTTGCAATCAAAGGTGGGCTGAAAAAAGGTGTTATCTTCAGATAAATTTTGATTTTGAACCCACCCAATAATAGATTCAGATGAGATTTTGCACCAAATATGGGCTTTAGCTTGTTCTTTTTCTACGTCATTTAACTTGGCCCACTCATCGTATGAAGGCCCACCCTCACAGCCAAGATTTTGCATGTTGCTAATAGGGGCATCAAAAGTATGAATAAGCTTAGATTGACTATCTGGGCGTTCATAAACAAGAATCTTTTGAACGCCTGGTTTACTTCGAAAGAAATCAGGCCCATCTGCGGTGGCATGAACCAAGGGGAAATAGCCCAGAAAAATTACAAAAATAACCCTACACAATGGTTCACGAAAACGCATTCAAAAGATCCCTTTTTGATTAGTCTGAAATACTATTTACTCTTTAGAGGCTATTTTATCTTCTTTGCCTGCAGCCAAATTTCTAATATTGCTACGATGACGACAAATTAATAAAGCCGACAGCATACTAATAGTAATAAGATAAACCGCAATGCCGGGATATAAAAAATAAGTTAGTATTGGTGCCAATATTGCTGCAGTAACCGCAGCAAGAGAAGAATATCTGAATACAAACGCCATAAATAACCAAATGCCGATTAAGATTGCGCCTAACAGCGGTAAAAATCCTAAAATAGCGCCAATACCGGTGGCAACGCCTTTTCCACCTTTGAATTTAAAAAAGACCGGATACAAATGCCCTAAAAATGCGCCCATACAGGCAACTGAACTTAAAATCGGATCATGTAAGCCTATATGAATCGCCAATACCGGAATAAACCCCTTAAGTAAATCGCCGATTAAAGTATATAAACCCGCTTTTTTGCCACCGTGTCTTAATACATTGGTGGCTCCAGGGTTACCAGAACCAACTTTTCTCGGATCGGGCAACTTCATAAATTTGCAGACTAATATCGCCGTGGAGATAGACCCCATAAAATACGACACGCCAAAAGCGGCCAAAAGTAATCCTAAATCTACTGTCATGTTAATTAACTTAATTTATATTGTTTTATGGTGGATTTATATTATATTATCGGTGGGCCAAATAAAACTAAGGCCCAAACAACATGACCACGTTAGACTGTATCTACATCAAAAATTTTAGTTGCCCAGCGCAAATTGGATTATATGATCATGAAAAAGGCATTACGCAACCTATTATCTTGCATCTTGAGCTGTACGGGAAATGGCCTGAAGCTAACTTTTTAGATTACGATAAAATCATTGCCAGCATCAAAAATATCTTAGCCCAACAACATTATGAATTATTAGAAACCCTCGCAAATCATATTACGCAAAATTTACTGGCTAATTTTGCCATACAAAAAATAATCTTAGCCATTGATAAACCGCTTGCGGTAAAAGACGCTTTAGTGGGAGTGAAAATTGAAAGGACTGCCTGAGTTATCAGACATAGAACAAGCGCACCAACATAAACTCATTCAGGTAATACAAAATCAAATTACCCAAGCGGGGGGCAAAATCCCGTTCAGTGAATTTATGGCAGCATGCTTATATACCCCAGGGTTGGGATACTACAGTGCCGGTGCAGTCAAAATGGGCCGAGGCGGAGATTTTGTGACGGCGCCTGAAATTTCTACTTTATTTGGCCAAACCCTAGCTGAATATTATGCAACCTTAAAAGCCCAAAATTTTGCCTCCGAACCCTTGAGCATTATTGAGCTGGGTGCCGGCACAGGTAAACTTGCGGGGGATATTTTAACGCATTTAGACTCCCTTGGCAGGCTACCCACCCATTATTATATTTTAGATATCTCGGCTGATTTAAAGCACCAACAACAGCTTTATTTAAAAAATAAATTACCCCATTATTTTGACCAGATCACCTGGTTAAACAGCTTGGAGAATATTCCGCATTTTAATGGCAATGGTTTATTAATCGCCAATGAAGTGATAGATGCGTTGCCAGTTGAATTATTTAGCTTAAAATTTAACGACAAAAATAAAGTAGATATTTTTCAACATTGGATAAGCAATCACCCTAGTTTGCCTAATACTTTTGAACAAATTATTTTGCCTGCCGATACCGCTTTTGAAGACTGCATTAAATCCATCGTAAAATTAGATGACTTTGTTTTTGATGCCCCTGAATATGTCTCTGAAATGAATTTGAATATTCTGCCCTGGTTGTCGGGCATTGAAAAAATGCTCGTCAAGGGCCAGCTGATTTTTATAGACTACGGTTATGGTACGCAAGAATATTATCACGCTGCCAGACACATGGGCACCTTACTGTGCTATCACAAACATCTCGTGCATTCTGATTTTTTACTGAACATTGGCTTACAAGATATCACGGCTTATGTTAATTTCACTCAAGTGGCCATGGCGGCTAAAACGTTAGATTTAACCATTGACAATTATACTACGCAGGCTGAATTTTTGCTGTCGCAAAACTTAGGGCCTCTTGCCGAAAAAAAATTAGCTCTAGCGGCTTTGTCTGAAAACAGCGCAGCTGAGCATATTACCATTACCAATGAAATGCATAAGTTGACGGCCCCGCATGAAATGGGTGAATTATTTAAAGTATTGATTTTGCAAAAAGGCGAGTTCGAGTCTATCCCTTCTGGAAGACCGCATTTTCATCGGCTTTAAACGGAGAAATTTAAATGACAAAAAGATTAGAAAATAAAGTCGCCGTGATCATTGGTGCCAGTAAAGGCATTGGCCGTGGCATTGCGAAAGTCTTTGCAAAAAATGGCGCGTTATTATGCTTAACTGGTAGAAATGAAAGTTTATTAGCCAATGTCGTCAAAGAAGTATCAACAGATACCACGGCAGAATATTATCTTGGCGATGTAACCAACGAAAATGATATGACAGGCCTTATAGATAAAGTAATGACCACACACGGAAAAATAGATATCTTGTGCATAAACGCCGGTATTTATCCACTAGGGTGGTTGGGGAAAATGACCTTAACCCAATGGAATGAAGTGATCTCAACCAATTTAACCAGCGTGTTTTTAGCCACCAATCTTTGTTTGCCTATCATGAAAAAGCAACAGTATGGTCGCATTGTGATCACATCTTCTATTTCTGGCCCTAAAGTCGGTTTACCGGGTTATTCACATTATACGGCATCAAAAGCTGGCATCAGTGGCTTTATTCGTACAGCGGCGATTGAATTAGCAAAATATAATATTACAATTAATGCCGTTGAGCCTGGCAATATCTTAACCGAAGGGCTTGAAGACGTTGGTGAAGAGCATATGAAAAGGATGACAAAAGCCATTCCCATGGGACGGCTTGGCACAACGGAAGACATCGGTTTTGCGACCCTGTTTTTGGCTTCAGATGAAGCTAAATTTATTACGGGCCAAACACTGGTGGTCGATGGCGGGCAGGTGCTGCCTGAATCGGTTTTTTTGCCGTTTAATGATAATGATGATTAAAGATTAATCGATAAATCCCCCCCCGCCCGCACTACGTGCGTTCGGCCCCCTTTAATACTAAAGGGGGTCTGAGCAAAGCGAAGGGGGGATTTGTCCCACCACTTATCACTCAATACTGACCATTTATCGTGATGGGCTATTTAACCAATTGTTTTTTCTTTTCGTCTCTATATCATTACCTTCTTTATTATGGAACCAATTAGAGACACAAGATATGAGTACAACCCTCACATTTGCACAAGAACTGCGCCAAAAGGCCCTTGAAATGCGTAAACGCATGGCTGTGCGCTATGCAAAAAATAATGACCCATTCCAAAGTAAAACAAGGACGACGTCTTGTCAGCCACAGCAAACCGATTTGCCCGTGGGACAAAGAGATCCTAAAAAAATGAGTTTAACGATGTGGCAAATATTGGGCGCAAGAGCCAGTCAAGGCGATAAAGCGGCGAAGCTTGCGATTGAAGAAGCGAAAATTAAAAAATCTCAAAAATCTTGTTTTTAATTTTTAAATCCCCCCGTCATCCTTCGGATGTCGGCCCCCTTTGTCATCAAAGGGGGCAGATCCCTCGTTTAATTTCCGTGCCAAGTTTAAAAAAATACTAAGTTTAAAGTTTTTGATATTCGTTCATGCCCTGCTGAATTGCTGCAATACGCGCCCTTCTCATGCCTTCTTTAATTTTGGGGCCTGTCGCATCGTGTAGGCTAGCAATCACTTCCTGAGCAGACACACTGGCCGCGCGTTGATATAAATTTTTTAAATAATCGACTTGTGGATAGGGTTTTTGTTCAAAGCCGGGTCGACCTTGCGCATCAGCGCGACACGCCAATAAAAACCAGTCTAATTTTTTGGGTTGTCTAAAACAATCACCCGATTCAAATAATTTTAATATCGTGGTGGCTTTGAGTTCAAACGCACTGTGCGCGATGCCGTGATATTCGGCGACATAAATAGCAATGTCTCTGAGTTCGTTCGGGATTTTTAAACGCTGACAAAGTTCTAAGGTTAAACGCTTACTTCGCATTTCGTGCCCATGATGGCTAGGCAAAATATCGGCAGGCGTTTGCGCTTTACCAAAATCGTGACACATCGCAGCAAAAATAACGGGTAACTCTTGCGATAATATCCCGGCTTGTTGCAACACTAATTCGGCATGAATACCACAATCGATTTCGGGGTGATATTTTGGAGGTTGTGGCACGCCATATAAATTATCTAGTTCAGGAAAAATGACTTTTAGCGCGCCACAGGCTCTTAATACTTGTAGGTAAACTTCGGGATTTGGCTCAAGTAAAGCCCGCGCCGTTTCTTTCCATACCCGCTCTGGGGTTAAAGCATTGGCTTCGCCGGCTTCTACCATACGGGTCATTAACGCGTTTGTTTCACTCGCCACTGTAAAACCCAATGTATGATAACGGGCGGCAAATCGGGCGACCCTTAAAATGCGAACGGGGTCTTCTTGAAAGGCATCGGTTACGTGTCTTAATTTTTTTTGCTTTAAATCACTTAAGCCATTATAAGGATCGATAATTTCTTGCGTTTCGCTGTCTTGCGCCATGGCATTAATCGTTAAATCGCGCCGCGATAAATCTTCTTCTAGGGTAACCGACCCATCGTACACAAAATCAAAACCATGATAACCTGGGGCAGTTTTACGCTCGACGCGCGCTAAGGCATATTCTTCTTGTGTTTCAGGGTGTAAAAAAACAGGAAAATCTTTGCCTACCGATCGATACCCTAGTTTTTCTAAAGCTTCCGGCGCGCCACCCACCACAACCCAATCGCGTTCACTTACTGCTCTGCCCAATAAATTATCGCGGATGGCCCCGCCCACTAAGTATATTTTCATGATTTTTTACTGACTAAGAAATAGTGCACCATGCCCGCTTTTTTATGTTTAATGATTTGTGCACCTTCGGGCAATAATTCAGATGCTAACATTTTTTCTGATTCAATATAAATTAAACTCGTGGGTTTAAGTAAACCTGGGCAGGAAAATAATAAAGGTAACACTTTATTTAGCCAATCTTGATGGTAAGGGGGGTCTATAAAGACTAAATCAAATTCAGGATTTAAACTGTTTTGTTTATTTTTATCGTAATGCTGCAGCCATTGAACCACATCTTGCGGCACAATCACATAAGCACTGGGATCGATTTGTAATTTTTGGGCCGATTCAAACAAGTGCTTACAAGCCAATTTCGCTTGTTCAACTAAAAATACTTTGGCCGCGCCTCTAGAAAGTGCTTCAAAAGCCATGACGCCCGTGCCACTAAATAAATCTAAACACTGCGCACCTGCGATATCGTGCTGAAGCCAATTAAATACCGTTTCCCGCACGCTATCGGGTGTGGGTCTTAATCCGGGTGTGTTGGGTACTTCTATTTTTCTGGAACGCCATTTACCGCCAATAATCCTTACTTCACCTCTAGGCAACTTTATCCCCTGTCTTTTCACCGACAATGATCACGGCCATTTTGTCAGGATGCACGCGTTCTTGAAAAGCTTTCATAATGTCCTGCTGCGTAATTTGCTTAATATGGTTTCGATATTGATGATAAAAATCAATCGGCAACCCATAAAACCCAATATTTTTTACATATTCAGCAATGGCCTGATTGCTATCAAAACGCAAAGCAAAACTGCCTAAGATATTGTTTTTAGCATCTTCTAATTCTTGAGAGGTGGGGCCGTTATCTATAAAATTGCGCAAGGTTTCTTTTATCAACCCAACCGCTTTAGGCGCTTGACTTTTTTCGGTTTGACAACCCAAAATAAAAGGCCCCATTTCTGTCATGGGAATAAAATAAGAATGCGCATCATAGGCTAAACCTTGCTGAGATCGCACAATGGTAAAAATTCGGCTGACCGATCCACTGCCACCCAAAATATGGTTACCTAAAACCAAAGAAAAATAATCGGGATCGATAAATTTTAATCCTGGCGCCCCCATTATAATGTGGCTTTGAGAAGAGGAAAACTCCACGCGTTTTTCAAAAGATTGAGAGAGCGATTTAACTTCAGGAATTTTCTCTTGCTTTTGTCCTTTGGCTAAGCCTGAAGTAAGCGTCATGGCCATCTCATTCGCTTCTGTTGCCGTTAAGGCACCCACAATGGCAATCGATACATTATTCGTCACAAAATGTTTTGCAAAAAATTGTTTCACATCCTTAGGCGTCAACGATGAAACACTTTTTTCATCCCCTAATACGCGATTAGCGTAAGCTTGATTGTGATAAATGCTTTCATAAAAAGCGCGGCTGGCAATCGCGGAAGGATTTTGTGCTTCATTTTTAAGCGCGACTAACACATTTTTTTGTTCACGATCGAATGCTTTTTTAGGAAAGCTCGGTGCTTTTAATAATTCTGATATCGTCGACACAACTGTATCGAGGCTGTTTTTATCGGTTAAGGTTCTGATACGAATAGTAACCATTTCAGCACCCGGATCGCAGCTAAATTGCGCGCCGACCTCTTCTAAGGTTTCAGCCAATTTATCTGCATCCATCGATGCGGTTCCCTCGGATAACAAAGCACAGGTCAATAAACTGACGCCTCGTTTGTCTTGATCGCGCGCACTGCCTGCATCAAAACTAAGCAATACATCGACCATCGGTAAGGTAGGGGCATGAACATAATGCACCGTGGCCTTATTTTCCAATGCCCATTTTTCCAGAGTGAACAACTCTCCCTGCGTTTTTTGATATCCAGACAATTGATTGACCATGTTGGCTCTTGTTTTATCTTTAAGTTGATGCTTCGCTTGAAATTGTTGAAATAAGAAAAAAATGCTGGGAATACTCACAAGGAGAATTGCCCATCTTATCCATTTTTTTCGACGTGTATAGTTACTTTTTGACATGGTTGTCCTGTTTCATGGCCACTAACTCAGCGATGGTTAATCGGTTGTTAATAAGATATTTTTGAGCAACTTGCTGCACTTGCTCGGCTGTCACTGCTTGAATGTTATCGATCAATTGTTGGGACGTTTGCCAATTGCTGCCAATACTTTCAAACGTGGCTAATAATTCAGCCTGATCGGTAATCGCATCTTTGCTGTAAATTTCGTCTGCCGTTAATTGCGTTTTAATACGCGCTAACTCTTTGCTCTCTAACTTTTCGGTTTTGAGTTTAGTCAGCTCTGACATCATCGCCTGCTCTAATTGAGCAACCGACGCTGCTTCACTGGGCGTGCCGCGCAAAATAAACTGGGTATCATAACGCTGTAAAAAATCATAATGCGCATAACAGCTGGCACAAATTTCTTGTTCACGTACCAAATGTTTAGGCAAACGTGCACTCTCTCCACCATCGAGCGCATTCGCTAAAACCGCGAGAGCATAAGGCTCCCAGGCTTCTTTCGCTGTCATTAAGCTTGGCACCTGAAAGCCCATGATTAAATAGGGCAATTCAGCAACATACTCTACTTTGATGCGCTTTTCCCCTAGCGAAGCAATATCTTTCCCCGGTAAAGATTTAGGTAAGGCTTTTTTAGGTATAGGACCAAAATATTTTTGGGCCAATTCAAAAATTTGCTTAGGCTCAACATCGCCGATGATCACGATGGTCGCATTATTAGGGACATAATATTGCTGGTACCAATTCCGCAAATCTTTATCGGTAAAGTGAAATAAATCATCCATCCACCCAATAACAGGATGATGGTAAGGACCATTTGCGTGCGCAGAAGCTAAAAATCGCTCAAAGGTCACGGCTTTGGGGTTATCATCTGTGCGTAAACGACGCTCTTCTCGGACAGCTTTCATTTCTAATTGGTACAAAGCAGGGTCGAGTGTCAAGTGCTGCATTCTGTCTGCTTCGAGTTCTAAACATAAAGCCACTTTTGATTTTTCAACATTGGCATAATACCCAGTAAAATCTTGGGTGGTGAAAGCGTTATCTCGGCCACCGTTTTTGGCAATGATTTCAGAATACGCATCGTTGGGATATTTAGGTGTACCTCTAAACATCATGTGTTCCAGGGCATGAGAAATGCCGGTAAGGCCTCTTACTTCATCAGCTGACCCCACGTGATACCACACTTGTACCGACGCAATGGGCGCCCGTTTATCTACTTGAACCACTACTTTAAGGCCATTTTCTAATGTATGTTCACTAATTTGGCTTTTTATCACAATGTCATTTCCCCAGCCCGCAATCGCCATGATGATAGCCGCACCAATGAGAATTGCCATTTTTTTTGATCGAATCTTCATATTAAGTTCATCTTATAAAATATTTAACTTAATCGCAGTCATAACTAATGGTAGGATACCTCAAATAAAGGTTCCATGAGAATCTCTAAATTAAGTTGGTTTAATAGTTTTTAATTATTGTCAAAATTTGAGTTGTTAAAACAAATTATGTTTAATTTTTTTAAAAAAGATCCGAAAGTCGCCCAAGATACCCAAACTAACCCCGATAAACCAGCACCCAGCAAGCCTTCTTTGTTTGCGCGGCTTAAATCATCGCTGAGTCGAACCCGAACGCAGCTGACCTCTAAATTAGCCAATTTGGTTTTGGGCAAAAAAGAAATCGATGCCGAATTACTGCATCAACTTGAAAAAATATTATTAGAAGCCGACTTAGGCGTCGTCGTCACTAAAAATATTATCCAAAAGTTAACCCAGAGCCTCGATCGTAAACAACTGAATAACCCTCAAGATTTATTCACTCAACTTAAAACTGAATTAGAAAGCCATTTATTGCCCCTAGAGCAACCTTTGGTCATTAATACCGAGACTAAACCTTTTGTTATTATGATGATTGGGGTAAATGGCACGGGCAAAACCACGTCTATAGGAAAATTGGCCCATCAACTCAAGAATCAAGGTCATAGCTTATGTCTT
Source organism: uncultured Gammaproteobacteria bacterium (assembly GCA_902826485.1). Lineage (GTDB taxonomy): Bacteria > Pseudomonadota > Gammaproteobacteria > Berkiellales > Berkiellaceae > CADEEZ01. Next base: position 15,351 of record CADEEZ010000022.1, read on the forward strand.
GCCGCGGGCGATACCTTTAGAGCCGCTGCTGTTGAACAATTACAAGTGTGGGCAGATAGATTAGCTGTTCCTCTGATTAAACAACATAGTGGGGCTGACAGTGCATCGGTGATTTTTGATGCTCTACAATCTTGCCAAGCCAAAGAACAAGATATTTTAATTGCCGATACGGCAGGTCGATTGCACACCAAAAGCAACTTAATGGACGAGCTGAAAAAAATTAAGCGGGTCTTGGGTAAACTTGACCCTACTGCCCCGCATGAAGTCTTATTAGTTATCGATGCAACAACGGGACAAAATGCCTTACAACAGGCGGAAGTCTTTACCAAAGAAATTGGGGTGACCGGCTTAATTTTAACCAAGCTAGACGGCACAGCAAGAGGCGGCATCGTTTTTGCCATTGGACAAAAACTCGGCTTGCCTATCCGATATATAGGGGTTGGCGAAGACATAGAAGATTTGAGGCCATTTGACGCCAAAGCCTTTGTTGAGGCACTATTCGAAGAAACAGAAGAAACCGAACACACCTCGGATAAGATATGATTAAATTTGAACAAGTTTCGAAGCAATTTAATAATGGCACTGAGGCTTTATTAGATATCAATTTTGAAGTGAACCAATCAGAGTTGGTTTTCTTATCTGGACACAGTGGGGCAGGTAAAAGTACTTTATTAAAACTCATTGGCATGCTTGAAAAACCTACATCGGGTCAAATTTTTGTTGCTGGCCACAGATTAGCTGATATTCCTGGTCGTAAAATCCCCTTTTATCGTCGCCGCATTGGCATGATTTTTCAAAATCCTTTATTGCTGTCGCAATATACGGTTTATGAAAATGTTTTGATTCCCCTCATTGTGGCTGGCTTTGATAAAAACGACATGGCCAAACGGGTTCGCGCAGCACTCGACAAAGTGGGGCTATTAAAAAAAGAAAAATTAAAAGCGGCCGAATTATCAAGCGGCGAATGTCAACGCGTTGCCATCGCAAGGGCCATTGTCCACAAACCCATTTTATTATTAGCCGATGAACCCACGGGGAATTTGGATCCGGCACTGGCTTTAGAAATCATGCAGCTGTTTGCCCGCTTTCAACAAGTTGGCGTCACCGTATTAATTGCCACCCATGATCAAGGCATTATCCAAAAATTACCTTACCGCACGCTCCACCTTAAACAAGGTAAAGTTATCGACCAAGGATTAGCTAGGCCATTTGCCACTTACCCTGAACACGAGACTGTCTTGATTAAAAATAAAGAAGGGTTAGCTGTATGACCGTAAATACAAATGCCAAAAAAAACAAACCCCTTTTTCAACGTGAACTTTCTTTTTCTAAACTTTGGGCACATTGGCTTTCTGCGCACGGTATGGCATTTCGCTTAAGTGTGCGAGATTTATTGACGCACCCTTTAACGACATTACTCACCTTACTGTCTTTGGCGGTTACGCTGAGCTTACCTGGCGCTTCTTATTTAACCTATAAAAACACAAAATTATTATTAGCGGGCTGGGATAAAGGCACTACCATCACCGCTTTTTTAAATGAAAATATTTCGTTAGAACAAGCGCATGAGTTGGTGCGTGCAGTAGAAGCAAGAGAAGAAGTCTTTGAAGCCGTCTATCAAAGTCCTGAGCAAGCATTGCAAGAATTTCGAGAACTCTCTGGCCTAAAAGAAGTAATTGACAGCCTGCCAACTAATCCTTTACCTGGCGTTATCACCATTTACCCGAATCAAGGTTTCCAAAAAGCCAGCAGTTTAAGTCAATTGCAGGGATTTTTGCAGGCTTTTCCCGAAATAGAATCGGTGGAAATAGACCTAGACTGGGTGCAAAAAATGAATGCCTATTTGCATTTTGGCAAAGCACTTACCCTTGTCATCGGTCTATTAGTTGCCCTTACAGTAATATTAGTGATTGCGAATATTATTCGGCTGACACTAGAACGCCATAAAGACGAAACCGAAGTGTTATCTTTAATTGGCGCCACTAAATATTTTATTGCCAGGCCATTTTTATATCGAGGCTTTTGGTATGGTTTATTAGGCGGCATATTTAGTTTTGGCTTGTTATCTATCGTCATTGATTACTTACAAAAGCCGATGGATAAATTATCATTTTTATATCAACAGCCTTTTTTGATTTATAACTTGAGCTTAAGCGAAACCTTCATATTACTGCTTATCAGCGGGGGATTGGGATTAATTGGCGCCAGCATTGCTGTGCGCTCGCAATTAAGCAACCTTAATCGATATGCCTAATTTTGCTTTAGAGCAAACACCGGGTGGGCTGGCGTTAAAAAGCACCTTACCCGAGTTACCCGGCTTGTTTTTATTAGATTATTTGCATGGTAATCTGGGCTATCGATTAACACCCGAACGCGTGTTACACGAGCCCTTAGCCAAAGTCATAGATCACCATGCTTGGGTAATAGATACCACCGGCGGCTTAGGAAAAGACGGCCTCATGCTGGCCATGATGGGCTGCAAAGTTTGGATGTGTGAAGCACATCCGCTATTATACCCCCTCATTGAAGATGCCATTAAACGCGCGCTTGTTGACTCTTATTTTAATAACTTGTTCACCCATCCTGACAAATTTAAGTTTTTTCCCGAAGACGCCAAAAATATTTTAATGAGATTGCTCGATTTGCCCAAAGAAGCTCGACCAGACGTGGTATATCTCGATCCGATGTTCCCCGCGAGAAAAAAATCGAGTTTAGTCAAAAAAGAAATGCAGTGGCTCAAAGCCATTCATGAAGTAGATTTAGATAAAGATAATTTTAAAAAGTATGTTGTGACCTCTGAAACAGAATTGTTTGAACTTGCCTTAAAAACTGCCACAAAACGTGTTGTAGTAAAAAGGCCCGCGCATGCGCCCAATTTAGTTGCAAGTCCTGTGCCTAATTTTAGTAAGGCATTTCAAAGTGCGCGTTTTGATGTGTACCTCACCTAAAGTTTAATTTCACACTTTGATTTTTGGCCAAGTTGATCTTGTGAAAAGACGTCGAAAACTTCACAGATAAATTCTTTTATGAATTTAGGAGAAATATGCGCCAAGCTTACACCCACCCAGTCTCCAATCTTTTCTATGGCATACGGCTCATGGAGAGAATTTAAATTTTGGCATTTTTCTTTGCATTCATTTAATTTAATATTTAATAATATATTAAGATCGTCTAATGTGATATCAAAACAATTTGAAATTTCTATATTGATGGCTGACGCCAAAGGACTCAGTAAAGGGTATTTTTCAAAATTCAAACTAAATTGTTGAACCACCGCTAATTTTTCCAAAAAGCAATTTAAATCCCCCAATTTAAAGACGGGTTCTTTACATAACAATTCATTTAATTCAAAGAGCAAAAAATCACAAAATAGAATCTGTTCGACACCAACCTTGGTTCGAGGCGTAATCCATTCCCTGGGAGAAAAAAAAAGCGTCGAAAAACTGTCTACCAAAGGTATGGTGCTCATGTTAAAAACACTTTTCGGTGTTTTTGCTTGAACACATAAGTTTTTGATACGTTGAATACAAGCTTGCATGGGAGACAGGCACTCTAACATTTCTTTTTCCCGCTCTATTGTTTGCATAGGGTAAAAGCCTTTTAACCCTAATACTTTGTCTGCAAACTTACGGCAAGAGATAACTTGATTAAAGCAATCTTGAAGATAGGGCTGAGTTAAATCCCAAATAAAACATTGTAGATCCACTTTTTCCTCTAATGTCAATTCTCTATTCCAAAGTGTTTCTGGCGCTTCTTTATTTGGGGTAAATCGAATATGTATTTCATCTCTCAGACCTGAGGTAAACAGAAAATTTTTATGTTTCGATAGCACTTCTTCAAATTTAATAGGAAGCATTTTTTTTGCTACATCCACCATGGATAGGGCGACTTCATTATTAAACTGAACCTGTTTTGTGCCGTGTGCTATGATTACTTCGCCTTTCATTTCATCTTCATGACTATTTATTTCTAAAATCAACTGCTCGAATGTGTGGTGTTTAATTAACATAATCTGTTTTTGAACATCAGACCCAGACAGCGTATATATTTGTACATATAATGCTTCTGGTTGATTTCTTAAAAATTCAAATTCGTTCTTACTTAGCGTAAGTAGCACTGGCAACGACAGTAGGTAATTAAAATAATTTTTTGCATGCAATTTTAGTTGCATTGCATAATAAGCAACCGTTTCATTTTCTTCAGCCGTTTTTAGACCTTCAAATAGGTGCTTAACATCTTTGAGCAAACTGCTGGCAATTTTAAAACTATCTGACATAGCACCTCCTACCTGTTTGTTAATAGCACAGATATTTTAAGAAAGGATCTGATCATAATTGTAGCGGTCGCTTGTTTGGCGAAAATATGAACTTTTTTGTGTTTTTAATTGTCTTTCTTTTATTATTGATTTTTAAGAGAAAATGCAACCTATGAGCGAACAACCCAAAGAAAATTTAGATGAAAATTTATGGTTTACGACAGATGTTGACTATGCCTCTTTTTTAAAAAAACCTAAGGCGTTTAGAAAAAAAACCGGAGGAGCCAAACAAGGCGGGAAATATACCGGTGTTTATACTTTTGAAAATCCGCTTGATTCAGACCAAAAATTGACCATGCTGATTAAACAAGGTGACAGCATCGGTGAAACAGTCGCTGAATTTGTGGGTGCTAATTTATATCAGTTATTGATTCCTGACTATTCAGCTAAAGCTATCTTAGTAAGAGATAATTTGACTGAACCCTTTTCCCAAAATAATGTGTATGTCACGTCGATTTATGAACAAAATGCCACTAAAGTTCAAGATGCTTTTGAAGTGGCCGGATATACCGAAAGGCCTGTTTTTGCCAGAGCACGTCATGAAGTATCAAAAGCACTGGGTTCTAAAGAAGAAGGATTAATTAGGACGGTTATTCTAGATGATCAACAAACCGCTGATAACTCTTTAGGAAAGATCTTAGCAAATGTACTTTGGCAAGGCGATCATGATGTTCACATGGGTAATTTTGTTCGAGTCGAAAAAGAAGGCAAGGCCAAATACATGAAAATCGATCATGGTTTTAGTTTTTTTAATTTCGGCACAAAAATAGTTAATATCTTCGACCCATTAGGCGGAGAAAAAGTCGATATCAGTCTGAGTCGTGCCTATAAAGGCGGGAAATTGGTTGAATTCTATCCTTTTAATAATTTTTGGGATCTCGCTGCTGAAAAAGAAAGGCTTTATTTTTCTGGCCCCTTTATTACCAGTTGCGAAGACATTGCTCAACTGGATAAAGAAATCATTAGAGAAAACATCCGTGCTTCTTTATTGAGCATTAAAGAAACTTACGGCCCTGAAGCAAATAAGGCGTTAGCCGAATTTAGTAAACGCATGGGGATGCCGCATTCGCAAGTGTATGCCGGTGATGCCCGTAACAACCCCGACGAATTAATACAAAATATTGAACGTTTTATGACCTATCGGCTCGAAGCACGACAAAAAACCATGGAAAAATTGGCTGTTTCATGTAGGAAAAAGGCTCAGAAAATGAAAACAGGGCATCATGCGCTTTCAAGAGAAATCGAAAAATTGATCATTAAAAAAATGAAAGAGGCAGACAATGATTTTCACAAAGTTCCCACCCTTAATAAAGAAATCGCATTATTAAAGCTCTTGGAGCAGGCCAATGATTTAGGGTATTTATCTGTAAAAAATAATGAGTTGATTATTACAGGAAATTTTTATTTTTTAAATCATGGCATAAAAGAAGGCATTACACCTGACAGCTTTAAAGAAAAATTAAATAATGATGAGACTAAAAAGGTGCTGTCATCAGACACGCTTCAGATGATGCAAAAACTCAACACAGCACTTTCTAATCCCAACCTTTCAGATATCACAGAAAAAATGAAAGAGATCAAAATAAACAAAAATAAAGATAACACAACGAAAAAGCAGCCTTTCCCTATTTTATCTGGTTATAAAAAATCTAAGTCTTCATCTGAAGAAAAACCGGTGGAAAACTCACAAAAAAAATCAACACTACTTAACCAATTTAGTCATGATAAAAAGCCATTATTTAATAAGAAAGAGCAACCTAGCTCTAAAGTGAAGAAACAACTAAAACCTAACAGTTAGAGTGATAAACTATTTTTGATAATCGAACTTTTACCATACTTCTGATTAAATTCTGTGCTTTCAAGTGTTTTAGATAAAGTGAGGCTTGGTGTGTTTTCTTCATATTTTTCAAAAGCAGATTTATCATAATCATCTAAAAATATTTCAATTTCGATAAGCTGTTGCGAAGATAATTTACCGGACAAGATATCAATATTATTTTGAATATCAATATCAGTAGGATGCTCATTTAGCAACTTATCGATTTTATCTACCCATTCAAACCCTACTTCCATTGGGTCGTAATCTTGGCAAATACTGGAGAGTTGCTCATAAATCATTCTTTCGAATACCCATTGATCGTGCGAATCCCAATTACTGGTATCTAAGTTCATGAGTTTAGAAAAAATAATAGAAGACAATTCAAAACTTTCACTTAAGGCATACAAGGGAATGGTTTTGTGTGCGCACGCATCGGTTACCAATTCATACAATTCATCTAACAAATCTGGATAGAGATAATAATTATTATATTCATTTTTGCTGTTTTTCTTTTGCTGTACAGAGGATATCAAATGGTTTTTAAAAAAACGATCTTTAGAAATCACGACTTGAATGAGCTCTTTAACAGCAGAATGAGATAAGCCAAAAAATAAAACATACTCATAGGAATGCGTTTGTTTTTGCACGGAATTTTTTATTTTAAAATAGTCCATGCCTGGCCTAAAGTGATAGGGTACCGGTTGCGTATAAGCAGAAAGGCTACCCAACTTGTTTTTAGTGCCCATGGATACTTTAATTTTGTAGCCATATCTCGAAAAAGGCAATTCTTGTTCAACATACATGCCGGCTTTGATGCTTAAATAATCATGCGTTTTTGTTTGAATAGAACGGGTATGCAACGTTTCGAAATGTGAAACGAATAAATAATTTTGTGATTCTGATTGTATTTGTACGCTTCTTTTTTGAATCACGTCTTGTTGACGATTAATCACCAAAATTTCTACGTCATATTTTTCTGCCATCACAGGAGGCGGGAAAAAACACATATTTTTGTGTTGTTTTTTCCATTCTTTTTCAGGCAATTTCTCAAGCCCTTCTCCCCTCAAGGTGGGCAGGGAAATCACATAATGAATCTTTTTGAGCGTGGTAAAGATCACTTCACTATGCGCCTGTTCACTCATTTTATCATAATCAAGCTGTCCTTCTTGATTAAATAAAAGTTTAAAATGATTATCGGCAATGTCTGTTGCCCATAATTGCGCAATTTTTGTGTGCTCTAAGGTACCTGTTTGGGCAATATAGCCATTCATAACAACCGGTGTTAAAAACCAAGGGCGAATATCATAATCAAATGCCGGATCGGTAAATCCTAAAGTGGGCACTCGAATAACCAAAGAATAATCGGGATGTTCTGCTAATAAATCCAACTCCGACGAAATGCTCATATTCAGCAATTTGACGGGGGAATAAGACTGTATGTATGTTTTGATTTGTTGCCATTGCAGTAGATTCGGTAAACTACCCAATCGCTGAAAATGTAACCCAAATTTTGTTTCAATCGGGGGGTTAATACTGTTATTTATTTGAGTAGTCGTATTTATGCTCATCCAATGTGCTTATTTAAGTGGTTTTGCCCTCTACCTATATTAAATTTAGCACATTAACTAATTGTTGCTAGGGTTCTGGCCAATACCCAGTTGTCTACTGAACGTGCTCCCGCTTCTTTCAGCAGTTTTGCCAGAATATCCAACGTAGCACCTGTTGTGAGTACATCATCCACCAAGGCAATGCGCTTGTTTTTCACTAATCGATATATTTTGTTAGCCGACTTAAAGTTAAAGGCCCCTTTTAAATTTGCACGACGTTGTTTTAAGCTCAGCCCAGCTTGCATCCGAGTATCTCGTGTACGAACCAACACATTCTCGTCATAAGGCACACCAAGCGCACGACTTAAACTTTTGGACACTTCTAATGACTGATTAAACCCCCGATGTTTTAATCTACTGATGCTTAAAGGAACAGGCAAAATGAGATCAGGAAGGGGGCGATGGTTTTTTTTATAGTGCGTCATAATTTTTAAAGCTAACATATCTGAAAAAGTCGGCAAATAATACAAATGACCATGGTATTTGTATTGAATAAGCATTTGGCTAATGGGCCTTGCATACGCAAATATCGTGACAGTGTGATCAAAATAGGGAGGCTGGCTCAGACAAGTACCACATTTTTGATATGCTTGGGTTATATCGATGCCACACTGTAAACAAGTGTGAGGCAACCAAGGTAAATCCGCTAAGCAATGGGAACAAAAAATCCACCCTCTAAGATGGTTCGTTTCCCCTTCACATAATAAACAGGATTGGTTCTTTTTTAACCAGCTGTATAGATTTAAGTGTTTAAAAAAGAATTCTTTAAGCATTTCTTTTAGAATGATAACTAATTATACTTGTTAACTTATTTTTATGATTCACAGCTTATCGGAAATCGTGTAATGCCTCAAAATTTAGTTGGTACTCGCTTTGGAAAGGCTGCCTTAAGTTATGATAAACATGCTTGGCTACAAAAAGAAATTGGGCAGCGTTTAATCGAAAAATTAGCGATACTAAAAAATTCGCCTACGCAAATATTAGATGTCGGCCAAGGCACAGGCATGGTATGCACACAATTACAGGCATTAGAAAAAAATAACAAAACAAAATTTAAGTTATATGGCATCGATATTTCATACGCTATGTGCCAACAAGCGAGTCTTAAATTTAAATCTAAAACCTGGTTTAGATTTAAAGATAAAAACCAACCCAAATTTATACAAGCCGATGCACATCAACTGCCCTTTTTATCTGAACAATTTGATTTACTGATTTCTAATTGTGTCTTTCAATGGTGCCAAGATTTGCCCAGATTATTTAAAGAATGCCATCGCACATTAGCCCTACAGGGTAACTTATTTTTCAGCAGCTTTGGACCAGATAGTTTGCAAGAATTAAAATACTGCACTCAAAAAATTAGCCCTCATGCTCATGTGCATGAATTTAGAGATATGCATGAAATAGGCGATTTTTTATTAGCCGCGCATTTTACCGACCCCATAGTCGATATGGAAAAAATTACGACGTATTACCCCACGGTACAAAGCTTGTTGGTAGATTTGAAAAAAATAGGAGCGACCAATCAGCATAGTCAAAAACCGAAAGGCTTAATGAGTAAAAATTGGATTAAGCTACTAGAAACTGAATACGAAAAATTGAGGGTCCCTCAGGGCCTGCCGGTTACGTGGGAAGTGGTGTATGGCCATGCGACCAAAACCAACCCCCTACCCACTACCTGGCAAGACCATGAAGGGAAAGTGTTTACTTCAGTAAGGAGAATCTAAGGCTATTATTTTATCCTACTGTGCCTGTTCGATAACCTGCCATAAACTCTGAATGTCCATCCCGCCATCCGCCTAGCCATTCCATGCGCTTACTCTCGACATGGAAAGGACATTCGCTTTGTGCATGACCTCTAAGGCCTGCAATATAACCTGAACGATTAGCTCTTTTAACAGGGTCTCTTTTAACTCTTTTCATATACACGCACCTCTCGTTGTACAGTATTGGTGACTTCCTTGTATCCAATGAGACTAGCATGTTTAAGAAAAAGTTTGGGTTATTTACGACCTACTGCGAAACATAAATCCCTTTATTTTTTAAAAAGGCAGTTTGATTGGGTTCACGACCTCTAAAGGCCAAAAATAATTTATCAAAATCTTCACTTCCGCCTTTGGCTAAAATATGGGTTAAAAAACTTGCCCCTGTTTGGGCATTAAAAATACCCTCTTCTTCAAACCGGGCAAAGGCATCACACGCCATGACTTCTGCCCACATATAGCTGTAATACCCCGCAGCATAGCCTCCGGCAAAAATATGCCCAAAACTGTGAGCAAACCGGTGATACTCAGGCACTTTGATGACGCCATATTCGGTACGAATTTTCTTGTTTAAAGCCAAAATGGTTTTGGCCGTTAGTAACTTTGGATCGGTTATTTGGTGTAAGGAAAAATCAAACAACCCAAACTCTAACTGGCGCAATGTGCCTAACCCTGCTTGAAAATTCTTAGCCGCTTTTAATTTATCTAACATGGTTTTGGGTAAAGGCTCATGCGTTTCATAATGACTTGAGATCAACGCAATGGCCTCTTCTTGCCAACACCAATTTTCTAAAAATTGACTGGGTACTTCAACGGCATCCCATGCTACGCCTGATATGCCGGATATCGCTAAATAATCTATTTGGGTGAGCATATGATGCAAGCCATGCCCAAATTCATGAAATAGCGTAATCACTTCTTGATGCGTAAATAACGCGGGCGTATTCCCCACAGGGCCAGAAAAATTACAGGTGAGATAGGCCACAGGGGTTTGCTTTTGTGTGGGCGTACTGAACCTAGAACGACATTCATCCATCCATGCACCGCTTCGTTTGCCTGGGCGCGCATATAAATCAAAATAAAATTGACCGATTAATTGATTCGATTTATCTAAAATATCAAAAAACCGAACGGAAGGATCCCAGGTTTCAACATCGTGTCTTTCTTGTACCTGAACTTGATACAATTTTTGTATGATTTCAAATAACCCAGAAATCACTTTTTGTTCTGGGAAATAGGGTCTCAATTGTTCTTGATTAATATTAAATTCGGCTTCGCGCATTTTTTCTGAAACATAAGCCACATCCCAAGGCTCTAGATTATTAATATCGTAATGCTTAGCGGCATACGCCTGTATGGCTTCATATTCTTTTTTGGCCATCGGTTTGGCTTTAAGCGCCAAGTCGGATAAAAAGTCGGTGACTTGTTTAGGATCATTGGCCATTTTAGTGGCCAAAGAATAATGGGCATAATCTTTAAAACCCAATAGCTGGGCGAGCGTTTGTCTGGTTTTTATGATGTCACTTAAAATTTGGCTGTTGTCCCACTTGCGTGCATTTGGGCCTACATCTGATGCTCTTGTATTATAAGCATGATAACAATGTTCACGTAAATCTCGATCATCCGCAAAGGTAATTACCGCGCTATAACTGGGGTAATCTAACCCAAATCTATACCCCATTATATGGGCTTGTCTCGCACGTTGTTGTGCTTCTTGTTTTGCTCGCTCAGGAATACCAGAGAGCACTCTTTGAGCATCTTCCTCTGTGATATCATGATGCCAATTATCGGTGCTGTCTAACACATTTTGTTCAAATTGTGTTTGTAATTGGGATAATTTTTGTCTTAACTCAGCATAAATTCTTTGTTTGTTTTTAGGTAAAGCCACACCAGATAATTTAAAATCACGCACGGCATGACGAATAATTTGTTGTTGCTCAGGTTGTAATTTGGGAAATTCTGCTGAGTTTAAAATATGTTCGTAGGCTTGATACAGTGCCTGATTTTGAGAAATTTTTGTTTGATAGTCGGTGAGTTTAGGCAAAATAAGATTATAAGCCTCACGCAGTTCAGGACTGTCTTTTACGGCATGCAAATGTCTAACGGGTGAAAAAGCATTGGCTAGGGTATTGTCTAAAATTTGTAAAGGCAACACCAGATCTTCAAACTTAAATTCGGTTGCTTGTGCTAATAACTTATCTACTGCAATTAAGTTTTCATCCATAATCAAGGTTAAAATCGGATCGATGTCTTCAATTTTAATTTGGTTAAATAACGGCAAAGTTGCCGTAAAGGGGGTTTCTATTATTCTCATGAGCTTTCCTTTATACTAAAAACATATAGTTAGCAACTAAATCAATTATATTATTCTTACTTACTGGTATTTAAACATGACTATACAATCATTTAAACATACGCTTCCCGATGTTGGACAAAATACTTACATAGATAGCTCAGCCAAAGTTATCGGACAAGTCGTGATGGGCGAAGACTGCTCCGTATGGCCCATGGCCGTCATACGGGGTGACGTTAATCATATTATTATAGGCAAAGGGACTAATATACAGGATGGTACTGTTTGTCATGTGACGCATGCAGGTAAGTATAACCCAGAAGGCAAACCCCTGATTATTGGCAATTATGTGACCGTAGGCCATGGGGTCATCTTACACGCTTGTACTATTGAAGATTATTGTTTAATTGGCATGGGGGCCATTATCATGGATGGGGTAGTGGTACCCAGCTACACCATTATTGGGGCCGGCAGCTTAGTGTCACCCAATAAAATATTAGAACCGGGTTTATGGGTAGGAAATCCTGCTCGTAAAAAACGAGATTTAACTGATGATGAAAAAGCGTTTATGCAATACAGTGCTGATCATTATATAAAATTAAAAAATGCGTATTTGAATAATTAATTTAAAAAATACCCTCTCCCGTAACCGGTAGAGGGTCTTCTTATGCTAAACAAGTGATCGAAAACTTTTTTTACGCCCTGCTTCAATGTCTATTTCATCTGCAACTTTATTTTTTGCTGAGGTCAGTGCGCTTTTATATACGCTGAACATGACTGTTCTGGCTTCAGGCGTTTTATTCATGACCTCTTCAGTAAAAAGCGCTCTAGGATCAAGGTTGGCACCTGGACCAGTTTGTTCTAATATTTTATTCAGCTTGGTCATTTCAGAAAATTTTATATTAGACAATTTATTTGGATTTTTAGAATTTAAGGTAGGGGTATCATGAAAATAATTTGTGATACGTTGTTTATATTCTGGCTTATTGATTACGTTTTGTTTATGTTCTTCATAATGTAACCTATTCACGCCTTCGGGCATGCTATCAGGGTTTCTTCTGATTTCATATCGTAGTTGTTCTGCTAAGGCTTTATCCCAATTCGTTTCAACAAATTTTTGGTGATTTTCAGTGTATAATTTACGTGATCGAAGATTTCTCGCTTCAGGCGTTTCAAAATAGTGTTGAGTCACTTTTGGAGGTTTAAAATGTTGATCTGCATAGATTTCAACAACTTGTTTTTGTTGTGCTTCTAAATCAACTCGTTCATTGATCTCATCAGATAATATTTTTTTATAAGTCGCCAATTTTGATTCTTTTGTAATAAAATTTACGGCATCATCGCCTGCAATTTCTTTTAAACTTGCATTATATAATTTATCTGAATAGGTCAGGCTTATTTTTTTCTCTAATTTATCTTTAGATAGCTGAGAGTTTAATTTGGCCGCAATAAAATTGCGCTTGATATTACGCTCATCAACATCAGGATAAAAATAGTTTACAGATACTTTTTCAAATTTTTTAGATAAATCCTCCATTTCTGTTGAAGAAATTTGGGGTAATTTATCGAAGCTTAAATCGGTCATAAAAGGCTCCTATTTTAAACAAGTTTTTTAAAAGGCTTGGCTTTTCCTTGCCATACACTAGTATCTGTTGCATTTTTGCTCCAATAAGATGCCGTATTACTACGTTTTTTATTTTTTTCAATTAAAGCAAGACGTTTTTCTTTTTCTTCAGAATCTATTACCTCAGGTTCAGGTGTTTTTTGTAATTCTTTTTGCAATAGGGCATATCGATAATGCATACCCACTGAAAGATTTAATTCAGGAGCATCATTGGTGAGGTGTTTTTTAGGTACTTGAGGCGTTGTTGAATAATATCTATTATCTTCACGGGCTATTTTTATTTTTTCTATTTCTTGATACCGTTCTGATTTACGTTGATTATAAAAAGGGGTTAAAAGTGTTTGGGCTTTATCTTCTTTTTCTAAAAGCGTAGCTTCGCCAGAAAAATTAGGCGTTTCTCTTATGATTTTAGCTTTGAGTGCATTTAACAAAACTTGATCACGATTATTTTTTACAAATTCTTTTCGCGCTTCCGCTTCGTAAGAAGCGACCCTACTGGCATAGACTTGGTCGCTTTCAAAATACCATTGTTTAAGACGTTCAGGTTTAAAAAAATGATAAGTATATGTTTCTAAAATGTCTTTTTCTTCTTGTTTTAAGCGTTCTAGTTCATCATACTCTTCGCTCAATTCTTTAGCATAGGATTCTAATTTAGATTTTTTAGAAATTAATTTAGGTGTATTTATGATGGGTTGAGAAAGATCTTGTGGTGACTTTAATAGCTCATCAAGCTGAAGTTGATTGGCTTGTTTATCGCTATACGTTAACGCTAACTTCCTCTCTAATCGTGCTTTTTCTTTATGATCGGTAGGATAAATTTTTGATTTTATATAAGCGGATTTGTTTGTATCACGAATTGGTTCAATGCAATCCTCTGCCAAACTCAATAATTCTAACCCATCCATTATTTCACCAATGGTGCCAAGCGGTTCTAATTCTGATATCAGTGAGGAAGAAGGAAATAGATGTTTGAAGATATCTGACATAACAAACTCCTGTTTTTAATATAAAATCTTATTAAAAACATGTTGAAAATTTTAAGAATATACGGTATCTAAAAAAGTAATAAATTCCTAAAAAACCCCCTTTGATAGGGGGTCGTCCATTTGAGTGAAACGAAAATGGGCCGGGGGATGTGATAGAACTGCACTATCTCAAAACATCCCCCCGCTCGCCGGCTCGCGCCCCCCTATCAAAGGGGGTCAAATCAAAACCAGCACAAAATCTTTAAACTAAAGATTTAAAGCCCTTTTTACGACCTGCTTTAACTTCAATCTCATCTAACACATTATTTTTCGCTGAAGCAAGCGCACTCTGAAATTGCTTAAACATTACTGTTCTAGTTATAGGCTTTTGCCCCATTGCATTTTCATTAAAGCATAACGATGCATCAAGTTCAGCTTTGATTTTAGCTTGCATTGAAACAGATAAAAGATCACTATTTTTCTTGAAATCTTGTGGTGACAGTTTAGCTTTTTTATCTAAATGCCCACCCACAAGACTTTGATATCTTGGTGTTTCAATCAATTTTTGCGCTTTTTCTTCTTTATCTAATTGGTTTATCTCTGCTACAGACAAGCCATCTTTTTGAGGGTATCTAATTTCAGCACGCAAAGCTTCAAGTAAACATTTTTCACGATTATCTTTTATAAATTGTTTTCTACCCTGTTTATATTCTTTCTGTTCACGCTCAGATTTAGCTTCTTCAGTTTCACCATAAAGCATTATATTTCCGATCAAGCTTTTCGAAGTTTGTGGTTTAAAGTTAGCATCTGCATGTTCGTTCAAAACAAAATCTGTTTGAGAGATTAATTCCATTCTTTCGTTAAAATCAGCTTCGAGCTCTTTAACAAATTTTTCTAATTTTTGTTTTTCAATTAGTTCTTTTACTTCAGGGATAATGTTTTTAAGGTTTATTTTTAAATCAGAATATTGCAGCGCAAGTTTTTCTTTTAACTTTTTTACTGCAACTTCATCTACTTCGCCATTTTCTTTGACTGGATTAAGTATTTTGTTAACATAAGCAGCTCTGGCTTCAGCATATTTATCTTTACGTTCAGGAAGAGTGGGAGTGGCAATAGGTTGCGAACGCTCGATTTCCATTTCTTCGTTTTTTACATCATTTTTTTCAAGCTGGAGGTTTTCAGGTTCTTGCTCAATATTTTTCACAACTTCTAAGGCGGCAGTTACTTGTGATAAAGAAACTTCTTCTAGTTCATTTTTTTCAGTATTAGCTTGAATAGAAGTAGGGATAACAGTTACATCCACAATAGGATCTTTTTGTATTTCAATTTCAGGTTGCGCTTCTTGTTCATTTACCTTAAGCGTAACATTGCCTAGATTATTAGTTAAGTCATCGAGTGCTTGATCGAGTAATTGGTTATCTGAATCCATGATAAGCTCCTTTTCTAAAAGAAAATTTAATAGGGGTGTGCCTAAACTCTCAATATGTTACTAGGTCAAAAAGGATTACATACTAAAATACTTTTTAAAAACGCCTAGCCCAGATTGAGCATAAGACAAATCAAAAAATTTTGCACCCATAATTTTTATATTTTTTATATGATAATTTGTGGTGCAGAACTGACCTGCTGTATTTATATTGAAGCAAAAAGCAGATATTCAGTATAAGTGAATCAAACTGCTTTTTGCACTTCAAAAATTTACTGCTCAATTAAAAAGGTTTAAACGCTTTTTTCGTTCCGAGTTTAATAGCTTGTTCATCTTTTACTTTATTTTCAGAAGTAGTTAATGCGTCTTTAAACTTAGAAAAAGATATCGTTCTTTGTTGTGGCGAGTTTGTCAGCGCTTCTTTAGAAAAAAGATCTTGTGGTTGAAGTTTGGCTTGCAATTTAGCGTTCAGGGAAATTAAAATTTCCTTTCGTGCATTATTAAGCTCTGGATTGTCGCTTATCTTGCTTGAATTGTTATTATGAAGCGAAGGGTTGGTGTAAAAATTTTGTATTTTAAAATTTTCTCTTTTAGGATTATCTAACATAGCCTGAATTTTTTCTTGTTTATGAAGTTTTTCACTCGCTTCGGGCTTCATATTTTTACTAATTGCTGATCTTAATGCATAAAGCAAAGCTTCTTCTCTATGATCTTTAATAAACTTTAGACGAGCAACTTTATTTTCCATTTCTTGGCGAACGAGTCTGCCTTCTTCTGATTCAAACAAACCCTTTACGGCAACAATCGGTTTAAAATACTTATTAGCATAAGATTCAAGTGTTTTATTTTCTTGTTGCGTTAATTTTTCAAGTTCATCAAATTCTGATTCCAATTCTTTTATATAATCAGCTACTTTAGAATTTCTGGTAATGAGGGTAGGTACATTAGGCGTAGAGGGTAATGGGTGAGATTTTTTATTGTTTTGTTTGCCACTTTTTTTCTGTCTACTATCAACAGCTTCTTTAATCTTTGTTTTCAAAAGAGTTGCAGGCAGTTGTTCTTGTTCAATTTGTGCGTTTAATGTTTTTTCGGTCCAAGTGAGGGCTAATTTTCTTTCAAGATCAGCCTGTTTTTTTTTATCGTTAGGATTTAGTCTCTCATTTATATATTGTTGTTTTGGAGAAAGACTATCTTTATTCGAATTGGGGATCCAACTTAAAGATAAGTCTTCGAATTTTTGATTTAAATCATCCATGGTAAATTCCTTTTCTTTTTTAGGTTAAAAGATTATCCCTGATTCTTTTAAGCAAGCTGGAAGTCTCAGGTTTGCTTTGATGCCAAATATAAAATGATTCAGCCGCTTGTTCAGCCAACATCCCTAACCCATCACAATACCAAGATGGCTTGAATGTCTGAATACTTTTTAGAAAAGGCGTCAGTCCAAATTGAGCATAAGACAAATCAAAAAATTTTGCACCAACAAATTTTTGCTTTTGTGAAATTAAATTTTCTGTGAGATCAAACTGACCTGCTGTATTTATTATCCAATCAAATTTTATGTTATCTAAATTATGAAATACTTTTAAATGAATTTGATCTTGAACTTGATTAAATTTTGAGCACAACAACTCAGCACGATTTTGCGTTCGATTATAAACATAAACAGCATGAGGCAGATGTTTTAATATAACCGGTAAAATGCCAGAGGCTGCGCCACCTGCCCCTAAGATTAATATATTTTGATCTTCGAAAGATTGGTTTTGGTTTTGATAAACATCGCGTTCAAACCCAACGCCATCAGTATTGTCGCCTATTAATTTATTTGTATCTGGATGCCAATGAATTGTGTTTACACTTTCGGCTACTTGGGCACGCGAGGATACTTCGTGACATAAATTAAAAGCAAGTTGCTTTAAGGGTGCTGTAATATTGGCGCCGATGCCGTGATTATTTTTAAATTGAATTAAGCGAGAAGGGAATTCTGAAGGGGTAGATAAAGTTTTGGTATAGGTGAGATTTAAGTTAAATTGGCGGGCAAAATCTTGATGAATTAGGGGAGATAATGAATGGGAAATGGGGGAGCCGAAGACAGTGAATAGCATATTAAAATTTCCACGCAAAAAAAAACCCCTGATATCACTACCAGAGGTTTTTCCACAATTAA
>CADEEZ010000023.1 GCA_902826485.1 uncultured Gammaproteobacteria bacterium
AAAGTGGTTTCACTTTGTTGGTAGTTCGGATCAAATACGCCTTCTTTGTCATTATGTACTAACCCTTTTTTATTCCACGGTAAATCATAGTAAGCACCATGATCCGCAAAGGCAACAAAAGGATATTTGATGATATCAAAATAGGGTGAATAATCGAAATCTTTGGGTGTATATAATTTAGGGTTTCGGTTGATGAGTTCTATACCCGTTTCTTCGTGTTGTTTAACCAACGGCAAAATAGGAAAGTTTACAGTAGTAAAGGCTTCTGCAATCATCGTCGAACAAATAGTACGCGTGGTTTCACCAGCAGTATATTCGAAAATACTCGAACGCCAGCGTCTGGGCAGAATCATCCAAGGGAATAAATATCGCATTAAATCCCAAATTTGTCGCACATCATAATCTTTACCCAACTGCTGAATCGAAAATTCAATCACTTGCTGTGCATCTAACCGAGATAAGCCTCTTGGCCGACAAATTCGAATATGGTCGTTAATATATTCAGACATGGGATTAACCACAGTACCTTGACCGACGTATCCTTCGATAATCAATTGCTCGTTAGGTTCACCTTTAAAATAATCACTCAGGCGGTTTCTCAGGCGAATATTATCGATATCATGCAGCCTGCCAATATAAATTCCGGCATGTGACCATGGACTGTGAGTAATATGCTTAATGACTTCACTGACGCGGCTACGGCCTTCTATGAGCAAAACGTCGCAAGGCCTCACTTCATAACGAATACGTTCAAAATCGCATAGAGGAAAGTCACTGGGGGGATCTTCGTGAATAACCCAATTAACCAACAGCGTTTTAATCAAATCTAACATTGGCGGATCTCTCTCATATATAATTAATTTAGTTTACTTAGAGAAAGACCGCTACTTTTGCGCTTGATATTATTTAGAGTATGTTTAACTCTTCTAGGAGTTTATCTGAAGGTTTATCCAGTTCAACATTATCGATTTTCACAAATCGACTCGTGATTTTTTTAGCAGAAACATTGACGTCTTCTACATCTTTTTGAGCTTGCTGTATGTGTTTAGTTAAATCTTCCATGCGCTTACCAAAGCGCTCAAAATCTTTTGATAATAAACGTAAGTGATCTTGAATGAGGTGTACTTGTTGTCTGGTTTTTTGATCTTTGATCACGCTATTGGCCGTGGTTAAAATGGCCATAAGCGTAGTAGGAGAAGTGAGCCACACACGTTTTTCAAAAGCAAATTGCACTAACTCTTCGTGGTGCGCATGAATTTCTGCAAAAACCGATTCCGCCGGAATAAACATCAATGCGCTATCGCAAGTAATGCCGGGTAAAATATATTTACTGCTAATATCGGTAATATGTTTTTTAATATCTTGTTTAAATTTTAGTGAAGCCGCTTGTTGTTCGTGCAAAGTTAAATTAATGTTAATCATGCTTTTGTAATTTTCAAGCGGAAATTTCGCATCGATGGCTAATTTTCCATTGGGCTCGGGTAACGATAACAAACAATCGACTCGGGTTTGATTGGGTAAAACGGCCTGCAATTCATAAACCGATTGCGGCAAAATATCGCTGATTAATTGATGTAATTGAAATTCACCAAAAGCCCCTCTGGCCCGTTTGTCATTTAAAATATCTTGTAGACTTAAAACAGAGGTGGATAACTCGGAAATTTTCTTTTGCGCTTCATCAATAATGGTTAAGCGTTTGATAATATTTGTAAACGTATCATTTGTGCGTTCTAAGCTACTTTCTAAACGTTTATCTAACAGTACACTGATTTTATCTAATTTTGTTTCGGTTGATAGGGTGAGTTTATCAAATTGTTTGTTGAGCGTATCGTTATGTCTGGTGAGGGCATTTTGTAATTGTCTGTCTAGTTCGGCTGTGTTATTCCCCAAAAAGTTTTGTATGGTCGTGAGATTGTGTAAATTGGTTTGAAGGTGTTGCTGATTAAGCTGCACAAATTGCTCGTTAATTTTTTTATTCAGCATTTTGTGAATATAAATAAAAATAAGGACAAAGCCCAATAGAAAAGTAATCATGCTAGATAATAATAGAAGCATATGGTTTGTTCCACTTAATCATATAATGATATAAAACCTGATATACCTATTATACATGATTAAGTTATTTTGGTTAATTTAGGGGAAGACTGTGTTTCCAAATTTTGCACCTGCATTTCAAATTGAAGATCTTATCCCGTTATTAGATGTCACGAATTTAAATCCAGATGCCACTGAAGCTGAAATCAGTGCGCTTTGCCATAATATTAATAAGCTTTCAAAGCCTGTTGCCGCGATTTGCGTTTATCCTAGCATGTTGCCTTTAGCTAAAAAATTAATTAAACATCCCATTGCATTTTGTACGGTGGTAAACTTTCCATTAGGAAACCTACCTAAATTAGAAGTACGTTCACAAATCTACGAGGCATTAGATTTAGGGGCCACTGAAATTGATATGGTGATCCCTTATCGTGATTTTCAATTAAATTCTAATATGTTAGAAGATTTTTTGTCACCTTGCCGAGAATTAATTCCGCGTACTAAAGTGTTAAAAGCCATTTTAGAAACCGGGGCATTATCAGACGAAGAAATCCGTTTGGCAACCGATGCTTGCTTAAGGGCCCGATGCGATTTTATTAAAACGTCTACAGGTAAACATACTGTTCAAGCAACGACCAAAGCCGTGAGAATCATGGCCAATCAAATCAAAAATCATTATTTAAATACCGGGGTTAAAGGCGGAATTAAAATCGCCGGTGGCATTCAAAACATGAAGATCGCCAATGAATTTATTGATGTGGTTCTGCAAGTGTTGGCACCCGAATGGCTCCATCCTCGTTGGTTTAGAATAGGCGCGAGTAAATTATTAGACGAGCTATTTATAAAGTTTAACAACTAACTATATTTCATATTTTAACTAATGGATGAACGGTAGTGCGTAACATTATTGACATAGTTTGTGAGCTTGATAAACTCTGTCATCTAATTCGTTATTCTAAACCAGGTATATAAACGATGAGCAAACCATTAGAAATATTAAGCCAAGATGAACTATTTACGGTTCTTAGAAGCATGTTAAAAACAACGCAAAATGAGTTGCTACCCAATATATTAGAACTCAAGCGTGTAAAAGCACTCTTTAGTGCGATTGAATCCACCACTTGGAAATCGGCTTGTGAAAAGCATTTTTCATTGGTACTTGAAGAAGAAAAAGCAGGTGATCCTAAAGCAATTTATTTGCAACAGTATCCTAAAAACAGATTTATGGCTTAACCATTTAATAAGTTATTAGGCCCCAGACCACTTTGGGTAATGATTTTTTTTAAGGCACGCAGGCCCTCTGTTTGAATTTGACGCACGCGTTCTCTTGTTAATCCGATATCTTGGCCTGTTTCATCGAGCGTCATGATATCGTGCCCCATTAAGCCATATCGCCTCACAATCACGTCTCGTTGCCTTTCTGATAGGGAATCAATCCAGGTTTTAAGATGTTTTTTGATATCTTGATTCAAATAAGCGGTATAGGGTTCTTCGTTTTGAAAATCTTGCAGGGTCTCTAAAATGGGTTTATCGAATTCGCCAGAAATAGGGGCATCGATAGAAATAATTTTTTCATTTAACATCATGATTTTTTCAATTTCTTCGAGCGACTGCTTGCTATGTAACGCGAGTTCTTCTTTGTTAGGTTCGTGTTCAAGGCTTTTATTTAAGGCTCGACTATTTCTTAAATAGCTGTTTACTTTTTTCATGATGTGAACAGGTAATCTAACTGTTCTGGCTTGATTCATAATACCACGCTCAATGGTTTGCTGAATCCACCAAGCGCCATAGGTTGAAAAACGGAACCCTCTATCGGGATCGAATTTTTCTACCGCGCGAATCAATCCCAAATTGCCTTCTTCAATCAGATCGGATAAAGACAAGCCGCTTCTGATGTAACGTCTGGCAATTTTAACCACTAATCTTAAATTACCCTCAATCATTTTTTTACGGCCTAAAGGGTGACCTGACTGGGCTAATTTAGCGTATTCAAATTCTTGTTCTTTAGTAAGAAGAGGCGTAACGCGTACTTCTTTTAAGTATTTATCAAGCGGATCATTGGATTTAGCTTTGCTTTCCACATAATGACCCGTTGTATATTTATCTTGTTGCTGCATTGACATCTTGCTGCCTAACTATACTTCTCAATTTCTATATCGGCTATAGACACCTTCGCTTGAATAAAGTTCAATATGAATTTGGTAATAGGTTAGTGCTGAGCTAAAAATAATTATAAGTACCGCATAAAAAATCAGTATAGGGAAGAATGTATGATATCGAATACCAAACGATTAAAAACAAAAATGAATACTTTGCGTTTACCGTGGTGGTTTAATTTAGTGGAATCGGGGATCCCCTATCTATTAGCATCAACCTTCTCGATTGTACTCATGCTGACCCTAGGTGGATGGCTTGGCATGCCTGAATCGATACAATTACTAAAATGGGTAGAAGCCTTATTTATGGCAATGTCGCCTGCCGTAAAATTTTTAGCCGTGATCTCAATGGGATTAGGTTCTTTTCTTTCTACTTTCGCGATCGTCTCTGTATTTGTGTGTGGGCTTTTATACAATTATGTTAAAAAACCTGCTTTAGAAGGGCTTGAAGTTTCTGAAGAACTTTTATCACAAACAAAGGAATTGCAAGACTCTATTTTGAAGCAAGGTGAACTAAATGAATTGTTTAAACAACAAGTGGAATTTTTAAAAGGCTACGCACAAGCATTGAAAGCAAAAATAGACAATCCAGACGAGATTAAGCCGCAGGCCCAAAAAAACAGATTAAATTCGATGTTTGACGGGGAATGGCTACAAACAGAGTTATCGCACCAAGACGAAGAAAGACAAGAAGAAGAACAAGAAGAGGTAGAAACACCCCATTCAGAAACAGACGAACGCACAGGAAATTTTGGAGAACAAGAATTTTTACCTCATATAGAAACACCAGAAAATAACTTCTCTGAAAGGCAAGAACGACATTCTCCTGAAACGCCCCTACAACAATCTCAGCCCGTGATTTTTTCTACTCAGCAGCTATCTACTCAAAGGCCCCATTCACAAAAACAAAAATCCAGTCGATTAAGCATTTTAAACAAACATAATCGCAGGCAGGGACACCATGTTTCCAGGAATGGTCATCATAATAAAAAAGCGTTTAGATAGTTATAAACTTTAACGGAATTAGTTGGAATAGGCTGGCCGGCACGGAGGCCGGCCACTACAGATTTTTTTTCTACATGATCTTCAATTTCGCTTCAGTTGCTTGCTGTAACAAACGCATCTGTTGAAAAGCATCTAGGGTTTTTAAAAATTGGCCCTGATGGTGCAAATATTCTTTTAATAAAAGGGTTTGAAAGACTTTTTGTAATCGATGTTTGTCGCTGAGCATTTTTAATTCAAGTTCTTGAATTTTTAAGGCCTGTTTTTCAATGGTCTGCTGCTTAAAGAGCAGTTTTTGCTGAAGCTCGGCTAAATTTTCGAGATAATCTTGCTCGAGGGAGTCCATGATCCAGTCTTCGGTTTGGTCTTCTGGTGCCATTTTTATTATCCTTATTATCCAGATGAAGCCTTAGAAGTATACTCGGGCTTCAAGCCAGCGTAAAATACTTAAGATAACGCACAATGTTATTTAGAAGGTTGACATATAATTAATTTGAAGTGGTGGTTTTATGAGTATTCTTGTCCCAAAGCGAAGAGTGAGTGTGCCTGTTCAAGTCGGCAATATTACCATTGGGGGCACTGCACCTGTCGTGGTTCAATCGATGACCAATACCGATACAGCAGATATTGAAGCCACTGCACAACAAACCTTTGAATTATGGCAAGCCGGCTCTGAAATTGTTCGTATTACCGTCAACAACAAAGAAGCTGCCAAAGCAGTGCCTTACATTCGAGATAGATTAGTCACATTAGGTTGGCAAGATCCTATTATTGTTGGCGATTTTCATTATATTGGTCACCAATTATTACAAGAATTTCCCGATTGCGCTAAAGCACTCGCAAAATATCGTATTAATCCGGGCAATGTCGGTTTTGGCGAAAAGCATGACAAAAATTTTGCCTCGATGATAGAAATGGCCATTAAATATGATAAGCCAGTGAGAATTGGGGTAAATTGGGGTAGCTTAGATCAAGATTTATTAGCAAGACTGATGGATGAAAATGCCCAGTTAGCCGACCCTAAACCCACGCATGAAATTGCCAAACGCGCTTTGATTGATTCCGCTATTTTAAGTGCGAAAGCAGCAGAAGCCATTGGACTGCCTCGCAATAAGATTATTTTATCTTGTAAATTAAGCCGAGTACCAGAACTCATTGACGTTCATTTGGCGCTAGCAGCAGAATGTGATTATGCTTTGCATGTGGGCTTAACAGAAGCAGGTATGGGCTCTAAAGGTATCGTTTCTACCACAGCTGCTTTATCGGTGTTACTAGACAAAGGCATTGGAGATACCATCAGGGCTTCATTGACCCCTGAACCAGGCGGAGACAGAAAACTTGAAGTAGAAGTTTGCCAGCAAATTTTACAATCTTTGGGGATGCGCGCTTTCTCTCCTATGGTCACAGCTTGCCCAGGGTGTGGGCGGACGACCAGTACTGTTTTTCAAACCTTAGCTCAAACGATACAACAACATATCCGTCTTAAACTGCCTGTTTGGAAAAAAGCATATCCCGGCGTCGAAAATCTCCAATTAGCCGTAATGGGCTGCGTGGTGAATGGTCCAGGTGAAAGCAAGCACGCGGATATAGGAATAAGCTTACCAGGAACCGGAGAAGCCCCAGCGGCCCCTGTTTTTATTGATGGAAGCAAATATACTATTTTGAGAGGGGATACGATTGCACAAGACTTTATTGAAATCGTCGAACGCTACGTACAGGAAAAATATACAGTCGCTTAATCTAGAGGGAAAGCATGGAAGCCAAACACACAATTCATTTTGCGGTTACTTTATTAGTCGCAAGTCTTTCTGTTGAACCGGTGATCACTTATGCACAAACACCGGTTCCCAAGGCAGAAACCTCAATCAATCAATTAGCCCCCCTTGCCGAAGTGAAAGCCGCAGCAGAGCAGGGTGATAGAAATGCTCAATTTGCTTTAGCCTTAAAATATTTAAACGGATCAGACGGCTTGAATATCGATCCGAATAAGGGCTGCAAATGGTTTATCAGTGCTGCTGAACAAGGTCATATATTAGCGCAATACAATGCGGGCATTTGTTACGTTGAA
The DNA here is from genome assembly GCA_902826485.1 of uncultured Gammaproteobacteria bacterium. Classification (GTDB taxonomy): domain Bacteria; phylum Pseudomonadota; class Gammaproteobacteria; order Berkiellales; family Berkiellaceae; genus CADEEZ01. The sequence continues at coordinate 7,261 of CADEEZ010000023.1, forward strand.
GGTGTTGGCGTAGTTAAAAATCCTAAAACGGCCTTCGAGTGGTTTTTAAAATCGGCCAATCAAGGCAATCCCGAATCTATATATAATGTCGCGTATGCGTACCATTATGGAGAGGGAACAAAGGTAGATTTAATGCAAGCCGCTAATTGGTATGAAAAAGCCATGGCAAAAAATAACATTGCCGCGATGCAAGGTTTGGCTTTAATTTACAACAGTGGCTCAGCTGAAATCCCCAAAGATCAAATAAAAGCACTCGATTTATTTAAAAAAGCTGCAGACCAAAATTATGCGCCTGCTCAATATATGATGGGTTTGTATTATGAAAAGGGTTGGGCTGCTCTAGAAATCAATGAAAAATTGGCTTTTGATTGGTATAATAAATCAGCCGCACAAAATTATAAAAAAGCCTTTCAAGCCATCGCTTTACTTTACAAAAATCAAAAAAGCTGGCCAGAATATTTTGCTTGGATTCAAAAAAGTGCCTTTACCGGCCTGCCTGAAGCCCAATTAGAATTAGCCATTGCTTTTCGTGATGGCACAGGAACAGCCGTTGATTCTAAAGAATCCTATAAATGGTTTTTAGAAGCAGCCAAACAGGGTTTTGTTGAAGCGCAATTTGAACTGGGTAAAACCTACAAAAAGGGCACAGGGCTAGATTCACCCAATGATGTTCAAGCCTTTAAATGGTTTACTGAAGCGGCTAAAAAAGGGTACGCCCCTGCTATGGTTGAATTGGCGCAACTTTATTGGGAAGGCAGAGGCGTTGATCAAAGCAATAGTTATGGCAGATCCTGGATGGAAAAAGCCATGGAGAAAAAAGAACCTGAGGCTTATGTTGCTGTCGCCAAAGCCTATCAATTAGGGCATGCAGGATTTGACCGATCAGAACAAAAAGCCTTTGAGAATTATGTTAAAGCAGCGCAATTGGGTAGCCCTGAAGGACAATATCAAGTTGGCATGTACTATTCAGATGGTCAATTAATTGGTCATCCTGATGAAAAAGAAGCGTTTAAATGGCTACAATATGCCGCAGATCAAAATAACCAAGAAGCCCTTTATGAAGTGGCGAGACGTTACGAAGATGGCGTGGGGATAGCGGTAGATAAAGCGAAGGCCATCAAAGCATATCATATTGCCTCTAATCAAGGTGAACCCCGATCACAATTGAGAATGGGGAAATTACTGATTGCGGGAGAAGTGATCGATAAAGACTTACCTAGAGCGCTTAACTTAATAAAAAGTGCCGCAACAAGTGGGTATGCTCCAGCCCAATATGATTTAGCTTTATTGTATCTTGATGGCAAAGTAACTGAAAAAAATCCAACTGAAGCGGTTAAATGGCTTGAATTATCGGCTTATCAAGGAATGACTGAGGCACAATATCAGTTAGGATTGGCTTATTCTGCAGGGTTAGGGACAAAAGAAGATAAAATAAAAGGCTATGCCTGGTTAAGCTTGGCAGCAAAAAGTGCAAATCAAAAAATGATCAAAGCCAGAGATCTTCAAATGAAAAAATTAAATAAAGACGAAATGAATCAAGCAAAAGTATTTCTAGATAATATCAATTCAAAAATGCTGAATAATAATAAAAAGTAGGTTGAAATGATTTTTTTGGTGGTAATAAATTTAATTATTTTAGTATTAAGTTTGGCCATATTTTTTTCGTTGAGCCAAGAATATAAAAGGTTATATTTATTAGGCTTTGGTTTGAGTTTGGTTATTTTGGCTGTTTTTAGTATATTTAAATATGGGATAGCCAACTTAACCATAATAGATGTAGGGATGATTTTATACCGAGGTGGCCTAATTTTAGCTTTTGGGGGCGGCGCATTATCTTGCTTTGTGGCGACCAAACTGGCCAAAAAAGATTAAGGGGTAACGTTCCAATTTTTAACCGATAATTTTTTTGCGAAAGTGTCGTATTCTACAATACACAAGCCGCCGGTTTTAACTTTATAATTATCGAAGCCATGATTTTCAAATAAGCTTAGGGCAAGTTCGGGGATCATCGTTAAGATAATTTTAAGTAAGCCATTACTGGTGATGGCCAAAACGGTGGAAGTGGGTTCGGTGTTATGGCTAAGTTCTTCTAGCCAATTTTTTAAGGCTTGCTGATGCGAAAACAAATGATGTTGTGCATCAAAAATATCACTAGGCCAAATGGCCTGTTCAGCCCAAGCTTGGTAGCTTTCCGACCATTGTGTTTTGATCTCTTCTACTGTTTTTCCTTCCCATTGACCATAATCAATTTCATTTAAAGCCGATGTGTGTATCACGGGGGCTTCAAAATGGCTTGCCAATATGTCGGCCGTTTCTAAGTGGCGCGTCAGGGGACCCGTATAAATATGATCGGGAACCAATCGGTTTTTTTCTAAATAGGCACAAGCTGCTTCTGCTTGTTGACGACCTTTTTCTGTTAAAGGTAAATTTGTTTTAGCCCCAACTTGTACCGGTACTTCTGTGGATTCGAATGTGTTGCCATGTCTTAAGAAAATAATTTTAATTAAGGGTAAAATCATATTAATTCACCTTGTTCTGTGATTATTTTTTCAATTTTTTGAACATCTTCAGGGTTGTCTACTGAACCATGCGTTCGATTTTGATAGTCGACGACCACGACGGAGATAGGAATATTATTTTCAAGGGCTCTCAGTTGCTCGAGATGTTCTATTTTTTCTAAAGGCGATTGAGGTAATTCAACCAGTTGATTTAAAATATCGCATCGATAAGCATATAATCCAATATGGCGATAAATAGGATAATATACTTCAGGCGTTCTGCTGCTGGGGAGTAAATTTTTTGAAAAATACAGGGCACGGTGATTGTGATCAAATGTCACACAAGTGCCACTCGTGGAGCCTTGTTTTTTAGCTTTTACAAAAGGCAAAAAATCCTTAGGTGAGATTAACACCGCAGGGGTGGCCATAGGGATATTTTGTTTTGTCATGTCACTTAAAACGGCATCAATAATCCAAGGGGGAGTAAGCACCGCATCGCCTTGTAAATTAAACACAATATCAAAGTTTATGCCCATGTCATTTTTTAATATACTTGCCGCTTGAGCCACTCTGTCTGTGCCAGTGGCACATTCACCTGTTAAAATCACTTTGGCCCCAAATTGCTGCTCACAGAAACTTTTTAACTCAAGGGAATCGGTTGCAATGTAGGTCAGGGCGCTCAGCTTAGATAAATTCGCAATTTTCCAAACGCGTTCGATCATCGAAATGCCATGGATATCACAAAGCGGTTTATTAGGAAATCGACTTGATCCCATTCGAGCGGGGATAATTATGGCTGAAATAGGGTGTTTAAGTGACATATGGGTGTCTACTAACCTCGTTCTTTAGGTATATAGGTGGTATTATATGATTAATTTGTTAAAGCGCAAACTTAATTGTAGTTACACTGAAATAATAAAATTAATCTAGTTAAGGGTTTACATAATGGATCAGAGTTTGACTTCTCAGGATTTGATTGAGCAGGATAAGGACTTTCCCGTTTTTTTATTAATTCGCGAGCTTGAAACTAACCCTCATACTGATTGGTCTAAAAAGATGGCCTTAATCACACAATATATTGATAGTAATGATATTTCTGAGGAATATTGTCAAAGATTATTGCATTGCAAAATAACTTACTTGATTTCTCAATGTCAATTTAAGGAAGCTTTTGATGAACTTGAGAAATTAGAAAATGATGATAATCGATTGGTCTGTAATACTTCTGAATATTTCAGACTTTTGCTCTTAAAGTCTCAAATTTTTATTATAACAAATAATTTTTATGAAGCACAAACACACTTAGGCGTCATTAAAGACTTGTATTTGACAGATGAAGATTTTTTCTCTCTTCCAGATCATTTGAGTATCATGCAAGAATGGTGTCGTCAGTCTGCGATTGTGTCTCATTTTAGTGAAAAGAAAGATTCCTATGAGTTATTTACGCAATTAATCAACAATCCCCAAAATTCATTTCCCCTTAATGAGTCAAATATAAATGTTTATATTCTTTTTGGAAATGAATGCATTCGACAACTAAAATATACTGAAGCGTTAAATATATTTTCTCAATTGAAATATTTTGCTGAAGTGAAATCTAATTCAGTGGATTTGGATTTATATTTAGAAATTATGGCGATGGAGCTTATTGCGAAGAATTTGGTATCGCCATCATTAGTGGCTGAACATGACTATTTCAAATATTTATCACTGGTGCCAAATGCTATTTCAGATAAAAATCAAAAATTGAAAGAGCGTATCATTCACTTGAAAGCTGGATGTTTGATGGGTATTAACAAAAAAGGCTATTTCCCCAGATTCAATTTCAATGCAACGCTCGAGCCCCTTCCACAGGCAGGACAAGATGCGACCATGTTGGGATTTGATTGTAATGTAAGTAACACGACAGAAGAAAATAGAAAAAAAAAGAAGAAGAGTACTTGCGTTAATCAGCTTTAAAATACCTTTTGTCAGATTTTTGGATCGATTAGATGAGATTGCGCTACTGGTGAGTTAAAATATCTTAATTGTTTATTATTTTGAAGGTGAGTTTTTATGTCCATTATTAAGCAAATTGCTAAATTAAAAGAATTATCCAGTAAGGTCCAGAACTTGAAAAATGGCGACCTGAAAATGACAGATGAAAATTTGCGTCGATTTAATAATTATTATGATGAGATTGTTAGCCTAAACCCTAATAAAAGTAAAAAAGGTTTATCTAATCACATTCATGGCAATATAGATAGTTTGATTGAAACACCCTCTACTGGTAAATCAGATGTCTATTTTCAATTTTCAGAAAGGCTGCATTCGTTATTAGAAAATGATCTGACCTTGTCTACAGAAATTTTATTAGAAGCAAAAACGCCCCCGGTTTCCCCTTCTAAATCTCCGCATCATTCCCCGACTAAATTAAAGTCACCTTCTAAGCTGCCGAGCAATAAATTTGCTTTGTCGTTTGATAGGGGCGTTGTGGATATAAAAATAAACGAATTAGAAGAAAAGAGTTTAGCCGGAGCACGTACTGAAGAATATTTTCAGAAGGTTCTTGAATTAGATAAAAAAATTCAAAATAAGATTATAGATTTAGAAAAAGAGATTGAAGAAAATAAAACTAAAATGAAAGCTTCATTTAAAGGTTTGATGCTTCAAAATGGCTTACCATATGATGAAAAAAATTCTGAGGGACTATTAGGCGAATTATTTGATATTGTGCACAATAATGAAGGTACTTTTGAAAAATTAGTTAAAGCATTATCGGAAAGTTTAGCTGCGAATCTAAAAGAAAAAAATGATGTTTTGTCTAATTCTGATTTGGCTAAAATTATTCTTGATGTCAGAAATAAGATTATTAAAGTAAAACCCAATTTATTTCAAAGTTTAGGAAATGTGTCTGCCCTTCCAGAATGTTATTTTGATGCCAATGAGATGTCTAAAAATTTAGCCCATTATTTTACTCAAGCACTTTATGGATCGCCTGATTGTGTAAAAGTGATGATGTCTTTTCAACAAGAAAAAGAAAAATCAGTTAAATTAGACTTGCTTAATAGAATAATAAATGCAATGCCTGCATTATATAATCAAGAAATATTATTCAAGCTAACGCAAGATGATGATGAGCAACGTCACTATATAAGCTGTATACAGGATCTGGAAAATTTCTCCAATATTCATTTGGTCCCTTGGGAAGACGTTGCGGAGAAGATTCTACTGCGTACAATGCAAGGTGATTATCAAGGTAATAAGCTTAGCGATGAAGCCTTAAGATTGATTTTAAAAGAAGCGCAAAAAACATACAACCAGCTCGCAAAAACTTATGAGACAGCGAAAACAGGAAGTGAACTGAACAGCTGTATTTCATTTTTCCCTATTAGACTTGAATTGCACAAAGAATGGGCTCCAGAATATATTTGTTTGGTTACCACCAGTGGCGATGTACAAAAAATATCAAAAGAGCATAAGCAAAATAAAAAAGCGCTTAAGATGTTTCAAAATATGATCAAAGCTTTTGCCAAAGAGCTTGGAAAGCAAGTTGTTGATAATATAGCATTCACTTTTGTTTATCATGATGAAGAGCAAAGTGCAATCGATGTATTGTTGCAGCAGATCAATAAAGGATATTCAGGTAATACCCAACCGCTTTTCAGTTATAAAGAGGATAATTCAGCGATTTTAAATGATCCTTTCAGGGCTTGTGCTGAGAAAAAATTCATTGCGTATGTCAGAGATGCTTTAAATGATAGTACGCAAATCAAATCTTTAAGTATTCTTGGGGCAGCTAATTTGCGTATGCCTATTATCCCTACTTTTGAAAACATCAGGCTTTTGACAAAATGTATTCAACGCTTACATTTTGCTATTTTAGAAAATAAAGAACAAAAAACAAATCAATTTTGTACTACGATAAGTGACTTCATTGAGAATGACCTAGAATTGTTAAACAGCTTATCAAGTAATCTCGGAAAAATGTACGAAAGTTATCTTGCGAAAAATAATATAACGATTTATTTAAAAACAAAAAAACCGCTTAAAATTGCTCAAATTATTGCGGATAGCGACTATGAAATCAATTGTACACAGGTTGAAAAAAATCAACATCTGAAAATTTTTAAACAGTTAGATATGCTGTTCATCGAATTGTATAAATTTTCTGTAAATTGTATGATGGCAAAGAAAGCAGGTAAGCTAAACGACTTGGCATTCAGTGAAATGCAGGGTTCTATAAAAATAATCATATCCAATATAGAAAATACATATTTTTTATTACCTCGTAAATTTGATGAGCAAAAGCCTACTTATAAAAAAACATCGAATAGCGTGATTCACCAAGTATCACGTGTTTGTTCCGATAAAGAAGAATCTTTTACGCTCTTAGATTCGTTGATTAAAAAATATACTTTATATATTGCTTCACATGAAGAAAGTTTGAATCCAAAAATGCCAGCAAAATTTATGGTTAAAGCAAATTATGGAATTGATATTGAAAGCGAACTTGAAACAAACTTTATTGATTGTTGTTCTGCCTGCCAATCGAATAAATTACCGGTGTTAACTTGGCTAACAGATTTACAATTGGCTTTAAAAGCAAAGCAGCAAGATGAATTTTTTATTCAACCATTGCTTTTTTCACACCAATGTCATAACAACTCAACCCCTAAATTTTCTATAGAAGGGGCGCCTGAATTTAATTTGGTAGAGAGTAATCATACGACCTTATCGCCGCTGACTAAGTCTTTAAAGATTGAGGATGGGGCGGCATCTTTAGCACCAGAGACAAATAGACCAACTAAACAACAATCGACAGTGGCTAAAAAGCTTTTCTTTTAAAAAGTTTATTACCAAACTTGATTGAATCTGGATGCCGCGGCCAAGCCGCGGCACGTAGGGAAGCCTATGGAGCTCTAATCAGTACTGTAGGATATATGATATTATGACAGCATGAATAAGCTGAGAAACTAGGATAGGCATACATATGGAAGTGTATTTATTAAGACATGCCCAAGCGGTATCCGAATGGCAAGATGCTGCTCAGCCGCTTTCCCTTGCCGGCCGTCAAGATATTGAAAGATTAGCGGCTTGGCAGCAAACCAATCATCCCATTAAAACAGATTTTATTTTCCATTCTGAAAAATTACGTGCGCAACAAACCGCAGAAATATTACGATCTATAGGTTTGCCGGGAGCGAGTATAGAGCCCAGATTGGGTTTAATGCCCAACGATTCTGTTGAAAAACTGCGTGAATTTTTAGAAATAGAATGGCCTCATCTTCATCCCAACAAACCTAATTTATTAATTGTGGGGCATTTGCCTTATTTAGACAGACTCGTTAGCTTGTTATTGCATAACACGCCAGATAGGCCGTGTTTGGATATTCAGCCTTGCACGCTGATCTGTTTAACCAGTTACTATGGAAGTTGGATGATAAAATGGGTCGTTTCCCCCGAATTATTTAAAGCAAATTCACTCAAATAAACCTGATCTTTTATCAATATAGAAATTCTGTCCGGCACAGAGGCCGGCCACTACAAATCTGTGCCTTTAATAAAATTTATCGCGCATGCTGCAATCTTGTAGTGGCCGGCCTCTGTGCCGGGCAAAATACAATCATTACATCCATTATTTTTTTCTGACCAGTAACACGCCATCTCTGATGGCCAACAACACTTGTTCTACCCTAGAATCTTGTTGAATTTGTGTATTTAAAGCATGAATGATTTTGCCTTCTTTGGTCACAGGGTTCAACACTTCGCCATGATATAAAGCATTATCAAATACCAGCAAACCACCCGATTTTACTTTGGGTAATAATAAATCATAATAAATTTGGTAATTTAATTTATCGGCATCGATAAAACAAAAATCAATAGGTTGGGTGAGGGAGTTCAGGGTATCTGTGGCCTTACCCAGTTTTAATTCAATTTTATGTCCATGGGGCGATAAATTAAAATATTTCTGCGCGATCTTGGCATGCCTTGGCCGTATTTCGCAGGTAATTAATTTCCCTTCAGGTGGGAGGGCTTCAGCGATAGATAAAGCAGAATAACCCGTAAACGTACCGACTTCTACACAGTGTTTTGCCTTAGTTAAGTTTACCAACATTTTTAGTAAGCGTCCCTCGACTCGACCACATATCATATCGGGGATATGTGTGCTGGTTTTGGTTTCTTGAATAAGATAGGTGAGTAATGGGGGTTCGGGTGAAGTCATCTCATTACTGTAATTGGCTATTTGGCTAGAAAATAAATTGTCTTGTAGCATGATTGTTCCAATTGTCAGAAAATTATTTATCTGGTTTGCTTAAGTTTTAGGAATATATCACATGAGACACAGGTTTTGGGCGATATCGTCAATGACGGGCGCATTATTTATTGTTGGGTTAACAGGTTGCGAAGGTCCTGGTCCTGAGTATCAAACGCCTATGCCGGCTTATTCTGAGCAAGAAGAAGAATTTGTAGTTGAAAGCTACAGCCCCACACAACCTCCAAGTATTGTTTACGAAGAAATTTATCGCGAGCAACAACAACAAAATTTACGCAATGTCTTATTTTTTGATTCTGGCAGTATGCAAATTTCACCAACTCATAAACAAATTTTGAAAGAACAAGCTAGTTATTTAAAACAAAACCCTCATAGCATTATCAGGGTAGAAGGCCATAGTGATAATAAAGGAGAGGCTGCATTAAATCATAAAATGGCGCATAAAAGAGCGTTGGAAACGGCCAAATTTTTACGGGCGCAGGGTATTCCGGCAAAACGCATCGAAACCGTTTCCATGGGGGCTAAATCGCCCGCGCAGTTAGGAAAAGATCCACGAAGCCAAGGCAGAAATCGGCGGGTAGAATTAGTGATTGTACCTGGGACAAAATAATAACAGTAAGTTTTGATACACAACTAATTTATACCATTATCATTATATTATTTTCCAAAAAATCTGAGGTTATAAACAGGTTTTCTCTTCATGAAGTCTCTCTATATCTGTTAAACTATGTTTAGATACTTATCTTTGTTGTGTTTCCAGCTTAATAATACAGAACAGCTCACTATATGAATCCTAAACAAACAAAATTAATTCCAATTGGTTGGGAAGAATGGGTTTCTTTACCGGAACTTAATCTTTTAGCTATTAAGGCAAAAGTAGATACCGGCGCCAAAACCTCGGCGCTACATGCTTTTATGGTTGAAAAAATTGAAGAAGATGGCCAACAAAAAGTTCGTTTTGGTATTCATCCCATACCAGAACGGCCCGACATTGAAATCTACTGCAAAGCAACATTGGTTGCCGAAAGAGAGGTAACAAGCTCAAGTGGTCACACGGAATTAAGATATGTTATTAGAACGATGGTTCAGTTAGGTGAAAAAACTTGGCCCATTGAAATATCCCTCACGAATCGTGAAACCATGTCCTATCGTATGCTTTTAGGCAGAACTGCCTTAGAAGGCAGACTTGCTGTCTTGCCTCAAGCCTCGCATTTGTTTGGTGAACTTTCTCCTCATGTTTATGACAAAGTCAGCAGTGAACCCCATAAACGAAAATTAAAGATAGGCGTCCTTAGTCGAGAGCCTGACAGTTATTCGACCGAAAGAATGGTGCAGGCTGCACGTGCGAGAGGTCATGATGTCCAAGTTATTAACACCACTCGTTGTTATATTAAGGTAACCGCTAGTAAGTCTAGTGTACATTATTTGGGACAAGAGCTTGAAAAATTTGATGCTATTATTCCTCGAATTGGTGCCTCTATCACTTTTTATGGTATGGCAGTATTAAGACAGTTCGAATCTATGAATACCTACTGTTTAAATAGCTCCCTGGGCATTATTCGTTCGAGGGATAAACTGTTTGCGCATCAAATTTTAGGGCGAGGGGGCATTGGCATGCCCGTTACCGTGTTTGGACACGTGCCCGGAGACATGACAGAGCTCATTAGCTTGGTGGGAGGTGCTCCGCTTGTGATTAAATTACTGGAAGGCACACAAGGCCGGGGCGTCGTTTTAGCTGAAACTTCTAAAGCGGCTCAGGCCGTGATTCAGGCATTCCGGGGATTAAAAGCCAATTTTATTGTTCAAGAATATATTAAAGAAAGTGCTGGCAGAGATATTCGTTGTATTGTTTTGGGAAATAAAGTGATTGCGGCGATGGAACGTATTTCACAAGAAGGCGATTTTCGAAGTAATTTACATCAGGGCGGTAAATCATTTAAAGTGAAAATTACCTCAGAAGAGCGTAAGACAGCGGTAAAGGCTGCTAAATTACTGGGATTACACTTTGCTGGTGTGGATATGCTCAGAACACAAGCGGGTCCAAAATTATTAGAAGTAAATTCTTCCCCCGGTTTAGAAGGCATTGAACGAACCACGAAAAAAGACATTGCTGGGGCAGTAATTGATTATATTGAACAAAATGCGCGGCCTATTTACACTAAGCATATATTAGGTAGCTAATATACTTTAGTAGGTGTTTATACTAAAACATCATAAAAATACCGAAAAACAGTTTACAAGATAATTTTCTCGATTATAATTCTCTCATAACTTAACTGTGACCCTATGTGACTGTTGAGTTCTAGCATAGGCGGGTATTAGTATCCAACTAGCTTTAATTTTTTAATATTAACAATTTTCATATACCTTAACCGAGCGAGGGATGGCATGAAGAAAATTATACTTGCTACAACCGTATGTTTGTTAGCACTTGGCATTACTGCTTGTAAAGATCAGAAGAAAGATGAAACTTCTACTGCTCAAGAACAAGTTGCACCAGCCGGTGAAGAAAACAAAGCTGAAGGCACTGCTGCTGAAATGGGCAAAAAAGTAGACGATGCTGTTACTGACGTTAAAAAAGACGTTGATAACGCTGCAGCTGCTGCTCACGCTCAAGATGCTGCTCATGATGCTGCTGTTGCAAAAGACGCCGCTAAAGATGCTGCTAGTTCCGCAGAGTCTGCTAAAGACGCTGCTGCTCCTGCACACTAAACAAATAATTTATTATTTGTTTTGCTGGAAGGGCCTGTTTACAGGCCCTTTTCGTATGTGCCAATAAATTGCGCTTCCCCGACGATTTTCTTTTCTATATTTTTTAAAAGCGTTTCTTTAGTTGGTTGCTTTAAATCAGGCAAAAGACTATCGATAGCATATAATTTAAAAAAATATCGATGACGACCTATAGGTGGACAAGGTCCTCTATAACCGATTCGTTTCCAATCATTAAGGCCTTCAAATGTACCTGCGGGTAAAGTATGGCCTGTATTTTGTTTTAGGCCCGTGCTATTGATAGGAAGGTTATAAACTAGCCAATGCACCCAAGTCATTTTAGGTGCTTTGGGATCAGGGGCATCGGGATCATCTACGATGAGCACAAGACTTTTTGCTTCTTTAGGAATATTTTCCCATTTGAGTTCGGGAGAGATGTCTGAGGATTCACAGGTAAAGATTTTTGGGATAGATTGACCATCTAAAAAGTCGGGTGAATAAAATTTCATTTTTTTATTCTCACTTATTAAAAAAATAAACTTGGGTACATAACCAATATAGTCGTAACAAAGGTTTAATAACATGTTCAAAATAATTTATGCAACCCTCTCTGTGATCTTGCTACAAATTTTATTGCAAGGCTGCTCTCCGGTTTATAAAACTAACTATATCTATCATCCTGTTAAATCACCTAAAGCCAGTGTGTGTGCTAATCAGTGTTTAGAGCAAAAACAAACTTGTCATAGCCAATGTCTGGATTTACAACGCCAATGTGAGCGTGATGCGAATATGCTTGCAGTCGCCTCTGATTTGATTAAACCCCAATCTGACACAACCTCTACTATCAGTTCAAGTCGCACGACTTTATTAAATGATTGTTATAAGCATGCGGATAAATGTGAATTATCTTGTGATGTCAATCATAAGTTATGTCATGAAAATTGTGGTGGTGAAGTCACTGTTCAAAAAATTTGTGTTAGAAATTGTGACAAAATTAAATAATTTAACCTTTCCTACTCTCTAGTGCCGCTCTCTGCCCCCAACGTGCCGCGGCTTGTCCGCGGCATCCAGGATATAAATTAAATTCTCAATTATTTAATTTTACAATAACAATTACTTTCTTCGAGGTGAAGTGGGAAGGGTTTCAATACTTATTTCAGATTTTACAGAGTTATCAACTTTGTTATCAGAAGATAATTTTTTAAAAGTAGCCGTAAAATTTTTAGTAGGAACTGGTAAAATGGCTTCTCTTTCTTTTGTCAGATCACGTTGTTGCTCTAAAAGAAGTTTAACTTCTGGCGAATAATAGGAGGGTAAATCAACTAAAATAGGTTCGATCATTTTTAAATTAACAATATCTTGATTTTTTTTGAAAAAATCTGTTAATTTACCTAAATTATGAAAATTAGTTTGAATAAAATAAAATAATGCACTGTTGCCAAGCTTATTTACCTTTTTAAAATCCGCGCCTTGTTTTATGAGAATGTCGATCATCTCTTCTGATTGACCAAATTGAATGGCTTTAATTAAGGGTGTTTGGCCTACGGTGTTTTCATCGTTAATGTTTAAACCAGCTTTAATACCTTGTTCTAATAGGGCTAGGTTGCCATTTTGAGCAGCAAAATGCAATATAGAGTTCATCTCCTTATCTTTCAAATTAAAATTAGGTTTAGCATTGTTGATCAACAAATCAATATTCTCAACATTGTTTAACTCAATGGCATTCATAAACGGGGTTTTACCGTAAACATTCGGTTCGTTTAGATCTAAACCCTTTTCTAAACAGTAATTAACGACCTCAACGTTTCCAATATTTGTTGCAACATGAAATATGGACTCATTATTTTTATTTTTTAATTTATAATTGGCGTTATGTTTTATCAAAAATCTAAACGCCTGGGTCTGATTGCTTTGGACGGCACGCATTAAAGCGGTTTCACCTTCGGATGTAGCCACAACAGCCGTTTCAGGTTCTTGATTGAGATCATCTTCAATTTTAGTTTGAATGTTTACATCTAAGCCAGCTTCTAAGCAGGTTGTTAAAATTTTGATATTACCCACGGATGCGGCGGTGTGCAAAATAGTTTCATTCGAAGGAGACATTGCTTTTAAATCAGCATTGTATTTTAATAATAAATCAATGCAATCAGCTTGATTAGATTGAACCGCATTTTTAATTGGTGTATTTCCATTAATGTCGACAACTTCTGTAGATAATCCCCCTTTTAAACCCAACTCTAATATATCTTTACGTCCCATACTGGCAGCAATATGCAAAATGTTCTGATTCATATTGCTGTCAATAATATTTATTGAGGCGCCTTTTTTAATCAATATATCGACTAACTTGGCATTATTTATTCTTAGGGCGAAAAGCAGAATGGGTGAACCATAAATTTTTTCCTTATTAAGATCAAAGTTAGGATTTTTCATTAAAATATCAAAATATTTTTCTTGATCAAGGTGCGAAGAAGAAAGAATTTTGTTAAGATATTCTGGGTTTGATTCTTGAGGGTTTACGCCTTTAGATAGAAGCAATTCAAACACAGCAGGTTTATTGCTATCAATAGACCAGTTTAACAACACTTGCACATAAGGGTTGTTTTGAAAATCAAAACTTTTTTGATTAAAAATAAAATTAAAAAGTTCAGCTGAATTTTCTTGCTTAATAATCCAATTAATCATTTCACCTAGATGTTGACTGAAATCACCTGCCCTAAATGCATTTAGAGAATCAATATTTTTGTCAAATAAGAGATTGATTAAATAATTGTTAAATAACTTAAATTCGGGCCTATCTTTAAGCTCTTTACTTAATAATTGGTAAAAAATAAAGTCATTATTCCCTGATTTGAAGGCATGGGTTAAATAATGATTATTTTCAGATAATTTATAGATGTTACTATCTAACAAGTAATTAACCAGTGTCGAATTTCCTGCTTCTAATGCAATGTCGAAAGGGGTTAATCCTTCATTGTTTTTTTGAAGCATCTCATCTTGGAGTAGAAGTTTCATCATTTTCCAATCATCTTTCTTTGCGGCTAAATGAAGCAAAGTGTTGCCCTGCGCATCTTTGTAATGCTCAACTTGTTCAGTCATACCCAGTTTATATAATAATTCAAGCATTTCTGAATTTTTAGAATTTATGGCGAGGGCAAGATTTTTGGGATCCTGTTGGTATTGATTAAAATTTACAATACCTTCTTTAATGAGATACTGTACCAGTTTGGTATTACCCGTTTCTATGGCGAGTTCAAATGGGTCAAGTCCTTTATTATCTTTTTTTATTAGTAGATTTGGGTATTTTTCGTTTACGGTCTTAAAGAAGGTGGGATCATTGGAGTTAACGGCATAATGCAATAAATTTCGTTCAAATTCACCATATACTTCAGTTGACCAATCTGTATTGCTTTTATACTGATCTAAAACAGCTTGAGGGCCACCCATCTTGTCAGTAATAACTTTGAATACATTGAATTCGGCACTATTTTCTAAATAATGTATTAGATATTTATTGAAATTTCCTGGCGTTGTTTTTAGTACGTCTTCAAGTACAGTTAAGTTACCATTTGTAATTAATTCTTTAATAAAAAACTCTTTAGTCTTTTCATCGAAAGAAAAGCCAGATTCTTTGGCAGCGTAATATAAGTCAGCATTTTTAATATTTGACATGATCACGATAAGTTCAATACTATTAGAAAGATTGATGTCTATTATTTTGGATTTAAAAATCGTCTTGAATAAAGTATGATTGTTGTGGGATAAATCATTTAATACACTTAAACCATTTTTGGTGTTGAATTTATTGTTTTCAATTGAAAAATTAACGAGACTATTTACATCAGGATACTTAAAATTACGTATATTATTTTTAAGATCTACTATAGTTACATTAAAAGAGATATTGGTCTCATCTCCCGTGGATGCTAGCTTATCAATAATTATAGGTTCAAGTTCTTTTAAAGATCTTGCTGAGACTTCACCCATTTTAGAATTTGGATCAAAAAAGTAATAAGTCTGTCCATCATTGTATATCGACATAGCATGTTTAGGTCGTGCTATTTTTATTATTTTATTTGAAGGTAACATTGTATTTAATAAAGTGAGAACATTATTTTTGGAAGTAACAAAAGGCATATAAAATTCTTTTACAAAAGGCACAGGGGTGTGACCTAAATCTGATGTTTTTTTTAATATTTCATCCTTTCGTTCTTGTAGAAACCCTTGTGTTAGCTCTCCAATGTTATTAATTTCGAGGGTGCCTTCAATGGTTTTATCGATAGATTTTTTTATAACAAACTTGAGCTCTTTATCATTTACTTTTTCTAAATATATCTTGCCAATCTTAGCCGTTTTATCTTTAAATAATTCAGACGTTAAAAAGAGCTCAGGTTCTGTTAGGTTTTCTGCAATATTAATAAACTGATGCCAATCGGATTGGTTTGCATCATCAATAATGGTAAATCCTTCTTGCCCAAACATTATGCCATCATAATATTTCATTATTTTTAAATAGTTCTCATGATCTTTTTTGATCATTTCAGACATAGAAGATGTTTCGTTATTATAATTAGAAAAATTATTAATATAGCTTAAATGATTATTTTCTAATTTTTCTAAATCTAAATTCGGGTCGACAATAATATCGCTCATTTCATTATATTCTTGAGATTTTCCATCATACCTAGACAACGCCCACACTAATGCGTCCCCATTACAAAATCCTTCGGGAGAAATTTCCGGTCGCCATTTTTTTCTGTTTATTGTATTAATGACTTCAAGTCGCAGATTTTGAGAAATATCCATGCTTAAATCCTTCCATTTACACGGTAACTATATAGTTTCGACTGATTTATGGAGGTTAAGTTCAGTTGAGTAAAGTAGCTTATATATTACCAAACATCTAGATAGTGGTATGTCAAGCTTGTCTGTCAGCTTTTAAGAAAAGATGAATATTTTATTTCTTTCTGTGAACGAGAAAATTTTCATGCATGTTCACTTCTATATTTTCAACTTTGATTTCCTGAACGACATCTTGTAAAGAAAGCGCAGAAAATTGATGCGTTATATTTTTTACCGGTTCTGTCAAATCAGGTTGGTTTATTTTTACTGTATTAGGTGCTTTGCCTAAAAAAGGCTTAATTTCAGGTAAAGCATATTTATATTTTTTTTGTGGGTCGAGCATTTTTCGGATAATTATATTTTGTTCATTTTCTAGATAATAATAAAATTTAACCGGGTTGTCTTGTTTTTCAATCCAATCAATTAGTTTTCGTTGATATTTTAAAAAATCACCCATTCTAAATGCATTGATGGCATCAATATGATTATTGATAACCAAATGAACAAGGTAGGGTTTAAATATTTTATAGGCGGATCTGAGTTTAAGCTCTTTATCTAATAATTTTAAAATAAAGCTATGGCTACCTGCTTTCCAAGCATGGATTAAATAATATTTATTTTGAGAAAAAGTATATACCCCATTATCGAGCATATAATTAATAAGTCTAATATTTCCATACTCTAATCCGACCTCAAAAGGAGTTAATCCCGCTTTATTTTTTAGATGCATATTTTCTTGAAGTAAAAGAGGGAGCATTTTCCAATTAACTTGCATCATGGCTATGTGAAGCAATGAGTTGCCTTCTCTGTCTAGATAGGGCTTAGATTGCGCAGTCATACCTTGATCAAATAAATATTTTAGCATATGGCTGTTTGCAGATTTAATGGCAAAATCGAGTAATGTTAGATCATTTTGATAGTATTTAAACTCAATGATTTTTTTATTGATCAAATATTTTGCTAATATGACATTGCCTGCTGCAACAGCTGCTTGAAAATGATCTCGTCCAAAGAAATCTATTTTCGTTGCCAAGTTAGGGTAGTTTTCGAATAAAAAATTTAAAAAAATAGGATCGGTTGTGTGGGCAACAAAATGCACTATATTTCTCTCAAGAGTAACATATTTGCCATTTGTCCAATCTATCGATTCACTTTGAAAAAATTTGGCAAGGGCTTTAACACCGCCTAATTTATTCGCAATAATATTGAATATTTCATAGCCTGCGTTGTATTCTAAACACCATCGAAGATAATTTAATAAAATGTCATTCTTTTCTGGATTTAATTCTTGTTGAAGTAAAACAACATGTTGATTTTTAATCAACATTTTAATAAAACAAGATTTTTGGTGCGGTGAAAAAGAAAACCCTAACGTTTTTGCGTAATGATATAAATCTAAATTTTTAGGTTTTGAAAAAAGATTTATCAAATTAATATCATTAATCAAATTAGGGTTTTTAATATGTGAAGTAAAAATTATTTTAAATAAATCATGATCGTTTAAAGCTGTTTGATCTAAAATTGAGACATTTCTTTTAGTGTTAAATATATTATGGTAAATCGAGAGATTAAGCAGTTCGACTTTTGGCGGATAATTAAATTTATTTATATTATTTCTCTTATCAATGATAGCAATCTCAAAAGCAATGTACGGTTCATCATAATCTTCATTTAATCCTTTTAAAATTTGAAATTCAATATTTTCTAATCGTTTTGCAGATAGGCTGCCTATTTCAGAATTGGGATCAAAAAAATGATATCTCTCTCCATCATAATAAATAGATATAGCATGTCTGGGTTCACCCAGGCTGATGATTTTATGTGGAGGAATTAAGGTATATAATAAATTAATAACATGGCTTTTACTTACAACAAAGGGCATGTAAAATTCTTCTATGAAAGCGTCAGGCGCGTTTTCATCAATATTTTCTGCTAGGTTTATTATTTTGGCATAGTCTTTTTGTGTTGCATTTTCAATCAAGGCATAAGCTTTTTGCCCAAACATAATATTATTATAATACTTCATTATTTTTAAATATTTTTCGTGATCTTTTTTTATCTCTTCTGTTTTTTCAGGTGTGTCATGAAAATTATTTTTATGATATTTATTTATATAAATTAAATGATTCGTTTCGAGTTTTTTCAGGTTTAAATGAGGGGAAACTACTAAATCATTCAACGCTTTATAATTTTGCTCTTTCCCATCATACATATAAAGTGACCACATGAGTGAATCACCATTACAAAAGCCTCCGGGCGAAATTTCACGGCGCCAATTTCGTCTATTTAATAGATTGATGACTTCTTGGCGGTTGCTTTGAGAAAGATCATTTGATTGAAAATCCAATAGCACCTACCTTTGGTATGCAAACGAAGAAGGTTAGGGAAAGCATCCTTGCTTATCAATCCGTTTTAATTCATTCTTGTAAAGCCTGAATTATTTCGAGTTTTCAACACATCAAATAAAATGTCATAGTTGTTATGGGGATTCCATGCAAACCAACCGTCCATTTTTGTGTCTTCAATGGCCCTTAATTGTGCATCGATATAACTTTTCTTTTGGTTGTAGCTCATTGGATAGCGGTAGTTGTACAACTCAAAATAAGGATATACTTTGAAAGAGGGATCATTATTTTTAAATTGCTCTTTTAATTTACTTAAAGAATAATGAACGATTTTGTAGGGTTGCGTCGCATATTTTTTGAAGGGCTCATAATGAGAGGGATAGGTCATAGGGCATATGGCATCTACTTCTGGGCCAATCATTTTTATATTTTGACCAATATTCACTGACTCTTTGTAGCTGGTTTCACCAAACACATCTACTTGCATAGGCACATTGTGCTTAGCAACCTGTTGTTTAAACCACTTAATCACAGCAGTCACATCTTTTGAGTTTTGTTTATTCGCCGGCATTTTAGAACTATAACGAATATAATCTAATTGAATTTCATCAGCACCATAATTAATTGCGGTGGCGACGAGTTGATACCGTTTTTGCCAGTAGGCAAGCGATTTTACTTGATTAGGATAACCACCGTCTGGAAAAATGACGACACGTGCAACATATCGTATGCCTGAGTTTTTAATTTTTTGAATATTATTGGCTAATGCTTTACTGGGCGTACTCATGTCTATCACAAAAGTATTAATGCCAACCGCTTTGGCATTTTTTATTAAGTAATCCACATTTTTGGAACTCGAAGCAGTACTTTGCGTTAAATATATCCCTTTTTTAGATACCCCTGTACTTGCTAAGGCAATGCAAGGGAGAAAAATTAACAATAAACTCAGTGCATAAAAATGTTTTAAGTAGCGATACAACATAACTTCTTCCTTCATTTTATTTCATTAAGGGGCAAGCTCTATCTTTAGAGTCGTTATCACACAATTGAACGAGTTGCATGAATTGGACCACATCCTGCCAGAGATAATCTTTAAGTGTTTTTCCGCTATACATGCCTTTAGCATCTGTTATAAATGAATAGCGCACTTCGTATAATCCAGAAGGACTTTCCATGGTTTTAGACATGAAAATTTTAGAGCTGCCATCTTTTTGAAGGCATTGGAAGGTGATCACCGATTCTTCAAATCCTTTATCAGGACGCTCAACAGGCTCTGCCGTTGCAGATTTAGTGCATTGGCCTGATTTTTCAATTTCGGTTTGAATGTCGTCAGCATAAGTATCTGAGGAGGTTTTTTTACCAGGCATCTCTTTTATGGTGATTCTCTTGGTCCAACCATCATCTGCTTCGCTAGCAGGAATAAATTCGGTGACATTTTTGTCCGTACTGCCAAAAAATTTCTTATCTGGTTGCACAGATTTCCAGCCATCGTTAATAGGCACAAATAATTGCTCTTTGGCCTGGGCTATCTGTAGCGGTAATGCTGTCAAAGCCACTAAACTAATATAAAGTGGTAGGTGAGATGGTTTATGGTTACTAGCTTTCATATAATCTAACTCCCGGATATATATACAGTATAAATACACTAGCTAACTAAGTGTTTCGCTGTTAAGACAAAGGGGATTATTTAAAGTTCACTATTTTTGACAAAGTTTTAAAATAAATTTGATGAGTTGATAAACATGAATGGGTTGTTTGATGGATTCGCAATTAATTTTGCTAAAACACTGATTGCATTAGCAGTAATGGTTTCTATTTGGTTTGTGATTGACAGGATATTAAAGCATCGAGTAAAACAAAATCGTTTGTATTTAAAATATCGCGTTCGTAGTCGATCTATTCTTATTTTTATTTTTATTTTAATTACCGCAAAAGTTTGGGATTACGATTTTAGTTATTTAGTGGCTGTTTTAGGTATTATTTCAGCTGCCTTGACGATTACTCAAAAAGAAAACCTAATGAACATTATTGGTTTTTTTATTATTCAATGGCGTGATTTATTTAGCGAAGAAGATTACATTGAAATTGGCCAGTATAGTGGTTATGTGAATCATATTGGTTTGCTTTATTTTACGCTTGATGAGGCATCTAGAGCCGTGAAACATGAGCGGACAGGGCGTAAAATTAAAGTACCTAATATGATGGTCTCAATTCATCCTATTATTAATTTTTCGACTGATTTGGCTTTATTAGAAATCAATCAAAGTTTTATATTTACGTTTCATTCTCCTTATGAAGAAATTAAACCTATTTTTGATGAAATATATCTACAGTTGATTGACTTTTATCGAAAAACCTATGGATACTGGTCTTTAGGACAACGCGACAAATATTATCAAAAAACCAATGTTTTATACAGAGTTAAACAACATAAACCAGCAGGTATTGAAGCATTGGTTCGTTTTTATTGTTTAAAAGCGAATCAAACCGAAATTGAAATGAAGTTAAATGAAATTGTGATTGAGGCTTGTAACCAAAATCGAAATATTACCCTGAGTGAAGAAAGATAAAATGAATAACGAAGAAATTTTAGTCCTCTCTCAAGAGCTGAATAACAGAAAAACAGAGTTAATGTTAGAATTAAAAAATCTAAACAGTGACAGGCATCGTGAAAACAAACCACTCGATAAAGATTTTTCTGAGCAGGCAGTGGAAAGAGAAAACGATGAGGTGGTAGACAGGTTGCATGAAAAAGTGAGCCAACAAATACAACAAATCAATGAAGCTCTAGAAAGAATTAAACAAAATCAATTTGGATTTTGCTCAATCTGTAATGAACCCATCCCGGATAAACGGCTTCAAATCGTGCCCTTTGCAAAAACATGTGTTAAATGCGCTGATTAGGTTAGACATAGAACATAAAATATATATAAATAGTAAACTAACTTATTTTTGACTGGGTATTACTTATGACAGCGCATCAAAAAACAACGGAATTTCTACTGGCAGCCAGATATGGTCAATATGATCTTCTGCAAAATCTACTTAATACAAATGATAATTGTCTAATAAATAGCCAAGATAAGTTTGGCACCTCCGCTTTACATCTTGCTGTGATGTATGGTCATCAAGACGTCATCAAGATATTGCTTGCGCATCCTAAAATTAATACCAATTTACAAGCTTATTTGAATAATGAATTTAGTAGTAAGTATTCACCTTTAGATATGGCTATTAAATACAAGCTGCCTATAGAAAGCATTAAAATGCTAGTGGAAGCTGGCGCATCAACCAATCACCCTGAAGTACTACTAGAAATGTTATTTGATGATCGATGTGGTGTGGTTGAAAATGAGAACAATGCCGTACTTACGGTTAAAGATTATGCACCCTTTGAAGCAGCGCTTGAAATTCTAGATGTTTTGATCAAAGAAGTACCGAGTATGTCATCTGCAGCGGGTATACCTGTTTCTATTTTTCTTCAGGCCATTGATGCTGCTCTTGCGGATCCTCAGGCAAAAATGCTTGTGCAAAAAATAATGGCAAATGCCTCAGAATATCATTTAGATCGCTATGATCATGCTTTTCTGATAGCGAAAGATTTGACCCATGTTTTCCCTTCTAGTAACAATTATCTTGTTAAAAATGACTTTTTTGTGGGGGAGATGGAAGCAGAAGGGCACTTAAGGCCTTTTGTGGCCAATTCTTTTTATGAATCAGTGGTTGAGTATCAAAACATATTAAAAAATAGCTTTACCTGGACTGATTATGCTTTTGAAATAAGTGGCATGCCCTTAGCCAATTACCTGGCCTTAAAGCTGCATGTATTTTCTGAATTAAATTCTACTTATTATCTCGCCGATCTTTCTTTAAAACATTCTGCTTTATATGATACAAGCAAAATTCTCTATCAGTTTTATTCTGAAGGAAATACGATATTGCTCCCAACAGGTTGGGAAGGTCACGGAATTGATATTATCTTAGATAAAAACTTAGGACTCTATGCCGTCGCAAATACGGGCGATCGTTATACGGCAGATTTGCCAGGTGGCGTTCATGCTTATCAAAATACTTCTCCGATTTCGGATGAAGATATTTATGCTATTTTAAATAATAGCATGCAACATAATTTAGAATATGAACATTATTATAAATTAGGCCTAGTAGAAAATCTGGCATTTTCACGTGAATTTCCTGATCAGGTTTACGGAAATTGTGGCATAAACAGTTTATTAGTAGCCAACTGGGAATTAACTTACATTAGTCTATTCAAACAGACTAATGATCCAATTTTATCAAAACAATTAGCCGAATTATGGCATCAAGATCTCGTGGAACACCATAAAACCTATGTTTTAAAAGAATATCTATCTGAACCTTATTTTGCCGATGATCAACCTTTATATAATGCCTTAATTAACTATGAAGACAAATTAGATCACAAAGAAAAAATTGAACAAACTAAACTTATTCTCGATTATTTAAGCTCACCTGAACACGTGATTGATTTTAGAAATTTTTATGATACAAATCAGCAAGAATTTTCCGTAGAACTTTCAGACTTTATTCATAAAAACGGATATGATTCTGTGATACATCCAAGTGATGTTTTGTTTACCCAAGACTTGTTGAATGGTACTGAGTTAGTGCTACAATTTCAAAATACATCTATATCTGAAAACAGGGATAATACAACCGAAATATATTCAGCAGAGCATTTGGTCACTGTTCTCCCTATCCATCAAAATATTTCTTTGCCTTTTTCTGAGCCCTGTGAAGGGTTATTTGCTTAAAACTTCAGATGACACGATGACATCATTCTAGGTAAAATACTTAAGCGTTATAACAAGGTTATAGCGCTTAGCTTAATTTCTAACTAGAGTGAGATTATGTCTACGCATAAAAAAACAAATGAATTATTATTAGCTGCTAGGCAGGGTGACTATAACCTGGTTAGCAATCTGATTGCGCTTTATGGCAAAAATATCGTAAATAGCCAAGATCATTTGGGTACCTCCGCTTTACATCTGGCGGTGATTCATGGTCATCAAGATATTGTCAAACTCTTAACTTCCCAGCTCGGTGTGAATACCAATCTACAAGCTTATAAAGATATTGATTTAGGTATTACTTATTCGCCTTTAGACATGGCTATAAAATACCGTCAGCCCATTGAAATGGTTCAAGTACTTCTAGACTCTGGTGGGAGCACTAAATACCCTACTAATTTACTTTTTATGTTATTTGAAAATAGCATAGACTCTGAAATTGTCAATTGTGAAGAAAAACCCAATTATACTTCTTTTGAAAAAGTAATTACCCAATTAGATATATTGGTAAAAAAAATTCCTTCGATGATTTACGTAAAAGGCACGCCTCTTGCGACTATTTTGCATCAAATGAATTGTTATATTGGCGATCCAGAAGAAAAAATGTTGATGCAAGAAACCATTGAAGTCTTATTAGAAAATGACCCGCAACACTATACACAGGCCTTTCTTTTAGCTAAAAATTTCACTCATGCGTTTCCTTCAGGTAATAAATATCCGACAATCAATATCTATTCTAATGATTTAATTTCAGCGGAAGGTCATTTTACGTCTTCTGCGGTAAAATCATTTCATGATTCGCTATCTGATTATCAACTTGGTTTACCTCAGTCAGAATCTGCATTAAAGAAAAATATTTTTTCAGAAGTCAACGCCTCATTTTATATTGCAGAAAGAGCCATTTTAAATGCAGGATCCTATGACGTAAGCAAAATGTTATTTACCCTATATGAAGAAGGTAGAACTTTATTACTGCCAACTGGGTGGCAAGGGCACGCAGTGGATATTATTTTAGATAAGTCTTTAGGTTTATATGTGGTTGCAAATGCAGGAGAAAGATATCTCACCTTGCCTCCCGGAGTGAAGGCCTATAATAATTTATTGCCAATCAGTGCAGATGATATTTATAAAATTTTAAATAATCAAGACGAATTTAATTTAGAATACGATCATTATTATAAGTTATCTCTTGTTAATAATAATGATTTTTCACAAAACTTTGCTGAGCAGCTTTATGGAAATTGCGCTCTTAATAGTTTGTTATTAGCGAATTGGTCTCTACAGTATATTTATTTGTATAAAGCGGTAAATGATCCCAAATTGGCAAAACAAATCGCCGATAGCTGGCACCAAGATATGGTAGAACATCATAAAACCGTGTCATTAAAAAATTACCTCTCCCATCCCTATCTAAAAGATGATAAACCCTTATACGATGCTTTAACTAAATACGAAGCTAAATTAGATCATCCTGAAAAAATAGAACAGACACATCTCTTCTTAGATTATTTAACCTCACCAGATCATTTGCCAGGGTTTAAACATTTTTACAAAAAACATCCATCAGATTTTACGCCTGAATTAAAACAATTTATTCAAAAAAATGGATATGGGGAAACAATACAAATAGGAGATGTGTTCAGTAATATGTCATTGAAAACAGCTTTAGAAACCAAAGGGGATAATCTATTTTTCCAAGAAAAAATTCAGTCATATAACATGGACGTTTTTTTAAATCATACAAGCACCTACACAGATATCTATATTTAAATCTAGCTGCATAACCCTTGTCAGATACTTTAAAGCACGTATAATATTTTAACTTTCTACTCAAAAAAAATTGGTATCCTTATGTTTAAAATTGGTACACAACTGTCGTTAGTCACGTTGATCATAATTTCCTTGCTGGGTTGTTGCATGGAAATCGACATCTCGATTCCCAGTTTCCCTAGCATCATGGATGTCTTTTCCGCCTCAGAAGCACAGGTGCAACATACCCTTAGCCTTAATTTTTTGGCTTTTTGTGTATCAGGTTTATTTTATGGCCCTTTATCCGAAGCCTGGGGTAGACGAGGGTTAATGCTTTTTGGTGCCTCTTGCTTTTTGATTGGGGCTATAGGGTGTGTATTTTCATTTTCAATTTATCAATTGATGTTTTGGCGTTTTGTTCAAGGGCTGGGTGCGAGTAGTACATTGGTTCTGGGATTTGTCATGATTTCAGATAAATATAGCGGTGAAGAAGCAGCGAACTATTTTGGCAAAATTAATGCGTACG
>CADEEZ010000024.1:0-7874 GCA_902826485.1 uncultured Gammaproteobacteria bacterium
ATTTATGGCCGATCTAAAAGTATGGCGGCAATAGCAGGCACATCAGCTTATGGCGTTTCTGTTGCGACGATGCCAGGCTTGGCAGAGGGTAATGAATGGGTTGCTGCTGTGGCAGGTTATACGATGATGTCTGTGCCATTTTTGTCATATGGGCTAATTCATTATGGTGCTGGGGCGTTAAGCCAGCTCTCCACACATTTTGGTAGTGTCACCCAATCTGCGGCCAGCCATGCGGCCGAAGAAGCCACCACAGGGAATTATAATATGGGCAATACCAGCTTTGATAATCATAGTCGACATAATATTTCAGGTTTTAAACAAGATCAAAATATGTCTGTTGCTACGGGCCGATCATCTGTTCAAATGGGAGATGGATCTTGGGTGTCTACAACGATGGATGGGAATGCTGTATTTGATCGAAGCACAGCAATGTCTAAAATCGGGGGTAATGTTAATTTTGCAGAAAATATTAGCCAGTCTCTTAGCCGATCAGCTGATGAAAGTCATCGAGAGGGTATTCAGAATATGGTTTCAGCTCAAGACAATATTACCTCTGCCTTGCAAAATGCTCAGGATTTTAGAGCAATGCGCAGTAATGGCCTGTCTTCAGATCAAAGTGAGAGCAGGGGCGAATCTAATGTAGAGAATTCATCCTTATCTAAATATTTGGATTTAGAAAATCAATTTGCAAAAGACAATAATATTCGAGCTGATTTAGCCAGAGGAAGTTTGGTAAGAACCGCGCTATCTGGAAGAATGTCAGCAGATATAGGGACGGGCATACCATTCTTAAAAGTAGGCGCCTCAGGATCTATTGAAAAAAGTGCTGATCTCACTGTTAATTCAAGCATGTCAGGTAGTGATTTAGAAAGCAAAGCACAAAGATTCGTTGAAAAAGAAGGGATCAGTGAACTGTTGCAAAATGCCGTTACTGAAGCTAAAGATTCACGGTTTAGCAATAATAGTTCATCTGGTTCTTCTTATTCAGATTCTATTAATGCAAGCTTATCTAAGGCTGAAAGCTATATGGATAGCGCTTCTGTTTCATTTGGAAGAGAACAACAATATCGTGAATCTGCTCAATCGGTTTCAAGCAATTCGGTCGGTTTTAACCAAGATATGTCACAAAAGTATGTCGACAACTTATTAAGTAATACTGAACAAGGTCGCAATCAGGGAATAGCTGGCGTAAACTCAATTTTAAGTGATAGTGTACAAAATCATCAGAATTTATCTAAATTTGTTCAAGAGCGTGCTCAAGAAACACATTCAACATTATGGGACAACAAAGAATCTAACACACGTGATATTTATCAATCATATCAGAAAAATGCAGATTCTTTAGGTGATGAAAAGGGTATAAAGAAAAGCTATCAATCAAACAGAAATGATATTCTTGGTCAAAGAAACAAAGCTGGTTTAAAAAATCCTGTAGAAAATGAGACTAACAATCAATATGGACAAAAAAGAGATAGCTTAAATTCAAAAATATTTTCTAAGAAAAACGAAATTAAAAATGAGGCGGAAAATAGCCTAAATAAATTTGAAGAAAACTATAAAAAACACGTTGATAAATAGGCGAAAAATAACTAAAATTATTATATGAAATGATTTTTTTAAAAGGATATTTTATGCATTTAAATCAAAAAGAAAAAACGTTTTTTATGAAAGCCCTCAAAGCGTATTTGTCTATAAATGTAGTTATAGCAGTAGTCGGCCTGACTCTAATTGTTTATTTTTCCAATCAATTCTATTCCTCCTGGAAACAAAAAAATGATGACTTTAAAAGTCACATGCTTTCTTCGATAGGAAAAGATGATGAATTTACTAAGGCATTTAACAATCAAAAAAAGATCCTTTCTGAATTCATGGAAGAAGAAAGGGAAGATTTTAGAAAAAGACATAATGAAGCGATGAAAGGTAGTGATAAACAATAAAAATGGATCAAAAATCTGGAATAAATGATTTTACTCGTGGTGGCCAAATATTCATGCATTCTCTCAGAATGTTTGGTCAGGCGACTCGGTATGTGATTAAAGTCATTTCAGTTCTGTTTATCATACTATTAATCTGGTTCACTTCATTAAAAACCACTCAATATGACAGATATATTTTTTATAAGTTTACGGGTGCTGAAATAAATTTACTTATCTCTGGAAACCAATCCAGGGTAATTATTAATAATTTTCAACCCAAAAAGGCTAAGAACAAATCGGTTGAAATGTACGCCAAAACGTTTGTTAATCACCCCAGAACTCAACTAGCCCTCAAAAAATGTGTCCAAGGCTTCGGGACGGCTTTGTATTTAACTTTTATGTGTTGTATAGCAGTATTATTTTTGTTTATTTACTTTTTTAAACTTAAAGGTCGATTACAACGTAAAACAACAGAAGTTAGGGGAGGGAGCCTAACTGACCCTAAAACGCTTACTAAATTACTTAAGAAGGCTAAAAAAGACTCTGATATATCAATAGCTGGCGTTCCCCTTGTTAAAAATTCAGAAGTGCAGCATATCCTGCTTACTGGGACGACGGGTACAGGGAAATCAGTTTGCATGAAAGAACTTATGGATCAAGTGCGAGCCAAAGGCCAGCGTGCAATAGTTTATGACATCGAAGGTACGTTTATCCCGAAATATTTTAGACCAGGTATCGATACTATTTTAAACCCCTTAGATCCCAGGTGCCCAGCCTGGAATATATGGCAAGAATGCCAAGATGCTGCCGATTTTGAAGCTGTCGCTAGCTCGTTGATGCCACTGCACCTAGCTGGCAGTGATCCGTTTTGGATTCATAGCGCTCGGACTATCTTTGCTTCAGCGGCCCTTAAACTCGATAAAGATAACAATCGAACAAATCAAGCCTTATTAAGGCCTTTATTTTCTGAAAATCTAGCAGGAATAGGGGACTTGTTAGCAGGCTCCGCAGCAGAATCATTGATATCCGAAAAAAATGAAAAAACGGCCCTTTCTATTAAGGCAACATTATCAACTTATTGTAAGGCCTTAATGTATTTAAAAGATGATACCAAAGGCCCCTTATTCTCAATCCGAAAATGGGTAGAAGCTGATGAGGGGGATGGATGGCTATTTATTGCCTCTAATGCCCAAAAGATAGACGCCCTGAAGCCTTTAATCTCTGTCTGGTTAGATGTAGCGGCAAAATCTATCTTAAGCCTCTCTCAATCAGCAGAACGGCGATTATGGTTTTTTATTGACGAATTACCTAGCTTGCATCGGCTCCCTAGCTTAGTTAATACACTATCTAGATGTCGAAAATATGGAGGCTGTTTTGTAGGGGCTATTCAGGATGTTCATCAGCTCCATAGCGTCTATGGTCGAGACGAGGCTGAAACTTTAACAGCCTTGTTTAACACTAATCTATGTTATCGAACCAAAGGCCCTGATTCGGCTGTATGGATGTCTAAAGTGATGGGTAGTAGGGAAATCATCGAAAAGAAAGAAGGGTATTCTTATGGGGCTAATGATATGCGGGATGGGGTATCTATCAATCAAGAACGCCGTAAAGAAACCATAGTAATAGATTCAGAGTTTATCCAATTAGACGATTTAGAGGCTTACTTGCGTTTGCCAGGGGATTGGCCTGTGGCTAAGGTTAAGTTTGGGATAAAAAATC
Organism: uncultured Gammaproteobacteria bacterium; assembly: GCA_902826485.1. Classification (GTDB taxonomy): domain Bacteria; phylum Pseudomonadota; class Gammaproteobacteria; order Berkiellales; family Berkiellaceae; genus CADEEZ01. The sequence continues at coordinate 3,636 of CADEEZ010000024.1, forward strand.
TCAATTATCAGAGCTTAAATGTTGCTCCAAGTGAGGAAATAAAAGAACTAGATAGAAAAGACCCTATTTGTGATAATTTTTTTGTAGATGGGTTGAATTTTTTTGAAAAAAACTCCATAACAATCATAGAGGAAGACACTAAAAGGAAAGGGATAAAATTGAAAAGTAAAAAAATAGCATTAGAGGAGGGTAAAAATTAATTTTTTTTGATTTTGACCATTGACAAAAAGCTAGTTACGTGAGACAATATAATTGTGTTTGAACAGGTTAAGTTTGCTTCATTTTATTACTCAAATGGTAATAAGAGTCTTGCAGTTACACCTTTTCTCCTAACAAAAATCTCTCTGATTTTCTTGGCATGAATCCCAAAATATAGGTTATGGAAGCGCTTTAAGAAAAACGAATCTCAAAAAGGAGTTTTTTATCAAAAAAAAAATAAATAAAATCAAAAGTCCTCATACTTTATCCTCTTATTTTAATATTAAACCATCAAAATTAGCTAAATTAGGTGTTCTAAATCCAACTTTAGAGGTAGACACACAGCTTTTCATGGACCCATTGCTTTTCAGTGCAAGTGCTCACCCTGAAATAAGTATTGATGGAAATAAATTATATGAAGATTTTTTAAAGAGAGTTATAAAATTACTTCAAGCTTCTAGAATTGAAGGAGATCAAGCCTGGAGAGCTGCTAAAAAGCTTGTTCATTTTCCAGAAATACCAGGAACATGTCTTGGTTATGGTTCTGCAAATATACGAGGAAGTGGTTTTGGAGATCATCTCTCTACTCAAATATTGCATACAGCTAAAGAGATATTAGCTTTTGGGATTGAAGATCCGGCAATATTCCCACTTTTGGCACTAATTGAGGAAGGGATCGGTGCTGACAGAATTAGTGATATGGCCACAAATATCATATTGGGGGCTTTGGTAAAATTTAATAAAAGAATTTTACAAGAATTAAATATACCCACAGCTGTCTTTAATATTAATGGAATTGAAGCTGATTTTATTGCTAATCCTTTTCAAAAGAAACCTACGCCGATTATTCTTTTACCATCAGATATTTTGAGAGAATTACCAATTGCAAAGTCATGGAAAGAAATCAGTAGCGCAGCATACAAAAATAAAAGACTTCGTGACCGTGTAAATGAACACATCGGTAAGATATGGGAATTTTCAATAAAAAGTAAAGAAGAAAAAAAGGAATTTAAGAAGTTATTGCTTTCAGGAAAAGAAAGTTTGCTATCTATTATAGATTCAATAGATGCTGTTCCAAAAACACATTATGATGTTTTGTCAGATCCATCTAGAATAATAATGTGGCCTGATATTGGTAATAAGATTGCTGGTGACAATCCTATTTATTTTGAAAAAATCAAAGAACAAAATATAGAATCTTTATATAAAGTAGTGGATGAGCTTGTTTCAACGTTTAAACATTTGGTAGAGAATTGTGGTTTAAATAAAGAACTATATAAAGATAACCATTCTCCATTCAATGAAAAAACTGCACAAAATATATTTTATTCAACGTGTTACCATTGGTGCAAAAACTCAGGAGTTGATATTAATCCAGAAGCGAACGCTGGTAATGGTCCGGTAGATTTTAAATTTTCTGTTGGTTGTGACGCTATTGTTCTTGTTGAGCTAAAATTAAGTACTAATAGAAATATAGTACGAGGTTACGAAACACAATTAGAAATATACAAAACAGCAGAGCATGCCAAAAAAGCCATATATCTTATTATCGATGTTAACGGAAAGGGTAATTATATGGATACTTTAATTTCAATTAAAAATAAGCGTTCAAGAAATGGGTTGCCAGTTTCTGACATTGAATATATTGATGCCACATTAAAACCATCACCGAGTAAGAGAAGATCTTGATCAATCTAGTGCTTATTGCGTAAACAGTTGCAACATTTTATGTGGAACATGTCAGAGTTTACAGGGTTATATTATAAATTTATTCTCCCAATGGTAGGCTGAGACTAAGATGATTATATCTTCACCAAGAAAGCTTTTAGAAAAAATATTGTATGTTTCAAGGTTTAAATCTTTATATATTCTTGGAGCAGGTGCTTCGTATAAATATATTCCAATATCTTACGGTTTGCTTCATGACGCTAAAGAACTATTACTTGATAGCATACAAGGTATTTCTGTCTCTCCCCCTAGATTATTGAGTGAAATGGAGGAGGCGCGGTTTGAGATAAGCGGACATGTGCTTCATAAAGATTATCGTGGAAATATATTGATTGATGAGACAGACAGAGATATACATGATATTTTTATAAGGCAAAACCCAGAAATTTTGGAGCTGTGCGGTTTATTAAATTATTCGCTTAACAAATTGCCTGAAAAATGTCCAGAATATCAATTTTTTAATAAAGTAAATTTACACTCTGTTTTTTTAAATTTAAATCATGATAGTCTGTGTGAGAATTTTGTTAAAAACAGAAAAATAATTACGTTACATGGTACAGTTTCCTCGGAATTGAAAAACCTTATCCAAAATAATATATTTTGTATATTAGATGATGCCTTTGGACATTCGGCCATAAGATATATTATTCCTAAAAACCTACATGTAGCCACAAAAGAGTCTGAGCATATTCTGTCGCAAAGAAATGAATACAGAGAATTAAAAAATGAATTAGTTAAAAACAAATTTCCTTATATAGTTATTATTGGTTATTCGTTCTTCAAAAAAAATGGTTCTGAAATTCATGACACGTATACATATGACTTAATACGTTCGTATTTAATTGAACATAAAGAATGTGAAGTAATTATTATTGATCCTGAACCAAATTTCGTTGCCGACATGTTAAGCAAAACTTTATCTGTTTCAAAAATATCTTTATATCAAATGAAATGGGATTGTTTTGTAAATGCTTTTTTTGATGTGGTTAAAAACAAAAATTTACCGTATTTTAAATTCTCTGAATTTGAACTCAGGCTCTTCAACCTTCTTTATAATCATTACAAATATTTAGGTTGATGGGATTTATTGTTTCATTAATTAGGAACGAAACATATGACTTTAATTCCCTCACATACGACTTACTAAATGCAACCAATATTTCTGAAAAACTAATACACTAGTGCCATAATTACACTATATTTACTCAAAAATAGTGGACTAATTATGCTCAGCATCTGTACTTTAAAATCCGCCTCACAAGCTTCTCAATACTATCAATCTGAAAATTACTATTCGAATAATGAAGAACCTGGTTACACTCAATGGCTAGGCAAGGGCTCAGAGAAATTAGGGTTAGAAGGGCCAGTAGGCGAACAAGCGTTTAAAAAGCTTTTAGACGGCCATAGTCCAACTGGCGAAAAGCTTATTCAGGGTTCGAACGGCAAGGGGCATCGACCAGGTTATGATTTAACATTCTCAGCACCTAAATCTGTCTCTATATTGGGTATTGTGGGAAATGATAAGCAAGTCATAGACGCCCACCGAACGGCGGTTAAAAAAGTAATAACCAGCATTGAATCTGAATTCGCGGCATATCGAGCAAAAATCAAGGGTCTGATGAATGTCGAAAAAACGGGTAATTATGTGGTTGCCGCATTTGAGCATATCGACTCAAGAGCCCTAGATCCTAATTTACATACCCATTGTGTTCTAATGAACCTGACGCAGCGCGAAGATGGTGCTTGGCGAACTGTATTTGGGGATGACCTTTATAATCATAAACTACTCAATGGCATGCAATATCGGGTTTTTTTGGCTGAAGAACTGATGCAAAAAGGGTTTAATGTTGTTCAAACCAGTAACAAGGGGACATTTGAATTAGAAAATTTTGATAAGGGTTTGATTGATCAGTTTTCAAAGCGTCGATTACAGATTACCGATAAATTACAAGAAGTGGGTTTTTCAGGGGGTAAAGCTGCCGCTATTGCTAATTTAGACACAAGACCCGATAAAAAGGCCGTTAATTTTAATAATCTTAAAGAAAAGTGGGTCGAAGAATTAAAAGAGTGTGGCTCTAGTATCGAATGGCTTAAAGATTATTCTAAATTAAGCTTAGAGCGGGGGCCTATATTAGCCCCGGATCCTAAAATTACTGCTGAAAAAGCAATAAGCGCTGCTTTAGGCCATTTATCAGAGCAGCAAGCTGTTTTTAATCTTAATCAGGTAATTAAAACGGCTAAAGGCATGACCATTATGCCTTGTGTAGAAGCTGATTTGCTCAAAGATATAGAAGTTAAAGAATAAAAGAGCGA
>CADEEZ010000024.1:7908-29936 GCA_902826485.1 uncultured Gammaproteobacteria bacterium
GCCTATGATGTCGGGTATTGAAGCCAGTATGAAGGCCTTTTTTACCTCGATTAATCCCTCTCAGAAAGAAGCCCTAAAGCATATGCTAACAAGTTCAGATCGGCAAATTATGGTGTCTGCTGAATCTAAAAAAAGCTTAAATAATATCATTAGTGATTATGCTGCTATCAGTAAAGAAAAAAGATTTTATCCTGTTGGGTTAACTCAATCTGGGGCAAATATAGATAAATTTAAACAAAATACTGGGCTAGAACGAGTTAATACTATAGAGGGGTTTATACGTGCTTGTGAATTTCGCTCAGAGAAAATACAACTTCGCTCCGCAGATGCCTATAAAGCCAATCAAGCTCGTGCAGTATGGATAGTCGATACTCAAGTGAGCTTAAACCAAGTAAATGAACTGCAAAAATACTCAAAACAATTTGGTTCAAGAATTATCTGGACCGAAGGGGCAGGTAAGCCTTCTCCAGGTTTAGAAACACTCATTAAAGGCGGGATATCCCAAAAAAGTATTATCAACCCTAAAAATCTTAATCAGAATATCCTAGATATAAAAATACAGGGGTTAGGGGCAGATAAAGCTGAATTAATGAACAAAGGCACTGATTTATATTTAAATACAAAAGACCATGAGGCTATATTATTAACCACAAATCATCATGAGCGATTAAATATTAATAACCTGGTTAGAGAAAAACTTAAACAAACAGGTGCGCTGACAGGGCAGAGTATTAAAGCGGAAATGCTTCAGCCATTAGGCTTAAGCACGGAGCAAAAAAGACTAACGCATTGTTATCAACTAGGTGATGTAATCAGGTTTAACAAAGATTATACAAAATTAGGAATAGAAAAAAACAGTTATTTTAAAATTGAAAATATTGAAGTAAAAGAAGGTATTTTAGAACTTAAAGATAAATTTGACCAAAAGATAATAATCGAACCCTATCAGCTTGATACGCGTTCTATAGAGGCTTTTAGGCCTGAAATCCGTGAATTAAATTCAGGTGATACCCTATTATGGTCTAAAACGATTAAACATGAGTCTGACAAAAAATTAGACAAAATCAATGGCCAGTCTGCAAAAATAGTAGAAATAAAAGATAATATAGTTTCGGTAAAGCTAGCTAATGGAAAACTATCTGAACTAAATTTAGCTGAAACCGCTGATAAACATTGGGACCATGGGTACGCAATGACGCTGGGTAAAGCCTCGTTACAGAGCTTTAATAATGGCATAGTATTAATTGATGCCAATACGAACTTAAATAAAGAGGTAGTTAATAATTTGGGCTCAGCCTTGCAATCAGTTAAAAATATCCAAATATTGACCAATGATGTTGATTTATTAAAACAAAATATCCAAGCTGTGAATCTCAATACTAGTTTGGCTACTGATAAAAAAGTAGTCCATTACGATACAAAACAAGCAATATCGCAACAAGAAAAGGCGATAAATCAATCTTATTTTCCTAAAATCGAATCAGCTTGTCTGAATAGTCCTAATCCAAAAAGTAGTACTATCGCGAGCTTGCCCAAAAATTGTACTCAAGACCAGCTTCGCAAAACATGTGATGCTATTGATACAATTTGTTACAAATTATCTGAACGAGAAGCAGTTTTTAGTTTAGAAGCAGCTAAAAAAGAGGCTTTTTCATATGCTGGGCTAGATGTTTCTAGAGAAATGATTGATTTTGGCTTTTCGAAAGCCCTAAACGAAGGCTGGATTGTGAATATTGATAAAGACAATCATCCCAAAGATTTATTTATAACAACCAGAAATACGTATCTTACTGAAAAAAGTTGTCTTGAGTTTATGCAAAAAGGGCAAGGTAGTATTAGCCCTATTTTACGTCAAGATTCAGCTATTTTAACCCCCATTAAACAGCACGACAGGCTAACAAGTGGTCAAAAAGAGGCCATAGAGCTTATCTTAACCACCCAAGATAGGGTGGTTGGTGTTCAAGGGGTGGCGGGGAGTGGTAAAACAACCATGCTAAAAGAAGTTAAACGACTAGGAGAGGATGCGGGCTTTCAAATACTAGGATTATCAAATACAGCCAGCGCCAGTAACCGTATGACTGAAGCGACTAAAACTGTCGAATCAGCCGGTATTGAATCAATGACCACAGCCAAATTTTTAAATCAGGCAGAAAAGGGTAAATTTAGTAAAAATTTGTTAATCATCCTAGACGAAGCATCTCTGACTTCTAATAAAGAAATGCATAAATTATTAGATGTCACAGAGAAGAAAGGGGCAAGATTAGTTCTAGTGGGGGATGTGAAGCAAATGGGAGCCATTGAGGCAGGGAAACCGTTCTATTTATTACTAGGCCATGGGATGAAATCAGCCTGTATGACTGAAAACGTTCGGTTTAAAAATCCTGAAACCTTAAAGGTGATGCAAGATTTATATGCTGCTAGAGTATCTGATGCGATTGATAAGTTATCGAAAAGTCTTATAGAAATTCCTGATAAACAAGAAAGATTAGCCAAAATGGCTGAAGAATATTTATCTAAATCCCAATCTGAACAAGCTCAAACCTTAATTATGACGCCCTTAAACGAAGACCGACAGGTCGTAAATCAACTCATTAGAAAAGAATTAATCCAGCGCGGCCAATTAACGGGCTCTAACTATATAGGCCAAAACTTAATCCAAAAAGACGTTGGTCAATCAGAAAAAAGCCAAATTTACAGTTATGATTTGGGTGATTTTGTTCGATTTAATGACTCTGGCATGTACGGAAAAGTAATAAAACAAGACTACAAATCCCACACCTTAACCTTATCCCTTGATAATAATAAAGACATCATTTGGTCGCCTATCAGAGATATTTCTAGCCCAAGTGCTATCTCAATTTATAAGCAAGATACCAGAGAATTAATGATGGGAGATAAGCTTATTTGGAAATTAAATGACCCAAAAAGAGAATTATTTAACGGGAATCTGGTCGAAATATTGAATATAAATGGCCCCATAGCTCAGGTTAAGCTAAACAATAAAGTCTTAGATATTAATTTAAATGAACATAAAAATCAGCATTGGGATTATGCTTATGCCGTTACCATACCGGTGGCACAAGGCAGAGATGTTCCTCTGACATTAGGACATTGTGAAAGCCCCAAACCCTATCAAAAAGGCTTAAACGATTTGAAAATTGGCGATTCAGTCGTTTTACCAAAACGAGAGTTCGGGGCTGAAAAAAATGCTCAATCTAGGCTCGTCAACGTCGATAAAATCACCCCAAATCGTATTCTTTTAAAAGACAGGGAAGGGAAGTTATACGAAGCGAACACATCTTTAAGTCAAAACAAAACATGGGATTACTATCCCCCATTTGCTCAACGAAAAGCCCAGGAGTTGCCCAAATCAACCTCATTGAATGGCTTTTTAGTAGAAGCAACCAGGGGCGATAATATTAAATTATTTGTCGATAATATAGATTATTTTCGCAAAACATTAGTAGCCCATCAGACTATAAACGAAAGCGCTTTAGAACATTTTCATCCTGACTGGGAACGCATTTCAAGCTCGGTTAATGCCATGACAGCGAACATTACAGGAAAAGCTACTCCTCAGAATATAATATCAAACACCAACCAAGCGCCCAAAAAATCTAACCTGGCTAACCCTAATATAGACAAAAATCAGGTGGTCCAACACCTTAATCAAGACGCTTTAGGCTATGCAACTGCATGGAAAGGTAAGCCTACAAAAGTAACTGGCCGTGAAGCTAGATGGGGGAAAAACGGATCGTTTTCTTTAATTATTAAAGGCGATAAAACAGGATCTTGGTGTGATTTTGAGCGCGGAGAATCAGGCCGAGATCTCATAGGCTTGTATATGAATATTCATGGAGTCAGCTTCAAAGAAGCGCTTACTCAGCTAGCAAAAGACGGGGGGATTCTTGCGAACAATAAGATCAATAACACACCTATTATCACCCAAAATAAACAAATAAATGATGACTCAAACGATAAAAAAATAGCTTATGCTCGTGATATCTATCGAAAAACTATCTCAATTCACGGCACGCCAGCTGAAAAATACTTACAAAATCGAGGTATAGAAGGTGAATTGCCAAGCAATTTTAGGTATACACCTAATGCTATTCATCCAGACACGAAAAAGCCTACTCATGCGCTTATTGTGCCCATCAAAAATAAGCAAAATGAAGTCACTGGCATAGTCAGGATTTTCTTAAATAAAGACGGAACCAAGATAAATAAAACCATTGTAGGAGAGGGAAATCAACCCTTTCAGGCAGTAACAAAAGCCAACCTTGGGACGATGAAAAGGGCTGCGGTTAAGATACAAACTAACCCTTCTTCTAATACAATATGGGTGGCAGAAGGCATCGAAACTGCCTTAAGTATCTCCAAAGCAAAGCCTAATGAAACGGTATTAGCCAGCCTTTCAGTTTCTCAACTTAAGCATATTCCCATGGGATCTGAAACTCAAAAAGTAATCATTTGTGCTGATAATGATGGTAATAATCCTAATAGTCGTAAAGCACTAATCTCGGCAGTTGATCATCATCTAGCTTCAGGAAAAAGGGTGTTTATTGCCATGCCAACCGGCCCAGAAAAAGCAGATTTCAATGACTTATTAAGAGTAGACGGGACACAAAAAGTACTTGAAACTTTAAATAATAAAGTCGAAATTCAAAGCATAAAACAACTCGAAAGCAATGAGCCAAGGCTAGATTTGATCTTAAAAAATATCAGAGAAAACACAACAAAATCGATCTCAAATCCTGTTTTAATAACTGAAAAAACCATAGAAAGATAGATTTTATACCATTATCAGTTTATTAGATTAGCTACAGTCCTGTTCTAATTATTGACGATGCTAACGGATCATTTTGAGCAATTTTTCTTTACGTAAATGGCACTCATCGACGAAATCCTCTCCTCCTCCATCCATGGTTAATCCTATGTTTTCAACCAGACATCTAATGAAATAAATCTGTTCTTCTAATGCATTTTGTCGAGTATTATTATTGTTTTTTTTGGTTGTAAGAGGGGAGGTTTCGGCATCAGAATCCTGAATTGCCTTCCACAGTGCTTCTCGAATAATGTCGCTTGTTTTAAGATTTAAGTCTTGAGCCCTAAGCTTTAAACCCTCTTTTAACCTTACTGGAACATTAACACAAATATTGACCATTAAATTTTATTTCCGTATTTTTAATATTTTATAATATGTTTTTCTGTGTCGATATTACATCATAATATGTTTTGTATTACATTGTAGTATCTATTTTAAAATCATAGCTTATATATCATTGATTTAACAATCAATTTATTTTTACCTTAAAATGATATTTAATCATATTAAATTAATACATAAATCAGTTTTTAGCCATGTCATTTTTGAACATAAATCACGAATTAGTCTATATTTTTCAGTGAATTATATCAATTTACACCAGTGCGTCAGGTGTGCTTCTTCAAAAAAATATTAACTTTAGTTACTCAGTATTCGTCAAAAATATTTATATTAAAACCAACAGCAATAAAATCTTTTATCAAAAAATAATTCGGGTAGCTCTATGGCGTGGTTGCTCCAATGAATAAAGGAATTGAACTTATATTTGCAACAAATATATTAATTATTTGCGCTAAATTTAAGGTAAAAACATTGTCAATATTTTATAAATAAACGATACTAAAAAAATTAAAAAAGGAGATGCTTTATGTCGCTAATAACGAAAGAACAAAAAGTTGAAAAAACTGATTTTAAAATTAGAATGAGTCAGAACGTCATAACCGAGATTGATGCGTACTGTAATTGGGCTGGGATTGAGGACAGAAATCATTTTTTTTCTGAGGCCGCTAAAATTGTGCTGGCTAAAGACAAGGAGTGGCGAAATTACAAAGCAGAAACATAGCTAACTTTCGCATTCTGTGTTTTATTATTTTGCTTCTAGTGCCATATGCTTATGTCATATAATATTCGAACCAATGCCATATTTATAAGGTTCATTTAAATGAATATTGAAGAGCCAAATGACCTAGTTCTCCAGAAAGAAGCTTATATACTTACTGGTATTGTTCATCCAGCAAGAGCAGATGTAAATATTCCAAAAGTAAAATGCGCTCTTGCAGGTATGTTTATTAATATTAGTGGCAAGCTTGAGTTTTCATGCACTAAATCACTGATAACAGCTACTTTCGTAACAGACTCTAAAATTGAAAATATTAACGAGTTAAGAAACATTATTAGAAATGCAGTTAGTATTCGAGTACATTACCTTGGATTTATTCTTGGATGTGGATACGATGTAGAAATTGATCGTATGATCTTTCCCAATGGGGATGTTACTGTATTTGGTGTTGATTTTCCTGCTTTAAGAGATCATGTTCAACATTCACCGTTAAATTTACTTAAAATAGAAAACATCACTGGTGGAATCTCCTCGCCCACTGTAAGCTTAATTCTAAGTGACTTCAACATCGCATTAAGAGATCCTGATAATTTACCTTTTTATTGTTATAGGTGCATAGAAGCAGCTATGCAATTTTTCAAAAAAGATGGTATGAGTGAAAAAGCAGGATGGGAATTGATGCATAGTCAATTAAACACTGAGCGTAAGCGTGATGGAATCGATTATATTAAAAATTTTAGCGATTCTTTAAGACACGGCCGTCTAACAAATCGTACAGATCAAGAAGGTGTTGAAATAGTCAATAAAACATGGGACATTCTTTTAAAATTCTTTCAATTCTTAAGCGTAAATAATAATGGTAAAATCTTACAAGATCCTAGTTCTTAATTTGTACCTACAATATTAAGGAATTTTTTCTTGCTAAAATACAAAAAAAATTTCTCTATTATACTTTTAATTATTTTTTTAATACCTAGTATTTGCCTCTCCAAAAATATCAACTCCTTTAATCAAGCCAAAAAGGAAGCCCAAATTATTTGGGCAGATCATCCTGAAACTGTTTATTGTGGATGCACATTCGACACAGAATTAACCGTAGATCATCAAAGCTGCGGCTATGAACCAAAAAATATCAACCGTGCCAAAAGAGTAGAGTGGGAACATATTGTTCCGGCTTCGTTTTTCGGAAAAGACAGAGTATGTTGGAAAAATTCCGCTTGCACTCGCAAAAATGGTAACAAATATAAGGGCAGGGATTGCTGTGAAAAAATAGATCCTCAATTTCGAGAAATGTATACTGACTTACATAACTTAATACCTATTATTGGCGAAGTAAATGGCGTAAGAAAAGATTATTCTTTCACGAATATCCCTTTTCATCGAAAAATCCAAATAGGGTACTTTAACCAGTGTAAAATTTTTATTGATAAAGCCAATCACAATGTTGAACCTAGTGATGAAATTAAGGGGATAGTGGCCAGAACACACCTCTATATGGCTAAAACCTATGCTATGACCTTAGAGGCGGAACAAGAGAAGGTATTGCAGGATTGGAGTCAAAAATATCCTCCATCTGAATGGGAGAAAGAATGGAACGCAAAAATATTTAATCTCACAGGAAAAAATAATAGTTTTGTAACTAATCATAATTTTATCAAATTAGGTGTCTATTTTCAGAATCACAGGTTAATACAGTCACAGGGATAGAAAAAATTCAATAGTAACTGCACATATTCATGCCTAATATACTGCTATAATTCTGCGAAAAATTAGAATAGTCAATTGACTAAAAAATGAAACAGGTTTTTAAATGACGCAAAGCACTTCGTTAGAAGAAAAATCATCTGATTCGATTACATTGATATATATTATAATCGTCAGCGGCTACATTCAAAACTAGGCTATCTGAGCCCTGTTGAATTTGAACAAAAACAAATTGCTTAGTAAGGTGTCTGTTTTTTCGGGGTAAGATCACCTTTTTCCTATCAATGCTATATTCAAGGATATGTAAATTAGCGAATTATTAGGTAAATATTATCTGAGATTAGGAAAAGTCATGAGTACGGATCATTCACACAGCATGCCATCTACTCAAAATGAGCGCTCGCTTTGGGCCGCACTTATTTTAACTTCGACTTTCTTAACAATAGAATTTGTCTCTGGTTTGTTAATGAATAGTCTTGCACTATTATCTGATGCTGGGCATATGTTTACCGATGTGTCTGCGCTTGGGATTGCATTAGCAGCAATCCGCCTTGCCCGTCGCCCTGCAGATTTTAAAAGAACTTACGGGTATCACCGTTTTGAAATTTTAGCGGCTGCATTTAATGCTTTACTATTATTTGGAGTAGCCATCTACATACTCTATGAGGCATATGAGCGTTTTCAAAGCCCCGTAGACGTGCAATCCACCGGTATGATGATTGTTGGAGTCGCAGGCTTAGCAATCAATCTAATCAGTATACGCCTACTTTCTAAGGGTAAAGATACTAGCTTAAATCTCAAAGGAGCTTATCTTGAGGTTTGGAGTGACACCCTTGGTTCGATTGGCGTCATCATAGCAGCAATTATTATTCGCTTTACCGGATGGATTTGGGTAGATACCTTGGTGGCTGTGGGGATTGGCTTGTGGGTTTTACCTCGAACTTGGATATTGCTTAAGGAAAGTTTAAACATCCTCCTTGAAGGTGTTCCAAAAGGGCTTGATGTTGATGAAATTCGCAAAGCCATATTGATGTTACCAGGAGTAATTGATGTACATGACTTACATGTTTGGGTACTAACTAGCAGTAAGAACAGTTTAACTGTACATGTTGTACACAATCAACAACTTCAAGCTGATGTATTAATCAAAATGATTCAAAAAATATTAGCTGACAACTTCAAAGTTTTTCATTCTACTTTACAGATAGAGCTAAAACCTTGCGAGCACAGTGCAGATGGATGCAATTATATCGATCGTGGAACAAAATCGACAGATAGTATTGATCCTAACTAACCTAGCTTATATTAACACTCCCATCAAAACTGGCAAGCCAATTAGTCTATTAACTTAAAACAACTAAAGTATCGTTAAAGCACTATAATAAAATAGAGTGATAAAGGTATTCGGCACCATTGACTCTTAAAATAAAAAACGTCACTGAATTTTAAAGATTTAAGATAACCAGAGTAAATAATGAATAGGCGTAATGTCTGATGATGAGAAAAAGAAATTTATTAATAATAATCAGCGGTGTATTAGTATTATTGATCCCACTAATGGGCTTTATCTTAAAAAAACCTCAAAGTGCCTCAAAAGCCCATCAAGAACATGAAGAGCATGAGGATCATACGGAAGAAAAATCAGACAGTCATAAAAAAGGAATGGAAGAAAAAAAAGAAGTTACGTTAACAGAAGAACAACTGAATCGATTTGATATTCAAACTATTTTCCTTACTGAAAGCCATTTCCAACACCGCATTAATTTTCCCGCACAGATTGCACTCAATGAAAATACCCTTACCCATGTAGTAGCATCTGTGCCCGGCACCGTTAAAGAAATATTTAAAGGGTTAGGAGAATCAACCAAAGCAGGGGAAGCACTCGCTACATTACAAAGTAGTGAAATGGCTGAGGTAAAGTCTGCTTATGTTTCTGCTTATAAAAACTTAGGCTTACAAAAAGAGTTATTCGAACGAGATGAAAGACTTTGGAAACAAAAAATTAAAGCTGAAATTCAATTTATCCAAGTTAAAAACCTTTATGAAAATGCTAAAATAAATCTTGAGCAATCAAAACAAAAACTTTTAGCACTCAGCATGACAGAATCTCAAATTCAAAAGCTCCCTGAGCAAACCATACCACTTAATATTTATACCATTGATTCGCCTATAGAAGGAAAAGTGATTGAACGTCATATTACGCTTGGAGAAGTTATATCTGGGAATAAACAAGTTTTTGTGATTGCGAACTTAGATACAGTTTGGGTGAATTTAGCTATTCCTGCAGAAGATCTGCCTAAAGTAAAAAAAGATCAAAAAGTAGAGGTATTTGCACATCAGGGTGAAAAAATTTATTCAGGTATTATCATGTATGTCAGTCCCGTCATAAATGAAGATAGTCGTTCTGGTAGAGCTGTTATTCAGTTGGATAATAAAAAAGGAGAATTACATCCAGGAGATTTTGTAAAAGCACAAGTCCTTTTAAGTGGAGAAACCGCTATCTTGAGTTTGCCCAACCCAGCCATTCAAAGAATCGAGGGCAAACCTGTTGTTTTTGTGAAGGGAAAAAATAACTTGTTTGAAGCTCGTCCAATAGATATTAGAGGATCAGACAAAGCCGAATTTATTGAAGTGATAGGCGGTTTAGCCCAAGGAGAAGAAATTGTCATCAAAAATACTTTTTTACTCAAAGCAGAGCTTGGTAAAAGCGAAGCCGAACATGCGCATTAAAAGGAGTTAATGATGCTGGAGAAAATTGTTCAATGGGTGACAAAGCAACGATATTTTGTTGTATTTTTAGTTTTTCTTCTTGTTATGCTGGGCGCGCTTAGCCTTAAATACCTACCTATAGATGCGGTGCCTGATATTACTAATAATCAAGTACAAATTAATGCGAGCGTGTCGGGATTTTCTCCTTTTGAAATGGAAAAACAAGTCACTTTTCCTATTGAGACAGCACTTTCAGGTATACCAGGGTTACAATATACACGTTCATTATCTCGAAATGGTTTTTCTCAAGTCACCGCTGTATTTGATGATGAGGTAAATATTTATTTTGCGAGACAACAAGTCAGTGAAAAATTAACCGAAGCAAAAGAAAATCTACCAGCCAATGTTGATCCAAAAATGGGTGCTATATCAACAGGTTTGGGTGAAATTTATATGTGGACATTGCAATATGCAGATCCTAAAAAAACAAAAATTGAAGAGGGGAAGCCCGGATTTCAACCAGATGGCAGTTATTTAACACCTGAAGGTATGATTCTTAAAAAAGATTTCGAGAAAGCAGGGTATCTTAGAACACTTCAAGATTGGGTTATTAAACCTCAGCTTAGAACCATTACAGGCGTAGCTGGCATTGATTCTATTGGTGGTTATGTTAAACAATACCATGTTCAACCTGACCCTTATAAATTGATTGCTTTGGGTTTAAGTTTTTCCGATATTCAAGAAATTGTCGAAAAGAATAATCAGAGCCTAGGTGCTGGTTATATCGAAAAAAATGGAGAATCATTGACTGTTCGAGCAGATGGTCGAACTGAAACCATTGAACAAATTCAAAACATTGTGGTGACATCTAAAAATGGCATACCTGTCTATTTAAAAGATTTTTCTAAAGTAGAAATTGGTAAAGAATTGCGGACAGGTAGTGGCAGTGAAAATGGTGCAAATGCAGTAGTTGGTACGGCTTTGATGCTAATCGGTTCAAACAGCCGAATTGTCTCAAATGCAGTAGATAAAAAATTTAATGAAATTGTTAAAAATTTGCCTCCTGGTATTCATGCTCAAACCGTTTTAAATAGAACAAAATTAGTTGATGCCACCATTAAGACAGTTGCCAAAAATTTGAGTGAGGGTGCACTTCTAGTTATTGTTATTTTGTTTTTAATGCTCAAAAATTTTAGAGCAGCGCTTATCACTGCTTCTGTCATTCCCATTACTATGTTAATGACTTCCATGGGCATGCTAGGTACACGTACAAGTGCTAACTTAATGAGTTTAGGTGCGCTGGATTTTGGTCTTTTGGTTGATGGGTCGGTTATTATTATAGAAAACTATTTAAGAAGGCTTCAAGAGGAAGAGCATGAGTTAAAACGTCGTCTAAATTTGTTAGAAAGACTAAAAGAGGTAGTGGATGCAACGAAAGAAATGAGTCGACCCACGTTGTATGGTCAAGCTATTTTAGTATTAGTTTATATTCCTCTTCTGACATTTACAGGGGTTGAAGGTAAAATGTTTCAACCTATGGCGATTACGGTGATAATTGCCTTAATTAGTGCTTTTATTCTTTCGATTACTTTCATTCCAGCGATGGCCGCTATTTTTGTGAAAAGCGTGCATGAAGAAGCTGAAGGTTCGCTTATGAAAAAAGCAACCAAATATTATGAAAAAACACTCATTTTTGTTTTAAGAGAACCCAAAAAAGTATTTTTTTCTAGCATAGGGATTTTTGTTTTTTCTTTAATTATTTTCTTTCAATTAGGTCAAGAATTTGTTCCAACTCTAGATGAAAAAGATTTAGCTATGCATGCCATGCGTATTCCAAGCACTTCTTTAACAAATTCTCAAGGGATGCAATTTGAAATAGAGAAAACCATCACTGCTATTCCAGAGGTAGCATTTGTATTTTCAAAAACGGGCACAGCCGAAATGGCGGCTGATCCTATGCCTGCGAATGTGACCGATACGTTTATTATGTTTAAACCTCGTTTTGAATGGCCTGATTCAAACCTTTCTAAAAATAAACTGATTGAAAAAATTCAACAAGCCGTTGAAGTGATCCCAGGAAATAATTTTGAATTTACTCAACCCATTCAAATGAGATTTAATGAGCTTATTGCTGGGGTTCGAAGTGATGTAGCCGTCAAAGTTTATGGAGATGATTTTGATATTTTAAACAAACTTGCTGGACAAGTGGCTGGTATTTTAAGATCTATTCCTGGAGCTGCCGATGTAAAAGTTGAACAAACAACAGGATTACCTATACTTGATTTTCAGCTTAAACGAGATCAAATGGCTCGACTCGGGTTAAATGTTGATGATGTGTTGAATCTTATTAGTATCGCCATTGGTGGTCGTGAAGCGGGTGTTGTATTTGAAGGTGATAGAAAATACGATATAATCGTCAAGCTATCTGATGAGCTAAGATCTAATTTTGAACTCATAGAAAATCTTCCTCTCTTTTTAAAAAAACCTACGACTGAAACTGATCAAGTTTCAGGACTGCAAAAAGAAAAAATTATCTCTATTCCTTTGAAAGAAGTTGTCTCACTGGTCATTGTGGATGGTCCAAACCAAATTAGTCGTGAAAATGGGAAAAGGCGTGTAGTTGTTCAATCAAATGTACGGGGTAGTGATATTGCCACATTTGTAGAAAAAGCTGAAAAATCTATTATGCAATCAGTTAAAATTCCAGCAGGTTATTGGCTAGAATGGGGAGGGCAATTCAAGAATTTAATGGAAGCAAAAGAAAGGCTATATTGGGTTGTTCCAGGATGTTTTTTCATGATTTTTATGCTTCTTTTTGCTGCAATAAACTCCGTAAAAGGGGCGCTTTATATTTTTTCCGCTGTACCTCTTGCTTTGACTGGGGGTATTTTAAGCCTATGGCTAAGAGGCATTCCCTTTTCTATTTCAGCTGCAGTAGGGTTTATTGCCCTATCAGGAATTGCAGTATTAAATGGCCTTGTTATGGTGACAACTATTAATCAAAAATTGGAAAACTTAGATCTTGATACTGCGATTAAAGAAGGAGCGCTAACAAGGTTACGGCCCGTTCTTATGACAGCCCTTGTGGCCTCTCTCGGCTTTGTTCCAATGGCTTTATCCACCGGCACAGGCGCGGAAGTGCAAAAACCACTTGCTACTGTCGTCATTGGTGGCCTCATCACTTCTACTTTATTGACAATGCTCATTATACCTACGCTATACAAAATGTTTTCGAATGTAAAAATACCATTTGTTTCGAAAAAAGAAAATACAGAGTCTTTTTAATAAAAATATATTCTGAAGACATTCAAAATAAAGTACTTTTGAAATAATTGTCTATTTATTGCTTTTTCCATGTACCCTGATAAATTGTTAGTATGGGGATACTTCTGATTATTAATGAAAAGAGAGTTTTCTAAATAAGAATGTAATTACTAAGAACGGGACATTTGACTTGCTCTTTTTTTGAGTGCATGTCACAGTGCTATAACGCGCAAGATATCAAAAATCTTTTATACTTTAATCTATTAGCCAAAAAATTCTTTTCTTATAAACCCATTGCCAGAAAATGAACACATATGATAGAAATAATTCCGAATTGGCACCCAATTTTTGTACACTTTACTGTAGCATTTTTTAGTACCTCTGTTGGATTCTCCACATTAGCTTATATTTTTTTAAAACTTGGGCTATTCCCAAAGATAGCCACAGATTTCGAAGTAGTTGCTCGTTGGTGTTTATGGGCAGCTGGTGTTTCCGTTATAGCAACTGTCTTGGCAGGTCTCTACGCTTATAATACAGTTAGACATGATGCTCCTTCTCACTTAGCCATGACTAACCATCGTGATTGGGCTGTATCAACTGCTGGTGCGATAGTGCTAGTTACTCTTTGGTCTCTCTGTCATACTTACAAGAAAAAAGTTATTAATATTGCTTATTGTACAAGGATTGCTTTTATTCACTGCATGGCTTGGTGCAGAGCTTGTATATCGTTATGGCCTTGGTGTGATGTCGTTGCCCCAATCTGAAAATGAAGATCATAGTCATCTTCATGGAAAAGAAATGAACGCAAGCGAAATAGATCATTCAAGTATAACTCCTGCAAAAAATCGTGAACAACATGATCAGGCACATGACCATAAAAAATAAATACAGGGGTATTTAAGTGAAAAAGATTTTTGTGGTGTTATTTGGCTTATTTTTTATGGCAGATTCTTTTGCAGCTGAACAAGTCGTTAATTTAGAAATTAGCTATAAAACTGTCTATTTCGCGGGTAAACCAAGAACAGCGATAGCAGCCAATAATCAAATTCCTGCACCCACCTTGCGTTTTAAAGAAGGCGACCATGTTACAATTAATGTTCACAATAAATTAGACCAAGAAACGGCCATTCATTGGCACGGCATCATTCTTCCTTGGCAAATGGATGGTGTTTTAGGAATTACCCAAAAAGGTATTCCACCAGGAGGCATTTTTCAATACCAATTTACGCTTCATCAATCGGGCACCTATTGGTATCATGCTCATGCCGGACTTCAAGAGCAGCAAGGTTTATATGGTGCTTTTGTAATTGATCCCTTAGAACCTCTTGCCTATAAATATACAAAGGATTATGTCATTGTTTTATCTGATTGGAGCAACACACATCCTGACCAAATTCTTTCCAATCTTAAAAAAGAAGGGGACTACTATTCTCCAAACTTTCCATTACAACCCTCTCTTATAAAATTCATTCATGATTATAGAAAAGCATCGACAGAAGAAGCTAAACAACTTGTAGCCGATTATAAAATGATGCAGCAAATGCGAATGAGTATTTATGACATGAGTGATGTCGCATACGATGCTTTTCTATTCAATGGTCAACCTAAATCAAAACCATGGACTGCACCGGTAAAAGTAGGCGATATTGTTCGGTTACGATTTATTGGGGCCGGTGGCAGCACTATTTTTCATGTCAAAATTCCAGATACTAGCATGCAGATGGTCCACGTCAATGGAAATGATGTAAAACCTTATGATATTCAGGATTTTACTGTCGCCCCAGGTGAAACCTATGATGTATTAGTTAAAATTGAAAAAAATGATCCTTATATCATTTATGCGGAATCAATAGATACCGTTGGTGCAGCTTATGGTGCCTTATTAACATCGCCAAATCAGGTAGCTAAATACAAACGAGTTTCACCATTCCCAGAACCATTACCTGTAACACGAGAAATGATGTCTATGATGATGGGTAAAATGAATCGTGGCTTACTACCTGATAAAAAAACAACTAATAAAGATGTGAATGAAACAAATCAAAGTCCTTCTATGAGTTCAATGTCTCATGAAATGCCACTAAATAATACCGATAGTCATAGCAATCACCAAGCTATGTCAGATCCAATAAAAATGGTTTCAAGTATAAAAATGGATAACGGCATGTCTATGGATCATTCAATGGACATGGGCTCTATGTCTTCGATCTCGATGAATAAAGTGCATTCTAACGCCTCAACTATGCCAGAAAATATGCAAATGAGTGATGGTATGAAAATGGATAACGGCATGTCTATGAAGCACACCATGGATATGAATATGCCGACTGAACCAACCCTTATAGGTGACCGGATAAACTCACCTACTTCCTCTTACAATACTTCATATGGAACGAAATATGAAAATTTAATTTCGACTGTTAAAAGTAACGATCCAAATAAACCAGTAGCTGGCGTTATTAATATGGAACTATTTGGTTATATGGATCGTTACATTTGGTTCATCAATGGTGTGCCAGAAGATAAAGCCCATCCCATTACATTAGAGCCAGGAAAACGCTATCGGTTTGTCTTCACTAATACCTCAATGATGCATCACCCTATGCATATTCATGGCCATTGGTTTATTCTACGTAAAGGACATGGCTCTTACGACCCTTTATTACATACTATTGATGTAGCACCAGGTGCTACTATTACTGCAGATGTAGATGCTGATGCAAGTGGACAATGGATTTTTCACTGTCATTTGCTCTATCATATGATGTCTGGGATGGCGCGTACCTTTCAATATTCTACTTTAATTCAAATGACCCAAAATGAAGGCAAGCCTGAGAATATCGTAAAAAAAACAGCCTATTATAATCGTCCAATTATTAGAGTTGATGAAGTCATACCTATTGAAGATTCATTAGTTACACATCCAATGGCTCATGATAATCAACTCTGGTTTGCTACATTTTTAGATATTGGCACAACTCTAACGACGAACATTCAGCAAATTACCTTTAAAGGCTTGTATGGTTCAGACTATAACAAATTAGAACTATTTATTGATGATGCTGAAATAAAAAAAGGAACAGTAGAAAATGCTGATATAGATATTTTTTATTGGCATCTGCTTGATCAGTTTTGGGCAATCAAAGGGGGGATCAATTACTTTTATCGTCCTGCACAAACTCCCTATTGGCAACCTGGTATAGGCATAGAAGGATTAATGCCTTACTTTATCGAAACAAATATTAGAAGTTATTTTCATAGTGGTAGTGCCAAATTGGATATTGAATTATCTCGAGATACCCAAATTACCAATAATTTTTTCATTAGAGCAGCAGTACGCAGTATTTTAGCTTCAAAAACAGTTACTAAAGATAACATTGGTAGTGGTTTAAATGAAATGCGTTATACAATTAGACCCTATTATCGTCTAATGCCAGGACTAAATTTATTTGCAGAGTTTGAAAAAGATAATGCTTATGGCCCGTATAAAAATATACTAATTAATAACAATGAGTCTTCGACTCAAAACACCCTAACTTTTGGTCTTTCAATGTTGTTTTAAATTCATTTTCTCCCTTTTAGATAATAGGGAGCATTTTCTGATAGTTGAGTTATAAAAAGAAGATGGGGTTCATTTGACGCTTACGGTTTTTCGATATCTACGTAAAGATATAAATGCTAATACTTATATTCTAATATTTTCCATAATATTTGATGTGATAGTGCTAAGTGCATTTTTAATAGTAAAAAGGCAAACAGACATGATGGTGATTTATGCGGCCTTAACTGGCATAGCACTTGTATTTGTTGGTGAAAGATATTTTTTGCGAGCCAATTATAAACATCAGGAGAAATAAATGTCACATACAAATAAAGAACACAGTTGTTGCTCGGGACAGCCTAAAAAAGCACTTGGAGGTGTTAAAGATCTTGTTTGTGGCATGGATGTTGACCCAAAAAAAACAGAACACCACATGACCTTTAAAAACAAAGTCTATCATTTTTGTAGCAGCAAGTGTCTTGATAAATTTAATGTGTCGCCCAAACTTTACATAAGAAAAAAAGAAAATATTGCTACTGAATATGTTCCCGAGGGGACAGTCTATACTTGCCCAATGCACCCTGAAATTGAACAAATCGGTCCAGGGGCTTGTCCTAAATGCGGCATGGCGCTTGAACCAAAAGGGATTGAGGTTAATGAGGATAAAACAGAACTCATAGATATGACTCATCGTTTTTGGATATGTGCGGTCTTATCGATTCCAATCTTGCTATTAGTCATGTTAGATCATTTACCCAGTAAGCCACTTGGAGTTTATATTTCAAGTCAAACAGCTATATGGATTGAGTTCGCACTTGCAACGCCAGTGATGTTATGGGGGGCAATTCCTTTTTTTAAAAAAGCATGGACCTCCGTTGTAACATGGAACCTAAATATGTTTACATTAATCGCGTTAGGTACTGGTGTCGCTTATGTTTATAGCATAATAGCTGCAGTATTTCCTGGAATTTATCCTAACGAAATGCGTATGGAAAATGGTTTAGTCGATGTCTATTTTGAGGCGGCAGCGGTAATCATTACATTAGTGATGTTGGGGCAGGTAATGGAACTTCGTGCACGCTCACAAACTAACAGTGCTATCCGTTCATTACTTGATCTTGCGCCTAAAATAGCTCGTATTATTCATGATAACGGTGATGAAGAAGATATTCCTCTGGCGCAGGTTCAAGTTGGAAATAAACTACGAGTTCGGCCGGGTGAAGCTATACCTGTAGATGGACTTATCATAGAAGGCTCTAGCACTATTGATGAGTCCATGATTACAGGTGAATCAATGCCTGTAACCAAGAAAGAAAACGATAATGTAACCGGTGCCACATTAAACCAAACAGGCGGCTTTATCATGGAAGCCAAACGGGTGGGTAGTGAAACGGTATTATCCCAAATTGTTCATATGGTCGCAGAAGCACAGCGTAGTCGTGCTCCTATTCAAAAAATGGCTGATATTGTTGCCGGATATTTTGTGCCAATTGTTGTCACCATTGCTTTGATCACTGCGGTCGTTTGGGGGATTTTTGGTCCCCCACCAGCGCTTTCTTACGCGATTATTAATGCGGTTGCCGTTTTGATAATTGCTTGTCCATGTGCTGTAGGACTTGCAACGCCTATGTCTATTATGGTCGGAATAGGCAGAGGTGCTCAAGCCGGGATATTAATTAAAAATGCCGAAAGTTTGGAGTTGATGGAAAAAATTAATGTTCTGGTTATTGATAAAACAGGAACGTTAACGGAAGGTCGCCCAAAGCTAACAACGGTGATTGCCTCTGAGGGGCAAGATAGCGATGCGCTTTTGCAATTGGCTGCAACACTTGAAAAAGGAAGTGAGCATCCTTTGGCAAGAGCTATTGTAGAAGGTGCCTTAGCTAGGGATCTAGAGTTGATGACTGTACAAGACTTTCAATCATTCACTGGTAAGGGCGTTACTGGAACGGTGAATGGAAAGAAAATTGCACTTGGCAATGATAAGCTCCTTAAAACTATCAATATAGAAACAAATGACCTTATTCAGCAAGCAGATGAGCTTCGTAACAAAGGGGAAACTGTTATGCTCGTCGCCATTGATAATAGGCTATCTGGGCTCATAGGTGTTTCTGATCCTATTAAGAAAACAACCAAACAAGCATTACATGATTTACGAAAAAGTGGGATCCGTATTGTCATGTTAACGGGAGACAACGAAAGAACAGCAAAGGCTGTTGCAGCTCAATTAGAAATTGATGAGATTGAGGCAGGCGTGTTACCAGAGCGTAAAAGTGAAGTGGTGAAGCGCTTGAAAGAAGAAGGATATAGGGTTGCAATGGCTGGTGATGGTATCAATGATGCACCTGCTCTGGCTCAGGCAGATGTTGGAATTGCCATGGGAACCGGCGCTGATATTGCTATGGAAAGTGCAGAAATTACTCTTATTAAAGGGGACTTAACTGGTATTGTTCGAGCGAGAAAACTAAGTCAAGCCACTATGACCAATATACGGCAAAATCTGTTTTTTGCTTTTGTCTATAATGGAACGGGCATACCAATTGCCGCTGGTATTCTATATCCATTTTTTGGGATATTGCTTAATCCCATCATAGCAAGTGCTGCTATGGTATTTAGCTCCGTCTCAGTTATAGTGAACGCATCAAGGTTAAAAAGAGTCAATTTATAAATTATTTTAATCTGTGTAAAGGGGCAGGCATTGAGGACAGAAATCATTTTTTTTCTGAGGCAGCGAAAATGGTTCTATCAAAAGACAAAGATTGGCGTCAATACCGCGTAGCCAGAAAGTAAAATATTATTTACAGGCTCTTATATCAAGGCATGGTTTTTTTCAGATACTAAGGGATACAATCCATTACCTTCAGTACTTTATAAAATAGATCGTCAATTTCTTTTCGAATATTAAAAATGTAAATATTTAATCTAGCTATATCGTGCAATTTATAATGCTTCCCAGATCGATCGAAAGTATACCTAGATTCCACTGAATTTATATCATATGAATTAAAATCTAACATCATTTTATCCAATGAATCTGATATTTTAAATATTGACTGATCCCGTACATGAATAAGAATTTTTTTAGTTAAGTCAAAAAAACTTTTTAATTTATGCTTTTCTAAATTATTTTCTATTTCTTTGCTCAATTCCGGAGTTAATCTAAAAACACCATCATCTATCTGACTAAGCTTAAGGAATGAAAACAATAATGCTTTAAAGCATAACTCTAATGAGTGGCTAAACAAAAATAGTAACGGCATCGAAATCACATCATCAGATGAATTTAATTCCTTCTCCTTTAATGGTTCAATTAACTTATCAATTGCAGATAAATATGATCTTATAGTGTTCTCATATTCAAGTAGAAGTGAACCTAAATTATCATCGTGGTCGGTAGTTGTTTCACCAAACAAGCATAAAACACCATTTGAATGAGGAATACCTTCATGTGATATATATTTATTATGTTCTTTTGATTTATGGTTTTTCATTTTACCTGCCCCTGAAAATAGAAACCTAATTTGATATGCTAGACATAATTTGGCTTACCAACTAGCTTCACCCAAAAAAATAAGCTACTTCTATTTTCCTTGGTGGGTGGCCTAAAGAATAATATAATACTAAAAACGCTTACGAGGTGAATAATTTGTACTCCGGGGCTGAAAGCTTCGCAAAAATGGAGGTAGTGTCTCCCTGGCTTTCCAATTCAGATATCTTTCATCTTGTTCGATTAAATTAGTAAAGTCTTTCAATAGAGCTTCAAAACTATTTATTTGCAGTTCAGAACGCAGAGATGATATTAGTGCATTACGCTCCACTTTAAACACATAAGCTTCTTCTTCAATAGTTTTAGGTAAAATACCCCAAAGTATATCCTCACCAAAATCAAAGAAAACTGGGACATTACTACCAACCCAATCCCGTAACAATGCACATTCATCAAAATAAGGTCTTAATCTTCGTAATCCTGTTTTACCATCAACTGGTACTGCATCTTCCAACACTTCAATAAATTTCTTTTTATCTCTCAAGCGTCGTGTACCATCGACAATCCAAATCATCTTCTTATAAAAATGTTCTCGAGATTGACGTTCTTCTGGTTTAATAGGGGAGTGCTGGAACTCAATCACATACCCTTGATCAATTTTCACATCAGCAATGTGCTTCTCACCATTTTCAGCGTACTGAATAATCTCTTGCCATTCTTTAGGGAATTGTCCTTTCCATGCACGATGCCATTCGGTTTCGTTTTCCCACCACGGATCACACATTCGTTTTCCTTTGTGAGCCCAATGCCAAATTTTCACTTTTCCGCATTTTGCTACCACCTGACGATCACAGCATTTGCAATTACTAGACAAGCCTGGTTGAGCCTCCTGGAGCTCGCCATCCACTAAAGCATATTTCATACCTAGTTTACTTCCTTTTATGACATGTATATTTAGGATTATTATATAAAGAGACGCTAAAATAGAGAATAAATATGATCAAAATTCATTAACTTAATGTTAATATAATATAAGTTAATTTGATTAACATTAATGGAAAAACCAAAAAAATAAATAATAAAGATAGTATATATAAATACGGGTGCTTGGCTTGAAATTTCTTAATTTTAAGATATTTACTTGAAATAAATTTAACGTAAGGGTTATTCTTTTTAGAAGAGAGGTACTTCTCAATTTTATCGATAAGTTTAAAAAATACTTCTATAATTTCCTTAAGAATTTTTATAATGACCGCTATTACAAAAATTATTACAATAATATAAAAGATGAATGTTAAAACCGAAATTACTCCTTCTTTTCCATACATAAGCGCGACTAAAATCAAAAACAGAAGAAATCCTACAATAGCGGGCATGTGATTTTTCCTCAAATAATCAATATAATCATATACGTTAGTATAGGGATACTAACGAA
>CADEEZ010000025.1 GCA_902826485.1 uncultured Gammaproteobacteria bacterium
ATAGAAGATCAAGTTAAGACAGTCCTACGGGATAAAAAATACGCAATTGGGGTAATTAGCAGCCCCATTACGACCTTCACGGTAACCACGGTGGGTGATTTGCTTAAAATTATTGCCGAACACCAAATTTCGGGTGTGCCTGTGGTTTCTCAAAAAGGTGAGTTAATGGGTATCGTCACGCAACGTGATTGGCGTTTTGAAACCAATTATCAACTGCCCGTTTCTGTCATTATGACCCCCAAAGAAAGATTAGTGACAGTACTAGAAGGTACTCCACAAGAACATGCAGTTGAATTATTTAAGCAACATCGTCTTGAAAAAATATTAGTCGTCAATCAACAATTTGAATTGCGTGGTATGGTGACGGTTAAAGATATTCAAAAACAAAAAGATAAGCCCATCGCTTGTAAAGACTCTCAACAAAGATTGAGGGTCGGTGCTGCCGTTGGCACGGGGCCAGAAACCAAAGAACGCGTTGCCGGATTGGTGAATGCTGGCGTAGATATTATCGTTGTGGATACGGCGCATGGCCATTCTCAAGGTGTCTTAGATATGGTGAAATGGGTTAAACAAAGTTACCCAGCTGTTCAAGTCATCGGAGGGAATATTGCGACGGCAGAAGCAGCAGTGGCCCTGGCTGAAGCAGGGGCAGATGGGGTTAAAGTGGGTATTGGACCCGGTTCAATTTGTACCACACGCGTGGTTGCTGGTGTTGGGGTTCCTCAAATTACCGCAGTCATGAATGTGGCAAAAGCGCTTGAGGGTACGGGTATTCCGGTTATTGCAGATGGTGGGATTCGTTATTCAGGTGATATGGCCAAAGCGATTGCAGCGGGTGCTTCCGTTATCATGGTGGGCGGATTATTAGCCGGTACGGAAGAAGCACCTGGCGAAGTGATTTTGTATCAAGGTCGTTCCTATAAAGCGTATAGAGGCATGGGATCGTTAGGGGCTATGTCTCAACAACAAGGGTCGAGCGATAGGTATTTTCAGTCTAAAGAAGAAGGCATTGAAAAACTTGTACCTGAAGGCATTGAAGGTCGTGTTCCGTATAAAGGGAATATGATTAATGTGGTGCACCAATTAGTGGGTGGCGTGCGTTCTAGTATGGGTTATTGTGGTGCAAAAAATATTACTGAAATGCAAACTGACACCACTTTTGTGAGAATAACAGCAGCAGGGGTTCGTGAATCGCATGTACATGATGTGTCTATTACCAAAGAAGCCCCAAATTATCGCCGGGAATATGATTAGTTTTAAAGTAAATTTTATTATGTTTAAGCAGTATTAAATAATGAAAAATATTCATCAAGATAAAATATTGATTATTGATTTTGGCTCTCAATATACGCAACTTATTGCAAGAAGAGTGCGAGAAGCAGGAGTTTATTGCGAAATATTCCATCATGGTATAGACCCAAGTAAAATCGAAAATTTTAAACCCAAAGCCATTATTTTATCAGGTGGTCCTGAATCAGTAACAGAAGAAGGCTGTCCTGTTATTCCGGATATTATTTTTAAGTTATCCCTGCCTATTTTGGGTATTTGCTATGGTATGCAAGCACTGGCGGCCCAATTGGGTGGCAAAGTCGAAGGGTCTCATAATCAACGAGAGTTCGGACATGCTGCTTTAACCCTTCCTAAAAATGCGCCTACCAATTCATTATTTAAAAAACTTTGCGATCATACCGATTCAGAGGGACAGGGTGTATTAGATGTTTGGATGAGTCATGGCGACAAAGTAACGGCATTACCGCCTGGTTTTGTGACATTAGCACAAAGTCATCACGCGCCTATTTCTGCCATGGCGAATTTAGAAAAAAATTGGTATGGGGTGCAGTTTCACTTAGAAGTAACGCATACGCATCAGGGCATGTTATTACTCAAGCATTTTTTATTTGATATTAGTCATTGCGAACAAAACTGGACAACAGAAAATATTTTAGAAGATATTATCGCTTCTGTACAAAAACAAGTCGGTAACCAGAAAGTGTTATTAGGGTTATCAGGCGGCGTAGATTCATCTGTTGTTGCGGCTATTTTGCAAAAAGCCATAGGTAAAAATTTATATTGTGTATTTGTTGATACGGGTTTATTAAGATTAAACGAAGCAGAACAAGTTCAAACCATGTTTGATAAGCATTTGGGCATGAATTTAACGACCGTTTATGCGAAAGATAAATACTTTGATGCTTTAAAAAATATTTCAGATCCGGAAGTCAAAAGAAAAGTTATTGGTAAATTATTTATTGATATATTTGAAGAAGCGTCTAAAAAAATCTCAGACGAAAAGCAAATTAAATTTTTGGCTCAAGGCACAATTTATCCTGATGTGATTGAATCTGCGGGGGGAGGCAATTCAGCTTCTCATGTGATTAAATCGCACCACAATGTAGGTGGCCTACCAGACGATCTTAATTTTGAATTGGTTGAGCCCCTCCGTGAATTATTCAAAGATGAAGTGCGTCAAATTGGGCTAAACGTGGGTTTGCCCTATGATATGGTTTATCGCCATCCCTTTCCTGGCCCTGGGCTTGGCGTGAGAATTTTAGGTGAGGTTACTCCAGATGCAGCTGAAACGCTAAGAAAAGCCGATGCGATATTTATTGAGCTGTTATATAAATATGGTTACTATCAAAAAGTGTCCCAGGCTTTTGCGGTATTTTTGCCTGTTAAATCAGTAGGCGTAATGGGAGACGGTAGAGTGTATGCGCCAGTGATTGCATTAAGAGCTGTGGAAACCATCGATTTTATGACGGCCAAATGGGCACATTTGCCCTATGATTTACTTGAAGAAGCTTCATTAAGAATTGTCAACGAAGTCCAAAATGTATCCAGAGTCGTTTATGATATTTCTGGCAAGCCACCCGCAACCATAGAATGGGAATAACCACGCAAGATTATTTTTGGATGAAAAAGGCCATGAAAATGGCTGATCTTGCTCTACAGTATGATGAAATTCCCGTTGGGGCTATCTTAGTTTATAAAAATACGTTAATAGCAGAAGCACATAATCAACCCATTAAATTAAATGATCCCACCGCACATGCTGAAATGCTGTGCTTAAGGCAAGCAGGGAAATTTTTAAAAAACTACCGACTGAATCAAACTACTTTATATGTGACATTAGAGCCTTGTGCGATGTGTGCGACAGCTATTATGCATGCACGAATTAGTCGAGTAGTCTTTGGGGCAACCGATCCTAAGGCGGGAGCCATGGGAGGCTACTTATCGATTCCTGAAAAATTAAGTCATCTTCATAAAAATATCGATATTACTTCTGGCATTTATGCGCAAGAAAATAGCGAAAAATTAAAAAGTTATTTCATTCAAAAACGACAGAAAAAATAATTTTACCAAAAACTAGGAGCACCTTCGTCTGCTTGCGGGCATACTTTTTATTACATACTGTTTGCTTAAAGCAATAAGTTCATTTATTAATAAATCAAATTTTTCGCCTCCTTCAATACAAGCATCACTTAAACTAAGATCCAGTATGAGTTGTTTTTTGTTAAGACAATAAGTGTTTCTGCTTTTTTTCAAATTCTGAATATAGATGGTGAGACTATCAATTTGTGTACTGATTAGCTTAGCCTGTTCAGCAGAAATAGCTTGTTCACGATCTTGAAGTAGATAATTTGAACCTTCTATAAATTCAATACAATTTATATAAAATGTTTCGCTCAAATTAATTAAGCCGTGTATATTGTTTTTATTGAATGCCGTATTAAAACAATTAAAAATCATTTTTGCATTATCAAAAAAATAATTTATATTGCTGATAGATATTGTAGTGATATTTTCGTTTTCCAAAACATCGTTACCTTTTTTATGAGTTTTTATATGGTTTTTGCATAAAATTTTTGACGTACATTGGCTTCTCCATGATTTTTTTCTCTAGAGACTGCATCTAGAAAAGTTTTTATTTTCTTCTCTAATTTTTTAAAGTGCTCGGTACCTTTATCGAAAGATTCAGCAAAACTGGGTTCGTCCATTAAGGAGTTGCCACAAAGCCATTCATTTCGTTCATTTTTTAAATTATCTATATATGATTTTAATTCGTTCATGTTATTAACAATGGTTCCTGAATTGTGTTCAGAGAAATCCAGTAATTGATGTTTGTACAAATATTGAGAATAGAGAATGAAATTCATGCTGTTGGTATAAAATTCTTTGCCTATATTGAATAAACCATATATGTTGTTTCTTTTATAGGCAAGCGGGAATTCTTTATAAGCAAGATTAATGTTATTTAAACAAACTGCAATTCTTTCTAGCATAATCTCTTTATTTATTGCTTGCTGGCTTAATACTAAAGTGGGATTTTTTTCTATGTCTGACATGATTAACTCCAGTGATATTTTATACTTTTTAAGATAGTTTGTGATTTTTTGATTTGAGCGGTGGAGCAATTTCTTCATTAAGCGGTATTTGTTTTGAAATGTCTTTCAAAAACGAGGTAACTTTATTTTTCAAAAGAGTAATATAATGATTTCCATTTTCGACTGATTGGGCAAAGTTGGGGTCTTCAAGTAGAGTGCTATCATTAATCCAAACATCTCGATCATATTTTAGTTCATCAACACAAATCTTTAAGTCTTGTATGTTTTGCTTAATAATCAAAGCAGTATCTTTATCGCATTCGATTAATTTATTTTGGAATAAACCTTCAGATAAAGAGATAAATTCCATGCTAAAGGTGTAAAATTGTTCACTTAAATTAAATAAAGCATAAAAATTATTATGTGAATATGCGTTGGGAAAACCTTCATAGGCATCATTAATATTATTTAAACATAGCTCCATTTTATCCAAGGTCATGGGTTCGTATAAAGTCACATCGAAATTATTTTCATTATTTGCCATAAATACCTCCAGTTAACATAACAAAGGTATAGTGCATTAATTTCTGTAAAAAATAGGTATTATCTAAATGGTTTAAAATGCTTGATAAATGGCATTATTTTTTAGTAGGTCTATTTGAGGCTGCGGTTTTATGTTGTGTCTGTTCAAAATCTCTGTGGTCAGATTGAATGAATTTAGCAAGGGTTTGTTTTTCATAAGTGGGTAAAAAAGTAGCATGATAGAGGTTTTTGCATGTCTGGGAGGCAGCCGGTTTTTTTTTTGACCGAGATTGTTTGCTTGGGCATTCAGAGGGGGTAAGATTAATGATAAAGGGGCGATCTTTGGTATATCGGCAAAATCCTTGAGGCCCAAAACTGATAGAAAAAAGCATTTCAATAAGTTTAAAAACCCAGGCTTTGATGAAATGAGGTTCTCGGGGAAGATGTGGTTTTACAAAAAGTAAGGTTGCGTACTTGTATTTAGATGGTTCATCTAATACTTTTTCTAATTGAACAGAAATATCTCCATTCCCCATGCCATTTATCACAAAGGCTTCTTGATGAGATTGATCTTGTTTCAGATGACCTAATTTTTTCCATTGGGTAAATAACGCGCCGTCATCAACTATCAGGTAATGGGCGCCATAAAATAAATGATCTGCTTGCTCTGGGGTCAGCAGTTTTCTAATATTTTCTAAAATCTGATTTTCAACGGGATATGCGTACATTATCATGCCAATTTTACCAAGACTTTTGATGCATTGACTATTTTCCAGTATTATTAAGCCGAAAATACATCCCTTCAATCATCCTATACGTTGGATAAAAAAAATGTTTATCAAGGCAAAAAAAGGGCTATCTGATTTTAGGCTAAGTCAGTTACAAGAAAAAGTATTGTGTATATTACCAAACTTAAAGATAGTCAGACAACATAATTATTTTTACATTCAGTCACAAAAACTAGATTATTCAAAACTCACCGCCGTACTTGGTGCAACAGGTGAGCCCCATTATGATAATCTTTCTTCAGAATGGATCAGTCAAAATAATACGCTTGTCTTCGTGTTGCCTCGTATCGGAACAGTTTCTGCTTGGCAAACCAAAAGTTTAGAAATTTTACATCAAAGTGGCATGACAGCTGTAGAAAAAATTGAACAAGTCAAATTATTTGTTTTCAGTTTTCATGATAAAGCCCTAACAGATGATCAGCTAAAAATAATTTTGCCTCTCTTTTATGATCAAATGACCGAATCAGTTATCACACATATCAATCAATTCGATTCGATTTTTTTATCTAAAAACCCCGCTGAAGTACAGACGCTAGATTTGTCTTGTCCGAATGAAGAAATACTAGAAAAGTATAATCAAAAAATGGGATTAGGATTGACACACATTGAGATAAATTATTTATATGAAAATTATAAAAAACTTAATCGATCTGCAACCGATGTTGAATTAATGATGTTTGCTCAAATAAATTCAGAGCATTGTCGTCATAAAATATTTAAATCAAAATGGGAGATTAATCAGCAAAAACAATCTCATACATTGTTTGATTGGATTAAAAAAACGACGCAAAATAAACCGGCACATATTAAAGTCGCCTATAAAGACAATGCCGCGGTAGCTTTTGATTTTATTTCTGATAATCAAGTTTATCATTCTGTTTTAAAAGTGGAAACACATAATCATCCCACAGCGATTTCCCCTTTTCCAGGTGCGGCGACAGGGGTAGGAGGGGAAATAAGAGATGAAGCTGCCACAGGTCGTGGGGCCATTCCCAAAATGGGGTTAACAGGCTTTACTGTGTCAGATTTGCATATTCCCACACTCAAACAGGCATATGAAGACACGAAATCGAAAGATAAACCAATGCACATGGCATCAGCCTTAGAAATTATGTTAGAAGCCCCCATCGGGGGAGCAAGATTTGGCAATGAATTTGGTCGACCTAATGTGTGTGGTTATTTTAGAAGCTATAGTCATATCGATACGCATACTGGCATGAACATTGGATTTCATAAACCGATTATGATTGCAGGCGGGTTGGGTAATATCCGGAAGCAAAATGTAAATAAAATTGATTTCCCCGCTGGTACCCCCATTATTGTATTAGGGGGGCCTGCGATGGAAATTGGGTTAGGCGGTGGGGCTTCTTCCTCTCAAGTCTTAGGTCAGCAAAGTGCCAGTTTAGATTATGCCTCAGTTCAACGAGACAATGCTGAAATGGAGCGTCGTGCTCAAGAAGTCATCACAGCGTGTTCTCTGTTAAACCGTAACCCTATTTTATCGGTGCATGATGTGGGGGCAGGTGGTCTATGTAATGCTGTGCCAGAATTAGTGCACGATGCGGGTTTAGGTATAACAGTACAATTAAGGGCGATTCCTTGTGCAGATCCGAGTCTTTCTCCTTTGGGTATTTGGTGTAATGAAGCGCAAGAAAGATTTGTTGTAGCAATTGATCAAAAATTATTGTCTGAATTTGAACAATTGGCAAAAAAAGAAAACTGCCCCTATGCAATAATTGGAGAAGCGACCAATGAAAAACAGCTCAAAATTTGGGACAGTCTGCATCAAAATTATCCAGTTAATTTACCGATGGAAATGTTACTGGGTGATTTACCCATTCCAGAAATTGTGGTGGTTTCAGAAGATAAAAAGGAGAGAGAGACAGCTGTAGATTCTGCTCAATTATCTGATATTGGTGTTGTTTTAAATCAAATCTTAGCCGTGCCCACAGTGGGAGATAAAAGCTTTTTGATTACCATTGGCGATAGGACGGTGGGCGGAAAAATTGCGCGAGATCAATTAGTAGGCCCATATCAAATTCCGGTTTCAAATTGTGCTGTTAGTTTGATTGATGATGAGCAATACATTGGTGAAGCCATGAGCATGGGGGAACGGCCGGTGCTGTCGTTAATTAATTCCGCAGCGGCAAGTAGAATGAGCATTGCTGAATCCATATTAAATATTTTAGCAGCAGACATTATCGATTATCAAAAAATTACTTTTTCAGCAAATTGGATGGCTGCAGCAAAAGAACCCCAAGAAAGCATCAAGCTTTATGAAGCGGTAAAAGCAGCAAGTTTACTGTGTCAGGAATTGGGCATGGCCATTCCTGTTGGAAAAGATTCATTATCGATGGTAACAAAATGGCCCGATAATCAAGTTATTTCTCCGGTGACTTTAATTACCTCCGCGTTTGCTCCAGTGGTGGATGTCAGAAATACATTAACCCCAGAATTAAATCTCACCAGCCCGTCTGTCTTGGTTCATTTGGATTTAGCAGAAGGACAAATGCGATTAGGGGGCAGTATTTACCAACAAACCCAAAAACAGTTAGGGGGAGCCTGTCCCGATCTGCAGGATATCACTCAATTTAAACAATTTGTTTTAGCCCTAACTGAATTAAAACAAGAAAAATTGATATTGGCTTATCATGATAAAAGTGATGGTGGTATTTGGACAACTTTATGTGAAATGGCTTTTGCCACGCAATGTGGCTTAGTGATTGAACATAAAAATAAGCCTATTACTTTATCATGGTTATTGAACGAAGAATTAGGGGTGGTTTTACAGGTTGCAATAAAAGATCTTAACAAATTTAATCAAATTTTGCTTAAATATAATTTATTAGATAATTCACATCAGATTGCAAGCATAGTCGACAATCAAATAATCGCTATACCCAGTTTAGGCTATCAAGAAAAATTACTAAATCTACAGCTACAATGGTCTTCAACGAGTATGGCAATGGCGGCATTAAGGGATAATCCAATATGTGCAGAACAACAAAAACAAAATTTAGTAGAACAAAATTTACCCAAATTATTTATAAAAAATGTGCCTGATAAATTACTTTTGCCAGAAAAAAATATTCATCATATAAACAAGCCACGCGTGGCAATTTTGCGTGAACAAGGCATTAATGGGGCAAGAGAAATGGCCGCGGCTTTTAAGCGGGCAGGATTTATCCCTCAAATTATCCATACCAATGAATTATTAACCGGTGAGTATACGTTAGAAAAGTTTGAGGGATTAGTGGCCTGTGGTGGGTTTTCATATGGGGATGTTTTAGGGGCGGGCACTGGCTGGGCTCATAAAATATTATATACACCGATTTTATTTAATATGTTTGCTTCATTTTTTGAACGATCAGATACCTTTACGTTGGGTATATGTAATGGTTGTCAAATGCTATCTCAGCTTAAAAGTCTGATTCCAGGCGCAAAACACTGGCCAAATTTTCAGCAAAATCGTTCTGAGCAATTTGAAGCTCGACTGGTGATGGTAAAAGTACTCACCACGCCTTCTGTATTTTTCAAAAACATGACTGATTATACATTACCTATTGTGGTCTCTCATGGGGAAGGCAGAGTCGAAAAAGTCACCCCAGAAGCACAGAAATTGGTCACTTTGCGTTATATAGATAATACTGAAAGTATGACTGAGCGCTATCCTTTTAATCCAAATGGCTCGATTGAAGGCGCCACGGGGTTTGCTTCGGAAGATGGCAGAGCATTAATTATGATGCCACATCCTGAAAGAGTTTTTAGAAAAGTGCAATTTTCTTGGTACCCTCAAACATCAATCAGTGGGGATCATGAAGATAGTCCTTGGATGCAACTGTTTTATAACGCAAGAAACTGGATAAAAAATTAGTTATGCTAAAATACACCACGAAGTTAGATCCCATTTCTAATCTAGAATGGATAGAAACAGCGCTTCGTGGTAAAGAGCTGATGAGCATGCCTTTATTGAATAAAGGAACGGCTTTTTCAATTCGAGAACGAGTTGAGTTAGGCTTGCTCGGTAAATTGCCTTATGAAGTTGAAAAACTTGAAGATCAATTAATTCGAGCAAGATATCAATATAAACGTTACAAAACGGTATTACAAAAATATATTTATTTAAATAATTTGCATGATAAAAATGAAATTTTATTTTATAAATTATTATCAGATGATTTGGTTGATATTTTACCCTTGCTTTATACCCCAGGGGTGGGAAAAGCGATAAAAAAATTCAGTGCGGAGTTTCGTCAGCCCAGAGGCTTGTATATCAATTTTCCTGAAAAAGCGTATTTAAATTCTATTTTTGAAAATCGCACCCATCCAGATATTCGATTAATTGTTGTTACTGATGGTGAAGGCATATTAGGGCTAGGTGATCAAGGTATTGCCGGAATGGATATTCCCATTGCTAAATTAACGTTATACAGCTTATGTGGCGTCAATCCTTATCAAGCTTTACCGATTATGCTAGATGTGGGCACAGATAACCCAGACTTGTTAAACGATCCCATGTATCTGGGATGGCGGCATCCAAGAGTACGTGGAAAAGAATATGAAGAATTAATTCATGATTTCGTGGAGCTTATTCATCAACAATTTCCCAATGCCTTTATTCATTGGGAAGATTTTGGCAAAAATAACGCTCGGGCTATTTTAGACAAATATCGAGATTTTCATGTCATGTTTAACGATGATATGCAAGGCACAGGCGTAGTTGCTTTGGCGGCATTTTTATCTGCTATGCAGGCCACAGATATTCCCTTAGATAAACATAAAATTGTGATTTTTGGTGCAGGGACCGCGGGTTCTGGCATCGCTGAGCAAATTCACAATGCGATGGTTAGACTTGGCGTACCGTCTGAAAAAGCGTATCAACAGTTTTGGTTAATCGACAGAAACGGTTTACTCTTAAATACTTCGCCAGACATTATTGAGCATCAATTGCCTTTTGCCCGAACGATTGATCATTTAAAACATTTTAAAAATCCTGATGATTTATCTTTATTAAATATTGTGAAAGAGGTTAAGCCGACTATCTTAGTAGGGACTTCTGCTGTAAAGGGTGCCTTCTCACAAGAAATCATTAAAGTCATGTCAGACAATACACCCATCCCCATTATTTTCCCTTTATCTAATCCGCCTGAAAAAGCAGAAGCCAAGCCAGAAGATATTTTAAGTTGGTCATCAGGAAAAGCGCTTATTGCAACAGGAAGCCCATTTGAACCCGTAGAATACAAAGGGAAGCAATATAGCATTACGCAATGCAATAATGCGCTGGCGTTCCCTGGTCTTGGGTTAGGGGTGATGGCATCTAAAGCCTCAAAAGTAACAGACAATATGCTATGGGCGGCTTCAAAAGCCATTGCGGATTACACCCATACAGAATTTAATATTTTATCAGAAAAATTATTATTGCCGCCTATTAGTGATATTAAAAAAGTGGCTTTTAGTGTGGCAGTTGCTGTTGCAAAGGTTGCTTATGAAGATAAAGTTGCTCAGCATGAAACCCCTCAGTCTTTCGAAGATCTCATCAAAGAAACCATCTGGCACCCTTATTATCGTGAAATCAAAGCGCTTTAGCTTTTATTCACAGCATATTTAGTAATAGGTCATCAAAACTCATTGAACTTTCTAGTCTAAACACTGCCTAATTGAAGTGTGGATCAGCGTTTTAGGGATGTGTAAATAGATGAGTGATGATGGTAAAAAAGATAAAAAATTAGATCTAAATGAACTACAGAAAGAGCTAGAAGCCCTTTTAGGTAGTGGTTCGGTTGAAGATAAAATGACTTTGCTCGATCGCGCTATTCAAGATGAAACAAAGGTCATCGCTCATGACAAATGGAAAAATTATACAAAAGACACCATAGGGATAAGTGAGCAAATAAATGATATGGTGCAACGTCTAAATGAACCCGGGGTTTATGATACATTAAAGAAAAAGAGAAATGCAGATTTTACAGATGCCGGAGCGCGATCGAAGCAAATGGTATTGCATGGGGATGGCACCAGTTCTGTTGTGATAAATATTAATCATGAAATTGCTTTGTGGGTAGTAGAAGGAAAAAATAACACAGAAAAAAGCATTAGTATTGGCATAGAAAAGATTGATGCTTCAAATAAAATAAAAAACTTCCCGGAATTGAAAGCCTTAGAAAAAATCAATGTATTAGGAAATATAAAACCCGTTTTTGACCAATTGGTTCCTATGGCTAAGCCTCAAGTAAAAGTCGAGCCAGTTATTGAAAAAATTAAAGAAATAGAAAAAAGGGAAGAAAAACTTCCCTGGGAAATAAATAAAACTTCTGAGAAAAAAAGTCGAATCGAAATTGGCAAGCGATCTGCCGAGGATAACGCCAATTTAAAATCTTCTGCACCTAAGCAACATAAGCCTAAATAAGTTTAAATGAACTATTTTTCTTTAACGCTCTTTTAGTATTTTTTTCCAACCTAATTTGTTCTTTATTTTTTGTGAAAAACGGAAAGCACTGAGCGTTTTTTGTTTTAGCTTTGTTTTTTATATTGGCAGTCGGTGTTGGGGATTCAACTTTTTCTGGCTCGTGAAATAGGGTCGAGTTAAAGATGTTTTTTGGTGTTCTTCCTACAATATTGATGTATTTATTGGCTAGATTTTTATATTCATCAACAAGGCTGTTAAAATTTAATGTGTTAGGATTGTCCTGTTTATTTTTTAATATAAATAAATTATCTATCAATTTTAAAGTGGCATAAAAAAAGTTATCAATCAAAGGTTCCCAGTTTTTATCTTTTATCAATACGTACATTTTTATCATGTCATCCAATTCCCTTAAGTCTTCTTTGCTTTGCCAAAATTCATACTCTAAGCGTAATCCTAGATCGAGTTCATGTTCTGAATTAGGATCATTCATCATATCTTATCCCTCCAATTATATTTTAAGATATAGTAATAAAAATAAGTTATTGTCTGATTATTAAGATCTTTTAAGATTAACGGTAGTTTAGATAAGCTTAAATAGGTCATGATTAAAATAATAGTAGGTATTAGCTAATTTTTTTGTTCATACCAAAGAATGCTTTGAATTTTAAGGAGAGAGCGCGGCACAAAACGTAAAAGACCGGCGTAAAAATAAGCCCAAAGAATGTTACGCCTAACATGCCGAAAAAGACGGCAACCCCTAATGCTTTACGCATTTCGGCTCCCGCACCCGAGGCAATAACAAGGGGTACCACCCCTAAAACAAAAGCAAAAGAAGTCATGAGAATAGGCCGTAAGCGCAGACGAGCAGCATCCACAGCCGACTGCCAAGGTGTTTCACCACTGGCTTCACGATCTTTGGCAAATTCCACGATCAAAATGGCATTTTTACAAGCCAAACCGATGAGAATAACTAGGCCAATTTGGGTGAGAATATTATTGTCCATACCCAAAAACCAAATGCCACTCATAGCGGAAAGCAAACACATCGGCACAATTAAGATAATCGCCAGAGGCAGTACCCAGCTTTCATACAAAGCTGCCAGTAATAAAAAAACAAAAACCACTGCCAACACAAAAGCGATGACCCCGGTGTTTCCAGAAAGTTTTTGTTGATAGGCCAGTTCTGTCCACTCAAAATCAATACCAGAAGGTAAAATCTGCTGTGCTAAACGCTCCATAGTAGAAAGCCCAACACCCGTGCTTTTGCCTGGCAACAGGTTACCTTGAAGTTCTGCTGCAGTATACAAGTTATAACGAGGTTGCCTGGAAGCGCCAGCTCGATCTTCAAAACTGGCGAGTGTCCCCAATGGCACCATTTTGCCCTCTTGATTGCGCATTCGTAGGCGAGTGATGTCATCAGGTGCCATACGATGTTCCCCTTCTGCCTGTGCAGTTACTCGGTAAGTGCGCCCCAGATAACTAAAATCATTCACATAGGCAGAGCCTAAATACACATTTAATGCATCAAAAACACCTTCTAAAGGCACACCGAGTTTTTCTGTTTTTTCTCTGTCAATATTTAAGAATAAAGTGGGTGTAGCGATTTCATAAAAACTAAATACTTGGGTGACAACGCCAGATTGATTAGCGGCTCCTGCCAGAGCCCACATAGACGCATTTAAAGTTTCTACACCCAGCCCCCCTCTATCTTGCAACATCATTTTAAAACCACCGCCATTTCCGATCCCTCGTACAGGCGGGGGAGGAATGACCACAATAAAAGCATCTTCTATTTGTCCCATCGCACCCCACATTTGTCCCATGAGGCTATCAAAAGTAATCCCTTTAGCTCGTCTGGTTTTAAAATCTGCAAAAACAGGAAAAATAGCCCCAGCATTATTTGCATTCGAAAACGTCGCCCCATTAAAACCTGCAAAGCCTACCGCATTCACAATGCCATCAATTTTCATCAGCTTTTCAATGGCCTTTTGCACAACGGCATCGGATCGGGAGAGAGAAGCACCCGGTGGTAATTGAATGCCCACAATCGCATATCCTTGATCTTGAGCTGGGATAAAACCGGTAGGCACTATTTTAAATGTGCCTAAAGTAAGTAATATTAAAATTCCATAAATTAACATCATGATGGCGCCCATGCGTACAACTCGTGTGGAGATAATGCCATACCGATTAGAAAAAGTGCTCAGGCCTTTGTTAAAATAAAAACAACCCCAAGAAAAGGGGTTAGGAAAAATACCAGGCGCAGAATTCTTTTCTTCATCTAGATGATTTTTTAAGAGCATAGCAGCAAGCGCAGGGCTCAATGTCAAGGAAATTAAAACAGAAAAAGTGGTTGCCACGGCCACCACAACCCCAAATTGTTGAAAAAATCTACCTGAAATACCCTCAATAAAAGTAGTCGGTAAAAATACGGCGACTAACACCAGTCCAATGGCAACCAATGCACTACCCACTTCATCCATGGTCTGATGCGCCGCATCCCGAGCGGTCATGCCTTTGGCCATGAGACGTTCCATGTTTTCTACCACCACAATGGCATCATCGACCACAATACCGACCACTAAAACAAGGCCAAAAAGAGTAAGATTATTAAGAGAAAAGCCCAATGTAGCCATCACCGCAAAAGTACCAATCAATGAAAGTGGAATCGCCACAATAGGAATAATGGCAGCGCGCCAACTTTGCAAAAATAAAAGAATCACAAAAACCACCAGCATAATGGCTTCAAAAATCGTGTGGTAAACCGCATCAATAGACTGAGAAATATAGTCTGTTGGATTGTAAGCAATTTCATATTCAAGGCCCGGGGGAAATTTTTGAGACATGTCAGCCATAGCGGCTTTAATGGCATCTGCTGTGACAAGGGCATTACTTCCGGGCCGTTGAAACACAGGTAGGGCAACCGCCTTTTTATTCCCTAAGTAACCGCGGGTGCCATAAGTATCAGACCCTAACTCGACGCGACCCACGTCTCGAATGCGGACAATGCGACCCTCTTGAGTTGTTTTTACAATGATATTGCCAAATTCTTCAGGTTTAATTAAACGACCTTGGGTTTGCACGTTGATTTCAAACGCATTTTGTTTCACAACAGGCTGTTGCCCCAGTGTGCCTGATGCGACTTGCACGTTTTTAGCCCGTAGAGCCTCTAAAATATCTCCTGCGGTTAAATTAACCGCAGCAATTCTGTCGGGATCAAGCCAAATACGCATAGCATATTCACTGGCCCCAAAAATACGAATATTCCCTATGCCGTCAATACGCAGTAATCGATCACGTAATTGAAGAGTGGCATAATTGGCAATATAAGACTGATCATAAGTGCCATCGGGAGAATATAAATTAATCACCAACATAAGATCGGGAGAGTTTTTTCGAGTGGTGACCCCACGTCTTTGAACATCTTGTGGTAAACGAGAAGAAGCGATAGCCACACGGTTTTGCACAAGCACCTGAGCTGTATCTAAATTTGTGCCTAATTTAAATGTGATGGTTAAGGCCATAGAGCCGTCGTTATTCGACTGAGAAGACATATACAACATATTCTCAACGCCGTTTATTTCTTGTTCTAGAGGCGTAGCGACGGTCTTTGCAATGGTGTCGGCACTCGCACCGGGATAACTTGCATTGACGACGACAGTAGGGGGGACCACTTCGGGATATTGTTCAATGGGCAGCTTAAAATAACTAATGCAACCAATGATAAGGACAATAATCCAGATCACACTGGCAAAAATGGGGCGTTCAATAAAAAAATGAGGAAATTTCATTTAGCCGCCTTTTTGTCCGACACAGGGGCTTTCTTATCAGTGCTCTCAAGATCAGCTGTGATTTCAATAAGCTGAGGCTGAACTTTTAATCCTGGACGCACTTTTGCCAATCCAGACCAGACTATTTTATCTTCAGCATTCAACCCAGAACGAACGACACGCCACTTTCCTTCATGCAAAGGACCTAAAATGACAGGGGCCGGTTCGACCACGTTATCGGCATTCACTTTAAATACAATTTTTTTATCTTGATTGGTTGCTACTGCTTCTTCAGGAATTAATAAAACCGAATGGGCTTCCATGGCAGCCATACGTAAACGTCCAAACAGCCCAGGTACAAGTGCTTGCTTAGGATTGTCAAAAACGGCTCTTATCTGTAAAGTGCCAGTTGAACGATCGATTTCATTATCCACAAAATCAATCACGCCTTCATGAATAAAAGTTTCTTCATCTTGAAGTTTTACTTGAACGGGCCGAGTGCCTTTTATAGAAATAATCTTACCGCTGCTCTTATCAAGATGCATATATTTCAAAATATCTTGTTCACTCGTTTCAAAATAAAAATAAATGGGGTTGTCGGCTATCACTGTGGTTAGAAGCGTGGTGTCTGCACTCCCTCCACCTGTCACCAAATTTCCGGCATCGATAAGGGTACGTCCAATATGACCCGCGATAGGTGCTTTGACTTCACTAAATTCAAGATTCAGTTTTGCTTCATCCAAAGAAGCTTTTGCATTAAGATAACTTTGCGTACGCTGATCTACCTGTTCTTGTGAAAAAGCACTGGTCGACAAAAGTTTTTTAGCCCGTGAAAGTTCTTTTTCTGCCAAATTCACATTGGCTTCAGCACGGTCCAGAGCAATTTTAAAAGGGCGTGCATCTATGATAAAAAGGGTTTGATCTTTTTCAACATATTGACCGTCTTTAAAACGAATCTCTTCTAAATAACCACTTACCCGGGCATGGACTTCAACATGATGGGTGGCTTGAAATCGTCCTGTATATTCATCCCATTCGGTTATCACCTTAGAAATAGGCTTCCCTAATTTAACCACAGGGGCACCCATATCTTTTGGGTCAACAGAAGGTGTTCTAAAATGCCACCAGGCTGCTAGTAAAAGAACAACAAAAATAACCACTAGACTCAATTTTTTCTTCATAAATGGGGTTTCGCATCTAGGCAATAGTTTGCTGTGTATATAAGGTTAATTCATCCCCAAAAAAAAGGAAAGAAAACAAAAGCTGAAAGAGAGAAAGAGGGTTAATTTACAGTGCTGTGCTTATTTTTATATTTCAAAGATAAAGTGAGTTTAAAGTTTGCAACGGGTTCATCACCCATTGTTTTTGGTGTGGTGGCGACAATATTTAATTCGATATTTTGTCGTTCCCCCGTTTTTTTTGTTAGCGCAATGGCGTCAGCAATTTTTTGCCCATCTTTACATTCATAATATACATCACTTGTGGCACGTTTTAAAAAATCACCATAAAAGTTTTTATAGACAAAAGGATAATGTTTAACCTTAGAGCCCAATAAATGCAGCATTAAAGCGCCGCCTAGTACGTCCGCCCCTGTCGCAAAAGGCCCAAAAAACATCGAATTAACATGGTTTTTGGTTCTTCGTGTAAAGGGCACCATTAACACCCCCCCTTGATTTGAGATAGTAATAATTCTTGGTTTTAACCAAAATATCATGGGAATATAGATTAACCCAAATAACCAGCATTTTAAGGTTTCCTTCCAATTTACTTTATTCATACTGATTATGTCCGTTTTTAATTTTGAAAGTTAAAGGGAGGATAATTAAATTTAAACAGCCAATAATAATAAAAATAACCGGTATGGATAAATCGAGTTTAAATAAAACAATAATCAGTTGAGATGCCACGACCATAGCAAAAGCATTAATAATATTGCAAGCACTGATTATTTGAGATCGCTCTGTTACTTTGGCTGTTTTTTGAATAAAAGTAATTAAGGGAATAGAATACAGGCCGCCGCCAATGCAAGCAAATAAAAATAAAAACCCAACGATGTTATGAGCAGCATAATTGGATATAAATAAATGGACAATCCCGATTAATACAGAAAACAAAGATAAAATTATTCCGCCGATCGGTACAAGTTTTAAATTAATTTTATTTTTTGAAATAACAGAGCATAAAAATGCGCCTATAGCGATACCAATAGTAAAGATACCTAGAAAAATCGACGCTTGTTGCTGAGTGCCTAATAATGTTTCTTTTACATAGGGAGGTATCAAAGACAAGAATGCCACGCCAATAAACCAAAACCAAGAAAAACTGAGGATAGCAAAAAATATCGCTTTATTTTCATAAGATAATTTTAAAACTTTAACAGACAATCGATAAATATTTAATGAAAAATAACTACCTTGAGAGGGGGTAGTACTAGGTGCTGCGGGGATAAACCAAGAAGAAATAAGTCCTGTTAGACTAATGGTGAGCATCGTTATACAAACTAAGATAAGACCATAGTCTTTTAAACTAATCAATAAGCCACCAAAAACAGTACCTAATAAAATAGCAATAAAAGTACCTGCACCAACCAAGGCATTGCCATTTAATAATTCATGAGAAGTTAAATGTTGTGGCAAAATAGCATATTTGACTGGGCCAAAAAAAGCAGAATGTAAGCCCATTAACAATAAACACAATAATAATATAGAAAAATGGTGCATTAAAAACCCATAAGTCGCCAAGAGCATAATACAGACTTCAGTCAACTTGACTGCTCGGGCAATATATTTTTTATCTAACCTGTCGGCCAATACGCCGGCAAAAGCCGAAAATATAAAAAAGGGTAAAATAAAAATCCCAGCACAAAGTGCCACCATTTCTTTTGGTGGCAAACCTAGTATTTGGCTTTC
Organism: uncultured Gammaproteobacteria bacterium; assembly: GCA_902826485.1. Lineage (GTDB taxonomy): Bacteria > Pseudomonadota > Gammaproteobacteria > Berkiellales > Berkiellaceae > CADEEZ01. Next base: position 18,718 of record CADEEZ010000025.1, read on the forward strand.
TTGAAAGGCAATAAGAATAACGAGTGCATTTTTAAAGAAATTATCGTTGAAGGCCCCTAAAAATTGGGTAATAAATAGGGGCGTAAACCGCCTTGTGGTAAATAAATTAAATAAGGATCCCATTTTAATGTTTTGCAGGGCCATAGGTTAATAATTCAGAAGCAGTCACAAATTTATAGCCTTTGCTTTTTAAATTTTCAATAATTAGCCCAGTTGCTTCTACTGTAGGTGAACGTCCTTTACCGCCATCATGTAAAACAATAATATGGCCAGGTTTTGCGTGACTCACGACTCTATCGACAATAATCTGAGCAGGGGGATTTTCCCAATCCTGAGATAAAAAATCGAATAAAAAATTCTTTTTATTTATTTGAGTAAGGGCTGTACGTAAAGTATCGGAGGTGAGACCAAAAGGGGATCGGAACATGATCTCGCCTTTATATCCCGATTGTCTAATAATTTTGTCGACTTCAGGTAGTTCTTTGATAAGGGCTTGGGTAGATTTTTTGTTTTCTTTGTCATGGTACATCGAATGATTACCAATCTCATGCCCCCCTTCAACCATTTTTTTCAAAATAGGGATATTGGATTTGGCATGAATGCCCATCACAAAAAAAGTGGCCTTCACATGATGTTTATCTAATATGGCTAATATTTCATTGGTATAGGGAATAGTGGGGCCATCATCAAAGGTAAGGGCGATCACTTTTTCTTGTGTTTTGATAGAACGCACCTCAGGGTGAGCATTCACCACGCTGCAAAATATCGTTAAGGCTAAGCCACACACTACGTTTAAATAAGCATTTTTTGAAATCATATCCTTTGATCCTTTATCCAAAATTAAAGCATATTTTTTAGTACACGATCGCGATAATAAAAATGGTGAACCAGCGCCCCGAAAGTATGTAATCCCACTAAACCCATAATGAGATAACTCAAGATTTGATGAATATTAAAACACAAAGTGCTGAGTTCTTTGTTGGTAGACACAACAGTGGGTATTTCATGTCCAAATACAGAAACAGGATAACCGTGAAATTGTGACATCAAAATACCAGAAATAGGCATCGCAAACATCACAAACATCAAGGCTAAATGGACTGTTTTTGCTAAAATTCTTTGAAAGGCAGACATCGTAGTTGGCCAGCTAGGACGAGAGCCCAATTTACGCCATAGGATAAAAAATAAGGCCAACCCCAGGATAATCACGCCAAACGATTTATGTAAGAGAATATATTGTGTGCTTTCAGGTGAATCTTTAGGGAAATATTCTCGACGGTAAACTAAAAAAAATTGTGTGCAAAATAGGACAAACAATCCCCAATGCAATATCTTAGTTATTATGCCAAATTTTTCATTGCTATTAATAAACTGCATGATCATTCTATCCCTAGTTGAGTGCTTATTAAGTAGATAGTACATCTATCCAGATATTACAAAAGAAAGTCAAATAGCTACTTTATAAAAAAACAAGCCACGATGTTTCTGCCTTCGCTACTTAAAATAGAATAAGTGTGGCAAGCACTTCGGGTATTCATAAATTCTACCCCAATACCTTGAGCAAAAATGGCACGCAGGAGTGAATCAGGGGGAACTTTAAGTGTTGACCCAGTTCCTAACAATAATATTTCGGGTGGGGGAGTGAATAACCTAATAAAATCAAAATCGTTTGGTGTCAGTGATTCAAAGTTGCTTACCGATCCCCAAGGAGTGAGTTGAGAAGCCGTAATAATAAAGGGCGAGGTGAGTTTCTGATCGTTGACTTGAACATAGTCGGAAGTTACCGAAATAATTTGGTATTGCGCGGGATTATCGTCCATTAAAATTCTCATCATGCATTGTAATCTATACTGAAGGTAAAATGTAATAGGATACAAATAGCATGAAGCTGATTACCCCACGCCTAGAAAATTTACCCCCTTATGTGTTTGGCCAAGTTAATCAGCTTAAAAAAAGCGTTTTGGATAAAGGCGCAGATTTAATTGATTTAGCGATGGGCAATCCAGATGGTGAAGTTCCCAGAATGATTGCTTTGGCTTTGCAAGAGGCAGTAGGCCAAACCGGAATGCATCGTTATGGCGATCCTAAGGGGATATTAGGCTTAAGGGAGGCACTGCATAGATGGTATATTAGACGTTTTGGAGTAGAGCTTTGTCCAGAAAAAGAAATACTCACTACGTTAGGTTCTAAAGAAGGCTTAGCCCATTTGGCTTTTGCTTTGTGTGATAAGGGCGATACCGTATTGGTACCCACGCCCAGTTATCCTGTTCATCAATATGGCTTTATGCTTGCTGGGGCAAATGTTGTAACTTTACCCATTTTGCCTGATGTTAAATCATTTATATCAGCATTAAAAAATTATCTTAATTCAAGCAAACCTAAACCTAAAGTCATTTTAATTAATTTTCCCGCTAATCCCACAGCATTATGTGCAAGTTATGATGAGTTAAGCGAAATCGTGGCTTTGGCTTTGCATTATCAGATATATTTAATCCATGATTTTGCTTATGCTGATTTAAGCTTTGATCATCCCACTTATTCTATTTTAAGCATTCCTAATGCTAAAAAAGTTGCGGTAGAAGCCTATTCTTTGTCTAAATCTTATAATATTCCAGGGTATCGAGTTGGTTTTATCAGTGGCAATGCAGATATTATCGCAGCCTTAACCAAAATAAAATCCTATACAGATTATGGACATTATATGCCTTTGCAAGTAGCGGGTATCGTGGCATTAGATAAAGGCGATGACGCCGTATTGTCTATTAAACAAACATATCAACAACGTCGAGATACTTTATGCGCTGCTTTAAATCAAATGGGTTGGCAAGTAAGTGTACCTGAGGCCACAATGTTTATATGGGCCAAAATACCACATTTTATGCCCTGTGAGCATTCGTTTGATTTAACCAAATATTTAATAGAAAATGCCCATGTTGCCGTGAGCCCAGGTGTTTGTTTCGGTGAAGAAGGGGAAGGGTATGTACGGTTTTCATTAGTAGGAGAAGAAAGCAGATTGGTTGCTGCAGTCAATCGAATTGCCAAAGTTGTGCAAACACAGCAGATAACGCATAGCCGGTGATCGTCCTTGATCACTAATTCCGAAACTAGAGCGTTGTATTCGTGCTTGTTGTATTAGAGGCAGATAACAAGGCGGCATTTTTGGCATGACATTCATTGAGTTGTCCACCAAGAGAATTAAGTGTCGCAGATAAAGCTTTTGCACATTTTTTTAAATGATCATCGTATATACTGCTAGTTACAAGTGCACCGATGCATATTCCCAATGCAAAAGAGATAATCTCGCCACCCGAAGTTGTGTGAATTTCACTTGAAGTTAAATTTCTCATTTAGTTTCTACCTTAATAATATTAAAAATGTATGAACCTAACTTTAACATAATTTTTACTTTTTACAGATTTAGAACATATTTACGCTAAAATGACACTCCAATTAGCATGGCAGAGTATGAATGAGCAATAAAAACGAGTTAGTTGAATTATATTTTCCGGGTTGTATGGTTGATTGGCAAGAAATAGCACAAAAATCAGAAAGTTTAGCTGGTTTTGTGTTTTTAAGAAATTATGGTACTAAGCTTGATAATTTACTTAATTTTGATGAGAACCTAAGTCAATATTTTTTTGATAATGCAAATCACATAATCCCTCACGGGGCATTGTGTGCTTATTTTTGTGGTTTAGGTGAAAATCAATCTTATTGGATAAAAGCCGATCCGGTACAATATATTTTAGATATGAACAAGGGATTTATTACTGCAGGTCAATTTGAATCTGATAATTACTCGAGGTTTATCCCTTTAGTCAGTCAATTTTTATCTCAAGATAATTTAAAGTTTAATATAATAGATAAGCATAATGCTTTAATAGGTAGCCAAAAGCCGATTGATTATAATAGCCTTAGTTTAGTGAATATTATTAATCAGTCTATTAGTTTTGATCAAATCTCAGGCCAAGATAAATCTTATTTTCAAAAACTCAGCGCAGAATTACAATTATTATTCAGACAACATAAATCTAGTGAATATGAACCAGATGGCCTGTATTTTTGGGGCGCAGGCGAGTTACCTATAGACAAACCCAATCCAAAATATAATAAAATTATTTCTAATCATTATTCTGTACTAGGCTTGGCAAAATTAGCTGGGGTAAGTTTTGAAAAATTAGATTTTAATAAAAATGTAAATTTTGACTTAATTCAAGAAAAAACAATATTAATTATTACCGAAGAGTTTAGTTTGCATTGGCGTTCAGGGAACAGAGATGAATTTAATCACTTAAGTCTTTATTTTGACAAAATGTTACTAGAATTGATAAATATGGTAAAAAATAATAAATTAAAAAAATTAATTTTGAATGTGGGTGATAAAACCTATCAAATAACTAAAGGTAATATTATTAAATCTTATTTTATGCGGTTTTTTACACTGGCTTTATTTAAAAAATAGGAATTAATTGTCCCTTAAAAGGGACATATAAGAACAGATTTTGCATGACATAATTCGGAAAACAACAATGTCCACTACAACAATAATAGAAAAAACCTTATCTGAAAAAATACGGTTTATCCCGCGAGAGATAAATCAATTAGCTTATGATTATTTGCTTGAGCAAGGCGAGAGTGAATGGGTGGCCAGAATTTTTTCTGGCAGAATAAATGTGCCCTGTAAAACAACCATTCATGAATTAGCTTATCCCAAGTTAGCTTTTTTGCACCAACCCGATAAATTAAAAGATTTCGAAAAAGCCGTCGATAGAATCGCTCAGGCCATTATAAACCAAGAAATCATTGGCATTGAAACCGATCATGATTGTGATGGCCAAACCAGTCATGCGGTAATATATTCTGCTTTGGCTACTTATTTTGAACACCCAAAAAATAAAATTCAATCTTATATAGGGCACAGATTAGAAGAAGGATATGGCTTATCTGAAAAACTCGCCCAAAGAATTTTATCTCATGAAAAAGCCTTAAGACCCACTTTGGTGATCACGGCTGATAATGGTTCATCTGATGAAGCAAGAATTTCCTTATTAACCACCGAAAA
>CADEEZ010000026.1 GCA_902826485.1 uncultured Gammaproteobacteria bacterium
ATATCGGTTCTTTGTTGAATTAAAAACTTAACTGTGGACGTGTGACCCTTGAAGGCGGCCTCCATGAGTGGAGTCCATCCCATATTACTTGTAGCATGGATATGAGCCCCCCCCTTGATTAATTCAGCCACTTCTTCTGTTCGGCCATTTTCAGCGGCTTCTAGCAGCTGGGCATTTTTTTGTTCTTGGGTTAAATGAGCAAAAGGGTTGTTTGGGTTTAAATTGTCGATATCCATAATAATACACCTACACCTACTACTCGTGTTTAATTTAATATTAGGGGCAGTGTACCAGTTAGCTTTTTGAATATGAATGGATGTTAGGAGTTTTTTCGGCAAACGCGGGAAATTAACGATGAATGTTGAGTTTATTGGATTAGGGTAGGTGCACGCTTTAGCAGGACTATTTTATTACTACAAAATAGTACACCAACTATTTGACTCAGGGCTCATGTTTTCTTCTGATGAATCATCGTTTTTTTCAAGAGAGGTTATTTTAATTTTCTTAACATCTCTTTCCTCTTCCAGCTCGCCAGCTTTTCTTTTTTTAATGTTAGGCGCAGTAGATGAAAAAGTAAGGGGGCCATTTTTAACCATTGCATCATAAACTTTTAGACCATCAAGCCCTGCGTGAGGGGCATGCCAAGCTTTATCACCCAGTGCACAATAATAAGGCGCTATCATGCTCATTACTTCAGTAGGCAAAAATGAGAACAAATTATGCTCATTAAAATCTAGCGCCAATGGGCCCAATGTTTTAAATGCAGCCATTCGATGGGCAATAACCGCTTGTCCAAAATTGTTGAAATGGGCAAGTATATCTAGGTTAGGATGGCAATTAATTTCTCGTCGAACTTGTTCTGGCGTCATCACACTGAACAACAAGTTAACGATGTCAGGATGATTTTGTGAGATGGCACAACTCAGCGCTGTGTGGCCATCAGTGCCTATGGCCTCTAGATTGGCTTTGGCTTGAATCAATAACGCGACTGAGTCAGCTTGACCATTCCAGGCGGCCTCTATCAGCGCGGTGTTGCCATCATTGTCTACGGTGTCTAGATTGGCTTTGGCTTGAATCAATAAACGCACGATGTCTGTGTGGCCATGGATGGCGGCCCCCATCAGCGCGGTGTAGCCATATTGGACTACGGCGTCTAGATTGGCGCCAGCCTTAATTAGCCCATCAACCTCTTCTGTTTTGCCATTTTTGGCGACTTCGAGTAGCTGAGTATTTTTTTGTTCTTGGGTTAAATGATTGAAATTACCGATATCCATGATGGTACACCTACACTGCGTGTGGTTAATTAAAAGTTAGGGGCAGTATACCAGTTAGCTTTTTGAATATGAATGAATTTGTGTGATTTTCTGGTGGGCGGAGGCAAGTAAGCGATATTGAGATAGCTGGAAGCGGTGAGGCGCACGGTTTATAGCGCCTGCTGCGTATAATTAATTGGGCTATTATTTAGGTTTCTTAGCAAAAGGATTGAATATCTTTTTTGCTAAATCTACCAGAGGTTTTAATAAACTGTCTTCTTCTGGTTCTTCTCGTTCTTCTTGACGAAGGCCTAAAATCATGGCTTGCTTAAGTTTTTCAATCTCTTCAGGGCTTAATTTACGCGTTCCCTGTTGTGTAATTTTGCTTTTAAGGACTTTTTTAGTCGGGGCTTTTTTGTTCGCAGTCTGAATTTGTCTGGGGGCAGATAACTCAGTCACAATAGTATGGGTAGGATCGGGTTGGGTTTTAATTTTAAGTTGTTTTTCTATGAATTTGTCTTCTTTGGGTGCAATCAAGCGTTTGTTGGGATCATCTAATCGCTCTATGGCTTTTTGAGACAAAGGCTTTTGGGCCTCGGCTATTTCTTGCCAGGTTGGGGTATTTTTTTGATCAGTGTCTTTGGGTGCTTCGTTTTCTTGTTGCTCATCTTTAGGTTTTTTAGCCATAACCCAGTTACTCTATCTGTATAAATAACGTTGTTACTATTCAGTTTAGTGTGTGGCCGGCCTCCTTGCCGGCCAGGGTTTATTCAATCCTTAGAAAATTTTCTTTTTTTAAGACTATTTCTTGTCAGGTTAAATTTTTGACTCTAGTTATTTTATTAAAAAAGGGTACAACTGCTAGTATAATAACTGTGTGTATTATCCCCATCATTACTCGCGTTATCAGCTTTGGTTAATTTTGGTTTTTTTGTGTCTTTTTGTTGTGTTAATTCGGTATCTGCTTTTCTTTTATTCGATTTTTCATCCGTAAAAATTAAAACTGCAGTAGGAGACAGGAGCATTTCTTGTTCATGCTTTTTGGCCTCTTCTCGTCTTTTGTTCGTGATTTTTTGAATCATATCGAATGTAAAGTTGATATCAGCAGTTAAATATGGCGCATACCATGATGGAAATTGAAATGCTAACGAGGTTGCCAATATTTCAGAGGGCAACATGGCATAATGAGATTGATGATATGAAGCTTGGTTCTCTTGAAGTAATAAGGGACCAAAAATGCTGAAAAGTTTATCCTGTTGATTTTTTAAGGCTTGATAGTATTGAGTCACCATATATTGTAGTTTCTCTTTTATTTGAAGTACTGGGCAACTATCAATCTCTTCAGTGACTTGTTCAGGCGTCATCGCGCTTAAGAGCGTATAGGCTGTTTCAGATTTAGAATGGTAGCTGGCAAGCCCCAGTGCCGTTATCCTTTTCTTGTTGATAGCCCCTAGATTGGCTTTTTTTTGAATCAATAACGCGACAGTGGCAGTGTGACCATTACTGGCAGCTAACATCAGCGGAGTATTGCCCCAATACTCTGTCGCTTCTATATTGGCTTTTACTTGAAGTAATAAACGTACGATCTCGGTATGCCCTTGATCGGCCGCGCATGTCAGCGCGGTGTTCCCGGTGCCAGTGTGGTGTCGTTCTTTGGCCTCTACATTAGCTCCGGACTGAATTAGTAGTGTGACGACCTCAGTTTTGCCTCCTCTGGCAGCCCATATCAACACACTGTTGTCATTGTCCTCTTTAGGTTCTAAATCAGCGCCTGCTTTGATGAGTGCGGCCACGTCTTCTATTTTTGTTGGCCCCATTATAACTGCAAGAACCAGTCGTTGATTTTTTTGTTCCTGGGTCAACAAAGGAAATTGATCGTGGGACAAGGGTAAAAAAGCATTATTTAGGGGATCGGAAAAATTGTTATCCATAATCATATGCCTGCATTGATATGTAAGGGTCAAAATAATTAGGGCTAGTTTATCAACAAGCTTATTTCTGTAAAAGCGATATCAGACACAGCTCAGAATTTTTAAGATTAAGCGTCAATAGGTGATGTACACTGTTTAAGATGAGCGCTTAACAGCAGCCACATCATTTCTGATATAAAGCGGCACCAGCTCAGCAGGCTTAATCGCTAACTCTGATAGATTTCGAGCCCGTACTTGCTGATTAAGATATTTAATCAAATTTTTAGCTTGAGGCCGATTTAAATCAGGCTGAGTGTTTATCTGAGTAGCAGATGAGACATGCAGAAAAATTTTATCTTGTACGAGCATTAATCCAGTACCCAATAGCTGGGTATCGGGGTGTTCAGGTAAATTTTTAGATAAATAGGCTAATAATTCTGGCTCGGATAATAAACAAGGGGTCTGAACGGTGACCAATGTATCCCCTTCCCATTTAAAACTCGCCACATAAAACTGCTGCATACGCGCATCCATTATCACTTGCACGTGCCCTGAATGATTTGCCCCCAACGCAACCAATTCAAGTGTGCCTATTGGTATAACCGGAATATTTAACCCATAAGTTAACCCTTGTGCAGTGGCGATACCTGCCCGAACCCCCGTAAAACTGCCTGGACCCACACTCACCGCGAGATAATTCAAATCAGCTAGTCCTAAATTAGCTTGGCTTAAAATCCGTTCTATGAGTGGTAAAATCGCTTGAGCATGATGGGTGGATTGCGTATGGGCAGCCTCGAAAATGTCTCCAGAAGGAGTTTGTATGGCAACAGAACAGATTTCGGTTGAGGTATCGATGGCTAAAAATATCACTGCAGCGCCCTATTGTTTTAATGACTTTTTTAAATAAATTAATTAATTCTGAAGGATTATACAGCGGGGGGCTTAGTTAATCACGTGTAGATACAAATTGGTCAAGTGGGATAATGATTCCCTGCTCGATAGACCAAATCAGTTCACCAAGCGCTTTAAATTTTGCGACGGAAATCGCCCCTCTTTTATTTTTATGCGATGAACCTTTAGGTAGCGTGTTTAAAAAATCCAAGATCATCGACTTCTCTAGGGCATAAATTTCGTCTGGTTGATAACTTTCGTCGTATATCACCAAAAGTGTTTGGGTCCAATCCCCCAGTAAGTTCAGTTGCCCTACCCGTTGAGGGGCATGCACTTTAAAAACCACTCTGGCTTTTACTTGAAAGGTTAAATTTGTTCCCTTTGCAATGCAGTCTACGCTTTTCAGTTTTTGATCGGAGGTGGGTGAACAAAGATCCAGGATCTGCTGCGCATCGTATTTGGCCAGCTCATTGCTGATAGGTAAAATTTGACCTGTTTGAAGCCGATACTGTGCCGCAAGCTTTCGAGTTTGAGTCATTAGCTCATCTAATTGATACAAAGTGTCGGTATTTTTTACGGGAGGATTATTCATAGGTATCATCATGCCATAAAAAAAGCTGTTATTGGAAGACCAATAACAGCTTTTTGCGCCAAGGTGGCTAAAAAATTAAGCAGCTTTACGAGCGGCTTTCTTTCTAGCTGGACGCGCTGCTTTTTTACGAGCTGTAGCCTTCTTTTTAGGAGCGGCTTTCTTTACAGCTTTTTTCTTAGGAGCAGCTTTTTTAACCGCTTTCTTAGGAGCAGCTTTTTTTACAGCTTTTTTAACTGCTTTCTTAGCAACAGCTTTCTTCTTAGGTGCTGCTTTTTTCACTGCTTTTTTAGGAGCAGCTTTCTTAGCAACAGCTTTTTTAACAACTTTCTTTACTGCTTTTTTAGGAGCAGCTTTTTTCTTAACAACTTTTTTTGCTTTAACAGCAGCAGGAGCGGCAGCTTTTTTAGCAACTTTGCGTTTTTTAGCAACTTTGCGTTTTGCTGGCTTAGCAGCCTTAGCAGGTTTAGCAGTCTTATTCATAACAGCCCTCATTTCAATGTCTATACATAACTTTCACTAATTGTCCCTTTTGTTTACCCTTTCAAGTAAACGGTCAGTTCCGGTTAGTGCCTTTATGGAGCACAAACAACATAACTGATCAAGGACGGACACTACAGAACATAGCACAGTGTTTGCTAAGTTACCTAATTTTTTTGCAACTTTTTTAAAAAAATTTTCATTTTTTTTTAACAAACTGCGGAACAAATGTTCTGAGCAGATGGATTGTACGAAATTTAATGGCAAAACCAAAGCGATATTATTCGATTTATTTTTTAGGCAATCCCCAACGGGAGTAAAAAAATTATTTTCAATTCAATATGTTAGATATCTCTACCCCGAAAATAAGGCCGCAAAATACCGAGGCAGACAATGGCTGAAAGTATTGTCAGCCATTGTCCATTGTCTCATTTTGTTTAAAAATAAAAAAATTTTAAGAAGATAAGGCGAGTATGATAGATTTGAACACTTCGTCGGTATGTTCAGTACCATTTAGAATCACAAATTTCATCTGAGGGTCAAGTGTTGCTTCTTTTGAATAATAAGCCACGACCGGCTCAGTTTGAGCATGATAAACAATTAAACGCTTTCTAATGGTTTCTTCTTTGTCATCATCCCGTTGAATCAACGGCTCCTCTGTCTCATCATCAATCCCCTCTTCCTTGGGTGGGTGATTCAGTGAATGGTAAATGCGACCTGAGGCAGGATGGATCCAACGACCTGATAATCGTTTAATAATTTCTTCATCGGGTACAGATAAAACCAATACGGCATCCATGTGTATATCTGCCTTTTTTAACGCTTCGGCTTGGTCAACCGTTCTGGGAAACCCGTCAAGCAAAAAACCTGATTGACAATCAGGCTGAGACAAACGATTTTTGACCATTTCAATAATAAGCTCATCTGGCACCAAAGCACCCAAGTGTATATAACTTTGTGCTTGTTGACCTAGCTCAGTATTCGATTTCATTTCTTGTCTTAACATATCGCCAGTAGAAATTTGAGGTACTTTATAATGCGCCTTAATAAATTGTGCTTGCGTACCTTTGCCTGCTCCGGGCGGTCCCAATAATATTAATTTCATTTGCTACCTCACTAACTGGAATGTTAAGAATTTTTTTATTGGGTGCAGTGATACCATTTGTTGTGACACAAATCAAATTATTGTGCTCTAATCGGACGAGGTAACGCTGTCTTATCCTGTGTGTTAAGATAAATAGAATGAAGAATTTTACTGGTTATTTCAAGTATGTTTTCAATAGACAGGCCTAATCGATTCACCAAATTTTCATCGATGGGCAAAACGCCATCTCCATGACCAAAATGCGCTAATAACTGGTCGCACAAATAAATCAACCAGACATATTCTGCTCCGTCGCCTTCAAAATTTTGATCGTGATGATGTTCTGCGGTTATCACTATCAGCGAGTCTAAACCCCAAGAAGAAAGTAAGGATGCACCCATTTTGGTGTGACCCCCAGTTACCCACCTTTTGTCTTGCCCCAATGTTAAGATTCTTTTTTCAAAGGTGCCAATGGGCAGTTTATACTGGTTTAGATGCCATTGCCGGCCTAATAAGTTGAATTCGGGTCCATATAAATGACCATAGACAAGATAACCAAAATGGTGAAATAAGCCACAATAATAAGCTAACTCAGATGAAAATGAAAAATAAGGTATTTTGGTAATCCAGGAAAGCTTTCTGGCGAGTTCTGCAGCACAGAGACTATTTTTCCATAATTCGTCTAACCCTAATGGTCCCGTTCTAAGCATACTGAATAAAGCATGCTGAGCAGGTTTGGACACCACATGTGAGACCACTGAAAATTTATCTCGTATACTGGTCATGCTGGGATAAAATAAAGAATGAAATACAACATGTTGACGTAAGTGCTCCTCAAAGGTACCCACTTCTACACCCGTATTCGCCATTTCAACTATTTTAGTGACATAATCTGGGGGGACTCGCACTTGTTCTTTTTTCTCTTCTGATACTGACACACAAGAAGCAAGGCATTCTGCTATAAAGTCACTTTCTACAGAAGCGCTCATCGTAATCTGGCTAAATCGTGACTGAGTAGTAAGATAGATAAAATCATCACGACACAAGCGAACAAGGGAAGTCTTTCCCCCACCAGAAAAATACAAATAGGGTAACAATTTTACTGCCCTGTCAATTAAGCTAGGTAAGGAGTAAGGTTCTCCAAAAGGCAGAACCACTTTGGGGTCACAATCATCAAAGTAGTGATTCATCTTATCTATAGAAGATATCTTAATTTGATCTAACGTGATGTTATAAAATTTGGCAACCAATTGAATGTCTAGGGTGTCGATAAGGCGATGGATACATAAAATCGCTTTAGGTTTGAATTGAGGTTGTATTTGATTTTCAATGAGAACTACCGTTCCCGTAATGATTTGTTCAACCGGAATACAAACAAGCCCGGCTGCTTTAAATAAATCAGCAGTAGGTGAATGGTTTAAAACCATATAGTTCACTTTCCAGAATTCTAAAAAGTGTTTTAAACGAGTCGCGACAGTCATAAAATTAAGACTAGCCCAAAATTACCGGGCTGCAACTTAAAAGAATTGGATTAAGTTAGTTATTAATCAAATCTCAAGCTTTATTTAAGCCTTAAATTTTCAAATTCATTTACAAGTTCTTCAACCTCATTGCATGCATCAATTGGCTTAAAACTAGAAAACAAGACGGGCTCTGGATAAATCTCTAAATCAGAATATTTTTTAATTTTAGCCAGTTCAATTTTTCTTAAAATCGCTCTAATGTCACTGGTTATGCGATGTTCATACCAATTGGGATAGAGATTTTTATTGGAAATAATCAAAGCCACTACTTCTAATGGCAATTTCGGTAACTTTGTTTCTTTAGATTGATTCGTCGCTATGTATTCCCAGACTTTATTGCTACCAAGAGAATATACATCATATAATTTATGGGCAAACTCAGTAATAGCATTATCTTTACTGTTCGTGAAATATTTTGTCATATTCTGTAAATCATCTGCAACTCGACTCTTCATCTCATTTACTTTATTCAATACTGGGGGTAAATAATTCCAAGCATAACAATAGAACTGATATAAATACGCGCTTATGCCCATTTCTTTTGATGTCAATCCAAAGGCTGCTAACATGTTTTTACGTATCATGTTCATCTCTTCATGAAACGTTTCAATAATGTCTGCTAGATCATCATAATGCTCTGATTGTTCTAACGCTTTAATTTCTTCAAGGCTCATAGTACTTAATAAACGAAAGGCAATGTCTCGATGTTTATTTTCTGCGGCCAACATCAAAGCAGTTTTGCCCTGTTGATTAGTATGTGAAATATTCGCCCCAAATTTAACTAACAAATCGACAATGGCATAAGATCCTTTATCAACAGCGCACAATAATGCACTTTCACCTATCGAATTTACTTTATTGACATCAACACCCGCTTTAATTAATTTCTCTACATTGGTCAAATTCAAAGAAATGATGGCATAGATAAAGGCACTTGATGATGAAGCCCCAACTTTATCTTCTGCATGTACATCGGCGCCTGCTTGTATCAGCATATCAAGCGCTTCATTGTGTTCAAAAATAATGGCTAAAATAAGAGGTGGAAAACCTTGTGAATCAGGTTCTTCAATAGAAGCGCCTTCTTTAATAGCGGTTTTTAATTTAGCCAGATCGTTTTTTTCAATGGCCTGAATAAGCGTGTTATTTAAAGCTTTCTGCAATACATCAGTATGATTAATCTCGATATCCATAGGGCGCTACTCACCTAATTAAATAACTTTCGGATACGTTATTTTACAAAGGGCAAATACCCCGGTAAAGTGAATTCCTACTAATGGGTGTTTTTAAGTGACAAAAGGTATGTTAGCATCCCTGCTGCTGGATACCACGGACAAGCCGCGGTACGTAGAGAGTGAAGGATGGATTGCTTTATTTTTTCGCATAAGTTAATTTTTTGGTGAAAATGCTGTCTTCCTGCATGTCATATGATTCATCCGTGTCATTTGATTCGTTCAACAAATAAAGCAATTCTGAATAGTATTCTTTATAAAAAAAGACAGGCTTCTTTTTTTCTGTCAAATCTTCTATCGATTCTTCTGTCGAATCTCCAGTCAATTTATTCAACCCCAAATATTCAAACAATAAACTAGGATTATATTTTAATTCATACTCGGGTATCTCTTTTTCTAAAAGAGCGGTAGGGATAACGACAGATTTAGGTTTAATGTTGAACTCTATTTTCTTAAGGCTGATTTTAATAATAGTAGATGAATGCTCTTTTGGTGTAGATGCAAGCACTTTCGGTTCAAAATAGGTATCAATCTGATTTTCAGTTTTCTTAGGATGTTCGTTTTTTTGGATTTTTCGACGTGCACTGCTACATGAATTGTCCAGTTTTCTCTTTTTGAGGTTATCGTTATTTTGAGTAAGGTTTTTGTAAGTATTTTTGTTAGAAAGAAACTTAACCTTTTCTTGCGCTAAATAATCAGCGCTCAGAGGAAAAGTAGATTCACGTTTACCAATAATTTTACAGACATCAGGTAACATATCATTAAAACATAATACATAGCCTATTTTGTTGCCAAGCAAACGCATTAAACGGCCTATTAATTGACGTAACAGCGACTCGTTATCACATTTTTTTGCAATAATTTCAAAAGCCAAAGGTTTACAATTAAACCCTACGCGGAGCATATTTACCGCACAGGCTACACCTGGTGCGTCAGATTCTAAAAATATATTTAATTCTTTAGACGCATTTTTATTTTTGCTGTTAATAGAATAGGCATTAATTCCTTTTGATTTTAAATGGGCTACCGCTTCTTCACTCTTTTCGATAGAGGGGAAATATATGACCCCTTTTAATTCATTTAATTTTTTTGACTCTGTATTATCAAACCCTGGGTGATATAAACCAGCTAACATATAGGGCAAAGCTTTGATTAATGCATCCACATTTTCATCTGAATAATCCAATCCTAAAGCATCTGCTAAGACAGGCGGAATATAGCCTTCTTTTTTGCCTTTTTCCATAGTGTAAACAAATTGGTTTTCTTTAAAAGGGTCTTTATCTGGTGGCGTTGCACTGCTACCAATTTTTACCACTTTAGACCATTCAGATAGTTTTTCTAACCGTTCTATTGACTGTTGATATTCTTGATATTCATCTAAAAAGACAATAGGAGTAACAAGTTTAGATTGTTTTTCTTGTAAAAATTTATCAAAACTATCCACGCAAAAAATAAAAATTTGTTTTTTCAATTTTTGATTCATCAATATAGCACCAATAGAGCAGCTATTTCTTTCACTAGATACTTTAATAATGCAATTGGCATTAATTTTTAAATCGTTATTTTCAGTGGTAGCAAGCGTATTATGATCAATTAAATCATCGTAAAATTGATCGACTAAATCAAGCTGAGAAGTGACTACAAAGATATGTTCGTTTTCCTTTGCTGCATGATACGCCAAACGAATTAATTCAGATTGAATGTAAGACTTTCCTGCTCCCGTAGGAATATTAAGACGCCCTTTTATTGCTTTAAAATTACTGACCGAATTTAATGCATCTATTTGATAGGGCCTATAAATCGTTTCTTTAAATTTTTGCAATTTGATTGCCTGCTGGAACCTAGCAAAAAAATCACCTGGCAAATTTGAATATTTTTCTTGTGCCGTGTTGTTTTGGATAATTAGCTGATTTGCTTGTGCATGTTTTAATTCTAAATCTGCGTTTTGAATACTGCTTTTTCTCGTTTCATAATTTTTATCATTATCTAGTATGACATTATTTAAAAGGGTAATTGTTTGATTCATAAAGATAGATTCAGGATGTGTTTTGGCAACCGGTTCAAAATATTTTGATTTTATACTCAGTTTTGCAAAACTATTTTTGTTTTTTTGAGCCCGCGTTAAAGAAATCAACCTTGGGGAGATAACTTCATAACCATGGGTTTCTTTATTTTTTTCGGTAACTAAATTATATAAAGCAATTTGAAAATAGTAATCTTCACCCCAATAAGATTCTTGCTCAGCAATTGGGAAAAGTGCAAAAAGTTTATTGACATTATCTTGTATCAATTCTTTAATTTGACCAAAATTAATCATAAATACTTTGGAGCCTAATTCATTTTCTTTTACACTTTTATGAGAATTAGTTTTAACTGAAACACAAAGTTTATGATTTGATTGCGATTTAATAAATTGATAGATATCACGCCAGTTTTTAATTTGTTGATCCGCATTAAAAGATAGCTTGCAGATATTATCATCCATCATCAAAAAGCTGGTTAACTTGAAATAATACGCAGTTAAAAATACGGCTAACCTTCTGGACGTTACCATGCCTAGATTTTGATAGTTTCCATGATACGGATTTTGAATTTTATTTATGACTAAAAGATCGTAAGAAACTGGTATTTTAGCATTATTTTCTTCATATTCTTTTTGTGTCATCACCAATACACAGCGACTGGTTGATGCGTCTGGCACCCAGGCATTCATCCCTCTTCCTGCTAATACAAAAGTAACAGGTGCATTTCCATTGGGTAGTCCATTGATCGTATATAGTACACCCTCAAAACCATTTTCATTAATCACCTTTGCCTGGCGTGTCTTTTGTATCTTCTTAGGCAATTTTGCATTGGAAAGTTGGCTCAAAGGACAACTGTATGCATAATTTATTTGTTTCAAATTATCTTGAGCATGATGACTGTCTTTTTCTGGCAAGGAAGGTAATTTATTATCTGTTAAATATTTTGAAGCTATTCCGGCTTGCGGTTGGATTTTATTATTATTATTATTGTTATTGTTATTGTTATTGTTATTGTTGTTGTTATTGTTGTTGTTGTTGTTGTTGTTGTTGTTGTTTTTATATTGCTGGACTGCGGTTAGATCTATTTTATCAGATTGTATTTGTGAATTCATCATTTCAGCATTTGAATGCGAGACTTGGCTCATGACAGGTTGATATGCCTTAAGCATTGGGTACGCACCACTGCTCAGTAGTATATTAATTAATTGATCTTTAATGGAAACATCACCACATTCAGCCACATACATTAATGCAGTTCTTCCTTGTGAATCAACTTCATTTACGTCGCACTTTTGAGTAGAAATCAAATATTTAACTACTTGTATTAAGCCAAGCTGAACCGCTCTCGTTAATTGAGTCATATTTGAGGGAGTAAATTGTGATAGAAGCTCTAACCCTGCAGCACCTGACAAAGAATTTAATAAAACACTGATAATGGCGTCATTTTTACACCTCTTTGCGATAGATATAGCAGTTTCGAAACTATTGTTAGTTACATTTACTTTTGCTTTATTTAAGATCAAAAGCTTTATCAATTCAATATTCTGCTTTGAAACAGCAATCATTAATGGTGTATTGCCGTTGTTATCCTTTAAATTAATATAACTTCTACAGTGTGGTAATAAATTTTTTACCTCTGTAATATCATTTCTCTTTATTGCATTAAAAAAATCCTCTATATAAATACTCCTTGTCTCATTCGAGGTATTTATTATTTCCGAATTCATATTATATTGTTGTAATGCATTGCCATAAGGTTTTGTATTTTCTATAAACGAAGCCGTTTTCTCATATGGCTTTTCGCTATAATCTTCTTCAAAAGGTACTTTAACGTATCTACGAAGATTTGAATTAGTCTTGTCACGAAGAAGCAATGCAGTGATTGGCTTTTTTCGGCAATAACTATGTGCTGCATTCCCTTCATTATCAGTTAAATTGGCATCAGCACCATGATTAAGTAATATTTTAACTATTTCAGGCTGAGCATAAATAGCAGCTTCAATAAGAGGGGTTCTACCTTGGCTATTTTTATAATCTATAACGACTATACCCTGACCCAACATATACTCTACACGCTCAACATTTCCTTGTTCAATTGCGGAAAAAAAACTATCATGATATAGTTTTAGATTATCTAAATCTTGATTGGCATTATTGTAAAACATATCTGACATTTGGATTATTCCTCTGGCAATAAAGCGACAACAAAAACTTTACCCATTACCTTTTATTGGTCATTTATAAAGTGATAAAAAATGACTAGCAGTATACTAAGAAACTAAGCTCAATGTGAAGTGGGAATGAAACTAAAAGACAAAAGATATTATTTTATAAGACAAATCCATTAATTTATTAGTTACATGGCTTTAAGTTTAAGCAGATCTTCATTAAAATCGTTATTTTTCATCCCTGCTACAAGCCCTTAATCGATTAACGTGGAGATTTTATCCAAATGATTAAAAGTCATGATAGGTTTCAAGCAAAATGTCATATTCCGGTAGTTACCTTAAGTAAAATACTTTAGTTGATTTGCTTATTTCTGGATACCGCGGACAAGCCGCGGTACGTAGAGAAAAAAGAAAGTGACTAAATTTAAGTTTCACGCCAATGACGCTATATCCGTTCATCGGATTTTACTAGGCTAGCGCGCTTTATTATTTAAAAGTCAATTTTTTAATTTCAGTGCTATTGCCTATTCTTGGATTTGTATTGTCCGTTTACCTTGAAGAACCCGATTTATTTGAAATAACAGCCACTGATTCTGCGAGGCAAAAATCATCTTGTTTATTTAGTTGATCACCAGGTGGATTGAGGACCTTTGTTTTAGGGTTCGAAAAAATTAAGGGCTCAGAAAAAAATATGTTCTCAGAAATTTTTCGATTATTTTTCATTTCATCAATACGGTTAACAGCGAGTTCAATATCATCATTCAGTCTATGTTGATACCAAACAGGATGATCTAAATGAAGCACAATCAATTTTTTTAAATCCATAGGCAAATTTACCATAGGGCTAGGTTCATTATTATTATCAGGTAAAACAGGAGACAATATAGCCAAAATTAACGCTTGTTTTTCTTTTATCGCTTTAATAAAGGCATTTATATAGTTATCATAAATGGAAAATGAACGAAAATGTAAAACCGCTCGCAATGACATTGCAGACAGTAATCTGTATGTACTCACTAAGTAATTATTATTCTTAGAAAAATTTTCAAAAATGCTAAATCCCATCAAATTTGAAACATGAACATTGGCACCATTTTTAAGTAATACATTCATCACAGGTACATTATTATTTTTCATTGCTTCTGTTAATGCCGTTTCACCTCGGTCATTCTTTTCGTCCACTTTCAAACCAAGTTCAATCAACTTTACGATCATGTCAGGAGGTCCAGAGAAGGCAGCCAGATGCAATAACATATTCCCATTGATATACTTTTTGGACAGGGACTTTGACTTTCCTTCTATTAATAAAAGATCCATCAATTGAAGATTTCCTCGAGCCACAGCCACTTGCAAAGGATCTGAGCCACTGTTAGCGGGTTCATCTACCAAAGAAGGCGCTAATTCAATGAGTTTTTTTGTCATTTCTAAATGCTGACTATCGACTGAGGAATACAAGAGAGATAGATTACCTTTCTTTTTGACAGTCAATGATGCCCCTAGGTTTAAAATGGGTTCAATTAATTCAACATAATTGTTGCACACTATCTCACCTAAAATACTATTGGCTAAATCTATACTTAAGTTTTGTTTGTTCCATGCTTGAATCAAGTAGGTTATGATATTTTTAGCATTTCTTTTCACGGCGCCCATAAATAACTGATAAAAATATTCACAAGAAAATTGTACTTTAAGAGTATCTAAATGCCCCATTTTTGAAGCAACCATGAAAGTCGATTCATTGTTTTCATCTGTGTACTCAATATTGATGTTCAAGTTTGTGGTACAATATAAAACAATCTCAGCATTCCCCCCTTTAACCGCCAACCAAAAAATCCTATGGCTCATCTCTTGAGATAACACTCCCCCTGCTCTACTCTCTTGGATTTCACGTAAAAACACCCTAACTAATTGGATATTTTTTTCATGACAAGCCATTTTAAATAAACGCGAAAAGTGAGAAGACATAACATACCCGTGCGATCCACCATAATTAACCAAAGTAATGACGATATCTATATAACTAAGATTTATGGCTAATTCCAACATCGTAAATTTACAATGGGATGAGGTGAAATTAACAGATTCAATATACGGAAATAATAAGTTAACGATTTTTGTTATCCCATTTTTTACCGCCCTTTCGAAAATCGTCTGAATTATCTTAAGTGAAGGCACTTCTTCTGTATGATGGTTGTAAATATCAAGACATTTTTCTAAAATATCTATTTGACCTGCTTGAGCGGCCAGTATAATACTCTCTTTGATGAATTGTGGTTTTTCATACAAGATTGAATGATGCATTACTTGATTATCTATATCACTACTGATTAAATGATACTCTTTCACTAAGGCAATAATCACTTTAAGTTGCTTATCTTGAATGGCTGTCATCAATTGTTGATTTAAGTCTTTTGGGCATTTTTGTGGCCAAAAGTTTTGATTGATAGGAAATTTAAATGTATCCATGACTCGCCTCAAATGGGATATCAATAAGATATATTTAGCATAAAAATTTACTAAACATAGGTGATATCGGCGATAAGCGCTGATATAATTGATTTTTTTAAATTTATTGACCTAAGTAGATTAAAACAGGGTAAAGATTAGGCTGTTGAATAGATTTTTTAGATGAGGAGGAAATCATCTGTTTTCCGTAATTTAAGAAAAAGGGCACCTGCTCGCGCCCTTAGAGTCAGGATCTTTTACTTATTTTTTAGTAAAACTAGATTTTTTTGAAACTAACGTCATTTCTTCATCGAAACTTGACTCGTCTTCACTTATAGACTTTTCAGTTACATCATCTTCTGTTTTCAGTTTTTTAGCACTCCTAGCACGGTCATCCAGATCATTGTCAGCTTTTCTTTTAGGGGTAGGATTAGAAAAAATAACGGTTTGAGGGATTTCGATGTTTTCTTGTATTTGAAGAGGTGCAACGTATTTAGGTTTAACTTTATACATGCAATCTAATATAAATTTAATATCTTTAACAATACGATGTGTATACCAACTAGGATATAAATCAGGATCGCACATTATAATAGCAACCATTTCTTTGGGCAACGAGGGCAAAACCTCATCTGGCTTACAAAAAATTGATACAAAAGTATTGTATCCTAAATCTATCAAATTTCCTGCAAAAGATTTAATTTCAGCCAATCCAAAAGCCGCTAACTGACGTGTGCGAATGGCTTTCATTTCAGTTTTAAAAAACCCGATCAATTCAGAATATTTTTTCGACATATCTGAAATACGATTAACATTTTTTTCAGGCATAGCACTTAACAAACGACATAATGTCGGCCATCCAGCACTCTCAAAAAACTTGTTTTCTGTATCTTTTTTATAATTTATTTCATCTAAACAATTAATCACGGGGATAAAGCATCCATTATCTGAGCAAAGTGGGTTAGCTCCTGCATTTAATAATGCATCGCTTATTTCTGATAAATGCTTAGTCGCAGCCAAATGCAAGCAAGTTTTTTTAAAGGTAGGTTCAATCGTATTAGGATTGGCACCAAATTTTAATAAAACCAACACCATATCTAGATTTTGTTTCATCACCGCTAAGTGCAATAGCGGACAGCCTGCTGAATTTGTACCATTGGCAGTAAAGACACCTGTATGTAATAAAATGGCCAATACTTGTGGATGATTAAAATCTACTGCTACTGCCACCAAACTGTTTCCAGGGTGATCGGTCACCTTTAAATTTGCGCCCGCTTCTATTAATACCTGAGCTGTCTGAGCATGACCCAACATAACGGCATAGGTTAAAGGAGCATATGCGTTTAGACTATCAACCACTTCAATAAGATTCATACCACCCATCTGTGACAAGAGATAATGCACTACCTGTGTTAAATCATAATAAACAGCCCAAATTAACGGCGTAGTAAAACTAATATCCGATTTTTTTGTATTGAAGAGGTTAAAATCCAAATCAAAATTTGCGCCTGCTTTTAAAAGCATCAATAACACATTGCAATCTTTTGTTTTCATTGCATAGTCGGCCGCATACATAACGGCTGTGGGCATGACCTTTTCTTGGTAACGAAGCTGTGCTGGCGCATCGATTTCAGCTTCATTCTCTATCAGCATTTCAATTACTTTCGCATGGCCATTTTGAGCGGCTTTCATCAACGCCGTTAAGCCCTCAGCATCCATGGCATGAACACTTGCACCCAATACAATACAGGATAATGCTTCATCAACCAACCCTTTAGAGGCAAGCTCAATAAGCCCTTGGTCTAATTGCTCTTGCGTCGGTTGTTCTTCATAATAGTCGAAAATTAAATTATCCATGATGCCTCTGATATAAAATACTAAAACTTAAAAATGGGAAAAAACTAACTGACTCTTAAACCATTCATCACACACAATCCTTTAAACAACTACATTCGTCACTGCGAGAAGCGTAGCGACGAAGCAGTCCATAACGTGCAATAAATATTGTTACCCTATTTTTTAAAATGATGAGATTTTTTAGATATCAATCCCTCTTCTTCCATTTCTAACCCAAGTTCTTCTACTTGGTTATTGTTTGGCTTGATTTTTTTATTATCATCTTGCTCTAGTTCAGAGACATACCCATCTCCCTCTTTTCTTTTAAGAGATGAGAAAATAACCACTTCTGGTTTTTCTTCTATTTCTTTTACGAAAACAAACTTGGGCTTAACCTGATCAAAACTTTCTAACATGGATTTAATGTCTTTTTGAATACGATGCGCATACCAACTTGGGTATAAGCTAGGTTGGCACATAATAATGGCCACCATGTCTTTTGGCAAAGTCGGCAAATGGGGTTCTTCTTTAATTACACCAAGCTGAGTTAAGGCTGAGATACCAAAGCCATATCCAAAATCTTTTATATTGCCAAAAATACTTTTTATTTCAGCTAACCCGAAAGCCGCTAATTGTTGCGTTTTAATGGCTTTCATTTCTTGATCAAACATTTTAACTAATTCTTTGCTTTTTCCACCTTTCGACTTTATGAAATCATTAATGGCTTCATTTGACACAGCAGAAAACAATCTAAACATAAGATCATATCTTTCTGGATATGCTTTTTGATTTTCAATGCTTACTTGTGGATCATAGCCAAAGTAATTTTTGTATGCCATTAGCAATGGCGTCGTATTATTGCTGCCTGTGAATTCTGGATTCACGCCAGCATTTAGCAGAGCATACACGATATCTGTATCTCTAATTTCTATTGCGGAATGCAAAGCAGTCCAATTATACAACGCATATAAATCTGGTTTTGCTTCAAGAATAGCAACCACTACATCTGGCTTTCTATGCATTACAGCTAAATGTAAATAGGGTGTTTTACCTTTGTTATCTTGGTTCACTGGAAAGAATTTAGTTCCCATTAACAGGAATTGAACCATTTTGGCAGTACTAAATTGTATGGCCATCTCAACTAAATTTTGAGGCTTATGATCCGTGACTATCGTAACAGCATGATTGGCACCCGACTCTATCAGATATTTAGCAGTATCGACATGCCCGCCTTTTACAGCAAGAATAAGTGGGGTATACTTTTTTATTGATTCCACGCTTTCGATAGGGTTTATTTCAGTTGAATTTTTTAGGAAATAATTTAAGGCTTCTGTTAACCCAAGGTTGGCTGCCCAATGAATGGGATTTGATAAATCTACATATTGATAGCCTTTGTTAGCACCCTTTAACAAATAGGTTTCAAAATCTGTGCTTGCACCTGCCTCTAATAAACAAATTAATGCTGCGCAATCTTTCGAATTAGTCGCATATTCAGCGGCTAATACTACTGCTGATTTTGCTTCATTATTACCGCTATTAGAGTATGCTTCTAATTCTGCTTCATTTTCTAATAAAATTTGAATGACCGGCGTGTGACCATTTTTGGCCGCTAGCATTAAGGGCGTAAAGCCATTTTGGTTGGTTGCATATACGCTGGCACCAGAGAAAATACATTGTAGTACTTCGTCGACAAGGCCGTTAGAAGCAGCTTGTATTAACTGTTGGTTTAATTTTTCTGTATTGGGTTGTTCTTGGAAATCAAAAAATGGGTTCATGTCCATGTTGGTTCTGCCTTAA
>CADEEZ010000027.1:0-2057 GCA_902826485.1 uncultured Gammaproteobacteria bacterium
CCGCGGTATCCAGCGATTTATATTTTCATTAAAAATTTGTGAACCTGGATGCCGCTAACAAGCCGCGGCACTTAAGGAATGAGATGCCCTCTTTTGAAATTAAATTTATTTTTTTGGCGCATTTCTCACCTTATGCAAATTTTTATTTTGTGGTGGCACATTATGTTCAGAATTTGAAATTATTCTAGGTAAAATATTTATTGTCTGATTTGATGCGTTAGTATTATATTTTTTTGATTGCGATGCATTATTTCGATAATTATTGTTATTTGAGTTAGGGGTATTATTTTGATTATTATTGTTTTGAGAGGGTGAATTATTCGCCTGAGTGTTTTTATTAGAATGAATGATAGTAAATACCTGTTGAGGTTGTGAATTTATCTGATTATTAGTATTGGTATTGGTATTGGTATTTTGAAATCGAACGTCTTCTATTAAACGAGATTGAGATTGAGGATAGACTGTCTGCTTCTTATTGTTTTTCTGCGATAGGTTGTTATTATTTATTGGATAATTATTCCTGTTCGCATTATTTTTAGGTTGAGTATTTTTAGAATATTGTGTGTTGCCAACTCGATGATTATTTGCGTTAGGTTGAGCTTGAATATTAGGGTGAATGATATTTTTTGGCGCATTATTGTTTGTGGTTTGAAATGAAGGAGTATAGCTCTTATTGTTATTATGGTGTGTATAATTTTGATTTAGGGACTGAGCCTGAAAATTAGGTTGTTGAGGTGTATTATTGTTAACATAATTCTGAGGAGATTGCATTTGTTCTGAATAGTAAAGCGTGCCTGGATAGTATTGAGTATTGCACTCTATCTGAGGTTCATAGGGATAATGATTAGAAACAGTTGGTGTATTTAACTGTACATATACCACGCTATGAATTTCTTCTGGTAATCGATAATGATAGAAGTCTTGGTATATTTTCTTGGCAGCATTGATATATTTATTTTTTTCATCAAATGTTATTTTGGTATGCTTATCAAAGAAATAATCGACGTGCTGTTGCAAGGGTAACAACAGTAAAGCAATTATCATAACAGGTGAAAACTTTTCTTTTCTTGTTTTTCGAGATAAACCATCAATTTTAGAAAGCAGATTTTTCCAATAGTGATAATATAAACCAATGTCATTTTCTTCTAAAAAGGGGATAACAGAAGTGAGTATTCTGTTCTGAATTAACAAATCTAAAATAACTTCACCATCCCCTCTTAAAAATAACTTACCCGTATTGCAAATATTGATGCCAAAAGTAATGTCACAAAAAAGATGAGCGTGAATTATTGCTGCATGAATAATATAACTTGGCAAATTAATTTTTACATGAGGGGCTAGGCGGAGTGCTCTTAAAGCCATATCAGGATGATTTTCAAAAAGCATGTTAATTTCTTCAAGACTGCGCCATGTTTTGGTATCAAAATCCTTCATGCACGAAAAGTAATCTCGTATGCGACCATCTTTTTTACAGGTAAGCATATTTAAAGTAAAATCTTTTTTTGAAAGAAAGTTTTTTAGAGGAAGTGGTTGACAAACAATATCAACATTATACATTTCTTTATCAAAATTTATTTTAAAAAATTCAGGTACATGTTGATTTTGAATTAATAAATAGTTTCTCAGTACTAAGCGGATCTTATCGATAGTGCAATTTGTGACTATATCGATATCGTCAGGCTCTACGGTCAACAAGGTATCACGAAGATATCCCCCTACAAAATCTGCTTCAAAGCCGGCTTCTTCTAAAAGGGTAGCCAATTGTTTTGCATAGTTGGGAATAAAAATAACAGAATCTGTTAGTACACCTTCTATATTTATTTTTTCAGCTTCTAATCGTTGATTTTCTAGTTTTTGAGCTTCAAGCCTTTGGGCCTCGAGCTTGTTTTGTTGAATTAAAGCACGTTTTTCTATAGCGCGCTGTTTCACGGCGAGCTGTTCTGCTAAACGTTTTTCAGCTTCACGCTTCTCAGCTTCACGCTTCTCAGCTTCACGCTTCTCGGCTTCACGCTTCTCAGCTTCACGCTTCTCAGCTTCACGCTTCTCAGCTTCACGCT
>CADEEZ010000027.1:2157-17266 GCA_902826485.1 uncultured Gammaproteobacteria bacterium
CACGCTTCTCAGCTTCACGCTTCTCAGCTTCACGCTTCTCAGCTTCACGCTTCTCGGCTTCGAGTTTTTCTGCAGCGAGCTTCTGGATTTCCCGTTGTTTAACTTCAAGCTTCTCGGCTTGAATTCTTTCTGCTTTTAGTTCTTCGGCTCTTTGTTTTTTACGTTCTTTTTTAAGATGAAGTTGTGCTTTTTTAATTTCCGCATTCGTTTGATTATTTTGATTAGAAGCGTTATTTTTTATATTGGGTTTTGTAATAGGCTCCGCTATTTGATTCACAACTTTGGGCTGAGGGCTTAATATTAGTAGAGATTTATCACATTTTTCTATGATCTGATTCAATGTCTCAAAATCATACTGCGATTGTCTAAATAAATACTCTTTCCAAGCAAGGGCAAGATTTTTTAATTCGATTAAAATTTCATGCATAGGGTCATCTTGAAGCTTATCTTGTGTATATTGATTCACGGAAGTAAAATATATTCCTGAGAGAATAAGATCATCTTCAGTGACGATATAATTGTTCTGAGCAATGTGTCCTTTAAGTATCCGGATCGTTTTTTTAATGGAGTTTAAAGTTAAAATAGAGTGAAAATGCTTTTGTTTTTTAGCTAAAATTATTTTTTCAGGCGGGTTAAAATGATCGTTTATATGTTTGAGAAAATATAAAGCGTTTACAGGCGTAACAATGATTTTTTTAAATATATTTAACATTCCGATTAGCGTGAATTTATTCTCATTGTATTTTTGAACCGATATAATATCAATATTTTTCAGTAGCAGGGAATGTGTATAAAAATAGCAAGGCGCCCAATCAGTGAAAGCCTTACAAAGTAAAAAATATTTACCTTGCGTAAGATTAAATTTAATAATTGAATCATAAATGTCAGGTTTTTTTTGTGCGTTAGAAAATTGTGAATAATATTCTACTAAACCACAAGTATTTATTTGCAGCACAGCGTTAACTTGATTAACGATAGGCATAAAATCTTTAAGTTTATCTGTGTCACGAGAATGCGTAGTGCTGAGTTGATTTAATAGCATATAAAAATCATTTAAATTATGAAATAATTGCTCTTTTAAATAATTACATTGATTTTTATATTTAGGCTTATCACCAAATTGTATTAAAAAGAAATAATACGTTAATATTTTTAATCTAAAAAAATAAATTTTTTCTAGATTATGGTTTTTAAGATGCAGATCAAATTGTTTTGTTAAAAAATCAGAAATCTTATTGTTTTCAAAAAATAAAAGTAAAGGTTTGGTATCTAATTTTACATGATGAATGGCAGAAAAGAGTGAATCATGAATTTTAGCTTCATCTAGTTGTTGAACAATGCTATCTATTCCACGGATAGCTGATTTATTAGAAATAGGACCGAGAGGTCTGAGAGAAAGTGTATTTAATTGATTAGTTAAATCTTCCACTTCACTGTCTTGTTTCAAAATGTTTTTACTATGGTCATTACTTTCTATGATACGTGTGATAAACTCTAAGATTAATTTATCTGTGGTAGACGGTTTGTTTTTGTTAAAATAACTTTGCCATGATTTTAATAGGGTATTAGATTTATCTATATAAACGCTTACTACTAAGCTATCTGAATAGTGATACACATGAAGAAACAGATCGATGGAAGTCATTATTTTTTGATAGATAATGAGAAAATCACTCTCCTGATG
This sequence comes from uncultured Gammaproteobacteria bacterium, assembly GCA_902826485.1. Lineage (GTDB taxonomy): Bacteria > Pseudomonadota > Gammaproteobacteria > Berkiellales > Berkiellaceae > CADEEZ01. The sequence goes on from CADEEZ010000027.1 coordinate 3,842, forward strand.
CCTTGCTAAATTATCAATCTCCAATTGAAGGGCATCAAATTTTTCTTTTTCTAATATAACAATAGGATTAATTTTTTCTGTTAAGGGATGCTTTATTATTGCACTGTCTCCGGAGAAATCATTATAGAAGCTTTCTAAAACACATAAGGCCTTCATTAAATAATTGGATTCTTTAACTGGGAACTTATCTAATTTCTTTGCATACGCTTTTATTTCTTCTGCTTTATTTGAATCTAATGCAGGTTTTACGGCTATTGAGCTTTTTAATTTACAAGCAAGTATATTTGCGGCTTTCGTTTTTCCAACTAGCTGTAGCGAATCACAAACATCAATCAAAAACTTTAAAACAGTTGTATCTACTTCCAGGGCAAGGGTCATATCTTTATGGCAGTAAGTCGCATAATAGTCTTGAATTGAGTTATGATATTCAATTAGTTCGTTACTGTAAGATATGTTACTTCCAACTGGTACTTTATTATGTTCAAATAATTTAGCTATTTTTGAACAGGCTTTTATGCCATGAACTAAAATAATTTTATAAAAATCAGCTTCTTTCAGTAACGAAGGGTCAAGAGATAAGAGTTTATCAATACCAAACTTAGCCAACCCAATGCATTTTCTGTGAGTTTCTAGTTCGTAACTGGCCTCTTCTTTTTGTACAGCTTCTAGTGATTTTATTGCTAAAATGAAAGTTTGGCTAATTTCTTTTAAACAGGCTTTATGGTCAAAATAAATTTTATATTTATCATATAATTTTTGATATTCATTATTTTCTGAATTAATATTAAGTGATAGTGATACAGCATGAAGAATATCTGCCTTTGCTAAAATAAATTCCTCAGATGATAGAAGTGATTTAACTTCTGTATTATTTTTAATTTCTACAGATTCTATTTTATCAATAATTGATTTGATGTTTTTATTAAAGCCGTCAAGCAAATTCGTAATGATAATACTATTTTCGTCAGGCGTTTCAAAAGTAAAATAAGACTTCCAATAAATTAATAACAAAGAAGCTTTTGAGAGTAAATTTTTGTTATCTTGATGGTTAGAGGAAGAATAAAGCATATCCAGTAGTGCTAAGCTTTGTTTTAATTCATTTTCAGTTTCTGAGGAAATATATCTTTCATTGAGTGTATTTTTTCTATTTTTGATATAACCAGATAGTTTATTAATTTCTTCTTGAAGGGTGGCTTTTAAATCAAAACTTACTTCTTGAGCTACATAGCTTAAGAGTGGATCAGCTTCTGTTAAAAATGAATTTAATATCTGAATTAAGGATTCGCTAAAATTACTCAATATAGATATTAGGCTCGACAACTTAGAATTGGTGTATCGTTGTTTTACTTGATCAATATATTCGGCTAATTCACTTATCTCTTCAGATGAAAGTTTACCTTTAATAAGCTGAAGCTGTTTTGTTGCGCTTACCACACACGCTTTACTTTGATTCACAGAGCCAAAATAATACAAAATATGCCCGTAGTGTATGCATAAGGTAACGCTGGCATGAACAGTATGATAAAACAAATCTTTAGATAAAATAATTCTTTTTTGTGAAAAAGAATACTTTTCACCACTAAAGGTTTTTTTTAAAAAATGATTAAATTCATCTTGGTATAAATTTATGATCTGAATTGTTCTATTAATTAAGTGACACAGCGGAAAATAGCGTTCTTGGTCTATCCCCTTAATTTTGAACAATAAATCTATGGCACGAGAAAGTTGCTCAATATTTCCCCAAAGTAAAATAAGAGATAAATAATAGTCTTCACTTGTATTTGATTTATCAGCGTTCATTTTATTAAATACAAAAAACACCGCATTCAATTTCCGAGTAAAAAAATCGATATCTTGTATCAAATACTCTTTTGTATTTGGGTTTTTTTGTGTTTTTACTTGATATTCTTGAAATTCAACGCCTAGCTTTTCAACAATATGATTAATTAAATTTTTCTTTAAATCGGATATAGTTAAAAATTGCTGGTATTTAAGTAAAATAGCTTCATATTTTTCATTATTAGGTTTGGCTTCAATCTTTTCTGCTTCTGAAATAATGATACTAGAGACATTTTTTATGATGTCGGGGCCAAGATTTTTGGAATCCGTTTCAATTACTAATACGTTTACTTCGGGATTGGATTTTTGTTTTTCTGTGATTATTGGCTTGCCAAGTGAAGGAAGTGCATTGGAACATTTTTGATAAATCGAGTCCAATTCAGGAAAGCTAGCATCCAGGATGTTTTTAAAATATTTTTTCCATGCTAAGGCCAGCTTTTTTAATTCTGAAAAAATAGTATAGTGCGGATCTTTTACCATACTAATCGCATCTTGATTTGCTTTAATAAAATATAAACCCGATAACATGAGATCATGTTGAGAGATGCTATTAGGTTGATTGATAATTTTAGTTACTAAACTGGTAATTTTGCTTTCTAAAGAGAGTATTTTATTGACGACAAAAGTATCATTTGTTTGTAGAGCAACAGGTGGAGAAAAATGGGTATTTATTTTTCCTACAATAAAGTCCACACTTGATTTTTCTATTTTGTTTTTTTCATATAAACCAGCACATTCAATAATGGTTTGTTCAAGGTTTAAAAATTCTTTGGCGTCAACTTTTCCACTCGCTAGGTGTAAATTGATTTGGGTTTCAAATAGGGTATTCATGCTTTCAAGTGTTTGATTAGTGGAATTTAAAAATACTTGATATATGACATTTTGTCTGATGAGTTGCGTATAAAAACCTTCCGCATTAAATTTTAAATCGTTGGGCGCTGATTTTTTAGAAGGGTTATTAAGAAGCTGAATTAAAAAATCGTGATGTGCCACTAAATTTTTTCTACAGTATAAAATAATTTGATCGTAAGCTTTATTAGGAATCAGCCCTAAGGACAATAGGCTATCTAAAAAAGCCGATCCATTATTCCATAGATAACAAATCATGCTTGTTTTAAGCTTTTCATCTTTATTAAACGGTAAGATTTTTAGAATAAAACAGCAGGTTAAAAATCGTATTTTGAAGGTTTCTGGTTTTGTTTCATCCTGATTATTATTAGCGTAGCTTAATATTAAATGAATAATCTGCAGCGTTGTTTCTGAATTTGATAATTCATTTTTGTGATCGATGGTGATCTTATCCATTTGAGAATCAAAATCATCTATATTGTTGATAGTCAACTTATTAAAAATATTTTTGGCTATCTCATCGTAATTTAGCGTAGAAATAGTAAGGGTTTTTATTTGCTGAGCTAATGAGTCCATAGGCGTTTGAATAATCTTCATTTTTAAAATCTCAACATTTATGGCGTCGAGTTTTTTTATGATGATTTCAATATAATTGAGGGCGAATACTCTTGATACGTATAAAGGCAAGGCTGTCAATTCTTTTTGATGCTGTTTGAATTTTTCTATATAAAGAGATAAAAATTTTAATGTGCTTTCTTTATTTTCACAATTTAAAACAAGATTGAAATCTTGAAAGCTTCCCTGTATGTCTTTATTTTGAATTTTATCTTTAAAATGAGCATCTCGATCTCCCTTATTCACCATCAGTTTTTCTTCAAAAAAAGGTAAACTGTCATAAAAGTTAACTAATTCTTCAGTAAACGTTTTTTTGTTTGAAATTTGTTGTTTTATTGCCTCATGATTTGTTGCATTTTTTTTGCATAAATTAATATAACTTTGATCAGAAGCGTACAATAGTTTAATTTGATTTAATAAAGTGAAATTGTTTTGGCAGGTAGATAAATTCAGCGTAAACTGATGTGTAAAAAATAACATGCTAGCATAGCCAACATACAGTGAGACTATTTTTAAATGTTGTTCTGCATCAATCGCTTTTTTGTTGACATTATTATCGAATACATAAGCATAATATTGATTGCTTATCGCTAAATAATGCTTAAATAGATTAAATTTACCCAATAAATCATTTACGCTATTAGATTCTCCTGGTCCAAAAGATTTTGAGAGAATCAATCCATTACTCACGAGATAGTTAAGTAAAATGGTGTGAATGGAACCATATTTTTCTGCAAAATTAGGGTGTAGATTAAAAATATGGTGTATGCAAAAAAAACCAATACTGATAATAGAATGACTTTTTTTAAATACAATAAGTGAACTGGGATCTTCTTTATGGCTCTGTATGGCTACTTTTATCTCTGATTCTTCGTCAGACATGTAATGTATGGCCAACTGAAGTATGGTTCTAGCATTAGATTCATCTGCAATTATTTTTGTATAGTGATGAAAGGCATCATGGTAATTTGGATTATGAGGATCAACTTCAAGGGTTACGGCAAGTTTAAATATTTTTTTTGCTATGACATCGATGTTTTGCCAAGTAAGATTATCATTAATTTTTTTTTGCGTTGTTTGACAAACACTGATTAAGGTGTTTAGGATCTTAATCACTTCTTTGGTATGGGGAGTGATTGTTGCGTAATCAACATATCGTTTCCAATAGTGTAGCAACATAGATAATTTATCAAGCAAATTCTTGTTATTGACAATATTAGATGAGGAGCTTAATCGTTTAATTATTTCAAGTGTTTTTTCGGCATTGTTTCCAGAAAAAGAATATTCATAGTCTAAGCTGCAAATTTCAATATCGAGCAAACCCTCCATATTATTTTCTTCAATAGAGATACTTTCCTTCAATGTCTGTGTTGACAAGGGCGTAAAATTTTTTAAAACAGCGATCAGTTTATCTTGATCATTTTTTAAAATACGCAAGAGGTTAGCTATTTTTTTCTCGGAAGAAGTTGAAATTAAACGATTAAGTTTTTGAATAGATTTTTTTATGGCAAGGGATTTTTCTTCTGTGATTTTATTAGAAATTTTATCAAAGAGATCGTCACAATGGTTTAACTCAAATTCAGTTGGCAGTAGGCCATTGATTAAATATTTAATATATAAATAATTTATTTCTAAGCCTACGCTGGATTCGCAAAAATAGCTGAAAAAGTTGTCTTTTAGTTCATCTTTTTTTGGTTCGGAATAAACGTGACTACTCGTACATATTTTTTGAATAAGGGTGTCATATTCTTCTTGGTGATCACGAATAATCTCAATGTTTTTTAAAACGGCATTAACCAGTTTATTATTTTTTAGTTGATGTTCTTCAAGGTGTTGAATATATAAAAATTGTTGATCAATATTTATCCAAAGCCACATAATTAAATGATAATAAAAACTGTCTGGAACGGTTTTGTTTGTATCGCTCTCATTTAAAATAAAAAATAAAGTATTCACATTGGAATGATAAAAGGCCACTTCATTTAATTTTCCATGGGAAGTCACGTCGAGCAAGGAACGGTTTTGCTCACTGGCTTTGTATTGCTCAATGATGACGCAAATAATAGAAACAGCTATTTCATCTTTTAGCTTTTTATCTTTATAAAAAAAGGCGTATTTTTCACGAATGGCAGCATACTCTTTATTGTTTGGTATGGCGTCGAGTAACCCGATTTCAGACATGAGCTGATGAATTTCATTCGTATTAACGAGAGGGGTATTGGTGAGTTTCATCTTGTTATAACCGTACTTATTTTTTTAATTAAGGTAAGTTGCACAACTCGAATAATTTAGAGTTATTTTCTGGAACGAATTATATAACGAAAAGCAAGCAAGCAACTAAGCTGGCAAATGACATACGAGGAGTAGTTGGGTAAGCGGTGGATAATCGCCCTAGAAAGGACGATTATTTATTAATCGTTGAAAGATGAGGCCAAAGTGCATACACAACTTGGACCACTGCCTGAGGCTGCGCACCCTACGTGACAAAGTAATTGCGTTAGGTTTAGGCCTTTTTTCTGGGCTAAATAGAGACCAGTTATTAAACCAATACCTATCATTAACTGCATGGCTAAATGTAAGTGAACTTGGCCGCCAGAGACGTGATGTAATGCACTTGGATTTATTTCAATCATATTGCGCTCTTATCCTAATTATTATTGGGCTAATATAGCATTAGATTCATAGTCTGGATATCTCAATCAATATCCAAAAACAGCACTAAAGCAGCACCAACAACTGCACTGGTAGCTAAGTCTGTAAGGGTGGGGGCCTCACTTAATATCGTTTTTTTGTAAAAAGAGTAAGCAACTATACTAAAGATGGAACCCATAAAAAGTTCACTGAGCTCTCCCCCTGCTATCTGCTTTAAATCATTCCTATTGATTTCTATCATGCGATATCCTTATGTTTAAATTTAAGACTAGCTTAATAAATATAAGTTTTTTTTGTGCAAATGAAAAGTCATTGAAGTTTCTGGCTAACGTGTAACTACTCAAAAGTTTTATAAAAAATGTTTGAACTTAGTGGGCTGTTTTTTATCAAATAAGGTGAGTGTTAAAAAGAATCGTCAGGCAGGGGCCTTGTGTCGTTGTCTGATCTGGTCTGGCAGCCAGCACTTTTGCGTTATGCGGAGTGCTGGGTGCCAGTTTTTTATTTTTTTTAATGCATTTTCATTTTATTATCTGTGTTTCTTTCTTGTTCTAATTTTAAAGTTTGAAGGTGCGCGATTCTATCCTCTATAGGCGGGTGTGAGCTAAAGGCCTCAAATGTCCAAGTAAGTAACCCTTTGTTTTGTGATGTACTATCTGTTTTGTCATGCGCATGATGATGGTGACAAAACAAAGTACTTTCTAAAGAGTCATCCCCAAATAGGCTATTTAATTTCGCTGAGTTGCTGACCATCGATGACGCTTTACTACCTTCTTCTAACATTTTTAAAGCGGCTGCTAATTGTGGACCATAACCACATTGAAAAGCCGTCTCATCTGCACAGGTTTCACGTGTTCGGCTAAACCATCTGCTTAATAATTTTGAAAGCGTAGAACCGGTCCAGCCCAGTATAAACACAGCCGGCACTAAATATTTGGAAGCTAAATTGTTTTGGTTTTTATCTTTGTCTTTATTTTTTTCTTTCTCCTTTTGAGCATTATTTTTTTCGGGAGTGTTAATCACTTTTTCATAAGCCAAATGGCAAACTTTAGTAAATAATAAGGACAAAATAGCAATCGAACTTTGAATAGCCACATCGTGATGGGAAACATGGCCTAATTCATGAAAAAGCACCCCTTTGATTAATTGCTCTGGTGTAAAATCAGTTTTTTCAGCATAGGTATTAGCATATTTTAGTAACCCTCTGGTCACGGCAACACCCGAATGGCCTGTATGGCGACCCGTTGCAAAGGCATTTAAATCCTCTGTTTCATGAATGCCTAATGCAGGCATGCTGCAAGCAATTTTAGGGTGTGAAGCAATTTCTTTTACCATCGCATGCAAATCAAAGCCTTCAACCAGTTCACCGGGTTGAACAGGCTTGATGCTGTACAACCAAAAAGCAATTTCTTTTGAATACCAAGCTGTGGCAAAAGTGATGCCCACATTAATGGCCAAAGTGGTATACAACGAGCCCACACCGCCCGCAAGATAGGCCAGCGATCCGGTACCGCTTGCTAATAAACCTAAAGCGGTTAAGCCTTTTACCCAATTTTTAGTTGAAGCTGAATATTCAGCAGGGTTAAACCAGGGCTTAATCGCAGCTAAGTTAAATTTCATTATTTTATTTCCTATTTATTAAAGCAAACAATGATAGAGATTATTCATGGTTGAGTAATTTAGGACAAGCGAATAGTTGCCCTTAATGATTAACGGTTAAATTTAAAGGATAAACGGTAAAACAATAAAAATAAAAAGTTTGTTAACTAAAGTTTTTATCCGATATTAAACTCATAAAATTTTCCAGAATAAGTTTTATTATCATCTAACGATTTGGGTGTAATAAGCGCTTGGTAAGGTGAATTTTTAGGTAAACTAAATTGAAAGCCCTGAAATACAACACAGGGATATTGTTTTAGCTGCTGCTCGACTTCGGCTTTATTTAGCAAATGATGATTAGGCCCATGAAAATCAAAAAATAGCTCGCGTTCGGGCTCAAAAAATACAGTATCGGGATAATATTTATCTAAAATCGGTGTGCGCTTCTTCCATCCCCATTGGTTCCCAAAATACATCGCATAACTTTGTAAAGAAGGATTGACATAGCCGATGACTTTGCATTGATGGGTTGTCACATAAGCTTCAAAACTGACTCGGCCTTTGGATTCGAGTATTCTTTGTTGGTGCCACTTTTGATAATCCAGACAAGATAAACCGATGCCTGAAAAAATTAGGGCATACAATCCCATCATGTATATTTTTTTATCGTGTAAATATTGGTAAGCAATGATGGCGGTTAAGGGTGCGCAAAGCAGTAAAACCGGAATCATATACCGAATGCCGGGATGTTTTAAATTTAGGCATACAGAAAATAGAAGGGCGCCTAAGCTTAAAATCAAAAACTTTTTGATAATGGGGTGATTTTTTTGATACGTAAAGAGAAGATAGGCACTAACCGCTGTTAAGCTAATAAATAAAAAAGGCACGCCTGTTATCAGGGCTTTAAGATTATCACTTATTTTTGTGCTATCGACCAACCCTACTGAACCAGTCCCATAATGTCCTTCATGAAAGGCAATCTTGACCAGCCATTTTGTCATGTTTAAATAACGACCCCAGATGGGAAAGGTACAAATCAAAAAACTGATAAAAGCAAATTTAACGATCTTTTTTTGTTGTGCTCTAGGATATAAAAAAAGTAAGAGCCCCAAGGGCAAAAAAGTGACCTTCGTCGCCATACCAAATCCGAAGGCAATCCCAAAATATCGAGCATACTTCGTATCACTTACTTCGTTTTTGATTAAGACAGGAAATAAAGCCAAACAAAGCAATAACACGCCGGTTAATAACATGGGTTCAGGGGTAACCATCGAAAAAGTTTCAATGGCGGGAAAAAATAAAAGGAATCCGAGTTGAAAAGCAAAAACCACTTGTTGTTTTTTAGCAAGCAAAAATAATTTTAAAGAAACAAAAGCAAATAACAAAGTATTTAAGCCAATTAGCGTAATCGCACTGGCGTATAGAAAACTTTCTGGTTCGGTATAAAATAAATGATCTAAACTGGAAATGGGCTGTTGCGTTAACCAACAGCTTACCGTGGTGAACACCCATTTAGTTAACATCACGAATGCTATCAATATTTGGGTGGTGGTTCCTGGGTGATCAACATGACCCGGCGCATGAAAATGTAATAGCTCAAAGCCATTGAACAAATAGGCGTAACTGGGGTCGATATTATTAAAGCTATAAAAGGGTCCTTGAATGGACAGATTATATAAACTCAAAACTAAAAAGAGACAGGGGATAAAAAATAAAAGCAAGCGGGGAGAAAACTTTTTTTGTGGCATCAAGCCATAAATAGAAAGCGAATGCATATTATTCCTTTTTAACTATTTCTATATTCACAAAACTACCGAATTGTTTTGAAAGACAAATTAATAGGTTATCCATCATTTTTATAAACCCAAAAGCCCATTTTGGCAATAATCCCCACGGCTTTAATCCGCCACTCAACCAATATTGCAAAGGAGAATGTGGCGCATAAGCGATAATTTTTAAGTTAGGAAATTGGGTTTCAAATTGTTTTCGATCACGTTGAAAAATTATCCAAGCCAGCGCCCCATTTGCCCCTGATACAGGCCCTGTGGTTTCAAAGGCCCAATTTTTGGCTTGGGGGAAATAGGGCTCATGATGAGCATATTTTAAAATCCATCTACTGAGCCAGCCATGATGTTGATCAATGATCGCAATTTTGCCGCCGGGCACCAACACTCTTTGTGCTTCTTCAAAAAATTTTTCAGCCTGCGCAATATGATGCAACACATTAATCATGCCAATAAATTTTAAGGTATTTTTTTCATAAGGCAATTGCGTGGCATCAATGGTTTTATCAATGCCTTCATAAGTAAGATAATCTGAGGTAATCATCTCGGGAATGATTTTTTTAACAAAACCAGCCCCGCTGCCAATTTCAAGGGCAAGGCCTTGGGAAGGGCATTTCGCTAAAATGTCTTTAAAAAATTGATAATACTGGGTGTAAATATAATAAAGGGCAGGTTTTTTTTCGATAATCTTTTTTAGGTCATGAATTCTGGCGGGATCATTGAGTTCAGAGAAGTCACTACACATCGTGTTTATGTCACCTTAGGCTTTACCTAATTTAATTTTAAAAAAGCCCAGTAAGGTCATTTTTAATAATACCCATCCATCTCTGAACCTTGAAATATTGGTTTCGCCATATGTTCTGGCTCGATAATATACGGGCACATCAATCATGCCTAAGCCCAATACCGCTGCAGGAAAAATCATTTCAAAATCGCCAAAGGGATCAAAATCACCAAAGTCTTTTCGCCAAGCGATCATTTTTTCATAACTCTTTTGAGTGAACAACTTGGTCCCGCATAGGGTGTCGGTAAGCGGTGTGCCTAAAACAAAACTCAACAATCTGGCAAAGGTTCGGTTGGCTAATAAATTTAAAGGTCGCATCGCCTCACCTTCCATGGGATACAGCAACCGAGAGCCGTTGATAAAATCGGCAAGCCCTGAAGTGTAAGCTTCATAAAACTCGACTAATTTTTCAGGGGGCATGGTTAAATCAGCATCGAGTATGGTCAATAATTCATATTGCGCGTGCTCAAAACCTAAGCGAACGGCATCGGCTTTGCCTTTTTTGGGTTGCTGTAAAGCTTTAATGGTTAAGGTTGGGTTGTTTGCATACTGTTCTTTTATTTTGAGTATTTCTGCCCAGGTATGATCGGTAGAATTGCCTTCCACAAAAATGACTTCTATTTTTGCTGGAAAGGCTGGCATACGCTCAAGGGCTGCGGCAATATTACCCGCTTCGTTACGGGCCGGGATAACAATAGACATAGTTGGCGCCAAATGACTTGGCTTAATAGGCCTTAAACAGACTAAATAGGTTAGGCTGAGCCATTTTAAAAGAGGCACAAGCGGCAAAAATTTATTTATCGCCTGCCCAATGCCAAATAATCGCCAAGGAAAATAAACCGCCGTTTGCGTACGAACAATTTGGAAACCCGACAGTAAAGCCAGATTATTCAAATCTCGTTTGGTGATAAAAGTATGGGGTGTTTCTCCTTTTCGGATACCCAATACATTGGCTAATTTGTATAAAAAGCTTAAATAAGGATTATAAATTACCGTAAAGAGTCGACTGGTACGGTCCAGTTTATGATGAAGCTGCTTTAACAATTCTGCAATATCTAAAGAATGATTAAAGACGCCATTTAACAGTACCACCGTATCGGATGTTTGCGCTGAGGTTAAATTTGGAAAATCAGTTAGATCTTCAATAATTTGTTTTTTAGGGCACGCAAGGGCGTTATATAAAATAAATTGGTCATCAGGGCGAGGCATAAGCTGAATCAGGTGAGCATAATATTTTGTGAGCGAAGAAAGTTCTTTGGCAATGTAGTGGTTTGTATAGGTTCGCCAGGAAGAAAAAAAACTTACTAGCTTGATAACTATATTGGAAGAAGGGTTATTGGCATTTTTTTTGGAGAGCGTATTCTCTATTGCCATAACGTTGATTCACTTCCAGTTGTGATGGTGGCCAGAGGTGGAATCGAACCACCGACACAGGGATTTTCAATCCCTTGCTCTACCGACTGAGCTATCTGGCCAGAATTGAGGAAGCAATTAAACTGTAAGTTGCGAAACTAGTCAAGCATCTTATTGTTTTGGCGGAGTATAACCTTCTGGTAAGGCACTGCCTTCGCCAAATAAATAGTTAACCATTTCACTTTCTAAATTTTTACGTGTTTCTTTATCAAGGACATTAAGCCGATTTTCATTAATCAGCATGGTCTGGTGTTTGAGCCAGTCTTGCCAAGCTTGTTTAGATATCTCATTAAAAATACGTTGCCCCACTGCGCCAGGATAAGGCGCAAAGGCGAGGCCTTCTAATTCTTGTTTGAGTTTATGGCAATAAACCATTCTTGGGCTGTTTGTTGTCATGCGTGAAAAAACCAACTTGATTAAGGACTTTAGTTACTGGGCTAGGAAGGCCCACCTGAGTAATCTCTGAGGGGTTATACCATTTTGATTTTTTGCTTTCTAGTGTTTTAGGGCGTTTATCCGTTATCGTCACCAAAATAGCCTCATAGTGCAACGTAAAGTGCGTAAAAAGGTGCGAATCGGATTCTAAAGCGGTTAGCTTTGTAGGCGGTGCGGATATATCGAATAATTCTGTCTTCTTAAGCCATGAGGTGATTTGTTTAAGGGTATTTAAGGGTTTGTCTAGGGGGAGTTCCGGAAAGCTCCATAAACCGCCCCAAATGCCGGTGGCAGGTCGTTGTGCTAATAAAATTTGAGGTACAGACCGAGGCTTAGGTTGAGATAATAAAATAAGCCATTTGGCTTGTTTAGTAGGTTTAATTTTTTTAGGTGGCTTAACGGGATAGTCTGTTTGGGTTTGCGTAAGATGTGCTTGGCAAGTTTTGCTTAAGGGGCAGCTTTCACATTTAGGCTTAGTCCGCGTACAAAGGGTTGCCCCTAAATCCATAATCGCCTGGGTATAATCTGCGACCCGGTTATTGTGCGGTAATTTGGGCGTAAAATGTTCGGCATGAGACCATAATAACGTCTCAAATTGTTTCGCGGTTTGTTTAGCGCTAGGTTTTAAAGTGAGATAACGCGTGAGGACGCGTTTTACATTGCCATCTAGAATCACGCCAAATAAATTAAAACTTTGCGCAATAATCGCGCCCGCTGTTGAACGGCCTATGCCAGGCAAGCTAATGAGTTCATCCAATGTTCTTGGAAATACACCTGAAAATGTCGACATAATCAGTTGCGCTGCGCGATGTAAATTTCGAGCCCGAGCGTAATACCCGAGTCCAGACCATAGCGCAAGCACTTGATTAGATTCTGCTTCGGCCAAGCTTTTTAGGGTGGGAAAAGTGTCGATGAATCGATAAAAATAGGGGATAACGGTGACAACTTGCGTTTGTTGTAACATAATTTCTGAAAGCCAGATAAAATAAGCAGATTGTCCTTGCTTCCAAGGTAAATCATGCCGGCCAAAACTATCATACCATTTTAATAAAGGTTTATAGATAGCGTTAGCCGGTAAAGCGTTATTTTCCGAAAAGCTTTTGCAAGCCTTTATTGATAAGTTCTTTTTGGAGGGCTTTTTTATCGGTACTGCTACTGCCATTAGGGGTTCCACTATCAGGGGTTGTGTTCTCAGTTCCAGGAAGGGGGATACCGAGTCGTTTTTGGAGTTGTTTATTAATTTGCTTTTCGATTTGATCTTGAACAAAGCCTTGTATATACGTTTCCATATCAGGGGTGATTTTGGGATTATATAAAGGCCCTGAAATAATCACGGCAAGCGGTAATTTACGCTTTGACCCTTCTGTTCTTAAACTTATTGCTTTTAATCGATATTGAATTTGTTCTCTCACCAAATCAATGGTGCCCGCGCCGGTGAGTTCATAAAGATTGGCTGAA
>CADEEZ010000028.1 GCA_902826485.1 uncultured Gammaproteobacteria bacterium
ATAATAATATCAAAACAGATGGTCGTTACGAAGAAAGATTAGTTTCGGTTAATCGTACTGCCAAGGTCGTTAAAGGCGGTCGTAAATTTGGTTTTGCTGCACTTGTGGTTGTTGGTGATGGCAACGGTCGAGTCGGCATTGGTAAAGGTAAAGCATTAGAAGTTCCAGAGGCGATTAGAAAAGCCATGGAAAGTGCACGTCGTAATCTGATTTTAATTCCCCTAAATGATACAACTTTGCAGCATACAATCGTTGCGTATCATGGAGCGACTAAGGTTTTCATGAAGCCCGCTTCTGATGGTACAGGTATCATTGCAGGTGGCGGTATGCGAGCCATATTTGAAGTGGCCGGCATTAAAAATGTTTTAGCAAAATGCTATGGTTCAACCAATTCTTATAACGTTGTTCGCGCAACAATCAAGGGATTGTCTAGCATGAAATCCCCGCAGGATTTTGCGAACAAACGTAGTAAATCTTTAGAAGAGATCATGGGATAGGTATCGACATGACAAAAACAACACCAGTAAAACAACTTAAGCTAAAGCTTGTTAAGAGCTTGAGTGGTCGTTTAAAAGGCCATATCGCTTGTGCAAATGGATTGGGATTAAGAAAAATCAACCAAGAAGTTTCGGTTATCGATACACCTGAAAACCGTGGCATGGCGAATAAGATACATTATCTCCTACAGTTCATGGAGCAGTAAAAAATGCGTTTAAATACAATTAAGCCTGCTAAAGGCTCGAAAAAAGCGCCTAGAAAATTAGGCCGTGGTATCGGTTCAGGCTTGGGTAAAACGTGTGGTAAAGGCCATAAAGGTCAAAAAGCCCGTGCGGGTGGTTACCATAAAGTGGGTTTTGAAGGCGGTCAGATGCCTTTACAAAGACGTTTGCCTAAAGTTGGTTTTACTTCTCAAACGGCTGCACTAAGCGTTGAAGTAAGATTGCATGAGCTTGAAAAAGTCCCTGCAGGCCATTCTGTTACTTTAGAAACTTTGAAATTGGCCAATGTCATTCCTTCAAATGCATTAAAAGCCAAAGTTATTTTTAGTGGAAAAATTACTAAATCAGTAACAGTTGAAGGTCTTAAAGTGACGCCAAAAGCCTTAGAAGCAATTCAAGCGGCAGGCGGTACAGTGGTTGCGTTAGTAGCGGCTTAAGACATTTAGGGACAAAAGCATCATGAAACCAGCAAAGCAAAGCGGCATACAAGAACTAAAATCACGATTATTGTTCGTGTTTTTAGGTCTGGTAGTTTATCGCATTGGTGCCCATATTCCGGTACCAGGGTTAGATTCTGCTCGCCTTGCTGAATTATTTAATTCAAGCTCACAAGGCATTTTGGGCTTGTTTAATTTGTTTTCTGGTGGTGCTTTACAACGTTTGTCTGTTTTTGCATTAGGTATCATGCCTTATATTTCAGCATCGATTATTGTGCAACTGATGACAGTCGTTTCTCCTACGCTTGAACAGCTCAAGAAAGAAGGGGATTCAGGTCGTCGAAAAATTTCGCAATATACCCGTTATGGTACCTTGCTTTTAGCCACGTTCCAGGCATTTGGCATGGCGAAATTTTTAGCGGGTTCAGGCACAGCCTATTATACCGGTTTGGGGTTTTATATCACCACGGTAGTCACCCTTGTAACGGGCACCATGTTTTTGATGTGGTTGGGCGAAAGAATTACAGAACGCGGAGTAGGCAACGGCATATCCTTGATTATTTTCGCAGGGATTGTTTCTGGCTTACCTAGTGCGATTAGCAATACATTTGAGCAAGTGCGCCAAGGGTTAATGAACCCGATAGCGTTAATCATGCTGGTGGTTATCTTACTATTTGTGACCGCATTTGTGGTCTTTGTCGAAAGAGGGCAAAGACGCATTACGGTAAATTATGCGAAAAGACAAATCGGCAATAAGATCTATGCGGGTCAAAAGAGCCATTTGCCCTTAAAAATTAATATGGCAGGTGTAATTCCACCGATTTTTGCCTCAAGCTTGATTTTATTTCCGGCAACGATTAGCCAATGGTTTAGCCAAGATAGTTCTTCTGGCTGGTTAACGGATATTAGTTTGGCCTTATCGCCTGGGCAGCCATTATATATTGTCATATTTGGCAGCCTAATATTGTTTTTTAGTTTTTTCTATACAGCGCTCGTCTTTAATCCACGAGAAACAGCTGATAATTTAAAACGTTCAGGTGCATTGATCCCAGGCTTAAGACCAGGAGATCAAACAGCAAATTTCATTGACAAAGTCATGACAAGATTAACGCTGGTCGGTGGTCTTTACATTATGTCAGTGTCTTTGTTACCTGAATTTTTGATTCTTGCATGGCAAGTGCCATTTAATTTCGGTGGGACCTCATTATTGATTATCGTGGTCGTCGTCATGGATTTTATCGCACAGGTGCAAGCACACTTAATGTCTCAACAATATGAGTCATTAATTAAAAAAGCCCATATCAAAACTGGTGGTCACGGTGGTCCGGGATCCAATGGTTTTGGTCTGCTGAGATAAAAACGTAAACTTTCAAAAAACTTAAAATGTAGGGTAGCTTCATGAAGGTAAGAGCCTCAATAAAAAAAATGTGCAAAAAATGCAGAGTAGTTCCTCGAACTAAGAAATTCAAAAAAACCCTTTTTGTGATTTGTTCTGAGAATCCGCGGCATAAACAACGCCAAGGATAGTCAGTAGACTCATATTATATTTTATTAAAAATTGATTTATTTTCAAACCTAAAGTAGGCTAGTGAGCCTTTATTAGGAAAGCAATAAGTGACTTGGAGAATCTGATGTCCGCTGTTCGTATACATGGTATTGTTTTAGAGCCCCGTAAGCATGTTAAAATTGCCCTACGGTCCATTTATGGTATTGGTCCAACTCGGGCTGAGCTTATATGCGAAAAGCTAGACCTCAAGCCTTTTACCAAAATTAATGAATTAACCGAAGATCAAGCGAAACTGTTAAGTGAAGCTGTGACCGAATTCAAAGTCGAAGGGGATCTTCGAAGAGAAGTCGCCATGCATATCAAGAGATTGCGTGATATTGGTGCTTACAGAGGCTTAAGACATAAGCGTAGCTTACCTGTAAGAGGTCAAAGAACCAGAACAAACGCCCGGACGAGAAAAGGTCCACGTGGCAATAGAATGGCTAAAGCAAAAGACGCTAAAAGCAAGTAAATAACCATATTGTGGAGTTTGAAGAAATACCATGACTGACATAGGTCTAGAGACTAACGAATTAAACACTGATCAATCCGGCGAAGGAAGTAGTTCTGGGAGCATGGATTCTGTTGCTGAGGCGGTTAAAGCCAAAGCGGCGGTAAAAGGTCGTAAAAAATTTAAAAGACATGTTACTGATATCATTATCAATATCTTTGCCTCTTTTAATAATACCGTTATCACTATTACAGATACCAAAGGTAATACTTTATCTTGGGCAACTGCGGGTGGTTGTGGTTTCCGCGGATCCCGTAAAAGCACCCCATTTGCTGGTCAAGTAGCTACGGCTAAAGCCTTACAAAAAGCAAAAGATTTGTATGGTGCTGAAACAGCAGAAATTAAAGTATTCGGACCAGGTCCTGGCCGTGATGCTTCTGTTCGTGTGATTCGTGATTATGTGATGGTCACGATGATTTCTGATGTAACGGGTATTCCTCATAACGGTTGCCGTCCAGAAAAACAAAGACGCGTTTAGATTTTGATCAATTTATATTTTATACAGATTAGAGAAGAGTAAAGCATGGCTAGATATATTGGAGCAACTTGTCGGATCGCGCGACGTTTGCAAAAGGATCTTGAATTTAAGATTCGTGGCATTGAAACCAAATGTAAATTTAAAGTTGCACCTGGTCAGCATGGCGCCAAGAAAAAACGCGAATCTAACTATGGTATGCAATTAGCAGCCAAACAAGCACTGAAGATGAAGTATGGTTTGTTAGAACGTCAATTCAGACGTTTTTACCACGAAGCTTCTCGTCAAAAAGGCGCGACAGGTGTGGTACTTCTACAAATGTTAGAATCCCGTTTAGACAACCTTGTCTTCCGCATGGGCTTTGCTAATACGCGTCGTGAAGCGCGTCAGTTAGTAAGTCATGGTGCTATTTTAGTGAATGGCCGTTGTGTTACTGTTTCTTCTTTTATTGTTAAGCCTAATGATCAAATCTCGATTCGTGAACGTTGCAAAACACAAGTTCGAATCCTTGATGCATTGAAAATGGCACAAGATAAAGGTGTTGCAGAGTGGGTCGATGTAAACGCGAAAGACATGCATGGTACGTATAAACACGTTCCAGATAGATCAGATTTACCTTCTGATATTAACGAGCAGTTCGTTGTTGAATTGTATTCTAAGTAGACCAAATACTTGCGCCCCTTGGAGGAAAGCTAAATGATTGTTCGTCATGTAAATGAATTTCTAAAACCTCGCTCGGTTTCTGTGCAAGCGATCGGCTACAATCAAGCCCGTATCACCATGGAGCCTTTAGAGCGTGGATTTGGCCATACTTTAGGTAATGCCCTAAGACGAATTCTTCTATCCTCTATGCCAGGATGTGCAGTAGTAGAGGCGCAAATCGAAGGCGTTCTTCACGAATACAGCACGTTAGATGGTGTTCAAGAAGATATTATCGATATTTTATTGAATTTAAAAAACTTAGCATTTCGCATTCATACTGAAGATAAAAATGAAGTGACTTTAGAACTTCATAAATCTGGTGTGGGTCCTGTGACTGGTCGCGATATCGCATTAGATCACGATGTTGAGTTAGTTAACCCTGATTATGTTATTGCGCACCTGACTAAAGACATCCAATTTAAGATGACTTTAAAAATTGCTAAAGGTCGTGGTTATGAACCTGCTGTTGCACGTAAAGTGCACGTAGAAGACGAAATGGCCCCAGCGGTGAGTGCCAAAATTGGTCACTTACAACTTGACGCGACATTTAGTCCTATTAAGCGTGTTACTTACAATGTAGAGCGTGCACGTGTTGAAGGTCGTACAGACTTAGATAAATTAATCATTGAATTAACCACCGATGGCACGATAGATCCTGAAGAATCTATCCGTCGTGCTGCTCGCATTCTTAGCGATCAACTTTCTATTTTTGTGGCGCTAAAAGGCGATGAAAAGCATGAAGAGCTTCGTAAAGATAATTCAATTGATCCGATTTTGTTAAGACCTGTTGATGAATTAGAATTAACCGTTCGTTCAGCCAACTGTTTAAAAGCGGAAAATATTTTCTTAATTGGTGATTTGATTCAACGCACTGAACTTGAGTTGCTCAAAACCCCTAACTTAGGTAAAAAATCGCTGACTGAAATCAAAGATGTTTTAGCAACTAAAGGTTTATCTTTAGGTATGCGCTTAGAGAACTGGCCACCTGCCGGTATCGATAAGAAAGAAGGCATTAAATAATTTTTCATATTTTATAATTTTATAATTAAATAGGTAGTGATATGCGGCATCGTAAATCCGGCAGAAAGTTTAACCGAACCAGCTCGCACCGCAAGGCGATGTTTAAGAATATGGCTGAGTCTTTATTGCGTCACGAAGTAATTCGTACCACGCTGCCAAAGGCTAAGTCCTTAAGAGGCGAAGTTGAACCATTAATTACTTTGGCAAAAATAGATTCCGTTGCAAATCGTCGTTTAGCGTTTTGCACAATCCGTAACAAAGAAACCGTTGCAAAACTATTTGCTGATATCGGTAAACGTAATATTAACCGCCCAGGTGGTTACCTACGTATTCTAAAGTGCGGTTTCCGTCCTGGTGACAACGCGCCTATGGCTTACGTTGAGCTAGTCGATCGTGAAAGAAATTTTGCTTAGTTTTTCTCAAAAAATTAAACTAAAAACCCGGTTTGTCCGGGTTTTTTTTTGCTTTTTTTTCAAGTTAGATATTTTAATGTTTTATCACTTAGTATAAATAGGGATAGCCAGATGAAAATATTAAGGGAAGACGAAACACTTCAAATGCTGAAGGGACAATGGGTGGATAACGATGAACTGCCTGAATGTCCGTAACTATTTAAATAAAACTACTGATATTAAATAAGGGGAAAAAATGAGAATATTAAAAGAAATTGAATTAACACAATTATCTGGTGGTTCGATGCACGATGAAGATGCACCTTGGGTAATTGGTGCTACCGTAGGATATTTCATGACTGTTTATTTTTCAAATAACCCAACTTTTCCAAAATTATTAGCTGGTTTAGTATCAGGTGCTGTGGTTGGCGCTATGGTTCCAGTGATTTACTCTGTTGCGCAATGTCCTGCAAATCATAGTATCTAGGTTGGGAATGGGGGAGAAAGGTGAAATGAGAACAATAACACACAGAGCTCTCGCACCCATCAGGGAGCAGATTATTACAAGGGGCGGGCGAAAGTTTTATCTTCGGCGGTTTTGCAGGCGGTACATTTACAACAGTTGTTTTGAAAACCCCAGGTTTTTTTAAAATAGCAGTAGGCGTCGTGATAGGGGCACTAGTAGGTGAGCAACGCGGGTCTGCAATGAAATCACTAACCCACGTTGAAGTAAAAACAATTAACAACACAAAAATGGAAAGTTAGAAATGAGAGAATTAACAGTAATTGAACTAAGAGATTTAACCAGTGAGAATGATATAAAGCCTAGAGAAATTCCTAATGGTGCTGGCTTGACAGGGGCTTTTGCGGGTGCTGTATGTATTATAGGATTAGCAGCCAATAATTTGGTATCCATTAATAGGATGCCAATGGCTGCTTTCTTGGGTGCACTTTTTGAGGAAATGGCATTTTATAATGGCACAATAATATCTCGCCATGACAACTAAACTAAATAATTCGAGATATCTCGGTTTTTTTTGTCTGAAATAGCGTATTTTTTATAGGTAAAAAAATAATTATAATAAAAAGGGAAAAATAATATGAGAACCTTAACCGAAATCGAAATAGGGCGTTTAACCATTGAAAAAAATTCGTCAAACCTTCGTGAAATACCAAATGGCGGATTAATCGGAGGCATGTTGGGTGTACTATTTGCTACAAGAGTATTAAAAACTGATTTTTTTGGGACAGTCGTAGCAGCTTTCATTGGGGAAATGCTATTTCCTTTTGATGAGGACAATAGCACTTCTGTTTGATCTTTTATAAAAAAAATAAACACACATTTACAAGGGAAATAAATGAGAATTTTAACAAAAAAGGAAGTATTTGAATTCACGGGTGGAATTAACCGGACTTACGCAAATGATGAAGCATCCAATACGCTAATTGGCATGGTTATAGGGGGAGTACTTTGTAACTTAGTTTTTAATACAAATTTTTTAGGCACTGTCGCGGGTATGCTCCTAGGAGGGTATATCTATCCCGAGCTTATGCGCTCAGGTATGGGCACAATCCCTAAGGTTTTTAATAATGTATCTTTGAATAAATCAGGCTATTTCTAGCAAAAGGAAAATAACATGAGAAATTTAACTGAAAATGAACTAGCTTCTTTATCTGGCGGAACGGTAAAGTGCGGACATGAAAAAGCACCCATGATAGCAGGTGTTATGCTAGGGGGTGTGATGGGGCTTTACGTTAGTATGTTTACAGGTGGTGGAGTTTTAGCCAAGTCAGTAGTTGGAATGATTGTGGGTGGTTTTATTGGACCCTACATACATAAAATGGGCCATCCTGAATGTTACGCCAATTCTTGAAATAATGCAGTTGACAAAACATGAGAGTTTTATCAAAAAATGAATTGTTACAATTAGCGGGGGGTGTTGCTAGCCCACATGATGATGTGACATTTTGGTTTGGTGCTTTTTTGGCAGGCACCTTTGCGAGTGCTTTCTATGACGAAGTGGGTGTTATCGGATTATTCATGAGTGTCTTATCTGGAGGCAAAATCATTTCTACTATTTGTGAGAAATCGAATAGTTGTCACAACATTGAAATGAAAACGGGCTATGATTATTTTTAAAGCGTGTTTCTTAAGGAAATAGAAATGAGAGTTTTATCAAAAAATGAATCGTTACAATTAGCGGGTGGTAAATATAAGAACCCGATGGATGAAAATTCGGTCTGTTTTATCGGTGCTTCAATAGGTGGAGCCATTGGAGGGTTAGTCTTAGATAAAGGAATGCCCGGTACTGTCATTGGGGTGATAGTGGGAGGCATACTGTTTTCTATCTTAGAAAATCTTAATCCTCCCTCAAGTTATGCATACAAAACAGATTTATAGTAAAAAAATAAATTTAATCTAGAAAGGAAAAAATGAAAATGAGAACACTAAACGAAAATGAATTAGCTCAATTGGCTGGTGGTAAAGAAGCTCCCCTGAGCAAAAATGAGGCATTTATAGTTGGCGCTTTTTTCGGGGAAGTGGTTGCTATTGTGGTATTCAAGACTGGGATAGTGGGAGGCATAGTAGGAACCATTGCAGGGGGCATTCTCTTTTCTAATCTGGTGGCGTAATAATCCCCTATGAAATACGAGAACGACCCTATATAGCAAGTGCTTTAGTGGTAGCTGTGATAGGGGGCTTTTGGCTAAGAATGCGGGTCAAATGATAAAGATCGGCGTAGCTGCAATAGCATGTGCTTTAATCGGGCCTTACCTTAATAAAATTATCTTTGTCTCTCCTGAAGGGGCAATGGGTGGATGAGCCAAACGAGCTTGTTTAAAGGCCCCTGAGCAAAGATGACTTTTTCTTAATTTATACGTGTATACACAATAAACCTCCATTTAAAAATCCAAAATATTCACAAAAGCTTCTTATGGCTGTTGACATGTGTTTGATAAATAGATAAAGTCATTCATCTTAATTTATATACCGTTTATCGATAGGAACTTTACACATGAGAAATTTAAATCAAGTCGAATTATCAGCTATTGCAGGTTGTCGTGCTGCTCCGAAGTCAAATGCCGTTACGATAGGGCTAGGATTATCGCTCCTTTCTTTTGCGGTATTAGGTGTGCAAAAGGTAATGATTGATGCATTAAAGCCCATGAGCTCGGGAATAGTGGATGTAAATACCCTCACTTCTTATTGTGGTGGTGGATACTTCGGGAGCCCTGAACACGTTACCTGTATGGCAACAACACCTGTTGCGATAGGTGTGGTACTTGGCTTATCCACTATAGGCGCAATAGCGCACTCGCAGATTAATTAGACTTAAATTCAGGAGAACCTAATCCATGCAAAATTTAAATGAAATTCAGTTATCTCAAGTTGGGGCAGGCAGTAGCAATCCAAAACTCCTAATGGGTGCGATGTTCGCTTTAAGCGTGATGGGCACCGAAATGTTTGTTGCAGGGGTGCTCAATAAATATTGCACTACAGCGATCTTGCTCACAACGACATCTGCATTGGCAATTAATGTTGCAATTGCTGATGGAACAGGTCTTTTTGAAGAGGCGTTATACAAATGAGAAATTTAAACCAAGTCGAATTATCTGCAATTGCGGGATGTGGAGCAACGCTCATCTCAAGTGAAAGAGATCAAAAGTTTGCAGTAGGAGCAGGCCTTACCCTAATGGCATTTGCAGTAATTGGCGTACAAAAGGTAATGATTGATGCAATAAAACCATTTAGCTCGTCGATAGTAGATATAAATATCCTCAGTATGTATGGCGGCGGTGAGCACTGGGGCAGCCCACAACATATTACTTGTTTAGCAACGGCACCTGTTGCGATAGGTACAGTGTTAGGTTTAGCCACAATGGGCGCAGTTTCTCTAGTCGGTTAGTCTCATATTTTCCCTCACCCTAACCCTCTTCCGCTTCGCGGGAGAGGTGGCTTGTAAGGCCGGGGTGAGGGAAATCCTCTCTTAATATATGCGTATTCTCAATAATTGTGTACATACACAACAAATCTCTTATTTAAAAATCCAAAATATTCACAAAAGCTTCTTATGGCTGTTGACATGTGTTTGATAAATAGATAAAGTCATTCATCTTAATTTATATACCGTTTATCGATAGGAACTTTATACATGAGAAATTTAAATCAAGTCGAATTATCAGCCATTGCAGGTTGTGGCCCAACGTTGTCTTTGACCTCTAATGAAAGAAATGGGCGGCTAGGGTTCGGGGTTATTGGTGCAATGCTTGGATTTTGTGCCTTAGGCGTTCAAAGAGTGGCCATTGATGCATTAAAACCTTATTGCTCATCTATAGTCGATGTAAATACATTTAGTGTGTTCCTGGGAAGCAATTTTGGTTCTGCAGAACACATATCCCATGCGATTACGTCCACGATTGCACTGGCTGGAACACTTGGCATGGCTGGAACAGCGGCGCATCTTTTAACGAGTGAATAATTTTAGTTTAACTACATAGGAATTTTATCTATGAAAAATTTAACACAAGCAGACGCTTTTCTTATTGGAGGAGGTCACTCTGATCGAAATGCGTCTAATGATTCACTCAAGAAATTGGGAATATTAACATTTACAACGAGTCTTACGGTGGGTGCACTAAGGTTAATTTTTGATGCCGCAGATCTGAATAATCCTATGATGAAATTTGTGAGTAATGTGTATTATGGCGCTGCTTTACTAGGTGCGGCATACACCCTTTGTACTGAAATTGGCCCAAAAAATTAAAAGAGAGTATTAACATGAAAAATTTAAAAGATGTTCAATTATCAGAAGTAGGTGCGGGTAACCTGGGTGTTGGGCTTGCAGCCATAGGTACATTGGTAGGATTAAGTGTATTGGGCACAGAAATGTTTGTGGCAGGTGCATTAAATAAATATTGTAATTCAGCCATTTCAGCTAAAACAAATATGTATCATATTTTATCAGGTAATGGTTCACCAATGGAAAATACGTCATTCTTGATCACTATGAGCACAGCATTGGCTTTTAATACTTTTGTTGCAGTGGCAAGCGGTCTTATTTTAGACGATGAATAGTAAAGTGATCCATAGGAGTTTATAAAGATGAAAATTTTAACCCAGACAGACGTTTATCATATTGCAGGAGGAGGGCCGGATATGGTTTACACTCATCCCGTACAATTTCTTGGCCTCACTGTGTTAGATGTAGCAGTAAGATATGGGATATTTAGAGTTGTTCACAATACATTAGAGGCTGCTTGTCCTGTTGGCACAAACATTAACGCAGTGATGAAAGCAGGTATAGTAGCAGGGGTTGGTCTCGTATCAATTTATAAAATGACAGCAGCAGCGGAATAGGTTATAAACATGAGAAATTTAAATCAATTAGAGTTATCAGCTATTGCAGGGTGTGGTGCTGGTTTTAAAAAAAATGATTATCTACAGATTATGACTGTATTTACTCTAGTAGGAATATCCATGATGGGAAAAGATCTCATTGCTAGACCCGTTTGCAAATTGATGGTGGGAGAAGGAAATCATTGCGATAATATTTATGAAAGCAAAGTTGGCTCTATAGAAGATTTGTCACACATTACTGTCGGATTTCTTTCAATGGCAGCAACTGCTGGTTTAGCTTATGCCTCTGGAGTGACTTTACCTGATTGAGCAAGAGCATAATCTAAGGTTAGGATAGTGAATCATAGTAGCGTTTATCTTTAGGTGTATAGACAACAGATTAGTAAGGAAACAACAGGTAAACCCCGCCGTTACCGGTTCTGGGGTTAGGATAAATAACACCTTGATTCAAGGTGTAGCTTTGGACTTCAGTAGGATAATAGATAGCCCCATCACAGCCTTCAGCGGCACTGATTTGACTATTCTTAAATTCTTTAAGACAAGTAGCACTTGTACTCGATACAGCCGCATAGGTATATCTAGGGGCTTTTCTAGGAATTTCTCCGCCAATCACTGTGCCAGAAATAAATATTAAAGCACTGGTTTGGCCGTTCCAGCACACCAGATCACCAGCCAAGCCTGGTAAAGTTTTAAGATCGTTTGAACTGAGGCCACATTCGGTAGGTATGCTGATGGGTTGTCCCACAGTCATGACGGCCGAAGCCTGAACGGGGAATAGGGCGGTAATAGTGCCAACGAGTATCAATGCCTTTAGTGTTATCCAAAAGCTGAAGCCTTTCATTACAAAACAACCCCTATTTATTTATTATGATTTTAAACACCCAAGAAACCAGTGTGTGAATACACACACTAATTTCAAAGGTCCACTCATAGTATTGGCACACTCAAACGAGCTTTACAACCTGTAAATTTAAAATTGGGCGGAACTTTTTAAAGTTTCACCTTTATTTTCTTATTTTCTGATTTTTGTTATCCATTTTTCCAGTTTATGCGTGTTTATTGTATTTTGATGCTCAGATACTTCATCTACAATTTTATTTGCATTGAGATTTTCTAAAATAGTGTTTCGCGCTTTGTTCATTTTTCTATCTGCAGCAAAATTATATTGAAAAAAATGTCCAGACGTTTTTGATTGCTTTTTACCTTCATACAAAGCTAACTTTTGGCCTAAAGTATGGCCTTCGCTTGAACCAAAAGGTTTACCCACGGGGGCATTTAATTTATCTTCTAATAAATCATTTAAGTTCGTAAATTGATACGTTAAAGGTAAACTTATTTTTTGAGGCATCCATTCATGGCTATACATCGCATTCATGCGTTCTAAGGTGCGTCTATTTGTATATTTATATAATGACACCGGCAAGCCATCGACTTTAACATGAAATATATGATCATTTTCTTTGTCAATAATTTTATCATGTTGTGAGATCAAAAACGGTTCAATATGACCAAATAATTTATCTCCAAATCTAACAAAATAGCTTATCGCTAGCTTACCATATATGGGGCAATTTCTCGCATCAGCCATAGTAATTGTACTAGATTTTATAATTCGATAATCTAATTGTAATTTTTCGGCTTGTTGTTTTAAATACTGCTCAATGACATTGGTCGCTTGAGTAAACCCATCTTTGGTTTCATACATAATGCCAAATGCAGCATCGTGAATAAATGCTGATATTCTATTGCCTTCGTGGCGAATATAAACAGGTACAATATGAACGCCCCAGCAGGGGAGTTCACCTTTTTTAACTTTTAAGATTAATTTAAAGTTTTGATTTTCAGTGGTGAGGGGATGATTGTCGAGATATTTTTTTAGTTGCGAAAAATCGGTATCATTGTCTATAAGTTTAATATTAGATAAATCATAATTGGGGTTAAAGCGATGTTTTTGTTGATAGGCATATAATAATATTTCAATGTCTTCAGTGGTTAAGAAATCTAGATTATCTTTAAATAAGCCATTGTTTTCTTCATTGATTTCAGGCGGGGCAATATAGTGTTTAAAAATAAAGCCTAATTTTTTATTAAAATCGTCGCTAATATGATTATTAATTATATCGATATCCATGGCGGAGCATTCCTACTTACTTATATATTAATTATAGTGCAGTAGGACATCATAAATTGGCTAAGATGAGATGTCTAGCTATCCCAGAATAGGATAGCTAGATTAATTATATTGCTTAGAATGATAATAGATAACCTGAGGTGCTGCTTGGCTTACCTTCAATTATTTTGGTCACTTCAGGTGTAATGCTTGTATTCCAATAATTCATTAAAGGCTTGAAATAACTTTCTAGTGTTGTAGCACTAACGCCTTGTGTGAGCAGTTGAGGAATTCGAACTATCAATTCAGTGCTAATGGCACCTTCACCATAGTGATAAATTAAACTATGTAATTCAGACAAAATCATGAAGTCTTCTTCGGTCACTTTTAGCTTACTTATCATCTCGTTGCCTTCTTCTGTGATTAAAGTGTGTAATACCTCAGAATGTACAATAGCCTTGATGGCCATTTGGGTGGTACTGAAGTCGTAAATGCCATCCTCAAC
>CADEEZ010000029.1 GCA_902826485.1 uncultured Gammaproteobacteria bacterium
GGGCCGTGTCTCAGTCCCAGTGTGACTGGTCGTCCTCTCAGACCAGTTACCGATCATCGCCTTGGTAGGCCTTTACCCCACCAACAAGCTAATCAGACGCAGGCTAATCTCATAGCACAAGGTCTTACGATCCCCTGCTTTAACCCTTAGGTTTCATGCGGTATTATCCTAAGTTTCCCTAGGTTATCCCCCACTATAAGGTATATTCCTGCGCGTTACTCACCCGTCCGCCACTCGTCAGCATCTAGCAAGCTAGATCTGTTACCGTTCGACTTGCATGTGTTAAGCGTGCCGCCAGCGTTCAATCTGAGCCAGAATCAAACTCTTCAATTAATTTTGTATCAATCAAATTGCTTGTCTAACTCTAACGAATCACCCACACAAATTTCTAGTTTTTAATTTTTAAAGAGCGTTTTACTTAGGACTTCTCGGCTTTTTCTCAATCACTTTGTCGTCTCAAGTGGGGCAGATTCTACAGGGTATGAGATTTATGTCAACGCTTTTTTTAAAGTATTTTGTATTTGTTTTATAGGGGTTTATTCATATAACTGAGTCTAATAGTATGTATAAATTTGTGAGAGATAAACTATCTGGAATAATCAGAGGGTTTAAATTTTGGGGTCTTTTAGATCTCATGACAGCATAAATAATGGAGATACCTTAAATGATATTTACATAATATTTAAAAAACTAACTTTAATAACCTTATATTTTTAATGATGATTAAATACTTAATATTGTTTAAAAATAAAAAAATAAGTTGGCTAACCTATTTTGTTTATTTTTCGCCTATATATAGTGTAATTTTTATTTCTTTCTGCTAGTGGCTATTGAAGACGGTTTTGCTTCTATTATTGCTGGCTCACTATTGGGTGTTGAACCTGTATTCAGCCCTTCTGGTTTAAGGGGCTCGATTTTTTCTAATAATGACTTATTTTTGATCTCAGATCTCATGCTCATACCTGATGGCATGGAAGGTCCCGTGTGCTCTACTATATTTAAATTGCCTGTTTCATTCTTAGAAGAATCGAAACTATTGACAATATTTGTCAAGACTGTCATCTGACTTTCATTTGTGTTTTTAAAATGTCATCCCCATTGCAAATACATCAGAAGCATAGGAATACTTGCCAAAATCTTTTATTTCTTGAGCAATATAGCCTGGCGTACCTATTACTTTAGGCACGCCTTTTTTATATTCTTTAATTATATATTTCTGATCGGACTTGAGTCTCCGACTTAAATCAAAGTCAATTGGCATCACCGTGAGACTTTCACCTCGCCCATTCAACACAAAATTTTGTGGTTTAATATCTAAATGAATGATACGAAGATCATGCAATTCTTGTATGCCCATCATTGCTTTTAATCCATAGACCAAATTTTTAGGTGGTTGACTATACTCTCCCTGATTCTGAACTGTTAGCTCATTATATAAATCTCTGTCTCCGCGATCTTCATAAGCCGTTAACACCTTTTTTTTGGTTTTATAATGATTAGCAGCTTTTACGAGTCCACTTTCACCTTCTTCTTTTTTTACTTTTCTTTCGACTCTATCCAACAAATAACCCATATCTTGCATTAAAACATCAGTCGCTTTTACTCCTTTGCTTTTTTTTGTTTCAGCGCCCTCTACTTTTATAACAATGGGCCGACCATTTATATTTATCGCCCGCTTTACTCTTCCGAAGCCGCCTAGGCCCGCATCGGATTCATGTGCAATATGACTGGTATTATTTAAGGCAAATATATCACCTGCAATTTTGACAAAATCATGTCCGGTCGATTGTTTTTTTTGCACCCCTTCTACTTCGACTACTTGCTGATTTTTCTTGCCTTTAAATTTTATTTCCTTGGGGTTAGCTTCGAAGTAAGCTTTTGCTTCAAGCCATTCATCTGCTTTTACGTTTATATAGGTGTTTACATTTCTGTCAGTCATGAGATGCCCCAATTACAACCTGCAGGGTCTTACAAAACCCATAGATGTTAGAGGCGATTTAGCAAGCATTAGTTCAATGATAAAACGAGGTACTACGCCTATTACTGTACAGTTTCTACTATTTTTTATATCTCTTATTAAGAGGTTCGAGTCTGTTAACCCTTTCTTCGAAACCTTTTAATTTCTGTTCAAAATCTTTGAAAACGGGGTCTTTAAATGCTTCTGGTTGTCTAATATGTTCCATGCCTCTAGGATTTATTTTTTCATTCAATACTCTATGTACTTCTTTAATGACAACCTCTGGCGCATTATTATTTTTATTTAAATTCATTGGAGATTCTAACGTTACACCGACTAATTTAGAAATTGAATCATTGTATGTACTTAAAAAAGCACCTAATTCCATTGATAGCACCTCGGCAGTTTCTGCTATTGGTTTGGGTTGATCCGCTCCGGGATTTTGTACTTGAGAAGGCCTATCTTCTATTGTAGATTTAGCATCATTAGCGATGCCAGTTGTGTCAGTAGGTTTTACATTGGAAGCCAGAGTAGTGCCGTGAGTAACCACTGTGCTCAGTCTATTGACCATGGACGTATTCATACCGTTTTGAGCTTGCTGTGGCGTAATAGCTGTTTCCATATTGGTTGCAGGGTTAAAAAGGTCTTGCTTGAGTGATTTAACCTGATTGAATATGTTTTGTTTTTGCTGTGGGCTTAAAACAACGATGTCCTTTTCACTTACCAAACCTGATCTAATAAGCCCGTCGGTGTTTACATTCACTGCTTTGACAAATCTTGTTAATCTTTTATCCACTTCTTGTTCAAATTCTTTGGGTGATAATTTCGTTAATTTATTTTGTTGTAAAGATTGTTGGGTACCCACAAACTCTATCGTTTTTTGCCAGAGTTTTTCTTGATAGACACTGAGTTCCATGCCATTTGCTTTGGTAAATTTTTTCTGTTGCTCTTCTAGCTTTTTTTTCATTCCAGCAAAATCAATAGCCGGGGTAGAATCACTTGTGGTCACTTCTGGTATACCCGTTTGTTGTGGGAGTGTAGATGCTTTAGAAACACCTTTATTAAACTCTTCTCTTGCTGCTTTCATACTGAAGCCGCTGGTCACAAAGGTTGCCACTGCACTAAAAAATCTTTGGACAGGCTTTCTTTGGGGTGCTTGGCTCACCGAACTAGGCTGCTGGGTAGATTTTGGTTGGACCTGGGATTGTTGGGCCACTACCCTAGACTGGGTGGCTTTGGATTGTTCTGGCGCGACGAATTGTTTGATGTTTGTGGAGTCAATCAAAAAATTGTCTCTTTTAAGTATATTTGACATGAGATCATTATAAGCAACGTCTAGCGCACCTTTTAATTCTTGTTTATTGATGTCCGTGACGTCTAAATTTTTATGATCGGGCACCGCGGCTAGTAATTTTTGCATATTTTCGCTTTTAATATTTAGAGACAACGCCCCTCCTTTTAAAAACACTTGAATTGCCTTTTTTAATTCAAGGTTAGATTTGTTATCCCATTTACCTGATTTAAAGTCTTGATAAAACCTAACAAAATCTACACTATCATTTTTTAAAACATCTGGCCGGTTAGTATAGGCAACAAGTTTTCTATAAGCTTCTGTTTCGAAGTAGGCAGGGTTTGTCATTAGCTCCAATACGGGTGCAAAGGGTTTTCTTCTCTCCGGTGATGCATTTACCGTTTCGCCTAATGTATTCAATAGCTGATTATTTTCAACTAATACGCTGTCTGCAATAAAACCTTTTCCTTTAGAAAAGCGAAATAAGTCACCAAAGAATAGTCGACCAATTTCTTTTTGGTTTCTTTGATCTGCGCCTAATGGCAATGTGCATAGAGCAGAAAAAATAACATTTCTATAATCCATCTGGATTTTTTCTGTAATATTAGGATTAGGCCGCATAGGTTCGAGTACAGGCAACACCAAAGAAACCTTCGATTGGAATTCAAGAAGAATGTCTGCCCTTATGTCTCTGGTTAATTCATGAAGTTTCATCTGATTTAATTTAGCTTTTTCATTTGCGATAAAATTAACCCCGTCATTAGACTTGATATCTAAACCCTGTTTTTCTGCTGCCGCCTTTGCTTTAATTTCTGCTTGGTTACTCTTAAGATAATTTTCATGTTGTTTTTTTGCTTCTTGACTTTTCAAAAAAATTCTGTTCATAAATTCTTCAGAGGGATAACCCTGTTTTTTAAGTAATAACCCAACAACGGCAAGCGGAAAAAAACCTTCTCCTTTGCCTCTAAATATATTTGCTGCATCCGGTTTAGTGTTTGCTTTATCAGCCTCCACCGCAGATTGTATTAATTTTTCCGCGTAACTCTGTAATTCAGGCAAGGAGAGTTTATTTATTTTTTCCCATTCCTCTTTCCATTCTTTGCTGTTTTGAGTTTTAGATAAATTTACCAGAGCAAAATTTTCCGATTGCGTCTTTTCCTGTTCTTGTACGCGTTCCTGTTCGTTATCACTCATAGCTATACCCCATTTTTATAAACTTTAAAGTTCGACTGAATTAAGGAGAATTAGTTCAATGCTGGTTACCGCCTTAAATATCAATGCGTTACAGGTTTGGCCTACAAGCAAACAGAGGTTCCCTCACATGGAACGCTTAGAGACGGTAGGGGTGGAGGTTTGTTTGGGTTCTGAAGGCGCTACTTCTAACTTACCTACGCGACCTTTAAACTCTCCTAGCTTGTTTTCAAGTGTATTCAATGCTTTTATTGACTCTGGGTTTTTAACTCCAAATTCTTCTTTGGTGACTTCAATACTGCGTTCTAAGCTTTGTATGACATTTTTAGGTTCTGCCCCACTCGCTATCTGAGTAACGGCTTGCCCCACTTGTTGTTGGATATGATCCAACTCTTTGCCTTTTGCTTCAAAATTACTTAAAAAATTGAGCATATTGCTTTTCAATTTATCAGGTGTATCTTGAGCAAGTTTTTCTGCACTAATAGTAGGTGTATAAGGAGGAACTGAACGAACACCCAGAACTTGCTCAGAATCAGATACTTTTTTATTAGACAAGCTATCAGAAGGCGTTCCCAATAAACCACTCAAAGAATTCTTTAAGCCCGAATCAATTTGTAGGGGTTGCTCTTTATTTGTAACAGATAACGGCTGGGGTATTGATTTGGGTAGTTGAGGAGCAAGACCTTCTGCAAAGGCAGTTCTTGCGGCTTTAATACTCAAACCGTTTTTAAAAAATGCGGTAATGGCTTTTCCGAGACGCTGAGGAAAAGTAATCTCCACTTGAGGCGCAACCCTTTGTATACGCGCATTCATATTTCGAGTCTGCACAACACTGGGTACATCGCTGTGCGATTTTGCCACATCACTACTGACTTTGGGTGTGGGCAAGTTTAAAGTCGCTTTCATGTCAACTTTTTTAAGATTTTCATCAGCAACTAGCATGCCTTGTACCTGAGTGTAAGCAGGATCTAAAGCTTTCTTTAAATTATCTCTATCTAGCTTCCCTTCAGTATTTACTTTTTGCAAGGCTTTTTCTATGGCATGTTTATCTAGATCGGATATATTAATTTCACTTTTTGCGCCCTCACTAAAAGCTTCTCCAGACCCTTCTAAAAATTCTTTTATGGTTGTTTTTATTTCCTCATCGCTTTTGCCAATCAATTTTCCGTCTTTAAAATCGTGATAAAATTTAGCAAAATCTGTATTTTCTGCAATATGAAATTCTTTATCTGAACGTTCAGCCAATTTTTGATAGGGTACTGTTTCGAAATAAATGGGATTGGTTAAGATATCAACAGCCGTTAGCGGTTTGCCCGTTAGCCGAGTTAATTCTTTATTTAATTTTTCAACTTCTTCGCCATTATTATTTTTTATGGCTTGCGCAATACTCTTATGAAAAAAATCCTTATCTTTGCTTTTACTTTCTATTGCCTGTTTAAAAGCTTGATTTGCGATGGCTTCTCCAAAAATTGGCAAGATTTTTTTATCATTGGGCATGGCATTTAATTTGCCCTCAATATGACTTAAATAATCTTGATGCGTAATTTTATTATTATATTCTGCTTGACTCACATGCAAGGCAACCGCCTGAGATAAAGCTATATTAGGATCTATATCACCCACTGCTTGTTTAACCCGAACCCCATTCATGGCTTGCATCAAACTGCTGTAATTATTTAGAACCGCAGGTTTTTCTTTGGCCACGTTAAAACCCACCATTTGGATTACTTTAAATCGATATCCACTTAATATCGTTTCTTTAATTTTATCTAACTCTGTGTCTGTCATGCTCCCATGGGCTTTTTGTTGATCTTTCCAAAATTGATCCCATCTGGGATCTTGTGTCAATCCTGCATCGATTTTTTCAAAAACTGTATTTACTTTATCGAGCGTTTCAGCCGTTACTGGAAACGTAAGCCCTTTTGCTAAATTTTCTAGTTCAACTGAACCGGCTACTTCGCCTAAGAGGGTATTATTAAACTTGTCGTGAATTTCTTTGCCTTTGTCACCATAATTTTTTATGCCTTCATTAAACACTCTTCTTTGATCGCCTGCTGAAAGTTCAACCAAACCTATACCCGGTACATCCGAACCGCGTTGTTGATTTTCTTGTGTCGCTAAATTTTTGCGATGCTCGTTAATTTCGAGTAGTAAATCCATTAGGGGTGATTCAACTTGATCAGTCATATAAAAAATCCCCATTAACTTGCAAACATAAAAATTGGAGTAACTTTTATAGCATAAGTTCAATTTTTGTTTTTAAAGATAGGGGGATATACAAGAAGTTTTTGTTGAGCATTTGCAAGATACTGTTACTTTTTGACAGTATCTTGCAAAAATTTAAGCTTTTTTAATTAAAACCAGGCCGCCAATTAATAAACACATGCCCAGTATTTTGCTGAGGTTAATCTGAGATTGCTGAAAGCCCAACCAACCGTAATGATCTAATACAAAAGAAGCGAGCATTTGACCGATTAAAATGAGCCCCACAAACATAGCAGAACCCACTCGGGGTGCGGCTATCACACTGCCTGCAACAAACACCGCGCCCAGTAATCCGCCCGTCCATACCCATAAAGGTAGCCCAGGCAAACTTTGCCATTTAACGCTCATGTTGTTTGTCACCATTGCATAGATAGCCAAGCCCACTGCCCCAACAAATAAAGCTAAAATTGCCGCCCAAATGTCGTTACTAAGGCCTTTGGCTAGGGTGGCGTTTAATCCAATTTGTACACTCGATGCTACACCACAAATAATCGATAAAATAATAAATTGCCAAATCATACCCACTCCCGAGTGATTAAATAGTGTTCATAAAGTTGTGCTTCTGAACTGCCTGGTTCTGGATGCCAATTGTATTCCCAATTTACCTTTGGTGGTAAAGACATTAAAATAGATTCAGTTCGGCCACCTGATTGTAACCCAAATAACGTACCTCTATCGTAAATCAAATTAAATTCAACATATCTACCTCGGCGGTATAATTGAAAATCGCGATGCACTTGTGTGTAAAGCGTATTTTTACGTTTTTCGACTATGGGCACATAAGCGGCTAAAAAAGCATTCCCTATGACTTGCATAAAGCTAAAACATTTTGCAAAATCCCACCCAAACGTATCTTGATTTAAATCATCAAAAAACAAACCGCCTATGCCGCGAGGTTCTTGTCGATGTTTTAAATAAAAATAATCGTCAGCCCATTTTTTATACTTAGGATAAATAGAAGGGCCAAAAGGATCGCAAGCATTTTTTGCCACTTGGTGCCAATGTTGGCAATCTTCTTCAAAGCCATAATAGGGGGTTAAATCAAAACCCCCTCCAAACCACCAAATCGGATCTGCACCTGCTTTTTGAGCAACAAAGCATCTTACATTGACATGGGCTGTGGGCACAAAGGGATTTTGGGGATGAAACACGCCCGAGATGCCTAACGCTTCAAAATGTCGACCCGCTAATTCGGGCCGATGTGCTGTGGCAGAGGCAGGAAGGTGATCTCCCATTACATGAGAAAAATTAATGCCTGCCCCTTCAAATACAGTGCCGTTTCGAAGTACACGAGATTGACCGCCGCCGCCTTCAGGACGCGTCCAATTGTCTTCTAAAAAAGGTTTGCTGCCGTCTATAGCGGCCAATTGGTTTGAAACATCCTGTTGAAGGCCAAGTAAATAAGCTTTTACTTGGGATATGTTAACTGACATAAAATACTCGATTCTAAAATAATAAGTTACATAAATAGAAGGGTATTATATGTGTGTTTTATTGAAGAAGCTTCAATTAAGAAGGGCTCAACAGGTGTGGCTCGGTATCAAGCTTGAATATATCATTCCCTACGTGCCGCGGCTTGTCCGCGGTACGTAGAGAAAGCAGAAAGTGACTAGAGTTAGCTGAGGTATTTACCTTATATCATTTTTTGAGACAAACTACTTAGGCTTTCCTACTGGCGGCTTTTTTTTAACTCGCTTAGAAGCGTGCTGTGTTTCTCTTTGTTGCACTTCAATTTGATGCCTAATGTCTTTGGGTAAATCAGATTCTAATTTATCGGCCAATTTAACCACTTCCTTGGCTATTTTTTTAATTTGGGGGTCGTGAATTTTCTTTAAATCCTTGGCCAAAAACTCAGTTTCAGGTTTAATAATGCTAAGAAGCACATCTAATTGATCTACCAAATCTTCTCTAAGTGGCCTTTGTGCAAGCATACTGTATATTTTATCTATTTTATTACGGAGTGAATTAATGCCATTAATTGCCTGACACAAATCAATTAACTCATTATTTTTATCTTTTTGATGGCGTGTTTCATATCGGCTTACTGTGTCAATCACTAATTGATCCCGCACTTCTGGATAATGATGTGCTCGAGAAATAAGATCTCCCGTTAATACGTTTGGTTGATTAATCAAACTGGGCAATTGCTGACGTTGTTTTTCTTGTTCTGTAGGCATATAGTCTGCAAAAACAGTCGACGCTGCGCCATATTTCTTATTTGTATACTCTATTAGTTTTTCTGTGTAATTCCCAAATTCGTTTTGAAGCACTCCTTGTAGATTTTTTCGACTAGCCATACTGGATCTTGCTCGGGGTAAATATTGAGAATGTCGTTCAGCATGAGAAGGCCAGGCATGAGCGAGACGATTTAAAAACCGTGCTGCTCGAGTAGAGCGCTTGGGCATTGGTAGGTTTTGAGTGATTGCCCCAACGGCAGACGCAACATTCTGACGTCTTAACTGTTCTTTTTGCACCATTGGTTTGGCTTTAATCATCCCTGAACGCGCTAAAGATTGTTCTAGATCATATTGAACAACACTATTAAAGTTATTAAGTTTTTTGCTTAGATCTTGATTAAATTTTTGTGGGTTGAAAGATTTTTCTTGTTGTTGTC
This sequence comes from uncultured Gammaproteobacteria bacterium, assembly GCA_902826485.1. Classification (GTDB taxonomy): domain Bacteria; phylum Pseudomonadota; class Gammaproteobacteria; order Berkiellales; family Berkiellaceae; genus CADEEZ01. The sequence goes on from CADEEZ010000029.1 coordinate 9,319, forward strand.
GCTTTATTTGTTGGGCCATGAAATTCAAAACTTTGTCAAATTCCTTTTTTTCATGAATTTTAAGACTTTTATAATTTTCAGAACGCACAAAATCCAGTAATAACGTGATGGCCAGGTCTACTACTTTGGTCTCTTGTGAGTCGGTCATCGAGAAATACCTCTCTATAAAAAAAAACGTATTTTTATAGAAAGAAGACCAGGCTTTGCACCGTCAAGTTCAATTATTTTAGTCTTTTTTTAGTCTTTTTTGACCCATCAGCAATGACCAGTTGGGAAACACCGAGCACATTAAGAATGTGCTCAATTGCTCATTGAATTTATTCGTTTTCTGCCAATTCTTCTTCTGTTTCGTAAGGCTCAGCAAATTTACATTCTTTTTGTGGGCAAACGCGTTCGGTGCCTTTGCGCTTGGTCACTTTGGTCATGGTAATAGGCCATTCACAAAGGGGGCAAGGCTGATTAAGGGGTTCATTCCAAATCGCATATTTACAATCGGGATATCTGCTACAAGAATAAAAAATCTTACCGTAACGAGATTTACGTTTTAAAATAGTCCCTTGTTTACATTCAGGGCATTCCACTTTCGTATCTTGCGGTTTTTCTAAGGGCTCGATATGTTTGCAATCGGGATAGCCACTACAACCAATAAATTTGCCGTATTTACCTTGTTTAATTTGTAAGGGTTTTTGGCAATCTGGACACGCTTTGTCCATCGCCTCCCCTTCTGTCTCCGCTTCTTCGTTTAGCGAACGCGTAAAATCACACTCAGGATAAGTCGTACAGCCTACAAAGCGACCGCGTTTGCCTAAACGTATAGATAACGGATTACCACATTTGGGGCAAGCCTCATCCATTTTTTCTTGAGTGACATCTTTGCGTTGTACTGTTGCTTCGGTAAGTTTAACTAATTCAGTAAAGGGATCCCAAAATGCTCTGAGCACAGGTTTAAATTGTTTTTCACCGCGTGAGATAGCATCTAATTCATCTTCTAGGCGAGCCGTAAATTCATAATCAACGTATTGCGTAAAATAATTGGTTAAAAATTTGTTGACGATTCGGCCAACATCTGTGGGGTAAAAGCGTTTTGTTTCTAAATAAACATATTCACGATTTTGCAAAGTGGAAATAATAGAAGCATAGGTTGATGGCCGGCCAATGCCAAATTCTTCTAAAGACTTTACTAAAGTTGCTTCAGAAAAACGAGGAGGTGGTTCTGTAAAATGTTGTTCGCCTACAATATCATTGGCTTGAACGCTGTCACCTTGTTGCATGGCAGGCAACATTTTTTGATCGGGTTCTTTTTTGGTGTCGTCTAAGCTTTCTTCATAGACCCTCATAAAGCCGGGATCCACCACCACAGAGCCATTCGCTCTGAATACATGGTTTTGACCACACTGTAAATCAACGGCCACAGTATCTAGGGTGGCTGATTCCATTTGACAAGCAACGGTACGTTTCCAAATAAGATTATACAATTTCCATTGTTCTGGTGTTAAAAAAGACTTGATGTCTTCTGGTAAAATTTTCGCACTGGTGGGCCGAATGGCCTCATGTGCCTCTTGTGCATTTTTAGATTTGGTTTTATAGGCTCTGGGTTCACTGGGTAGCGCTGCTTTGCCATATTTATCTAAAATAACTTCTCGAATTTCTTCTATGGCCGTTTGAGACAAGTTCACCGAATCGGTACGCATATAACTGATTAAACCGGTGCTGCCTTCGCCCACATCGATCCCTTCATATAACTGCTGCGCAATTCGCATGGTACGTTGCGTACCAAATCCCATTTTACGCGACGCTTCCTGTTGTAAAGTGGAAGTGGTAAAGGGCGCAGTAGGATTTTTCTTGCGCTTTTTCTTATCGACTTTGGTGACCAATAATTTACCGTTGGCCGCTTTTTTAAGGGTATCTACTGCTGCATGTGCATCTTGCTGATTGGTAAAACTAAATTGCTGTATTTTTTCGCCATTAAGTTGAATTAATTTGGCATTAAAATCGAGCTTAGCGTGATGCAAGTGGGCTTCAATGGTCCAATATTCTTGTGAGACAAATTTTTCAATATCTAATTCGCGTTCAACAATTAATCTTAATGCAGGCGATTGTACACGGCCTGCCGATAACCCTCTGCGAATTTTTTTCCATAATAAAGGCGAAAGATTAAAGCCCACCAAATAATCTAAAGCACGACGCGCTTGCTGTGCATTGACCAAATCATCTGATAAATCTCGAGGATGTTCAACGGCTTCGATGATGGCAGCTTTTGTGACTTCATAAAACACCACACGCCCTACTTTTTTACCTTCGATCAAACCTTTTTCTTTCATCATTTCGAGTAGATGAAAAGAAATGGCTTCTCCTTCTCTATCTGGATCCGTTGCCAGCAATAATTCGTCGGCATTGGCCATGGCTTTGCAGATAGCCGCAATATGTTTTTCGTTTTTTTCGACGGGAACATAGCGCATGGCAAAATCATTTGCGGGATCGACTGCCCCTTCTTTGGGTAAGAGATCTCGAACGTGACCATACGAAGCCAATACCTGGAAGTTTTTTCCCAGGTATTTTTTAATTGTCTTCGCTTTGGCTGGTGATTCTACGATCACAAGCTTATTTGCCATAACTTAAAACCCTATTTTAAAATATATAAATTAACTAATGCACCCAAATATCTTTGGGATCGATTTCAAATACCATTTCTTCTATTTCAGGCAAATGATCATCCATCTCAGCGGTATTCATTAATACCAAGCCCACAATACGCTTAAAGGCTTTTAAACTCAGCGTCACTTGCTCTAAGTCTAAACGCATGACCGCGTCTAAAATTTTCTCACGTAAAACCTGGCTAATTATCTTAGAAAACTCGAGTTTCATTAAAAACCCTCTGGCTTCCACATCTAATCTTTGCTGCTCTGCGTCAGAAAATACCCTAATTGAGTTATTAGAGGCATACCAAGCCGATTCATCTTCTTTTAGGCCACCCAACCAATCAAATGCTTTGGTGATTTCGTCAAAATCAAATCCTGCTTCCTCAAGCTCATCTGCTAGGCTTTGATCATCTTGATCAACGCCTGCTTGGGGACCTAGATAGTTGTCGAATAAAAAAACTAAGACGTCTAACATATTTTCTTTCACATTATCCACCTAATATCCACTTATGGGTTACGGACATAGCCACCCGGCACAGAGAGGATTTTATCTGTCAACTCTAGTGCTAATAGCATTGAGGAAACTTCCTCTGCCGTCAATCCCG
>CADEEZ010000030.1 GCA_902826485.1 uncultured Gammaproteobacteria bacterium
TAGAAAAAAATTCAGAATATAGAGTGAACTACTTAAAAGAAGGGGTACACAAGACTTTGATAGCGGGTCAACAAGCTGTTTTGAGAGATTATCGATTAGCCGTGACGATTATATTTGACGATCAGCTTGCCATTTCAGAATCTAAAATTATTTCACTTAAAAACAGTTTGATTGGGACTTTAAAGGGGATGGGAGTTTCAGCTAAAACATTAGGCCCAGAAGAATTAATGACCTGGGTAGATTCTCTCATTCGGCCAAATAATTCGTTAAGTCACGAAAAATTTAAATGGAATGAGCAGCAATCTCTGTCGAGCCAACTTGCAGCTCCTAATCAGTCACATTTTTTAACTAGTCAGAAAATCATAGTTAATGAAGGAGACTGGGAAATCCGAAATTATAGAGTCAGTGATTTTCCCAATGAGCCCGTACATTTATATGAAATGGCTGATTTGATTGGCAGCCAATTTGATAATAATACCCGAATGGGGTGCCCTTTTTCTTATAGTTTTATTATTAAAATTTGTAATCAAGCCGAAGAGCGACGTGTTGCACAAATTAGAGCGCCTAGAGCAGGGCAACGGGCGGCTATGATTGGTAAATTTAGTCCCAAAGCGATAGATGAAGCTCAAGAAGCAAGAGCAATAGTTAAGCAACTTGAAAATTTTGAACGTCTAGTTTTAGTCGATTTTCAAGCCAGTATTTATTATCAAAAGGGAACCGGAGATGAACATGAAACAAATTTATTAAATGTATTTCAAGGAACCGCTAAAAAATGGCGTTTAGTTAGAAATAACATGTTGCAAATGGTCTCGTTATTAGCACATTTACCTTTGGCCCAAAGCCATGGTTTATTTAAAGAAATACAAACATTGGGCATGACCCATAAAATTTGGGCAATTAATGCTGCAAATATGGTGCCCATTGTAGCAGAGATGAAAGGAATGAATAGTCATCGATTAATGGTGGCAGGCCGGAGAGGACAAGTTTTGTTCTGGGATCCTTTCGGTAATCAAAGAGGAAATTACAATACTTGTGTTGCCGGAATATCTGGCAGTGGAAAATCTGTTACCGTTCAAGAAATTGCCGCATCTCTTATTGCTACTGGCGCAAGAGTCTGGATTATTGATGTGGGCCGCTCTTATAAAAAACTATGTAATCTGTTGAATGGTCAGTTTATTGAGTTTAATAAAGAGACTCGAATTTGCTTAAATCCTTTCAGTACAGTGAATCCAGAAGAAATTGAAGAATTTTATGGTTTTATGAGCCCATTAGTTGCTTTGATGGCCAGTCCAAACAAACCTGTTAGTGCATTAGAAAGTTCTTTGATTGAAAGAGCCATAAAAGAAGTCTGGACAGAAAAAGGGACAAAAGGGGGATTGGGAGATATTGCAAATTGGTTGCTAAAGAATCCTGATTCTAGAGCACAAGATATAGGAAATTCTTTGTATTCATATACGACTGAAGGGCAATATGGCAGTTATTTTAACGGGGAATCAAACGTCAATTTTGATAATGCGATGGTCGTATTTGAATTAGAAGAAATCAATAATAACAAGAGATTACAAGGCATCATATTTATGCTGCTTATGTATCACGTGACTGAAAAAATGTATTTGGGTGGACGAAAATCCCAAATGGCCCTGATTATTGATGAGGCGTGGGATATGTTAAAAGGTGGTCATGGTGGGAGTATTATTGAAAGCATTTCTCGTCGGGCCAGAAAATATAAAGGCTGTTTGATTACTATCACCCAAAGTATATCTGATTTTTTTGCCTCCTCAGCAGGTCAAGCTGCCTACAATAATTCTTACTGGCGTATTTTACATGCACAAAATAAAACAAATATTAGTAATCTCATCGATAACAAACAATTAGCCTTAGATCCCTTTCAAGAAAGGTTATTACGCTCTGTAACAACCGAGCACGGCCAGTATTCAGAAATGATGATTCAAGGGGATTCAGGAGAATATGCAGTCGGTAGGCTGTTATTAGATCCTTATTCTCGCATTTTATATTCAACACAAGCACAAGACTATGCAGCTGTGAACCAGTTATGCACTCAAGGTATTCCCCTTGAACAGGCAATTGGAATAATAGCCGAACGAGTATTTCCTAAGGAGTTTGCTTAATGCTGGAAATAATTAAAAAATATAAATGGCTTTTAACAAGCGGGATATTCGGGGTTGCCTTTATCTTATCTATATTCGCTTATGAATTTAGCCCTAAAAAAAATCACAAACCTAGTGTTGCAACAGTCAATGTCAATGCGATTATGACCCATTATGTTCAAAAACAAGCCAAGCTCAATATAGATAATGCGCTCTTACAAGAAGCAACCAAAGCATTTGTTCATGAGCTGGAAAAAGAAATTAAAATTTTAGCAGATAAAAAAGAGGTCATATTGTTTGTGTCAGAAGCGGTACTAGCCGGAGCACAAGATTATACGCCAGAACTAGAGCGAAAGGTTTATCAGGCCTTAACTAAGTCTAAGGTACTTAAATGAGTCTAAAATCAAATACGTTATATTATCTATTTGGGCTTTTGTTCATCACAATTTTGAGTCATTTATATTTTGGATTTTCAGTTAATCTGACGAATAGTCTGCCATATAAAATTTTTATTATTAATAAGCTAAGTGCGCCATCTGTAGGAAATTATATTTGTTTTAAAGCCCCATTAGAATCTGGCTTCCCGGAAAATACCATTCTAACTAAAAAAATACTGGCTGGCCCTGGTGATGTGGTGAGCAAAAAAGGACTTAATTTTTATATTAATGATCAATGGGTATCAAAAGCTAAATCATATTCATGGGAAGGGGAGGAGCTTGTTTTAGGCCCAGAAGGGGTCTTAAAAGAAGGTGAATACTATGTCGGCGGCTTCAACGCAGACAGCATGGATTCAAGATATCAAGTAATTGGTTGGATTAATCGTGAACAAATTATTGCTGTTTCTTATCCTATATTCTAGCGCACTCGTGGCGAAAGACTTAGGCACGCAAGGGCCAGTATACCCTATTAAAGAACAAGATGCCTTAGAATGGATAGCTCAACGCTTAAATCAAATGGATAAATCAGGTGAGATACTGCGTCATCAAGAAAAGCTAAAAAATCAAGCAGTATCTTCTATTAAACGCCCGAAACCAGTTAAAAATATTACCAAAACAAAGGTGCCAAGAACCTTCGAACATGATGTAAGTTTTGTTGTTCCCTATGATATTAAGACACCAGAGGGGAAAATTATTCGTAAAGCTGGAGAAATCATCAATCCGCTTAGTATGAATAATATGTCTAGTTTTAATAAAAAAGTGCTTATCTTTATTGACGGAGATGATTTAAGCCAAGTAACTTGGGGGCTAAAGCAATATAAAAATATGACTCAATCCCACAAATTGGCTAAATTAATTTTGATTAATGGGCCAGTAACGGATCTAATGGAAAAATATCAAGTTCGATTTTATTTTGATCAAAATGGCAAATTAACTCACCATTTTAAAATTCAACAAGTTCCGGCCATTGTTGAACAAAAAGGAGAAATATTAGTTATTTCTGAGGTGAAGATTTGAATAAAACATTCGTCAAATTACTTTTAATCATTACGTTTATTTTTCCAATCACATCATTAGGCTTATCTACCTGTCAAGGGAAAATGATTAATCCTATTACTGATGTTTGTTGGAAATGTCTTTTCCCTTTGACAATAGCAGGGGGGAAAGTTGCAGATCCTGATAAAGATAATGCAACGCCAGAAGGTAAAAAATCTTTATTTTGTGCTTGCGGAGACCCAAAAAGAATTGGCATTCCGGTTGGATTTTGGGAGCCATTTCGTGTCGCAGATGTGACTTATAAACCCTATTGCATGGTCAATATGGGCGGTTTTGATCTCAATTTAAAATTTACGACACCGAGCGGTACAGTTGGGGTTAAAAATGGTGGTAAATATGCTGGAAAAACTGCTTTTTACCATGTGCATTGGTATGTCTACCCGTTGTTGAGTTGGATGAATCTGATCTCAGGTTTAGTTTGTATGACGCCAGAATCATTTGATCTGGCTTATATGACAGAATTAGATCCCCTTTGGGATGATGATGAATTGTCAGTATGGTTAAATCCTGAAGCGGCACTATTTGCCAGCGTTCCTGCCCAAGTAGCTTGTGCCGCTGATTGTACTGCTGCCAGCGTAGGCAAGCCTATCAACAGTTTATTTTGGTGTGCAGGTTGTCAAGGCGGTGTATACCCTTTAACAGGCACTCTTACACATCATAATGGTGGCGCAGATGCAAGCACAGTAATTGTAGAAAAAATGATTTTTAAAATGCATCGAGAATTACTTTTATTTGGCACAACAGGGGTGAAAGGGATGTGCGGGTTATACCCAATGCCTTGGTGGAAAAAAGACCAATATAAATTACAAATGACTTATCCTAGGGTTAATAAAGAATCTAAATTAGCTTGTAACCCTATTGGCAGAACGACCTTTTTTTGGGGGGTAAACAAAGAATATCCTATCAAGGGAGAAGACTTTGGTTATTTAGTATGGCGTAGGAGAGATTGTTGTGCGCTATAAAATAATACTAATGTTGTTATTATTTATCTTAAACAACCTTGCTTATGCCCAAGAAGATGTGCCAGATTTAGGTGCTATTGCCAATCAGTTTCAAACTTGCTCTGAAAACATAAGTCAAGAAGCTAAAACCCCTGAGCTTATGATTTTTGTCTCGTTAAGCATGCCAGAACAGAGCTTAAAATTATGGGCCCAGCAAGCCGAAAAGCTAGACGGCATCTTATTGTTGAGAGGATTAATCGATAATTCCATTCAAGTTACTACCCAAAAGACGGTTAAATTATTTTCTGATTCCCAAAATGGGGGGTTTAATATCGATCCAGAAAAATTTAAGCAATATCACATAAAATCTGTCCCTGCCGTTGTTTTGGCTAGAGGGGAAGATTATGACGTTGTTTATGGGGATACTTCTCTAGAAGCAGCCTTAGATCATATAGCTCATAATGGCTCTAATTCATTAAAACCCATAGCTAAGTCTTATTTGAATAAAATTCGGACTAGAAATGGGTAAAATTATCAAATTATTTTATTTAATCGTGATAGTAATAACATGCCCGGTTTATGGCGATATTAAGCAAGCACAAGATATATTCGAGAATTGTTTTGATGATTCTGATTTAAAATCCGATAATATTAAAAATAAATTAAAAACGATAGACACCTCAAATAATGCAGCTGTTAATTATCTTAAAAATAATAAAAAACCAAAAATTGAACAACCTCAGGTAGGTAATTTGCTTTCTCCTAAAACCGAAAAAATTGATTCTTCTCATTATTTTAAATCAGAAGAAAAATTAGAAGAATATTCTCCTTCTGAGATGGGTGAAACGCTTACACATTTTGCTGCTATCAAATCTATAAGTGATCCGATGAAAGATGGATTAGGTGGAATAGGCCAAAATACGAACCCTACGGTTATGCAGGGGAAATGCCAAAGATGCACGATTACGCTTGGTTCAGTATTTAAAGACTGTTGTGATCTTAATGGTATTGCAAAAGGGTTATTGGGTGGATGTAGACAAGAAGAAAAAGAATTAGCCAATGCGGCTTTAAAGGATAAACGATGTATCCTAGTACAACAGAAATATTGTACTAAGAAAAAATTTGGTGTTTGTATTGAAAAGAAATCAGCTTATTGTTGCTATGGTTCTGAAATGGGAAAAATCATTCAAGAAATAGCTCACCAACAATTGGCGATTTCTTGGGGAGATGGAAAAAATCCAAATTGTGCTAGCTTGACGGCAGAACAACTCAGCAGATTAGATTTTAATACACCCTTTGCACGAGCTAAATTAGCTGTTTTGGTGTCTGCTCATCAAACGGTAGGCACTCAAAATGCCAGTCAAGTAAAAAATAAATTAGCTGAGCTACAAAATAAGCTAAGTAATCAATATAAAAATCCAGTTGCTAGGACAAGAAAATGAAGATAATTATACTGCTTTTAATCTTTATTTCTTACCCAGTTTCAGCTAATACTTTTTTTGATAATCGAACACAGGGGTGGTTCTGGTATAAAGATCCCAAGATCGAGACTAAAAAGCCTAAAAAAGCACCTCAAAAAACAGAAGCACCTGCCGCACCTGTGTTAACGCCAACCCAGCAGATGGAAGCATTAAATAAAAAAGTAACGGATACCCTTAATTTAGCTATTTTAAATCCAACAGAACAAAACCTTAGGGAATATGCAAAAGTATATTATGACGTAATAGGCAAAGGGCAACATTTCTCAGATGCCTATAAAGTCATGTTAATGAAAAACCCTGAATTTGATTATTCTTTAAAATTTCCAACAAATCATAATGCTAGATCAGTATATGATAAGCAGCAATCACAATTAACCCAAAGCATCATTCATCAGTTTTCAAAAAATCATGGATTCTTCTTTTTCTTTTCTAGTAATTGCGATTATTGTCATCAATTTGCTCCTACTTTAAAACGATTTGCAGATAAATATGGCATTTTTATCATGCCTATTTCAATGGATGGCGTTGGGATATCAGAATTTCCCAAGCCTGCAGCAGATAATAGTACGGGTCGTGCCATTAAAGTGACTTCTTGGCCTGCTTTATATGCAGTGAATACCAAAACTAAACAAATAGTCCCCATTACAAACGGTTTGGTTAGCGTTTCTGAATTGGAAGATAGAGTCGTTAATTATGTTCAATATCAGCAAAAGTATGGGAATAAGCATGATTAAAAGGCTGGGCTTAGGGTTATTACTAATTAGTCTTTCAACTAATTCTTTGGCCAATGTTCAAAATGACATGCAAAAATTTTTTCATGAAATCGGAGCAAGTACTAATGTTTCCCCGGCAGGGGCCTATAAGGGGCAAGAAGGGGGTTTTTATACGGGCGGAAGTATTTATAGCCGTAACCCAACTCGAGATTATCAATTAATGAATATTCAGATTCCAAGCATATCAGCGGGTTGCGGTGGTATCGATGTCTTTACAGGCGGGATGGGATTTATCGATTCGAAAAGACTCGTTGAAATGATGAAGGCAATTGGTGCCAATTCTATGGGGTATACATTTTCTTTGGCTTTAAAGCAAATGAGCCCTCAAATTATGAATCAAATAGAAGAATTGCAAAGCTGGGCCAATGAAGCTAATTGGAACAACATCAATTCTTGCCAATCGGCGACCAAAATAGTTAATAACGCTGTAGGGTACTTTCAGGAATCGGCTAAACAAAATTGCATTAATAAAGGCTTATCAGATAGGGGGGATGATTATGGTAATTATATTAATGCAAGGCAAAAGTGCCAAGATCAAAAAGAAGTCAATTCCAAAAATAGGGAGGCTTCAGAGGATCCTATTTTTAAAGATTCGGTGATTACTAATGTAAATATTGTTTGGCGGGCTATTAATAATAACCCTATGTTGGCGTCTTTAGACAAAGAAATGAAATATCTGCTGATGTCGCTCACAGGAACCATGATTATCACAACCGATGGAGCGAATGGCGCGCCTAAAAAACAAATATATGTCTCAAAAGCGATAAGTGACGATATTATTAACCATTTGGCTTCTGGACATAAATTTAAAGTCTATGGCTGTAAAGACGATGATTTAGCTAAAAGTGGTTGCTTAACTATCGTAGAAAAAGAAATCGAGATTGGGCCAGATAAAACCTTTGTAGGTCAGGTTAGGGCGATTTTAAAAAGTATGGAACAAAAAGTAATCACTGATACCCCTTTAAATGAAAAAGAAAAAGCCTTTTTAGATTCGACCACCTTACCTATTTATAAAATGTTGAACATTCATGCGGCTGCCTCTAAAGGAACATCATTGATGTTCGTGACTGATTATGCCGAAGTGATTGCAATGGACATATTATATCGTTATTTAGATAGAAGTATTGATGAAGTTTTGCAATCTCAGGCCAATAATTTACTTCCAAAAGAGATGGAAACCGATTTTTTCAGAATGATATCTTTAGTGAGGGAGCGGGTTCGAGACATTCGTCAGCGCCAAGCAGAAAGAATGAGTACGACTAATGATATGGTTGCTCGGGTTCAAATGATGGAGAAACAAATATCGGCTACTGTTTCAACAAATTTATATAACAGCATGAATTGGGGCAAAGGCCTAAGGTAAGAATAATGCAAGCATGGGACGTGATCACACATGGAGGGGGAGAAGGGTTATTTTATACCTTTAATGCAGTGGCTGCCTTTTTTAATGGCAAAACAGCTGGCAGTAGTGTGGGCAGCCTTTCGGCCACACTAGCCACGCTCTCAGCGACCTTTGCCTCGGCAATTGCCATATTCACTATGGTTGTGAAACAAGATCTTAAGATATCGTTTAATTGGTTATTTAGTTCTTTTATTATTATGAATTTACTTATGCTGCCTAAAGTAAATATTTTAATTATTGATAGAGTAACCGGTTTTCAACGACCAGTCGCCAATATACCCTTCATGCTAGGGGCCTTTGCTGGGGCAACCAGCCAATTAGGCGATATCATGGCCAAGAAAATGGATGATATTTTTTCAGGCCCTATTGTTAGTGATAACAATATGTCAGGAAAAGAGGTTATGAATTATCGAATTCATGGTGTGGCAATGGCCTCACAGCTAGTTGCCAAGGCCAGCCGATTTACGGTTACCGATGCAGACATGGCAGCCAATCTTCGAGAATTTGTTCAGCAATGCGTGATGATAGATATTGCTAAGGGTAAATATACGATTAGTTCATTATTAGAATCCAACAATGTGTGGGAATTATTAAAAGAAAATGCCTCCCCCGCTAGAGGTTTTCCGTATCGACATATTGAAAGTAAAGCAATTGAGACAAAAATCGTAACTTGCCAAGAAGGTGCTTCTAAATTAGATATCGCCTGGACCAAGGCTATTGATAAATCCAAAAGAATATATGGTGCTCGATTTTTCCCTAATAGTAAGAATCCTGCTAATGCGCTGGTTTCGAATTTGTCTATTTCATATGGTTATTTAACTAATATCTCATCAGAGGCAAGTGACATTTTACGTCAAAATATGATGATTAATGCGCTTGAGGATGGCTTGTTGAGTGCAAATCAAATAAATGATGCCTCAGCGGCGGTTACGGGTTATGCCACCACCCGAGCACAAGAGCAGCAAAAAACAGCCTATGCGTTGCAGGGGAATATGGCTTCTCTCTCGTTATCGGTTCTAAAAATCGTGGTCGAAGTGATGTTTTATGCCATTTTCCCCATTATTGTGATTATTGCGATATTACCTGGAGGGGTTGGAGTATTAAAAAAATATGTCATCGCTTTATTTTGGATTCAAAGTTGGGCACCTTTATATTCAGTGCTAAACATGCTAGTCAATATCTATGGGCGTTCTAAAAGTATGGCAGCGATTGCTGGTACTTCAGCCTATGGGGTTTCTGCTGCGACAATGCCAGGGCTGGCCGAAGGGAATGAATGGGTAGCAGCTGTAGCCGGCTATACCATGATGTCTGTGCCGTTTTTATCGTACGGGTTAATTCATTATGGTGCTGGGGCACTCAGCCAGCTCTCAACCCATTTTGGCAGTGTGACCCAATCTGCGGCGAGCCATGCGGCTGAAGAAGCGACTACCGGAAATTATAATATGGGAAATACCAGTTTTGATAATCATAGCCGACATAATCTTTCAGGATTTAAACAAGATCAAAATCTTTCTGTGGCTACAGGTCGTTCATCTGTACAAATGAGTGATGGATCTTGGGTGTCTACGACGGCAGATGGGAACGCTGTTTTTGATAGAAATTCTGCATTGTCGAAAATTGGAGGCAACGTTAATTTTGCAGAGAATATTAGTCAATCCCTTAGTCGTTCAGCTGATGAGAGTCACAGAGAGGGAATTCAGAATATGGTCTCTGCCCAAGATAATATTACGTCTGCATTGCAAAATGCTCAGGATTTTAGGACAACCCGGAGTAATGGTCTTTCCTCAGATGAAAGCAATAGCAGAGGAGAGTCGAATGTAGAAAATGCTTCTTTGGCTAAATATTTAGATTTAGAAAATCAGTTTGCTAAAGATAATAATATTCGTGCTGATTTAGCGAGAGGAAGTTTAGTTAGATCGGCTTTATCAGGAAGGATTTCAGCAGATATAGGAACGGGCTTGCCATTCGTTAAAGTAGGCGCTTCAACATCTCTTGAAAAGAGTGCCGATTTAACGGTTAATTCATCCATGTCAGGAAGCGATTCAGAAAGTAAAGCGCAAAGATTCGTTGAAAAAGAAGGAATCAGTGAGTTGTTACAAAATGCGATTACAGAAGCCAAAGATGCACGCTTTAGCAGTAATAGTTCATCAAACTCATCTTACTCAGATTCTATAAATGCAAGCCTGTCTCAAGCTGAAAGTTATATGAATAGTGCTTCTGCCTCCTTTGGGAAAGAGCAGCAATATCGTGAATCTGCTCAATCAGTTTCAAGTAATTCTGTTGGCTTTAATCAAGACATGTCACAGAAATATGTCGATAACTTATTAAACAACACTGAAGAAGGTCGCAACCAGGGAATAGCAGGAGTAAATTCAATTTTAAGCGATAGCGCACAAAATCAACAGCATTTGTCTAAATTCGTTCAAGAGCGTGCTCAAGAAACGCATTCAGAGCTATGGGCAAATAAAGAATCAAATACTGGTAATATTTATCAATCCTATAAGAAAAATTCAGATTCTTTTGGCACTAGGGAGAGTATAAATAAAAGTTATCAAGAACATAAAAATGATATTATTCGAGAGAAAAACAAAGCGAGCCTAGGTAATAATGTTGCGAATACAACAGGCAGCAACCATGCTGGCAAGAGAGATGAACTAAGCGTTAAAATTTTAGAAAAACAGAATAAAATTCATAGTGAACTAGAAGGCAACAAAAAAGAACTTGAGGAAAAATACAAAAAAAACGTTGATAAGTAAGCCTATTTTTACTAAAATT
>CADEEZ010000031.1 GCA_902826485.1 uncultured Gammaproteobacteria bacterium
AATAACCATGGGGCAGATGCAGAGGGATTCATGCTTTGGGGATCAGGCTCTGCTGGCGTTAACATTTGGTTTTTAGCAAAGTTCGATAAATCCGATCTTTGCTGTGGCGGCTGAGCAGATGCGTGTGCAGGGGGAGCAACAGGATTTTTAGCAACCTGTTGTTCTTTCAAGTGCTCAATTTCTTTTTGCCGAGTTTGAACCAAATCATGTAAATTATCATTTTCTTCTTTTAAGGCTAATTTAGCTCGCTCTGCTTCTGCTTTTTCTTCCGACAGAGTAGCCAATTGCTGTTCTATTTTGCCTAAGCGACCTTGTAGAGCCTCATTTTGAGCTTGCTGCTTTCCTTCATTTTGCTGATTAGGTTTTTTTACATTCACAGAAACCGCAGGTATTTGTTCTTCAAAAGCATCAAACACCGCATTATTATTTTGGCTATTTTGGTTATTTGACTCGTTTTGTACAACCTTTTGAGCAATTGCTTGAGGTTTATTGATTCGAGGGGCCAATTCAGGGGGATCGAGTAAAACCGTATAATCTTTTAAAATGCGACCTTGTGAAGAATTTAATTCAACCAATAAATTCACCACCGGTTCTTTGACCGGCTCGGTGGTGGTTAATCTAATGATGGATTTGCCTGCTTGCGTTTCGACCTTGAACTGAATGGTATTGATAAAATAAGGCCTGTCTATGCCGGCTCGTTCAAAATCTTGTGGAGAAGCAATACTGGGTAACATGTTTTGTAGCTCTTTGGGATTACTCACCAAAAGCTCTAATTCTATATTTAGGGGTTCATTTAATTTTGAGATAATGTGCGCATTACCTAAACCAAGTGCACTTACTAACAATGGGGTTAGCAATAGTATTAAAGCCCCCATAAGCAGAAGCTTAATCTTGGATGTAATTTGACTATTTGTGTACACTTACTAACTCCATCCTTGAGTACTTAAATTTTCAGAACCACCTAAATTATAATATACCAAAAGGGAGTTCTACACCCCCAATTTAATCAGTTCTTCAGCTATTTGAATTGCGTTTAAAGCCGCCCCTTTCCTGATATTATCTGATACCACCCAAAGATTTAAACCCTTTGGATGAGAAAAATCTTCTCTTATGCGTCCAACATATACCGCATCACTACCAGTGGCATCGCTGACGGGGGTGGGATATCCTTTGGGCTTATGGCTGTCTTTTACCACAACACCAGGGGCTTTGGCCAATAACTTGCGGGCATCGGCTGCGGTGATTTTATCGCGCGTTTCAATATGCAGTGCCTCACTGTGGCCATAAAACACCGGCACTCTTACGGTGGTCGCATTCACTTGTATTTCGCTGTCTTCGAAAATTTTCTGGGTTTCCCAATGCATTTTCATTTCTTCTTTGGTGTAACCATTTTCTTGAAAATCATCGATTTGAGGTACCACATTAAAAGCAATCTGAACCGGATAAACCGAAGGCTTAACGCTACGACCATTGATTAATTCGCCCGTTTGTTTGACCAATTCTAAAATTGCGTCTTTCCCTGTGCCCGACACTGATTGATAGGTGGCAACATTAATACGCGTGATACCCACAGCATCATAAATAGGTTTTAGTGCCACCAACATTTGCATGGTAGAACAATTGGGGTTGGCAATTAAATTTCTATTTTTATAATCTGCCACCCGCTCTGGGTTCACTTCGGCTATAACCAACGGCACATCGGCTTCGTATCTAAATTCTGAGGTATTGTCTATCACAATACAGCCTGCCTCAGTGGCAATGGGCACATATTTTTTAGATATGGCGGCACCGGCAGAGAAAAAAGCAATTTTAACCTTAGAAAAATCAAATCCTTCTGCGTCTTCTACTAAAACAGGTCGGTTTTTAAACATCACCGGTTCGCCAGCCGAACGGCTGCTGGCTAAGGGATATAATTTGCCAACTGGAAAATTTCGTTTGTCTAAAATGGATAAAATAGCTTGCCCTACTTCGCCTGTCGCGCCTAAGACTGCTATGTCATATACTGCCATGATTTCACCTACTTAATTATTAATTACTTCGAACAAACATGACCATCACTGCCACAAACGCAATCAGCGCTAAAGTGAGCAATCCGACGGTGTAAAAACTTTTGCTCATTTTTTCTTTGCTAAAGGCTTCGGGTTGATTTTTAATCGATTGATAAATGCGCCAAACAAAAAATAAACAGATCCCTGCTGCGGCTAGCTGTAAAAACAATTCCATGACATTCCCCTTATTTATAAACTCGAAAGATTGGGTGACAAGGCCCGCAAATAATGGTCGGCCAACACCAGCAACACCATGGCTTCTGCAATGGGAACGGCCCTTATGCCCACACACGGATCATGTCGGCCTTTGGTCACAATAATGGCCGGCTCATTTTGTGTATTAACCGTTTGAGCCGGTTGAATAATACTGGATGTGGGCTTAAGAGAAATAGCCATCTTTAATTCTTGGCCAGTTGAAATCCCGCCTAATGTGCCACCTGAATGATTGCTTAAAAACCCATGAGGGGTAATCTCATCTCGATGTTCAGACCCTCTTTGCGTGACAACAGCCACCCCATCCCCCATCTCAACGGCTTTAACTGCCGGGATGCTCATCAAACCCTTGGCAAAATCTGCATCGAGTTTATCAAAAACAGGCTCACCTAATCCAATCGGCACATTTTTGGCGATAAGTTGAATTTTTGCGCCAATCGAATCCCCTGATTTTCTCAGATGCGTTAAATATTGTTCCAAATCGCTGATTTGATTCAAATCAGGAAAGAAAAATGGATTGCTATTTACCGAATCAAAATTAATAGGTACATCCATATTTTTATTTGGGGTATATTTTATTTCCCCAATTTGTTCTACATAACCTTGAACAGTGATCTCAGCAAGTTGATATAATAATTTACGGGCAATGGCCCCGGCTGCCACTCTCGCAACGGTTTCACGAGCAGATAATCTGCCGCCGCCCCGCCAATCACGATGACCATATTTATGCTCAACGGTATAATCTGCATGCCCTGGCCTAAATAAATTTTTAATATCGGCATAATCTTTAGGCTTGGCGTTGAGATTCAATACTTCGAGTAATATCGGCGCGCCGGTGGTTTTGCCTTCAAATACACCGGATTTAATCTGTACTAAATCGGGTTCTTTGCGTTGTGAAACAAACGGGCTGCTGCCAGGCTTGCGCCGATTTAAATCGGGCTGAATGTCATCGATAGTTAAGTTTAAATTTGC
Organism: uncultured Gammaproteobacteria bacterium; assembly: GCA_902826485.1. Taxonomy (GTDB): domain Bacteria; phylum Pseudomonadota; class Gammaproteobacteria; order Berkiellales; family Berkiellaceae; genus CADEEZ01. Next base: position 3,234 of record CADEEZ010000031.1, read on the forward strand.
CGGGCAGCCTTCTACAATTACCGCAATCACTTCCCCGTGGCTTTCGCCACAGCTGGTGATTCTAAATCGTTGGCCAAAATGACTCCCGACACTCATGATTTATTTCATGCAATCGATTAATTCTTGCGCGGTCAGCAAAAATACACCATCTTCACCGTGTTCAAACTGTAACCACGTAAAAGGCACATGCGGGTAGGTTTGTTCCACTAAAGGTTGTAATTCACCCACTTCGACAATTAATACGCCATTTGAACTTAAGTAGTTACCGGCCTGCTTTAAAATTTCATCAACTGCTTTTAAGCCATCTTTACCCGCTTTAAGGGCAAGGCTAGGTTCATGGCTATATTCATCGGGTAACACATCGTAAACACTTTCAGGCACATAAGGGGGGTTTGAAACAATAATATCATATTGTTTGCGCGGTAAATTTTTAAACAAATCTGATTGAATCAAATTCACTTCATCTTCTAATCCATATTGGCTGACATTTTTCTTGGCCACTGCAAGCGCATCTTCGCTGATATCCACGGCATCGATTTCAGCATCGGGGAAATTAGCGCTACAAGCAATCGCAATACAACCACTTCCGGTACACAAATCTAAAATTTTGGTGACTTTGCCCGATTCCACCCAAGGACTAAACTCTGCTTCAATCAATTCTGCCATAGGCGATCTGGGAATAATCACCCGTTCATCTACATAAAAACTCAAACCACAAAACCAGGCTTCGTTGGTTAAATACGAAACCGGTATGCGTTTTTCTATTCTGAGTTGTATGCGTTCTGCGATCAGATTTTTTTCAGCCGTCAATAATTTTGCATCGAGTAAATCTTGATCAGAATCGGGCGTAAAATGTAAAGTGGCATAAACCAAGTGGACGATTTCATCCCAACTATTATCGGTGCCATGACCGTAACATAATTCATGTTCATTGAATAAACTATATCCCCACCGTAAAAAGTCTTTGACGGTAGAAAATTCTTTTACTGCTTCTTGTGTATTCATAAAATCGTCTGCTCTTTGGTTTAATAAAATGAGTCGTTATTTTTTTGCTTTATAGTATGTCTTTTTAGGTGTTTGTTGCTGAGAAATTTCCTCATTCACAAATCTATCTAGTTCTTCTACTGTCATTTCACGTGCACTTTCAATTGATTCTAATTGGGGCTTTTGAGAAAGCCGATTCGGGCTTCTCTTATTCTTCAATTGCAATTGTGGTGTATTTTGTGTGTTCCCCGTTTCAAGCTCTGTAGATGGAAGGTAGTTAGGGTTAGATTCTAACTTAATTTCAGATGTTTGGCTAGATTGCGTTGAATCTGAGTCGATCAACCTCTCTAGTCCTGAGGACTTACGACCAGATCTCCCCTGAGACAATCTTTTTTCACTTAGGTCTAACTTAGGTACAATATGCCTAGGTTCTGAGTTATGTTTTTGTTTTCTTTTTCTAGTATCTTGCTGCTGAGTCAGTGTCTCTTCTATGTCCCGAGGTGTTCCAATGAGCTTTTCTGAGAGATGTTTACGACGCTTCTTTTTTTTATCTTTATTTTGTTCAGAGTCTTCAGCGTTTTGTTTTTTTTCCGCTGTTTCAGGTGTTAAGTCAGTAGAAGAATGTTTGTTGAATAGCTCATATGCATTATTTGCAAATATGCCTCCCAAAATCAGTGCCCCGCCTCCGAATACCCAACTGCCTGAAAGAAGCGCGCTCCCTCCAATTAGACCAAAAGCCAGGCCTAAACCAATCTTGGAAACCAGATTAACATAATAAGATCCGATATCTTTGTCAGCTTTCATAATTTTTATCTCAACTTTCCATGTATTAATAAAGACACACTCACCACCCCTAAATTATATGGGTCTGCTAGGGTAAAGTCATCAGCTGGAAAAGCCTGTAATACGTTTGGGTTGAGTGATTTTGGGTACATCTGCCAAAACAGGTAAAGGGTTGAAAGCCGACTGATTGTTATAAACGGGCAAAAAAGTCTCTGGACGATCCAACTCAACCAATAAAGGTATATTAGGCAATAATTTATCTTGGTAAATAATTTTTAGTAAATCTGCCGTCGTATGAAGGCGCCCATTAAATTCCCCATAGGCAGTTAAATCAAGATTTTCAAATGCTTCGCACCCTAATTGAATATATAAATTCAGTAAAAAATCCCCTTTTTTATTCAGGATGGCTTCCTCGCATAAATACCATAAAACAGATTTACCCGTTTCAGAACCAAAACGGATTTTTTCAGTTAAAATGTATTTTTGATTCAGTTTATCTGTGATTTTAAAAAAAGTAATTAAGCTTTTTTGTGTATTTTCAAACTGATCTGAAAACATATTTAACCACATACAAATCACTTCCTCGGGAATGTTCGGAAGTTCGGACGGTGGCACATCAGGGTATAAATACTTTAAAGCTTGTAATAGCAACTCGTCTTTTATTTTTTGTGCAATCCGAATCTGATTTTCGAGGGGTTGGCCTTGGTAGCAAGGCGTATTTTCAAATATATAGGCTACGATGTCTTTGAGATTTTTCATAAAACTTCTTATTAAATAAAAAGGGAGAACAATCTCCCTTTTAAATACAAAAAAATGTTATCTTAGCTTAAATGTTGAGGTAGGATTTGAATTAGGGATATTCGCTGAAAAATGAGGATCGAGATGTTTAAAATTGTTCGCCCATTCTAAATCCCTTGGATCATGCATAAAAGCAACGGGTCGTGGCCTTTGTATATTAAGTAAATTTTGAGCAAGATTTTCACATTGTTTACGTTCTTTTTCTAAAAGTTTTGCTAAACGATCTTGTTGATTTCGATTTTGCTCTTGATCAAACATTGCGCCTTGACCTGAATGACCTTGATTAGAATGATTATTTTTACTGTGGCCTATACGGGCATGATTTTTAGGCATAGAGATTCCTTATCTAGCTATTGAATTTTAATTAACCCAACAAACTGCGTAATGTAATTGAGACGAAAAATAAATGCAATCAGGCATAATATGCTAGTTTACTTAGTTTTTATATCATAGAAAGCTTTACAACCTAAATATTATTTGTTAACTTACTTGCTTTTTTGTGATAAAAATCGAGTAAAAGCAGTAACCGTTCTATGAAAACAACTATCATTACCACCAATCATCCTATCCCCCTCATCGATATCGATACGTTCCTTGTAGAAATTTCAAAAATTGATGCCACATCAAATAGCTTAGAATACGAACATATTCTCGAAAAATATCACCCTTTTTTTCAAAATGAAGAATCCATAAAAAATATCTGTATTGAAATAGCAGAGATTCAACGCAATGAATTAACACTTTATGAAAAAGTGTCAGAAGAAATTATCTCCTCCCACAAATCACAGTTAGATGACGCCAATTTTTATGCTTCTCGCATTAATATCGTTTGTTTTATTTTAGATCATTTTCTTATCAATAAAAAAAACATGGATGAGGTGTATTATCGCTACTTGCCATTGCTGTGGGAAACTATCAATAACCATTTCAAATGTATTGAGATTTTGTTTAAAGACAATGCCTTAAAAATTGAGGTGAATCAACAAACGTATACTCGTGTGCTAAAGTTGATGAATATCATTAACGTTCACCGAGAAAAATATAACCACTATATTGATAGAATAACGCAATATGCTAAAACAATTTATGCAGAAAGCTACAGTATACTCACCCCCGATTTCATTCAGGATGTTCTGAATAACTCGCTTACCTTACAAATTAATTATTCTCTGATTTTATCTTATAATGAAAATAAAGCTGACGCCTTAAAAAATATTGATTTATGTCAGATGCAATTAAATTTTATTCAAGACAAACTGTCATCAGATAAAGTACTTCTGTTAACAAACTCGCTATATGATGCTGAATTGTTAATCAAAAACCACCCTATTTCTAAATTAGAAAAAATATTATCAACATTACAAACATTTACTGATGAACTACCTTTGATTTTGATGCCCTTTAAATCAGACTTAAACATTGAGATTATTACTGATAATAATCAGTCTGCCTACAATATGGAAGAAATCAAAAAATCCACCTTGATTTTAATTAACAATCTTTCGCATCTTAAAAAAATCACTGAGAATTCGATTGAAAATAGATACATAAAAAATATGACGGAAAGTGGTGTTGACACGACTTTAGGCATTATCAGAAAAATCAAACCCTGTGACAATGTTGAGTTAAATAAAGAGGTGCTCCAAAAAATATCTGAATTATTAATTAATTGGAAATTTTATTTTTATGTACAAAACCCGGATCTGGTGAATAAACGAATAATAGAATTATTTGGGCAATTTTATAATCACTTTACAAGCGTCATATCTGAGATTAAAAAAAGCCTCGAAACAAAAATAATTCCTGAACAACCAGAAAATTATACGCCTATCTTTAAAGACATTCTGGAAACACTTACAGATACCCGCCCTACCCCTGGCAATAAAGACTATATTAATTTAATCGACAAATATAAAACGTATTTTAACGATGATTTTTTCAAAGACGAATTGCTTACCTTTATAGATGGATCTTTGAGTGCGGCAAACTATAAAATACAAATGGCAAAATTAATCACCACCAAAAACCCTACTATTTTAGAGTTAAACACCCAGGATTTTATTATCAGGCTGCTTCATTTTGTTATAGATCAACGCATAAACAAACACGTCATCTTAGAAAATCGACTTAAATCGAATACGCTTCTGTTTGAAACATTAAACGCAAATACACTTAGAATTTCTAATTTATTCAGAGAAAACTTTTTTTCTAGCGGAAACAATTTATTTTACATAGATAAATTATTAGAGTATCGATTACTGATGCAGCAGTTATATGCCTTTCTTCCCGAGGATAAGTCTCCTCATCAAAAACTTAAGATAAACAAAGAACCGTTTACGGAAATGATGTGCGTTGAGATTGCTTATTGCGACCTGCTCTCTAAAACAAGAAGTAGCGTATTTACTTCAGAAGTGATTTTAACTACCTTTAAAACTTTAGATTATTATAAAAACAAACTGGAAAAAACTATTTATACTAGGTTTTACAAAAAATTACAGTTATTACAAAAACCTCTGGCCGCCTCTAATAAAAACCCCAACGACATTATTGAAATCACGGCCAACTTTCAAAGTTCCTTAACATCAGGCCAAGATAAAATAATAGAAAAAATAAAATCAGCTGATAATTTAATCCAAATTATTTCTTCTTACGATATTCAATTTAAAAAAGTCTTAAAAGCGATTTCTGATATATCTAAAGGAAAAAATAATTATACACTTAAAATCTATGATGCCATATCATTGTCAATTAATTTATTTGATGAAATTTATACCTTATCTGATCCAAAAGAAATTAGCCTTTTCTTGAACAACCAACTCGATGTGTTTAAAGAATGGCGCCTTTTATTCAATTCTGACGCCCCTACTTTTTTTGAAAATGTGATGGGTGAACATATTCAATTGATTATTGACCAATGCAAAAGTATACATAAAACTGTTTTGAATACTCAAACGGACAATATCAATAATTTAACCAATCAATTGCAAATATTGTCTATAAATGACAACACAGAGATCGTAAATGACATCATCAATACTTTAGCCACTTCAAATATAATTAACCATGTTTCTACTATTCAATTTTTATTAGGAAAATATAAGAAAGAATTAGCTGATGATCTTTTAAGAGAAGAGATTATTAATAATTTATTTAATATTATCAAAAGTGATGATATTGCCAAACGCTTTTTGTTAACTGATTTATATAAAATTAAAACCTTATGTTATCATTTTGTGCTATATACTTTGCCACGTGATAAAGATACCACTGAGGGCTGTTATGCTCAAATAAGCCACGAATTATGGCATAATGGGTGTGTGACTTTAGCCCTCATTAAAGAAAATATTAACAAAAAAACAGCCTATGCCTACCCCACGGTAATCTGTATTAAAGAAATTCTTGAGATTCATAAGACTTTTCTATTAGATTTGTATTCAAAGCCTGAAAATATTAACTCTTTAAATGATGAATTGCCTTATCCACAACTCAACCCACTCATTAGCCATCCAGAATTTTATCACCTAACAGTAAAAGCCGATTTCGTTTATGCTCAACTTTTACATGGCTATGGCGTATTTAATAAAAGTTATGAAATGCTCATCGAAGCTTATTTAAACCTTGATAAATTTATCGACAAAATTGACAATAAAGCCTATCTCTTGCTTAAAGAAGAAATGCTTCTCTTTATTCGAAAACTTAACCGCCCACTTAAAAAAGAGACTTTATACGTTGATGGCGTTCTCAATATCATTAATAAACACTTTACGCCTTCTAGTGAAGGTAGTTGTCATTTAAATGTCAACATACAAAAAATGATTCAGAAAGTGATCAACCAAAGTGATAGCCTTACTGAAGGTGATCTCATCTTAACCGGATTGTGTTTTATTATAAACACAAGTGATAGCCCTCATAAAACAAGCACACCAATGAACGAAATGCTTGCTCAATTAAAGCA
>CADEEZ010000032.1:0-5254 GCA_902826485.1 uncultured Gammaproteobacteria bacterium
GTAAAGGCCAATAAAGCCCATTTAATTTTATGCATTTTAAATTTCCTATTTTAAAAAATATCATTATTCAAAAAACCCAAGCCAGAAAAAGCCAACCTGGGTCTTAGACGATGGATTACTTAACAGCAGATATCCATTCTAGTATTTGTTCCTTGAGCATAGGCAATGTAACTGTACCGTTTTTTAACACTTGGTTGTGGAACTCGGGGTAAGTAAACTTATCGCCCAATGTTTCTTTACTTAGCTTTTTCAACTGTTCAATTTCTCTTTTACCTAGCATATAAGAGGTGGCTTGGCCAGGCATCATAATATAACGGTCAACTTCGCTTTCAATGGTTTCTTGTTTTAAAGCGGTATGTTTCTTTAAGTATTCTATAGCATCTTGTCGACTCCAGTTCATATAATGAATGCCTGGATCTACAACGAGCCTTGCTGCTCTTAGCGCTTCATTCGAGAGCATACCTAGACGTGAAATGTCATCACTATACAATCCCATGTTGTCTGCCAGGCGTTCAACATAAAGTGCCCATCCTTCGCCATATCCACAGTTCCATAAATATTGATTAACGCTATGCTGATTCATATCTTCCTGGGCTAAAGCGATTTGGAAATGGTGCCCTGGGATTAACTCATGAAACAAAGTAGCTTCTTGATCGGCTCGGCTTCTTTTTTCTGGTTCATAAGTATTAATATAAAAAATACCTGGTCTACTACCGTCTAGGCTTGGTGGGTGATACTCGCCAGGAGCACCTGTTTTAGCACGATGCAAAGGGTAGGGCTTTAACACGCCTTTTGCTTTGGGCATCATATCAAACCAAAGAGGGGATTCTTTTATGGCTCTTTCTAAAGCGGATTCGTTATAAGCTAAGATTTCTTTTTCAGATTGAAAAAGATACTTTGGGTTGCTTTTTGCTTGATGAAATATCTCAACCAAATCAGTGGCACCAAATTCTTTTTGACCAATAGTCATGATTTCATTGATGAGTTGGTCCATATATTGTAGACCGTAGTGATAGATCTCTTCAGGAGAAATATCTAAGGTGGTTTCCTTCTTTATTTTCGCTTGGTAGCAAGCTTTTCCTTCAGGGAGGGCACTTAACCCTATTTGATCGCGTGCCTGAGGCAAGTAATTCTTTTCTAAAAAAACCACATAACGTGTTAGAGCAGGGTATATTTTTTCCGCAATGATATGCGAAAATAGCTCTTTAAATTCATCATTGTCCGCGTTTTTAGCACATTCAAAGAAGGGGGATTCTTTAATAGGCGTATTAATCAAAAGGTGAAATTGTTTGATAACCCTTTCTACGGCAGGCTTCGGGGCAGTATAACCATCCTTCAGCCCTAAAGTTAAATTTTGTATTTCATCTTCGACGATTTTGTCTACTCTCTGCCAACGGGTTAGGGCCATTCTCTGATATTCAGGGGTGTTAGTAGGTTGTTTTTCTGCCGTCATCGTGAGCGTGTTATGCCACCCCAGTAAAGGATCGACAAACCAAAGCTCATTTTTACAGATTCTATCGGCAATATTATTTTCTAAATGCTGTTTTAACAACAAATAGGTAATATGTTCAGGGTTATGGGATAAATCCGCTTCTGCCAGTTGATTGAGCTGGTTCAAAAACTGATCTTCTTTTTCTTGCCATTGCCTAAGGGCTGATAACGAATGATCGGTAAACTTATCTAAGGCTACATCTGTTTTTCCCCAAAATAGACCTTGTTCTGGAAAATGATCAAAGAAAGATTTTTCATAGAGATCAGCAATGGCGATCAATTGTGTTTTGGTCGAATGTGTCATATCAATTCCTTATAAGGATATTTTCATAAATTACTTAATTTTTACCTTTTCCAACTCATAACGATAGACATAATGAGGCGTAAACATTTTTTTCTTAGAAGCTAATATAATAAGAAATAACGGAATAGCAATAGTCAAAGAAACTAAAGGTGAGAGTGGGATCTTGCTTAATAACATTTCGAAATAAGGTAAAGAAAGAGCGCCAAAAAGTACTGCGGGGACACCCATAAAAATACCGTTGATGGTCGAGCGCATATGGCCAGGTAAAGATTCGACTGCTTCAATTTCACCAGTGCTATACAAAGCGTCAGCAATAGCGACTAAGAAGTAAAAAATGATCAATTCCATATAGCTTGATTGATTTGCTAACTTAAAAAAGAACAGCAAATAGAGTGCAGTTGAAAGCACTATGCCAGAAAGGAAAAGAAATTTTCTCCCTATAAGGTCGCTTAATTTTCCTACCAGTGGAATTAAGGTGCAGCATAAAATCGCATAGTAGATAATTAAAGATACTGGTTGTTTTAGAGAAGTAATACCAGGGTTCACTTTTAATAAGTAAAAGGGAGCGTATAAAATAAGGGAATAGGTAATATGCGATCCAAACCCAACAATAAAGAAAACTTTGCATAGGCTTTTAACGGAACTTTTCATTTCAGCGCCAGCTTGAACAATAATGGCTTTGAGCTTATTTGGCGCAGAGGAGGGGAAAGAAATAAAAAAATCAGCAGTTTCTGCCAAAGTCTTTCTTGCTTTGAAACCAAAGTACAGGTTGATTGTTGAGAAAATAAATAAGAGCCTAAAGGACCAAACGGGTAAAAGACCACTTTCAATGAAATGCATCATTGAAAAAGAAGCGAGGGTTGCCATTAAAATACCTAGACAAACTCCAAAAGCTGCCCAACTAACAATAAAACCGCGGCTTTTGGGTTCAGAGTGCTCCGCTAAATAAAGAAAAGAGTTGTTATATTCACCTGAAAGAGAAAATCCGAGTAAACAGCGCAGGAAAATAATGCAAGTAAAAGAAAACATACCCATTGTTGCATAAGATGGCAAAATGGCGATCAGAGCGCAGCTTATTCCTGAAAGCACAATTGAGCGTTCTAAGACAAATTTACGCCCTCTTAGATCTCCTAAAATTCCAAAGAAAAGTGCCCCAAAAGGTTTAGCAAGAAAGGGGAGAATAAGAGTAACAAAAAAGAGTAAATTGTTTTCTTTATAACCAGGGGGGAAGAATGTACTAATAATATAGGGCTGTAAGAAAGCGTATATCAACACTTCAAATACTTCTACAGCATTCCCTATGGCCCCAGCAAAAAAAAGCTTTTTTCTATTCATTTCATTATCTATTCTTTACTACGGTTTCTTTACGTCTAGTGTTGTCTATAACCAACTTTAGGTAGCGAGAAGCTTTGCCTAAAGAAGATTCCATTCTTTCTCCCACATATTGGCTATGAATGGTTTTTAGTTCATTAAATAAACAATCACCAATTTTTAACAAAGTATCTTTTGAGTTACGGTAAACTTCTTTTTCGGCCTGTGATTTTGTCGCAAAAGAATAAATAACAAAAATATCTTTCAATTGCTTCATTACATAAAAACCAAAGAGAAAACCAAATTTTGTTTCTTTTTCTTTTGTTAAAGTTTTTTTAAAATCATCATGGTAAAGCTCATCCCAGAAGTAAAAAGCACCATCTTTATGATATGCTGGGTTAAACATGCCATCTACTTCCCATAGATTATCACTAATTAAACTAAATTCTAGCGATGGGCAGGTAGAATACAAGGATACTTGTTTTTTTGAATCAACTATCATCAGAGAAAAATAGTCAATCCCTAACATTCCTTGAATATTATTAAAAGCATTAAGAATAAAAACCTTATGCTCAAAAGAGATAATTTTCGCGCTAGGATGTAGCTTTACGAGTTGCTTTGATTGATCCATATTCTTTACTGCCGATAGTGATCTTATCATTAAAGAAAGAAGTAGATTTTACAGCTAAGTCTACTACCTTTTTAAGTTCATCATTTTCCATATTAATCAAAGACACATCAGAAAGTATGCTGCTAAAAAAGCTAACAATTTCTAACTCATTGTTGCTTTTTTTTATCAGAGGAATAATTTTTTTCAGAGTGTAATCAATAATATCTTTATCAATAAGAATTTTATTAGGAAATGGGTATTGATTTTCCTGTTTTCCAAATAACAAATAAGCAGGGTCAATCTCTAGCCACTCGGCTATCTTTAAAGCATTTTCTGGGCTGGGTACAGATCGACCATCCAAATAGCGTAATGCCATCTCAGTATAACAGCCAACCGCCTTACTAAGAGAGGCCGGGCTGACGCCACAGCTAGCTGTTCGAGAAGCATGACCCTTTTTGATCATAATCTCGCGTAAGCGTTCAGAGAATTCAAGATTATATGCTTTTTTGTCCATTGTAAGTTCTTTTCATTAGGTAAATGAACATTGGGCTTCATTCTATTGCTCTTCACTAGAATTGTAAATAAAATAACAAAAACGTGTTAAAAATAAATATTATTGACATTATTCAATGATTTATTTAATAATTCACAAAACCGAGCTGCATTTCAAATTACCCGCTAGGAAGTCGTAAAGGTGGCAAGATGGGTTCGGTAATTAATTAAATAGCTTGAGCGCATAGAACGGAAAATAATAAAAAAATGAGAATTTCTTTGACTTTTAGTATTCGAAAAAGAATTGCACAACTTAATATTAACGATTATATTAATAGTGCATATCGTACTTGCAAGATGCGCAAACACCTTGCAAGCACTAACCACAACTTAATCTTATCTACAGGAAGATCAAATTATGACTAAAGTCAGTTTATATCATCTCAAACGATCATTAAATAATATTCCCTTCACATGCTTGTGATCTAACAAACTAATTTGTTTTAATTTTTTTGTTTTATTTGCATCCATATGGAAAGGGAAAATACTCATGGTCGAGTTAAATTCAGCGCATATTATTCGCGCAACACGTCAAAAATCATATTATCTAGCTATATCTACTGCTGAACTAGAATACGTTTCAAAATCAACTTTGCTCAATACAACTGAAAAGCTTATATGGATCAATATTGCCGCTAGAAGTGCGCTTGATCCTAATCTTGCTTGTTTGCTCACTCAAGCGCAAATAGCTGAAATGGTAGGGAAGCACCCAGATTCTATTTACCGAGCCATTAAAGCGCTTAAATTTAATGGCTTTTTACAATCCCATTATCAAAATGGTGATAAAGCAACAGTATATTATTTAAGTTTGCCTGAAGAGGGTAATTCTTGCTTAATTTCAGCTCCTGAAAGAGGGGTAATAAGTGAAGCAGACCCTGCAAGAAAGCAGGGCACCCCCTGCATTTTTGCAGATACCCCCCCTGCAAAAATGCAGACCCTATTAATAAATAATAATATTAATAATAAAAAACATAATCATGATGCTC
>CADEEZ010000032.1:5354-9445 GCA_902826485.1 uncultured Gammaproteobacteria bacterium
CAGACCCTATTAATAAATAATAATATTAATAATAAAAAACATAATCATGATGCTCATAGCAATTTGCCTACGCCCCAAAATCCCGATGTGCAAGACGCTGACGCGTTGCTTTGTGATTTTAAAAATCTGATTCAAGAAAAATATGCTCACTTGCCAGTTTTCAAAAGAGCAGGAGCAGCTTTATCGCATTTCACTGAAGCCCAAAAAAGGGCTATCAGCGAACGTCAGTTAGAACTCACTGCGATCACCGATGGTCAAAAAATACAAGCGGAGCGTGTTCAAGCACAACGTTTTGCTGAAAAGCTTGTTGAGGCTACCCCAGTTCCCGCATCACGCCCACAACCCGCTGATTGCAAGCTGGTTGAATTTGAGTTCGAGAATGAGTACTTCTTGATTGAAGAAAAGGTAAAAAATCAAATATTAAGTCAAATACCCCAACTGCATAGCCAGAAAAAAATCTTAGGCGAAGCCGCTCATAGACCAATTAAGGCTTTGATGATGGAAATATTCTTTTACGTCGCTAAATCAGGATCTAAAACCCTAGATGCTTGTCAGCTCAAACGCTTTCATACAGCCCGAAAGCTTTGTCAAAAAGGAGCTTGGGAGCGACCTAATGGTTTAGAGCGCTTGGCAAGTATTCATAGAGAAAGACAATGGCAACAAGCCAAAGTAGATGAGAATAGGGCAGCTAAGGCATTTACCCAAGAGTTTATGCAAAATGTGGCTTAATTTTTAATTATTGTTAGGGAAAATGATATGAGCATACAAGAAATGATTCGAGAATTATTAGCGATTGGATTTACTGGGGAGGCCTTAGCGTATGGAGCAAAAGTTAATAAGTCTACTATTAGTAGAATAGCCAGAGGAAAAACAAATTATCCAAGTGATCGTTTAATGAGTAACATTCAAGACATATTTAGAGAATATGTCGCCCATAAATAATAGGCTCGCTAAATTTTAAAATTCATTTCAGACAACATCCTCAACTGGCTAAAAAAACTTACAATTATTCTTTTAGGAATAATATGCAACCAAAATATCCTTAAGTGCAAAGCAATTTGCTTGCATATATAGATCTGCCTGATCATAATAATATTATTGAAACAGGAGATTATTATGTTTAAGAACCCACAAGATATTGTAAAAGATCTTTGTGTGAAAGGATTTACTGAGCAATGGATTGCAGACAAAGCAAACATATCTCAAGGCTCTGTTCACAAGATCAAAAAGGGCAGCATTAGACATCCTCGAATAGATACAGCACAAAAATTAGAAACGCTCTATTTTCAAGTAGTTAAATACAGTTAAGGTGAGTGCTATGGAAATATGCGCGTATGAAGAATTCATAGCTTTGCAAAATATAAATGTGATTAAAGTATCAAAGAAAATTATTAATCATGCCGTTACAGATATTCCTTGCAGGACAGCCTTTGCATTATATATGGTTTTATTGAATTTAATTGATGACTCGGAAAGCAAAAATCATGCTGTTATTATTTCAAATAAAGAAATATCAGAGTTGCTCGATGTTAGTTATAGTACGACCATTAGATCACTTAACATTTTAAAATCAAAAGGTTACATACAGAGTGTACAAAGAGGTGGGATTGGTCAAAAGTATGCTAAAAATAAATTAAAAATTCGATTCCCGCGCCGGATGACACAAAGAATATTATATGAAAATTTAACCTAGGAGAAAATTGAAATGAATTTTGATAGTTTAAGAAAACCATGTTTTATCTCAACATTAAGTTTAATTGCGGTTGGTAGCGTATGTTTGTATGCCCCTGAATTATTAGCCCTCTCAGAAGGTAATAGAGTTGCAGAGTTAAAAGCACTTACAGAAGAAACCAGTAAAATTGTTGCCACCTTTAGTTGGTTAATTGGAACAGGATCAATTGTAGCAGGGGCGTATGCGGCGGTTGCTAGTCAAAATCTTAAAGTTGCAGCAACTTCAGCAGTGATATCCTTAGCTGCTTTTAAAGGGCCAGCCTTTTTTACAACAACTGCCTTAATATAATTTTTATGGAAAGAGCCCTGCCTGCTATACCAAAATTCTTGAATCAAGAAGATAAAGTCATGTTTTGGACTTGGACTGAAGCGGGGACGTTTTTAGGGGTAGTTTGTTTGGTTTGTTTATTTGGGTCAATTTTATTGGCTTTTGTGATAGGAGTGATTTCTGTTCATGCTTTAAAACTGATGAAAAATAGCCCACATGGTGACTTAACAAAAGGAGGATTATATTGGATTTCACCCTTTAGCAAGAAACGGTACAAATCTTTTCCACCATCACATATTCGGGAGTTCGTAGGGTGAAAGCACAATTTCTTGCTAAAGAATATAACCAGCTTACATCACAGAGAAATAGATTATTTTATGTTATTGGTGTTTTAGGGGTGGTTAACATACTTCTGGCAGCCACAGTTTATTTTATGATAGGAAAGGAGCGTGTCATTGTCGTGCCACCTGTTGTCAGTAATGATTTTTGGGTGGCTACGGACTCAGTGTCAGATAGTTATCTAGAGCAAATGACTTCATTTTTTTCTAGTCTGGTTTTAAATGTTAACCCAAGCAATTTTTCAAAAAGAAGCGAGCAGCTTTTACAACACGTTGATCCACTATCATATGCCATTGTAAAAGCTGAAATGACAGAACAAGAGGTTGATATCAATCGCCGTGCGCTTACATCTGCCTTTCACCCGATGAGCTTCAAAATTGATAGAAAAAACCTCACAGTTGAAGTCAAAGGGGAATTGAGACTATTGTCAGGTAATACACCTATTGGATCAGGAACACAATCTTATCAAATTAGATACTCAAATCGAAATGGTAAATTGTATATTCTGGATTTCAAAGAGGTTAGAAATGTTCAATAAACTATTTTTACTACTTCTTTTATCTATTCCTCTTGTTGGGAAGGCAGAACAAAGGTTAGTTGTTCGGGAAGGGGGCAATGCAACAGCAAATATTGCCTCTTCTTCATTAAACAGAATAGCAATTCAAGGCGATAGAATTTCGAATGTTAAAGGAATGACAGGACAGTTTCAGTTAGAAAAAGATTTAAATTTAGGTCAGATCTTCATTCAACCTTATTCGCCGGACGATAAAACCCCTATTCATATTTATATTACGACCGAATTAGGTAATACCTATTCACTCACTTTGTTGAGCAATGATATGCCCGCTGAAAATATTATATTGTTGTCTACATCTGGCCAAGATAAATCGATAAGTTGGGAAAATACAGCCCCTTATGAAGCAGTTATCGTTAATATCATTAAGGCTATGCATAATCATACAGCCCTAGAAGGATTTTATTTAAGCCAAGAAACTAAAAATAATTTTCAAATAAAAGGTATAACAGTTAAAAATCAAGAGCGGTATCAAGGAGATAAATTACAAGGTAATAGTTATGAAGTTCAAAATATTTCAGACGATGAAATAACATTAAAAGATTCAGATTTTTATAAAAGCGGTATCAGGGCAATTTCGATTCTAAATAAAAACCTATCACCCCAAAGTAAAACAATCGTTTATACGGTAAGTGGGCCTTAAGATGAATGAAATAGAAGAAGCCGAAGTCAAAATACCGACGCCTGATGAAGTGAAAAAACAACAGATTAAGTTATGGGCCATAGGATTAGGGGTCATATCTTTAATTGCTTTTGGTATTTATTTGATTTCTGGAGACAATAAAAACGATCTAAATCAATTATCTAATAATCGAGATGCAACAATTTATGATGTTACAGGCTCAGTTGATGATAAAAATTACTGGATGTATAAAAATGAAGGTAAATTAGCAGAGCAAGAGCAAACTCAAGAAAAGATATTACAAGAGATTGATAAAATTAGAGGTGAGCTAGGAAAGCCAGCGCTAGATAGTAATCAATTTGATAGCCGAGAAGATGAGTTATTAGAGCTTCGAGCAAGAGTCCAGGCATTTGAAAATCAGCAATATCAGGCTGAATATCAAAATGAAGTATATTCTCAGCCGGTAAAAGCTCAGATTAGCCGTAATTCGGATAAAGTTAATCAGCACGCATTACCAGATCAGGATTACTACGATCAAAATCAAATAATGCCATCTA
>CADEEZ010000033.1:0-4674 GCA_902826485.1 uncultured Gammaproteobacteria bacterium
TTAATTGTGGAAAAACCTCTGGTAGTGATATCAGGGGTTTTTTTTTGCGTGGAAAAAAATAAGGCAGCCCTCACCAGGCCAAGCCACCCTCTCCCGCGTTACCGCGGTAGAGGGGATCAAGATGTGCCGAATTTTTTTAAGTAGCACAATCTAGATCCCCTCTACCACAGCGAAGCGCATGGGAGAGGGTGCCCGAAGGGCGGGTGAGGGTTCTTCATACAGCAGTAAAAAATATGATCATTGCCTTCGAATTAATCAAAAAAATAGCAGATGGTAAATTCCATTCTGGCCAAGCATTGGCGCAAGAACTAAAAATTAATCGTGCGCACATTTGGCGCGCCATCGCGTACCTTAAATCTTTAAAACTTGAAATTTATTCGGTCAAGGGCAAAGGGTACAAACTTGCTTCCCCCATAGAATTATTAAATGAAGCCCATATTCTTGAAAATTTAAGCCAAAAAACGGCCACTGCTCTTAATTTGCTTCAGGTTTTATCTGTTACCCATTCAACCAACGATTACGTCAAAGAACATAAACTCAGAAGCTTACCCGAAAAAACAGCGGTGGTTGCAGAAGCCCAAACACAAGGTCGAGGCCGCGCAGGTCGCACTTGGTTTTCACCTTTTGGAGCAAATATTTATTTATCGCTGTTTTGGAAATTAAAACAAAATTTATCGGGCTTAAGCTTAGTAGTAGGCTTAGCGATAGCCAAATCACTAGAAGAATTGGGTGTTACGGTCAAAGTAAAATGGCCAAATGATATTTATTATGAAAATAAAAAAATGGTCGGTATTTTAATCGAGTCGGAATTTAAGCCAGGTGCTGACACACAAAATATATTTATTGGTATGGGGCTAAACGTGAATCTGCAAGGCTGTGCTTTTGGCAGTTCTGAGGCTGATTTAGAATTAAAAAATACGATTACTGATCTGACTTCTGTATTAGGCGTTACGCCTTCGCGTAATTTATTTATAGCCGTCGTGCTAAATAATTTAGTCGAATTTTTAGAAAAATTTGAGTCCCATGGCTTTGCTTACTTTTTGCCCATGTGGGAAAAATATGATTACTTAATGGGCAAGCTCATTTCTGTCATAAAACCGATTGCTAGCCAAAATTTGGTGGGTCACGCCAAAGGCGTATCCCAACGAGGCGAATTATTACTAGACGACCAGGGCGTCTTGAAAGCCATCTGTGTAGGCGATATTAAAGTAAGGGAAAATTTAAGATAACGACATTTCTATAACAGGGAACTCTAACGAAGTATTATAGATGAGAGGAGAATAGACTAAGTTCTCTTCCATCATCTCACTATTAGTTACTGTAATGCCTTGCGGTTTCCATTCAAAATTTAAAAATAAATTTCGTTCTGAATAAGCATAGTTGTCATCTGTTGCAAGGCTAACATACGTTAGTCCATTTTTTGCAGTGTAACAAAAAATAGATTCAAAATTTTCGCCGGTTGTCGGTTCAAATTGAATCCAGGTTTTTCCAGTAAAGTGATTATTGGCAAAAAAATCATTTTTATCTATCTCAACAACCCGGACCCCATAATGTTCATAGCTATTAAAATATTCTGTATTACGTTCTAAAAATAAGATATTCCCATTGGGTAAAGTGGTGGCACTTGAAATGCCGTAACCGGGCAGACCTTGATAATACATATTATCCCACCCACCCAAATTGTTTTGCATATAAACACGATGCTCTAATTCATTAGGTAGGGGCTCTTCTATGGCAGCAACCAAATGGCCATTTAAAACAGTGATGGCTTCAAGGCCGATATTGCCGTATTGGCGATTGCCTGTTTCTTGAAAGACTTTTGAAAATTGTTCAAAAACATCTAACATATCTTGAGGCAGAGCAATGGTATCAACAGCGGGCTCTAAAATATCATTAAAAACTAAGATGCGGTGATCGCGTTCGAATGAAACAGCCAATTGGCCATTGGGTAAAACAGTAATATCTTCCGCATCGGTAAAATTTTTACCTTGTAACATTTCTCCATTTTGATTTTTGAGAGAACTAAATATAGCGTTTTCAAAACCGCTAATTTGTCCTAGGTTATCTAATTTTGGGTCTGCCGTTAAAGCAAAACCTTCATCAGACACAGCAACCAATTTACCCTGATGATTTAAATCAAAGCCAGACCAGCCACCAAAACGGGGGTCATTCGCCTCAAAGCTAAACCCGGAGGCAAAACTGATCTCCGAAGTGTCATCTGCCTCAGGCAAATTTAAGGGAATTGCTTTAATCGGTTGAGTTTCTATTGTTAGGGAAATTTTTTCAGAACAGGTTTCAAAAGCAGTATATTTTATTCCTAGCGTTTTCGTGCAGATGCGCGCAACCGACTGCATAAATTTGTCCCAACGATAAAATGCATTTATCAGTGAGCTTTCAGTATATTCAAGTTTATATTCGAACATGAAGGTGAACCTATATTTTTACAAAATTGAAGCAAGTTTACCAACATTTTATATCATACGCAAGTCTACAAACTGGCTTTGTTTTTTTATTTTTATAAAATCTTTACAAATTTACCAGGGCGTTTTATTCTATTGCTCCATTCAGAGCTGGCGTAGCTCAGTTGGTAGAGCGGCTGATTTGTAATCAGCGGGTCGTGGGTTCAAATCCTGTCGCCAGCACCATATCTATATTTTTCTTATTTTCTAATATGCAACAAGTGAGTGTTGGCATGTCTGTGATTGTCTGGTTTAGACAAGATTTAAGAATATGGGATAACCCTGCTTTATCTCATGCGGTATTATCTAATCAGCCTATTTTACCTATTTATATTGTCGAAGACGACAACACTAAAAATCCTTGGCCTATCGGTGGCGCTCAAAAATGGTGGTTACATCATTCGCTAATCAGTTTAAAAAAAGCATTATCAGAAAAAGGCTTGAATTTAATTATCTGTAAGGGTAATCCCCTTGAGCTTATCCCGGACATTATTAAAAAAACCAAATCTACTGCTTTATACTACAATCGCTGCTATGAGCCATTTTTATTACAACAAGAAAGTAAATTACAAGATAATTTATCCAAATTAAATACTGAAATAAAAATTCAGCATTTTAAAGCAAATTTATTATTAGAACCTTGGGAAATCAAAAATAACCAAGCCAGTTATTTTAAAGTTTATACGCCTTTTTGGCGACGAGTTTATCAACATCTTATTTCGCACCCACCCACCGTGCTCAAAAAGTTACCTAAACATATTCCTGGCCTCGCGCTTGAGCACCCCTGTGTGCGCCAGATAGCCGATTTAGATCTATTACCGACTCAACCAGATTGGGCAACAAGTTTTGGCACAGTGTGGACGCCAGGCGAAGCAGGTGCGCACGCTAGGTTAAAATCTTTTTTAGAACATGGCTTGTCTCATTATGCTGGAGGACGTGATATCCCAAGCAAGGCTTATACCTCAGGGTTATCACCGCATTTACATTTTGGTGAAATTAGCCCAGGCATGATCTGGGAAAAATTAATCACAAATAAAAATACTAAAAATGCAGAGAAATTTTTGTCCGAACTGGTATGGCGAGAATTTGCTTATAGTTTGTTATACCATTATCAAGATTTGCCTACTCAAAATTTTAAATCAGCGTTCGACAACTTTATTTGGCAGCCCGATGCACAGAATTTAAAAGCTTGGCAGCAGGGCTTAACGGGTTACCCCATTGTCGACGCAGGCATGCGTCAATTATGGCAAACCGGTATCATGCATAATCGTGTGCGAATGATTGCCGCTTCGTTTTTGATTAAGCATTTATTGATTGATTGGCGTGAAGGGGAAAAATGGTTTTGGGATACCTTAGTGGATGCCGATTTAGCCAATAATGCAGCCAGTTGGCAATGGGTAGCTGGGAGTGGCGCGGATGCAGCGCCTTATTTCAGAATTTTTAACCCGATATTACAGGGCGAAAAATTTGACCCCGAAGGCGAGTACATTAAAACCTGGATCCCAGAATTAGCGAAGTTACCGCCTAAATATATTCATCACCCCTGGGATGCACCTGATCTCGAATTAGCCAAAGCAAAAGTGCAGCTAGGTAAAAATTATCCTCAGCCCATTATTGATCATAATTTTGCACGTAAACGCGCATTAGATGCCTACGCCAAAACCAAGAAGATTCGCTAAATAGTGTGATTCCACCGTTTGAACCTTGAAATACCATTGCCATCGTCTGACTAAAGGCCCCGCTTGTCCGCTAATGCTTTACTCCTAATTGAAACTAAGTTAAGTTGCAAGCCTATATACTTTCAACAATTTTGCCATATTAACTTAATTTAGGTTCTCAAGCAGCTTTAGGGGGCCTCATGACCGACAATACCGCAATCAACAACAATATTCCCCTTTGGATGCCAGATGAAATTTGGGTAACCATAGCCAGTTTTTTAGACAATGATGATTTGGCTACCTTTAGGCAACTTTGTAAAATTACCCAATTTGTGGGTTCACACGCCGTCATCTTGCAACCCCTTTATAATCGCCTTTACGCGATGGATAAGACTTTGCCCCCTCTCTTACCTCAAGAAGGTGAAGGTGCTCTGGCTGCCTTTAAACAAGCCTTTGAAAAAATTCAGGCTCGTCAACAAGCAGAAATCGCTTATTTGACAGCGTATGATTCTGGTTCTGAGTATGATTCTGGTTCTGAGTATGATTCTGGTTCTGAG
>CADEEZ010000033.1:4774-7425 GCA_902826485.1 uncultured Gammaproteobacteria bacterium
GTATGATTCTGGTTCTGAGTATGATTCTGGTTCTGAGTATGATTCTGGTTCTGAGCATGATTCTGGTTCTGAGCGAATAGAGATTATATATGCGCAAGAGTTCCAGAAAAATTCATCTGTGTCCCTGAAATCGTTAGAAGCCAGAAATGTGCTTTTGAATAACATTAATAGCGACATTATTGAAGCAAAAATTGACGTCAATAGCACTCTACTAGATTTAGATGAAGTCGGGATCACGCGCCTTCCCGTTACCCTATTTCAAGCCGAGAGGTATGTTAATTTTTGGCAGAGTTTAACCGACTTATACTGCGCCAACAACCAACTCACAGAGCTGAATGTGCAAGGGCTGGTGGCGCTTCAACAGTTTGACTGCAGTAACAACCAACTCACCTCGCTGAATGTGCAAGGGCTGGCGGCGCTTCAAGTGTTATACTGCAACGATAATCAACTCGCCGTTCTGAATGTGCAAGGGCTGGTAGTTCTTCAAACGGTAAAGCTGAAAAACAATCTTTTCAGCGATTTAAACTTAACGGGTGTACATGCTGACACAAAAAATAAGTATGCCGAGCTAGAAAGAAGCTTGTTGTTCAAACAATTAATTCAAGTTGATTCTGATGAAGCTAAGCAATGGATTATTGCTAGACTGGGCGCAGATTATACGTATAAAAATTGCCTTTATTATTGCCCCGTTTATGCCACAAAGTGGTTTGCTTCAAGTGCTTTATCTCAACTGTCTACTTTCTTACCCTCTTTTTCAATGAATAGTCATAAAGCAGAAAAGCCTGAGTTAAAAAGAAAGCGAGATGAAGAGGGCATGCAGATAGACCTTGCAGAAGACTCTGATGACAAGCCAGATTTTAAGCGTATAAAGAAAGACTAAAACGTTAGTACCTGAATATGTCATTGCGAGCGTAGGGCGGCAATTTATCTTTTTTGTAAAACTTAAGGGATAGATTGCGTTGATTATGGTGCCAGCTGAGTAATCCCCCAAGTCTGGGTATTTTTATCGTGCTCATAAACAAATCTATCGTGCAGTCGATAGGCATTTCCTTGCCAAAATTCGAATCGATTAGGCACAAATTTAAAACCACCCCAATAATCAGGGCAATCAGGTAATTGTTCAGTATCCTGATATTTACTTAATAATTTCTCATATTCTTGAATTAATTTTAGTTTGTCTGATATTTTTTGACTTTGCGGTGAAACAATCGCAGCGATTTGAGATTCTAATGGGCGGGAATGAAAATAATCGGCAGACTTTTGTTTATCTTCTTTTATTACCGAACCCTGAATTCTGATTTGGCGATTAAGAGGGCCCCACCAAAATAATAAACTGGCTTTTGGATTTGCCGCGAGTTCTTGCGCTTTTTGACTGTCGTAATGGCCAAAAAAAATAAAGCCTGTTTCGTCAAATTTTTTTAATAACACCATGCGTGCATTAGGTTGGTTCTTACTATCACATGTGGTCAGTGTCATGGCATTGGCCTCAGGAATAGGAAAAGCAATGGCTTCGTTCAGCCAAGTTTCAAATTGAATAATCGGGCTGGCGTTTAAATTTTCTTTTTTAAAAGGCTGAGACTGAAAATCTTTGCCCATGGTGGTTAAGTCGCGCATCACATATTTCCTAAATACAATTTAATGTCAAAAATTGTTCTTTTTTGTCCCTTTCAAGGGACCAGTCCGTTAGGACTGAGGGCTGTTTTGGTAAAATCCCTCGGCAATCTGGTTTCGCTTAGGCTTCACTAGCTTTTGCCGGTCTCTTTAATAAAGGGACAAAAAAGGCGCATCACCCTAATTGCTCATATTGAACCGGGCGGATTTAATTTTGTCATAAAAACAAAATTTTGGGGAAATTTTTGAGGAGAAGGAAAGGGTGATTCAAATAACTTAAATTTATATTTTATTTATTTTCAATAAATGACCTCGCATAAGTTGACAAGGGGTAGTAGCTTGCGCAAAATACGCCTTCATATTTTGGAGGGGTTCCCGAGCGGTCAAAGGGATCAGACTGTAAATCTGACGGCATAGCCTTCGAAGGTTCGAATCCTTCCCCCTCCACCAGGACTTAGAAATTGTGTCAACTGGCAAAGTCCTAAGACGGTGATTTTAAATCTAAATTTACGTAATAGGTACTTTTAGGTTGAGAAAGACCAGATGCGGGTGTAGTTCAATGGTAGAACCTCAGCCTTCCAAGCTGATGGCGTGGGTTCGATTCCCATCACCCGCTCCATGGATGCCTTGGACGCGATTCTGGGGCGGGTAGGCCATGGGTCGGCCGGAAGGGGTTCCGGGCGGCGGGCGGTTCGGTCTGGACGAGGAAGCGCTCACGTAGCTCAGTCGGTAGAGCACGTCCTTGGTAAGGACGAGGTCACCGGTTCGATTCCGGTCGTGGGCTCCATTTCGAAGAATGCATTGAACGAGGTGCGGCGTGGCTAAGGAAAAATTCGTACGGTCGAAGCCTCACGTGAACGTGGGGACGATTGGCCACGTGGATCACGGCAAGACGACGCTGACGGCGGCGATCACGACGGTGCTGTCGACGAAGTTCGGAGGCGAGGCGAAGAAGTACGACGAGATCGACGCGGCGCCGGAGGAAAAGGCGCGCGGGATCACGATCAACACGGCGCACGTGGAGTACGAGACGAAGGCGC
>CADEEZ010000034.1 GCA_902826485.1 uncultured Gammaproteobacteria bacterium
TTCGGCTTCAAGTCTTTCGGCTTCAAGTCTTTCGGCTTCAAGTCTCTCGGCTTCACGTCTCTCGGCTTCAAGTTTTTCGACTTCAAGTCTCTCGGCTTCGAGTCTCTCGGCTTCGAGTCTCTCGGCTTCGAGTCTCTCGGCTTCGAGTCTCTCGGCTTCACGTCTCTCGGCTTCACGTTTTTCAGCTTCACGTTTTTCAGCTTCACGTTTCTCTGTTTCAAGCCTCTCAGCTTCGCGTCTCTCAGTTTCAAGTCGATTAGAAACTTTTCTATTTTCAGCTTGATTCTTGTTTAGTAATTTTTTGGCAGAAAGATTATCTTGTACTTCTTTCTTAGCGAAGAGTGCATTTTGTTTTTTGGTATTGAGCTCAATTTCAATTAGTGAAGTGGGTAGATAAGATAGGGTAGTAATACATTTGTTTTGAATTTCTTGCAAATCAGAAAGTGTTGTTTGCATAATTTTTTTGAAAAAATTTCCCCACACTATACTCAATTGCTTTAATTGAAAAACAAGCTCATTTAGGGGTTCATTTAGCCTGTGTACACAGGCTTGATTTATTTGAAGAAAATACAATCCAGATAGAACGAGATCCCCTTCGGTGATTTTTTCCTTTTTATTTGAAAGTTTGGCGATCATTGATTTTATAGACGTTATTAATAGAATAGGTTTTTCTATAGATTCAAATTGGATAGGATTGCTCGAGGGCGGAAGAAATAAAAGGTTGATTTTTTTTAATATAGGTTCAATGTAGTTAGATTTTGCCGTCAAGGGGCTGCGATATTTTTGGGTAAAATGAAACATCTCAGTTTCAATTTCTAGATATTTACTGTTGCTAATTTTGTCTATTAAACTGTGTAAATTAATTTGAACCTGAATGAGCGCATTAAAACTTTTGTCAAAAAAGTTAGAAATATGCTGAATGTTGCTGTTAAAGCATTCTCCATTTAATATCCAATTGTACAATTTAGAAGGGGATTCGGGGAGCGGTTCGATGTCATTTGTTTGTAAGTTAAACCTTGAAATAGAATCTATTGGCTCTGAATAAAAATCTAATAAAAAAGGTTTGTAAATAGCTAAAATTTCATAAAGCGACATAAAGGTAGAATATAAATTGTCTAGTTTTTGATGATTTAGACGAATTTTAATGAGATCAATAGCTCGCGCCCCATTTTTCCATATTTCATAACAAAGATGCGCATAAGACTTTTTATCTGTGTCTTTATTTATAAAATTGCATGACAATATAAAGTGATAGACTAATACGTTTATTTTATATGAATCCAACAATTCAAATAGAAAACTAGTCCCATTGGCATTAACGGTGTTAATTAACGATTTTGTAATTTTGTCGTAACCCGTAAAAAGAAAATTGTTTTTATATCTGTTCTTTAATAAAAGAATGGTGACATCGTATAAGGCAATGTGTGTGGTATTCAGTGTTTCTATAATGTCTTTCGTGATATTAGTATGGTCATTAAGTGATATGGTTTCTAGCTTATTGACTAAGTCATTAATCTGATTCTCATCTTGAGCATCAAGACTTTTTTTGATGGCATTGAATAGGCTAATGATTCCACGACAAAGTTCAATGATTACATTTTCAGAAAAACTAGGGTTTTCTACTGTAAAGAAAAGTGCCCATTGGTTAAACAGCTGGAGAGAAAAATCGATATAAAGTTTAATATTTTCTGAATTTGTGTTTTTATAAATTTCATCGAATAAATTAATAGAACAGATAATGTTTTCATAAACATCTAAAGTATCACGCTGATTGTTTAGGGCTAATTCACTCAGTTTATTCATAATATTATTAAAGCGATCTTGGGGGGATAGACACAAATCCATGAAATGTTGGGATGTTTTAGGAGGTGTCCACACAGAATCATTGTTAGTAGAAATCGTTTTTTTAAATTCAAATAAAATATCAATAATACTGGAAAATTTACTCTTCGATTCAAGAAGAGATTTTTTAATGGATTCAATTTTCGATTCATCGGATATAGTTTTCGCTATAATTTCTAGCGCGGTATCAGGTTTGGTTGTTAGGGCGATAACCTCACAATAAGCAATGTGCAGAAGCATGACTTTTAAAGAATATTGATCTTCTTCTTCAATTTTTATTTTAGGATATTTATTTCCAGTTGTTGGAATATAATAATGCTGAATAAGCGCGAGATAATGTGAAATATCATTAAGGTAACCTAAATTATCCCCTAATGGGAAGCGATTTTTGGTGAGTGCCTGTGTCATTAATACAGCGTTGTTAATGGTGGTATTAAATAGCACGGTATAAAAATAGCTTTCTAATTTTAAATTGGATGTAAAAGTGCCCAATTGCTCGGTGTAAAAAGTCAATAGGCTGATAATTTCTTTGTTGGTTTCTAATTGCGTACTCAAAAGAAGGCGTTCATCACCTTGTTTCTGGGCCAAGTCAGTTTTTTCATTTGCCGTTAGTATGGTTATTCTTATAAACTCAACGAATGCCGCCATAAATTTTTTATCTTCAAAATAAGACTGATAGTGTTTATTAAGATCACGATAGCCTTTATTTTCTGGAAGGGGAGCAATGGTAGAAACTTCTTTAATGAATTTTTCTAAAGTGGGCTTGAAATGTTCAAAATTTAATTTCGTTATTTCAAAGTCTTTAAGCTCTTTTATGCTATTCGCACATTGATTATAAAAATCTGAAAAAAGTTCTATTATTAACTTGTTCGAGAGGGAAGGGGCTTCAACATTAAAGAAAAATTTCCAATGTAGACATAATTCAGATGCTTTAGTTAATATATCTAAATTGATTGAAGAATTTAAACAAGGTTTTAGCTTTTTTAAATCATTTAGTGCACATTCAATGCTTTCTGGAACAGTATCTGACAATCTTGCTTTTATCGTATTGATAGTGGATTTTTTTATTTCTGTGATATGTGTAATAATCGATTCAAATGATTTTTTTAAAATAGATAGGTCATCAGGTTCAGCGTGAATAATTATTTCATTTGAATAAGGATTGAAAAAACTTAAAATAGTGCTGAACTCTTCTGAAAAAAGATGTAATTTATTCAACAAGCAAGATAATCTTAAACCAGAATTCGTTTTAATAGTATTGTCTGCTTCCTTAATCAAACGAGATAAAGCAGATTGTTTTTCAGGGAATATTCTGTGTTTGAAGTTGTCTAATTGCAATTGACATTGAATAAGTGCTTTTTCAGCTTCTGAAAAATTTGAATTATGGGATAAAATTTCTGCATAATATAATAATAAGGTAACACTGTCTTCTGATATGGTCGAAAATAAACTTTTAGTTAAAACAAAGTTATTTGGAATGCAGATTGTGTTTTTGCCCACTTTAGCGAGATTCATAAAATCATTAAATTTTTCTTTGTGAAGATCGATAAGGGTCATTAATTTTAAAACATGCAGATAAATCGTATAATTTGTGCCAATAGGAATGCTGTTGAATCTATATAAAATAGCTATAGTTAAGAATATCCTTTCTATATTTATTCTCAGTAAAATTAAAAAACGAAAGTAAATGTCATCTAGTGTCGGCTCATTTTTAAGAAAATGCTCCCATACAAAGCAAACAAAATTAATTTTCGCATCATAAAAGGCCATATCCTCTTTTAGGGTATCGGCAGTAACAGAACGTTTGGAAGATTGATAATTTTTAAATTCGTATTCTAATCTATCGGCCATCTGGCCACATAAATGTATTTTTGCCTGTGGCCTTTTAAGAAGGGTTTTACATTGATGGAGTATTTTTTCATATTCTGCATTATGAGTGGAGCGATCTATTTCTAATGCTTCTGAAATAAGCGCATAAATATCAATAATTTTAATGTTGTTATTATTATTTATATTATTGTTTGATGCGATTAATACTTTTTTTTTCATAGCGAGTCAATCTGCTTTGTTATACTAGTTTTTCCCTGCAAGAAAGTAAATTAACAAATTAAATTAACTAAGTAAAGTGTTATGGTAAATTATTTTTTGTTTTTCCCATGGCGTTTTTTGTGAATAGGTTTAGAACAAAAGTGTTTCTTATTCGAATTATGATTTTGATTGTGTTGTGGGGGATTGAAAAAGGGTTGAGGTTGATCATTTTGAATCATGTTGTTTGTTTGGGGTGTATGACCATAAAATGGCGTATAAAAATTATTATTATAAGTATTGTGGTCAATGAAAAATATATTATTATTCACAAGGGTATTTTCTGTATAATATACCGTTTGATTGTATTGGTTAAATGTATTAGTTTGAGCTGGCTCTTCATGCTCTTGTTGAAAATAATACTTATAAATATCGTTCATCTTGCTAATCATTTTTATTTTTTTATCAAAATTAAGGTTAGTATATTTCTCAAAAAATAAATGTGTATGCTGATTCATGGGGCGCAATATTAAGGCGAAAATCAATGTTGGGCTATAATCTTTTAATCGAGTAGCAGGTGACAATTCGTCGATAGACTCAAATAATTCTTTCCAATAAAAATACGATAATTCACAATCTTGATAGTTTAAAAAAGGAATGAGGTGATGAAATATTTTATTTTTGATTAAAAAATTAAAGTTTTCCACAGCTCTTCCTCTTAAAAACACCTTTGCTAAATTGCTAAGATAAATGCCAAAAACGATTTCTCTAATATGTTCAGCTTGATTTTGCATAGCGCAAACAATAGGTTGAGATAAAGGCACTTTAATATGATTGCTTAATCGGAAACCTCTTACTATTCTATCGGGATATTCTGCAAACATTTGATTCGCGTCAGAGAGCGTGTTCCACGTTTTCGTTTCAATATCATTGATGGCTTTTGGCGTGGCACGTATTTTGCCGTCTTTTTTGCAAGTTAAGGTATTGAAAGTATAATCTCTTTTTGAAAGATACGTGTTTAAAGGTACATTAATACATGAAATATCAATGCTTAAATTTTTTCCATTGGTGGGGATTTTAAAAAAGTTTGGTTCATTGTCGTTTTGTACCACATAAAAATCATTTAATATTGCTTTCAGTTTGTCAGCAGGGCAATTGGTGGCGATATCAATATCATCAGGGTCTACCTCAAAAACAAAATCACGCGGATATCCGCCAATAATATCGGCTTCAAATCCATTTTCTTCGAGCAGAGCCATAATTTTATATGCTTGTTCAGGCACATGAACTGTGTATTTCGTAAAAATGAGATCGTTGTGCTCAAGTCTCTCGGCTTCAAGTCTTTCGGCTTCAAGTCTTTCGGCTTCAAGTCTCTCGGCTTCAAGTCTCTCGGCTTCAAGTCTCTCGGC
>CADEEZ010000035.1 GCA_902826485.1 uncultured Gammaproteobacteria bacterium
GCCAAAAGGTTCTTCCCCCAGTAACGCTTCGCCACTGAGTTTAAGTAAAATTCTTTTGTAAAATAATTGGGAGGACACGCCTATTTACTCCCTTGTACTTGCGCCATGACTTCTTCATGGAAATTAAGCTTAACTACTTCTATGCCTTCACCTACTTCAAAACGGGTAAAGCGCACAATAGTCGCTTGCTTTTCTTTCAAAAGCACACCAATGGTTTTGTCTGGATCTTTAAAGAAAGGCTGGCCCAACAAACAAATTTCGGCAAAATGTTTATTAATTTGACCTTGCACGATTTTTTCGTGAATCGCGACAGGTTTGCCTGAGGTTTCAGCTTGTGCCATGAAAATATCTTTCATTTTAGCCATTTCAGCTGCTGGCACTTCGTCAGGTGAAATAAACTCAGGTTTAGAAGCGGCAATATGCATGGCCATATCTTTTGCAAGCGCTTCTTCGCCCCCAGTCATTTCAACGATGACACCAATTTTACTGCCATGATGAATATATTGACCAATGATATTTTTGCCCGCAGCATAATACTTGGCACGACGTGCAACAATATTTTCACCTAATTTAGCAATAAGTGCTTGTCTGGCTGTTTCAATAGCTGGCTGACTGCTTAAGTCTTCTTGTTTGCTGTCTAAAACAATATCGGCCACATCGTTAGCAAAACCTTGAAAGTCAGGATGACGTGCCACAAAATCAGTTTCTGAATTGATTTCGACTAAAGCCACCGCTTCTTTATTACCAGACACTTTAATGGCAACCATACCTTCTGCTGCTACTCTGCCTGCTTTTTTAGCGGCTTTTTTATGGCCTGATTTTGCAATCACAATTTCTGCTTCAGCCAAATCACCATTCGCTTCAACAAGAGCGTTTTTACATTCCATCATACCTGCGCCTGTGCGCTCACGTAACTCTTTAACCATGCTGGCTGTAATATTGGTCATGGCGACTCCTTACTCTACTCGTACATAATAATTCTATAATAATTCGGTAAACAACTTTCGGAAAAAAGGGGGCCATGCCCCCTTTATGAATTAGCAGTGCTTATTGCTCATCTGGAATTTCAACAAATTCCGTTTGATCAAACTGTACCTGCATATTCGATTGATTGCCTTTGGCTTGATTAATGGTTTCAGCCATATTTTGCAAGAAAAACTCGATGGAGCGTACGGCATCATCATTACCTGGGATAACATAAGTAATGTTATCAGGAGAGTGATTGGTATCGACCACACCGATAACTGGGATACCCAGTTTATTGGCTTCTAGTACGCTGATGTTTTCGTTACCCACATCGATAACAAATAAAGCATCGGGAAGCGTATTCATGTTTTTAATGCCGCCTAGGCCACGTTCTAGCTTTTCTAGTTCACGTGAACGCGTTAGGGCTTCTTTTTTAACTAACTTTTCGAAAGTACCGTCGTCTTTCATGGCGCGGAGTTCTTCAAGACGTTTAATGGATTGCTTAACTGTTTTAAAGTTAGTTAGCATTCCGCCAAGCCAGCGATAATCAACATAAGGCATGCCGCAACGTTCTGCATATTGTTTAACCAATTCGCTGGCCGCACGCTTTGTGCCTACAAACAATATTTTGCCGTTACGTGCTGCAATACGAGAAACATAGTTCAATGCATCGCGAAACATCGGGGCTGTTTTTTCTAAGTTGATGATGTGAATTTTATCGTAGGTGCCATAAATGAATTCATTCATTTTAGGGTTCCAATAGCGGCCTTGATGACCGAAATGAACACCTGCTTCTAACATTTGGCGCATATGAATAGCCATAAGGGACTCCTGTGCTTTGTTTGGGTTATGCCTCCGCGTTTGCTGGTTTGACAAAGGAAAACCTTCGCACCCAAAACCGAGCAATTGACTCGCGTGTGGACTAATATTATGTTATTTAACTTCCGAGGAATACTTAAGTTATTACACCTGTGTACCCTCGCAGCGTTTATACCATATAATTGCTGAAATCGAAACTAGTAGGATGAGGCATAACACATGAATATTACCCTTCATACCCCCGAAGAAATCGCTAAAATGCGTATAGCGGGCCGACTGGCCGCAGAAGTACTAGAAATGATCGCGCCCTATGTAAAAGCGGGAGTGACAACGAATACCCTAAATGATCTTTGCCATAACTATATCACCGAAACCCAACAAGCTACTCCTGCTCCGCTTAATTATCGTGGATTTCCTAAATCTATTTGCACGTCTATTAATCATCAAGTGTGTCATGGCATACCTAATGATAAACCCTTAAAAGACGGCGATATTGTGAATATTGATATTACGGTGCTTAAAGACGGCTTTCATGGTGACACCAGCAAAATGTTTTTTGTGGGCACCCCCTCTATTTTAGGAAGTCGCTTATCTCGTGTGACACGTGAATGTTTATTAAAAGCCATTGCGCTAGTCAAGCCTGGCTGCCATTTAGGAGATATTGGAGCGGCAATACAAGAACATGCTGAAGCCAATCATTATTCGGTGGTGAGAGAATATTGTGGCCATGGCATTGGACGTGTCTTTCATGCCGACCCGCAAGTGTTACATTATGGTGAATGGGGCACCGGAATAGAAATAAAAGCCGGAATGATATTTACGATTGAGCCCATGATTAATGCTGGCAAGCGCCAAGTGAAGCTCATGCCCGATGAATGGACCGTTATCACCAAAGATCGTTCCCTTTCGGCTCAATGGGAGCACACGATATTGGTTACTGAGTCAGGAGCTGAGGTTTTAACTAGAAGGCAAGAAGAAAATGATTTACCTGTATAATTTTATAGGATAGATTAAATTTATGAACCGAAAGATCAATCTTACCCATGACCAAACTATACTTAGGTTTATGAGTAAGATTTGATAAAAATAGCAGTAGCCATTTATGACAGCTATTCTTGAACAAAAAAAACTGGTTGCCTACTTAATCGCTCCGATTAAAAGCCACACGACTATTCTATTTTCAAGCGATTCATTGCAACTTCAGGAAGCCAATCTTCAGGCGTTTTTAAATAGCCACCCTGAATATGAGTTGGTAAAAACTTTCGTAGAATTAGGCGATTCCAAACGCCAACGCCTAAAATGGCCCGAATTAAAAAAAGCCACTGACTATTGTATAAATCAACAAGCTGATCTTATTCTTGCTGAAATTAAAAACTTAACCGGCAATGAACATTTTAGCGATTTATTATTAAACTTTGCAGCAGCCCCTAGGTCACTCTATTGCTGCGATCAACCTTTTATTAATACCGATACCCTTTCAGCGGTGGTGGAACATGCTCGGGTACAACGTTCACAGCATGGCTCGCTAATTAAGGCGGGTTTAAAGCGTTCTCATGCTAAGTCTGGCAACCCACATGCCTTAGAAGAAATAAACCGGGTTAACCGTCCTAAAATTTCCCATGCGATTATTTATTCTCTCTTGCTTCACCCTATTATTGAAGAATATGCCCAAAATGGCTATTCACAACGTAAAATGGTTGAAATGCTTAATTTAGAGGGTTACACCGCCCCAGAAGGGGGAACATGGGTCTTGTCGCAGCTGCAGAAGATGCTTGAGCGCATGAAAGTGAATCAAACTGCGCTATTGCTAGAATCGAGACTGACCCAAGAATTGGATTCTGGGCTAACGGAAACCCAAATTGCCGAGCGCTTAAACCAGGAACAAAAAATCATTCCACCTAGAGGAAAAGAGGCTTGGACTGAGGATTTAGTCAGTTCCATCTACAAACGATCGGTGCAAATCCGTGATATACTCAAATTCAACCAACTTATTATTGAACTTACACCTATTTTGAATCAATATCATATAGACGAAATAACCGAAACTATTTTTGCCAAAGCCGTTTCTGATAAATTAGATGATTTGGTTATAGGTTGCTAACGGGGGATGTCATAACAAAATCAAACAACCAAAACAGTATTGAAGCAATAGGACAAACCCTTGCTAAACATTTTCCCGATGAAACACCGCATGAATTATTAACGAGAATGCAAAGTTTATTAACTTTTGTAGGGTCACTTGATCCCAAATTACTCGCTTATTCCAGCAAAAATCCTACAGCTCAACATCAGCACCCTAGCCATCAACCCGTGATGTTACACCAATATGTTAATAAAAAATATGCCCCTACTCCCATGGGTACCCCCCTTGAAAAAGAAATTAGAGACACGCTTTTAAGTCAAATTACTAAAATACAAGAAATTAACCATTTAGAGCCCGCGCAACGTGTTTCCGCGTCGCGTAAATTTAAATAATTTACTTAAATAAGTTGATCTCCTAAAATTTTAGACGTACCCTATCCGATGTATTGTTTATCAAACAAAATTGAAGATTGGGTGCCACTTGAACTCTCGCTTTGAAATAGAAATCGATCCTGAATTAGAAAAAAACTTAAAATCGCTTAAACATCTTCGTGAATTACCCAGAGGCACGCAAGTCGACTCTAGGATTGCGGCCATTCAAGCCCTTTTAAAAGACAAAGAAATTTTTCGAACCATACACAGTATGCGTTGGCCTGAAGGCGTTGTCTGCCCCCGATGCGCTTCAACCCACGTGGTGAAACGTGAACCTCCTCAAGAAGCAGAAGATCAACGTTGGTTTTTTGAATGCCTATCTTGTAAAGGTCAGGGTCGCACTTCTGCTTTTGATGATTTAACCGGTTTGCCTTTTGCAGAAACCATTAGTGCAATAAGACAATGGGTTTTATGTTGGTACTTATTAGGCTTTTGTTCGATATCTCAAATTTCTAAAGTCTTAGGGATAAGCCCTGATGTGGTCATGCAGTTAGCACAAATGGGCGCAAATATCACTGTTTTACCTAAAAAAGAAGACGTGTTATCTCATACTTTTTTATTGAATTCTTCAAAACAAAAATCGGAAGGTTTTTTTAAGAAAAAACTAGAGCAAACCGAAAAAGATGAGCTAATGACTCGTAGTGAAAGCGTGGGTAAATTTAAACCTGGGCCAAAGTCTAAATACTAATTAAAAACTAAATCCCCCCCAGCCTTCAGCTGTCGGCCCCCTTTTATACAAAAGGGGACAAGATCTCATTTTCAGGCGTCAGAATCGTAGAAAAATTTAACCGATCTTTAGGTATCAAAGGGAGTCGCCAGTTTGAGAGCGGGGGGATTTTGAAAACACCCCATCTTCTGCCCATTCGATCAACAACCCC
>CADEEZ010000036.1 GCA_902826485.1 uncultured Gammaproteobacteria bacterium
AATTCATGAGACAAATGAGGAGAGGCATACAATAAAACCTGAACAATCGACCCTTCAGGCAACACTCTTTGAAGTAAGTTATATAAAGCTTCAGCATTATCATCCGAGGCTCCGACCATTGGAGTGGCCTCTAAAATAATGCCTTGAGCATGCTCCATCTTAAAAATTTCAGTTTCAGGATTAAAGCATTGATAGGGAAGCCATTCTGAAAGGGAATGAAGATTTAAATGGGCGTTGATTTTATTTAAGATCCCTGATGAAAATGGTTTATTTAGGTCATCTGAAAAAAATGTTTGTGTGATTTTCTTAAAAATTGTATTTTTAACATTTTTTAATCCAAATGTTATGTCCATTTAATATCCTAGTTCTGTTCAATTTCATTGATAACGTTAGACCAAGATGCGGGTTTTAATACTGTGTGAACAGTATTGGCCTGGTGATAAATCCCGTCTTTGGTTTCATAGGCTGCTATCCAGATTTGGGCAACTTCTTCTTTGTTTCTCAAATTTAATTGAGATTTATTCTCTTCAACACTTGAAATATATAGTGAATTTGATTTTTTGTGTTTGATATTATAATTATCTCCAATTTCACCTGAAGTGACCCGCCTATCAATTTCAGAAAGGCTTTTGCACTTTATGCCATTACTTTGCTTGCAATCAAAATGTTGATTAGTTGCGCAACCCGACACTATAAAAATTAAGCCCAGTAACATAATTTTAGATATATTAGTTTGCATAAATATCTCCCGATTTTTTCGCAGCTTCACGCTTTTTTTTCTCCCTAAATTTGCTACCACTATGAAAGACGACTTCAACCATCCTACCAGCGCTAATTTGAATAACAGGCTGATATTGCTCTGCTCGTTGAATGTTATATTTAGCCATAAGCTCAAATGCATCTCCCACCCCATCAGCAGCCGCTTTAGCAAAGGTATATGCCCCGGTCACGCTTGATGTGACCCCTAGCGGTGACACACTTGTCGTTTGAAATGTTTGAGCAGTGGCTTTGCCTAAACCAGAAAATAAACCTCCAACAAAACCTCGTTTAAGGACTTCTCCATCCCGCATCACCACATTGCCACGAAGCCCATTTTTACCATCTTCTCCGCTAATGTATCCATCTACATCGGTTTCGATAACGTGGCCGTCCTTTTCTATACAACTGAGCTTTTCCAGTCGCATATAGGCACGTTCACTTGATAAATCGCCATAAGCTGCCGCTACTACCCGACATTCTTTCATATTACCGACAGCTCGATTGGGTAAACTGCCTTTATCAATTAATCGTAAAACAACCGGTTTAGGGTTAGATTGGGATGAAACACCTGCCGATACATCTATGCCACTTAATAAAACTGCTTTAGCAAAAGAGCCTGCTGGGATATAACTATCTATGTGTGGAGTATTATTGGATTCATCTGACAGGGGTACTAAATCAAGTGTTTCTGAAAAAATACCTGGGGCAGGTCTAGGGAGAGATTGCGGCATCCCATTAGATTGAGTTATTTGATTTTGTTCATAATAATCTTGCTCGGGTAAAATATTTCGGTTTGGTTTGTCAATATTGCTTCTAATATTTGACTTTACTGGTTCGTTATAATTTTCATTTTTATAGTCAGCCTGATATTGTTCATTCTCGTACGCATGAACCCTTGCTCTAAGCTCTAGTAACTCATTTTCGCGGTTATCTAATTGATTATCATTAAGAGCTGGTTTTCCAAGCTCACCTCTAATTTTATCAATTTCTTGCAAGATTTTTTCTTGGGTTTGACCTTGCTCTGCTAATTTACCTTCATTCTTATACATCCAGTAATTTTTATCATCTACTGAGCCCGTAACATCGTAAATTGTTGTATCTCGATGATTAGACAATTGATTTGGATCATTTTTATTATCCCCAGATATCAAATAAATTCCAAAAGCTATCAAAGATAAAATACCCAACCCGATGGCCCATAACTTAACTTGTTGCTTTTTCACCTCGTCTGGGGTCGGCATCTTGACTTCGGTTTCTTCTATTTCGCTCATCTTAAACCCCGCTTACGGTATACACGATTGTTTTACCTTGGGGTGGCAAGCTTTTATTCAGAATAGATATTGCCCTGATACCGGTTTTATAAAAATCTGTATTTTTTAATCTTATTTCATTATCTGAAACATTTTGAATTTCATAACTATTTCCTTTTAATTTACCCCCTAAGTAACTGTCTATAGTTTTAACTGTTAAGCTTTTTATTTGAATATTATTTTTAGTTTCATGGCTTGAATAAAAGCCTTCTAGCTCAGCTTGATTATGCATAGCCTTAATAATATTAACTATAACAGCCTCATAAGCAGCTGTTTTTTCCCAAACTATAGCCTTATCTTGTCCAGAGTTTGATATCAAAACAATATTTTCAGCAGGCATGTCATTACTCAATAAAGTAAGTGAATAGGTACTACCTTGTTCCGTCGTAATATAAATATGAATAGGGGTTTTATCGTCCGGCGAATAGGGTTGAATGAATATCTGACCTAAATTTAAATCTTTTTCTAACTGAAACTGTCCTGTCATACCCTTAATATTGACAATTCTATCTCCTTGAACTGCAATTCGGTTTAATGAAGAAGAGGCAATATTTGCAGTTACATTACCCCCTTCCCGAACAACTAGCCTTTGTTCTGCATGACCCAATAGAGGAATAGATAAAAATAGTAATATAAATAGTTTATTGAACATTTCTAACCTCTTTGAAATCCAGAATATATAACTTACCATTTCGATTTGAGTATCTGATTTGATAGGTATGCGTTCCTGAACCAATGGCTGTATTACCTGACAGTATTCTTAGTTCTCCTTTCACATCAACCGTAAGGTTTTTTCTATCTATTTTGAAGCTCATAGGATGAAAAGCGGTTGTAAGAGCACGGCGATTAATATCTACTTCTTGTTCGGTCATTTCGGCTTTTACTCTGGCATAAGATAACGGATCAACATGTTGTAGAAGCTGCTCACTTCTTTTTGAGAAGTTACTCTGATTAACATTTAAAACTAAACTAGAAAAAAACGAAGTCATTTGCTCTAAATAACTATCTGAGACTGAGTCGGTTGCCACCCAAAAATCATTG
>CADEEZ010000037.1 GCA_902826485.1 uncultured Gammaproteobacteria bacterium
GTAAAGGCCAATAAAGCCCATTTAATTTTATGCATTTTAAATTTCCTATTTTAAACAACTCATGGGCCCAAGCCAGTAAAGACTAGCCTGGGCGTAGATGAAAAACTACTTAACAGCACCTATCCATTTCAGTATTTGCTCTTTGAGCATAGGCAAGGTAACTGTGCCATTTTTCAAAACTTGGTTGGGGAATTCAGGGTAAAAAATCTTATTAACTAACTGTTCTTTCTTATTTTTTGTAAGGCTTCAAGGGTTCCTAACTCACTTTGTTCTTTTCTAGTGAATACATATATTTATGTGAAGGTGCAAAAAACTTATTTTTAGAGAAAAGAAAAAATAGCAGTAGGGGGATCGCTATGCTAAATATGAATAAAGGTGATTCAGGATACTTATCTATTTGTGCCTGAAAATAGGGCAAAGATAGCGCCCCAAAAATAAGTGCAGGGATACCATAAAGTAAGCCATTTACGGTAGATCGCATCTTTTTAGGCAATGAATCGATAATCTCTGCGGGTGCTGCACAAAAATATATTGCATTAAAGAATCCTAGAGCTAAGTAATAGCAAAGTAGTTCCTGGTAAGTGCCATTTTTTGCAATATCAAAAAAGAAAAATAAATATAGACTCGTTAATACGATTAAAGAGCAAATAAGAAGTAATTTTCTTCCAATGAAGTCAGTTATTTTTCCAATGGTAGGTATGAGCATGGCACTAATACAGGAAGAAATGGCGATGAGCAAAGTGACATCTTTAAATGAATGGGCATTAATATTGTATCGAGTAATATGGAACGCACCATAGAATAGTAGCGAATAGGTAATATGGGTTCCAAATCCAGAAAGTAAAATGATTTTAATAGAGGCAAATAAACTAGATTTTAGCTCTTGTTTTGCCCCTTGATAGATTGCTGTTTTCTTTTTCTCTTGAAAAGTGGGAAAAGAAATGAAAAACTCTGCTGTTTCCGATAAATCTTTTCGCGCGACATAAGCAATGTATAAGCTTAAGCCGGAAAGTAAGAAAACAAGTCGAAATGACCACATAGGAATAACTTCTTTGTCTATTAAAGAAGTAAAAGCATAAGAAAAAGTAGTAGCAAGAAAGATCCCAAAACTCACTCCAAAAGCAGCCCAGCTGAGAATATATCCACGGCTTTCAGGAGCAGAATGTTCAGCTAGGTATAGGAAAGAATTGTTATACTCCCCTGACATGGCAAGCCCAAATAAAAATCGAAAGAACAAAATAAGAAAGAAAGAGAGTAGCCCTGCCGTTGTATAAGAAGGAGTAAAGGCAATCGCACAACAACTTAGCCCTGATAGGACCATGGAGTATTCTAATACAGTTTTTCTTCCTTTTAGATCGCCCATCATGCCAAAGAATAAGGCACCCATTGGGCGTGCTAAAAAAGGAAGAATAGCTGTTAAGAGAAAAAGTAAATTATGATCTCGTAAGTTCACTGGAAAAAAAGTCTTTGTAATAAAAGGCTGTAGAAAAGCATACACAATTGCTTCAAAGACTTCTATT
Organism: uncultured Gammaproteobacteria bacterium; assembly: GCA_902826485.1. Classification (GTDB taxonomy): domain Bacteria; phylum Pseudomonadota; class Gammaproteobacteria; order Berkiellales; family Berkiellaceae; genus CADEEZ01. Next base: position 1,521 of record CADEEZ010000037.1, read on the forward strand.
GAATTTCCAATAGCACCTGTAAAGAATAATTTTTTTCTATTCATTAGGGCTTCAAACTTATAATGACATCACGTTCTTTATCAAATTGCTTTGTTTCTATTGCTTTCGTATTCATAAGAACACCATCTAAATGATCTAGCTCATGTTGGAACACTCGTGCAGAGAAATTATTCAATTCACCTGAAAATGAAGAGCCATCTAAATGTCGAGCTCGATACTGAACCGTTATTGGTCGTTCAACATAGGCCAATTGAGTATCGAAGCTCGCACATCCTTCCCAATCTTTGCTTGTTTCGCCAGACACAGAAACGAGCTCAGGGTTAATGAATGTCATCTTGGGAAATTGCTTTACATTGGGTCGTCGAGGATTATCAAATTGCATACCAATGAACATGACGCGTTTTGAATAGCCTATCTGTGGGGCGGCAAAGCCTACGGCTCCAATTTTGTTACTAATAGCATTTAATTCGTTCACAATGTTAGCAAGTGCTTCGGTATTAAACTCTTCTTCTTTAATAACTTCTGCAGGTTGTGTCAAAATATCTTCGCCAACTTTATAGATTTTAGTGTTTATTCCGTCGTCCATAGATACCTCTTTTTTATGTTGTTAACTACTAGTTTGAGTATTGTATTTTTTTGACCAGATAAATTTGAAGTACTTTTAGGAACAGTATATGTCAAGTGAACCTTCTCAAGCTCATAGAAAAGATAATCACCTATACTTAGTAAAATATCTTTTGAATCTAAAAATGTTTTGCGTTCACTTGGACTCTTTGTAGCAAATGAATAGATAGCAAAACAATTTTTCATTTTCCGCATAATGTAAAAGCCGAAAGAAAAATCAAATTTCCTCTCTTTGTTTTCAATGAGTATTTGCTTTTGGCTATCTGAATAAAGTTCATCCCAAAAAATAAAAGCGCCATCTTTATGATTTTCACATTTAAAAATACCATCATGCTGCCAAAGTCCATCATGAATCATATTGTATTCGAGTGCTGGTTCACTAGAATATATTGATAAAGTGTTAGTGGAGTCAATTATCATTAGTGAAAAATAATGGATCCCCAGTGTTCCCAGTATGCTTTTTTCAAAAGTAAATTGTATGAAGAACTTATGGGCAAAAGATATTTCTTTTGCTTCAGGATGCAGATTTATTAGATCTGAGTTTTTCATGATCTATATCCCTAGACGCAAAATTTCTTTTAATAAAGAGAGAGGATTTTAGCGCCAGATCGAAAACCTGTTTAAGCTGTTCACTTTTTATTTCCATTTTTGATAAATCATCTAATATACTTGTAAAAAAATGGATAAGTTCGTCAGTATTTTCTGTTTTTTTTATCACACCGCTGATTTTTGCCAATGCATGATTAAGTAGTTCTTTATCAATAGTGATTTTATTCTTGTCCTGGCTCTTGTTACTATTCTTTTCTCCAAACAGTAAATAAGCAGGGTCAACTTCTAACCACTCAGCAATTTTTAAAACCA